>NZ_VKAA01000021.1 GCF_007096635.1 Mycolicibacterium sp. 018/SC-01/001
TCGTCGAGGCCTCCGCACCCGCGCCGGTACCGGCGGGGCGGGCGGCACCGCGACCGGGGCCGGCGCGGGTGCGGAGGCCTCGACGACGGGGGTGGATGCGGTGAAGCCGCCGGTCAGCGCGTAGACACCGAGCCCGGCGACGGCGATCACGCCGGCAGCGGCCGCGACCGGGATCGGCACGAGGGCGACCAGCCGGGACAGCACGTTGCGGTGCTCGTCGGCGTGCAGATCGGCCCGGGCCGCACCGTAAGCGAGCACCAGGTGCGGAGCGATGTGGCGGGCGGTGCGGTTGCGTCCTTCGCGAGCGGCCTCCTGCGTCACCGTCTCGACGGTGTCGAAGCCGAACAGTCGCAGCTTGGTGCGCAGCCGGATGCCGTGCGCGCGGGCGTCGTCGTGCCACGTCAGGCGGACGCCCTCGATGTCATGTCTGCTTTGCAGGGCGAATTCCTGGACGCTACGTGCCGCGGCCCGGGCAATCTCGTTGGCCGAATCGAGCGTCACCACCTCGTCGGCCAGGATGGTGCCGTCCCTGGTGTCGACCAAGGCCCAGACCGCACTCTTGGCGGTCAGCGAAAGACCCATAACCACGCGCATAGCTACCCCTGACGACGGCCGGTGATGGCCCTATATCGGCGTGTCCAGGTCGGATGTTACTCACGCCACACCGAGATGTCGCCCGCGCCGGCGAAATTTCTTCGCACAGCGGCGGCGAAGAGCAGGGTTTAGCTGAGCGTAGGCCGCTGGGTCAGCTCAGCTCTGTAGCGACTCCAGGGCGGAGTTGAACGTCTTGCTGGGTCGCATCACCGCGGTGGTCTTGTCGCGATCGGGGTAGTAGTAGCCGCCGATGTCGACCGCTTCGCCCTGCACCGCGTTGAGCTCCTCGACGATCGCCTGCTCGTTGTCGGCCAACTGCTGGGCCAGCGGCCCGAAGTGCTCGGCGAGCTCGCTGTCCTCGCTCTGGGCGGCCAGCTCCTGCGCCCAGTACATGGTCAGGTAGAACTGGCTGCCGCGATTGTCGAGCTCACCGGTC
This sequence comes from Mycolicibacterium sp. 018/SC-01/001, assembly GCF_007096635.1. Classification (GTDB taxonomy): domain Bacteria; phylum Actinomycetota; class Actinomycetes; order Mycobacteriales; family Mycobacteriaceae; genus Mycobacterium. Next base: position 1,031 of record NZ_VKAA01000021.1, read on the forward strand.
TTGCGGGACGGGCTCTTGTTGTTGTCGAGCAGCTTGCCGATCGCGGCATCGAGCGTCTTGCCCAGGATCGAGGCCTTCTTGTTCCCGGCCTTGGCGCCCATGTCCTCGAAGCTGGCGCCGAGCGCGAGGAACTCGCCGAGCGAATCCCAGCGCAGGTGGTTCTCCTCCACCAGCTGGTTGACGTGCTTGGGCGCCGAGCCGCCGGCACCGGTCTCGTACAGGCCGCCACCGGCCATCAGCGGCACGATCGACAGCATCTTTGCGCTGGTGCCGAGCTCGAGGATCGGGAACAGGTCGGTCAGGTAGTCGCGCAGGATGTTGCCGGTCGCCGAGATGGTGTCCTGGCCCCGGATCAACCGCTCGAGCGTGTACCGCATCGCCCACACCTGCGGCAGGATCGTGATCTCCAGGCCCTCGGTGTCGTGGTCGCCGAGGTACTTCTTCACCTTGGCGCGCAGCTCGTTCTCGTGCGGCCGTTCGTCGTCGAGCCAGAACACGACCGGCATGCCGGAGGCGCGGGCCCGCGTCACCGCGAGCTTGACCCAGTCCTGGATCGGGGCGTCCTTGACGATCGGCATCCGCCAGATGTCGCCCTCTTCGACGTTCTGGCTCAGCAGCACCTCGCCCGTCTCGTTGTCGACGATGTCGGCGACGCCGTCCTCGGCGATCTCGAAGGTCTTGTCGTGGCTGCCGTACTCCTCGGCCTTCTGTGCCATCAGGCCGACGTTGGGCACGGTGCCCATCGTGGTGGGGTCGAACTGTCCGTGGGTCTTACAGAAGTTGATCACTTCCTGGTACATCCGGGAGAACGTGGACTCGGGGTTGACGGCCTTGGTGTCCTTGGTGCGGCCGTCGGCGCCGTACATCTTGCCGCCGAGCCGGATCATCGCCGGCATCGACGCGTCGACGATGACATCGCTCGGGGAGTGGAAGTTCGAGATGCCCTTCGCGGAGTCGACCATCGCGAGTTCGGGCCGGTGCTCGTGGCACTTGTGCAGGTCTTCGATGATCTCCTCGCGCTGGCTGGCGGGCAGCGCCTCGATCTTGTCGTAGAGATCGGACAGTCCGTTGTTGACGTTGACGCCCAGCTGGTCGAACAGTTCCTGGTGCTTGGCGAATGCGTCCTTGTAGAACACCTTGACGGCGTGGCCGAACACGATGGGGTGGCTGACCTTCATCATCGTGGCCTTGACGTGCAGGGAGAACATCACGCCGGTCTTGTAGGCGTCCTCGATCTGCGACTCGTAGAAGTCGATGAGGGCCTTCTTGCTCATGAACATGCTGTCGATGACGTCGCCCTCGTCGAGCGTGACCTCGGGCTTGAGCACGACGGTCTCGCCGCGCGCGGTCTTGAGCTCCATGCGCACGCTGCGCGCCTTGTCCAGCGTCATCGACTTCTCGCCGTGGTAGAAGTCGCCGCCCTTCATCGTCGCGACGTGCGTGCGCGAGGCCTGCGACCACTCCCCCATGCTGTGCGGGTGCTTTCGGGCGTACTCCTTGACCGCCTTGGGCGCGCGCCGATCTGAATTCCCTTCGCGCAGAACAGGGTTGACCGCACTGCCGAGAATCTTCGCGTAGCGTTCCTTGATTTTCTTCTCGTCGTCGTTCTTCGGATCGCCCGGGTAGTCGGGCAGGTCGTAGCCCTTGCCCTTGAGTTCTTTGATGGCGGCCAGCAGCTGCGGCACCGACGCGCTGATGTTCGGCAGCTTGATGATGTTGGTCTCGGGGAACTGCGTCAGTTCGCCCAGCTCGGTGAGGTTGTCGGGTACTCGCTGGTCCTCGGTGAGCCGGTCGGAGAACTCGGCGAGGATGCGGGCGGCCACCGAGATGTCGCTGGACTTGACGTCGATGTCGGCGGCACCCGCGAACGCGCGGACCACGGGCAGGAAGGCGTAGGTCGCGAGCAGCGGGGCCTCGTCGGTCAGGGTGTAGAAGATGGTGGGCTGCTCGGCGCTCATGTGGTGGCCTCCCGGCGTTGAGGTGCGGTCAGAGATAAGTCAGTTTCGGGGCGGTTGAAGCCTACCGAACCGGGGTGCTCCCCGGTCCGGTCACATCCTCGGTTGACGGTCCGATGCCGCGGGGCATGGAATGGCAGCCATGCAGAAAGTGTCGATCGAGGCGTTGGCCCGGCAGCAACTCGAGCGCGCGGCGTCCAGCGGCCGTAACGCCGCCGACACGGTGGTCGGTGGTCACGAACGGATTCTGCGCCAGACCGTGGTCGGGATGACGGCGGGATCGCAGATGAGCGAGCACGAGAACCCCGGCGAGGCGACCATCTACGTGCTCAAGGGTTCGGTGCGCCTGATCGTCGGCGACGATCGATGGGACGGCCGCGCCGGAGACCTGTTGCTGATTCCGGACGCGCGGCATTCGGTCCTCGCGATCGAGGACGCGGCGATCCTGCTGACGGTGGCCAAGCGGCCCTGACGCTCAGCCGGTGCCGGCCGTGTGATCGGCGGCGTGGCGCCGGTGTACGAACACCCCGAGCGCGACGATGACGATGGCCGAGATCACCGAGAGCCCGATCGCCTGCTGCTGTTTGGGATCGAAGGCCATCAGCACCAGCACCGCGATGATCAGCCCGATCACCACGACGGTCAGGTACGGGAACAGCCACATCCGGACCGGCGGGCGCTCGCCGTCGGCCCGCATCTTGCGGCCGAGGACGAACTGGCTGATCGCGATCACCAGGTAGACGAACAGCGCGACGGCACCGCTGGTGGCCAGCAGGTAGCCGAAGATCTTCTCCGGCAGCAGGTAATTGCCGATGACGGCGAGGAATCCGACCGCGGTGGAGAGCAGGACCGCCACCCACGGCGCCCCGTTGCCGGCGATCTTACGGACCACCTGCGGCGCGTCGCCACGGTCGCTGAGCGAGAACAACATTCGCGAGGCGGTGTAGAGGGCGGAATTCAGGCAGGACGCCACCGCGGTGAGGATGACGATGTCCATGATGATCCTCGACCCCGGAATGCCGATGGCCTCCAGGGTGGACTGGTAGGACCCGTCGGGCAGCTGGTTGTACGGCATCAGCGAGACGATGATGAAGATCGAGCCGATGTAGAACAGCGAGATACGCCAGATCACGGTGCGTACCGCTTTGGTGATGCCGTGCTGGGGATCGGGCGATTCGGCGGCGGCGATCGTGACGATCTCGGTGCCCATGAACGAGAACATCGTGATCAGCATGCCGGCGACGACGGCGCCGAATCCGTTGGGCATGAACCCGTCGGGTTGCCACAGATTGTCGATACCGCTGACCTGTGAGTCCGGGATCAGCCCGAAGATGGCCGCGACACCCACGCAGATGAACGCGATGATCGCGACGACCTTGATCAGCGCGAACCAGAATTCGAACTCGCCGTAGTTGCCGACGCTGGCGAGGTTGGTGATGGTCAGGAGAAGCGTGACCGCCAGCGCCCAGATCCATTGCGCGCCACCGATGAGACTGGTCAGGATGTCGGCGGCGGCGGTCGCCTCGACAGGGATGACGAGCACCCAGAACCACCAGTAGAGCCAACCGATCGAGAAGCCCGCCCAGCCGCCCAGAGCCCGGTCCGCATACACGGAGAACGACCCGGTGTCCGGGTTGGCGGTGGCCATCTCCCCCAGCATGCGCATGACCAGCACCACCAGCGTGCCGGCCATGATGTAGGAGAGGATCACCGCCGGCCCCGCCTCGGCGATCGCGTTCTTGGAGCCGACGAACAGTCCGGCGCCGATGATCCCGGCGATGGAGATCATCGTGATGTGCCGGGGTTTGAGGCTGGTGCCCAGCTTTCGCTCGGTGCCGGCCTCCGCAGATCCTGTCCTGATTTCGCTCATCAGCACGCCTTCCGTCCGGGCCACGAACGTGCCCCCGCACCAAAAACAGAAAAACAGCCTGCCCAACGTAGCGCTTCTTCAAACGCGCCGTGCGCCAACCGCGCCCGCGGCGGCGCCTCGCGGCGTTACAGTGCACCTCGTGCGCACGACATTGTTAGCCAACGGCCGGGGTCGGTGGCTGGCTGTCGCGGTGTCGCTCGTGGTGTCGGCCGGCATGTTCTACGCGCAGGACACCGAGAAATCGGCGGCGCCGGCCATCGCGCCGCCGGTTGCCGAGGCTGCCGCAGCCGCGGTGTCGCCCGCCGCCCCGCCACCGGACAAGGCGGAGTTGCTGGCCGCCAGTGCGCCTATCGACGCGCGGGTCTTCGATCTGTCGTTGCCGCGCGGCGTCGCTCCCGAGGGCGGTCTGCAGGTCAAGACGATCTGGGCGGCCCGGGCGATCAGCGCGATGTTCCCGGAGATCACGACGATCGGCGGGTACCGCCAGGATCCGTTGAAGTGGCACCCGAACGGTCTGGCGATCGACGTGATGATCCCGAACTACCACTCCGACGAGGGCATCGCACTGGGCAACCAGATCGCCGGCTACGCGCTGGCCAACGCCAAGCGGTGGGGTGTCCTGCACGTGATCTGGCGACAGGCCCTCTATCCCGGCATCGGCGCGCCGAGTTGGACGGCCGACTACGGCAACGAGACGGCCAACCACTTCGACCACGTGCACATCGCCACCGACGGGGGCGGCTATCCCACCGGCAAAGAGACCTACTTCATCAACTCGATGCAGCGTTAGACGGCGATGCTCGGTGCACCGCACCGTAGGAAGCTCGCCGAGGCCGGATCGTCTCCGCACACCGCGAACAGGTCGACCAGCGTGGTGGTCTCGTCGGGCTGGGGTTCGATCGCGGGCGGGGCGGGCGGCCACAGCGGGAAGATGCGCGCGCCTTCGACGCCGGTGAGCTTGGCGACGATCTGCGCCGCGAGATTGGTTGCGACATAGAGCAGGTCACCGCCGAGCTGCACCGGGATGATGGCGATCTTGGCGACGAGGCTGACCAGTGGGATGCCGGCGTCCACCAGATCCTGCAGACCCGCGGTGAGTTGGTTGGTCGCGCCGAACACGAAGTAGGGCACCGACGTGACGATGGTGCGCAGATCCAACCGGGCCTCGGTGGCGGCGTCCGGATATCCGTACTTGGCGATGATGTCGAGCAGTCCGGCGCGCAGGGCGCCGTCGTCATCCACCGGGTAGACGTTGCTGACGTCCTGATCCGTCAGCGACGTTCCGTCCGAGCTCGCCGACGGCGTTCCCCCGAACAGGGTGAGCACGGTGGGGGTGACGTCGACGATCGAGTACGTCAGGTTGATCGCGCCGGAATCGAAACCGGCCCCGTTCGCGATCACGAAAGTCGATGTCTCGGGCGGGGATTGGAAGCCGTGGCCGATGCCCTTCTGGGGCTGATGACCGTGGTCGGTGACGACGATGATCGTCCAGTCCTGGCCGCTGGCCTGGATCGCGTCGAGGATCTCCCCGATGTTGCGGTCGACGTTGGTGATGGCGGCGGCGTACTCCGGTGAGTCGCCACCGTGCATGTGTCCGTTCTCGTCGACGCCGACGAAGTAGCTGAAGACGAAGTTGCCCACGTTCGGGTCAGCGCCGAGGATCGCGGCCTCGGTGGCGTCCCCGACGCGGTCGTCGGTCTTCGACCAGTCGGTGTCGCCGGCGACCTGGTCGAAGTAGATGTTGTTGTCGACCGTGGCGGTGCCGCCGGTGCCGGCGATGCCGGCGATCACGTCCCAGTCGGAGATCGCGGTGGTCTCGATGCTGCTGTTGAACTGCTCGAGCTGGGTGAACAGCGTCGGCCACGTCGAGTAGGTCCACGGGGTGAAGACGTTGTTGATCACGCCGGTGTTCTCACCCCATGCCCCCGTCAGGATCGACGACCACGACGGGTTGGAGATCGTCGTGTGCCCGACGATCGTCGATGCCGCCGTGGTGCCGCCCTGCATGAGGCCGAACAGGTTGGCGTTGGCGGGGTTGGCCAGGATCTTGCTGAGGTTGGTCCCGTCGATGCCGATCACCAGCACGTTCGGGGTGTCGTCGGCAGCCAGGGCGCTCACCTGGGGCACGGCGGTCGTGCGTTGCGCCGTGCGTTCCTCACGTTTGCCGGCGGCAGCGGTCAGCAACGTGGTCAGCGCGAGCGGCGCTGCCGGCGGCGGATCGGCGGGGGCGTCGGCACGCGACGATTCGGCATCGCGGGAGTTACTGGTGATCGTCACCGAGGCGCGGTCCGGCCCGTCGGTGTCGGTGTCGGAGGCGCGCTCGGCGGCGCGGGCTTTCCGCGCTTCCTGGCGCTCGGCGCGCCGCGTCGCGGCGGCGTCGCGCGCGTCTTGGCGGCGCTGCTGTGCTGCGGCCCGGCGCTCGGCACCCCGGGATGCGGCGGTGGCGGTCTGGGACGGCCCAGGCGCGGCAGCTGCTGTGTCGGCGCCCGTGTCGTCGGCGTATGCGACGCCGGGAGCGGCCGTGGCGATCGCCCAGCCGACGCCCAATGTCACGGCCAGTGCCCCGACCCGTCCGATGGTGTTGGCATGGCTCATGAGACGTCCCTTCGCCGACCCCCGTGGCGTGTGTTACGGCAAAATTACGCCCCCGTCAGCGGATCGCGTCGGCAATTCGTTGAGAATGGCGTCGTGTCGGCCCTCATGACAGGCGAACCGGTTTACAGTCAGCGGCGATCGGACTGACGAGGGGGCGAGATGAGTCAATGGTTGGTCACTCATGTGCCCCCGTGGTTGTTGCTGATCCTGATCGTCGCCGCAACGGCCGGGTTCGCCCTCACCGTGCAGACACTGGTTCGTCGCCGCTTCCCCGGGTTGCGCGGCGAGGAACACAACGACGTGACGAAGTTCGCGTTCGGCGTCGTCGGGTTCGTGTTCGCGTTCTTCATCGGGTTCGTCGTGTCGGCCATGTGGGGCCAGATCAGCCATGCCGACTCGGTGGTGCGCACCGAGGGGGCCGCCGGCGCCCAACTGGCCCGCGATTCCGGCGTGTTCGACCAGCCGGACCGCGACCGTATCCGCGACAGTCTGATGGCCTACGAGAAGGCCGCGCTGACGGAGTGGGACGAGTCGAACGCCGGACGGTTCTACCCCGAGGCGGATCAGGCGCTGGACCGGCTCTACGCAGCCTACGAAGCAGTGACACCGCGCACCGATGCGCAGAAAACCCTGCTGTCAACGTCTTTCGGCAATCTCAACGATCTGAGCAAGAACCGTACGGAACGGGTGCTGCAGGCACGCACCGACACCGGTCCGCCCTGGTCGCTCTGGGCGGTCATCTTCGTCACCAGCGGCCTGCTGCTGGGGTGCGCGATCATCTACGGTGTCGAGAAGCCGGCCAATCACTACGCGATGGTGGCGATCATCGGCACGCTCGTCGGGGCGCAACTCTTCCTCGTCGTCGAGCTGTCCCATCCCTATGTCGGCGCCGTCTCCACCGTCCGGGACCCGCTGCAGCAGGTGGTCACCATCCTCGAGAGTCAGCGATAGCGGACGGTCCGCTCAGACGCCCAGATCGTCGGCCAACGCGCGGACGCGGCGCGCGATGTCATCGCGGATGAGCCGCATGCGCGCGATGCCGTCGATGCCGGATTCGGAGGGCTCGACGGTGTCCCACGCCTGGAACCGCGTGCCGGGAACAGGTGCGACGTGGGCTTCCCGACCCAGCGTCACGACGACATCGACCTCGCGAATCATGGTGTTGTCGAGCGGTTTCGGCCGCTCCCCGGCGATGTCGATGCCGATCTCGTCGAGCGCTGCGGCGGACAGGGCGTTCACGGTGTCTCCGGGCCGAGTACCCGCCGAGTACACGTCGACGGAGTCGCCGGCGAGGTGACGCATCAACGCGGCAGCCATCTGGGACTTCCCGGCGTTCTTCACGCAGACGAACAGCACCGAGGGGGTCATGTCGGCGGCACGGTCGTTCCGGTGCCGGCGAAACGGTGCCGGAGCCTCAAGGAGACGTAGACGAGCCCGACGAGCACGGGCACCTCGATGAGCGGGCCGACGACACCCGCCAGCGCTTGCCCTGATGTCGCGCCGAAGGTCGCGATCGCGACGGCGATCGCGAGCTCGAAGTTGTTGCCGGCGGCCGTGAACGCCAGCGTGGTGGTGCGCTCGTAACCCAGGCCGATCGCGGCGCCCGCGAGGTACCCACCGCCCCACATGATCGCGAAGTACACCAGCAGGGGTAGCGCGATCCGGGCGACGTCGGCCGGCCGGCTGGTGATCTGGTCACCCTGCAGCGCGAACAGGACGACGATCGTGAACAGCAGCCCGTACAGCGCCCACGGCCCGATCGTGGGCAGCAACGTTGCCTCGTACCAGTCCCGCCCCTTCGCCCGCTCCCCCGCTCGGCGCGTCAGATACCCAGCCAGCAGCGGGATCCCGAGGAAGATGACCACGGACTTCGCGATCTGCAGCGGTGACGTATCGATGCTCGTCTGCGGCAGACCGAGCCAGCCCGGCAGGATCGTGAGGTAGAACCAGCCCAGTGCGGCGAACATCACGACCTGGAAGACGGAGTTCAGGGCCACCAGCACGGCTGCGGCCTCCCGGTCGCCGCACGCGAGGTCGTTCCAGATGATGACCATCGCGATACAGCGAGCGAGTCCCACGATGATGAGGCCGGTGCGGTAGTCCGGCAGGTCGGCGAGGAACACCCAGGCCAGCGTGAACATCACCGCTGGTCCGATGACCCAGTTCAGCACAAGGGAACTCACGAGTAGCCGACGGTCACCGGTGACACTGCCGAGGCGGTCGTAGCGCACCTTGGCCAGTACGGGATACATCATGACGAGCAGGCCCGTCGCGATCGGCAGGGAGATGCCGTCGATCTGGATGTCGTCGAGCAGACGATCGATACCGGGTACCAGTCGGCCGAGCAGGAGACCCGCGATCATCGCGAGGCCGATCCACAGGGGAAGCAACCTGTCGAGCAAGGACAGCCGGTCGATGATTCCTGCCCGGTCTGCCATCAGCAGCGGGCGCCGAAGGTGTCGGAATCGGCGAGCACGGTGTAGACCTCCCAGCGCTCACCTGACGGACCGGTGACCCACACCTTGTCCTGCGTTGCGAAACAACAGGTGGTGTTGATCTCCTCCTCGGTGAACAGGCCGTCGCCGGCGAGGCGGGCGATCTCGGCGTGGACGGTCTCGCTCGAATCGACCTCGACGCCGAGGTGATTGATCGAACCGCCCTGGCCGGGGTTCTCGAGGAGGACGAGCTTCACGGGCGGGTCGGAGATGGCGAAGTTCGCATAGCCGGGTTTCACCTTGGCCGGGGCGGTGTTGAACAACCGGGAGTAGAACTCGATGGCCACACCAAGGTCGTCGACGTTGAGCGCCAGTTGAATGCGGGACATCGCAACCTCCGTACCTGTACGACGTATGTCGAAGTTCTGACGACGGACACCCTGCCACCTTTTTGATGAATGTCAAACTGGTGGCATCATGGTCGGGTGCCCAAGACCTTGCCCACCGTCGACGTGTCGGCCCCGGTGTGTTGCGCGCCGGTGGCATCGGGCCCGATGAGCGACGCCGACGCGTTGCAGGTCGCGCTGCGCCTGAAGGCTCTCGCCGATCCCGCGCGCGTCAAGATCATGTCGATGCTGTTCAGTGCGACCGACGGTGAGCAGACGGGCGGCGCGCTGGCGGCCGCGCTGGACCTGACCGAGTCGACGGTCAGTTACCACCTCTCCCAATTGCGCCGCGCCGGGTTCGTGGTCTCCGACCGGCGCGGCATGAGTGTCTTCCACCGCGTGGCCCCGGACGCCCTCGGCGCCTTGTGCGCGGTGTTGGATCCGAATTGCTGCCGGTAGCCGATCGACCCCGCCGCGTGCCCTGAGCGCTCAGGCGGTGTAGTCGAGGCAGGCCTTGGCCCCGTCGACCACGCCGGTGCGGAAGGCGCGGGTGCGGTCGAACCCGGACCCCTGGCGCTCGACGTCCCCGGAGCCGCGGAACAGCAGCAGTGCCTTGATGCCCTCGTCGAGATCACCCGGCGAGATGTGATAGCTGCTGGTCGCCGACCGGTTGTAGAGGATCACGCTCGCGGTGTAGGCACCGGCGAGGCAGTCACCGCGCGCCGTCGAGGTCAACTCGTCGGATTGGTCGCCCAGCCGCGAGAGTGCGGCCAGTCCGAACTGGGTGGCCAGCAGTGTCGCGACCGCGTAATCCCCACCGCTGTCGTAGATTTCGGGCATCGCGTGCACGTTGTCCCATCCCACGTAGTCTTCGGGCACGCAGTAGAACAACACGTAGCCGGAGGTGGACTGCCCGCCGCAGTCGGGTGCGTCTGACGGCCCGAACGGCGCGATGCCTTTGAGCGGGGTCCACGGGGTGCCGCCGGTCAGCTCGGGGTAGACCTGCGTCCAGTAGTCCTCGAGGTCGTACGGGACGCCGTTGACGATCGAGTCGTAGGGTGCGTTGCCTTCGTTGGCCGCATCCTCGGCGTCGGTGAAGGGCAGCTCCAGCACGCCGGGCTGGCCGTCGCGGTAGCCCGTGCACTGGGAAGGACCGCTGTCGTAGCCGTCCTGGAAAGCGCTGACCCGGTCGAAGCCGCTGCCGTGGGCGGACGCATCCGTGGCTTCCGTGCCAGGGGTGTCGCGCAGGTCGAGAATGCCGGCCAGGGCCGTGTCCAGCGCGTTGCTGTCGACGTCGAAGATCTTCTCGTCCTGAGCGTGGCGGGCCCAGGCTCCCGCGAAGCAGTCCGCCTGCAGCTCGGAGCTCACGGTGAGGGTGTTCTGGTCGAAGAACCCCGAGCGTTGCTGCACGGCATGCCCGAACTCGTGGGCCAGGACGATGGGGATGACGAAATCGCCGTACTTCTTCTGCAGATCGGGCAGCAACCCGGAAGCATCCCAGGCGACCGAATCGTCGATCTTGCAGAAGAACGCGTTGCCCGCCACATCGTCGTACCCGGAGGCGCAGGCGGGCCCGGCCTGCGATTCGGGAGTCAGCGCCCACAGCTTGCCCGAGATCGGCGGGAAGTCCTTGCCGTAGAGCTCCGGATACTCTTTTGCCCAATACTTTTCGAGGTCACCGATTGCCTCGGCGGCGAGCTTGTTGACGGGCGTGCCCGCGTCGCCCTCTATCGTCACCTCGGGGGCGGGCGGACTCGCCTGTGAGGAGCTGGACTCCGTGGTGTTCGCGGGACCGCCACAGGCAACCAGCATCGACGCCACGCTGGCGAGGACGGCAGTCTTGATCATGGCCGGGACCGTAACGGGCGGCGTTGGAATTCGATTGGACCTCATTGCGGCGATCGGCCGGCCGCCGGTGAGCGTTCCAACAAAGTTCCAATCACCCGCCTCTAATTTGCCAACGGTCATTGTGGCCGCAGCAGGATCGGGCATCGGCGAATCGACGAGGAGTGGACCATGAGGACTTCGACAGTGACCGGTCTGGCGGCGACGGCAGCCGCTCTTGCCATCGTCCTGAGCGGATGCGGTTCGGATTCGAAGCCGGCAGCGTCGTCGAGCAGTTCGAGCAGCGCCACCAGCGCCGCGTCGAGCAGTTTACCGACCAGCAGGAAGGCAGCGCCGACGGTGCCGCCGACGACGCAGGCCGAGGCAGCGGGTCCCAATCCGACCATCGCGGACTACATCAAGCAGAACAACATCTCCGAGACCGGGATCAAGATGGGCGATCCCAGCGCGCCACCGGTCAACCTGCCGGTCCCCGACGGCTGGGAGGTCGTGCCGCCGGAGCAGACACCGGATTACGCGTACGGAGCGATCGTCTACAACGGGCCCGAATTCAGCGACGATCAGCCCAACATCATCGCGCTGATGTCCAAGCTGTCCGGTGCCGTGGATCCCCAGCAGATCATCGCGCTGGCGCCGGGTGAGCTCAACAACCTCCCCGACTACCAGCCCGGCAACCCCGGGTCCGAGAGCACCCTCGGGGATTATCCGGCGTACGTGCTCGGGGGCAGCTACACCCGCGATGGACAGACGCGCGTCATCGCGCAGAAGACGGTGGTGATCCCGGCGTCGGATGGACTGTATGTCCTCCAGCTCAACGTCGACGGCCCGCAGGCGGCGGGTGAGGTGATCAGCGCGGCCACCGACAAGATCGACAGCGACACCACGATCGGCTGACGGGCCGCCGAGGGCACCGCTCCGATCCGAGCGGCGAAACCTGCTGTCACGCAAGCCGATCCTGGACAGGTCCGACGAGACCCACCGGTCACGCCGACCTGCTGGTCGGTTCCTCTCCCACATGTTCGGCGCCGAAGGCGTCGTAGGCCGCGGCGATCGCATCCGCTTCGGCATCGGGATGGTCGTAGGCGATGGCGTTGATGGCCGCGATGGTCGCCGGACCGAGACCGCAATCACGCGCTGCCGCACGTCCGTGGGTGAGGGCGTTGTTGAGCAGAACCTGGAAGTTGACGCGCATCTCGTCGTCGGACGGCACAGAGGTAGCCATTGACGCCAGCGTAGAGGACTCCGCGGGACGAGGCGGTGCTGCGACGATTGATTTATCGCAGTGTTCATACAGGCGCAACGACGGCTGACCGGGAGCATCGAGATCCTCTGATCAGCGCATGTCGTAGGCGTGGCTGAGCCGCAGATGCGAGAGGAAGTCGGATCCGGCGTCTACCATTCCACCGATTGGCGACCTCCCGATGGAAAGGACGAGACGTGAGTTACACCGCCGCTGACATCACCGAGCTCGACGATGTCCAGCACACCCGCCTGCGGCCGGCGGTCAACCTCGGTCTGGACATCCTGAACACCGCATTGCGTGAGCTGATCGACAACGCGGTGGAAGAAGTGGCCGATCCCAGCCACGGCGGGTCGACCGTCATGATCACCCTGCACACCGACGGCTCGGTCAGCGTTGCCGATGACGGCCGGGGATTGCCGGTCGACACCGACCCGGCCACCTGCAAGAACGGCATCGTCAAGACCCTGGGTACCGCCCGTGCCGGTGGAAAGTTCTCCGCGCACGCCGACGCCACCAGCACCGGCGCCGGCCTCAACGGAATCGGTGCTGCAGCAGCGGTTTTCATCTCCGCCCGTACCGACGTCACGGTGCGCCGCGGCGGCAAGACCTATCTGCAGAGCTTCGGCGGTGGCTATCCGGGTGTGTTCGAGGGGCAGGACTTCGATCCTCACGCGCCGTTCACCCGCGCCGACACCCAGAAACTGCAGGGCGTCGGCAACCGGAAGCCCAACGCGCACGGCACGGAAGTGCGCATCCTGTTCGATCCGGCCGTCGTACCCGATTCCACGATGGACATCGGCGAGGTGCTGCTGCGGGCCCACGCGGCAGCGCGGATGTCCCCGGGCGTGCATCTGTCCGTCGTCGACGAGGGCTGGCCCGGTGACGAGGTGCCGCCTGCGCTGCTCGAACCCTTCGGCGGTCCCTGGGGCACCGACACGCTGCTCGACCTCATGTGCACCTCGGCCGGTAACCCGGCTCCCGTGGTGCGCGCAGTCGTGGAGGGCCGCGGTGAGTACACCACCGGACGTGGACCGACACCGTTTCGCTGGTCGCTGACGGCCGGACCCGCAGAGCCGGCAACCGTGGCCGCGTTCTGCAACACGGTGCGCACACCCGGTGGCGGATCGCACCTGACCGCGGCGATGAAGGGCCTCTCGGAAGCACTGGCCGACCGGGCGTCGCGCATCCGCGATCTGGGTCTCGCCAAGGGCGAAGAAGGCCCTGAGGCACAGGATTTCGCGGCGGTCACCGCCCTGGCCGTGGACACCCGTGCCCCCGACGTGTCGTGGGATTCGCAGGCCAAGACGGCGGTCTCGTCGCGGTCGCTGAATGTGGCGATGGCACCGGATGTCGCTCGCAGCGTGACGATCTGGGCGGCCAACCCCGCCAACGGTGACGCTGTGTCGCTGTGGACCAAGCTGGCGCTGGAGTTCGCGCGGGCCCGGCGCAGCGCCGAGGGCGCCAAAGCGCGTTCGCGGGCGGCCTCGAAAGCCAAGGGGCTGGGCACCAATCTGTCTCTGCCGCCCAAACTGCTGCCCAGCCGCGAGACCGGCCGCGGATCGGGGGCCGAACTGTTCCTCTGTGAGGGCGACTCGGCGCTGGGGACCATCAAAGCCGCGCGCGATGCGACCTTCCAGGCGGCGTTTCCGCTGAAAGGCAAGCCGCCCAATGTCTACGGCTTCGCTCTGAGCAAGGCCCGCGCCAAGGACGAATTCGATTCGATCGAGCGGATTCTCGGCTGCGGCGTGCGCGAGGCCTGCGATCCCGAGCAGTGCCGGTACGACCGGATCCTGTTCGCCTCCGACGCCGATCCCGACGGCGGGAACATCAACTCGAGCCTGATCTCGATGTTCCTGGACTTCTACCGCCCCCTCGTCGAAGCCGGCATGGTCTATGTGACGTTACCGCCGCTGTTCGTCGTCAAGAACGGTGACGAGCGGATCTATTGCCAGGACGAATCCGAGCGCGACGCGGCGGTGGCGCGGCTGAAAGCGACCTCGAAGAAGCGGGTGGAGGTGCAGCGCAACAAGGGCCTCGGTGAGATGGATGCCGACGACTTCTGGAACACCGTGCTGGATCCGCAGCGGCGCACGGTGATTCGTGTCCACCCCGACGACGGCGAGGCGAAGCTGCACCACACGCTGTTCGGTGGCCCGCCGGAGGGGCGTCGGACCTGGATGGCCGAGATCGCCGCCCGCGTCGACACCTCCGCGCTGGACCTCGACTAGGAGTTTGACGTGTCTGCCACTCTGGACATCCCCGAGCAGAATCCGGACCTGGTGCTCGATCAGAGCGCCGACGACTACTGGAATCACTACCAGCTGACCTTCGCGCTCTACAGCGTCAGCGACCGCGCGATCCCGTCGGCGTTCGACGGGCTCAAACCCGGGCAGCGGCGCCTGCTCTATCAGATGCACGACTCGCGGCTGCTGCCCGGTAACAAGCCGCAGAAGTCGTCGAAGGTGTGCTCGGCGGTCACCGGCAACCTGCACCCCCACGGTGGCGCCTCGATGTACGGTGCGGCGGCGCTGATGGCCGCAGAGTTCCAGCGCGTCAAGGTCATCGACGGGCAGGGAGCCTTCCCCCGTATCCAGGGCGACATCCCGGCGGCCGACCGGTACACCGAGATGCGCCTGTCGCCTCCCGGTGCGGCGCTGACCGCCGAACTCGACGACCACGCGGTGCCGATGGTGCCGACGTTCGACGGCGAATGGACGGAGCCGACGATGCTGCCGGCGCAGTGGCCGGTGCTGCTGTGCAACGGCGCCGTCGGCATCGCCGAGGGATGGGCGACCAAGGTGCCCGCCCACAATCCGCGCGAGGTGATGGCTGCCTGCCGGGCGCTGCTCAAGACGCCGAACATGACCGACGACAGATTGTGCAAGCTCATTCCTGGCCCCGACTGGGGATGCGGCTCCTCCGTCGTCGGCACCGCCGGGCTGCGGGAGTACATCACCACGGGCCGGGGTGCGTTCACGGTGCGGGGGACGATCCACGTCGACGGCAAGAACTGTGTCATCACCGAGCTGCCGCCCGGCGTCGCGAGCAACACTGTGCAGGAACGTATTCGGGCGCTCGTCGAGTCCGGTGAGATGTCCGGGGTGGCCGACATGTCGGACCTCACCGATCGCCGCAACGGGTTGCGCATCGTGGTCACCGCCAAACGCGGCCACAGCGCCGAGGACATCCGCACGCAGCTGCTGGCACTGACGCCGCTGGAGTCGACGTTCGCCGCCAGTCTGGTGGCTCTCGACGAGAACCGGGTGCCGCGGTGGTGGTCGGTGCGGGAACTGATCAAGGCGTTCCTGACGCTGCGCGATTCAGTGGTGCTGCACCGCAGCGAGTACCGGCTGGAGAAGGTCACTGCGCGTCGGCACCTGGTCGCCGGTCTGATGACCATCCACCTGGACATCGACGCGGCAGTCGCGGTCATCCGAGGCTCCGACACCGTGGACGAGGCACGTCAGGGGCTGCAGGAGCGCTTCGGGATCGACGCCGTGCAGGCCGATTATGTTCTGGCACTGCAACTTCGGCGGCTGACCAAACTCGACGTCATCGAGTTGCGTGCCGAGGCCGAGAAGCTCGACGCCGAGTTCGCCGAGCTGACCGAGCTGGTGTCGAACCCGGATGCCCGGCGCACGGTGATCGACCAGGAGCTCGTCGAGACGTCGAAGCTGTTCAAGGGGCCGGAGTTCGATCGCCGCACGGTGCTCGACACCGAGGCGACCCCCGTCACGGCGGCCGGCGACGACGACGGTCCGCGCGAACGGAAGGTCAACACCGCGTGGCGCCTCGACGATCGCGGCGTGTTCTCCGACAGCCACGGCGAGCTGCTCACCTCCGGCCTCGGCTGGGCGGTGTGGAGCGACGGCCGGGTGAAGTTCACCAATGGCAACGGACTGCCGTTCAAGATCCGCGACATCCCGGTGGCGCCGGACATCACCGGGCTGGTGCGTTCGGGGGTGTTGCCGCAGGGCTATCACCTGGCACTGGTGACGCGCCGCGGAAAGGTCCTGCGGATCGACCCGGCAGCGGTGAACCCGCAGGGCGCCGCAGGCAACGGCGTCGCCGGGGTCAAGCTCGCCGGCGAGGGCGACGAAGTGGTGGCGGCGTTGCCGGTGTCGTGCGCCAATGGTGAGGCGATCCTGTCGCTGGCCGAAAAGAGTTGGAAGGTGACCGAAGTCGCCGATATTCCGGTCAAGGGCCGCGGCGGCGCCGGTGTCGGGTTCCACCCGTTCGTCAAGGGTGAGGACGCGCTGTTGGCGGCGTCGATCTCGGCGACCGGCTATGTCCGCGGCACGCGAACGGTGCGGGCGGAGAAGCGTGCCAAGGCGGCGGTCAAGGGGTCGGGAAGCGACGTCGTACCGGCGGGCTGATCAATCGCCGTACTGCCAGGATCGGGTGCGCACCGGGGTGACGTAGATGTAGGCGGCACCGGGCCGCGGCTCGGTGGGCAACTCGTCCTCCGGCACGCCGCGCCTGCGGGCCCCGTGCCGCGCCAGCTCGACGGCTTCCTCGCTGTCGCGGACCACGCGGGCATTGCCCTGGAACATGACGCCCCGGATGTCGGACATCGTGGAGCCGTCCTCGAGCATCACGCTCACCTTCGGGTTGGCTTCGATGTTGGCGATCTTGTGCGTGCGGTCGCGCACGCCCATGACGATGTCGTCGCCGATGCGGAAGTAGCCCAGCGGAACACTGTGGGGGAACCCGTCCGCGTCGATGGTCGTCAGGGTCGCCCAGCCGGGACGGCTGTCGACAAAGGCTTTGATCTCGTCGTCGGTGAGTGTGCGCGGCATGACACGAGGTTACTGATGGGAGGCAGTGACGCGGCGCGGCTGGATACATGGTTTTGTGAATACACGATTATCTGTACTATCAATCGATGCCGACTGCCGTCCACACCGATGCACTGGCCCGCTTCGGTCACGCCCTCTCCGATGTCACGCGAACACGCATTCTGCTGAGTCTCGCCGCCGGTCCCGCGTACCCCGCCGAGCTGGCCGACCGTCTCGGCGTATCTCGCCAGATGCTGTCGAATCACCTCGGATGCTTGCGTGGGTGCGGTCTGGTCGTCGCCGCGCCGGAGGGCCGTCGTACGCGATACGAGTTGGCCGACAAGCGTATTGGCCATGCACTCGACGACTTGATGGGCCTTGTATTGGCCGTGGATCCCGACTGCCGGTGCGTCGCCCCCGACGGCACGGTCTGCGGGTGCAGCTGATGGCTTCCGAGGTGCTCACCGATGACCGGCGCACGTTGCTGGCCCGTCGCATCCGGCTGTTCGTCGCTCTGACGATCTCCTACAACGTGATCGAAGCGGTTGTGGCGCTCACGGAAGGGGTGCGGGTGTCCTCCACCGCGCTGCTCGGCTTCGGCCTCGACTCGGTGATCGAGGTGTCGTCGGCGGCGGCGGTCGCCTGGCAGTTCTCAGGACGGGATCCCGAGTCGCGCGAAAAGGTCGCACTGCGTGTCATCGCGTTCTCGTTCTTCGGGCTCGCCCTCTACGTGGCGGTGGATGCGATCCGCGCCGTGCTCGGAGGGGGCGAGGCTGAACACTCCACTGTCGGTATCGGGTTGGCGGCACTGAGCCTGATCACCATGCCGATGCTGTCCTACGCCCAGCGGCGCGCCGGTCGCGAACTCGGATCGCTCTCTGCCGTGGCCGATTCGAAGCAGACGCTGCTGTGCACCTACCTGTCGGCGGTGCTCCTCGTCGGCCTGGTGCTCAACAGCCTGTTCGGGTTCTTCTGGGCCGATCCGATCGCCGGTCTCGTCATCGCCGCCATCGCCGTGCGCGAAGGAATCACTGCGTGGAAGGGCGACACCTGCTGCGCGTCGCCCGTCGTCAACCCGCCCGAGCCGAACGACTCAGGCTGCGACTGCTGCGCCATCTAGAGATCTTCACCCAATTCCCTTCACAGCTGGCTCCCAGCGTGGTTTGCTGAGAGGGGCCACGGGAGGTTGTGCGATGGGGCGAGCAAACCACATCGGTCGGGTGGGTGCACTGGCCGTTGCGTTGGGAATCGGTTCGGCGATCGTCGGATTCGCCGGGACGGCGCAGGCCGAACCGGACGGAGCGACCGCATCGACGGCAACGTCGCATCGGGCCGATGCCCGGGCCGACCGGGGCGGGAAGGTAGCCGATAGGCCCTGGCGCGCCCGCGCACACCAGAGCAAGCGATCCACCGACCGCGCTGGCGTGAAAGACACTGCCGCCGAGCAGGATCCCGATCCGGCTGAGCCCGCACCGCGGACGAAGGGCCCCACCGCAACGAGGTCGCTGTTCTCGCCGAGGCCGAAGCCCAGCAACACTCCCGAGGCACCGGCCTCGTCGTCGCTGCTGTGGACGATGGTGGGCTCCGCGCGACGCGAGGCCGACGACGTCTCCGGAGTCGAAGCTGCTGTCGGGTCCAGCGAGCTTCCCGGGGAGGCCTTCGAGGCCCCGGTCGTCACCGCCGACGGCATCGCGTACCAGGTGACCCGTGAGGTGACCGCGCCCGGCAAGGCGACGACTCACGTCTACGTGCTCGACGGCGATGCGCAGGTGGTCGCGACCAGCCGCGACCTCGCCGGATACCCCTTCTACAGTGCGGCGCGCCCTGACGGGACGGTGGTCGTGATCACCCAAAACCAGCGCGGCAGCCGCTCGACCGTCTCAGCGGTCGACAGCTCGGGTGCCGTCACCACGATCGCGAGGATCACAGGTGCGCCGGATCAGAGGATCCGCGTCGGAGCAGATGGTGCGCTGTACATCAGCACCGATGTGCCGACTTTTGGCCTGCCGGGAGCGACCCGTCCTTACCGATTGGTGAGGATCGCCCCGACCGGTGGTGCCCGAAGCCTGCCCTACGACACGGCTGTCGAGCTCAGGCCCGACGGCAGCGCGTACCTGGTGTCCACCCAGGGCGGGTTCTCGGCGTTGCGGGTCTTCACGGCGACCGGGGCGACGAGAACCATCCCGCTCCCCTACGGCTCGGCACCCAGCGACCCGATCGTGGGTGACGACGGCACGGTTTACGTCACCGCCGGGGTCGCGGGGCTGTTCGGCAGCAAGACGACTCGCCTCTACACCGTGAGCGGGACGTCGAGCACCCTGCGCACTCTCGACGGTCTCCCCGGGCAGACAGTGGTCACGCCCGACGGCGTCTACCTCGAGACGTACAGCTATCCCGGTTCGAGCGACGACGGTACCGGGACGACTCTCATCTCGAAGATCACCGCCACCACAGTGGACACGTCAGACGTGATCGACGGCCGCATCGCCAGTTTCCTCATGCAGATCGCGGCGGACGGCACAGTCATTGCGCCGCTTGCGGTTCCGGTGTCGTCGACGACGACCCCGGTCGCGATCGTCGCTCCCGACGGCACCGTCTCAATCGTCACGGCGCCCGGACCCCCGGCACAAGCGAGCTCTCCGGGCCGCGAGAACACGGTGTCGCCCGCGACCGCGACTGTGGGATACGTCAACTACATCGCGGGCGGAACGGAGCACGTGGCGGTCCTGAACACCGACGGCACGCTCGCGCGAACGGTCGACCTGCCGTCGGGTGCGGCCGGGAGCCCTGTGGTGTTCGGACCCGACGGTGCGCCGTACCAGTTGCTGCGCTACACCGGGCCCGACGGATTGTTCTCGGCGTATCAGGTCCTCGCGCTCGCAACCGACACGGTGACGGCCGAAGTGCCCGGATCTGCCGGGTACATCGAGTTCGGCCCGGACGGCACCGGCTATCTGCGGGTGTCCGGAACTGGCAGCGCGTGGAGCATTCTCGGCTTCGATTCGGCAGGGGCCACCGTCATTCCGCTCAGCGAGTTCAACAGCCTGACGTATGTCTTCACCGAATCCGGTAGGCAGCAATTGTTGACGTTCGCCCCCGACGGCACCGCCTACGTCATCAACAACGACGTCGGCCCCACGGCGAGCGTGTACGCGCTGACACCCACGGGCGCGCAGAAGGTTCTGGAAGCAGCAGGCAGATCCGATACGTCGCAGAGCTTCCTATCGGAGTTCGAACCGAACGGAACTGCGTATGTGAAACTCGGGACCGCCAGCCGGGACACGTTCGTCTATAGCTTTTCGGCTCTGACCGGCGCCTGAGTGCCGGGTCGTCAGCGTCCCGAAGCCACCGCTCGCCGTGCCAACTCCACCAGATGTTCCGCCGCACGGCTCATCCTCCTCAACTCAGCCGAAGTCAGGTCCTGGTGCGTATAGGCAGCCTTGTTCTTCAGATTCAAGAGTGTGTTCAGATGCCGTTCCGAACCGCCTGCTGCCTGCTTCAGCAGAGCGACCGCTTCGTTGTGATTGCCCGTGTTCGAGTGCACCCCGAGGCGGACACAGCAGATCACATCCGAGGCGGCGATGCCGGCGTCGACGTACAGATCACCGGCCGCGTTGGGCAGTTCCTCGCCCACGAGATCAGCCGCCGCCAGGAACTCATTCGCCTTGGACATGCGGCCAGAGGTGACAACAGCGTCGCAGTCACGCTGTCCCGCCATCAGGCTCTCTTCCCAGCCGGGGGCCGCAACTGCGCGGTGAACCAGGTGCGTGCCCCGTTGACGGTCAGGCCGTGCCGGGCCACGTCACGTAGCAGGGGTTCATCGCCGGCGGCCGCTAGGGCGAGGTCGGCTTCGGTGTACTCGACGATCCGTGCGTCGTTACCGGTCCACGCAGTGACAAGCCGGGCGAGCTCCGCCAGCCGCTGATCCCAGCGATCCGGGTCGCCGTCGTGACCGTCGGGACCGACGGGGGATGCGCGCACCAGGAGGAGGTCGATGTCGCTGTCCAGGGTCATACGCCCGGTCGCAGCGGACCCGAACACCGCGGCGTACTTCACGTCGTCAACCCAACCGTGCAGGTGAGCCTCGAGACGTTCCAAGAAGGCGGAGTTCAATCGTGAGAGCGCGATAATTGGCTGTGCTGCAACATGTTCGGTATTGAGTCGATAGACATTCGTCCGGCCCGCCTGATCACGTAACACCACGCCCTGCATGGAGAGGCGGTTGAGAACTTTACGGATTCCTTCGCCGGACGCTGTCGCGAGAACGCGCTGAACCTGGGCAATGGTGAAACTGCCGTCAGCGCTGGCAAGCACACCCAAGACGTCGCCGTCCAACGTCGGGGTCACAGTGCCGAACGGCTTGTTCAACTGCATCGTCGACTCCTGGAGTTCGCCAACTATAGTGGGACAACCGCAACTATAGTTGGTGACGAGAACTAAGGTCGCAATGAAAGCGAATCCACGCCACACATGCAGAAACCCGCTCCGGCATCGGCCAGAGCGGGTTTCACAACGTCGGGCTGACAGGATTTGAACCTGCGACCACTTGACCCCCAGGGAGCTCAATGCCGTCTCGTCGTGTCTCAGCGCGTCTCATCTGTGCAGTTCAGAGGCCATTTGGCGTCTCAAGCGTCTCGCCGCGTCCGGGCTGTTTGAACACGTCTTGGGACACTCTTGGGACACTCTTGGGACACTGTGCAGGTTTCCCTAGGACCAGACGCGGTGCCCGGAGCTGGACCGAAGTTACAAATCGGAGCGGAATCTCTGTTATCAGCCCGCCAGTTTCCGAATGTTTGCCGTAGCCGTCTGGGCCGCGCCTCCCGCGTTGATCGATGGCACAAAGCCACTGAGGCCGATCATCACGGGCGCGGCCCGCCAGAGGGTGAGCAATCTGCACTTCCCTGTCATGGGTCGTCGATATCATTGCCGGCTATTGACTTAGGATGGGGACAGCGTGGCGCGAGAAGTGGGCAACTCGATCGGGCTCGGGTTCGGCAATGGAAGCGTGATCGACTACGGCGATAGCGTCGAGTACCGCCAGACCGGAAAATTGATCCCGGCCTTCCGGGTGACAGTCGCAGACATCACCGGTTTCTCAGTCCGCAAAGTGACACGCGACGACAAGAAGCGACTCGACGCGTCAGCGCTGCAACAGGTGTTTGTCGTGCAGGGCTCAGGAACGACCCTCGCAGAGGTCGCGGTAAACCACGGGACCGCCGCCAAGATTGAACAGGTGCTGCGCGCCCACCCGAGATTTGGGACCAACGTCCATCAATCGACGCCCGGCGCCAGTTCCACCGCTACGCCCACCACATCGTGGGTGGACGAGCTCGCCAAACTCGCAGCTTTGCGAGACACAGGAGTGTTGACCTCCGAAGAGTTCGAAATCGCCAAGCGCAAACTCATTAGCTGAGCTGCAGTCGGGCACACGAGCGACAGAGCTCAATCTGCGCGTCAGCAGCACTCGACTAACGACTTCGGGTGTTCAGCGCTCGTCCGAACAGCGGCCCGGGCCGGCAGTCGCGATGCGCCATGGCCGCCCGCGACAGCTCGCCCGTTTATTAGGTCAACGTGGTGAAAAGCACAACTATTGTCGCTTCTTTTGGTGCCGACTAGAAATGCTGCGCCACTGACCCCTGCGTCGCCATTAGTTTCCATAAAGTTCCGGTCAATGGCATTTCCGTCCTGGATTGAAGTTGCGGTAAACGCACGAGTGTGCAGCTTCGAGTCCAGTTGCGGCTTCGGACTATGTGCACTGCCAGGCGATCAAGGATGGATCTTTGCTCGAGCGGTGTAGGGGCTGACCTGAACGACGAATTCACCAACGCGCTGTCGGCGATGCGCACTCAGTTGGACGAGCAGATCTGGTAGACCGCTGTTTAATTGGCAACTTTGCAAATTGCTCGATCTTCGAACATCAAGATCCGCGGCGCCGCCACCCTCGGTCAGGCTCGCCGTGCGTCTTAACCAGAAAGGAACCTCCGTGGCTGGCAAGGCATCAGCGACGTCAACTACCTTGTACCGGCTGACTGCGGTTCCCAAACTCAAGGACGCGATACGCGATAAATACCTCGACGATGATGCCAAGTTCACAGAAGTGGACTGCACGGTCGGCGATCGTGCAGCCCTGTTGGTTCATGGACATATGAAGACCGATCGCGCCCGTTGGGCAGATCGACTCGGATCCCTGATCAATGTTCCATTCGATGCCGCCAACCAGAACGCGGCCGCAGTGCTTGTCATTAGAGGCGAGGGCGCCACGGCGTGGGCAGTCACCTACGGGATGGGGTTCCATCTTCTCGAGCAAGCACGCGTTGATCCCGGTTTTGGCCAGCGGATTGCAATCCGGGTTGCCCACCCGGACAGCTTGAACTCACTTACTAGTAAGACTATGGACAGTCGCGCAAAAGTGGACCGATCGTCAATCCCGTCCGGATCGCAGCTGAGTGGCTTCGGACTTGGGGATTTCGGGGAGCTCGTGACACGGATAGTAGCTACCGCCGAAATCACAGGTCTCACCGTCGGCAAGACGTTCACCCTGCGCGGTGCCGACGCGCTAAACCTGCCGCTGGCCCATACGCCTGAGAGCTTTCTAGCCGATCTATCCGCGCTCGAGGAAACTCTTCGAAAACCTCCGCTTCAGGAACTTCAGATTCTCGAGCAACTCGTCGCTTTCAAGAAGGACAGCCCCGAAGCGATCAGACTCGACGGTCTGCTGGCGATAGCTTTGCTCGACAGTGCCGACACCAAGGTCAGCGTGGCGTGGCCACATGAAGCCATCAACGAAAATGGAACACCCGAAGCATACAAATTGAAAGGTCGCCGAGGCCCAAAGGCCCCGCAGGACGGCGTGCCCACAATTGAGACCATTCGTCAGGCGGTCGACCCGGCCGATCCCTTGGGATCGCTTACACGCCAACGGATCCAGCTATTCAGTGACCCCGCGGCCCAAAACCCGATCAGCTCTGACATTGCAGTCCGCAAGTGGGTAGCGTACGAGACCCTCTTGGATGGCCGTCGATACTTTCTACACGACGGTATGTGGTACCTCATGGACGACAAGTACGCTTCGCAACTGCAGGACCGGGTACGCGAAATATTCAGCACTACTTGGGGATTGACCCTTCCAGCTTGGCAGATTGAGAACGGCAAGAAGGTCGATGAGGAAGATTACAACAAGGAGGCGGCGCGACAAATTGGCGGAGTTGTCCTAGACCGTCGACTAATCAGGACCACCCAGAACCGGCGGGGATTCGAAACTTGCGACATCCTCGCCCCCGACGGTGCACTGGTGCACGTGAAGAAGTCCGATGCCTCGGCGCCGCTGAGCCACCTATTTGCGCAGGGCCATAACTCAGCCCACTCGCTCACTCATGACAACGAGGCGCGGGAGAAGTTTCGCGAGCTCATCCAAAAGCAGGGCGGCAACACGGATTTGCTTAGAGAAAAGCCCTCGGCGGTAGTGTTCGCCATCGCAAAGGCTGCGGGTGAGCAATTCGATCCCGAATCATTGTTCAGCTTCAGCCAGGTCACCCTGGTTAGGACGGTCGACGACCTTCGTGCCAGAGGTATTGAAGTGATCGTTTTCCCCATCGAGAGCGCCGACGGCTCAAACCTTGAGAAGTGACGGTGACTGGCGCAAGCGATGAACGTAGTCGACACGCCGCATGGGGCAGATACGAGACACTGGCTCGGCATGATGCACCGTGCACGACCCTGAGATAGATCTTCGGGCTTTCGCCGATAACGCCTCGCTGGAAAACGCCCGATCGATAAACAACGATGAGCGAAAAGGGGACTGCCCCGGGGCAGTCCCCTCAGAAGCTGACATCGACCTCATCTACGTAGAAGGACCGTAGTTGATGACGAATGAATCTCGGTCGGGTTGAGATGTGATGTCATGCAACCGCTGTCGCGGATGGCGCTGTCATCCTAATTCGGTGGCGCCAAAGACAGCGAAGAAAACCGACAGCCGGTTGGCGGCTCGGCTAGCCGCGCTCGCTTCGCTGGGCGCTTCGGTTATCCACTTCGCCGTCGTACCCACCCACTGGCAGGAGTGGATGCCCGCTGGCGTGTTTTTCACATCGATCGCCCTCTCCCAACTGCTGTGGGCGCGGCTGGTTCTCACACGAACCACGACTCCTGTGCTTGCTGCCGGCACCATGCTCAACCTTGGAGCCATTGCGCTGTGGGCCATGTCCAGGACCGCGGGAGCCCCGTTCGGCCCCCACGCCGGGGAAGCGGAACTGATCCAAGCCGCGGACCTGTGCGCACTGTTGCTTCAAATTTACGTCGTGATGGGCGCCAGCTGGGTGTGGTACCGCGGCCTGCAAGGAGAGCCGGTACCGTTGTTCGGCAGCGCAGTAGTGCTCATGGGCGCAGTCGGTGTCGTGGCGCTGGCGTCCACGGTGGGTGTTGCTTCAGGTCTGCAGCACGGCCATCATGGGCCAGCGAGCGCAGACGGTGGTCACCACGGGGCGACCCCCGAGGATGCGCATAGCGATCACCACGGCGCTGACGTTAAGCCCGAGGAGCACGATGACCCTGGGACGACCGGCGAGCATGTCCATAGCCCTGACAGCAACCACGAACCGGCCACCCCGGCGCCGGTGAACGAGCCTGCCGGCGAATCGGCCACACCACCCGAAGTTCCGACGCCGACCGAAGTTCCCGCCTCACCCGATGTTCCAGCCCCAGCCGCGGTCCCGCTGCATGACGACCACAGCGATCACGATCACGGTGAGTAAACAGCTGATCTCGGCGCTGATGTGGCCCGGTAGGCAGATGTCCTCGTCGCTGCCGCCGCCGACCGATCCTCGAAAGTGCCGTGGACCGGATAGGCCGCGCGTGCCAACGCGCCGCCTGCCGTGTCAGCGATCCAGGACTGCGCGTGTGCTGGCCGCAGGGCTCAGGTCGAGGCGGCGCAACAGTTGCGCGTTAAGCGCCACGACGATCGTCGACAACGACATCAAGATCGCGCCGACTGACATCGGCAGCACAAACCCGATCGGTGCGAGCACACCGGCAGCCAAGGGCACTGCGATGAGGTTGTAGCCCGCCCCCCACCACAGGTTCTGCTTCATCTTTCGGTAGCTGGCACGCGACAGTTCGATCACCGACAACACCGAGCGCGGGTCCGAACTGGCCAGTATCACGCCGGCAGAGGCGATGGCCACGTCGGTGCCGGCGCCGATCGCGATGCCAACGTCGGCTTGCGCCAACGCGGGGGCATCGTTGACACCATCGCCCACCATGGCGACCTTCTTGCCCTCCTGTTGCAGCGCAGCAACTTTCGACGCCTTGTCTTCCGGGCGTACTCCGGCGAACACCCGATCTATGCCAAGTTCGTGACCTACCGCCTGCGCGACCGCTTCGGCGTCACCGGTAATCATGACCACCTCGACGCCGAGCTTGTGCAAGGCATCGACCGCTTCGCGGGACTCGGGGCGAATCTCATCGGCCAGGCGGAGGCCGCCGAGCACAGTGCCGTCGCGGACGACGTGCAGGATGATCGCGCCCTCGTCGCGCCACGAGGTCGCCGCGTGAACTTCCTGTCCGCCGATCTCGTCGAGCAGGCGCGGGCCGCCCACCCGGATCTCGTGGCCCTCCACCGTCGCGGTCACACCCACCGCCGGGGAAGATGAGAAGCCACTGGCGCGCGGCACAGTGAGTGCGCGCTCCTCGGCGGCTTTCACGATTGCCCGCGCGAGGGGGTGTTCACTGTCGGCCTCGGCGGCAGCGGCCAAGGCGAGCACGGTGTTGTCGTCGAGGTCGCCGCTGGCCTCGATCGCGGTCACGGTCGGTTCACCCTTGGTCAGGGTGCCCGTTTTGTCGAAGAGCACGGCGTTAACGGTGCGCATGCCTTCGAGGGCGAGGCGATCCTTGATCAGAACGCCGCCCCGCGCGGCGCGCTCGGTCGCGATCGACACCACCAGTGGTATCGCCAATCCCAACGCATGCGGGCAAGCGATGACGAGCACGGTGATCGCCCGGACAACGGAGGCATCAGGGTCTCCGACAATCGACCACGCCACGGCGGTGATGGCGGCCGTCCCCAAGGCGAACCAGAACAGCCAGCCCGCCGCTCGGTCGGCGAGGCGCTGGGCTCGCGAGGACGAGTTCTGCGCTTCGGTGACCAGGCGCTGGATTCCCGCCAGGGCGGTGTCATCGCCGGTGGCGGTAATTTCGACCCGCAACCCGGAATCGGTGGCCACGGTTCCGGCCGTCACCGCATCTCCGACGCCGCGGGCCACCGGCCGCGATTCACCGGTCACCATCGACTCGTCCATGTCCGCGCGTCCGTCGACGATCTTGCCGTCGGCGGGGACGCTGCCACCGGGTCGCACAACCACCAGATCCCCCACCCGCAGGTCGGCGGGTGAGACGGTGACGATGCGCTCGCCGTCGACCTTCTCGGCCTCGTCGGGAAGCAGGGCGGCCAGGGAATCCAGTGCGGAGGTGGTCTGCGCCAGGGAGCGCATCTCGACCCAGTGGCCGAGCAGCATGATGACGATCAGCAGCGCCAGTTCCCACCAGAACTCCAGTTCGTGGTGGAGCACACCCAGGCTCGCGCCCCAGGAGGCGAAGAATGCGACGGTGATGGCCAGACCGATGAGCAGCATCATTCCCGGTTTGCGGGAACGGATTTCGCTGACGGCGCCGGTGAGGAAGGGGCGACCGCCAACGACGTACATGACCGTGCCCAGCAGTGGTGCGATCCAGCGGCCGCCGGGGACGTCGGGCACTGCGTAGCCGAGCAGCATGGCGAACATGGTCGAGAACGCGATGACTGGGATGGCGATGATCAAGTTGATCCAGAACAGCTTCCGGAACACGGCAACATGATCGGCGCCGTGGCCGGCGTGACCCCCGTGGTCGCCATGGTGGTCGTGGCGGACGTTGGTGTCGTGAGCAGGGTGCTCGCCGTGATCGTCGTGGTTGGCGTGAACGCCGTTGTGCGATGCCGGTAACGCGTGCTCGTCGTGGCTGGTCATGTTGCGCTCTCCTTGAGGAGTCTCACGTGTCTGTTCGCGCCAGGGTGTGCAGCGGCGACGATCCCAGGCGGCCGCGTCGCTGCACCGCCGGTGCGGGTCATGACCGCACGAGTCGGGCGATGGCTTCGGATGCTTCGGTGAGTTTGGCGTCGGCGGCTGGCCCCCCGGCGGCAGCGGCGTCTCGAACGCAGTGTCGTAGATGGTCGTCGAGCAGGGCCAGCGCGACGCTCTGCAGGGCTTTGGTCAACGCGTCAGCCTGGGTGAGGATGTCGATGCAATAGCGTTCCTCCTCGATCATCCGGCTGATGCCGCGGGCTTGGCCCTCAATGCGTTTCAAGCGTTTGAGGTACTTGTCTTTGTCGGTGATGTAGCCGTGGTGCACCGAACCCGATGCCGGGCAGTCATCAGCGTCATCGACGTGCGTCATGGCAGATCCTTCGTTCCGGTGAGCGTGGGCACCGCCGCCGGGCTCTCGGCGGCCGGTGTGTGAGATGTCAGTCACGCCGCGCTGGCGTACTTGTCGGGGTCACGATCGAACCGCGGTCCACATCCTTTACAGCACAACCAGTACCGTCGGCCGCGGTAGTCGCGGAACAGGCCCGCGGCTTCGGCGGCCGTCTTGTCCACTGGCGTGCCGGGCATCACCGGGCATGTTGCCCGGTCCGTTGCGGGGTCGAGGAGGTTCGTGGCCGCAGGATTGATGATCGTCGTGTCGAGGTCTGGTGTTGAGCCGCTGCAGCAGCAGCTCGACGTCAGGTTCTTTTTGTCGGACATGGGTTCTCCTTGATGCGGTAAGGGTTAGTGAGTGGGGGCCGAGGATGTGGATGTGAAGCCGCGCAGTCGGAGGCTGTTGCCTACGACGAAGATGCTGGAGAATGCCATGGCCGCGCCGGCGAGCATGGGGTTGAGCATGCCCAGTGCTGCTACCGGTATGGCGGCGACGTTGTAGGCGAACGCCCAGAACAGGTTCGTCTTGATCGTCGATAATGTTTTGCGGGATAGCCGGATCGCGTCGACGGCGCTGCGCAGGTCGCCGCGTACCAGGGTGATGTCGGAGGCTTCGATCGCGACATCGGTTCCAGTACCCATGGCCAGGCCGAGGTCGGCTTGGGCGAGGGCGGGCGCATCGTTGACGCCATCGCCGACCATCGCCACCGTTTTGCCCTCGGCTTGCAGCCGGGCGATGACGTCGACTTTGTCTTTGGGCATGACCTCGGCGATCACGGTGTCGATGCCGACCTCGGCGGCGATCTGGCGGGCGACGGCTTCGTTGTCCCCGGTGAGCAGCACAGGCGTCAGACCGAGTTCCCGCATCTGTGAGATCGCCTGAGCGCTCGTCGGTTTCACGGTGTCTGCGACGACGAGTACTCCGCGAGCCTGACCGTCCCAGCCGACGGCGACCACCGTCTTGCCCTGCGCTTCGGCCGAGCTTTTTGCCTGCACCAACTCTGGGCTCAGGTGTTGGGACCAGTCGGCGAGCAGTGATTCGCGCCCCACGACGACGGCGTGGCCGTCGACGACGCCCTGCACACCCTTGCCTTCGACGTTGGCGAAATCCTCGGGGGTGGGTAGCGTCCCGAGTTCTTCGGCGGCGGCGGTGGCGATGGCTTGGGCGATCGGGTGCTCTGAGGCGTTCTCCAATGCGCCGGCCAGCCGGAGCAGGTCCACGCGTTCGGTTCCCTGGACGGTAACGACGTCGACCAGGGTCATCTTGCCGGTGGTGACGGTGCCGGTCTTGTCCAGCACCACGGTGTCGACCTTGCGGGTGGACTCCAGCACCTCCGGGCCCTTGATCAACACGCCCATTTGCGCGCCGCGACCGGTGCCCACCAGAAGTGCCGTCGGCGTAGCCAAACCGAGCGCGCAGGGGCAGGCGATTACCAGGACCGCCACCGCGGCCGTGAAGGCGGCCGCGACTGGGAAGCCCGCGCCCAGCCATGCGCCGAGTGTGATCACCGCGATCGCGAGGACGATCGGCACGAAGACGCCGGAGATGCGGTCGGCCAGACGCTGGACCTGGGCTTTGCCGGTTTGTGCGTTCTCCACCAGTTGGGCCATCTGCGCCAGCTGGGTGTCAGAACCGACGCGGGTGGCGCGCACCACCAGCCGCCCGCCGGCGTTGACGGTTGCACCGACCACGGTGTCCCCTGGGCCGACCTCCACGGGGACCGATTCGCCGGTCAGCATCGAGGCATCGACCGCTGATGTCCCCGTCGCCACCACCCCGTCGGTGGCGATCTTCTCTCCCGGGCGCACGACGAACTCGTCGCCCACCATCAGGTCCTCGACGGCGATCTTCGTTTCCGCGCCGTCGCGCAGAACGGACACCTTCTTAGCGCCCATCTCCAGGAGGGCGCGCAACGCCGCGCCGGCTTGCCGTTTGGACCGTTTCTCGAAGTAGCGCCCGGCAAGGATGAATGTTGTTACGCCAGCGGCGACTTCGAGGTAGATGTTGGCGGCGCCGTGAGACGGTGCGAGTGTCAGTTCGAAGGGATGCTTCATTCCTGGGGTGCCGGCGGTCCCGAAGAACAGCGCGTATAGCGACCATAGGAAGGCCGACAAGGTGCCCAGGGAGATGAGCGTGTCCATCGTTGCCGTGGCGTGGCGCAGGTTGGCCCAGGCTGCGCGGTGAAACGGCCACGCCGCCCAGACGATCACCGGCGCAGCCAGCACCAGCGAGGCCCACTGCCAGTAGGTGAACTGCAGCGTGGGGATCATCGCCATCGCGATGACCGGCACCGATAGCAGCACCGAACCGGTCAGCCGGTGGCGCAGGGACACCCTTTCGGGGTCGTCGGTCTCGCCTGTCTCTCCGGGCGGGGCGGGCTTCTCCGGTGTGGGTAGCGCGGCGCTGTAGCCGGCGTTTTCCACCTCGGCGAGCAGCTGCGCGGGATCGTATCCGTCGGGCACCGTGACGGTGGCCTTCTCGGTCGCGTAGTTGACCGTGGCCGCGACGCCGTCGATCTTGTTGAGCTTGCGTTCGATGCGGTTGGCGCATGAGGCGCAGGTCATTCCTCCGATGCGTAATTCAATGCTCGGGCCGGACACGGGTGTCGATGTCGTCATGTGTTGCCTCTGTCTTTCAGTTTCTAGGCGGACGGAGGTCGTCAGTGCCCGCCGGCATGGCCGGTGTCGCCAGGCGATTCTGGTGAGGGCTGATTGGTGTCGCCGCGTGCGGCGTCGACGACGAAGGTGGCGGTGTGCACGGTGTCGTCGACCTTGAAGTCGAGGTAGAGCAGGTAGCGACCGGCGGTGGGTGCGGTCGCGGCGAACGACACCGCAGGCCCACCGGTGCGGTCCCCCTGGGGCTCAGCGCCCTCAGGGTGCACGTGCAGGTACGCCAGGTCGCCCTCACGCAGCGCGACGAGGTGACCGTATGCCCCCAGGTAGGGCTGCAATGTGCTCACCGGCTCGCCGTCACGGGAGACCTTCGCTGTGACCTGTGTCGAGACGCCCGCGGTAAGCGCACCGTCGAGTTCCACGGTGTACCCGGCAATTTCGTCCACCATGCGTGCGGCCACCGGCATCGACGGGGAGAACTCGCCAGCCACGTCGACTGTGCGGGTGAGCGTGAGTTTGGTACTGCCAGCCTGGGCAGGTTGAAAGTCCGCGAACACCCGGTAGGTCCCGGCGGACTTCCAGACCCAGGGCGTCGACCATATGCCGGTTGCCTGATCTAGGACCGGGTGTACGTGCGCGAAATGCTCACCATCAGAACGGACGACGATGAGATGCAGCTGCTTGTCGTGCACCGTCGCGTAGTCCAGAAGCGGCGCACCGCTGGGATCAGCAATGGTGAAGCTCAAACTGCCACGATCGTTGGGTGCGCCGGGTGCCCGCACCGCGCTGAGCGCGTATCCGTCTTGGGCGAGCGACAACCCCGGCGGATCAGCGGACAAAGGAGATACCGGCAACGCCTGCTCGATCGGCGCGCTGTGATCAACCGCGGGCTCAGCGCCAACGTGCTGAGTGGCCGTCACCGCGGTGTCGGGGTCGACCGCCGCGGCGGTGACGTACGCAGCCGTGAACGCCACCGCCAGTCCCGCACCGAAAGCGGCCAACCGTCCCGCAGCGTTCATGCGACACGCACCGCCGAATAACCGGCCTCGTCGACCGCATGCAGGATCTGGGCGTCATCGACGGGACCGCTGGAAGTCACGATCAGAGTGCCCGTCGAAGCGCTCACCTCGACGTCTTGAACCCCGGCGACCTCGCTGACTTCTTCTCGCACCGACAGCTCACAGTGCCCGCAGGTCATTCCCGTGACGGCGTACGTGATCGTGCTCATGACCGAACTCCCATCTTCAACGCGTGATACCCCTACCCGGTATGCGTACACCAACCTATACCCCTAGAGGGTATGTTGCAAGGGCGGGTTCCTCGGACCCTTGGCGATGCCGCGTCGACGCCGGTCGAGGAATCCGCGACGAAGGGAGAGAACCGATGGGGGTGCGAACGTTGCACGCCGGGGATGACGGCTGGCCGCTCATGGGCGAGGTCGTCGGCCGCGGCGAGCTGATCGTCATGCTGCACGGCGGTGGGCCCGACCACTACAGCATGCGGCCGCTTGCCAATAGACTTGCTGGCCGGTATCGCGTTGCGCTGCCGGATATTCGAGGATATGGAGCATCGCGATGCCCCGACCCGACGTTGCACCGCTGGGATCAGTACGTCACCGACGCCATTGAGATCATGCACGCGCTCGACGCCACGTCCGCCCACTTTGTCGGCGCCGGCCTCGGCGGCACGATTGCCTTGCGGACATGTCTGGAACACCGCCATGTCGCCCGGTCCGCAGTCATCATCAGTGCTGAAGCTATCGAGGACGACGAGGACAAGGCTGCCGACACAGAGCTGATGGACCGTTTCGCCAACCGCGCCCGCTCCCGCGGTTTACAGGCCGCCTGGGAGCTGTTTGTCCCTCATCTTCAGCCGCTCATTGCCAACCTCGTCACCGAGGCCATTCCGCGCGCTGACGCTCAAAGTGCCGCTGTCGCAGCGACAATCGGTCATGACCGCGCTTTCGCGACTGTCGAGGAACTCCGGCGCATCAACACGCCGACGCTCATCATCGCCGGCGACTACTCACGCCACCCTACGCAACTCGCGCGCACCCTCGCCGACGCCCTTCCGCACGGAGAGCTTGCCGAGGTCGCGATGTCCGACCTGCTCGCCAACGCTGAAGACCTGGCGCGCGCCTTCGGCCCGGCAATCGAACAATTCCTCGCCACGTCGGACCGGGACATTTAAGGCCATCAAATAGCGGCGCAGCCCGTCAGGGACACCGAGGTGGCCGCGGTCCGCAGGCCCTTAGCTGCAGCAGGATTTCCCCGTATCGGCCTTGATAGGGCGGCGCCCGCCGGCGATTTGGCTAAACGTGCACAGGGCCACGCACTTGGCGATCGACCGTATGGTTGAACTCTGGGTGAGCCGCCGGAGTTTCTCTTGTGCCGTCATGAACGATAGGCCTCCCAGTCGACGAGGTACCCGCCGTGGATACAACCGCAAAGTACCCCTCGGGGGTATCCCCGCACAATGTGCGACATGTCAGACGTTTGTCGCCAACCTCTGCCATTCGGCGCCTACGCGCTTATTGCCAGCCCTATCTTCGCAGGCCCCGTCAGCGGTACAGATCAACGCCGGCAGTCGCGGCAACGTTACTTGCGCGTCGAGCACCTGGCCAGTGGCGCAAACTCGGACGTAGCCGAGGATCGCCGTCCTGCAATGACTTCTCACTGCTTACCGCCATCGAGGATCTGAGACACGCCGTGTGGGACAAGAAATGAGACATCGCGACTTGGCGCTATGCGGCCGGCAACGTGGGCAGCCCAGGGCGGTCTCATTTCTTTAAAAACGAGACAGCAGGGGAGATCGTGCGGAGACGTCCGTACTTGAAGGTGAAGCGCTTGCCGGCTCTTTACGCGCACAATCGGCATATGAGAGTGGAAATTGTCTATTTCGACGGGTGCCCGAATTGGCAGGAAGCCGGTGCTCGTGTGGGCGCGGCAGCAGCCGGATTGGCCGACGTCGAGATCACGTATCGGCGGGTCACTACGGACGAAGAGGCAGCCGCCTTGCCGTTCGCGGGCTCTCCCACCATCCTCATCGACGGCACAGACGCTTTTGACGATGCGGTACCGGTGACGGAGTTGGCGTGCCGGGTGTATCAGACCGATACCGGACTGATGGGGTTGCCAACGGTCACCCAGCTGAACGAAGCGTTGCGGCGCCGACAGTCGCGCAGCTAACCGATGCGTGGGCACTAATGTGAGACAGCAAACGGATCGCCGCGTTGGTTCTAACGAGACAAGGGCGCCTTATCCGCGCTCCAGAGCTTGGTCGAGTGCCGTAGTCAGGTCGTCGTAGCTGCGCGGCTGGATCCGCTCGTTGTTGATGAAGAAGGTGGGTGTTCCCTGTACACCGAGTGCGGTGCCGTCGGCGATGTCGAGTTGGATGCGTTGCAGGGTTGCGGGGTCGTTGTAGGTGGCGTCGAAGGCCTCCATCTCCAAGCCCAGCTGTTGGGCAAAGCCCCGGAAGACGTCGTCGGCGGGAACTTGTTGCTCGCCCCACTCTGCTTGTGTCTCATACATTTTGCGGTACATGGCTTCGAGTTGACCTTGTTGGGCGGCGGCTTCCACCGCGCGTGCGGCGCGTTCGGCGTTGAAGTGCGAGCGCAGCGGAAAGTAGCGCAGCACGAAGTTCACCCGGTCGCCGTACTCGGCGCGGAGCTGCTCGATGGCGGGATAGAGTGCCCGGCAGCCTTCGCATTCGAAGTCGAGAAACTCGACGAAGTAGACCTCGCTGTCGGGAACCGAGTTGAGCCGGTGGCTGTTTTCCCGGACCGTCTGCCCGGCTGACCCGTCGTCGACTGCGATGTCGGGAGCTGAGCCGGTATCGCGCACGGAGAGAAACACGACGGTCCCCACGGTCGCGACCGCGATGACCAAGAGCGTGAGGAGCACGCGGGTACTGGCCAGGATCGAGCCGGGGCCTTTCATCTTCATATCAACGTACTTTAGTATATCGATATGGCCGAGCCGGTGGACACCTGCGACCTGCTGTGTTTGGACCTCCCGCATGCAGAGTCCATCCGGGCCGCGGTGCCCGACAACGCCACCGTGCAGGCCGCAGCCGCAGCCGCGCGTGGCCTGGCGGACGGCACCCGGCTGTCCATAGCGGCCGCGTTGGCCACTGGCGAGGAATTGTGCGTCTGCGACATGGCCTGGGTGGTGGGGTTGTCTCAGGGTTTGGTGTCACACCATCTGCGTCAGCTCAAGAATGCGTCGTTGGTGTCCTCGCGGCGCCAGGGGAAGTTGGTGATGTATCGGCTGACCGAGCGTGGGCGCCAGTTGACGGCCGCGGTGTTGTCCGGTGTGGCCGCGGTTGCTGGAGAGAGTCCGAATCGTGGCTGATGCGTGCTGCAGCCCGTAATCCGATGCCGAGTTCAGGGCGGGTCCTGAAAGTGTTGACAAGTAACGAATGCCGCTGGTGGCGGTGGCCGTCTTGCGGTCGTGACCGCACTGCCGACCGTACGACAGGAGCGAGTGTGATGCCAAGGATCAGTGCGCAGGCCCGCCTGGTGTATCGCAGCGAAATGGACGCCGCCATGAAAGCCGAGGATTCGCTGGTGCGATGGCGACATCTGGAGAGGGCTCACATCGTGTCGCAGCCAGATCCATGGCTGCACACCTGCAACCACGCCGCCATGCTGGTGTTGGCCGTGCGCCAGCACGACCGCCGCGAAGCGCTCGGGCAGGTGCTGCGCCTCATGGTCGCTGCCCCTGGGTCGATGACCGGTCGGTATCCCGTCGGCAACACCGGCCGTGTCACGGCGGGGCTGATGACACCGATGCCCGTCCCCGACGACCTCGCCGCAGTCTTAACCAGCAGGTGAACACCGCCACGGCGATCTCGCACTCAAAGCTGCTGTCCAGTGAGGAGTCATCGCTCGGTGGTCAGCCGATCGAGTAGAGGCCGTAGGTCTTCGGCTAGTAGTGCCATGAGGTACACCGCGGCGACCCGTTGGCGGTCGAGGACCATCGTGGTGGGGACCACGCTGGTCGGATAGGTGCGTCCCAGGGTGATGAGGCTGCGCATTGCGGGGTCGAAAATGGAGGGATATTGCACGTTGCGGTCAGTGACGGAATCGCGTGCAGTATCTCTGTTGTCGCGTACGTCGATACCCAGGAACTGCACACCGCGGTCGCGGTATTCGGCGTAGACCGTCTCCAGTTCCGGAGTTTCGGTGCGGCAGGGCGCACACCACGAGCCCCACACGTTGATCAGGACCACCTTCCCGGTGAAATCCGACAGCCAGATCGTTTCGTCGGTGAACAAGTCGGGGCCGTTCAGGTCGCCGATCGTCACCCGACTCGAAGGTGGGTCGTAGAAGATCGCGGTCTGGCCGCCGGGGGAAACGAAGTCGAACGTACCGCCTTGGGCGACGGCATCCTCACCAGTGGTGCAGCCGGTGACCTGGGCTGCCGCGATGACAAGGGCTGCCGCAACGGCCACTATTTGCCTGACGCTACGCATGAAACCTCCTTCACCACAAGCGTTCTGGCGTTGATGTGGCGCGCGGGCGGGGCCTGCCTCACTCTGAGAAGACCAGGCCGCTGACCAGGATGAAGATGCCGAGGGCGATCAAGACGATCGGGAACAGCACGTGTTCCCAGCGTTCGAGGACCTCGGCGATCGGCCGGCGGGTGGCGACGAATTTGGCGGCGACGACGAGGACCGCGACGAGCACGAGGAAGACGACGCAGTAGGCCACCACGGCCGCGGGTCCCACGCTGAGGAAGACCGGGACGTAGACGCCGATGTTGTCCCCGCCATTGGCAAAGGTGACTGCCGCGACGGTCCAGATGCCGACGTTCTTACCCGCGACTCTTCCATCGTCGTCGTCATCGTCGTTTCCACGCCAGGCTTCCCATGCCGCCCACAGTCCCAGGGCCAGGGGTATGAGCCCGAAGTACGGAATGATCTCCGGGGGAAGGAACGCCCCGGCACCCAACGTCACCAGCACCGCCGCGCCCAGAATCCCCGCAAACCCTAGGTACTGGCCTGCGGTGATCCGGGCCGTTGTTCCGCGTTGCCCCGCGCCGCGGGCGAAGAACAGCGACAGCACGATGATGTCGTCGATGTTGGTGACGATGAACAGGCCGATCGCGGGCAGAACTGACGACAGGATCATGCGCCGGCCCCCGTGGCTGCGGTGTCGCTGGTGCGCCAGCTCGCCACAGCGAGGACGGCTCCGCCGCCGACGACGAAGACGTCAGCGAGGTTGAAGGTCGGAAACCAGCCCGTGTGCTGGTAGTCGGTGACCAGTCCGTCAGCGGCGCGATCGATCAGGTTGGCCACCGCGCCACCCAGCATCGCGGCCAGCGCCAGCACGACGGGCAGCGCGGCGGTGCGAGTGACGCGGACCGCGAACACCGCGAGTGCGACCACGATCACGCCGGTGACGCCGAGCAGGACCGCTGGGGGCAGGGTGTCGCCGAGACTGAATGCCACCCCGGGGTTGAACGCCAGCCGCAGGTGCAGCAGACCGAGATCTGTTGAGCTGCCATCGTTCAGCGCCCGGGCGGCCCACGTCTTCAGTCCCAGATCAAGTCCGGCGGCGATGACCGCCGTGGCGGCCAGGGTGATCCGGCCCCGAATTACCCTGGCCTCGGCGCCGGTGTGGCCAGCGGTCACGACGGCGCGCCCACCGGCGCCGCGCGGGTGTCGCTGGCGGCCGGATCGACCGGCGCAGCGGCCAGTGGCTTGGTGCGCCCAGCCCGCACACCGTTGGCGATGACCACGATCTCGGCGAGTTCGTGGACCAGCACCACGGCGGCCAGCCCGAGCACCCCGAACAGTGCCAGCGGCACCAACGCGATGATCAGGCCCAGGGATAGGCCGACGTTTTGCAGCATGATCCGCCGCGCCCGGCGCGCGTGGGTGAACGTCTGGGGCAGGTGGCGCAGGTCTTCGCCCATCAACGCCACGTCCGCGGTTTCGATGGCCACGTCGGTGCCCATCGCGCCCATCGCGATACCGACGTCGGCGGTGGCCAGCGCGGGAGCGTCGTTGACGCCGTCGCCGACCATCGCCGTGGGGCGCTGGGCCCGCAGCTCTTCGATCAGTCGCGCTTTGTCTTCGGGGCGCAGCTCGGCGTGCACGGCGTCGATCCCGACGTCGCGGGCCAAAGCCGCTGCGGTGGCCTGGTTGTCGCCGGTGAGCATGGCGACGTGGTAGCCGTCGCGGCGCAGCCGGGCGACCACCTCGGCGGCCTCGGGGCGCAGCTCGTCGCGCACGGCGATGGCACCGATGACCTGGCTGTCGTGTTCGACGAGGACGGCGGTGGCCCCCGCCTGCTGCATGCACGCGACCTCCTCGGCGAGCGGGCCAGGGTCGAGCCAGCCGGGGCGGCCCAGACGAAGCGTGTGCCCATCGCGGCGTCCGGTGAGCCCGGCGCCGGTGACGGCCTCCACGTCGGTGGCAGGGATGACGTCCTCGACGGCGGCGAGGATCGCCGCGGCCAGCGGGTGCTCGCTGCGCGCTTCCAGAGCCGCAGCCAGATCCAGCACCTGCTCGCGGGTGGCGCCGTGGGTGGTGGCCACGTCGATGACTGCGGGCCGGTTCGCGGTGAGCGTCCCGGTCTTGTCCAACGCGACACCGCGGATCTTGCCCAGCCCTTCCAGCGCGGCGCCGCCCTTGACCAGCGCACCGAGCTTGCTGGCGGCGCCGATGGCGGCCACCACGGTGACGGGCACCGAGATCGCCAGGGCGCACGGCGAGGCGGCGACCAGCACCACCAGGGCACGTTCGATCCAGGTGGCCGAGTCCCCGAGCAGGCTGCCGATCACCGCGATCAGCGCCGCGACGATCATCACCCCGGGAACCAGGGGTTTGGCGATGCGGTCAGCCAGGCGTTGGGAGGCGCCCTTGCGGGACTGTTCGGCCTCCACGATGCGCACGATGCGGGCCAGCGAGTTGTCCTCGGCGGTGGTGGTGACCTCCACCTCGAGCACCCCGGTGCCGTTGATCGACCCCGCGAACACCTCATCACCGGGCCCAGCCTCCACGGGGACCGACTCACCGGTGATGGCCGAGACATCCAGCGCGGTGCGGCCGTCGCGGATGATGCCGTCGGTGGCGACGCGCTCACCGGGCTTGACCAGCATCCGGTCGCCGATCCGCACATCGGCTGTCGCCACGGTCTTTTCGCTACCGTCACGCAGCACTGTCGCTTCGTCGGGCACCAGCGACAACAGTGCGCGCAGTCCGCGGCGAGTGCGCGCCAGCGAGTACTCCTCCAGTCCCTCGCTGATGGAGAACAGGAAGGCCAGCATGGCGGCCTCACCCACCTCGCCGAGGATCACCGCGCCCACGGCGGCGATGGTCATCAGCGTGCCCACGCCGATCTTGCCCTTGGCCAGCCGTGTGAGGGTGGACGGCACGAAGGTATAGGCGCCGGCCAGCAGCGCCACCGCTTCCAGCGTGCGCACGACCGGCTCGGCGACGTCGAGGAACCCGGCGATCACCGCTGCCAGCAGGAACACCCCCGAAATGGCGGCGAACTGCAGTTCCTTGATCTGCCACAGCCGCTCGGGCTCACGCTCCTCCTCGTCGGCGCCGCGGGGTTCGTCGTTGCCGCAGCCGCAGGCGTCGCTCATCAGCGAGTCTCCTTCGTGCTGGTCGTCGCGTCGGTGCGGGAGCGGGTGCCGTAGGTGGGGCACAGTGCGACGGCGTTGCCGGTGGCGGCGAGCAGTGTTTCGGCGGAGGCGAGCAGGTCGAGCAGTTCGGGGCGGGTCAGCGAGTAGAACACCTGCCGGCCCTCGGGGCGGCCGGTGACCAGCCCGCAGTCCCGCAGGCACGCCACATGCGCCGACACGGTGGACTGGGCCAACCCCAGCTCTCCGATCAGGTCGGCCACGCGGGCCTCCCCGTCAGCGAGGCGGCGCACGATCGCCAACCGAGCCGAATCGGAGAGGCTGTGAAATAGCGCCACCGCCGCATCCAGATTCGAGGAGTTTCCTGGGGCGCTGCCGCCGAGGCACGCATCCGATTTATTCATCGCCATATGACGATTATGACCGGTTAGCAGCGATACTTTTCGCTGGGGTCGGGCGTCGACGTCTCGGTGCCGTTCGTCGCCGCGGTGGCGGTGGGTGTGAGGGTGCATCCGCCGTCGCGGGTGAACGGGTAGATCATCTGGCGCAGGTAGCCGCTGGGGTAGTCGGGTTTGGCGGCCATGCCGAGTTGGGTGGAGTCGAATCGTCGGGCGGGGTCGTAGGAGTAGGTGCGCAGCAGGTGATCCCACACCAGGGTGAACAGTCCGAAGTTGACGTCACCGATGCCGGCCCACTTGAGGTGGTGAAAGCGGTGGCCTTCGTTGAGGGCTAGGACGTACTTGGCGGGACCGATGCGGTAGTCGGCGTTGGAGTGCTGCAACAGCAGCTGGATTGCCACGGCCAGCGCCAACACGGAGGCCACGTTGACGGGCAGGCCGATCAGGATCAGGGGGGCCACGCCGGCGGCCATCTCGGCGGTTTGGTGTAGGGGGTGTTTCATCAGGCCGTTGAGGCCGTAGAAGCGGGTGATGCTGTGGTGCACCGCGTGGAATCGCCACAGCACGCCGATCTTGTGGCTGGCCAGGTGTACGACGGTGATGCCGAAATCCGCGACCAGGATCGCGGCTAGCACCTGTGCGACGAACGGCCAACTGTACGGCCACAACTGGGGCGCGGGCACGATCGCGGCGAGCAGCGGGATGGCGGCCACGCTGCCCAGGATGAGGGTTTCGTTGACCGCGACGTGGATGCGGTCGCGGGTGCTATCGGCACGGTCGTGGTTCCACTCGGGGTCATACGGGATGACCCGTTCGACCAGAAACGCCGTCGCGATCGCGACGACCAGAATGACCATCAACCAGTACTTCGGTGCCCCGGCCGCGGCCACGGCGATACCCGCGCCGTTGAGGCCGATCAGCATGAACGGCACATAGCCGTACCGGGCCACCACCTGAACCGCGCTGGTGGCCATCGATGTCATGGAAGTCGTACTCATGCCTTGATCGTCGCGGCCGCCGCCACGGCGGGGCTTGAACGATTCGGCTAACCGGTGCTGTCGAGATCCCAGGACACGTGCCGGCTCAACACCGAGGGCGCCAAGCCGAACATCTCGCGGGTCGTGCGAGAAAGGTGCGCGCTATCGGCGAAACCCGCACCGTGCGCCGCCCCAGTGAGGTCGTCCCCGGACTGCACGCGGGTGATCGCGATCCGCAGCCGCGACCACAACACGTAACGGCGTAACGGAATCCCGACCTGCTCAGTGAACAAATGCGTCAGCCGACTCGGCGAAATCCCGACCCGTGCAGCTAATTCTGTACCGCTGACCGGGCCCGCCGCCACAAGGTCAGGCAACAGCCGCAACGCGTCAACGATGGCGGGATGGTGCGCCCTGTCGTCTACGGCAAGGACGGGCGCCAGGTGCGCGATCAGCTCGTCGACCACCGTGGCCAGCGCTCGCCGACGGGTGAACGTCAGCACCGGGGCAACAGTCCACCCAGAGTGGACCGCACGCAGCTGCGCAGACCGTCCCGGCGCGGACTCCGGCTCCAGGAACACCACCGTGCCCTCCGGCGCTCCGACCTCGACTCGATGGGGGGCATCGGCGGGCACGACCACCTTCGTGCCGCGGTGCCGCGCGCCGTGCTCGTCAAGCACCGTGAACGCCGTTGTCGCGGTGATGATCTGCACGGCGTGATGGGCGTGGGCATCGGTGGTGCCGATGGACCCGGTGAACGCCAACACCCCCGGACGCAGCAGTGCCGCACCGCCCCAGCGCGGCTCCACGCCGAGATCAAGGCCGGACCTATTCATCGCCATCGAACGATGGTCATTCTGAATGCGTCGACATTGCGGTGGCGATGCGGTCCAGGGCTGCGACATTGACGCGGTAGTAGGCCCACTTGCCGCGTTGGTCGCGGCTGACGAGGCCGCTGTCGACGAGCAGCTTCATGTGATGGGACACCGTGGGTTGGCTCAGCCCAAGTGGCTCGGTGAGGTCGCAGATGCAGGCTTCCCCACCGTCTGATGCGGCGATGAGCGACACCAGTTTGACCCGTGCCGGGTCGGCAAGCGCCTTGAACACCGAGGCGAGTCGTTCGGCGGCAGCGGTGTCCAGCACGCCGCCGGTCAGCGGTGAGCAGCAGCTGGCCACATCACTTGAGGTCAACGGTGCGGTCGCGGTTGCCATGTCCTCATGATGGCACACGCATTGACAAACGTCGATGCGTCAAGCACGATCAGTCCCATCGAAGAACGTCGATGAGAGGAGTGGAGCATGTCAGAGCTGCCCGTCGTAGTGATCGGGGCCGGACCGCTGGGTCTGGCGGCGGCCGCGCATCTACTGGAGCGCGGACTCACCCCGCTGGTGTTGGAGGCCGGCCAAGGTCCAGGATCGGCCGTCGAGCAGTGGGAGCACGTGCGCACGTTCTCCCCGTGGCCCGAACTGGTGGACCCCGCCGCCGAACGACTGTTGGAGCCGACGGGCTGGACGGCCTCCGCTTCCGGATTCCCGACCGGCCGGGAGTGGATCGACGACTACCTGGCACCGTTGGCGGGCGCCTTGGGTGAACGGGTCCAGTACGGCGCGCGAGTGGAGGCGGTGTCCCGGTTGGGCCGGGACCGGCTCGTCACGCCTGGTCGTGCCGAGACGCCGTTCGTCGTGCACGTGAGCAACGCTGACGGAACGGAGTGCCGGGTGCAGGCCCAGGCGGTCATTGACGCCTCGGGCACCTGGGGCCAGCCCAACCCTGCTGGCGCTGACGGGGTTCCGGCGATCGGGGAACGCGCGGCAGCGACCTCCGGGGTGCTGACCTATGTTCCGCCGACCCTCGCGCAGGCCTCAAGTTTGGCAGGCAAGCACGTGGTGGTGGTCGGCAGCGGGCATTCGGCGATGACCGCGGTGATCCAGCTCGGCGAGGTGGTCCGCAAGGATCCCTCGACGACGGTGACGTGGGTACTGCGCCGCGGGGTCTCCGAGGACACCTTCGGCGGGGGCGCCGCCGATGAACTGCCCCAGCGCGGCGCTCTGGGTGTGCGATCCAAGGAAGCGGTCGAGGCGGGCCGGGTGTCGCTGTCGACCGGATTCCGCACCGAGCGCATCGATCTGGTCGACGGCCGCGCGGTGGTGACCGCCGAGGACGGGCGCGCTTTGGCGCCAGCCGATCACGTGGTGGTGCTCACCGGGTTCCGGCCGGACCTGTCGTTCCTGTCGGAGATGCGCATCGCGCTGGACCCGATCCTGCAGGCCCCGATCAACCTGGCAGGCTCGATCGATCCGAACATGCACTCCTGCGGCAGCGTATTGCCGCACGGCGCCGCCGAATTGGCCCACCCCGAGCCGAATCTGTACATCGTGGGCATGAAGTCCTACGGCCG
This sequence comes from Mycolicibacterium sp. 018/SC-01/001, assembly GCF_007096635.1. Taxonomy (GTDB): domain Bacteria; phylum Actinomycetota; class Actinomycetes; order Mycobacteriales; family Mycobacteriaceae; genus Mycobacterium. The sequence goes on from NZ_VKAA01000021.1 coordinate 44,563, forward strand.
GGCGCCGACGTTCCTGGCGATGACCGGCTACGAGCAGGTCCGCAGCATCGCCGCCGAGCTGGCCGGCGACCACGAGGCCGCGAGCCGGGTCGAGCTGACGTTGCCCGATACCGGGGTGTGCAACGGGGCGGGCTTGTTCGACAGCCCCGAGGGCGAGAACGCCGGGGGCGGGTGCTGCGGACCAGCCCCGACGTCGCAGAACTCGGCACCGCAGCTGCTGTCGTTGTCGCTGAACCCCATTGGCGGATGACCCAGGCCAATCCTCATCCGGCGCCCGGTGCAGCTCACGGGCTGCGCTGGGTGTTGGTGACGTTGTGTGTCACCGAGATCAGCAGCTGGGGCGTGCTGTACTACGCCTTCACCGTGCTTTCGGAGCAGATCAGCGCCGACACCGGCTGGTCCCCGCCGGCGGTGACGGCCGCGTTCTCCGCGGGGTTGGTGACCGCGGCATTGGTGGGCATCCCTATTGGGCGGTGGTTGGACCGGGTGGGTCCGCGCTGGATCATGACCGCCGGCTCCATCCTGGGCAGCCTCGCGGTGGTGGCGGTTGTGACGGCGCCGAACTACGGCTGGTTCGTCGCGGCCTGGGTGCTGGCCGGGGTGGCGATGAGCGCGGTGTTCTATGCGCCCGCGTTCGCGGCGCTGACCCGGTTCTTCGGCACCGACGCCGTGCGTGCACTGACCGCGTTGACGCTGGTGGCTGGTTTCGCCAGCACCGTGTTCGCCCCTTTAACCGCGGCACTGTCAGCCCAGATGAGTTGGCGTCACACGTATCTTGTTCTGGCTGCCGTGATGGCGGTGATCACCATCCCGGCGCACTTCTTCGGCTTGCGGCGCCCATGGCCGGCGGTGACCACCACGCATCAGCATGTCGAGGCGCCGACCCGCACCGCTCGGAGCGGGCCGTTCCTGGCGTTGATCGCGGCGTTCGCGCTCGCCGGGCTCGCCTCGTATGCGGTGATCGCGAACCTGGTGCCGTTGATGAGTCAACGTGGCATCAGCACCGGTGCCGCGGCGGTTGCGCTTGGCTTGGGCGGCGCCGGGCAGGTGTTGGGCCGCCTGGGCTATCAGAGGTTGGTGCGCCGCGTCGGTGTCGTGCCCCGCACGGTGCTCGTCATGGCCGGCGTCGCCGCCACCACCGCGCTGCTGGGGCTGTTCAGCAGTTTCGCTGCGCTGGTCGTGGTGGCGATCGGGGCGGGAGTGATCCGCGGCATCATGACCTTGCTGCAGGCCACCGCGGTCACCGAAAGGTGGGGCCCCACCCATTACGGCCATCTCAGCGGCATCCTGTCCGCGCCGATCATGATCGCTACCGCGGTCGGCCCGTTCGTCGGCGCGGCTCTGGCCAGCCTTCTCGGTAGCTACGCCGCGATGTTCGTCGCCCTCGGTGCGATCGCCGCAGCGGGGGCACTGATAGCGGTGGCCACCAGGCCCCGGGTTCAGACCCCCGCTCCGGTCGTCCGGATCTAGCCGCTTTCGGCGTGGGCTCCGATCCGGTGCAGCCGGGAGGTCAGCTGAATGCCTTCGCCCGGAGGTGGCGCGCCCAGGTCTGGGTGGCCATTTGCGTTGCATCCCAGGGTGATCCCAGCGGCGGGGTGTAGGACAGGTCCAGCTCGGAGAAGCCCTCGACGCTCATCTCGTGAAACAGTGCGGCAGCGTAGGTGTCGACCCGCTTGGACACCTCGGCGCTGCGGTGTCCGACCAGCTGGGCACCCAACAGCCGGCCGGTATGTTCGTCGCCGGTGATTCGGATGTGAATCGGGGTGGCGCCCGGGTAGTAGGCCTTGTGGTCATCCGGGGTGGCCGTGGTGGTGACCGGTGTCCACCCGCGGTCGGCGGCCAGCACTTCGTGATCACGCAGCCCGGTCCGGGCGGCCACCAAGTCGAAGACCTTGACCACCTGGGTGCCGAGGCTGCCGGCGAACCGCGCTGAACCGCCGACAGCGTTCTCCCCCGCGACCCGGCCTTGCTTGTGGGCGGTGGTGCCCAGCGGCAGCCACGTCACGCCGAGGAGGCGGTGGTGGGTGTGTACGCAGTCCCCGGCGGCGAACACATCCGGCAGGTTGGTGCGCATCGCCTCATCGACGGCGATCGCGCCTTTGATTCCGAGTTCGGCGCCGGCGTCGACGGCCAGCTCCACATCAGGCTTCACACCGACCACGACGAGCACGAAATCGACTGTCTGCTGCAGTGTTTCACCACCACGGTGGGCGGTCACCGTGATCGCTCCGGTGTCTGTGCGGGTGACGGCGGAAACGGTGGTGTGGGTGAGGACCTGCACGCCGTGGCGTTCCAGTGCGTCGTGGACCAAGGCGCCCAGCTCGGGATCGACGGTCGGCAACACCTCGGCTAGCGCCTCGATCTGGGTGACGGCAATACCGCGGGTGGTGAGCCCTTCGGCCATCTCCAGGCCGATGTAACCGGCGCCGATGATGACCGCGGTGGCTGGTTGGCGTTGCTCCAGGGAGTCCATGACGGCGAAGGTGTCGCCCATCGAATGCAGCAGGTGCACGCCATCTTTGGGGCCGAGGGCGTCCGGTCCGGTCAGTCCGGTGATGGGTGGGCGGGCACTGACGGCGCCGGTGCCCACGATCAGGGCGTCATAGGACAGTTCGGTGGGTGCCCCGGTGGGGTCGAGGACGTCGAGGGTGTGTTCGGCGGCGTTGATTCCGGTGGCGCGGGTGTCGGTGAGGACCCGCATGCCGGTGGCGGCCAGGTCGTCGGCGGTGCGGTGCGCCAGATGGGTCCAGTGCGAGACCTCCCCGGAGACGTAATAGGGGATGCCGCAGATGGAGAAGTTGGGATAGGCGTCGGCGACGACCACGGTGACGTCGGTGCTGGGGTCGAGTTCACGGATGCGCAGGGCAGCGCTGATTCCGGCGTCGCTGCCGCCGATGGCGACGATATGGCGTGCGGGCATGACGAAGTCTCCTCGGTACATCGAGTGGGAAGGGTGGGTGCTGCCGCGGTGCAGCGTGAAAGCGAGCTGCGTCAGGCAGATGCGTTGGTGAGCGTGGTGTGGAGGCGTTGCACGCGGGCGATGATGTCGTCGCGGACCAGGCGCATCCGGTCTAGGCCGTCGATGCCGCGCTCAGACGGTTCGTCGGTGTCCCAGTTCTCCACCCGGGTGCCCGGCAGCGGATCGAGTAGGGCTTCCCGGCCGAGGGTGACCACCAGATCGACGTCGCGGGCCAGCTCGTAGTCCACCGGCGTGGGCTGCTCACCGGCGATGTCGACGCCCACCTCCAACAGGGCTTGGGCGGACAGATCGTTGACCGCGGCACCAGGTTTGGTGCCGGCCGAATACACGGCCACGGTGTCCCCGGCGAGCTGACGCATGAGACCAGCCGCCATCTGCGACTTGCCGCCGTTCTTCACGCACACGAACAACACCGAAGGTGTCGAAGAGTCAGTCATCGGGTCCTGTGCTCCTAGTTCTGCCGTGCGGTGACATGGAGTTCCGCGAGGAGGCGGCGGACGCGTTCTTCGAGGTCGTCGCGGATCGGGCGGACCGCATCGACGTCCTGGCCTTCCGGGTCGGGTAGGTCCCAGTTCTCATAGCGCTTGCCGGGGAAGATCGGGCAGGCATCTCCGCAGCCCATAGTGATCACCACGTCGGCTGCCTGGACGATCTCGTCGGTCCAGGGTTTGGGGAACTCCCCGGTGATGTCGATGCCAACCTCGGCCATCGCCACGACCGCGGACGGGTTGATGGCATCGCCAGGTTCGGAGCCTCCCGACCAGGCCACCGCGTCCTCGCCGGCGAGATGGGTGAAGAAGCCCAGCGCCATCTGAGACCGGCCGGCGTTGTGGGTGCACAGGAACAGCACCGTGGGCTTGCCGTCGCTGATCTTGCCCTCGACTCGGGCCAGGGCGTGCAGGCGTTGACGGGCGAACCTTTCGGCCAATAAGGGCAGAAAGTTGGGGACGGTGGCGCGGCCGGCGAACTGGTCATAGGAGGTGCTCAGGAACCTCTCGATGGTCTCGACGCCGAAGCTGGCGCCGAAGTCGCGTTCCAACCGGGTGGCCGCGGTCTTGAGTGCGTGCTGTTGATCGATCGAGAGGTCGCGGTGCGAACGCAGGGCGGCGGGGCTGTCAAACATGGTGTTACGACTCCTGTGTCGTGGACGGGTGGATTGCGGCGGGTTCGGTGGTGTGGTCGCGGAAGCGTCGGCGCAGCGCCAGCGAGACGTAGACCAAGGCGACCAGCACGGGAACCTCGATCAGTGGGCCCACCACCCCGGCCAGGGCTTGCCCGGAGGTGGCGCCGTAAGTGGCGATCGCGACCGCGATGGCCAACTCGAAGTTGTTGCCCGCCGCGGTGAACGCCAAGGTGGTGGTTCGTTGATAGCCCAGGCCGATCGCGGCGCCCAGCAGATAGCCACCGCCCCACATGATCGCGAAGTACACCAGCAGGGGCAGCGCGATCCGCACCACGTCGAGAGGCCGGCTAGTGATCTGTTCACCTTGCAGCGCAAAGAGAATCACGACGGTGAACAGCAGCCCATAGAGCGCCCACGGCCCGATCCGGGGCAGGAACTTCGACTCGTACCAGTCGCGGCCCTTGGCCTTCTCGCCGATCCGACGCGACAAGTACCCGGCCAACAGGGGGATACCGAGGAAGATGAGAACCGATTTGGCGATCTGCCACGGCGAAGTGTCGATGGTGGTCTGCTCCAGACCCAGCCAGCCGGGCAGCACCGACAGGTAGAACCAGCCCAAGACCGCGAACATGATGACCTGAAAAATCGAGTTCAACGCCACCAACACGGCGGCGGCTTCCCGATCGCCGCAGGCCAGGTCATTCCAGATGATGACCATGGCAATGCAGCGCGCCAGCCCGACGATGATCAGCCCAGTCCGGTACTCCGGCAGATCGGGCAGCATCAGCCACGCCAGCGCGAACATCAACGCCGGCCCGAACACCCAGTTCAAAAATAACGAGCTGAGCAGCAGTTTGCGGTCCCCGGTCACGGTATTGAGGCGGTCATAGCGGACCTTGGCCAGCACCGGATACATCATGATCAACAGGCCCAGGGCGATCGGCAACGAAATCCCGTCGATCTGCACACTTTCCAGCGCGGTATTCAGACCCGGGATCCATCGACCCAGCAGCAGGCCGGCGACCATCGCGACACCGATCCACACAGGTAAGAAGCGGTCCAAAGTGGACAACTTGGCGATCACCGGCGCTGAGGAACTCGAGGCCACCGTGTCGGTCATGCCGTCACCCCCGCCAGCGCGGCCGCGTTGAGATCCAACAACGCCGAGAGGTCACGCAGCGCTTCCGGGACCACGGCGTAGTACACCCACGACGCCCTACGCTCAGAAGTGAGCAGGCCGGCGGCACGCAGGACCTTGAGGTGATGCGACACCGTGGGCTGGGAGACGTCGATGCCACCCGAGACGTCACACACGCACGCCTCCCCACCGGAATGACTGGCGATCGCACTGAACAGCCGCAGCCGCACCGGATCAGCCAGCGCCTTCAACTTCTTGGCCATCTCGGCAGCCGCCGGCTCAGTCAGTGGCTCGCGCAACAGCGGTGGCGTGACGCAGCAAGCATCTGCGGCCAGTCCCTCCGGATTCGACATACATCGATATTGACGACTATCGAACCAAGATGCAAGCGAACGATGTGTGAACACCGCACGCCGCGCGCACCCGGCCCGTCCCCGCAGTCCGCCAACACACTTTGCAGACCAACGCGGCGCCTTTATCGAATCTTCATCGAAGGACTAAGAAAGCCAAACGACGCATCAGCACACTGAGGGCATACCCGTGAACGGTGCGCCGTCGCCCGCGACCGGCCCTCACGACGCGCCAGAGGGTGCCCCGCCCGTAAGCCGATGACGACAACCCGATACGGAGAGCCCCACTCATGCCGCAGACAGGCTGTCCCCCACAGCTTCGAGCGACGACGCACTGGCTGCGCACGACCGTCGTCGCGGTGGCGGTGCTGCTGATAGCGGCCGCCTGCACCTCGACTCCGGCGGCGGCGCCCACCCCCGACGTCATCACCGACAAGGGCACGCCCTACGCAGACTTGCTCGTACCGAAACTCGAAGCGTCCGTCACCGATGGTGCAATCGGCGTCGCTGTCGACTCCCCCGTAACCGTTACCGCCGGCGGCGGTGTTCTCGGCCAAGTATCGCTGACCAACGAGGCGGGCGAACTTGTCGACGGGCAGCTGGGCCCCGACGGCGTTACCTGGTCCTCGGCGGAACCGCTTGGCTACAACAAGCAGTACACCCTGCAGGCGCACGCACAAGGACTTGGCGGAACGACAAGCACCAGCGCAACATTCGAAACCCATTCCCCCGAAAACCTGACGATGCCCTACGTGTTGCCCAATGACGGCGAAACGGTGGGCGTGGGTCAACCCATTGCGATTCGCTTTGACGAGAACATCACGAACCGAGCGGCGGCCCAGCAGGCGATCACCGTGACCACGAACCCATCGGTTGAGGGTGCGTTCTACTGGCTCAGCAATCGTGAAGTCCGCTGGCGCCCCGCCGAGTACTGGGAGCCCGGCACGAAGGTTGAGGTGTCAGTTAAGGCTTACGGTGTCGACTTCGGCGACGGGCTCTTCGGCCAGGATGACGTCACCACGCGCTTCACCATCGGCGACCAGATCATCGCCACCGCCGATGACGCCACCAAGACGATGACCGTGCGGCGCAACGGCGAAGTCGTCAAAACCATGCCCCTGTCCATGGGCAAAGCCACAACACCCACCGACAACGGCGCCTACATCATCGGCGACCGTTACTCATTCCTGGTGATGGATTCGTCCACCTACGGAGTCCCCGTCAACTCACCCGACGGGTACCGCACCGAAGTCGAATGGGCAACGCAAATGTCGTACAGCGGCATCTACGTGCACTCGGCCCCATGGTCGGTGGGCAGCCAAGGCATCGCCAATGTCAGCCACGGATGTCTCAACGTCAATCCAGCGAATGCCCGCTGGTTCTACGACAACACCCGACGCGGCGACATCGTCGAAGTGATCAACACGACCGGCCCCACCCTTTCAGGAACCGACGGTCTCGGCGACTGGAACGTCCCCTGGGAGCAATGGAAGACCGGAAACGCCAACCTCTGACCATCGAAAGGTGCTTGACAAGCCGATACTGCTTCACTGCACGGAGACTCTTAATGCCATTGTCCCGCAGTACCTTTGAGTGCCGTTCCGAAGGGCCGTTGCCATTCGGGCGGTTGTCGCGCAGCTGGAGCCCGTCAACTCCCCGGTGACCGAAGGCGGTGCGCTGCCGCCGACGATGCTTCACGTGACCGCTCGGGGCAGAACGACTGACCCCGACGACCGTCCATAGTGCCCCCTTCTCCGTGAAGCTCGCACAATGTGCGTTCACCCCAGGCGCTATTCACGCGCGCCTTCCCGACCGCGAAACGCCTGAGCCCGGTAATGCAGCATCCAAATCGCCAACTGCCGCAGCGAATTTCACCATTGTAATTATGTGGCTGCTGTTACTGGTGGGGCTTTTGTGAGTTACGCTTTTCTACGTAGGAGCTACGTATTTTGGTGCTGCGCCGTGCGTATGCGATTCAGCCCCGCTAGTGGTGCGTGATAGCTCACCGCGCGGAGCACCGAGGAGAAGACATGGGATTACACGTTCGAAGCAAGGGTGCGGCAGCTGCCCGTGCCGATCGCTGCGACCCCGCAACTCGTGTAGCGGGCCGCGTTCGACGGCTCCCCGGTGTGATCGCCATCGTCGTCGCGCTCCTCCTCGCGTGCGCACCGATCACGTCGGCCCAACCTGCCGCCGGCCCGTGGGACCCACTGCTGCCAAAGATGCCGAGCGCGGGCGCTCCCGGCGATCCGGTTGCCATCGCGAACGCATCCCTGCAGGCAACGGCCATGGCGACGCAGACAGCCATGAGCATGGGTCGCAGCTTCCTCAGCAGCCTGGGAATTGTCAGTCCCGCCGCGGATCCGTCGACGAGCGTGCGTGGCAATCGGGTCAATGGTGCGCAAGCGATCGAGTACGTGATTCGCAGGGCGGGAACACAAATTGGTGTTCCCTACTCCTGGGGTGGCGGAAGCCTCACCGGTCCCAGCCGCGGCGTCGACCAGGGGGCAGGCACCGTGGGCTTTGACTGTTCTGGTCTGACACGGTTCGCGTTCGCCGGCGTCGGAGTGCTGCTCCCGCGATGGTCCGGCGACCAATACAACGCCGGCCGCAAAGTGCCACCCGCCCAAGCGAAGCGAGGCGATTTGCTGTTCTGGGGGCCGGGCGGCAGTCAGCACGAAGCAATCTACTTGGGCGGCGGCCAAATGCTTGAGGCGCAGCAGACGGGCGTCCCGATCAAAATCTCACCGGTGCGCATGTCAGGGATGACTCCGTACGTCGTTCGCATCATCGAAAGCTGACTGCTCCCCCGCAACCGGTCACCAGTTGGATCGCTACGACGCACCCGGCATTCGCTGCCCCCCGTCGGCTGTGAGGCAGTAGCCGGTCCCGCGCACCGTACGGAGGTACCGCGGGATGCCGGATCGTCACCCAGCTTGCGCCGAAGCTGACCCACATGCACCCCCAGAGTGTTCCGGCCGCCGGCAGACGCATCCCCCCACAGGCTCAACTGCAATTGACGACAGGTCACCGCTTCACCCGGACTCTCCGCCAGCGTGCAGAGAACCTCAAACTCTGTGCGGGTCAGTGGCAGCGCCTCGCCGCGGAGGAACACCCGGCGCCCGACCAGATCGATAAGGAGATCTCCGATCTCACGACGGTGCGTCTCGTCGCTGCGGCCGCCGTCACGTCGTTCGCCGTGGACACGGCACTTCCTCAGCGCCAACCGAATTCGCGCGTTCAGCGCCTCGATGTCGTCCACCGAGACGGTGCCGGCGGTAAGGAGCAGGGGGGTGACATCGCCGTCGCTGAGAGCAACCACGCCGACCTGAGTTTCCTGACGGATGCGGTCAAGCATGGCCGCGCCCAGCCCCTGAGTGCCGACGCACACCACGACCACATCGGGATCACACTCGCGCAGCGCTGTGAGTGCAGCGCCAGACGAGTAGGCCACCTCCACGGCGAAATCGCCGGCGAGCAGGTGTCGCGCCACAGTGGTCGCATAGATGCGTCGAGGCTCCACTAGCAGCACACGGATGCGGCCGGCGGCCGCCGCTGGCGGTATGGAATCAGCGACAAGACGGTGCGACTCGATCGTCGTGGCACTCTCCTCGCCGCTCAAGAAAACCCAACGCGCCCGCATTCCTTACTGCGCCGCTCACGAGACAGCCTACCGTCATCTACGTAGTTACTACGTAGATGACGCGTCGACCGGAGAGTTCAACGTTGGTTCGCTTCGGTTACGGCCTCCGGCGCTGACCCCAGCCGTCCTCGCAGATCCAGTCGGTACAGCGCAACCGCCGACAGTAATCCGATAACTGTCAACAACACCCACAAAAGTTCCGGCCGCCCCGCCTCACGGGTGAGTTGCATCAACGAGCCTGTTGCCAGGTTGCCGACGAGGATGCCAACGCCGACGATCGTGTTATAGAAGCCGTAATGAGTTCCGACGAGCCGGTTGTCGGCCAGGGAGACGACGGTATCCATTTCGAACGGGAACACCGCAGCCGAGCCGACCGCCAGCACGGCCGCCGCGATGAGCAGCGCTGTCGCCGCAGCAACACGGCCGACTCGCTGATCATCAGGAAACACGATCAGCGGCAGAAACGACAACGCCAGAATCAGCATGCCGATCGCCAGCGACCGCCCCGAACCCCAACGACGCGCAAACCACCGTGTGATCCGCATCTGTCCAAGCACCGCCACCACCCCGGAGACAACGAAAATCATTGCGGTGACCACGGAGTCGTTTTGGGGAAACAAGTATCGCGCCTGCAGCGGCATCGCCAGATACACCTGGAACGACAGCACATAGGAACCGATCATCGCCACGGCGAATAACAGGAACGAGCGATTGGCCGCGACTGCCCGCCAGTCCTGAAGCACCGAGGTCTTCTCCTGTGCTGGAGTCACAGCACGTTGCGGCAGTGCGAACAGCTGCGCCACTGTCAGCGCCGCGAAGACGAGCGCCGCGGCCGCAGCAGTCATCTTGAAGTCAACGAACATCAACGCCAGGCCCACCAACGGCCCCGCGAGGATGCCCGCTTGATAGAACACGTTAAACAGCGCGAACGCTTCCACCCGTCGAGGGCCCGCATCGGCGGCCAAGTACGCACGCACCGCCGGGTTGAAAAGCGCTCCGGCGAAACCCGTTGCCGCCGAAGCCACCAACACTGCCGGTAGCGAGTCGGCGACCACCAGAAGCCCGAATCCTGCGGTGCGCAGCACGCATCCGCTCACAATGAGGGGTTTGTAGCCCAGGCGATCGGCCAGCGTGCCACCGATGATGAACATGCCCTGCTGGGAGAAGTTGCGGACCCCGAGCACGAGCCCGATGGCCCATGCAGCCAGGCCCAGGGGCCCAGCCAGATAGCCAGCCAGATAGGGCATGAGCATGTAGAAACCGAGGTTGATCCCGAACTGGTTGATCATCAACATGCGGCTTGGCCAGCCGAAGCTGCGGAACCCAGACAGCAGTGTCATCGCGGCACCACCTGCGTGGGGTCAACGACCACGGGGCACCGCGTCCAGGTCGTGACCGCGTGTGTCATCGGGTCGTCAACGGTGGCTGGTTCATTGGACGGAACCTTGTCCAACAGACCATGGGTGCGGCAATAGTCGTCGTTATAGACGGTGTCGAAATAGCGCTGCGGGCCGTCAGGGAAAATGGCGGCGACCGTGGTGCCCGGGTCGCTATTGCGCGCAGCCCACCCGGCCACCAACGCGACCGCGCCCACACTCCACCCGCCACTGGCATAGTGGGTGGCCGCCAGGGTTCGGCAGGCCCATACCGCATCCGCCGGCGCGACCCAGTGCACTTCGTTGAAAGCGCCGTAATCGACGTTGCCCGGGAAGATGCTGGAGCCGAGGCCGCGCATGAGTCGAGTGGTGGCGCGCTGCCCAAAGATTGTCGAGCCCACCGTGTCGACGCCGATCAGCTGCAGGCCGGGATTGAATTCCCGCAAGACCCGGGCCACGCCTGCCGAGTGTCCCCCGGTGCCGACCGAACACACCAACACATCCACAGATCCAAGCTGGTCATTCAATTCGACCGCCAGCCCGCGGTAGGCCTCCACGTTGTCCGGATTGTTGTACTGGTCGGGATGCCACGCGTGCGGATCGGTGGCCAGAATCTCCTGCACGCGTTGCGTGCGGGCCTGCTGCCAGCCGCCGCGCTCGTGAGGCTCGGTCACCAGTTCGATGTGCGCGCCGAACGCGGCGAGCATGTGTTGGATGATCGGTTCCATGCCGGGGTCAGTGACCAAGGTGACGGGGTGACCGTACACAGTGCCCGCAAGAGCGAGCCCCAATCCTAATGTGCCACTTGTCGATTCGACGATACGGGCGCCCGGGGCGAGCACCCCGCGGGTGCGCGCGCGTTCGACCATATGCAGCGCGGGCCGGTCCTTCATTCCGCCCGGGTTGAAGCCCTCAAGTTTGGCCCAAAAGCCCTGCCCTGCGGTGGTGAACGGCGCGCCGATCCTCAGGACGGGCGTCTGCCCGACCATCGTGGCCGGCCGCTCAAAGCGGCCCAGCCGTAGGCGCTCGAATCGGTCTGTGTCGTGGGCATGGTTGATCGAAACGGCGTGATTCATGTCGGGGATATCGCTTCTGTTGACGCCGCGACTGACGCGCGGCTGCTGGTGGCGGGCAGCAGTCACCGGCCCCCGGTCCAGAAAAGACGGGGCCTGACGCTAGCCGATCAGCGACGCGCGATGCACAGCCGGACAAGCACGTCGCGTCCGGTCTGTGCGACGGGTGAGCGCGGAGGACCGCGAATAGGAGCAAGCGGCGCGTAGCGCCAGAGCGCCGGCAACACAGCCAGAGCGCCGACCAAGGCCAGGGCAATCAGCGTGATTGTCCCCCGCGGCAGGACAGCTTCCGCAAAAGACTCCGGTGACGGCGCACTTCCGCCCTCGGAGATGTGCGGATGGTCGAGCTGGACGGCCACCGGCGCGCCCACCGCGCTCGCAAGGGGGTGGGGTCCGTGGGCTGGCGCCGCCTCGGTCCCCGGCAGCGCCCATTCCGCAGCCACAATGATGGTCCAGAACGCGAGGAACACAGCGACGACTGCGCGTCGCCGCTGCGAGGAACTCCCGTCGATATAGCTCACGATGTTGCCGACTGTAGCAGCGGATCGCCGAACGGAGTGGCGGCCGTGCAGTCGACGCCGTGTCGTGACCTGCCCGCGACAGTCCTCGTCGGCGGCCCGTGCGAAGCGATCAGAACCTTCACATCATTCGCCCGATAACGTTGCCGTACTGCTTATTTCACCGCTGCGCATGCCATCACTCCAACCTCGGTGACACCAGCCTTTACACTGGTCATCTACGGTTTGACTACGGAGATAATTGGCGATGTGAACTCAAGCATCAGGCAGCCAGGGAGAGATTTGCTGAGTGGGCAGACACCCGACTGCCGAAGGTCCTCGTCCGTCCAAGTGCGCATCACCGACCCGCACCCAGATCGGATGGGTTCGACCGACACCTAGTGGTGGCAGAGCACCTGAATGAATGCCGGAGTGGCGAGCATGGTGGTGATGGCGGCGACCAGCAGAGCGCGGTGACGCCACCGCACGTGCCGACGGGTTGGGGTGACCAGACGCTCGGCTCGGGCGATGACCGCCGTCGCCGCCGCGGCCAGACCTTCAGCCACAGGAGGTCGGTGACCGGCCAGCGCAAGCAACCCCGTGAGTAAAGGACGAGTCCCGACGCGACGAGCGGCGGTGTCGTCGGCACACATCTCCAGCAGTTCCGCCACAGCCTCATGCGCGCAGGCGAACAAAGGAAGGCGAGGAAGGGTGGCGGCGAGGGCACGCAGCACCATCAGAATGTGGTGATGATGCCCTGACAGGTGGGCATCCTCGTGCGCAAGAACCGCCTTCAGTTGCGACCGGTTCAACGATTTCACGGCCGCCGAGGTCACGACGATCGCATGGGGGCGGCCGATGACACAGTAGGCGGCGGGGAGGTCGGCCTCCACGACAACGACGTGAGGATGGTCGGTGGGCCGACCGACGATCCGCGCGGCCTCTGCGTGCTCATGGCTTCGGGTGCGCAGCCTGGCCAGGCAGCGTCCCAGTCGCAGCGCCACGACCGCAGAGGCCAGCAGTCCCCCACCGATAAAAGCAATGGACCCGAGGCGTCCCGCCAGCGGGGTGTGATCGGAGAACCCGAACAGTTCCAGGCAGAGGGTCACGACCGAGCCGTCCAGCACGCTGTTCGACGTCGCGTTGACCACCAGCACCACTGCCGCCAGCCACGCCGCAAGCACGGCGGCAACCGTGGCCAGCCAGGCGGCCACACCCATAGACGGACTCACTCCGCCACCGGTGAGGCGCCGCAGTACCGGTGGAGCAAGCCACGCCAGCACGGCGCCGTAAAGCACCAGCCACAGCGCCGTCGTCATGACCGCCGGCCTTTACGCAAAGCCGCCTTCAGCTGCGCGGATTGCTCAGCGCTCATCTGCTCAAGGAAAAATGCCAGCACGGTGTTGGTATCGCCACCGGAGTCGAACGCGGCTTTCATCAGACGCGCTGACCGCTCCTCACGAGTCATCGCCGCCCGGTACACATAGGCCTTGCCGCTGCGCTGCCGCTTGAGCCACCGCTTGCGATACAGGTTGTCCATGGTCGACAACACGGTGGTGTACGCGATGGGTCGCTGCTGAGCCAAATCCTCGAACACATCACGCACCGTGGCCGGCTCCTGGTGATCCCACACCCAGTCCATGACCACCGCTTCGAGATCGCCGAAAGCTCGCTGTTCCATCCGCCGCAACTCCTGCCCGCTCTGACGAGGTGGCCGATTCGCACAGCGCGGCACCTGCAGCTCCCTAATGTAGCCGCCAACAGCCCAGATGCCGGGACCTCGCCGCGGCGGCGCCACCGATGTCGATCCGCTCACTGGTGCACCATCCTTGTGTCGGTGATCTTGGATGGATTGCCGATGCACCCGAGGTGCCGCTGATCTATCGCCCTGCTCGCTCGACGCTGTTGATGTCCAGCATGAGTTCTGCGGAGGTCAGTGGTTACCCGGGGCGCGTTGACCGTCGACAGGGCTATGCGCCACCGAGCGCCGCTCAGTGAGCGAACCGGCAGTCGTGCCCCGGAACCTGCACATAAGGGTGCCTCCCCACTGGGCTTAGCAGCGAGGAGGCTGTCATGAAGTCTGCCCGAAATACCCTGCCAACGGAACCCGCCAATGGGCTCACGTGTGGAATCGACTGGGCCTGCGATGATCACGCGGTCTCGATCGTCGATGCCAAAGGCCGCGAGATCACCCGCAAAACGATCGGTCACAACGCCGTTGGGCTGCGAGATCTGCTCACCACACTGCAACGCGCCGGTGTCAGCGAAGTCGCCATCGAACGCCCCGACGGTCCGGTCGTACACGCCCTGCTCGACGCTGGGATCACCGTCGTGGTGATCAGCCCCAACCAACTCAAGAACCTGCGCGGGCGCTACGGATCGGCCGGCAACAAAGATGACCGCTTCGACGCGTTCGTCCTGGCCGACACCTTGCGCACCGACCGGACCCGGCTGCGGCCCCTGCAGCCCGACAGCCCGGCCACGGTGGCCCTGCGCCAGACCTGCCGAGCCCGTAAAAATCTGGTCGCTCACCGCGTGGCGATCGCCAACCAGCTGCGGGCTCATCTGATGATCGTCTTTCCCGGCGCGGTCGGGCTGTTCGCCGATATCGACTCGCCGATCAGCCTGGCCTTTTTGGCCCGCTTTGACTGCCAGGACCGCGCCGATTGGCTCTCGGTCACCCGGATGGCCAACTGGCTGGCCAGCGTCGGCTACAGCGGCCGCACCCACGCCAGTGAACTGCACCGACGACTCACCGCCGCGCCTCGCGGTGCCGCCGGTATCGACGGTGCCACCATCACCGCGACCTTCGTCGAGGTGTTGAGCACTGTGAGCGCCCAGATCAAAACCCTCGACCAGAGCATCGCCGAGCAACTCGACGCTCACGCCGATACTCATATCTTCACCAGCCTGCCACGCTCGGGCACCTTCCGTGCCGCCCGACTGCTCGCCGAAATCGGCGACTGCCGCGCACGGTTCCCCACACCCGAATCGCTGGCGTGCCTGGCCGGAGTCGCCCCCTCCACCCGCCAATCCGGGAAAGTCAAACACGTCGGATTCCGCTGGGCTGCAGACAAACAGCTCCGCGACGCCGTATGCGACTTCGCCGGCGACAGTCGTCGAGCCAACCCCTGGGCGGCCGATCTCTACAACCGCGCCCGAGCCCGCGGACACGACCACCCCCACGCCGTGCGCATCCTCGCCCGCGCCTGGCTCTACATCATCTGGCACTGCTGGCACGACGAAGTCGCCTACGATCCCACCCAACACAGGGCCCTCCAAAAGCTGATCAACCAAGATCAACCCAGGGCGGCTTGACACAGGGCAACTCATGCGTGCGCCATCGAAATCATTCCAAGGCCACGGCCCCATCGGACCAAAAGCACATGCTGCCGCCCGCTCAGGTGTTACCGAGTTGAGACTGTGACAGGCGTTTCTCCTGATGCTGCAGTGATGTACGTTCCAACTACGTACTAAGTAACTACGTAGATAGATGGCGCTAGAAGGCAGTGGGATATGACACCTCGGCGCACTGGCCCGACCGACTCGCGGCCACCGGCAGCCACCCCACAGGAGAACTGATGCAGCGCTTCACGTCGCTTCTCACCGCTGGGGCGCTGGCGTCAATGCTGGTGCTTCACCCCTCGGGGATCGCCACAGCCGGGCACGGAAGCGAACCTGATGGTGACAACGAAACGGTCGCAGGACTTGTCGCCGCCGTCGCCGAAGCCAACCAGCACGTCGCCGACATCGGCGCGGACATCCAACACCAACAGGAGAGCGTCAATCGGGCCCTGGTGGAGCTTGCCGCTGCCCGCGAGGCGGTCTCCGAGGCGCACAGCAGACTCGCCGACAGCGAAAAAGCACTCGCCGACAGCCAGAGCGCCATCGACGCCACGCAGCAGCGTTTCGATGAGTTCGCCGCCTCCACCTACATGAACGGTCCTTCCCGCGCACTGCCGCTGGCAACTAGCTCCGAAGACATCCTCTCAGCAGCATCGACGCAGCAGACCTATCTCATCGCCTTCAACAGCGTCAAAGACGATCTTCGCCGAAGCCAGACCGAACGCGCCAACAGACTCTCAGCCGCCAAGCAGGCCCGCCTGGACGCCGACGCAGCAGCAGCCGACGCGCAACGACGACAAGACGGTGCAGTCGCCGAACTCATTGCCGCGCAAAACGCATTCACCGATCAGCAGTCCGACCTCACCCGGTTGGCCGCCGAACGCGACTCCGCCCAAACCCGACTCACTGCTGCGCGGCCGGTCGCTGCCACCACCAACCAGCCCACGGCCGCGCAAACCGGTACCACCGTGGCCCCGAGCGGCCAATGGGACCGCTCCACCCCGACACCAGCCGACAGCCCGGGCACCGGCCAATGGGACACCACGCTGCCGATGGTGCCCAGCGCCAACGTGGCCAGCGATCCGATAGCCATCATCAACGCCGTCCTCAAAATCATGGCGACCTCGCTGCAGCTCACCGCCGACATGGGTCGAAACTTCCTCGTCAAACTGGGCATCCTCTCCCCAGCGACCGCCGCCGCCGATCCCGGCATCACCAACGGACGCATCCCGCGCCTGTACGGCCGCCAGGCCTCCGAATTCGTGATCCGACGCGCCATGTCCCAGCTCGGCGTTCCCTACTCATGGGGCGGTGGCAACGCCAACGGACCAGCTCGGGGAATCGATCAAGGAGCCGGCACCGTCGGCTTCGACTGCTCCGGCCTCATGCTGTACGCCTTCGCCGGCGTGGGCATCAAACTCGACCACTACTCCGGATCGCAATACAACGCCGGCCGCAAAGTACCGTCATCGCAGATGCAACGCGGTGACCTCATCTTCTACGGCCCCAACGCCAGCCAGCACGAAGCCATGTACCTCGGCGACGGCATGATGATCGAAGCTCCCTTCACCGGATCAGTGGTCAAAATCTCCCCCGTACGCACCTCCGGCATGACGCCCTACGTCACGCGCTTGATCGAGTACTAACACCTCGCGGCGAGCCATGGGCACGTGCGCCTCTGGTGGGTCAGTCCCCTCCGGAGAGGCTGCCGGTGCGCGTTCCTCCGGTGGCTTACGCCGCTCGCTGCGGCACGGCCGCCCAGAAGCCTGAAACAGGGCCGTCGCGCCGGCAATAGCAGCGGCCCACAGCACGACAATGACGGCGCACAGGATCAGCCACACTTCCCATCCGAGACTGTCCGGGCAGACGTCCATCAGCCAGCGCATGTCAAGCCCACCTCCACAGTGAGCGTCTCCCGCTTCCAGGACGCAATCGGTATGAGTCTGATAAAGATCTGCTGAAGATCGCCGCCGCTCCGGCAGTCGCGTGCCGCCGCACCCGTGTCAGCAGGCACCATGATGACCATGGAGCACCATCCGGGTACACCGCCTGAGCAGGCAAAGGGATACCGCGCCCTGGTCGTCGACGACGAACTTCCCCTGGCCGAAGTGGTGGCCAGCTATCTAGAACGCGAGCAGTTCGAGGCAGTCGTGGCCGCTAACGGCGTCGACGCGATCGCCATCGCCCGCGACCTTGACCCCGATGTCGTCATCCTCGACATCGGCCTACCCGGCATCGACGGACTGGAAGTCTGCAGACAGCTACGCACATTCTCCGATGCCTACATCGTCATGCTCACCGCCCGCGACACCGAAATCGACACAGTCCTCGGCCTCACGGTCGGCGCCGACGACTACATCACCAAACCCTTCAGCCCACGCGAACTCGTCGCGCGCATTCGCGCCATGCTGCGTCGACCCCGCGTCCTGCAATCAGCTACCACTACCGCCGAAACTGAACTCACGCCACCTCGTCGCTTCGGCGCGCTGAGCATCGATGTCGCCGCCCGCGAGGTAGGCATCGACGACGAACGAATCGTGTTGACTCGCACTGAATTCGACATTCTCGAAGCTCTCTCCGGCCGGCCAGGCAATGTGCTCAGTCGGCGACAACTACTTGAAATCGTGCGCGACGGACCCTGGGTCGGCAACGAGCATCTCGTCGACGTCCACATCGGCCATCTACGGCGCAAACTCGGCGACGACGCAGCCTCTCCCCGCTACATCGCCACCGTGCGAGGAGTCGGATACCGGATGGGAACCGGACAGTGACTCCCCCACCTGCACCCACACCTGGCCGACGTCGACGCTGGGGTCGCCCTGGTATCGGCATGCGGCTGCTGGCAGCCCAAGCCATCGTGTTGGTCGCTGGGGCCGCGACGACCGCAGTGGTGGCCGCCGTCGTTGGCCCACCCCTGTTTCGTGAGCACCTTCACCTCGCGGGCGTGCCGATGGACTCGCCGGAGGAAGTGCATGCCGAGGAGGCCTACGGCTACGCCACGGTCATGTCCATCGGGGGCGCCCTGGCGGTGTCGGCGTTAGCCGCGCTCGCCGTCAGCTTCTACGTCAGTCGACGGCTCCAACGGTCCATCACCGAGGTCGCCTCCGCCGCCACCGATGTCGCTCAAGGAAATTACGAGATTCGTGTGTCATCGCCGCGCCTCGGCGACGATTTCGACGCGCTTTCGACCGCCTTCAATCAGATGGCTTCCCGTCTCCAAGCGGTTGATTCGACACGACAGCGACTATTCGGAGACCTAGCGCACGAAATCCGCACACCGGTCGCGGTACTGGAGGCCTACATCGAAGCCCTCGAAGACGGGGTGCGTACTTTGACTCCGCAGACGGCGGCCATGCTGCGCGACCAGACCCGCCGGCTGGTGCGGTTCTCGGATGATGTCGCGGCGCTGGCCAAGGCCGAGGAGAGCTCGGTTTCCATGTCGTACGCCACGATTGACGTCGACCGCTTGACGCGCCAATCCGTCGCCGCGGCCCAGGAACGCTACGACACCAAAGGGGTTGCACTACGCCTACGCCTCCAGCAGGCGCTGCCGCCGCTGTGGGCCGACGAGCAGAGGCTCTCCCAAGTCCTGGGCAATCTGCTGGACAATGCGCTGCGGCACACACCGTCCGGCGGTTCGGTCTACGTCAACTGTGTCCGCGACGGCGACCGGTTGAGAATCGCCGTCGCCGACACCGGTGAAGGAATTGCCCCCGAGCACCTCACCCGACTGTTCGAACGGTTCTATCGGGCAGACGCCGCCCGCGACCGCGAGCACGGCGGCGCCGGTCTAGGGCTCGCCATCGCCAAAGCGCTGGTCCAGGCCCACGACGGATCCATTTCCGTAGCGAGCGCCGGACTGGGCGCCGGCGCAACATTCACCGTCGACCTACCCACTGCTCAGGTACGCGCCGACGAGTTCCCTGTCACGGGTGCCTCAGCGCGGACCTGACCGTCGTGCCTCTGAGCTGTTACTTGTCCAGCATTCCCTGCATCGTGTCGATCTCCGCTTGCTGAGAGGACACGATGGCTCGCGCCATCTCCACCGCCGCCGGGAACTGGCCAATTTCAATCTCCTCCTGCGCCATCATGATTGCACCCTTGTGATGGGCGATCATCTGCGTCAAGAAAAGTCGGCTCGCCTCCGCACCCTGCGCGTTCTGCAGCGCAGCCATGTCGGCTTCAGACATCATGCCGTGGCCGCCACCACCCATGCCAGGCATGTCGCCCATATCGCCGCTAGGCATCTGGTGGCCCGGCATATTGTGGCCAGGCATTGCGGTGCTAGTCGGCGCAGGTGCAGGCGAGGACGACGCTCCCCACTCCTGAAGCCAGCCCTGCATCGTCTCGATCTCAGGGCCTTGTGCGTTCTTGATTTCGTTCGCCAACGAGATGAGCTCGGGATCGATGCCCTGCTTGCCGAGAAGCATGTCGCTCATCTCGATCGCCTGCCGATGATGAGGAATCATGCCTTGGGCAAACGTCACATCAGCGTCGTTGTGGGTAGCGTCGCTGCTCGCAGCACTCGGCGATGCCGATGCTGCCGCCGAGGTGCTGCTGGCCGATGACTGAGAGTCTGTTGCCGCATTCGAACAGGCGCCGACGAACAGGGCCGACACCGCCAACGCCGCCACCCCAACTCCAAATCGCTTGTGCTGCATCGCACATCCTTTCTCACACATCTTCGTGACGCCAAGCGTCTACGCAGCGAGCGCTCTCGCCGCCTCATTCCAGCTTCAGGACTTCGCATATGGGTCGGTTCGTGTTCCGATGAAGATTTGATGAAGACGCCTTCACGACCCGCCGGTACCCGCTGCGCCGCCCAGGGCTCCGAACCGGCATCGCGGCGGTGCCCCATGCCACCCATCTACTAT
The DNA here is from genome assembly GCF_007096635.1 of Mycolicibacterium sp. 018/SC-01/001. GTDB lineage: Bacteria > Actinomycetota > Actinomycetes > Mycobacteriales > Mycobacteriaceae > Mycobacterium. The sequence continues at coordinate 64,962 of NZ_VKAA01000021.1, forward strand.
TGCACTACGTAGATTGTCCGTGATCGGAAGGTGTCAGTGTGCAGCTCCGTAGGTTCATCGTCGCAATTCTGACCGGAGCCCTGGCTGCGGGGTGTTCGTCGAACGCCCCCGGCAGCGCGGCACCCGCGATAGAGCCGGGGATGGTGCATATCCACGGTCTTGGCATCAATCCGTCCGATGAAACCCTCTATGTGGCAACTCATTACGGCCTCTACACGGCAGAGACCGATCAGGCGCCACAGCGAGTCGGCGATCTCATCCAGGACTTCATGGGCTTCACCGTCACCGGGCCCGACGAATTCTTGGCCAGCGGCCACCCCGATCCGGCTGACCGTCAACAACCACCACATTTGGGCCTGATCAAGAGCAGCGACGCCGGCCAATCCTGGGAATCTCTGTCGCTGCACGGCAGCGCCGATTTTCATGCACTCGAGTACCGCCACGGGCGGGTCTATGGTCACGACAGCCAGTCGGGCACGGTGATGGTCAGCCTCGATCAGAAGTCCTGGCAGCGGCGTGCAGAAATCCCTGCCTCCGACCTCGCAGTATCACCCGCGGACGCCGACGAGATCCTCGCGGCCACACCCCAAGGGCTCCTCCGAAGCAACGACGGCGCAATGACATTCGCCGCAATCACCGATACACCGGCACTGGCACTCGTCAGCTGGCCCCAGCGCGGCCCCCTGCTCGGGGTCGACCTCCAAGGAACCCTCTACACCAGCACCGACAACGGGCAGACCTGGCAACCACGACACACCCTCAGCGCCAAACCTCAGGCCCTTCTCGCCGCCGGCGACGGCCAGGTCTACATCGCCACAGATACCGCCATCTACACCTCCACCGACGACGGTGCCACGGTGAACGTCCTCACCGCTGTGGAATAGACGGCCAACAACCGAAACCCCCGCGGAACGTCGCACCAACGCATCTGAGGAGCCGCAATGCCGGATGACCACCATCTCATCACCGATGGCGCCACCATCGCCTACCAGCTCAGCGGACCCCCCAACACGGTACCGATTGGCTATGGGCACGGCGTGCTCATGAGCCGGCAGATCGTGCGCGGCCTGGGCATCTTCGACGTCGACGCTATCGCCGAGGGCCGCCACCTGATCACCTACGACCAGCGCGGACACGGCGCATCACCGGGCCGCCCAGAACCCGAGGACTATCGCTTCGAGCAAGCAGCCAACGACCTCCTGCGCGTCCTGGACGCGGCCGGCCTCGACGAACCCATCGATTTCGCCGGATCCTCGCTCGGAGCCGCTGCTGCACTGCATGCCGCCCTCAACGCTCCTCGCCGATTCAGGCGGCTGGCGCTGGTGATCCCTCCCGTCGCCTGGGAAACAGGGCCCCAACAAACGCGCCAGTGGTACTTCGACACCGCTGACCTCATCGACTCCATTGGACCAACCGCGTGGCGACAACAATGGGCCGACGCTCCCCCACTGCCGATCTTCGCCAACTACCGGCAAGGCAAGTTCGAACCCGGCGTCGACGACGATGTGGTCTCCGCCGCCATGCGCGGGGTTGGCTCCTCCGACCTACCCGACCCTGATCAACTCACCCAGATCCGCCAGCCCACTCTGGTCCTGGCCTGGGACACCGACCCCCTGCACCCGATCTCTACCGCCGAGCGCCTCGCTGATCTGATCCCCGACTCGACCCTGCACGTCGCACACACCATCGACGAGATCCGCGAATGGACCCAGATCACCACCCGTTTCTTCAACGATTGACGCCAGCGCCGCGGCGGCGGCCTAGTACCGCCGGACGTTGTGAATTGGTGCGGAAGAGATCGGCGCGACTTTCACCGGCGTTCCGAACGTGGACGCGTGAACCATCATCCCGTCACCGATGTAAATCCCCGCATGAGAGACATCACCATAAAAGGTCACGATGTCACCGGGCTGCATATCAGAAACAGCCACCGCCTGCCCGCCCTGCGCGAGCGCTTGACTTGACCGGGGCAACGACTTCCCGTTCTGCAGGAACGCCCACTTGATCAGCCCTGAGCAATCGAACGCATCCGGGCCTGTGGCGCCCCACGAATACGGTGATCCCACCCGTGTCAGGGCAGCTTGCACGACCGCAGTTCCGCCCCCGAAGGGTTCGCCGCCGGCCGGGCCCGGCATGGCCACGATGCTTGGATCGTTCGACGGCGAGGACGGCGGCAGCGGTGGGGGCGGCGGCCCCGGATCGGCCAAGATGGCCCGCTGATCAGGCGTCAGAGCCTCGTAGCGAGCCTGCACGGCAGCAATCTGCTCCTGCATTCGGCGTTGTTTGGCATCGAGGTCCGTTCGCACCGCCGCGGCCTCGTCGGACGCGATCCGTGCTTGTGCTGCCGACTTCGAAGACTGATCTGCGGCTGCGGCTGCACGCGTACTCGCCGATCGGAACGCGGCCATTTGCACAGTCAGCTCCGAGGCAACCGTCTTCTGGACCGCCAGCTGATCTATGAGGTCCTGGGGAGACGTTGCCGTCAATGCCGCCGCCAAGGTGTCGGTACGGCCACCCATGTATGCAGAGGCGGCCAGCTCATCGACTGCAGCCTGATACGTCGCCAGATCGGCCGACGCCACATCGACGGTCGCACGATCAGAGGCCGCCTTTTTCTCCGCGACCTGCTGAGCGGCGAGCTTCTCGTCGAGGTCGATTTGCGCGGTGTGAATCTGCTCTGTGGTCTGCTCAGCAACACGCGATAATTCGGTCAGTTCGGCAAGCGCATCAGCCGCAGGCTCAGCGTTCACGTCGGTCGCCAGAAGCGCAGCAACAATACCGATCGCCGCCAAGATGAAGGCGAGCCGTTTACCCAGCGCGCGCGATGGGGCCTCAAGCACAGGCAAAGTCACAACAGCGGAAACCTTCGGTGAGGTACGAAAGTACGTAGCAGGTACGTAGGTCACGGTTAGGTTACGAGGTCGCCGGGCTGCTGTCCAGCCGGCAACAACGGGGCGACGGCCCTCTTCTTGAGGTCTCGACACCCCTCATGTACCGCGCGCCGCGATTACGAGACATGGCCGAGTTGGGTCTCCGGACTGTCGCACCAGCTGTGCGTGGACCCGTTCTCTCGACTGTCCCCCATCGCACGTTTGACCTGGGGTCCGCGGCTGCCATCCACCTCGGTCAGCATCCACCAGACAACTGGTCTGTCCCTAAACCAGCTGGGCAACAAGGCGGGGCCGACCGCCGCCTTACCCTGCTGAGCTTCAGCAACTCGCTGCGTGTTTACATCGACGATCTTCGTCGAGAGACGATGCGCGCCACACTGCTGTGCCCGGATAGCCGGCGTCGCCGCCCTGGCCGTGGCTCGACGCCCCACGGAGCCGCCCCCACTGCGGTGGTCCTCCAACGCGGCTGAGCGCCCCAGCGCAAGCCTCACGTCAACCCTTCCAGCTTCCTCGGCTCGACGTTGCGACAACCGCCGCCACGGCCCGCTTAGCACCACCCAGCGCGTCTGCCGAGACCGCAGGAGACCACATCAGCGACCGCAGTTGCTTGCCACGGTGTGGGCTGGGCGCCAAGCAGCACCGCCTGCACCGCGGCGGCATCCCAGTCGTGCCGCATCGCATCGCACAGCGCCACCAATCATGCGCGCCGCACGCCGCGACTATCGAAGCGCCGCACCGCATGCCGGCCGCCGCGACACATCCGCGCCACCCGCACCATATTGTCGCCCTGGGAGCTCGAAACGACGCGCTGCTGGACGTCTAGGTCAGCCGCGATCTTCACGCACACCGGCTTCCGCGCTCGTGCAAACCCAGCACTCTCACGGCCATGCTTCCGATGCCGATCGCCAACGCGTACTGATGCGGACGCACGCACAACCCAGCCGCCGCGGGTCAAAAAGAGGCCGAAAGCGTTTCTTGCCGATCGCCCCGGTCCAGATATTGCAGTCTGAAGGCATTGGGCCGCAACCACGTGACTCTCGTAGCGCACATTCGGGGGCGTGCAGCCGTCGACCGACGATCAATTGGCCCGCGCTTCTCCTGGCCCTCGACCAACAGCAACACGCGGCGCGGCCACAGCGGCGTTCGAAGACACCACAGGCCGGCCACCGTGGACCAGGAGCTGACCGCTGCCAGGTGTGGTTCCTCAACGCACGTCGGTCTGCTCATCACTGCCCCGCCAGCACCGTGCTGCTCCTGGCGGGAGCCGTCGCGCGCCGCGCACCGCGGCCGGGTGGTCACGCCTCCCGTGCTCCACGTTGTCAGCTCATTGCCGACCGTCAACGTAGTTGTCACGCCGAGGCCGCCTCGGGATTGTCTGTAGCTCCGCCGCCGGTGCCTTCTGACGGACCGACAACACCAAAGCCGCCTAGTGCATGCGAACCCTTTCTCGCCGTGCGCTTCTCGATCTTCGGTGCGTGCCTCAGCATGGCCCTGACTTCGCCGAGACCGTCGCCGGTCAGTTCAGCGATCGTCGTCAGCGTCTCACCACTTTGCCGCAACAGCCTGATTGCCGCGCCGGCCGCGGCCCGAGTGCCGGCGCGCCGCTTGGTGGCCTCGGCGCGTACCTGTTCGATCACCGCGGCCAACCGTTCGGCCTCCCAGGCGTCGATCTCGGCCAGCCGAGCCTTGGCCACCATGTAGTTCGCCGCGTTCTCGATGTTCGCCTTCTCCCGAGCCGCGCGGGCCTCGTTGGCGCGCCTGGTCGCCTCGCGCGCTCGTCGCCGGGCTTCCACCTTGGACGTTCCTGCAGCTGTCATGACCGCGACACTAGGAGCAACCGAGGCGTGACGGCCACCACCACAGCCACATTCGCTGTCCACCAATTTTTGCCGGCGCGCCTGAAGAACCAATGCCACACCTCGCCCGACATTCACCCTCCGCCTGACCGCCACCCCGCCGCCGTACCCCAGCTGCCTCGCCATCACCCCTGCTTCTGCGTTCCCTTAAAGCCAACACACCTCTTGCATTTAGGGGTGGAAGGTCGCGAATCAACCTGAAGTTGACGCGTATATCTGGCGCATGGGACCAGCGCCGGATGCGCTTCATTGAACCACTTTCGTGTTCCTCCTGGTAGACGGATTTCGCTCGCAGGTGTGGTAACTTGCGGTTGTCATTGACAACTCTAAGTTGACGATAGATGGAGGTTCTCTTGTGAGCGTTCCGGGGTCGGCGCACTTGGTTCTTGCCTCGGGCGTGGTTCACCTGGACGAGGCCAGCGCAGTCTTCGAAGCGATGCTGTCTGGGTGGGGTCGTCAACAGGCGTCTCGGCTACTCGCTGCTGAGGCCACGATCGAGCCGCGGCTGGCGTTGGTGCGGCGGTTCGCAGAGTTCGCCGGGGCGCCTCCGTGGGACTGGACTGCCGGCGATGTCGAAGACTTCACGGCCGCTTTGATGTCGGGCCCGGAACGCAAAGCACCGTCGACCATTCGCGGCTATCACATGTCGTTGCGGATGTTCTGCGACTACCTACTCGATAGCCGCTACGGTTGGATCGCGCAATGCGAGAACAGGTTCGGACGGATCCCATCGCAGGTCTGTCACGACTACAACACCGCCGCGCATCTGGTCGACTACGAGGGCAAGCCCGCGCGTCGCCCGTTCACCTACGACGAACTGGAAACATTGTTCGATTTCCTCGATGATCGCGTCGATGTTCTCGCTCGGTCCAGGAACAAAGGCGCGTTCGCGGCGCTGCGCGACGCACAGATGATCAAGACGGCCTACGCCTTCGGTTTACGCCGCCGCGAGCTGTGCTATCTCGATCTCGCCGACCTGCGTCCGAACTCGCGGATGCCGGCCTGGGGCACGTTCGGCGCCGTCCACGTTCGCTACGCCAAATCACGTCGCGGCAGCTCTCCCAGGCGTCGCACCGTGCTCGCCGTTCCGGAGTTCGACTGGGTGATCGACGGACTGCGCCAATGGGTCGACCACGGCCGCCCACTCCTCAGCCCCGGGAACCGTCAAGAGCTCTGGCTGACCGAGCGTCGACGGCGCGTGGCGACCAAGACCATGGATAGGCGATTCGCCGTCGCACGGGTGCAAGCGGGACTGCCTGCCGAGCTCACCTTGCACTGCCTGCGGCACTCCTATGTCACCCATCTGATCGAGTTCGGTTATCCGGAGCGGTTCGTCACCGAACAGGTGGGGCACTCGTATGCCTCGACCACCGCGATCTATACCTCGGTGTCCGACGACTTCAAGACCAAAACACTGCAGGCGGCGCTGCGCCGCGTCTACGGATCATCCACGACGACAGGTGAAGGCGGAGATGAGCACTAGGACCGTGCTGCGGTGGAACCTGCGTCAGCTGATGGCCCAGAACGGAATGTTCGCCACCACCGACCTTGTCGCACCGCTGCACGAGCGTGGCGTGGAGATCTCCCGACAGATGGTGCACCGGATCGCGACCAAGCCCCCGCAGCGCATCAATCTCGACCTGCTCGCCGCCCTCTGCGACATCTTGTCGTGCACGCCCAACGACCTGCTCGAGCTCGTCGCCGAACAAGTCCGTGAGGCGCCCGCGGTCAACGACAGCGGACCCGGCATCGGCGACCTGCGACCCATCCGCGCCACCATCCGCCGCCCCCACGACAACCAGTGACTCAGCGGGCCTGCTGGGAGTGTGCAAGCACCATCCGGCTAACCCCACTGACGCACGGGCGTCGCATCTGTGTCGCATGCCGTCGCAGACGGCACTATCACCCCGAGAAATGCCCGCGGTGTGAGACCGTGCGGCCACTGGCGTGGCAGCTCGACGATGCCATCGTGTGCGCCTCCTGCGCCGGTGTCGCATCGATCTTCACCTGCAGCGAATGCGGCCGCGAAGAACACCCCTACGGGTTCTACCGATGCGCCCGCTGCTTCCTACGCGAGCGCCTCACCGAGCTGCTCACCGACCCGATCAGCGGCACGATTCATCACCGACTACGGCCCGTGTTCGACGAACTGATCAACGCCGACCGCCCACAGACGGTGCTCTGGTGGCTGCGAAAGAAGCCCGGTACCGGCCCGCAGCTCCTTCGCGACATGGCCTGCGGAACGCGTGAAATCAGCCACGACACCTTCAGCGATCTTCCCTCGGACCGAGCCCACGATTACTTGCGCAGCCTCCTGGTCGCGGTCGGCGTTCTGGGCCCGATCGACATCCGCGTCGAACGGATGCTGCCCTGGATCGAGGACGTTGTAGCCGAGCTTCCGGCCGAAGACGCCGCCATCGTTCGCCGATTCGCGCATTGGCATGTACTGCGCCAGATGCGCAAGGCCTCCCACGAGAACCGGCTGACGAGATCGATGACCGATGCCTGCCGTCGTCGCGTCCGCGTGGCGATTCAGTTCATGGCGTTTCTGCACACCCACGACGCCACTCCGGCGACAGCGACACAGGAGATGCTGGAGCGCTACCAGGCGCTCCACCGGAGGCCGCTCACTGCCGAGTACGCCTTCCTCGTCTGGCTACGCCAATCCCGCATCAACACCACACTGAGGGTCACCGATCCGCCACGGTCACCTCCCTCGGTAACCGTCTCGGATTCCCAGCGGTGGGCCGCCGTCGGGCGGCTGCTGCACGACGACACAATCCGCCGCAAAACCCGCATCGCGGGACTGCTCACATTGTTGTTCGCCCAACCTCTTTCGCGCATCGTCGCCCTGCGATCAAGCCAAATCTCGATCTCCGACGATCACGCCGTGCATGTCGTCTTCGCCGCCATCCCCATCCAAATGCCTCCCCTACTCGACGACCTCATCCGCGAGCATCTGGAGCAGCAATGCGAAAGCCGCTACACCCCATCCCATACGGGCTGGCTGTTCCCCGGCCGACTTCCCGGCACCCACCTGTCCACCGAGAACATCCGCACCCAGCTCGTCGCGGTCGGGGTGAAACCCTACGAACATCGCAAAGCCGCGCTCTTCCAGCTCGCCAGCGACATGCCCGCACCCGTGCTGGCCGAACTGCTCGCGATCACCACCAAGAACGCAGCCGCCTGGGCCAAACTCGCCGCCCGCGACTGGACCGATTACGTCACCGAACGCGGCAGATCAATGCCGCATCGAAGGCGGAGCTAACTCGCAACAGCGATGTCGTAACCACTCCATGCCGCCGAGGCCACGATTCGCCTGCTCTCGTCAAAGTTGTTCTTTGTCAATCCTCCTCGCCACAAGTCAAGCAATCGAGAAACGGGTTCAAGCAGTTGCGCGCCCTCAAGCGTCTGAGACGCCGAACCGCGGGTGACCTGCACTTCGGGTAGCTCACTACCCTGCTGCGAGTCTCCGCACCTCGCTGTGGAACGGAAACCAGCGTACGGCCTCGCCGATGATGGCGACGAATGGTCCTTCGATGCCATCACCGACGCGATTTGCGAGAGGCGAAAAGGGCCCGAAGACCAGCCGGCTCGACATTGTGATTTCGTTGTGCCTAGCGAGCTGAGCGCGCCGGGCGGCCCGTCTTCTTGGTGGCGATGTTCGATTTTATGGCGTCGCTGTCGGTGTTGCGGTGGGCGGCGAGAAAGTCATCGACGATGTTCGCGCAGTCATTGTGAGTGATAGTGCGAAGCCCGGTCATTCGGGCGAAGGCGAGTGGTCCGACGAGTTGGCAAAGCGCCAGTTCCTGGTCGAAGTCGTTGAGTTCGGCTTGAGCTTTTGGGCTGGTGAGTACGGCGTCAAATGGTTGACGATATTGATCGACAACTCGGGTCCGTAGCGCCCCGGATGTGTGGCGGTCTTCCGCTTGGGCATTGGAGCCGGTGGGCCCCAATGAGAGCCACGCGAGTGTCGTGACATGCAGCGGTGCGTCGTTGAAAAGGGCGGCTTGGCGGCTGAGCAATTCGATCAGCTGCTCACGGAGGGGTCCGCTGGTCGGTGCCGGAGTGGTCACTTGTGGAAGTAGGCGTTCGAACGTGGCTGCCAGTAAATGCGACGAACTGTGGAAGTGGCGGTACAGCGTGGTTCGGGCCACTTTGGATGCTTTGGTGACGGCATCGATAGTGACCGCTTCCACCCCACCGGTGCTCAGTAGCGTTGCCGCAGCATCCAGCAGCCGGGTGCGTGACCGGATGAGCCGAGGGTCCACGTCGTCGTCAGGGACGGGCACTGCCTGACTGTCGCTCACTCGTTCACCTCGGCGGTCGATCTTCACGCGATGCTGTCACGGCAGTCTAGCAGTGTGGTACTAACGGTAGCGCAGCGAAACCGATCGTATTGGAGGGTGACGGTGCCCGAAAGCCTGTTGCCGCCCGAGCGGCTGCCCTCGCACACCACGACATGCATGGGTTGCGGCCCGGACAACCCCCACGGACTGCGGTTGGTGGTGCATCGTAGCGGCGACGCGGTGTACACCGATGTGACGTTCGATGAGCGCCATATCGGGGCCCCGGGCCTGGCCCATGGCGGGGCAGTGGCCGCGGCATGTGATGACGTCCTGGGCTTCACGTTGTGGATCGCCGGAACCCCGGCGGTGACCCGCACCCTGACGGTCGAATATTTGCGGCCGGTGCCGCTGCATCAGACCCACCGGATTACTGCCCACATCGTCTCTCGTGAAGGGCGGGCGCTGCATGTCACGGCGACAGGCACGGGTGAGGGTGGGATCGCCCGCTTCACCGCCAGTGCAGTGTTCATTGTCGTCAGCCCTGAGCACTTCGCCGCACACGGCGATGTCAGCGCTTTCGGCGATCTTCTGGAGCAGTTCTCGCGCCGCGGCGGCCTCGACCCGGAGCCGTCATGACTGTCCCTCAGGCGCGCAGCCACGGGAAAACCCCGCCTTCGGAAGCGAACTCGGTCGCTGCAGAGAAGCGAGCCGCTAACGCGTCGCGTTCACGCGCGTCCGCACGGCGCCGGGAGACCATTCTTGATGCAGCTTTGGTCGTGGCCGCGGCGGGTGGTTACGAGGCGGTTCAGATGCGGACAGTTGCCGAGCGGGTCGGCATCGCCGTCGGCACGCTTTACCGCTATTTCCCGGCGAAAACCCACTTGCTGGTGGCAGCGCTGACGCGCGAGTTCCGTCGACTCGACTCGGCCGGGGACTGGGCGAGTGGTGAGGGCACACCGCTGGAACGGCTCGAACGGCTCACCGCACATCTGCATGACCGCTGGCAGCGCGACCCATGGCTGACGACGGCCATGACACGGGCCTTCGCAGTCGCAGATACCCGCGCCGCCGCGGAACTCGACCGCGCGGCCGATGAGATCCAGATCCTGCTGGCCCGCACGCTCAGGGGCGGCGAGCCCACTCCTACCGATCTGCACGTGGCTGGGATCATCTCCGACATCTGGCTGGCCAACCTCGTGGCCTTCAGCGGCCACCGCGCGACAGCCGCCGACACCCGCGACCGCATTGACCGAGCCACCAGGCGCGTCGTGACCAGCGCTGCTAGGCCAGCCGTCTACCGGTAACGATACTGCTGGTATCGCAGCGATACTTTGCGTACTCTTTGGGGATACGGCTCAACGATGCGTCGAAAAGAGACTGCCATGTACACCCAATGGATCGAAAACCCTGTCGTACAACGCCTCTCGCTGCACGGCGGCCTGGTTCTGGATTTCGATGATTACAACGAAATCGTCATCTCCTGCCCCCTACTATTGACGCTTCCTGCCGTCGGCACCTACCCCATCGAGGCGGTGCGTATTGACCCCCTCAGGATCGCGACCCACGAACGCCCGCTGCTGAACCTCGCCGGCGCACTGTGCACCCAGGCCTGGTCCAGCGACGATGGAGGGCTACACCTGAGCTTCTCGCGCGGACATCGCATCGATGTCGATCCCGACGCTGAACAGACAGCGTGGGAGCTCTATGGCATGCGCCACGGCTACATGGCCTGTCTACCTCAAGGACGGGTACGCGTGGTCCGCCATGACCTCCCCGACACCGACGACGCCAACATCGTCAACAGCGTCAGGCAATCATCGGCGGGGTCGGCGCGGCAGACCCACTAATCCGGCCGCGGACACTGCGACGGGTCGACTTGGGCGGCAATACGTGGATCAGGTTGAACGTGGACAGGACCGCCCTGGCGACATCGAGGCGGGCGAGCATTCCCGGATGATGCTGTCGAGGTTTTGTTGCACGCGTTCGGCAGTGATGCCGACCGATGGTGAATACAGCATGATGTGGTCGAGGACGCCGTTGTACCGTCTCAATTGTTCACGGACCTCGTGCGCCGTCCCGGCGACACCCATGGCGTCGATCATCTCCTCGGACACAGCGGCGAACATCGCCGGGAAATCGCGCTGGGCGAATGCTTGCCGGATGGCTCGGCCTTCGCTGGCGAAGCCGTTCACATCGAGTACCGTCTCGTAGGATTTGACCGAGGAGTAGAACGCAATCTGCTGCGCCAGTTCGCGCCTGGCGACCTCGGCGTCGTCGTGGATGGCGCACATCACCATGGAAATGATTTCCACGTCATTGGGGTCGCGGCCGGTGTGCGCGGCGCCCCTGGCGATAGCGGGCCGGACGACCTCTTCGACGTAGGTGGTTGTGAACAGCGGATGTCCGGCTAGGCCGTCGGCCACCCGCCCGGCCGCCTCGCACATCCGGGGCCGGACACCGGCAGTGACGATCGGGATCGGCCTGCTGGAGGGTCCCACGTCGCCGGTCGGGGTGAGATTCATTCTGTAGAAACGGCCCTCGTGATGGATCGGGCCTTCATGCAGGTTCCATATCCGGCGCAGCAGCATCACGAGTTCTTCCATCCGCAGGGCGGGTGCGGAGGTGTCGGGCACGCCGTGCCAGTCGCCCATCATCCGTTTGGTGCCGTTGCCGATGCCGAGTACCAGTCGTCCGTTGGAGAGTTCGTCGAGGTCGCGCGCCTCGGTGGCCAGCACCAGGGGGCTTCGGCCGACGCCGTAGAGAATGGAGGAACCGATCCGACAGTTCTGGGTGCTGTTGGCCATCGCGGCCATGGAGATCGATCCGGACCGAGAATAGAACTCCGAGGCCCATACGGCGTCGAACCCGGCCGCATCAGCGGCCTGGGCGGTCTGGGCCAGTGACTTCAGATCCGCGCCGAGAACCGACAGGCCGTAGGTGCTCATGACTGGTCTCCTGTGCGCGGGCGCAGCCCGTCGAACATGACGGCGCTGAGGGTGCTGGCGACCACCGTCTCGTCGAGGTGGTTATCGGTGACCAGGTACATGAGTGCATTGATGGTGACCGCGCCGAACAGCGCAATCGACGTCGATCGCGCATCGGGCTGAGCGACGAGGGATCCGTCGCGGGCCCCTTCGATGAGCAGGGTTTCGACGGGTTGTTGGTAGGCGGTATTGATCATCTCGGCGATAGCCGGCATGCGGGCCGCTCGTCCCAATTCGCCGATGAGTGCACGGCATACCGCTGGCCGCTGCGCCATTGCCCGCAGTTGTGCGCGGATCACGAGTTCGAGGCGTTCGGCACCGGTGCCGCCGGTGTGCACGATCGCGGTCACAGCATCGAAGATGTCCTTGAGGAGGTCTTCGAGCAGGAAAGCAAGGATGTCCTCTTTACCGGCGAAGTAGTAGTACAGCGTCGCTTTCGGCACACCGGTCACCGCGGCGACGTCTTCGATCTTGGAGTCGTTGAGCCCCTTCTCGGCGAACAAGTCCGCCGCGGCGGGAAGCCGGTCAGAGATCTGACGTGGAATCTTGCGCATTGCCCCCCTGTCCCGTTCGGCCGGTTTAGACTGCGAGTCTAAACCGTCGTTACTTTGGTGGTCGGAGGTCTTGGTGGTCTCGGTGCAAATTCGTTACGACCCGTTCGACGCCTCGATTCTCAACGACCCCTATCCGACGTATCGGTCGTTGCGTGACACGGCTCCGGTGTACCGCGCCGAGGAATCCCATACCTGGGTGTTGAGCCGGCACGCCGACGTCCAGGCCGCAGCACTGGATCACGGCACGTACTCCTCGGTGGACGGCATCTTCCCCACCCCACCGGGATCGGACTTCATCGGCTCGTTCCTGCCGATGATGATCGTGATGGACCCTCCGCGCCACGACCAGTTGCGTGCCCTGGTGAGCCGGGCGTTCACTCCCCGGCGGGTGGCCGGGCTGCAGGGCGCCATCACACAGATGGCCGCGGAGTTGTTCGAGCGCCTCGACGAGGGCTCTGGTTCGGCGGACTTCGTGACCGACTTCGCCGCGATCCTGCCCGCCGCGGTGATCGCCGATCTACTGGGCATTCCCGCCACCGATCGTGATCAGTTCCGATTGTGGTCGAGCCAACTGGTCCAGGTCGACGTCAACCACGGACAAACCACCGACGCACTGACCGCCGCCACCTCGATCTACGCCTACTTCACCGACTTCCTCGCCGACCGCCGCCAAACCCCCCGCGAGGACATGATGTCGGCGTTGGCGAACGCCACAGTCGACGGGATCAGACTGACCGACGAGGAAGTCCTCGGCTTCTGCGCGCTGCTGCTCGTCGCGGGCTACGAGACCACCACCAATCTGCTGGGGAACTCCGCGGTCGTGCTGGCCCAGCATCGGCAGACCCGCCGACGCCTGGCCGCCGATCGAACACTATTGGGGCCGGCAGTTGAGGAGTTGCTGCGCTACGACTCACCGGCACAGGGACTTTCACGAACCCTGACCCGCGACGTCACACTGCACGACACGACCATGCGTCAAGGTGAGAAGGTGCTGCTGCTGTTCGGGTCGGCCAACCGCGACGAGCGCGCCTTCCCCGATCCTGACGTGTTCGACATCGAGCGCACCAGTGAGCACCAGGTCGCCTTCGGTCGCGGCATCCACTTCTGTCTGGGCGCGGCACTGGCGCGGATGGAGGCCCGCATCGCTCTGGATGCTCTGTTGGACAAGGTGCCCGACTGGGAGGTCGATCTTGAATCGGCGCGGCGGCTGCGGTCCGGACCGATCCGCGGCTACACATCGCTGCCCATCACTTGGACCACACCGGTCTAGCCCGTGCCCCTCCTCGACGACGCGTCGTGTGCATCACCGCGCGGCCAGGTTCTTCATCGCCGTCGATATCGAGCACTCCGCCGCGCACGGCGACCTCGGCGCATTCGGCGACATGCTCAAACGATTCGCGGGCTCGAACGGTGATCGACCCATGACCGGACAGGAGAAAGGGGCATGGTGGTGGCAGTGACATTCGCGCACTTCGATGAGCAGATCGCCGACCAGCTGCTCAGATCGCCGAACACAGCAGGTGGACTGTCGAGGTTTCTGAGCTTTCGGCACACCGAACTCGCCGCCGGTCGGCTGGTGGCAGAGATGGAAACCCGTGCCGAACTGCTCACACCCTTCGGCACCCTGCACGGCGGATGTCTATCGGCGATGGTCGACCACTGTCTCGGAGTCGTGTTCTACCCCGTCATTCCGGCCGGATCATGGGTCGCCACCACCGAATTCAAGCTAAACCTGCTGCGACCCGTGTCCACCGGTGTGTGTGTCGCCGTCACCGACATCGTGTCGCTGGGCAAGCGCAGTGGAGTGGCGCGCATCGACATTAGCAACGGCGACAAAGCCGTCTGCGTAGCCCAGGGCACGGTCACGATCGTGAACGCCGCGGGCAACGCACTATGAAGGCGCTTGCTGCCGGGCCCACGCTTCGGGCGGACGACGATCTCGCCAGGAAGGTGTCATGACCTCCGCCGTGCAGCATCGGGTCCGAACCCAGGACGGGATCGCCCTGGCTGCGGACTGCTACGGCCACGATGACGCCCGTCCCGTCGTGCTGCTCCTGCACGGCGGCGGCCAGAACCGGCACGCGTGGAGCACTTCAGCGCGTCGCCTCCACGCATGCGGATACACAGTCGTCGCCTACGACACCCGCGGTCACGGCGACAGCGACTGGGACCCAGCCGGCAGGTACGACATCGAGCGACTCGCGACCGATCTTCTCGCCGTGCGCGAGCACTTCAGCGCCTATACCGCCCCTGCGGTCGTAGGTGCATCCCTTGGGGGCATGACCGTGCTCGGCACGCATCTGTTGACATCCGGGGCGTCGTGGGCGGCGGTCGTCCTGGTCGACGTCACCCCGCGACTTGAATTCCAGGGCGCCCGTCGCGTGGTGACGTTCATGGCCGCACATCCCGATGGCTTTAGCACCCTCTCTGACGCCGCAGAGGTGATCGCCGCGTACAACCCCCATCGCTCGCGCCCGGCCAACGTCGACGGCCTGCGCAAGGTGCTACGGCAGCGTCACGACGGCCGCTGGATCTGGCGGTGGGACCCGGCATTCATTCACTCCAACTTCGACTTTCTCCGCGACGAATCGACCACGGGAACGGAGCAATTCGACGCAATCAGCCACCTGCTGATCGACGGAGCCCGACGGGTCAATGCCCCAACACTTCTCGTAAGGGGCCTCTTGTCCGACGTGGTCTCCCAAGCCACCGTCGACGAGTTCAAGCAACTGGTTCCCCACGCCGAGACCGTCGACGTATCCGGCACCGGACACATGATCGCCGGCGACGACAACGACGCCTTCGGCTGCGCCGTCACCGAGTTCCTCGGCCGGAACCTCCTGTAGGTCGCGACGTTGGTCGAGCACCATCGATCGGCCAGTAGTCAGAACCGATCTTGACTTCACAGCGCGCGAAGCGGAGCCCATGAAGTGTTCTTCGGTTAAGGCCGACTTTGAACTGTGCCGGGCTCTGGTCGAGCTAGACGCCACTACGCACTTGCTGGCCACCATCGGCGTCGAAGAGTTCCTTGGTCCAGCGTTCGAGGATTTCTGCGCTGTCCCAGTCGTCGGGATGAAATCCGGCGCGGGTGTAGGAGCGAAAGCGCGCAATTGCTGCTGGGCTGAATAGCGGGTTATGACGGAAGGCTCGAAGGCTGCGCAGCAAGCGCACCGGGTTGTAGGCGGAACGGTCACCAGCCAGAGAGCGGGTGGTCTGGATGACCAACTCGCTGAACAAGAGGAGGCTGGCGATCCGCATCCCCCAGACCCTGGTGCGTTCGCTTCCACCGACCGTCTCGTAGACATCGAAAGCAACGGCCTTATGCTCGCATTCTTCCAGTGCGTGCCAGAGCAGAATAGGCCGCACTTCGGTGTCGCCGATCAGTTCTTGAGCTTCGTCGCTGGTGAGAATGATCTCGGCGAATGTCGCCGTGTAGTGCTCGAGGGCGGCCGTCACAGCCAGGCGCATCTTGGGAGAAAAACGCTTCTCAAGTCGGCCAACCAGCTTCTTGACATGCCGATCGATCCCCTCGGTGGGATAGCCCATTGCTTGAAGCCGATCGTTGAGCAGCCGATGCTGGTGTCGGTGGGTGGCCTCTTGTGCGATAAACCCCTTGACCGCCTCCTTGAGGTCAGCGTCGCTGATGTGGTCCCGGTACTCGCGGACTGACCGGATAAAGAAGTCTTCGCCTTCGGGGAACGTGGCCGACAAGGTGGACACAAAGTGGCTCATCACCAAGTCGCCATCAACGAAGTGCTGCCGACTGGTCCCAGCAGGCATATCGAATCGAACACGGCGGGGCTTCGGGACGACCCGTGCGGTGGGCCGTGTGGACGAATCGTCGCTCATGTTGTTCTCCCATTCGCCAAGGACGCGCTGTCAATCTGACTCTAAGCCTTGTCAGAATTAGATGGCAAGCTATCCACGTGGTTTCGGCGCGGGTGTATAGCGGAATGTCCGCCGAGGAGCGTCACCGGAACCGGCGCACCCGTCTCATCGAGGCCGCAACGGAGTTGATCGGCACGCGCGGCGTTGCCGCCGCCACTGTGACTGCCGTCTGCGCTGAATCGGGTGTCACGTCACGGTACTTCTACCAGCACTTCTCCGACCGAGACGCACTCCTGCGGGCTGTCTACCAGCAGCTCTATGCCACCTTCCAGGAGGTGATAGTCGACGCGATCCCCGATGCCGGCGAGCCACCGGAGGTATTGGCGTACGCGCCAATCCGCAGGCTGGTCGGCATGATCGACAACGACCCGCGGCTGGGTCGGATCCTGTTCGTGGAATCTGCAACCGAGCCGCTGCTCCGAGAGCTACGCAGCGAACTAATGGCAGGTTTCACCGACCTTGTCTTGCGCGAAGCCAGACTTCACCTCGACATCGCCGACTCTGCCGTGGGGGTTGCCCATTTGGCTTCGACCTTGGGCGTGGGAGGGCTATTCGAAGTCTTGCGCCGCCGACTCGACGGAGAACTGGAATTCACCACAGATGAACTCGTTCAGCACTGCGCAGGTTTCCTGGGCAGCCTAGGCAATTACGTGCTGCTGCAGAACACGGGCCAGTCGGCCACAACCGAAGCGCAAACCTAGAGCTAGCGGCCCCGCTACGCGATGTGGCCGTGCGTGCGCCCGACGACCAACGTCCGAGAACAGCAACAGCAAGACCCTGAACGGCATCCAAGGCCAGTGTCGTCGACTTACAGCGTCAGCCCTGGCTTCCAGAAACCCACTGAGTGTTCGATCATTCCTCTGCCCACTGCGACCGTCGGCCCGGTCCCGACTCGATAGCGGTCGCCGGCCCCTTCGCCAGCCGCGCGCTTTGCGCGGCCTGGCGACGACGGCCCCGCCACCACTTGCACTACATGCGGTAGCGTAGCGATACCGATAGTATCGCTACGATTCGCTACTAGTGGAGGCCCAGTGACCGACGGCACTGCAGATTCCCCAGGCCAGGCCACGCGCCGTGGCCAGCGGGACAACGGATCCCCCAACCCGGCCGAAACCCGCGAGTACAGCGAACGGTTGGCAGCGCTAGCCCGATTCACCCTCCGCCACAAAGCGCTGGTCATCGGGGTATGGCTAGGCGCCGCGGTCGTCCTCGCGTTGCTGTTCCCCCAGCTAGAAACCGTGGTGCGCCAACAGTCGGTGGACCTCATCCCTCGCGATGCGCCGTCCTTGCAGACGGTTGACCGCATGAGCGCCGCTTTCGGCGAAGAAGGCTCAAAAACCATGGTGTTCGTCGCCATGGAAGACCCCAATGGCTTGACTCCGACTGCACGGCAGCGCTACGGCGAACTCGTGCGCCGGTTGCAGGGCGAAGGCAACCACGTCCTGCTGGTGCAGGACCTACTGTCCGATCCGATTACCGAAGCCCAGGCAGTCAGCGCCGACCGCAAAGCTTGGTACCTGCCCGTAGGTGTCACCGGCACCCTCGGAGACCCCACGGCCGCCGAATCGGTAAACGCGGTGCGCAACATCGCCGCCGAGGTCTTCACCGGCTCGACCACGACTGTGCAAGTGACGGGACCACCGGCAACCTTCAGCGACATGATCGCATCCGCCGAGCACGACCTGCTGCTGATCTCAATCGCTACCGCGGGCGTGATCGCCCTGATCCTGCTGATCGTCTACCGGTCGGTGTTCACCGCGCTGTTACCGCTGCTAGTAATCGGGTTGAGCCTGGCAGTCGGGCGCGGCGTGCTGTCCGCCCTCGGCGAGATGGGCATGCCCGTCTCCCAGTTCACCGTCGCCTTCATGACTGCGATCCTGCTCGGCGCGGGAACCGACTACACCGTATTTCTGATCAGCCGATACCACGAACAGCGCCGCGCCCAAGTACCCGCCGATCAGGCCGTCATCCACGCCACCGCCAGCATCGGGCGCGTCATCCTCGCCTCCGCCGCCACCGTCGCACTCGCGTTCCTGGCCATGGTCTTCGCGCGGCTCAGCGTCTTCGCCGCCCTTGGCCCCGCGTGTGCCATCGCCGTACTGTTCGGATTTCTGGCCACCGTAACCCTGCTGCCACCGGTGCTGTCGCTAGCCGCCAAACGCGGCATCGGTGAACCCAAACCCGATCGCACCCGCCGCTACTGGAACAGCGTCGCCGTCGCCGTGGTCCGCCGTCCCGTGCCACTACTCATCGTCAGCCTGGTCATCTTGCTCGCCCTGTCGGCAGCGGCAGCAACCATCAAAATCAGCTACGACGACCGCAAGGGCCAACCAGACACCACGGCCAGCAACCTGGGCTACCACCTGCTGGACCGCCACTTCCGCAAAGACGTCGTCATCAGCGAATTCCTCGTCGTGGAAAATCCGACCGACATGCGGACCGGCAAAGGACTGGCCGATCTTGACGAGATGGCCTCCCGCGTCTCCCAGATCCCCGGCGTCACCAAGGTTTCCGGAGTCACCCGCCCCACCGGAGAGCGCCTCGACCAAGCAGAACTGGCCTGGCAGAACGGCCAGATCGGCGACAAGATGGCCGGCGCCGTCGCCGAGGGCAACTCCCGCAAAGACGACCTCACCAAACTCACCGACGGCGCCGACCAGCTCGCCGACGGCCTCGCCCAACTCGACAGCACCGTGCGCACCGCCTTCACACCACTAGCCGGAATCCTCACCCAAGCCCAATCCGCAGGAACTCAGGTCAACCAATTCCGGCCGCTGCTGCAACAACTTTCCGCCACTGCCCCCGCCGTCGACCAAGCCATCCAATCCGGCCCAGGACTACGACCGCTGGCCAACCAAGCCCAAAACGCAATCACTCAACTCGACCCACTCGTCGGCGCCCTCAACACCTCACCCTGGTGCGCCACCACCCCACAATGCGCCCAAATCCGCAACCAGGTCCAGATCCTGGTCACTCTGCGCGACAACGGATTCTTCAACCAAATCGCCGACCTCGGGGACCGCTACGATCCCGCCACCAATGCCACCGTTGGTGGCACCCTCGCCAACGTCCAGAACGCAGTCGCCTCACTGGACAAGGCATTCGGAGCCCTGGGTGACCCCGCCGACCTGACCACAAATCTCCGCCGATTGCAGGACGGAATCGGACAGCTGACCTCCGGCGCCCAAGCACTCGCCACCGGCGTCCGCACCCTCGCCGACAGCAACATCGAAATGCTGTCCGGCATGAGCCAGATCGCCACCCAACTACAGAACTCCTCGCGCGCAGCGGCCGACTCCGACTCCTCGAGCGGTTTCTACCTGCCCGCCAACGCATTCGAGAACCGGCAATTCACCGACGTCGCCGAACAATTCCTCTCACCGGACGGCAAAACAGCGCGGTTCATGATCGAAAGCAGCCACGACCCATACAGCGTTGAAGCCATGGACCTCGCCAGCCGCATCACCGACACCGCCAACACCGCACGACCCAACACGTCACTCGCCGACGCCACCGTGTCCGTAGCCGGCTTCCCCGCCGTCAACTCCGATATCCAACGACTCCTCTGGGCCGACTTCGCACAACTAGCCATCGCCACCATCATCATCGTCGGCGTCATCCTGGTCCTACTACTGCGCGCACTCCTAGCACCGCTCTACCTACTAGGCACCGTCGTGCTCAACTACCTCGCATCACTCGGCATCGGCGTCGTAGTCTTCCAATGGGGACTGGGCCACGAAATCGCCTGGCCCGTACCGCTGCTGGCGTTCATCATCCTCGTCGCCGTCGGCGCCGACTACAACATGCTGCTCGTCTCACGGCTCCGCGAAGAATCCGGAACCAACATCCG
This sequence comes from Mycolicibacterium sp. 018/SC-01/001, assembly GCF_007096635.1. Taxonomy (GTDB): domain Bacteria; phylum Actinomycetota; class Actinomycetes; order Mycobacteriales; family Mycobacteriaceae; genus Mycobacterium. The sequence goes on from NZ_VKAA01000021.1 coordinate 85,274, forward strand.
CGTCGGCGTCCTGCGCACCGTGGCAAACACCGGAGCCGTCATCACCTCCGCTGGCCTCATATTCGCCGCCAGCATGTTCGGCCTCATGGTCGGCTCAGTCGCCATCATGATCCAAGCCGGCCTCATCATCGGCTTCGGGCTGCTGCTCGACACCTTCCTCGTGCGCACCCTCACCGTGCCCGCCATCGCCACACTCCTACGCGAAGCCAGCTGGTGGCCCACCAAAGCAACAAACCCGCGACCCGGTCAGACCAACCCAGGAGGCATTAAGGACGCACCTCACGTGCTGGTCCAGGAGAGGTGAAAAGCGAACAGAGCAATACCCGGCGCTACATGCCGACCAGCGTGAAGGCGTATTCACCCCGAATGAATACGACCCCTGCGCCGGTACTTTCTGAGAGTTGTTTAAGAACTGCCGGTTTGGTGGTGGAAATTTCGAAACCAACGGAGTTTCCTCCCGGACATGGTGGCATCCAGGTGCGCGTCATGGTGATGACGCTGCACAAGCTGACCGCCGGGGACGGATACCTGTACCTGGTGCGCCAAGTCGCAGCAGCCGACGATACTCAGCGCGGCCGATCCACATTGGCCGACTACTACTCGGCGAAAGGCGAAGCGCCGGGCCGCTGGCTCGGGCGCGGTTTGGCCGCTTTATCCGAGACCAGCGGGACGGATATTGATTCGCATGTCCGTCACGACATCTGGTCGGTCGAGGCGGGATCGGATGTCGGCGAGGAACAGATGCGTGCCCTTTTCGGAGAAGGCCTGCACCCCAACGCCGATCGCATCGAACGGTTCGTCGCCGGCCGCGGAGTCGGTTCTCAGCGCACCGCGGGCCGATTGGGCCGCAAGTTCTACGTCCGTGACGGGGAACCCGAGTTCACTCGACGGCTCGCGGTCGCATACCGCGAACACAACACTGCCGCCGGTGCCCAGTGGAACACCACGATCGACGCTGACCTGCGTGCTCGCCTCCGCACCGGTATCGCTGTCGACATGTTTGGCGAGCAGTACGCCCGCCCACCGGCCGATGATCGTGAACTGTCAGGCTTCATCGCCCGCAATACCCGCGCCCGTACGACCGCTGTCGCCGGGTACGACCTGACCTTCTCCCCCGTGAAATCCGTTTCCGCACTGTGGGCTATCGCGCCACTGACTGTCGCGGAGAAAATCGAGACAGCCCACGATGCCGCCGTTGCCGAGGTTCTTGACTGGTTGCAGGATCATGCGGCGTTCACCCGGCTGGGTACCAACGGTGTCGCTCAAGTCGACACCGAAGGACTGATCGCCGCGGCGTTCACCCATCGCGATTCGCGCGCCGGGGACCCAGACCTACACACCCACATCGCCGTCTCGAACAAGGTCTGCCACGTCGACGCCAACGGCGTGCGCCGCTGGCTCGCCCTCGACGGCCAACCGCTGCACCGAACCGTGGTCGCCGCCTCCGAGTTGTACAACACGCGCCTGGAAGCTCATCTGTCTTCCAGTTTGGGTGTGTCGTTCACCGAAAAGTCGCGCGGCGCCGGGAAACGACCCGTCCGCGAAATCGTCGGACTGCCCGGAGAATTGCTATCCAGGTGGTCGAGCCGACGCGCCATGATCGAAGGCCGCACAGCCGAGCTCGCAAAGCAGTTTCAGACCGATCATGGTCGCGAACCGACACATGTCGAGATCATCGCACTGGCCCAACAGGCAACGTTGGAAACGCGCGAGGACAAGCACGAGCCCCGCTCGCTGGCCCAGCAGCGCGCGACCTGGCGGAACCAGGCCGTGGAGGTCCTCGGCCGCGACGGCGTGCAGCGGATGCTGGCCGACATCCTCGACCACCCCGCGCGGCAATATCGGGTCCCGGTGACCGATGATCGGTGGGTGTCGGCGCGCGCCGACGAGATCATCGCGACGGTGGCCCAAAATCGCGCGACCTGGCAGCGCCACCACGTCCGCGCCGAAGCACTGCGCGTTGTCCGCCACCACAACGTGTCGCACAATGTCGGACTCGTCGATCGCATCACCGATACCGCACTGTCGGAATCTTTCTCGGTGCCGCACGCCAGTGTCGGGGACGGCCTGTTGGGTGAGCCTGTCGCATTGCGCCGCCGCGACGGCGCAAGTGTCTACACCCGCCACGGAACGCAAACATTCACCAGCCGAGACATCCTGGCCGCCGAACGCCGCATCCTGACCGCTGTCGCACGTGTCGACGGCCGCTGCGCCACAGACCTCGATGTCGAATTCGCCCGCGCCGACGCAGAGCTGCGCGGACGCACTCTCAACCCCGGCCAGGTCGCACTCGTCGCGGAGATGGCGACGTGCGGGCGGCGGCTGGCACTCGCGCTCGCACCCGCGGGCACCGGCAAGACCACCGCCATGGCTGCCCTGGCCCATGCGTGGCGCAGCTCCGGAGGCCACGTCCTCGGTTTGGCCCCCACCGCCGAAGCGGCAATCGTCCTCGACGAAGACCTCAAATCCCGCACCGACACCATCGACAAGTACGTGCACACCATCGACCAGCCGGCCAACGCACAGCCCAGCTGGTTTCGCCGTGTCGGACCCGACACGCTGATCATCGTCGACGAAGCCGGAAAAGCCTCCACCGTCGGACTCGACCGCCTGATCGCCGATGCACTATCGAAAGGCGCCAGCGTGCGTCTCATCGGTGATGACGGACAGCTTTCCTCGATCTCGGCCGGCGGTGTCCTGCGCGACATCGCCGACGCCACCGACGCTCTCACCTTGACCGAAGTCGTGCGCTTCAAATCGCCCGCCGAAGCCGCTGCCGGGCTCGCACTGCACGACGCCGACCCCGCCGGCATCGCCTTCTACATCGACCACCACCGCATCCACGTCGGCACCGAAGACACCGCCGCCGACATGGCCTACCGGGCATGGCGCGACGATCTGGCCGCCGGCACAGATTCCATCCTGCTCGCCCCCACCAACGACATCATCACCACCCTCAACGCCCGCGCCCGCGCCGACCGCATCGCCACCACCCCCCACGCACAACACCAACCCACCGTCGTCCTGTCCGACGGGCTGCACGCCAGCGTCGGCGACACCATCCGCACCCGCCGCAACAACCGCCGCATCCCCATCGGCCGCGACGACTACGTCCGCAACGGCTACCGCTACACCATCACCGACGTCCGACCCGACGGCGCCATCGTCGCCCACCATTTGCGCAGCGGACGCCACGTCACCCTGCCCGCCGGTTACCTCGCCGAACACGTCACCCTCGGCTACGCCGCCACCATCGACTCCGCACAAGGCCTGACCGCCGGAAGCCGCACCACCACCGGCACCTGCCACATCGTCGGCTCCGACCAACTGACCCGCCAACACCTCTACGTCGCGATGACCCGCGGCACCGACGAAAACCACCTCTACCTGTCCACCGCCGAAGCCGATCCCCACCGCCTGCTCTCCCCCAAAGCCACCCACCCCGACACCGCCGTCGACGTCCTCACCCGCGTGCTGGCACGCGACGGCGCACAGGTTTCGGCGACCACCGCTGCCCGACAGGCCGCCGACCCGGCCACACGCCTGCACGCCGCCGCCGACATGTTCTACGACGCCCTCGGCGTCGCCGCCGAACACCACCTCGGACCCCGCACCCGCGACCACCTCGACACCCTCGCCGACACCGTCCTGCCCGAACTCAGCACCCGAGAAGCCTGGCCGGTGCTGCGCCGCCGCCTCGCCCTCCACGCGGTGGAGGGCGCCGACCCCCGCCAACTACTCACCGACGCCCTGGCCAAAGGCGACATCCACAACGCCGCGGACCCCGCCGCCGTCCTGGACTACCGCATCGACCCCGCCGGCGCCCACTCCGCCGGCGTCGGCGTCCTGCGCTGGCTTCCCGCCATCCCCGCCTCCCTCACCCACGACCCGCACTGGGGCGACTACCTCGCCCGACGACAAGCCCTCGTCGAGGACTTGGCCAACGACATCCGTGCCCGCGCCCGCGACTGGACCCACGCCACCGCACCCGCCTGGGCGAGACCCCTCATCACCGTGAACACCGCGCTGACCGCTGAGATCGCTGTCCTGCGTTGCGCCACAGGGGTACCCGACTCCGATACCCGCCTTACCGGTGCTCCGCAGCGCCCCGTCCGCACCCGCGCCGTCCAGACCTTGCTGCAACGCCACGCCGCAGCCGGCATCAGCCGACACAGCGCCGACACCACCCGCTGGAACGACCTCATCGACCACCTCGACCCACGACTACGCGCAGACGCCTACTGGCCTCAACTGGCCACCAAACTTGCTCACGCCGCTCGCAGCACACCCCACTTCCGCGAAACCCTCATCAACGCAGCGCACCAAAAGCCCCTGCCCGACGAGCAACCCGCCGCAGCACTGTGGTGGCGCATCGTCGGCGCACTGTCCCCCACCACCACGCTGGCCACCACCCACTCCCGACTACGGCCGGCCTGGCTGCGCGACCTCGACGACACCTTCGGCACCGCGTTGGCCGAAACCATCTGCGCCGACCCGGCCTGGCCCGGCCTGGTCGCCGCCATCAGCGCCGCCGACCCAAGCGCGTGGACCCCGCGAGACCTGCTGCAACTGGCCGCCGAACGCCTCGCCGACGGCGACGAACCGATCCCAGCCGCCGACTACGCCCGACTCATCACCTACACCGTCGACGCGTTCACCCACCGCCCGGCACTACACCCCGGCACTGACCAGGTACCTCTACCCGATGACGCTCCAGACGACCCGTTCGAGGAAGAAGCGCTCTTCCCGCCCGACCCTGCCCATCCCGCACCGCCTCACGACACCGCGACCCGTTTCGACCTACAGAACCTTCCCACCGAGGTAGGGCAGGTCTATGAGTACGGCACCGGCCCCATCGACGGACTTCGATTCGAAGACCTCACGACCACCGCGCCGGACCGCGAGCCACTCGTCACCATCGAGCTCCTGCACTCGCTGCAGCAGCAATACCGCACCGCCAGCGAGCAATTGAACATCCTCGACGGTCAGATCAAGGCCGACAACGGACCCGCCATGAGCGCCGCCGCCGAAGACCTGGCGCGGATGCGCCGCCAGGCCGATGCCGACCGACCGTACCGACACGCTGTCACCGAGATCGTCGCGCAGTGGTCAGACGCCGACGCTGCGTTCAACAACGCTCTGCTGATGGTGAAGCATGCTCAGAATCGGCTGCTGTCGCTGCGCGCCGACCCAGACGCCGATGAACTCGATATCGCCTCAGCCCAAGCCGATCTCGCGTTCCACAACACCTTCCTGCCCGACACCGACCCCGCCACGCAGTTCCAGCCGTTAATCGAGAACGCCCGCGCCGCCCGAGCGCTCGCAGCCGGCGGCGAACCGATCGCCACCGAACGCGACATCGACACACTGCGCAACACCGCAAGAAACGAAGACCTCGCCGCCCGAACAGCACTACGCGCACGCCGCGACACCCTCACTACACAAATCAAGCGCGCTGAACGCGACATCGCCCGCGCCTTCGCATCCGCTCACACCGCAGCCGAAACGGCATTGGAGAAGCTGCGCGAACCCGCAGAGACAGAACTCGACATCCTGCGCGCCGCACGCCACGTCGATATCGAACATGCACCACTCGCCATCACCGATGCGTCACTCGAACCGATCAACTCGACCATCGCCGCGCAGCTCAAAACACTCGCCGCCCAGCCATACCTCGTCGGCTACCTCCACGCCGACAGCTCACATCCAGGCACCGCTGCAGCCCTACACGCCCTGCGGGCGGGAGCCAACAACAGTGATCGAAAAGTACTGTGGCTCAGCACCAACGAGAACATCACAGACGAGGACTCTCGGCTCGATGCTGCCGACAGCACCTTCACACTCGACAACAGCACCGACAGCCTCGCCGAAGTGCTTCGCGCCCAGGGACCGCACACCATCGTCCTCATCGACAACCCCACACACACCCACCCCGGCCATCTCGCCGACGTCCTCCGATGTGTCACCGCGAACAACGCCCGCGCCATCATCCTCGACCCCAGCACCAGCACACCCGGACCAGCCTCAAGCGCTCTGCGACTACTGGCCACGACCCTGCCCTGGGCCACACAACTCGGACCCACCGACCACCGACGGGCGGCCAATCCAACGCCAGCCATCACGCTCGCCGCCGGCCACGACCGCACCCGACTCGGCAACGACTGGCGGCACCTGCTCAACGACTACGACACAGCCACCCGCGCCATCCGCTCCGCACACCGACTACAACTCACCCTCTCCTGGAACACCCCCCGTCACGATCGGGAACAAGATCTCGACGCGAGCATCGACGACTAGCTTCTGCGACGCTTCGTCGTGACGCACCCATAGGCAGAATTCGCTGCTGTCCAACATATTTCGGCGTACTGTGAAGGAATGGCACGCACAGCCTTTCTCTACCGTTCGACTCACGGCGGCTACCGCCACGAGGCCCCGGGTCGCGGGGGACGATCATGACCGGGCAACACGCCCTTGCACTGCGGCATCGGACGTCAGGAGTACGAGCGTGTGACACCGAGGCGATGCCACTGGTTGCTGATCCGGAGGTCCTGAGCACGGTTGAGGCCGTCTACAGCTCTGACCTCGGTCTCCCAGAGGATTGGACTCATTCTCGCCGTGCAGATTTCCTGAATGCTGAAGCTGAGAAAATTACGTGGATGGTTCGCGCACAGGCAGGCACCATTGGCGACGAACTGATCGATCAATGGACTCAGCAAAACGGCATCCCGCCGAGTTTGGAAACTCAGCGTCAGATGTTCGGCGCCGCACGTACGAAGGCGCTGCACGCGATTTTGCGAAGCGAGTTATACGAACTCATTGATTTCGGGGTCGACGACTGAGCGAGAAAGTTTAACGCTGCATAAGCATCCCTCCTGACTCATCGACTTCATTATTAGACGGCGCGACTCAGTAGGAGCCGGATCGAATCTGCAGTCACTCCAGAACAAAATTCTTCTCCATTTGTCTCCTTCGTTTGCGGACAACCGGCGAAAACTCGCTATTGCAGAATAATTTCGCAGCGGATACGCCTAGCGCGGTGGACAGCACGTCACGATTGCGCATACCGTCAATCAAGCCGAACGAATCTTGTGAAAGACGCGCGAAGCCCAAGCACTGGCCCTGAGGCAACGTCGCCTCTCTGGCTTTTGAGGAGGTGAATAGCGTTGAGTAACAGTTCATTAGATGGCCTTCCGTTACTCCTTCCGGTACCGCGCGCAGCGGTACTGCTGGGTATCAGTCGCGCGTCGGCATACCGGCTCGTGTCCACAGGCGAACTTCCGTCAAAGCGACTCGGCGGACGTGTCTACGTCGTAACCGCCGAACTTCGTCAGATCATTGCGGCATAATCGAGAGATCCTCGTCGCTGCGCGGTATCCGCGCGGCTTCTGTTGAGACGAGGCTTCCCAGCGCCGCAGTAGACACACGTGGTCCACTGCCTTCACTCCCGCAGGATCGGTCTCGTGAATTCAATCCCCAACGCCTCGCCGGGTCAGTCGAAGCACGACAGGTCGAAACGTGCCCGTCGAGCTGAGCCGATCACCAAACGGACGTCCAAGGATGGCTCGATCAGCTATGAGTTCCGCGCCGACGTTGGCAGCAAGCCGGACGGTAGCCGAGACAGACGTCGGTTCACCTACCGCACCCTGACCGAAGCGAAGCGCGAATACCGTCGCATCACAACTGAAGTCACGATCGGTGTCTACGCACGAAAGTCGACACTCACCGTGGCCGAGGCGTGTGATGAATGGCTGGCGGGACGCCGGGGAATCCGCAGCGTCACACTGCAGGGCTACAGGCACGACCTCGCCGTCGTTAAGCGATTCCTCGGCGGCAGGAAGCTCCAGCAGCTCACCAAAGCTGACGGCGATGCACTTGTGGACTACATGCTGACCAGCGGTCGAAGGTCTCGGCGCTGTTATCAGCCCGGGAGCTTGGCCGGACGAGTCATCGAGCAAATTTCGGCGCATCCCGGAGGCATCTCCGCGGCCGATCTCGTCGCCGCATTCCCCAACGAGGACGTGCACACGTGCTTGTCCGGTCTGAAGCGAGCGAAACGCGTCGCACGTCCCAGCCGAGGCATGTACGTCGTTCAAGACTCCGAGGCAGAGAACACTTCGAACGCCGGAGTCAAACCCATCACTGTCCGCTCGACGTTGACCACCTTCGGCATGGTCATCCAGTCCTTTGTCGACCAGGGCACGCTCAGTCGCAATGTCATCGCACTGGTCGAGCGGCCAGCCGACCCTCTCGTTGAAGACAAGCCCGCGACGGCCAAGTCGTGGACACTCGCCGAAGTCGACGAGTTCCGTAAGTCAGTGCGCGATGAACGGCTCTTCGCCTGCTGGCTGCTGAGCTGTTACGGCTTGCGCCGGTCGGAGGTGCTCGGCATCCGATGGTCGGCCCTCGAGGGCGACACGTTGGCCATTCGTCGGAGCCGTGTCCTGGTCGGCAACGACGCCGTCGAGGGCATGCCCAAATCTCGACGCAGCCTCCGCGAGCTGCCGCTACCTCCGGAACTGGCGGCAGCTCTGGAAAAACTCAAGGCACGGCAGCAGAAAGAAACGCAGGCGGCGGGTAACGCGTGGTCCGATGACCGCCTGATCGCTGTCCGGGCCGACGGCACCCCCATCCGCCATGAGTGGTACTCCGATGAGTTCCAGCGGCTACGTGACCGCGCCGGCCTGCGTCGTCTCCACCTCAAGGGTCTCCGCAACACGAGCGTCAGTCTGATGCTGGCCGGTGGTTTGCCGGTCCACGTCGTTGCCGCGTGGCACGGGCACGACCCCGCCGTGTCGCTGTCGATCTACTCGGACGCTCAGCGCGACGATCTACGCGCCGCCGGCGCCGCCCTCTTCGGCTGACCCTTGGCCCACTGAGATCCGCTTGGGACACTGTTGGGACACTGGGCAAAATCTTGCGGCCCGCCGAAATGACGAAACCCGCTCCGACCGAGGTCAGAGCGGGTTTTCTTGGTCGGGCTGACAGGATTTGAACCTGCGACCACTTGACCCCCAGTCAAGTGCGCTACCAAGCTGCGCCACAGCCCGCGCGCCTCCCGGGATCGCCGGTCGGCGGTCGAAAGCTTACAGCAGGCTTACCCGCGAATCCCAACCGCGTCGCCGCGTCCCGCGCGGGTACACCTGACCGATGAGTGACACTCCCCTGTGGCTGTTCGCCGACCAGCTCGGCCCCGCCGTCTACGGCGGCGAACACGCCCACCGCGAGGTTCTGCTCGTCGAGGCCACCTCGGCCCTGGCCAAACGCCGCTACCACCGCCAGAAACTCCACCTCGTCCTCTCGGCGCTGCGCCACGCCGACCGCGACCTCGGCGACCGTGCGACCCTGCTCAAGGCCGACACCTACACCGACGCACTCGAGCAGTTCGACCGTCCCGTCCTGGTCCACCAGCCCACCTCGCACGCCGCCGAGCGCTTCGTCAACCGGCTGCAGAAGCAGGGCCTGGTCGAAGAAGTCCTGCCCACCCCGACATTCGCGTTGTCGCGCAAGGACTTCCAGGAGTGGGCCGGCAACCGCACCCGCTTCCGCATGGAGGACTTCTACCGCGACCAGCGCCGCCGCTTCGACGTCCTGATGGAGGGCGCCGACCCCGTCGGCAAGCGCTGGAACTACGACGAGGACAACCGCGAGGCCCCGCCCAAGAAGCAGACAAAGCTCGACGTGCCCGCCCCGTACAAACCCCGCGAGGACGACATCGACGAGCAGGTCCGCCACGACCTCGACGCGATGGACCTCGACACCGTCGGCGCCGACGGCCCACGACTGTTCGCCGTCACCCCCACCGAGGCCAAGCGAGCACTCAAACGCTTCATCGACCACCGGCTGGAACTGTTCGGCCGCTACGAGGACGCGATGATGGGCGGCGACTGGGCGATGTCGCACTCGCTGCTGTCAGTGCCGCTGAACCTCGGCGTCCTGCATCCCCTGGACGCCGTCGAAGCCGCCGAGCAGGCCTACCGCGACGGGAACGCTCCCCTGGCGGCCACCGAAGGATTCATCCGGCAGATCCTCGGCTGGCGCGAGTACATGTGGCACCTGTACTGGCACTTCGGGCCGAAGTACATGAAGAAGAACGAGCTGAAAGCGCACACCAAGCTCCCGCAGTGGTGGGCCGATCTGGACGCGGACAAGGTCACCGCCGCCTGCCTGCACGATGCGCTCGAGGGAGTCCGCGACCGCGGCTGGTCCCACCACATCCAGCGGCTGATGATCCTGGGCAGCCACGCCCTACAGCGTGGCTACCGGCCCGACGAGCTGACCGAATGGTTCGCGACCGCCTACGTCGACGGGTTCCGCTGGGTGATGCCCACCAACGTCGTCGGCATGAGCCAGCACGCCGACGGCGGCCTCTTGGCCACCAAGCCCTACACCTCAGGCGGCGCCTACATCAACAAGATGAGCGACCACTGCGGCGACTGCGCCTTCGACCCGAAGAAACGCCTCGGCGACGACGCGTGCCCGTTCACCGCCGGCTACTGGGCCTTCACGCACCGTCACAAAGATCTGCTGGCCAAGAACATGCGCACCCGTAGGGCGGTGTCGTCGATGGAACGCCTCGGCGATCTCGACGCCGTCCTCGAGCAGGAGTCAGCGCGGGAGCACTTCTGATTCGGGCTCGCCCGCATCAACCGGCACGGTCTTGGGCGCCCGCGACGCCCGCCACGCGTATACCACCAGCGACACCCACGCGATCACGATCAGTGAGTAGATGGCCGTCGACCACGGCCAGTGAATGTCGAAGAAGTGCACCAGTTTCTGGCTGTTGGTCAACACGATGACGCCGCCGACCGCAGTGCCGAGTAGCGCGGGGCTGATGCGGCTCACCAGCCACGCCGCGATCGGCGCGGCGATCACGCCGCCGGCCATCAAACCGACCACCACCGGCCAGTTCTGGAAGAACTCGTCGCGCAGCCCGATCAGGAACCCGATCGACGCCGACACCGACACCAGGAACTCCGAAGCGCTGACCGAGCCGATCACGGTGCGCGGCGCGGTCTTTCCTCGCGACAGCAGCGTGCTGGTCGTGACCGGACCCCACCCGCCACCACCGGAGGCATCGATGAACCCGCCGAACAACCCAAGGGGGGCAAGGAACTTGGCGCCGTGCCGGGTGCCCTTGCCGCCGACGGCAAGCGGAGTACGCAGCGAGAACCGCAGCAGCACATACACACCGATGGCCATCAGGATCGCGGCCATCAGCGGCGCCGCGTGCTCGGTGGACAGCGAGGACAACACGGTCGCGCCGAGGAACGCGCCGATCGCACCCGGCACACCAAGTTTCGCGACCAGCGGCCAGTCGATGTTCTTGAACCGCCAGTGCGAGAGCCCCGACGCCAAGGTGGTACCGACCTCGGCAAGATGCACGGCCGCGCTGGCTTGGGCGGCGCCTACGCTGGACAGCACCAGCAACGTGGTGGCCGTGACGCCGAACGCCATTCCGAGGGCACCGTCGACGAGTTGGGCGCCGACACCGACGAGGGTGAAGATCAGAAGCGAACGCATGGCAGCTTTCGGGAGATACGGTCACGCGGGGCGACCGGTCGGACAAGGGGACGCGGCGTCAGGGACGCCGACAACACCACTCGTCGAAAGCCATCAGGCGGCGCGAAGGCCAGAACGGTTCGAGAGCAGACGCCTCGGACGGCGCGACTGCCGCCAGCAGTGGCTCGCTCATCGAATACCCCATCCCCTGATAAGACCCGGTCAGCCTACACCGTCAACAACCGGTACAGCCCGATCAATCCCACCACGACGATCACCGCGCGCAGCGCGTTCGGAGACAGTCGCCGACCGTAGTGCGAACCCAGGAACCCGCCGACGAGCGACCCGATCGCGATCAGCCCGGCAGCGACCCAGCTGATCCGGTCGAAGGCGACCAGCGTGTAGGCGACGGCCGCGACGATGTTGACGATCAGCGAGAGCAGGTTCTTGGCGGCATTCATCCGCTGCATGTCTTCGGGCAGCAGCGCGCCCATCACCGCGACCAGCAGAATGCCCTGCGCCGCAGTGAAGTAGCCGCCGTAGACGCCGACCGCGAACGTCAACGCGACGAGCGCCGTCATGCGTGCCGCGGAGACGTGGTCGGCGGACTCACCCTTGGCTTCGGCGCGCCGGCGGGCCCACGCCTGGATTCGCGGCCCGATGACCACCAGCACCAGCGCCAGGATCAACAGCACCGGCACCACCCGCAGGAACACTTTCTCCGGGAGGTGCAGCAGCAGCCAGGCTCCGCCGCAGGCGCCGAACAGTGACGCAGGGATCTGCCAGCGAAGCCGATGCCACTGTCCGCGCAGCTCGCGGCGGTAGCCCCAGGTGCCCGACACGCCGCCGGCGACCAGACCGACCGCGTTGGACATCGTCGAGGTGACCGGCGGATAGCCGAGCGCGACCAGCGTGGGGAACGTGATCAGGGTGCCGGAGCCGACGAGCGCGTTGATCGCCCCCGCTCCGACGCCCGCCAGGGCGATGAGGATCATGTCGACGACGGGCACTTGCGCCACCCTATCGGCGCTTGGGTCCCCTCTTTTCACGCACCCGGACGTTGATGCGGACCGGGCTGCCGTCGAAACCGAAGGTCTCCCGCAGCCGCCGCTCGAGGAACCTGCGGTAGCCCGCCTCCAGGAACCCTGAGGTGAACAGCACGAACGTCGGCGGCCGGGTGGTGGCCTGCGTCGCGAACAGAATCCGCGGCTGCTTGCCGCCGCGCACCGGCGGCGGGGTGGCGGCGACGACCTCTTTGAGGAACGAGTTCAGCTGGCCCGTCGTGATTCGCTTGTCCCAGGAGTTCAGAGCAGTTTCCAACGCGGGCACCAGCTTCTGCACCGCCCGGCCCGTCTTGGCCGAGATGTTGACCCGCGGCGCCCACTGGATCTGGGCGAGCTGCAGGTCGATCTCGCGGTCGAGCAGGTAGCGCCGGTCCTCGTCGACGAGGTCCCACTTGTTGAATGCCAGCACCAGCGCGCGACCCGCCTCGACCACCATCGACAGCACCCGCTGGTCCTGCTCGGTCAGCGGCTGCGAGGCGTCGATCAGCACGATCGCCACTTCCGCGGCGTCGATCGCACCGTGAGTGCGGACCGACGCGTAGAACTCGTGGCCGCTGGCCTGGCCGACTTTGCGCCGCAGCCCGGCGGTGTCGACGAACCGCCAGAGCTTGCCGTCCATCTCGATCAGCGAGTCGACGGGGTCGACGGTGGTGCCGGCGACGTCGTGCACGACGGAACGTTCGTCACCCGAGAGCCGGTTGAGCAGCGAGGACTTGCCGACGTTCGGCTTGCCCACCAGCGCCACGCGGCGCGGTCCCCCGCCGCTGCCGCCGACCTCGGACAGGGCGGGCAGTTCCTCGAGCACGGCGTCGAGCAGGTCGGCGACGCCGCGGCCGTGCATCGCGCTGATCGAATGCGGCTCGCCCAGGCCCAGCGACCACAGCGCGGCCGCGTCGGCCTCGCCGCGGTCGTTGTCCACCTTGTTCGCGGCGAGGAACACCGGCTTGCCGGAGCGCTGCAGGATCTTCGCGGCGGCCTCGTCGGCGCTCGTGGCGCCGACCACCGCGTCGACGACGAACACGATCGCGTCAGCGGTGCGCATCGCCACCGCCGCCTGGTCGGCGACGAGCTGCTGCAGGCCCTTCGCGTCGGGCTCCCACCCGCCGGTGTCCTGGACGACGAAGCGCCGCCCCAGCCAGGACGCGTCATAGGAGACCCGGTCGCGGGTGACGCCGGGGATGTCCTGCACGACGGCTTCGCGGCGGCCGAGGATGCGGTTCACCAGGGTCGACTTACCGACATTGGGCCGACCGACGACGGCAAGCACCGGCGGCGGCGCCGACGCTTCGTCCACGGCCTCGGCGATCTCGTCGGCGCCGACCTCCCAGTCCCCCTCGTCGAACCAGACGCCGTCTCCGTCACTCATCTGATCGCACCGGCTTTCTGTTCGACCAGTGCGATCAGATGGCCGATCACCTGGTCCTGGCTCATGTCGCTGGTGTCGACCACCAGCGCGTCGTCGGCGGCGCGCAGCGGCGACACCGCCCGGGTGGAGTCGAGGTGGTCGCGGCGGCGCACATCGGCGAGCACCGTGTCGTAGTCGTCGGGCAGTCCGGAGGCGACGTTCTGGTCGTTGCGCCGGCGTGCCCGCTCCTCGGCCGAGGCGGTCATGAAGATCTTGACGTCGGCGTCGGGCAGCACGACGGTGCCGATGTCGCGGCCCTCGACGACGACGGGTCCGGTGCCGTCGGCGAGCGCACGCTGCAGGGCGACGAGCCGGGTGCGCACCTCGGGCACCGCCGAGACCGCGGACACGGCCTTGGTCACCGCGTCACCGCGGATCTCGGTCGACACGTCCTCACCGGCCAGGAACGACCGGTCCTCGGCCGGATCGTGGCCGACCGAGATGTCGGTGTCGCGCACCGCCGCCGCGATCGCCGCCGGGTCGTCGAGGTCGGTGCCCTGACGCAGCGCGCTCAGCGTCACGATCCGGTACATCGCGCCGGTGTCCAGATAGCGTGCGCCCAGAGCGGTCGCCAAACCCCTTGCCACCGTGGACTTTCCGGTACCCGCCGGACCGTCGATCGCAATGACCACCGATTGCGTCAAAGTCCCACCGCCTGATACAGCTCGCCGATCTCCTTCTGCGTCAGCACCCGGATGCTGCCCGGGCGCTGGTCACCGAGTGTGACCGCACCGATGTCGGTGCGAACCAGTTCCTGGACGGGGAACCCGACCTCGGCCAGCAGCCGCCGCACGATGTGCTTGCGCCCCTCGTGCAGCGTGACCTTCACCAGCGACCGGCCGGGCACGGTGTCGACGACGGCGAAGTCGTCGACGCGTACCGGCCCGTCGTCCAGGTCGATGCCGCCGCGCAGCTTCTTGCCCAGCCCGCGCGGGACGCTGCCCATGACGGTGGCCAGATAGGTCTTGGGGACCTCGTACGACGGGTGCATGAGCCGGTGTGCGAGCTCGCCGTCGTTGGTCAGCAGCAGCAATCCCTCGGTGTCCGCGTCGAGCCGGCCGACGTGGAAGAGGCTCTTGTTGCCGCGGACCCGGTGCTCGACGAGGTCTCCGACGCAGGGGCGGCCGCGATCGTCGGACATCGTCGAGTGCATGCCGCGCGGCTTGTTGATCGCGAGATACACCCGGTCGTCGTCGACGGCGATGCGGGCACCGTCGACCCGGATCACCGAGTTCTGCGGGTCCACCCGGGTACCGAGCTCGGTGACGATGATGCCGTCGACCTCGACGCGGCCGTCGCGGATCATCTTCTCCGCCACGCGCCGCGACGCGATTCCCGCCTGGGACAACACTTTCTGCAAACGCACGCCCTCGTCGTCGCTCATGGTCACTCCCGTTCCGCGTCGATGTCGATGGCGGCGTCCGGCTGGGGCCCGGGAGCCCCGTTGAGTTTCATGAACCGTGGCTCCTCGTCGAGGTTTTCGCTGATGTCGTCGATCACGTCGACATCGGGCAGCAGCGGCGCGATGTCGGGCAGGTCGGTCAGCGAGGACAAGCCGAGACGTTCGAGGAACAGCTCGGTGGTCGAGAAGGTCACCGCACCGGAATCGGGATCGGTGCCGGCCTCGGTGATCAGCCCGCGGGCCATCAGGGTGCGGATCACCGCGTCGACGTTGACGCCGCGCACCGCACTCACCCGGGCCCGCGTCACCGGCTGGCGGTAGGCGATCACGGCCAGCGTTTCCAGCGCAGCCCGGGTCAGGCGTGTGCGGGCGCCGTCGAGCAGCAGCTTCTCCACGTACGGCGCGTACCGGGCGCGGGTGTACATACGCCAGCCGCCGCCGGCCTCCCGCAGGTCGATCCCGCTGCCGCGGGCGGCGAACCCGTCGGCGAGCACCTGCAGCCGCTCAGCCACCCGCTCCTGCGGCGTCACGGTGGCCGTCGCCAGCGCATCGACCGGAACCGGGGTGTCCACGACGAGCAGCAGCGCCTCGAGCACCGCGTCGAGTTCGGCGTCGGAGAGGTCGGCGTCGGAGGCCTCGGCGTTCTCGGCGTTCTCGGCGTTCTCAGCGTTCTCGGCGTCGAGCTCAGCATCGAGCCCCGTGTCCGGCTCGGTGTCCGGCGAAAAATCTTCGGTCATCGTCTTTCGTTTCCGCGTTATTCGGCGTCCGCGGTCGCCAACTGCTCGCTGCTCGGCCGCTCCCCGGTCCAGGAAATCTGGAGCACACCCAGCGGTTCTGACTGGTCGAATGCTACCGCCCGGGCCCGGAACAGCTCGAGCAGCGCCAGGAAGCGCGCGACGATCTCCAACGGCATCTGACAGTCGGCCACCAGATCGGAGAACGACGCCCACGCGCCGATCCCCCGGTCCTGCAGCTGCGACATCAGGTTGGCCGCCTGTTCGGGCACCGAGACCGGAACCTGGTGCAGGTGGTCGAGCCCGACGGTCGGCACCGGCCGGGGGGTGAACGCCGCGGCGGCGATCTCGGCGAACCGTGCCGCATCGACGCCCAACATCACCTCCGGCAGCAGGTCGGCGAAGCGGTCCTCCAGCGCGACGGCGCGCGGATAGCTGCGCAGCGCCGCGGACTCGAGTTCGGCGAACATCTCCGCGACGTGTTTGAACGCCCGGTACTGCAGCAGCCGCGCGAACAGCAGGTCACGCACCTCGAGCAGCGCCAGATCGTCCTCGTCGTGCACATCGCCCGCCGGCAGCAGCCGCGCCGCCTTCAGGTCGAGCAGCGTCGCGGCGACCACCAGGAAGGAGGTCGTCTCGTCGAGGCCGAGCTGGCTGCCGATCTCCTTGGTGTAGGCGATGAACTCGTCGGTCACCTGGTGCAGCGCCACCTCGGTGACGTCGAGCCGGTGGGCGAAGATCAGCTGGAGCAGCAGGTCGAACGGGCCCTCGAAATTGCTCAGCCGAACCTGGAACCCGGTCGGCTCGCTCACGCGCCGAACCGGTCGATGACCTCGCGCGCCAACGCCCGATATGCTTCGGCCCCATTCGATTTCGGTGCCCACGTGGTGATCGGCTCGCCGGCGACGCTGGTCTCGGGGAAGCGCACGGTCCGGGTGATGACCGTGTCGAACACCAGATCGCCGAAACGCTCGACCACCCGGGCCATGACCTCGCGGGAGTTGACGGTGCGCGGGTCGTAGCGGGTGATCAGGATGCCGCTGATGTCGAGTTTCGGATTGAGACGGTCGTGCACCTTTTCGACGGTGTCGGTGAGCAGGGCCAGCCCGCGCAGCGAGAAGTACTCGCATTCGGTCGGGATGATCACGCCGTCGCTGCACGCGAGTCCGTTGACGGTGAGCAGGCCCAGCGACGGCTGGCAGTCGATCAGGACGTAGTCGTAGCGGTCCAGCACCGGGTAGAGCGCCCGCGCCAGCGACTGCTCGCGCCCGACCTCGTTGACCAGCTGGATCTCCGCGGCGGACAGGTCGATGTTGCTGGGCACCAGGTCGAGCCCGGGCACGCGGGTGGTCATCAGCACCTGGTCGATCGACACACGCGGTTCGACCAGCAGGTTGTAGACCGTGTTGTCCAGCTCGTAGTGCGGCACACCGAGCCCGGCGGACAGCGCGCCCTGCGGGTCGAGGTCGACGAGCAGCACCCTGCGGCCGTATTCGGCCAGGCTCGCGCCCAGATTGATCGTCGACGTGGTCTTGCCGACGCCGCCCTTCTGGTTGCACATCGCGATCACCGTCGCCGGGCCGTGCGAGGTGCGCGGCGGCGGTTCCGGGATGTGCCGCGGCAACCGGCCGGTCAATCCGGGGGTGGCTGCGGGCTCCGGCTCGGGTGCCGTGTCGGGGGAAAGAATGCCCGTGTCGTCACTCATGCCGGACCGTCGCTGGTCAGGCAACCTTCGGGCGTGGCGGACATCGCGACGAGTTTAACGGGATATGACGCGCCGGTGAGGCAGACCCGCACGCTACTGCGCCCTGGGGTGCGCACCGGCCCACACCTCGCGCAGCGCGTTGACGGTGACCATGGTGTAGATCTGCGTGGTGGTCACCGAGGCGTGCCCGAGCAGTTCCTGCACGACGCGCACGTCGGCACCGCCCTCGAGCAGGTGCGTGGCGAACGAGTGCCGCAGCACGTGCGGGGAGACCGTCGCGGTGATCCCGGCGCGGTCGGCGGCGTCCTGGAGCACCTGCCACGCGCTCTGCCGCGACAGACGCCCGCCGCGGGCGTTCAGGAAGATCGCCGGGGTGCCGCGACCGCGGCGGGCCAGCTCCGGCCGGGCCCGCACCAGGTAGGCGTCCAGGGCGGCGACGGCAGGCCGGCCGATCGGGATGAGGCGCTCCTTGCCGCCCTTGCCGCGCAGCAGCACCGAGCGGTTGTGCAGGTCGATGTCGTCGATGTCCAGGCCGACGGCCTCGGAGATCCGCGCCCCGGTCGAGTACAGCAGTTCCAGCAGCGCCCGGTTGCGCAGCGACAACGGCCCGTCGGAGTCGCTGTCACCACCGGCGGCCTCGAGCAGGGCCAGCACGTCGTCCAGCGACAGACTCTTGGGCAGCCGCCGGCTCGGTGTCGGGGGTTTGACCTCGCGCGCGACGTCGAGCGTCGCGATGCCCTCGGCGGCGGCGAAGCGGTGCAGGCCGCGCACCGCGATCAGTGCCCGCGCGGCCGAGACCGCCGACAGTGCGGGCACACCGTTGTCGGGGTCGCCACGGCGCAGCGCGACGAGGAACTCGCTCACGTCGGGTTCGGTGGCCCCGGCCAGGTCGGCGACGCCGCGCGAGGACAGGTGCTCGACGTAGCGGCGCAGGTCGCGGCGGTAGGAGCTCAGCGTGTTCGCCGCAGCGCCGCGTTCGATCGCCAGGTGGTCGAGGTAGCCCTGGATCTGCACCTCGAGGGTGGAGCCGACAGACGAGAACGTCTGGGTCACGCGTGTCCCTTCCGCCGTGCGAACGCCCGGGGCCTGTCGGTCCAGGGCGCGTCGACGGCGCGGAGCGCATCGATGCCGGGCATCGCGTGCGCGGCCAGGATGCCGGCGACGGCGATCGAATTGACGATCTCCCCCGAGTACACCCTGGCGACGGCGTCTTCGAGCGCGACACGCTCGACGACGAGGTCGGCTTCTTCGTGTTCGGCCTCCGGGCGGCCCACGTCGCGCAGCCCGGTGGCCAGGAACACGCGCACGCTCTCGTCGCTGAACCCGGCCGCGGTGTCGAGGTCGACCAGCGTGTGCCAGGTCTCGGCGGCCAGCCCCGCCTCTTCCTCGAGTTCCCGCGCCGCGGACACGTGCGGCGGTTCGCCACTCATGTCCAGCAGGCCGGCGGGCAGCTCCCACAGCCGGCGGCCGAACGGGTGCCGGTACTGGTAGACGAGGACGACGCGGCCGTCCTCGTCGAGGGCGACCACCGCGACCGCTCCGTAGTGCTCGACGATCTCCCGCCGGGCGGTCGCGCCGCCGGGCATGCGCACCTCGTCGGCCCGCAGGGCGAAGATGTTGCCGACGTAGAGGGTCTGCGAGGAAGCGACCGAGAAGTCGTGGTTGCCGGGCTCCCCGTCAGCCACGGGCGGCGGCGTCTTCCCGGGAGTGCTTGGCTCCGTTGGTTTCTCGGTCACCCAGATCGGCCATGTCCGGGATGTCGACGGGCAGCCGTTCGGCGTTCTTGTAGTCCAGCGAGGCGCCGACGAAGGCGACGAACAGCGGGTGCGGCCGGGTGGGCCGGCTCTTGAGCTCCGGGTGGGCCTGGGTACCGACCAGGAACGGATGCACCTCGGGGTCGTATTCGACGAACTCCACCAGGTGCCCGTCGGGTGAGGTGCCCGAGAACCGCAGGCCGCTCTCGGCGATCTGCTCGCGGTAGGCGTTGTTGACCTCGTAGCGATGCCGGTGCCGCTCGGACACCTCGGTCGCTCCATAGGCTTGCGCCACAAGCGAATCCGGCGTCAGCGTGGCCGGGTAGGCGCCCAGGCGCATGGTTCCGCCGAGGTCCGCCTCGCCGGCGACGATGTCCTTCTGGTCGGCCATCGTCGAGATCACCGGGTCGGGGGTCTCGGGGTCGAATTCGGCCGAGCTCGCCTCGGTCAGCCCGACCGAGCGGGCGGCCTCGATGACGATGCACTGCAGGCCCAGGCACAGGCCGAGCACCGGCAGGCCGCGGCGGCGGGCGTAGCGGATCGCGCCGATCTTGCCCTCGATACCCCGGATTCCGAACCCGCCGGGGATCAGCACGCCGTCGACGTCGGACAGCGCGGCCGCGGCGCCGGGGTCGGTCTCGCAGTCGTCGGAGGGCACCCAGCGCATCTCGACGCGGGCGTGGTGGGCGAAGCCGCCCGCGCGCAGCGCCTCGGCGACCGACAGGTAGGCGTCGGAGAGGTCGATGTACTTGCCGACCAGCGCGATCCGCACGGTCTCGCGCGGCTCGTGCACACGGCGCAACAGGTCGTTCCACTGCGTCCAGTCCACGTCGCGGAACGGCAGGTTCAGCCGGCGCACCACGTAGGCGTCGAGCTCCTCGCGGTGCAGCACCTTGGGGATGTCGTAGATCGACGGCGCGTCGGGGGTGGAGATGCAGCCGTCGATGTCGACGTCGCACATCAGCGCGATCTTGTTCTTCAGGCCCTCGGGGACGTCGCGGTCACAGCGCAGGATCAGCGCGTCGGGCTGGATGCCGATGCTGCGCAGCGCTGCCACCGAGTGCTGCGTCGGCTTGGTCTTGAGCTCTCCCGACGGCGCCATGTAGGGGATCAGCGAACAGTGCAGGAAGAAACAGTTCTCCCGGCCGACCTCGTGGCGCACCTGACGCGCGGCCTCCAGGAACGGCAGCGACTCGATGTCGCCGACCGTGCCGCCGACCTCGGTGATCACCACGTCGGGACGGTTCCCGTCGGCGTCGGGCTCGGCCATCGCCAGCACCCGGCTCTTGATCTCGTCGGTGATGTGCGGGATCACCTGCACGGTGTCGCCGAGGTACTCGCCGCGACGCTCCTTCGCGATCACCGACGAATACACCTGTCCGGTGGTCACATTGGCGTAGCCGGTGAGGTTGCGATCGAGGAAGCGCTCGTAGTGGCCGACGTCGAGGTCGGTCTCGGCACCGTCCTCGGTGACGAACACCTCACCGTGTTGGAACGGGTTCATCGTGCCCGGATCGACGTTGAGGTAGGGATCCAGTTTCTGCATCGTCACCTGCAGACCACGCGCGGTGAGGAGCTGACCCAGGCTGGACGCCGTCAGACCCTTTCCGAGGGAGGACACCACCCCGCCGGTCACGAAGAGATGTTTGGTGGCGGTATGCGGATGCTTGCGCAACGGCTTCATTTGGCCTGGCACGGAACTCCACCCTAACAGCGACTGCGACGCCGCGTCGCTGACACGCGGATCGGCGGGCAGCGCTCCGGGGCCTACTGAGGCACGGTGACCGAGGCGGCGCCCTGCCCGGTGCCGTACTGACCGGGTGTGCCACCCCCGACCAGGGCGCTCACCGCGAGCACGGTGGTGATCCGGCCGGACTCGCGGTCGACGTCGTCGACGGTGCTCATCGCGCTGGTGAGCGCGTTGTCCGAGCGGGCGACGGCGACCGCGGAGGTGCCCGAGGCGGCGCCGTCGCGCCCGGCGAGCACGACGCCGGCGCCGTGGGTGGCCAGGCCCGCGGCGAACCGGGCGACCGTGGCGCCCTGGTTGCCGGCATCCTCGCCGAGGCCACCGCCGGTGACGACGATCGCGGTGTCGGCCACCCCGATGCGGTCGGTGCCGTAGGTGATGAAGCCGGTGTCGCGCAGTGCCGACAACACGGTGCCGCGCTGGTCGTCGTTGACCGGCGGCGCCTTGGGGTCCTTGTTGGCCAGCAGCGTGATGCCGAGCAGGTCACCCGCCTGCGAGCCCTGGTCGACGGTCGTGGTGCTCAACTGCGTGCCGGCCGGCACGATCGGCGAGTTCACCACCGAGAGCAACTTCTCGGCGGAGTTGGCGTCGACGAACTCCTGGGTCAGCGCGATGGTGCCGCTGACCGTGCCTCCGGCGTCGCCGATGAGCCGCGTCACCGCGTCGACGTCGTCGTCGGTGGCGTCCGGGGTGCGGAACAGCGCCACCGACTTGTCTGCCAGCGCCCCGCGCAGGATGCGGGGCGCCATCTGCGCGTCGAAATCACCGGCTGCGCTGAGCTTTTCGTTCAGCGCGTTGCGGTCGTTGGTCAGTGTGTCGATCTGGGTCTGCATCTGCGCCTTGTCGTCGCGCAGGCCGGAGAGCACGGTGTTGGACAGCAGCCCGGAGCCCAGGGCGATGCCGACGGCCAGCGCGAGGAACACGGCGGCCAGTGAGATGGCGTGCGAGCGCAGCGAGATCATGGCGAGTCGCCCTAGGAGACCAGACCCTGGACCCACAGCAGGAACTGATTCCACGTGTGGGTGATCCATTCGAGCACCGCGGCGTCGGCGCGGGACACCCACAGCGCGGCGATCACGGCGATCAGCATCGCGAGCACCAGAAGCGCGATCGCGCCACCGGAGACGCGGCTACGGTACAGCGTCGCAACGGCTTTCGCGTCGACCAGCTTCTCCCCCACCTTCAACCGCGTCAGGAAGGTCGACGGGTTGCTGCGCTGGCGGGTGCGATCGAAGAACTCCTCGATGCTCGCGGTGTGGCCGACGGTGACGATCAGCGAGGCCCCGTGGTGATCGCAGAGCAGCAGCGCCAGATCGGCAGCCGACCCGGCGGCCGGGAACGTCATCGCCCCGACCCCGAGGTCCTGGATGCGCTCCAGGCCGGCGGCGTGCCCGTCGGCGTCGGCGGGCAACACCACCTGCGCGCCGCTGCGCAGCGCCTCGGTGCTGATCTTGTCGGGGTCACCCACGATCAGAGCGGGCCGGTAGCCGGCCTTGCGCAGGATGTCGGCGCCGGCTCCGACCCCGACGAGGACGGGCTGGTACTCCTTGATGAACGGTTTGAGCGCCTTCAGATCGGTGGCGGCGTGGTCCTCCTCGGCGACGATGACGACGTGGCGGCGGTTGAGGTCAACGTCGATGTCCGGGATGCCGATGCCGTCGATCAACAGCGGGCTCTCGCTGCGGATGAACTCGATGGTGTTGCCGGCGAACGCTTCCAGATGCGCGACCAGTCCGCCCTTGGCTTCCTGCATCATCTCGTGGATGTCGGCGTCGGTGCGCTCGGTGCCCAGGATCAGCCGGCGGTCACCGGAGTAGACGCCGCCCTCGTTGAGCCGGATCCTCGCCCCGTCCTTGACCTTCTTGAAGATCTCCGCGCCGGTGTCGTCGATCAGCGTGATGCCGTTGGCGACGAGCACCTCGGGCCCGAGGTTGGGGTAACGCCCCGAGATCGACGACGACGCGTTGACCACGGCCGCGACATTCGCCTCGACCAGCGCGTCGGCGGTGACCCGGTCGAGGTCCTGGACGTCGATGACGACGATGTCGCCGGGCGTCAGCCGGCGCAGGAGTCGGTCGATGTCGCGATCAACCCGGGCGGTGCCGGTGATGCCCGGCCGTGAACTGGCGTTTCGGGAGAGCAGCGCTGACATCTTCATGGGCCGATTCTGGCCAGCAACGCCCGTGTTCTGTCGGAGGCGCGCCGTAACATCAGCCCCAGAAGTATGTTCTTTTCACACCAGTCACACGATCAGGGCGGAGTCTCCCGCTCCTGACGCGCGGCGTCGAGCAGTTCCCGCGCATGCGCACGGCCGCTGTCGGACTCCCCCAGGCCGGCCAGCATCCTGGCCAGTTCGGCGACCCGGTCGTCCTCGTCGAGGCGGCGCACGCCGCTGGTCTTGGCCCTGGACGACGTCGCCTGTGCCTGCCCCTCGATGACCAGGTGCGCGTCGGCGTACGCGGCCACCTGGGGCAGATGGGTCACCACGATCACCTGATGGGTGCGGGCCAGGCGGGCGAGCCGGCGCCCGATCTGCACGGCGGCGCGCCCGCCCACTCCGGCGTCGACTTCGTCGAACACCATCGTGGTGCCTTCCGTCGACGCGGCGAGCACCACTTCGAGGGCGAGCATCACGCGGGAGAGCTCGCCTCCGGACGCACTCTTGTGCAGCGGCAGGATGTCCGACCCGCGGTGCGCGGCAAACCCGAATTCCACCGCGTCGACACCGTCGCGGCCCGCGTGCACGACGTCGCCGGAGGCGAGCGTCAGCGGTGCGGTGTCGTCGGGGCGAGCCGGCAGCGAACCGACCGTCATCGTGAACTGGGCACCGTCCATCGCCAGCCCGCCGAGTTCGGCAGTCACCGCCTTCGCGAGCCCCTTGGCGGCCTTGACTCTGGCCTTCGTCACCTCCGCCGCCGCGGCAGCCACCGCGCCGGCGAGTTCCTCGACGCGGCGCGCGAGCCCCGTCATCGCCTCCTCGGAGACGTCGAGCTGCGCGAGTCGCTCACGGGCCGTGCGCGCCCAGTCGAGCACGCCGTCGGCGTCCGGGGCGTACTTGCGGGTCAGCGAGCGGAGTTCGGCTTGGCGCGCGAGTTTCGTCTCCAACGCGCTGGCGTCGGTGGGCAAGTCGGAGAGGAAGTGGCCCAGCTCGGCAGCCACATCGGAGACGACGGTCAGGGCTCCGTCGAGCTGGGCCGCCAGGGCCTTGAGCGCGGCGTCGTCGGTGTGCTCGAGTGCCGAGCGCGCCTGCCCGATCGCGTCCACCGCCGATGCGCCCCCGGAGCCCGGCTCGCTGTCTCCGGACAGTCCGCTGCGGGCCGTGTGCACCGCTTCGCGCAGCGCGTCGAGCTCCGACAGCCGCCGGATGTCGGACACCAGCGACTCGTCCTCGCCGGGCTGAGGCGCGACGGCGTCGATCTCGTCGATGCCGAACTGCAGCCGGTCGGCTTCCTGCGCGAGCTCGCGGGCGTGCCGGCGCCGCTCCTCCAGATCGGCGCGGGCGGCCAGCCACTCGTCGCGCACCGACCGGTAGCGCTGCAGCGGTGCGGTCACGCCGGCGTAGCGGTCCAGTGCGGCGCGCTGCTGGTCGGGCCGCATCAGGCGGAGCTGATCGTTCTGTCCGTGCAGCGTCAGCAGCTCGCCGGTGAACTCACTCAGCGACTTGGCGGGAACGCTGCGGCCGCCCAGGTACGCGCGGGACGGTCCGTCGCGGCTCACGGACCGGGCGGCGATCACGCTGCCGTCGTCGTCGCGCTCGGCACCCGAGGAGTCGAGGATCTCCTCGACCCGCGCGACGACGTCAGCGCCGAGTTCGGCGGTCGCGAAGCGCCCTTCGACGACGGCCTTGGCCGATCCGGAGCGCACCCTGGCCGGGTCGGCACGAGCCCCTCCGAGCAGATGCAGCCCCGTCACCACCATGGTCTTGCCGGCGCCGGTCTCGCCGGTCAGCACGGTCAGTCCACCGTCGAACTCTGCGGTCGCCGCGCTGATCGCGCCCAGCGATT
Source organism: Mycolicibacterium sp. 018/SC-01/001 (assembly GCF_007096635.1). Taxonomy (GTDB): domain Bacteria; phylum Actinomycetota; class Actinomycetes; order Mycobacteriales; family Mycobacteriaceae; genus Mycobacterium. The sequence goes on from NZ_VKAA01000021.1 coordinate 110,588, forward strand.
CGATCCGGATCTCGGCTAGCACTACTGTCCGCGCCACCCCGTGACCGGCAACCGGAACTTACGCACCAGTCGGTCGGTGAACGGCGCGCTGTCCAGCCGCACCCACTTCAGCGGCGTGCCGCAGCGGGTCACCTCCAGGCGGCCGCCCGCGGGCAGCACCATCTCGCGACGGCCGTCGCAGAACACCGACGCGTCGTTGGCGGTCGCCTCGATCTCGATCGCGATCAGCGCGTCCGGGCTGGTCACCATCGGGCGGGCGAACAGCGCATGCGCGTTGTTCGGCACCACGATGATCGCCTCCAGGTCGGGCCACAGCACGGGACCGCCCGCCGAGAACGCGTACGCGGTCGAGCCGGTGGGGCTCGACACCAGCACTCCGTCGCAGCCGAACGCCGACACCGGGCGGCCGTCCACTTCGATGACCACGCCGAGCACCCCGAGCCGCGGCCCCTTCTCGAGGCTGGCCTCGTTGAGCGCCCACCCGCGGTCGAGCAGCTGGCCACCCGACCACACGGCCACGTCGAGCGTCATCCGCTCTTCGACGCGGTACTCGCGACGGACGATGTGGTCGAGCACGGTGTCGATGGAGTCGGCCTCGGCCTCGGCGAGGAAGCCGATCTTGCCGAGGTTGACCCCGAGCACCGGGATCTCGGCGTTGCGCGCCAGCTCGGCGGCCCGCAGGAACGTCCCGTCGCCGCCGAGCACGAGGACGAGCTCACAGCCCTCGGCAGCACTCTGATCGGCGTCGACGACGTCCACGTCGACGCCGAGGGCCCGGGCGTCGGTCGCGACGTGCTGCGGCGACCCCCGGTCGACCGCCTCAGCGGAGAGCACGCGCAGCGCGATCCCGTTGTCGCCGAACACTTTCGCCACCCGGCGAGCCACGTCGGTGGCTTCCTCGCGGCCGGTGTGCACCACCAGCAGGACGGTGCGTTGGGCTGTCATTGCGGACCTTCCTCGACGGCGCGACGGATCGCGGCCTCGAGCGCGTCACCCCGCAGCGCGCCCGTCGTGTCGGCTCGGAGGTGCAGGAAGTACTCGACGTTACCGGCGGGCCCCGGCAGGGGGCTGGCGGTGACAGCCACGCTGTGCCAGCCCAGCGTCTGCGCCGTCGCCGCGACCGAGTCGACCGCGTCGATGCGCAACAACGGGTCGGAGACCACACCCCCGGCACCCACGCGGTCCTTGCCGACCTCGAACTGCGGCTTCACCATGGGAACGATATCCGCGGCCGGTGACGCGCACGCGGTCAGCGCCGGCAGCACTGTCGCCAGCGAGATGAACGAGAGGTCGGCGACGATCAGATCCACCGGCCCGCCGATGGCGTCGGCGGTCAGCTCCCGCACGTTGGTCCGCTCCATCACCGTGACCCGCTCGTCGGTGCGCAACGCCCACGCGAGCTGCCCGTATCCGACATCGACGGCCACGACGTCCCGCGCGCCCCGGCTCAACAGGACCTCGGTGAACCCTCCGGTGGAGGCGCCGGCATCCAGGCAGCGCCGCCCGTCGACCGCGACGGCGAACGCGTCGAGCGCCCCGATCAGTTTGTGCGCCCCGCGCGACACCCAGCTGGGCTCGTCCGCGTCCTCCACGGTCAGGTTGGCGGTCGTGGCGATGGCCGTCGCCGGCTTCGCGGCCCGCATGCCGTCCACGCTCACCCGGCCCGCCCCGATCAGCTCGGCCGCCTGCTGGCGTGACCGGGCCAGCCCGCGCCGAACCAGCTCGGCGTCCACACGAGCGCGCCGCGTCACGCGGATCAGCCTTTCTCGACCGATTCCAGCGCACGCACCAGCAGGTCGTGCGCCTCCTCCAGGCGTGCGGCGACGGAGTCCAGGTCAGCGTCGGTGGGTTCGGTCGACTCTCCGAGGAGGTCGGCGACCTGGGCGCGGATCTGGTCGGGTTCGGTACTCATCTCGAGTGCCACGCTAGCCGATGTCCGGGTCGACCAGCGACCACCGCCGCGCCGCCTCGCGGGCCGCGTCGTCGGCCGCGACGATCGTCGTGCGATCCGGTTCAGGCTCTGCGGCCCAGACCGCGGCGGCGATCGCCCGCACGATGGACAGCATGTCGCCCGGTTCCTCTCCGGTAGCAGTCACCACGATCTGGTCGTCGCGGAGCTCGACCCGCCACGCGGGGTGCGGCCCGACCCGCAACGGCTCGGCGTCGTCGGTCAGCGCGCGCAGATCCTCGGCGATCATGTCCGGCCGCTGGTCGGCCACCGCGAAGATCGCGTCGGCGGCGTCGTTGACGCCGCAGAGCACCATCAAGCTGGGCAGTCCCGCCGCGCGCGCCCCGGCGATGTCGGTGTCGAGCCGGTCACCGATCATCAGCGGTGCGTCGAAGTCGCCGCGCGCCAACGCATCTGACATCAACGCGGGCGCAGGCTTGCCCGCCACCTGCGGCTCCTGGTCGGTGGCCGCGCGCACGGCCGCCACCATCGAACCGTTACCGGGCAACAGGCCCCGCTCCGAGGGCAGCGTCTTGTCGATGTTGGCCGCGACCCACAGCGCGCCGGCTCTGATGGCCAGCACGGCTTCGGCGAGATCGGACCAGCCGGTCTCCTGTGAGTGACCTTGCACCACGGCCGCCGGCTCGTCGTCGAACCGGCGCACCGGCTGCAGGCCGACGGCCCGCACTTCGTCGGCGAGCGAATCAGTGCCGACAACGAGGACCTTGGCCTGCTCCGGCAGCTGCTCGGCGAGCAGGCGCGCCGCGGTCTGCGCACTGGTGACGACGTCGTCGGGGGCTGCGGTGAACCCGAGCTCCCGCAGGTGCTCGGCGACCTGACCGGCATTGCGCGAGGCGTTGTTGGTCACGTACAGCAGACGGGCGTCGAGTCCGGCGAGCGTCTCGACCGCCCCGGGCGTGGGCTCGTGCCCCCGGAAGACCGTGCCGTCGAGGTCGAGCAGCAGGCAGTCATGGAGCTGCGCCAGGGATTTCACGTCAGGACAGTTCCGTCGCGCGTTCTTCGGCATCCGTCGCGCCATCTGTGTCGGCCGCGGCCGCCTTGAGGAACCACTGCAGCGCCTCGTCGCGACGGTCGAGGGCCAGCAGCGTGTCGGCGTACACGTAGAAGAGCCGGGCGGCCGTCTCGCCGGTACGCGCAGGATCCAGTGGCGGCGTGGACAGCACGGCGAGCGCCTGCTGGTGCTGTCCGAGATCCGACCGGGCGCCCGCGACCACGATGCGCAGTTCGTCGGCGTCGTCGCCGGACAATTGCGCGGCCTCAGGACTGCGACCCAGTTCGATCGCCCGCTCCGGACGGCCGACGCCGCGTTCGCAGTCGGCGATCATCGCGAGAAGCGGTGAGCGACTGCCCATTCGGCGGGCGGCGCGCAGTTCGGACAGAGCCTGCGCCCAGTCGCCGCACGCGTAGGCGGCGATACCGACGGCCTCGCGGACCGCAGCGATCCGCCCCGAGCGGGCCCGTGCCGCCCGGGCGTGGGCCAGTGCTGCTTCGGGATCCTCGTCGAGCAGCTCACCGGCGGCCACGAGATGCCGAGCCACGGCATCAGCGGTGGCGCGATCGAGCGTGGTGAGTTCACCGCGGATCTCCGGCGCGAGTTGACGGGCCTCGATCTCCGGCGGGATCGGCGGCCCCGAGGGCTTCGCCTCGTCGTGGGGTCGAGGCTGGCTGGACCGGGCGCGATTGGGGCCCGAGGTGCGCGGCGCGGAACGCTGATCGCGGCGCGGACCCTGCCTGTTGCCGGCCGGGCCGCCGCGCTGAGGCCGACGGTCGCCGCGACCTGACCTGTTGTCTTCGGGCACGAGAAAAGGATACGGGCAGCATCGGTGGCACCACAATTTGCCTGAATTGTGGGTGAATATGCGCTCGAATTCGCTCATTGCGGATGCGAAAAGAATTGTCGGAAACAGGAAATCGCCCCCCGCTAAATGCGGGGGGCGATTCCAATGTGTGTTCGGCGGTGTCCTACTTTTCCACCCGGGTGGGTAGTATCATCGGCGCTGGTAGGCTTAGCTTCCGGG
>NZ_VKAA01000022.1 GCF_007096635.1 Mycolicibacterium sp. 018/SC-01/001
GCCCGCCCTTCTCGGCGGAGCCACACGGGTGGGGAATTTCAATGAGCGTCAGTGGGGAAATTCAGCGAGCGCGGTCAACCCAGCGGCTTGAAGAAAAGCGGTACAGGACGCACTTTCCTTCACACCAACGACACCCTCACCGCTGTCACTTTGCCACCGCCACTTAAACCCAACAGGTCGGGCAGGCCAGATGTCAATTTAGTCGTGAAGCAGACCCGCTAAACTTCGTGCGGGGTAGCTATGTACTGCGTCCACCACTGACAGGACACGGGTCGACGGCACCAAGCAGCGCTTTCTGGCACCGAATAGGTGCGCTGACCCCCTGCATCCAACCGTTATCCTTGATAAGCCTGCAAACTTCAGCGGACAAAGATGCCCAAATACGTCGAAGCCGGAGGACTTGCACGTCTCGGCCGCGACGGTGGATGTCCACGCTGACAATGTGCGGGCTCGGCACTTCGCTGCGGACGGACGTATCTAGGTAGCCCAGGCCGGCATCCCCGCAGCATCAGTCGCCGCGCTGAACGGTGCAGTGACGAAGTGGCAGGCTAACACCACGAAGCTGTTTGGCCCCATGGTCGACCATGCGCACGGCCTCCGGACTGGTGCTCAAGCGTACGCGCAAGCAGACCAGTTATCCGGACTCGACGTTCCACCCCGACGCGCTGCAAGTTTACTTCACCCGCCACACCCAGCCCTTGGCCTTGCCGAGTCGCTTCTGACGGTCACTAGCCAAAGTCCCGGCGGCATTATGTCGACGCTGCGCAGCCACCCATGCGCCGAGTGAAAACTCGTCGGCGACATACGACTGCGGCACCAGTGCGTCGCCGCGTTCTTCGACGTACGCCATCAGAAGCGAATAGGCGCGTTCCCACCGATCCGCCTTCGGTGTCCAAGACCAATCGGGCAGACTCGCCATCTGTTTCGAGTTCGCCACGCTTAACGAGCCGGTCCTCTTCCTGGATCGCACAGTATTGACCCAGGCACCAAGTTGAAATCCATCCTCAGTTACGTACCGAAACGGAACCTGCGAGGTTCCGTTTTCCTTCACGTACTCCACGAGCCGCCCGTAGCCGCGATCCCAGCGGTGAGCGTAAGCGTCCCAGACCCATCCGGGAAGCGACTCCAAAAGATCTACACGATTTTGACTGAGTTGATCTCGATTGATCCGCTGCGTGAGGACCCAGCTCCCGATGTTGACACGGTCTTCGATGTGTCTGTCTGGAACCCTGGTGTGCCCTTCGCGGGCACCGAACTGCTGGACTAACAGGTAACTTCGTTGCCACCGGTCCTCATGCGGGTCCCAAGACCATCCTGGCAGCAGCTCGAGAAGAGCGCGACGCTCTCTTGACATGGTGTTGCGAAGGCCCCGCTGAACTGCGATCCAGGAGCCCAGCGCAACACCCTGTTCCTTATGCGACTGCGGAACTCGTGAGTGCCCTTTGCGATCGGCGAATCCTCTTACCAATTCGTACTTCTCAAACCAACTGTCGACCGACACCGCCCAACTCCAGCCAGGCAGCGCCTCCAGTCTCGCTGCCCGTTCGATTGGAAGATTGTCCCTCTCAGCCCTTTGTTCCCGGACCCACCCCCCCAGTTTTACGCCATCATTGACGTACTGATCAGGAACGAGGGCGTGCCCCTCACGTTCGACGAACCGCTGAAGAATCTCGTACTTCTGATTCCAGATGTAGTCAGCTTTGCGCCCCCAGAACCACCCAGGAATAGATTCCAGCAGTACCTGCCGATCCGCGCTTAGCTGTTTGTGCTCGCGTCGACGAAGTCTGGTCCACTGGCCGAGTTTCAAGCCATTCTCGACATAATCCACTGGGACATTGGTGTCCCCCTCCCTGGCCGCGTATGTCCGCAGCAATTCCAAGTGCTGATTCCATGAATCCTCGACCGCATTCCAGCTCCAACCAGGCACGGCCTCCAGACGCTCCAGCCGTGCTGCTGTCATCTTTGAGCGGCTCGTACGTTGTTCGGCGACCCAGCCACCGAGATTGATTCCACCGGCCCTCAGTCCTTGAGGAACTCTTGCGTGTCCCTGCTCTTTCGCGAACGCTACGAGGGCCGTATACCCGCGCTCCCACGATTCCGTGTAGGGATCCCAGGCCCAGCCCGGAACAGATTCCAACAATTGCCGGCGTTCGGAGCTCATGTCGGCTTGGTTGTTGCGTTGTTCTGCAACCCAACTCCCGAGATTGACACCGTCTTCCCTCCACCGCTGTGGCACGAGAGCATGTCCTTCTCGTCTTTGAAACTGCTGGAGCAAAGCGAACTTGGTGTGCCACTTGTCCGAACGGAGATTCCACACCCAGCCGGGCAGCGACTCCAGCCTTCCATGATGATCAGCCGACAATTTGTCGCGCTTGCCCCGTTGGTCGTTCACCCACTGGCCGAGTCGCATCCCGCCTTCCAGGTGATCTTTCGCGACGCGTGCGTGACCTTCCCGCTCGACGAAATTCGTCAGGAATGAGTAACTACGTTCCCACCCATCGGTCGTTGGATTCCACGACCAGCCAGGCAGGGCTTCCAACAACGTCTTTCGCTCCGGTGACATTTCCTGGCGGTAGTTGCGCTGCACAACAACCCACTGCCCAAGCCGCAGCCCGTCCTCTACATACCTCTGTGGCGCGCGGGCGTGCCCCGTGCGCATGGAAAACTTCTTCAATCCCTCATAGTGTCTGGTCCACTTGTCCTCCCGCTTGTCCCAAACCCAGCCCGGTAGCGCTTCGAGCTCACGTACACGGTCGTCGGACAACTTGCCGCTTTTTTGGAGGCCGCGCTGGGTGGCCACCCAACTCCGGAGGTTGTACTCGCCGACCATGAACGGGATGGGCACATCTGCGTGGCCGTGTTTGGCGACGAACTCGTGCATGAGCGCCATCCACATGCCCCACTGGTCAGCCGCAATGTCCCACGTCCAGCCCGAAAGGCTTTCCAACTTTTGCGTACGGTCATCGCGGAGGTCCCCCTTCGAGTACAAGCCACGCTGCACGCTCGCCCACTGCCCGAGCGGGTAGTCGTCTACGACATGGTCGACGGGTACGCGTGCCGTGCCAATTTCATCGGCATACCTTTCCAGAAGTCCATACCAGAACTCCCAACGTGCGCTTGTTCTTTCGACGAGACGCACGTTGAAGGCATCCCCGAAGGCCTTACCGACCGTTCGTCCGATGTCTAAGTGAATCTTTCTTGGGATACGGGCGGATCCCCGACGCCCGAGTTCACGCCGATACGCGTCTATCTGTTCCGCCAACTCTTCGTCGTGAGCACGGAGAGCATTTACGACACGCCACACCGACCTGAAAGACGAATCATTAAGAGCCGTGTCTGGGTCAGTCATGGTGTCGATGAAAACCGGAATGACGATAGTGCCAATCGATTTGTCCTCGGCCAGCCTGATTGCCCGTCCGACAGCCTGAACGATGTCGACCTCACTACCGCGCGGATCGATGAACGCGACGCCATCGAGCGTCGGCACGTCAACACCCTCGCTGAGGCAACGAGCATTGGATAGCAAACCACGCTCTCCGTCCTCGAGGCTACTTAGCCGCAGAAGGCGCACATGGCGCTCACCGGCGCTCATTTCACCGGATGCGAATCCAGTCCAGAGCGATCCCGACGGGCGTTGGCGCGACGGCATCCACTCGATGACATCAGGGAGCTCGTCTGCAAACCTCTTCGCGCGCAACACGCGGGAGTGAAAGCTGATGACTCGGTGCAACTGATATTTCTTCATCGCTTTCGCCAGGCCGATCTGGCTCGCCAGAGTCCGAGCGTCAGTGGTCTTCTCGTCCCGTCTAACCAGGACGCCCCTGTTCGCCCAGTCGCGGTAGGTCGCGTCGTCGACACCCACGATCGCGACCTGGTAGTCGGTCAGCAACGCCTGTCGGATTGCTTCCCCAAAGCCCAGCCTATGGAACACTTTGCCGAACTTCGCGGGGTCGTCCATCGATGCGACTTCCATCTCGGATTCCTGCGCCGCCCTGATGACTCGTCCCGTGTAGAAGCGCGGGGTGGCGGTCATGAAAAGCCGCCTCCGCGCCCTTATGGCACTGGCATCGAGAACTGTTGCGAAAGTCGTTGATTCATCTCCTGCGACTCGATGACTTTCGTCCGCGATTACCAGGTCAAACTGCGGAACTCTGCCCAGGGCGAAGGCTTTCGCGATCTGAGGAGACGATTGATACGTGGAAAAGACCACGCGGCGCCCCGATCTCCGCCGAAGGAACGCTGCTATCTCAACTGGGTCAGTCGTGACGGGGACACCGAGTTCGCTGGCGTGGGCGACTGCTTCGTCGTCGCACCCCACCACCGTTAGGTCTGAGCAGACCGGTCGCGCTTCAAAAGGAACCTTCGCGTTAAGCTGCCAAACCTGCATCGTTTGTTTCAACAACGAAAGCGACGGGACGAGGACGAGAGTCCGCCCAGCGCCGAGCTTCTCGCTGATAAACAGCGAAGTAAGGGTCTTGCCCGTCCCGCAAGCCATGATGAGCTGCCCACGGTCCGAAGACTTGAACCCTTTCACCACATCACGGATCGCCGCGCGTTGATGTGCCCGTGGGGTGGCTGCCTTTAACACCCGAGAGGGTCGCATACGCGCAGGGTCGGTGGGCCAGTCCACCGCGGAAGTAAGCAGATCACTCAACCCGACAAACGAGACTTGCTTCTCCTGATCGTTGATCGTTCGCCTCGCGACATGATGCATCTTGTCGGTAGTGGCGATCAGCAACCGATAGTCAAACCACTTCCGCGACGACTCGGAGAGGAAGCGATCGACGTCCGACTTGGTAACGGCATGCGCGGCGTTGTAGGCCTTGGCTTGTATCGCCCAAAGCCGGCCATCAAAGTCCTCGGCAACAAGGTCGATCCCCGCATCGGCGCCCCAATTGTGCTCCCACTCTCCCCATAGCCAAACCCTGCGAATCGTTCGTTTGTAGGTGGGATCGTTAGCCAGCCACCACTGGCAGATGCGCTCGAACTGCCTGCCGCGTAGCCGAGGATCTGCATCAAGGCGTTCATACAGTGAACTAAACTCTCCCATAAAGAAATGTTAGCGAGGTTTTTGCACTTTCATCGGCGACGCCATACAGTTGTCTCCATGGCCGTCAGCCGGCCCGCCGGCGATACCCCAATTCCCTTTCACGCTGCCCTGGCCGTGGCGCTTGTATGCCTGGCCTGTGACACCGAGATCGGCGTCCCCGCACAAGCTCGACCTATATACATCGCCCGGCCGTTCGCCTTTACTGTCCTGCTACGCGGCATTAAGCGATGGCCGGCAGCTTGGCCGTTCGCTCTCAAACTCGCACTACGAGACTCTCGAAGCGATGTGGCTGCGTGACCGGCCTCGAAAGCACCGCCCTCGGAATCGGCCAAGCGGCTCTCAAAGCTGTTGCGATGGCTGCCGCGAAGTCACTTGCCGGGCGTGCCACTTTCCGGTGGGCGGTATGGTGGCGGGTCCGCGGACGCACGGAATTCCCTTGTCCATGGCGCGCTTATGTGAAATGGCTCAAGACCATCAGCGGTGACGAGTTGGCCAGACCCATGGAGGAAATTCAAGGGCCGTTGGCGATCCGGCTCAACCATGCATTGTCTGCGGCCTCAAGGGACTGGGGGGCGGCCGACGATCACCTGTCCCGCGCGTTGCAACTGGTCGAGATGACTTATCCGGCGATCGCTGCCGCCATGGGCGGCTCAGATCAAGTCGCATTGACTCAGATGTGGGCACAAGAGCGCAGCGTCAGTGTGCGCGACCGCCTCCTCCAACTAGTAGGTCCCACTGCGGCGCTCAGTCCTTACGACCTAGCGGCCGTTCTGCACCGCCGATCGAGGGCGCGCAGGACCGTTCGGCTGCAGGCTTTCGACGTCGATGAATCCGCCATGTCCCCCTATTTCGCTGAGATTGAAGTCCCGGATGTCTCCGTAGAACGAGTCATCGTGCTAATGGGTGACTTTGGGTCTGGCAAGTCAGAGACTGCGGAGGCATGGCACAGGGCCACGATCGAAATTTTCGTCGAGAGTAACGGGCCCATCCCCCTATGGCTGAGTGCACGGCAGCTGCTTGGCCATGCCCTTGAAGATGCCGTCAATCGGCACCTCCCGCCCGCATGGCGAGGCGGGCGAGGTGCCTCCATCGTGGTTGACGGCCTCGATGAGGCAACCCCCGCCACAGCCCAGGCTGTATTAGAGGACGCTCGGATCCTTGCTCAGACACACGCAAACACGCGAATCATTCTGACCGCTCGTCCAGGGATTCTGTCCTCATCTCCGTCAGAGGAGGTCGCGGCGAAGCTCCTATCCGAAGAGAAGTCAATCCAACTAGTCGAGCTGGCGGGTGGCAGGTCGCGCAGCACTTGGAGCTGGACGGCAAGCATGCGAGCTACCGTGAGGAGACCGTTTTTCGCCCTCGCGGCGGGGTTCATGCTAGGTCGGGACGAAGCTCCGCGCGGAGAAGCAGATCTGATACGAGCCCTGGTCGAGAATGCTCTCGTCATAGCGCCGGAACGATCGGCCGTAACCTCGGCCGAAACGCGATCCGCGCTCCAGCGATTGGCCATCAACCTTACGAGGACTGGCGGCGACTGCTTGTCGTTCATTGATCGTCAGATCGCCCGTTCGAGTCGGCTGACTGCCGACGGCCCTGACGGCGCAGTTCTATTTTCTCTTCCGATCTTTCAGCACTACTTCGCGGCACAGGCGATACTCGACGACAACGTCTCGGCTACCGAGGTCGTCACCGACGCTGCCAGCTTCAACCGGTGGCGGTGGGCGGCAGCTGTGGCCGCGCTGAGCGCACCAGATGCACAGGCAGTCGATGACCTTCTGGCGTCGTTGGTTGCCGGCAATCCAGGAGCTGCCGCGTGGATCATCAAAGCTGCGTTCAGCGGCCAGCGAGACTGGCGAACCGAGACCGACCAGCTCGACGCGAACACCAGCGGGCCTCGCCTCCTCCGGTCTCTGCGCACGTGGTCTGATGCACTAGGCCCGCTGGCTCGCGGGGTCCTCCCGTACCCACTGGTTCAAGGCCCGGTCGAATTGGGCGTCATGGCATCCGGCCATCTCATCAATGTGGCGTTCTCGACGTCCAGCCCGGCTGAAGATTCTGTGAAAAACGTACCGCCAGGAGTCCACCCCCTGGGTGGCACGGCGTCGGGCTGGATTCCATGGTTCTTTGGTGCGCCGCCAGGAGGCACCGCTTGGCCTTGGACAATGGCACGAAAACAAATTGCTAAGGCGACAGCCGGGAAACTATCTACCGACCCATCCATAGGCGCGCCGGACGGCATCTGGGCTCAGGAGCGTCGATTTGATCTTGCGAGGCGCCTCCTCGGTCGCGGATCCCTATTCCACCGACCGCTCCCCGCAAGCGAAGTCAGAGTACAAGCTGAGGCCGTTTTCAACAGTATTGGCCGAGAGCGGGATGCCAGGATTACCCTTCCGTCCGGTCAGGCGATCTATTTCGGCGCAGAGCTTGCCGATCTGATCTCGTGGCTTGACGAGAATTCGGCCGAAGAGGTGCCATCGCACCTTCCCGCGGAGGACATCGCAAACCCGAAGGGTGGATTTGCCTGGCACTTCTTCTCCGCACCGCGGCTAATGGAGTTTGAGGTCGAAGTCTACGGGCGAGCCTGTGAGGCTTACGATGAAGCTCTGGCGCACTCGTTCGCCCGACTGGGCTGGTCCATGCCAAGTTCGTCATTTGCACCGTTCGGCGTTGTACTCGAGATTAGTTTTGGCGATAGCGACAGGCTTGGCGGAATTCCAGGATTGACCGCGATGCGGGTGCCCATGGAGTTGATGTGCAGCATCGCCGATTTTGGCTCTGAGGCGGCTCGGTCAGCGTCCGGACGCGCCGTGGCCCGGCAGGCGACCCGAGATCCAGCGGCGGACCGCGAGCATTACTCGGCAACGCTAGAAGCCGTTCGTGCATGGCTTGCCGAACAGAATCGCGAACCAATTTCCGGTCTGGGGTGGATGAACGGCGGCGCAGACGACATGTCGAACGTACGACCGGCATCCAGCGTCGCCGCAGGGTGGCTGTGGAGCGATCTGCAGAGCATCGGGCTCGGCGACAGCATCCGGCGGGAGCTCCGGTGAGGGTCCACGCAGAACACTCCGCCAGAGGACCGATATGACCTTTGCGATTGCCAAAATCGTTGATCGCACCGCCGGCAAAATTACGTTACTTGCGGACACCAAACTGACCCACCAGCATGACGTCACACAAAACCGTCACGCCCTCGCAAACCCTGCTCAAAAGATCGTCATCGTAAATGGTGACATCGCAATCGCGGTCGCCGGAGACACGCCAGCCTCGGCCATCGAAAAAGTCGTCGGACTGCGAGGCCTTCCTCCGAACGCAATCGAAAGCGCCCTAATGTCCTACGCGGTCGAAATGCAGAAAATCCCAGGCGTAACGAAGAGCTTCCTTTTGATCACACGTAAGCCCAAGCCTCGAATTATCGTGATCCGCAACGGAATACGAGATAACCGAACCGAGGTCGGAACAGGCTGGATCGGCGACCTCGACGCTTACCGACTGTTCAACAACCTGTTCCTGAGCGATGCTGCGCAAACAGCCATCCCGGACTTGGAGGGGCGCTTCATGATGGCGATGGTCAACACCATTGCGTGGGATGACGTCGCGTCAGTGGGCGGCTACCTGGTTCGCGCCACTGGAAGTGCAACGCAACCAGTGCGATTCGGCGCAGATCCTGGGTTCGTACTGCCCGGCGAATTAGAAGCCACTTTCGGACCACAGCCCGCAGGTGGGTTCGGTGTGCAACTATCGCTGCCACCAGGTGCCGATCCCACCAGCCACATCCGCCTGACGGTACGCGGGGTATCGCCCACGTATAGTGCACTTGCACAATATATTCCGGAGGCAAGAACAGCCTGGCTGCACACCCATGAAGAACCGTGGCGCAACGCAATCCGGCTTTCGGTTCAATCGCTTAATGAGCTCGTAGATGTAGCCAAAGCAGATCACAACCAGATCCTCGATCGCGAAATGACCCAGATCGCCCTGGACCGCTACGCCCCATGCTAGGTCGGAAACCGACCGCCGTGGGTGTGCCGCCGCCGCCGAATCAGAATCTCGCTGTTGGCGAGGCGAAGCACGGCGACCATAGATGCCCATGTTGCACCCCTAGACCGTACCGGGAACACCCTCTTCACAGATGACATCGACTTCGTCAATGCGCCATACGAATCCCAGGTCTGAGTCCTTATGTGTACGACCAGAATAGACACCGACAAGTTCGGAATTGGCCCCAAAGGTGAGCCCGTACGTGCCGTCCGTCCTTCTGACTAACGTGTCCTCAGCTCGGTGACGCATAACGGCTGACCCTGACGATCCCCGCCGTGTTCGCGCGTCGATGAGCATCGCTGGCAAAAACTTTCCATCGAGCTCAAGACCCATGGCAGGTTCTGATGCCATCGTTCCCCGCATCCACAGTGGCAACATCGGGCCAGTCACGAGTCCGTCAGGATAGCCGACGATGAACACATCCTGGCCCGGCGCCAACGTCGGCCACTTGATGCCGGGTGTGGAGTTGTCGGTGGCGCGCTTCTGCCAAGAGGAAATGAGCGCGCGATGATCGCGATTGAATTGCACTACTGCTACGTCCATTTCGGCACCATAGTCTGGGTGCTGCTTCCAGAGGGGCTTCCAGTTTTCTCCGATCAGAGGCACCAAGTACACAGGCATGGGTATCTGAAGTTCGCCGACGCGAGGAATCCCGTCCGACTGGCGAATTGGGAAACCGCTGGCCAGATCTTTCGGCAATAAGGCGACCTTCAGGTGCGTCGGCTCAGTCGGGATCTTGCCGAGGTATCCGCCCGTGCGCCAGTGGCGGCCCGTCAGATTGTGCCGCGCCGTTATTAGATGATTGACCCCGTCTATCTCGTACATGAAGGCGCTGCCCCAAGCCATCCCGTGATGAACGCTTTCGGCAGTCGCGCTGGGCCCATCGGGCGAATACACCATCTCGATCCGCACACAACGGGCCGACTCTGCGGGGACGGCCGCGACTTGCCGGACGTTTACTGCGTCTGAGTCGACGGGCTCCAGCGCCTCTTCGGACTCGCCAGCTTCCCTCTCTTCTTCCACGCAGTCGCATGCTAATAAGCAAACAGGCGTCGCAATCGAAAAACGAAATCAGCAGGCTAAGCAAGCGAGATCTACCTCCGCTGGAAAGAGAAAACCCGCGACTGACGGTCCCGATCACAACTCAGACGTCGCTCGCAACGTCCGTGACCATCCTGTTAGCTAGCTAAGCTATGGAATATCCACTCGAAAATGGCAGAACCGCCATCGTCCGCCATTTTGAAATGGAATCCGCCATCTTTGAGTGGAACCTACAGCCGCTCTTGACACGCAGGTGTCCCAAGTCGTACGAATGAGACATGTCAGCCCTTCTGTCTCACGAGGCACCCCCGAGGTTCACCCTGGCCACCGCTGACACCTGGGCCGACCCCTGGCCGATGTACCGCGCGCTGCGCGACCACGACCCCGTCCACCACGTAGTCCCCGCCGACCGGCCCGATCACGACTACTACGTGCTCTCCCGGCACGCCGACATCTGGGCCGCGGCGCGCGACCACCAGACGTTCTCCTCGGCCCAGGGCCTGACCGTCAACTACGGCGAACTCGAGATGATCGGCCTGGCCGACAACCCGCCGATGGTCATGCAGGACCCGCCCACGCACACCGAGTTCCGCAAGCTGGTGTCCCGCGGCTTCACCCCGCGTCAGGTCGAGGCGATCGAGCCGACGGTGCGCCAGTTCGTCGTCGAACGCATCGAAAGGTTGCGCGCCAACGGCGGCGGCGACATCGTCGCCGAACTGTTCAAACCGCTCCCGTCGATGGTCGTCGCGCACTACCTCGGCGTACCCGAGGCCGACCGCGGCAAGTTCGACGGCTGGACCGAGGCCATCGTCGCGGCCAACACCGCCGACGGCGGGATCGGCGGAGCGCTGGGCACTCTCGGCGACGCACTCGGCGAGATGATGGCGTACTTCACCGCCCTCATCGAGCGTCGCCGCGTCGACCCGGCAGACGACACCGTCTCACACCTGGTGGCTGCCGGCGTCGGCGCCGACGGCGACATCGCCGGCGTCCTCTCGGTTCTCGCGTTCACCTTCACGATGGTCACCGGCGGCAACGACACCACCACCGGCATGCTCGGCGGCTCGGTGCAGCTGCTGCACCAACGCCCCGACCAACGCCGTCTCCTCGTCGACGATCCCGAGCTCATCGCCGGCGCCGTCGACGAATTCCTGCGGCTCACCTCCCCGGTGCAGGGCCTGGCCCGCACCACCACCCGCGCCGTCACCATCGGCGACCGCACCATTCCCGCGGGCCGCAAAGTCCTGTTTCTCTACGGCTCGGCCAACCGTGACGAACGCGAATACGGCGATGATGCGGGCGAACTCGACGTCACCCGCAACCCGCGCAACATCCTCACGTTCAGTCACGGCGCACACTTCTGCCTGGGCTCCGCTGCTGCCCGGATGCAGTCTCGCGTCGCCCTGACCGAATTGCTGGCCCGCATTCCCGACTTCGACGTCGACGAAGCCGGCATCATCTGGGCCGGCGGCAGTTACGTACGCAGGCCACTGTCTGTGCCGATCACGGCGACCCGGTGAGCGGCCGGGACTGGCTGGCCGCAGACCGCAGCGAGATCGCCGCCGAACGCATCCTCGACGCCGCCGGCAACCTGTTCACCGACAAGCCCGCCGCGACCGTCGGGATGAATGAGATCGCCTCCGCTGCAGGCTGTTCACGAGCCACGCTGTACCGCTATTTCGAGAACCGCGAAGCGTTGCACACCGCGTACGTCCACCGGGAAACCCACCGGATCTACCGCGAGCTGACCGATCAGCTCGCCTCGATCACCGATCCCGGAGACCGGCTCGTCCACGGCATGCTCTCCTGCCTGCGCATGGTTCGGGAGAACCCCGCGCTGGCATCCTGGTTCACCGCCTCGGAGCGGCCCCTGGGCGGAGAGATAGCCGAGCAATCACCGCTGATCGCCGCGGTGACCGAGACGTTCGTCGGCTCGCTCGGCGATGACGATCGGGTCGAACAGCGGGCCCGCTGGCTGGTGCGGATCCTGACCTCGCTGTTGCTGTTCCCCGGACGCGATGACGCGGACGAAGCCGAGATGCTCGCAGAATTCGTCGTGCCTCGCGTCATCGCACCCGGGTGAACCGATGCAGGAGCCACGCCAGCGGCACCGTCACCACCATCGTGCCGAGGAACAGCAGCCACACCGACCCGTTGTAGATCGGGTAGCGCAGCACCTCCACCATCACCAGTTCCATCGTCACCAGGTGGATGAGAAAGATCTCGTAGGAGATCTCACCGAGGAACACCATCGGCCTGCTCGCCATGACCTTCGCGTACAACCCGGTGTTCCCCAATGCCAGCGGAGCCACCACCAGCGTCGCGATCACCGCGTAGAACGCGCTCTTGGCCAACGCTTCCCACAACAGGGCGGGCGATGTCGTCGGCTCTCCGCCGATCGGCGTCGACACGATGAAGTAGCTGACCACCACGATCGGCAGACATGCCAACGCATACGCCCGCACCCGCATGGCTGCCAGGACCGCCAGCACCATGCCGCCGACGAACCACGACAGATAGCCCGGTAGCCACAGGCGCGCGCCGTCGGGCAGGAACGAGGTCGTGTGCACCAGCCACAGCCACGCCGGGGACAGCGCCGCGAACCCCGCGAGCCCGGCGAGTAGAAGCCGCGGCTGCCAGCGCCGGCGGCACATCACCACCAACAGCAGGTAGGCCATCGGCGGCAGCGCCACGTAGAAGGCCGCCTCGACGGCCAGGCTCCACATCTGCGTAAGACCCTGGTGCAGATAGGAATACAGATAGTTGTCGGTGTAGATCTGGGTCAGGGTCAGGTTGCGCAGCAGACCCTCCCAGGTGTGCCCGGGATTCGGGCCAGCCGTGCGCCAGTGATAGACGAGATAGGCCGCCACGACCGTGACAACATATGCCGGCATGATGCGACGCACCCGATGCCATGCATAGCGCCGGACCGACGGCGCGGGCTCGCCTGCGGCGGAGGCCTTCACCCACGGGCTGAACAGCAGGAACCCCGACAGCACGAAGAAGATCGGCACCCCGATCTCCATGCGGGAGAACATCAATCCCACATAGCCCTGCCCGTACCGCCCGGTGGTGTAGGCCGCATGCGTCAGCACCACGAGAAGCGCCGCGACAGCGCGGATACCGGTGAGAGAGTCGACCCGGCCGGTCGGGGTCACCGACTCCAGGCCGCCCTGGGCGTCGGCGTCTCGTGACAACGTCATGCGGCGCTAGTGCGACTTGCGGCGCGCCTTCGGCCCGCGATCGGGTTCCAGATTGATCAGCTGACCCTGAATCCTGGTGTTCTCCAGCTTCTTCAGCGTTTCCCGCGACAGATTGGCGGGCAGCTCGACCAGCGAGTAATCCAGCTTGATCGCGATGTGGCCGAAATCGCTGCGATGCAGGCCGCCCTCGTTGGCGATGGCGCCGACGATCGCGCCCGGCATCGCCTTGTGCCGCTTGCCGACGGCGATGCGATAGGTGGCCAGATCGCTGCGCCGCTCCCGCTGCTTGCGCGGGCCGCGATCGTCGCGCTCGGCGCGGTCCGGACGGTCCTTCTTGTCGCGGCGCTTCTCCGGCGGAGGCTCGGTCATCAGGAACGCTTCGCCGTCGCGGCTCTGCAGCGCCAGCGCGGCGGCGATGTCGGCCATCGGCACGTCGTGGTCGCGTTCGTAGTTCTCGATCAGCGTCCGGAACAACTCGATGCCCGGCGCAGCGAGCGCCTCGGTGATCGAATCGCGGAATTTCTGCACGCGGCGCTCGTTGACGTCCTCGACCGACGGCAGCTCGATCTCGACCAGCTTCTGCCGCGTCACCCGCTCGATGGCACCCAGCAGATGCCGTTCGCGCGGCGTCACGAACAGCAGCGCCGTGCCGGAGCGGCCCGCGCGCCCGGTGCGCCCGATGCGGTGCACGTAGGACTCCGGGTCGTGCGGGATGTCGAAGTTGACGACGTGCGAGATGCGCTCGACGTCCAAGCCGCGGGCGGCGACGTCGGTGGCGACCAGGATGTCGATCGAGCCGTCCTTGAGGGCGTTGATCGTGCGCTCACGCACCGCCTGCGGTATGTCGCCGTTGATCGCCGCGGCGGCGAACCCGCGGGCCTTGAGCTTTTCGGCGACCTCCTCGGTGGCCTGCTTGGTGCGCACGAACACGATCATCGCGTCGCCCTGCTCGGTCTCGAGGAGGCGCGTCAGCGCGTCCATCTTGCGCGGATAGGAGACCTGGATGTAGCGCTGGGTGATGTTCTCCGCGGTCTGGGTCTTCGACTTGACCGTGACCTCGACCGGATCGTGCAGGTACTTGGCGGTGATCTTCTTGATCGCCGGCGGCATGGTCGCCGAGAACAGCGCGACCTGCTTGTACTCCGGGGTGTCGGCGAGGATGCGCTCGACGTCCTCGGCGAAGCCCATCTGCAGCATCTCGTCGGCCTCGTCGAGCACCATGTAGTCGAGGTGGCTGACGTCGAGCGTGCCCTTTTCCAGGTGGTCGATCACGCGGCCCGGCGTGCCGACGACGATCTGGGCGCCCCGCTTGAGGCCGGCGAGCTGCGGCCCGTAGGAGCTGCCGCCGTACACCGGCAGCACGTTGACGTTCAGGTGCGCGCCGTACCGGCTGAACGCCTCGGCGACCTGCAGCGCGAGCTCGCGCGTCGGAGCCAGGACCAGCGCCTGGGTGGTCCGGCTGGAGGTGTCGATCTTGCTGAGGATCGGGATGGCGAAGGCCGCGGTCTTGCCGGTTCCCGTCTGGGCCAGTCCGACGACGTCGGAGCCGGCCAGCATCGCCGGGATCGTCGCGGCCTGGATCGGGGACGGCGACTCATAGCCGACGTCGCTGACCGCCTGCAGCACCGAGGGATGGATCTGCAGGTCGGCGAAGGTCATATCGCCTGGCAGATCCGTGCTGGCGGGGGTCACATCCGAGGAGGTCATCGTGGTGGCAGTCTAGTGCCATTTCCGGCCTCTTCCCGCCGCGCGCCTCGTGGCCGGTGTCGAGGCGGTGCCGGTACGGTCGCCTGTTGTGAAGTGGGCAGCAGTGATGGGTGCCGCAGCCCTCGTCCTCGCGGGCTGCGGCTCAGGAGATTCGACCGCATCGAAAACGCCGGGTCCGACCGCGTCGGCAGCTCCTCCGCCTGCGCCGGCGCCGACCGTGGCACCGGCCGGACCGCCGCCGGGTCCGGCACCTGCCGCCGACCCGTGCGCCACCGACCTGGCTGCCCCCGAGATCGCCCGGGCGGTGTCCGAACTCCCCCGCGATCCGCGCAGCAAGCAGGGCTGGAACCCCGAACCGCTGGCCGGCAACTACAACGAGTGCGCGCAACTGTCCGCGGTGATCGTCAAGGCGAACACCAACTCGCAGAACCCGAACACTCGCGCCGTGTTGTTCCACCGCGGCAAGTTCATCCCCACCGGGGTGCCCGACACCTATGGATTCAACGGTCTGGACAGCGCCGGCACCACCGGCGACACCGTCGCGCTGAAGTACTCGGGCGGCCTGCCGGGGCTCGACAGTGTCGTGACGTTCCGGTGGAACGGCAGCGGCGTGGAGCTGATCGGCAACACGCCGCGCTGAGCCGTTCGCCAGTGCCGCCAGGGAGAAGCCAGGGCTGCGATTTCGGCGTGGGAGCGACCGGGAATGATATTCCGCGACCGCTGGGGGCGTCGGTGGTCTGTCCTACAGTGGCGGCGTGTTCGTCATCGACGGCCGGGTGGTCTACAGCGCCTCCGATCTCGCCGCGGCCGCCCGCTGCGAGTACGCGCTGCTGCGCTCGTTCGACGTCAAGCTCGGCCGCGCGTCGGCGGTCCCCGGCGATGACGAGATGCTCGCCCGCACATCCCAATTGGGCGATGAGCACGAGCAGCGGCACCTCGATGCGCTGCGCGCCGATGCCGAGATCACCGTCATCGGCCGGCCGGACTACACCCTCGCGGGCCTGACCGCCGCGGCCGAGCAGACGCTACGGGCGATCGAGCGGCGGGCACCGGTCATCTACCAGGCCGCGATGTTCGACGGCAGGTTCGTCGGATTCGCCGACTTCCTGCTGCTCGAAGAGTCGGAGCAGGGCCCGCGCTATCGCCTGCGCGACACGAAGCTGGCCCGCTCGGTGAAGGTCGAGGCCCTGCTGCAGCTGGCCGGCTACGTCGACACGCTGACCGCGGCCGGGGTGCCCGTCGCACCGGAGGTCGATCTCGTCCTCGGCGACGGCGCGACGGTCAGCTACCCCCTCGACGAGTTGCTGCCGGTGTACCGACCCCGCCGGGCCGCGCTGCAGCATCTGCTCGACCGGCACGAGGCCGCCGGCGAGCCGGTGTCCTGGGAGGACGAGACCGTCCGGGCGTGCTTCCGCTGCGCCGACTGCGAGGAGCAGGTCCGCGCGCACGACGACCTACTGCTGGTCGCAGGCATGCGGGTCAGTCAACGCGCCCGGCTGCTCGACGCCGGCATCACGACCAAGCGCCAACTCGCGGCCCACGAAGGCCCGGTGCCCGGTCTGGCGCCGCGCGCCGTCACGGCGTTGGTCGGTCAGGCCCGCCTGCAGATCGCCGACCGGATCGACGGCAGACCGCCCTACCGGGTGGTGGACCCGCAGCCGCTGATGGTGCTGCCCGACGCCGACCGCGGTGACCTGTTCTTCGATTTCGAGGGTGACCCGCTGTGGACCACCGACGGCCACGAGTGGGGACTGGAATACCTGTGGGGCGTGCTGACCATCGCCGACGAGTTCACCCCGCTGTGGGCGCACACCCGTGCCGACGAACGCGCCGCGCTTATCGCGTTCCTCGACATGGTGCGCAAGCGGCGCCGGCGCTATCCCCGCATGCACATCTACCACTACGCCGCCTACGAGAAGAGCACGCTGCTGAGGCTGGCCGGCCGCTACGGAGTCGGCGAACGCGACGTCGACGAACTGCTGCGCGAGGGCGTGCTCGTCGACCTGTACCCGTTGGTACGCAAGAGCATTCGCGTCGGAACCGAGAACTACAGCATCAAGAGCCTCGAGCCGCTCTACATGGGCAACGAGCTGCGCGACGGCGAGGTGACGACGGCCACCGCGTCGATCACCGAGTACGCCCACTACTGCGAGCTTCGCGATGCCGGCCGCGACGACGAGGCCGCGGCGGTCCTCAAGGGCATCGAGGACTACAACCGCTACGACTGCCGCTCGACGCGGCGGCTGCGGGACTGGCTGGTGGCGCGCGCCATCGAAGCCGGGGTGCCGCCGCGCGGCCCCGTGCCCGTCGAGCGGCCGACACCGGACACCGACGACGTCGACGCGGTCGAACGGCGGCTGTGCAGGTTCGCCGGCGACGGTGTGGACACGCGGACGCCGGAGCAGACGGCCGTCGCGATGATCGCTGCGGCCAAGGGATTTCATCAGCGCGAGGACAAGCCGTTCTGGTGGGGGCATTTCGACCGGGTGAACAATCCCGTGGAGGAGTGGGCCGACAGCAGCGGCGTGTTCCTGGTCGACGACCACGACGTCGCCGAGGACTGGCACACACCGCCCCGGGCACGGAAACCGCAGCGCCGCTTGATTCTTCGCGGGGAAATCGCCAACGGCGACCTCGCGCGCGACATGTACGCCCTCTACGATCCGCCTGCGCCGGCGGGCCTGACCGACGATCAGGACCGGCGCGGCTTCGGCACCGTGTCGGTGCTCGAATGCGACAACCCCGACGCGCCCACCGAGGTGACCGTCGTCGAACGGCAACCCCGAGACGGCGACGTGTTCGCCCAGGTGCCGTTTGCACTGACCCCGGGCCCGCCGATCAGCACCCGCCCGCTCGCGGAATCGATCGCGGACACCGCGCGCGACGTCGCGGACGCACTCCCCCGGCTGCGCCCCGGCGCGATGACGGACCTGCTGCTGCGCCGGCCCCCGCGCACCCGCAGCGGCGCCGCCCTGCCTGAGCGCGGCGGCGCCGTCGACGACATCACCGCCGCACTGCTCGACCTCGACGCGTCCTATCTGGCGGTGCACGGCCCGCCGGGCACCGGTAAGACCCACACGGCCGCGCAGGTGATCGCGCGACTGGTCACCGAGCACGGCTGGCGGGTCGGGGTGGTCGCGCAGGCGCACGCGGTCGTGGAGAACCTGCTCGCCGGCATCGTGGCGGCGGGGGTCGACGGCGAGCGGGTGGGCAAGAAGAAGTCCGCGGGCGCACCCTGGCGGGAGGTCGACGAGAAGGACTACCCGGCGTTCATCGCCGACCACGACGGCTGCGTGATCGGCGGTACCGCATGGGATTTCGCGAACGACCGCCGCGTGCCGGCCGAGTCGCTGGACCTGCTGGTCATAGAAGAGGCGGGTCAGTTCAGCCTCGCCAACACCGTCGCGGTGGCCCGGGCGGCGCGCAACCTGCTACTGCTCGGCGATCCACAACAGCTGCCCCAGGTCAGCCAGGGCACCCATCCGGAACCGGTGGACGGGTCGGCGCTGGCCTGGCTGGTCGACGGTCACCACACGCTGCCCCCAGAACGCGGCTATTTCCTGGACTGCTCCTACCGGATGCACCAGCAGGTGTGCCGCGCCGTGTCGCGCCTGTCCTACGACAACCGCCTGCAGTCGTACACACCGGTGACCGATGCCCGCCGACTCGACGGCGTCGCACCCGGGCTGCGCACGCTGGCCGTCGAGCACCACGGCAATGTCAGCGACAGTCCCGAGGAAGCCGCGGCGATCGTCACCGCGATCGGCGAGCTGCTCGGCACGGACTGGACCGACGAGGACGGCACCCGGCCACTCACCCAGCGCGACATCCTGGTCGTCACGCCCTACAACGCGCAGGTGGTGCAGGTCCGCAACCACCTCGACGCCGCCGGATACCCGGACGTGCGCGTCGGAACCGTGGACAAGTTCCAGGGTCAGCAGGCACCGGTGGTGTTCCTGTCGATGGCGGCGTCGTCGATCGACGAGGTTCCGCGCGGAATCAGCTTCCTGCTCAACAGGAATCGCCTCAATGTCGCGATCAGCCGCGCGATGTATCTCGCGGTGATCGTCCGGTCGCCGCATCTCACCGACTACCTGCCGGGCACTCCCGACCGCCTCGTGGAACTGGGTGCATTCCTGTCGCTGTCGGCATGTGATACACCGTGCCCATGACCGAAGCGCTGACCGAACAGCTCGCGTCGATCGTCGGCGCCTCGCAGGTGAGCACCGACGCCGACGTGCTCTCCGGTCGCAGCACCGATTACACCGGGCGCTACCGGGGCCGGGCCGCGGTGCTCGTGCGCCCCGGTTCCGCCGACGAGGTCGCCGCCGTCCTGATCGCATGCCGTGACGCGGGCGTGAGCGTGACCGTGCAGGGCGGGCGGACGTCGCTGGTGGCGGGCACCGTGCCCGAGCACGACGACGTGCTGCTGTCGACGGAGCGGCTGCGCGACATCGACGAGGTCGACACCGTGGAGCGCCGCGTTCACGTCGGTGCCGGCGTCACGCTGGCCGACGTGCAGCGGGCAGCGACAGCGGCCGGGCTGGTCTTCGGCGTGGATCTCGCGGCCCGCGACTCGGCGACCGTCGGCGGGATGGCCTCGACCAATGCGGGCGGACTGCGCACCGTCTGCTACGGAAACATGGGCGAACAGGTGCTCGGGCTCGACGTGGTATTGCCCGACGGGTCGATCGTGCACCGGCACAGCCACGTGCGCAGCGACAACACCGGCTACGACCTGGCGTCGCTGTTCGTCGGCGCCGAGGGCACGCTCGGCGTGATCACTGGGCTGGACCTGCGGCTGCACCCCTCGCCGCGGCACCGTGTGACCGCGATCTGCGGGTTCGACGACCTGGAAGCGCTGCTGGCGACGGCGCGCGTGTTCCGGGACGTCGACGGCATCGCGGCGCTGGAGCTGATCGACGCGCGGGCCACCGCGCTCACCGCCGAGCACGCCGGGGTGGCCGCTCCGGTCGACGGCGACTGGTTGCTGCTGATCGAGCTCGCCGGCGAGACGGACCTGACCGAGCGGCTGGCCGATGCGCTCGCCGACGCCGATCTGCTCGGCGAGCCCGCCGTCGGCGTGGACGCAGGGGCCCAGCAGCGGCTCTGGCAGGTGCGCGAGGCAGTCGCCGATGTGCTCGGGGTCTACGGTCCACCGCTGAAATTCGATGTGTCGCTTCCACTCTCGTCGATCGCAGCGTTCGCCGCCGACGCCGTTGCGCTGGTGGCCGAGCACGCCCCCGACGCCATCCCGGTGCTCTTCGGTCACGTCGGCGAAGGCAACCTGCACCTCAACATCGTGCGGTGCGCGCTGACGGGCGAGCCCGAGCACGCCCTCTACACCGCGATGATGGCGCTGATCGCGGGCCACGACGGCAACGTCAGCTCCGAGCACGGTGTCGGCACCCGCAAACGCGACTACGTCTCGATGTCACGCACCGAGGCCGACATCGCCGCGATGCGCGCGGTCAAGGCGGCCTTCGACCCGACCGGCTATCTGAACCCCGCGGTGCTGTTCGGGTGAGGTCCGGGCGTCACGTAGCGTGACGGCGATGACGAGCATCGAGGCCGACTATCTGGTGATCGGCGCCGGCGCGATGGGAATGGCGTTCGTCGACACCCTGCTCACCGAGACCGACGCGACAGTGGTGCTCGTCGACGAGAACCACCAGCCGGGTGGGCACTGGAACTTCGTCTATCCGTTCGTACGCCTGCACCAGCCCTCGGCCTACTACGGGGTGAACTCCCGCGCGCTGGGCAACGAGGACTGGATCGACCAGTCGGGACCGAACGAGGGGTTCTTCGAGCTCGCGACCGGACACGAGGTGTGCGCCTACTACGACCAGGTGATGCGCCACCAGCTGTTGCCCACCGGCCGGCTGTCGTACTTCCCGTCCTCGAGGTACCTGGGCGACAACACCTTTCGCACACTCGACGGCACGGACCACCACGTGGCGCTACGGCGCCGGGTGGTCGACGCGACATACCTGCTGACCGTCGTGCAGTCGATGCGGTCAGCGCCGTTCTCGGTGGCCGACGGCATCGACGTCATCGCGCCCAACGACCTGCCGCGCCGCGCCGCGGGCCACGACCACTACACGATCGTCGGCGGTGGCAAGACCGGCATGGACTGCTGCTTGTGGCTGCTGCGCTCCGGCGTGGCGCCCGAAAAGCTGCGCTGGATCATGCCGCGCGATTCCTGGCTGATGAACCGGGCCTCGGTGCAACCGGGCCAGCAGTTCGTCAAGACGTTCCGGGAATCGATCGCGACGCGGATGACCGCAATCGCCGAAGCGGCGTCGATCGACGATCTGTTCGCCCGCCTGGAGGCCGACGGCAACCTGTTCCGGCTCGACCCCAGCGTCACCCCGACGATGTACCACTGCGCGATCGTGTCGCGCGGCGAGCTGGACACGCTGCGCCTGATCGGCGACGTGGTACGGCTCGGTCACCTCCAGCATGCCGAACACGATCGAATCGTGTTGCGCGACGGCGAGATCGATGTGACCGGTCCATCGCTGTACGTGGACTGCACGACGCAGGGCCTGCCCCGCCCGCCGTCGGTGCCGGTGTTCGACGGCGCGAAGATCACGCTGCAGAGCGTGCGCGGATGCCAGCAGGTGTTCAGCTCGGCGTTCATCGCCCACGTGGAAGCCGCCTACCCCGACGACGAACTCCGCAACGACGTGTGCGCGCCCATCATGCATCCCGACGCGCCGCTGGACTGGCTGCGAATCCTGCTGTCCGACAACACCGCACAGGTGAGATGGCTGCAGGACCCGGAGTTGATGGACTGGTTGAAGAACTCCCGGCTCAACGTGCTGCGCGACCTGTTCCCCGACTTCGGGGAGAAGATCCGGGTGCGCGACCGCGCCTACGGCGCGCTGGCCACGGCACTGACCAAGACCAATGACCAGCTGCGGGCGCTGATCGAGCAGGCCTAACCGCGCGCGTGCCGCCCGCCGGCGTCGGGAATCCGCTCCAGCACGTCGGTGTCCTGTCCCCGGTCGACGACGTACTCGACGTAGTCATCGTCATCAACCCAGTCATCGACCCCGTCGTCGACCCCGTCGTCGGTCCGGTCCTCGTCGGTGCCGCTTCGGGTGCCGGCCGCCGGCGCCCAGCGACGCACCGCGCCGCCGGTCAGGAACAGCGCGGCCACGACCCCGAAGAGCGCGATGAACGCCGGCAACAGCATCGCCTGCGACATGGCCGCCGAGAACGGGACGTGCAGGAAGCCCGGCAGCTGCGCCACCGCGCCCTCCGCCGAGCCCGCAGCGCCGCCGGCACCGCCCGGCATCTCCGCCGACAACCGGGACGCCAGGAAGGCGGCCATGCCGGCGCTTCCCAGCACCGAACCGACCTGGCGGGTCGTGTTGTAGACGCCGGAGCCGGCACCGGCCACATGCGGGGGCAGGTTCCTGGTGGCGGTCGCGGCCAGCGGGGACCAGATGAACGCCATCCCCACGCCCATCAACGTCAGCGGCACGGCCAGCCGCCAGATCGGCGTCGTCGGCGTCATGTCGATCGACAACCACGTCAACGCGATCGCCAGCACCGAGAATCCGAACCCGATCACCGGCCGCGGGTGGGCGCGGTCGACGATCTTGCCGACGAACGGTGCGAGCACCCCGGTGGCCACTGCCATCGGTGCGGTGAGCAGCGCGGCACGGGTCGGCGTGAGACCACAGACGGCCTGGGCGTAGAACATCAGCGGCAGGATCATCGACGTCGCCACGAACCCCATCGTGGCGATGCCGAGGTTCGACATCGAGAAGTCGCGGTCGGAGAAGATGGCCAACGGGATGAGAGGCTCGCCGCGGGTGACCGACTGCCACATGACGAAGCAGGCCATCACCGCGACGCCGACCCCGATGGCCGCCCAGATCCACGGCGCCCAGTCGTGGGCCTGCCCCTCCTGCAGACCGAACACGATCAGGAACAAGCCGACCGCCGACAGCACCATGCCCAGGATGTCGACCTGTTTGCTCTGGGTGGGCAGCGCCGGGACCAACCGCAGCGCCAACACGAGGCCGAGCACGCCCACCGGCACGTTGACGAAGAAGATCCACTGCCAACCCAGGTGGTCCACCAGCACGCCACCGGCCAGTGGGCCGACCAGCGTGGCCACGCCCGCCGTCGAACCCCACACGCTCATCGCCACCCCGCGCCGTTCGGCGGGGAACGTCCGCGTGATGACCGACAGGGTCTGCGGTGTCAGCAACGCAGCACCCAGGCCCTGCAGCACCCGGGCGGCGATCAGCATGCCGATGGTGCCCGACAATCCGCACCACAGCGACGCCAGCGTGAACACCGACAGACCGGCCAGATAGACGTTGCGTGGTCCGTAGCGATCACCGAGGCGACCCGACACGAGTAGCGGCACTGCGTAGGCCAGCAGGTAGGCGCTGGTCACCCAGATCACCGAGTCGTAGCCGACCCCGAGCGCCGACATGATCGCGGGGTTGGCGACCGCGACGATCGTCGCGTCGACCAGGATCATGAAGAAGCCCACCAGCAGCGCCCACAGGGCGTGCCAGGGGTTGGCCGCCCGGGCGGGTGGTCTCACGAAATCGAGCATGGTGGAAGACAATCAACCGTCAATCGAGGGGTGGAAACTGTCGGCGCCGACGCTACGGATCGGCACGATTCACGACAACTTCACGATAACTCGGCCACCGCGGGGACGGCCGTGCGGTGCGCACCCGTCAGCAGCAGCGCCACCAGCGCGACGACAACACCTGTGGCCATCACGGCGGCCATCGCCAACTCGTCGTTGCCCAGCACACCGACCACCGGCGCGATGGCGGCACCCAGCCCGAACTGCACCGCGCCGAGCAGCGCCGCGGCGGTGCCGGAGGCATCGGGATGCCGGGTCAGCGCCACCGCCGGCGCGTTCGGGATCACCAGACCCATCGCCGCCAGGATGGCCCACACCGGCACGACGAACGCGGCCAACCCGCCCACGTGCGCTGCCGCCAACGCGACGAACACCACTCCGAACACCGACGCCGCCATCAGCGCCCACACCATGATCTGCTGTGGGGAGAACCTGCGCAGCAGCACCACGTTGCACTGCGTCGACCCGATCAGCGCGATGGCGCCCGCGCCGAACACGAGCGCGAACGTCGTCTGGTCGATGCCGTACCGGCCCTGCAGCACGAACGAGGCGCCCGCGATGTAGGCGAACAGACCGGCCATGCCGAGCGCGGCCACCAGCACCAGGATCACGAACCGGGTGTCGCGCAGCAGCCCGACGTAGGTGCGGGCGATCCCACCCACCTTCAGCGGCCGGCGGTGCGCGACGGGCAGCGTTTCGGGCAGGGCCAGCGCGGCCATCACCAGCAGGGCGGCCGCCAAAACGACCAGCACGGCGAACACCCAGTGCCAGGACGCGTTCAACAGCACGGCCGCGCCCAGCGACGGCGCGAGGACCGGTGCGACACCGAGCACCAGCATCAGCCGCGACATCACCGTGGCCGCCACGTTGTCCTTGTACAGATCGCCGACCACCGCGAGCGCCACCACCATGCCTGCGGCCGCGCCGACACCCTGTAGACCGCGGGCGATACCCAACACCGCGATGTTGGGCGCGAACAGGCACAGCAGCGACGCCAGCATGTGCAGCACGATGCCGCCGATCAGGGGCTTGCGGCGGCCCAGCGAATCCGACAGCGGGCCGATGATGAGCTGGCCCAGCGCCAGGCCCGCCAGCGTGCCCGTCAGCGTCAACTGCGCAACGGACGAGGACAGCCCGAGGTCGTCGGCGATCTTGGGCAGCGCGGGCAGATACATGTCGATGGTCAGCGGGCCCAGCGCCACCAGCAGGCCCAACACGACGATCATGCGCAAGCGGCCGGGCGCCGACACCGTCTCCGGGTCCGCCGTCGAGGCAGGCTCAGGCGCCACGGCGGTCTTGAACGGCGTCACGTCCACGTCTGGGGATACTGCCATGGAAGTGGTTAGCGTCGCTTTCCAATATTTTCTTCCCCTCCTGGCGAACAGTGACCGCGCTCACGTCCGGGCACCCCGGACGGCCGGCACATCGTTGTATGGGTGTTTCCAGCGATTAACCTGGGAACACATAGGTCGTTCCACCTGGTGAGTCGCTCGACGAGAGGCCGTTCGATGAGTGCATGGTCACGGGCCAAGAACCGAGAGCCCGCGGTGCGCGAAGACGATCCCAGCGCTGCGGCGAAAGCGCTGAGCAACATCATCGAACGCGGCGCCCGGGTCCAGGGACCCGCCGTGCGGGCCTACGTCGGCCGGCTGCGGGAGGCAAACCCCGGCGCGTCCCCGGCCGAGATCATCACCAAGCTGGAGAAGCACTACATGGCCGCAGTGATGGCCAGTGGTGCAGCCGTCGGCTCGGCGGCGGCGTTCCCCGGCATCGGCACCCTGGTGGCGATGTCCGCGGTGGCCGGAGAGACTGTGGTGTTCCTCGAAGCCACCTCGGTCTTCGTGCTGGCCGTCGCCGAAGTGCACGGCATCCCCGCCGAAGAACGCGAGCGCCGGCGCGCCCTCGTGCTGGCCGTTCTCGTCGGCGAGGACAGCAAGGGAGCGATCGCCGACCTGCTCGGCCGCGGCCGGACCAGCGGTGGCTGGCTGTCCGACGGCGCCGCATCCCTGCCGCTGCCTGCGGTGTCCCAACTGAACAACCGGCTGTTGAAGTACTTCGTCAAGCGCTACACCCTCAAACGGGGCGCGATGATGTTCGGCAAGATGCTGCCCGTCGGCATCGGCGCCGTCGTCGGCGGTGTGGGCAACCGGCTGATGGGCCGCAAGATCGTGGCGAACGCCCGCGAGGCGTTCGGCGCCCCGCCGCCACGCTGGCCGTCGGCGCTGCACCTGCTCCCCGCACCACCCGGCTGACAGTCCACGTTCACCCGCTGGTCATGTCCGTAATGACCACAACGACCCATACAGGCGTTGCCTGGCCCGCTCCGTCGACGAAGCGCTAGCCTTGATGCGGCGCGAATTGCGGGTGACCGCACATGGGGCCCGACAAGGGTCCGACAAGGGGTGGCCGGCTGCCGCGGAGCACTGGCCGGGAAACGAAGAATTGAGGCGAACAGCAGCCGTGAATTCACCTTCACCATTCGGTCAGAACGAGTGGTTGGTCGAAGAGATGTACCGCAAATTCCGCGAGGATCCCTCGTCGGTGGACCCGAGTTGGCACGAGTTCCTCGTCGACTACTCCCCTGAGCCCACCACCGAGTCCTCGTCGCCTGTGAACGGGTCCGCAGCCCGCTCATCGGGTCCGGTCAGCCCGCCCGAGCCGGCCCCCGCCCCGCCGCCGAAAGCCGCGAGCAGCAACGGCGCCGCGAAGCCCGCCCCGGCCCAGCAGAAGGCGCCCGAGAAGACCTCCCAGAAGACCGCCGACAAGCCGGCCGAGAAGACCCCCGAGAAGAAGAAGGACCCTGTGCCGGCGGCGAAGACGTCAGAAAAAGCTCCCGAGAAGAAGCCGGCCGAGAGCAGTCCCGCCAAGGACGGTGACGAGACGCAGGTGCTGCGCGGCGCCGCCGCCGCCGTGGTCAAGAACATGTCGGCCTCGCTGGAGGTGCCGACCGCGACCAGCGTGCGGGCCATCCCGGCCAAGGCGATGATCGACAACCGCATCGTCATCAACAACCACCTCAAGCGCACGCGCGGCGGCAAGATCTCGTTCACCCACCTGCTCGGCTACGCGATCGTGCAGGCGGTCAAGAAGTTCCCGAACATGAACCGGCACTTCGCCGAAATCGACGGCAAGCCCACCGCGGTCACGCCCGCGCACACGAACCTGGGCCTGGCCATCGATCTGGTGGGCAAGAACGGGGGCCGGCAGCTGGTCGTCGCGTCGATCAAGAACTGCGAGACGATGCGGTTCGGCCAGTTCATCGCCGCCTACGAAGACATCGTCCGGCGCGCTCGCGACGGCAAGCTGACCGCCGAAGACTTTGCCGGCGTGACGATTTCGCTCACCAACCCGGGCACGATCGGCACCGTGCATTCGGTGCCGCGGCTGATGCAGGGCCAGGGCGCGATCGTCGGCGCGGGCGCGATGGAGTACCCCGCGGAGTTCCAGGGCGCCAGCGAGGAACGCATCAACGAGGTCGGCGTCGGCAAGCTCATGACGCTGACATCCACCTACGACCACCGCATCATCCAGGGCGCGGAATCGGGCGACTTCCTGCGCACCATCCATCAGCTGCTGCTCGACGACGAGTTCTACGACGAGATCTTCCGCGAGCTCGGCATCCCGTATGAGCCGGTGCGCTGGCGTATCGACAATCCGGACTCGATCGAGGACAAGAACGCCCGGGTCATCGAGCTGATCGCGGCATACCGCAACCGCGGCCACCTGATGGCCGACATCGACCCGCTGCGGCTGGACAACACCCGCTTCCGCAGCCACCCCGATCTCGACGTCAACACCCACGGCCTGACGCTGTGGGACCTCGACCGCGAGTTCAAGGTCAACGGATTCGCCGGCCAGACGCACAAGAAGCTGCGCGACATCCTCGGCCTGCTGCGCGACGCGTACTGCCGCCACGTCGGCGTGGAGTACACGCACATCCTCGAGCCCGAGCAGCAGCAGTGGCTGCAGGACCGCATCGAGATCAAGCACGAGAAGCCCACGGTCGCCGAGCAGAAGTACATTCTGTCCAAGCTCAACGCCGCAGAAGCCTTCGAGACCTTCCTGCAGACCAAATACGTTGGCCAGAAACGCTTCTCGCTGGAAGGCGCGGAGACCGTCATCCCGATGATGGACGCCGCGATCGACCAGGCCGCCGAGCACGGCCTCCACGAGGTCGTCATCGGCATGCCGCACCGCGGCCGGCTCAACGTGCTGGCCAACATCGTCGGCAAGCCCTACAGCCAGATCTTCACCGAGTTCGAGGGCAACCTGAACCCCTCGCAGGCCCACGGCTCCGGTGACGTCAAGTACCACCTCGGCGCCACCGGCACCTACATCCAGATGTTCGGCGACAACGACATCGCGGTCTCCCTGGTCGCCAATCCCAGCCACCTCGAGGCCGTCGACCCGGTGCTCGAAGGCATCGTCCGCGCCAAGCAGGACATGCTCGACACCGGCGAGGAGACCAACGGCAGCAACGACTTCACCGTCGTACCGATGATGCTGCACGGTGACGCCGCGTTCGCCGGACAGGGCGTGGTGGCCGAGACGCTGAACCTCGCGCTGCTGCGCGGCTACCGCACCGGCGGCACGATCCACATCATCGTCAACAACCAGATCGGCTTCACCACGTCGCCGTACGACTCGCGTTCGTCGGAGTACTGCACCGACGTCGCGAAGATGATCGGCGCGCCGATCTTCCACGTCAACGGCGACGATCCCGAAGCCGCGGTGTGGGTGGCCAAGCTGGCCATGGACTTCCGCCAGAAGTTCAAGAAGGACGTCGTCATCGACATGCTGTGCTACCGCCGCCGCGGGCACAACGAGGGCGACGACCCGTCGATGACCCAGCCCAACATGTACGACGTCATCGACACCAAGCGCGGGGTCCGCAAGACCTACACCGAGGCGCTGATCGGCCGCGGCGACATCTCGATGAAAGAGGCCGAGGACGCGCTGCGCGACTACCAGGGCCAGCTCGAGCGGGTCTTCAACGAGGTCCGCGAACTCGAGAAGCACGCCGTGGAGCCCAGCCACTCGGTGGAGTCCGACCAGATGGTGCCTGCGGGCATGACCACCGCGGTCGACAAGTCGCTGCTGGCCCGCATCGGGGACGCGCATCTGGCGTACGGCGAGGACTTCAACGTGCACCCGCGCGTCAAGCCGGTGCTCGAGAAGCGCCGCGAGATGGCCTACGAGGGCAAGGTGGACTGGGCGTTCGCGGAACTGCTCGCGCTCGGGACGTTCCTGGCCGAGGGCAAGACGATCCGGCTCACGGGGCAGGACACCCGCCGCGGCACGTTCACCCAGCGCCACTCGGTGATCATCGACCGCAAGACGGGCAAGGAGTTCACGCCGCTGGACCTGCTCACCGTCGACTCCGACGGCAACCCGACCGGCGGCCGCTTCATGGTCTACGACTCGGCGCTCTCGGAGTACGCGGCCGTGGGCTTCGAGTACGGCTACTCGGTGGGCAACCCCGATGCACTGGTGCTGTGGGAGGCGCAGTTCGGCGACTTCGTCAACGGTGCGCAGTCGATCATCGACGAGTTCATCAGCTCCGGTGAGGCCAAGTGGGGGCAGCTCTCCGACGTCGTGCTGCTGCTGCCGCACGGCCACGAAGGCCAGGGTCCCGACCACACGTCTGCCCGCATCGAACGGTTCCTGCTGCTGTGGGCCGAGGGATCGATGACCATCGCGATGCCGTCGACGCCGGCGAACTACTTCCACCTGCTGCGCCGCCACGGCCTCGACGGCATCCAGCGTCCGTTGATCGTCGCGACGCCGAAGTCGATGCTGCGCAACAAGGCTGCCGTGAGCGACCTCAAGGACTTCACCGAACAGAAGTTCCGGTCGGTGCTCGAGGAGCCCATGTACGACGAGGGCGACGGCGACCGGTCGAAGGTCGAGCGCATCCTGTTGACCAGCGGCAAGCTGTACTACGAGCTGGCCGCCCGCAAGGCCAAGGACAAGCGCGACGACGTCGCGATCGTGCGCGTCGAGCAGCTGGCGCCGCTGCCCCGGCGGCGGCTGGCCGAGACGCTGGACCGCTACCCGAACGCCTCGGAGAAGTTCTGGGTGCAGGAGGAGCCGGCGAACCAGGGTGCGTGGCCCACCATGGGCCTGACGCTGCCCGAGGTGCTGCCCGACCACCTGGGCGGGATCAAGCGGATCTCGCGGCGTGCGATGTCGGCGCCGTCATCGGGCTCGTCGAAGGTGCACGCCGTCGAGCAGCAGGAGATCATCGACGAGGCGTTCGCCTAATTTCGGCGAGCGCGCGTGTCTGTACGCCGACGCGCCGCGACACGCGTGCACTCTGCGCGCGCTCGCGGCCCTCGAGAGATCACCGCATGAACGAGAACGGAACCCCGTCGGTGAGCGCGCTCACCGCGCGCGGGCACATGATCTGAATCGCAAGACCGGTGAACATCGTCGCCGGCCCGAGCGGACGACCCAGCTCATCGGCGACCTTGGCCGCGACGTTCGCCATGTTCTGGCCGGGCTCGGCCAGCATCGGGCACACCTGCTCGCCCACGCGGACCGCGGTGGCCGGGTCGATGTCGCCCAACCGGTAGTGGTCCAGCGCCGACAGGAACACGTCGGCGCCGGTATCGGCCTGTGCGGGCGCGGCGGTGGCCGGTGCGGCGATGGCGAAGGCAGCGCCCAGGACGGCGAGCGCGGTATGGCGAAACTTCACGCTCTGATTGTCGCAGCGGACGCCACAGGTATTACTCCCAGGCGCTACGCGCGATCACCCCGACTCAGCAGCAATATCCGGGTAGCTCACTACTCTGTCGCCGGCGCCCCGCTGACCTGATGCTTCGCAGGTACGTACTCCTCCAGCGAATCGGGGCCCCATGTCCACTCCCTCACCTACTTCCGTCGCCGCTGCGCTGACGATCAGCGCGCTGGCTGTCAGTGCCGGCCTGACCGCCGGTGTTGACGCGATCCATGCCCAGCAGGCACCGCGAGCAGCCGCAGCGGCGCGCCACGCGGCACCGGCACCGCAGGCGGCGGTTGCCGCGCCGCTACTCGCCGCGTACGCGGTCCCCGCGCTCGCCTCAGCGTCAGCGACGTCGGCGCCTGTGCTTCGTCCTGACGACGCGGGCGCACCGGCCCTGTTCTCCGAGGCGGATGCGCATGCGTTCCTGCGACTGACCACGCCCTCGAGCCGAATCCGCATTCTCTCGGCGGCGCCGACCTCTACCGCGGTGACGGACTCGACGCACCCACTTCGACACCATCGCAGCGACCGCACCGCGACATTCGTCGCTGCCGCGACGCCGAGCGGCAAGGTGGAGCTGCGACCGATGGTCGGTCCGGGCGGCTGGCTCATCGGCAACGGCATCGACGGCGCCGCCGGTGAGGACGGCGGCGACGGCGGCCTCCTGTGGGGCAACGGCGGCAAAGGCGGCGACGGCGCACCCGGGCAGGCCGGCGGCAACGGCGGCCGCGGCGGTCTGTGGGGCGGCGACGGCGGGGACGGCGGCGACGGCGGAACCGGCGCTGCCGGCGGCAACGGCGGCGATGCCCGCTTGTTCGGCAACGGCGGAGCCGGTGGAAACGGTGGCGTCGGCGCCACGGGCGAAGACGGGGTGAACCCGACACCGGTCTACCAAAACCCTCCGAGCGCCGGGAAAGGCACCGACGGCTTGGACACCTACATCCCGGCCGGGTTCCCTCAAGACACATCGCAGGCACAGGACGGCGGGCCCGGGCTCAACGCAGCGCCGAACCAGAACGGGGGTGACGGCGGTTCGGGCGGCAAGGCCGAGTCGGGAGGGACCACCTGGGCGGTGGGCGGCGACGGCGGTGAAGGCGGCGCCGGCTCCGAGGGCAATGACGGTGGCCGCGGTGGCTCCGGCGGTAGCGTGCTGGGAGGCGAAGACAACTTCGGCGGAAACGGTGGCGAGGGCGGAACCGGCGGCATCGGGGGTGGCGACGGCGGCGACGGCGGCAGCGGCGGCAACGCCCAGTACGCCACGAAAAACGGTTTCGGCGGCGACGGAGGCGACGGCGGCGACGGAGGTCCAGGTGCGGCCGGCGGTGCCGGGGGCTCCGGCGGAGCCGGCGGAGCGGGCGGCAAGGGCGGCCGCCTCGTCGGCGATGGCGGAAAGGGAGGCGACGGCGGCGACGGCGGCAAGGGAGGCACCGGCGCCACGGGGGGCAAGGGCGGCAACGGCGGATACAGCGGAAACAGCTTCAACGCGGGCACCCGCAACTACCCCGGCAACCCGGGACGGGGCGGCGCAGGTGGTCCCGGAGGGCTCGGCGGTGCCGGCGGAGCCGGCAATCCCAACGGTGGCGCCGGCGGTCGTAGCGGTCTGATCGGATCGAAGGGCGCCAAGGGTTCGGCGGGCAAGCAGGGCGCGCAAGGCGACCGCGGGCAAACCGGCGCGGCGGGCGGCGCCGCCACGTAGTCGGAGCGTCATGGGGCCGGTGGCGCGCGGGAGACAAGCCTGCGCCCATCGGTCCCCTGATCTGCACGGAACCGCGGGTATTACTCCCAGGGTTACGCAGATGAAAATTTAGCCTTCTCGACGGAAACGAGTAACGCAGTACGCGCCCGCCGAACCCCCCGCACACATACGCTTCCCATGTCAATTTCTTTCTCAGCGAATCGGGGGCTCGTGTCTTCTTCCTCTCTCACCAACCGCAAAACTGCTACTGCAGCGCTTGCGATCAGCACGCTGGCCATCGGCGCCGGCCTGACCGCCGGTGTCGATGCAAACGCACCCTCGCCGACCGCCCGAGCCGCCGCAGCGGCGCACCGGTCGGCCCCGGCACCCCAGGCACCGGTCGCCGCACCTTTGCTGGCCGCGTACGCCGTGCCCGCACTCGGAGGCGGACCTGAAGGACCCGCGGCGCCGGCGGTGTTCGACGTCGCCGGTGCACCCGCGCTGTTCTCCGAGGCCGATGCGCAGGCGTTTCTGCGACTGACCACGCCGACGAGCCGTGTTCGAGTTCTCTCCAACACGCCGTCGTCGACGCACGACGTGCTGGTCCCAGCGGGACTCCGTCAATACCGCAGCGACCGGACTGAGACGTTCGAGGCTTCCGCAACACCCGACGGCCGGGTCGAGCTCCGGCCGATGGTCGGCCCGGGCGGCTGGCTCATCGGCAACGGCCTAGACGGCGCCGCCGGTGAGGACGGCGGCGACGGCGGCCTGCTGTTCGGAAATGGCGGCAAAGGCGGCGACGGCGCACCCGGGCAGGCCGGCGGCAACGGCGGCCGCGGCGGCCTGTGGGGTGGTGACGGCGGCGATGGCGGCGCCGGCGGCATCGGCGCGGCCGGTGGCAATGGCGGCGACGCCCGACTCTTCGGCAACGGTGGCGCCGGTGGCAAGGGCGGTGTCGGCGCCACGGGAGCCGACGGGGTCAACCCCATTCCCACGACCCTGCTGCCACCCGCTGCCAAAGGAGCTGACGGCACCGACACCGATGGCTCTGTGGACAACGTCTCCTACGGCGGCAACGGCGGACCCGGGCAAAACGGCGTCCCTGGTCAACCCGGAGGTGCCGGCGGTAGGGGCGGTGACGCCGGTTCTATCACCGCTTCGGGCGGGGTGATCGGTGGTGATGGCGGCCAAGGCGGCGTCGGCGGAGCGGGTGCCCCCGGCGGCAATGGCGGTCGCGGCGGCGACGCCGAGACCAGCACGCTCGGAGCTGCCGGTCGGGGCGGAGATGGTGGTCTCGGTGGAACCGGCGCACGCGGCGGTGACGGCGGAAATGCCGGCTTCAACAGAGGGGGCGGGGTTGGCTTCGCCACGACCGGGGGCAATGGCGGCCAGGGCGGCGAGGGCGCTGCCGGCGGCACCGGTGGTACCGCTGGCGTGGGCGGCTCCGGCGGCAAGGGCGGCGCCATCAGCGGCAACGGGGGCAAAGGCGGTGACGGCGGCGACGGCGGCACGGGCGGCAAGGGAGCCCGCGGTGGCGATGGCGGAAATGGCGGTAACGGCACCGATACGCCGGGCGCGGGGGGCAAGGGCGGCGCCGGTGGCGCCGGCGGCAGCGGAGGCGCCGGCAACACGGGCGGGTCCGGCGGACGCGGCGGCCTCCTCGGATCCAAGGGCGCAAACGGCAGTAGCGGTAATGCGGGCGCGAAGGGGGCTCAGGGCGATTCGGGTAACGATGGCAATCCGGGAGTCTAGGTACGCGATCGGTCAATCCCGGACTGACGGCCCTGCCGTCTAGCGACCCTTGGCCGCGGGGCCGGTGAGCACGCGGTGCTCACCGGCCCTTCGCGACCGGAGACCGTCCTGACATACGCGGGACCGCGGGTACCGGTTAGGCTCGGGGTCACTCAGCACCCGTCCAACAACTCGAGGGAGTGGATATGCAGGGCTTCGCCGGAAAGGTGGCCGTCGTGACCGGCGCCGGCTCGGGCATCGGTCAGGCGCTGGCCATCGAACTCGGCCGCTCCGGCGCCAGCGTGGCGATCAGTGACGTGGACACCGAAGGCCTGGCCGCGACCGAGGAGCGGCTCAAGGCCATCGGTGCGCCGGTCAAGACCGACCGCCTCAACGTCACCGAGCGGGAGAGCTTCCTGCTCTACGCCGACAGCGTCGCCGAGCACTTCGGCAAGGTGAACCAGATCTACAACAACGCGGGCATCGCGTTCACCGGCGACATCGAGATCAGCCAGTTCAAGGACATGGAACGGGTGATGGACGTCGACTACTGGGGCGTCGTCAACGGCACCAAGGCGTTCCTGCCGCACCTGATCGCCTCCGGGGACGGACACGTCGTCAACGTCTCGAGCGTGTTCGGGTTGTTCTCGGTGCCCGGACAGGCCGCCTACAACGCGGCGAAGTTCGCGGTACGCGGGTTCACCGAGGCGCTGCGTCAGGAGATGGCGCTGGCCGGTCACCCGGTCAAGGTCAGCTGCGTGCATCCCGGCGGCATCAAGACCGCGATCGCCCGCAACGCCACCGCCGCCGAGGGCCTTGATGCCGAAGAGCTGGCCAGGACCTTCGACAAGAAGCTCGCCAGCACGAGCCCGGAGCGGGCCGCGCAGATCATCCTCGACGGCGTGCGAAAGAACAAGGCGCGCATCCTCGTCGGCAACGACGCCCGGATGTTCGAGTACGTCATCCGGTTCGTCGGCGCGGGTTACCAGGGCCTGTTCCCGCGCGTGGTGTCGCGGCTGACGAAGTAGCTCAGGTTCTGCCGCCCAGGTGGGTTGCCAGGAAGTCCGACACCTTCTCGTACATCTCGATGACGGTCTCCGGGTTGACCGCGCCGTGCCCCTCGGTCGACTGCACCAGGTAATCCACGTCCACGCCGCGCTCACGCAACGCCGCCACGAGGTTGTCGGATTCGGCCTGGACCACGCGCACGTCGTTGGCGCCCTGGATCACCAGCAGCGGAGTGCGGACCTGATCGACCCGGGTGATCGGTGACCGCGCTCGCATATCGGCCAGTTGCTCGGGATCGTCGGGATCGCCGACGTAGGCGTGCCAATTGTTCGCCAGCTGCGGACGCGCTATCGGCGGCAGCGTGCGCATGAAGTTCGCCAGATCGGAGATGCCGACGTAGTCGACCGCGGCCGCGAAAACGTCTGGGGTGAAGGTGATTCCGACGAGCGCGGCATACCCGCCGTAGGAGCCGCCGAAGATCGCGACCCGCTCGCGGTCGGCGTAGCCCTGCTCGATGGCCCAATCGACGCCGTCGATCAGATCGTCGTGCATCTTCTGCGCGAATTCGCCGACGGCGGCCTGGAGGAAGGCCTTGCCGTAACCCGTGGAGCCACGGAAGTTGACCTGCAGCACGGCATATCCGCGGTTGGCGAGCAGCTGGACGCCGGCGTCGAATCCCCAGCTGTCGCGGTACCAGGGGCCGCCGTGAACGGTCAGGACCAGGGGCAGAGCCCGCGGCTCGACCCCGACCGGCAGCGTCAGGTACCCGTGGAGTTCCAGACCGTCGCGAGCGGTGAAGGTGACCGGTTGCATCGGAGCCAACGCGGCGGGGTCGAGGTGCGGTAGCGGCCGGAACAGCTGCCGGCTCTGCCCGGTGCGGTGGTCGTAGAGATAGGTGACGCCAGGCTCCCGGTCGTGGTTGAACCCGACGACCCAGCGCTGCCCGGATTCGTCGGACGACAGGCGGCCCAGATCGCCGTCCGACAGTTCCTCCAGATTGGCGAGCACGTCGGCGAAGTTCGGGTCGAGCGCTCGGATGATCTGCCGCTCACCGTAATAGCGCACCGCCAACAACTCACCGGTGCGCTTGTCCTGGATGAGCGGACCCGGGATCACCGGGCTGACCGCCGCGCGCGGATCGAGGTCGAACTCGGGGTGGCTGTCCACCTCGGTCTCGGCACCGGTCGTCAGGTCGACCCGGACGAGGCGGGTGCGGTCGGTGCCGCGGTTCGACCCCATCCACACGCCCGTGCCGTCGGGCGTGATCGTCATCGGGTGGATGCCGACGGGATAGTCGGCACCGTCGAAGCGCGCGATGTGGTGTAGCGCTCCACCGTGGGCGCGCGAGAGTTCGAGATCGCCGTCGGAGGTCAGCGACGTCGCGAGCAGGTCGCCGCGATCGTTGCTCAGCCAGTTGTTCACGTGCCCAGGGTTTTCGGCCAACAGGGTGAGTTGACCGGTCGCGATGTCGAGCTCGTAGGCGTCGAGCAGCGTGATCTCCCGCTTGTTCATCATCACCGTCGTCGTGCCGTTCTTGACCTCGCGGATCGGCAGGGCCATCACACCCGGGAACGGGGTGAGGTCGACGGCAGTGGGCTCGGGGTGATCGAGGTTGACCCGAAAGACGTGCCAGTTCTCGTCGCCGTTGACGTCCTGCAGATAGATCAGGCAGCGGGGGTCGTCGGTCCACTCATAGTGCAGCACACTGCGGTTGGCGTCTGCGGTGACGCAGCGAGGTTCGGCGGCCTCGTCCTCGAGGTCGGAGATCCAGACGTTGAGCCGGTTCTGCCAGGGGGCGAGAAACGCGAGGGTGGTTCCGTCGGGCGAGATCGTTGCGGCGGCGCGGGTGGGCGGGCGGAACAGATCTGCGACCGGGATCAGATCGGCTGCGGGCATGGGTGTCTCCTCTTTCCTGGTGGGGGCGCGCGCCATCACGCCGTCGGCGACAACGGTTGCCCACGGGCGGTGACGTGCTCAGTGATGTTCGGGCAGAGCGGGATTGGCGTCAGTCAGCGAGGCACTGGGCCGCCCAGCTGACCATTGGTGGCATCCCGGATGGCACGGTCGATCAATGCCAGCGCTTCCTGCTGGGTGACCTTCTCTTTCTCCACGATGGCCCGGTGGCCCACGTCCTCGTCGACCACGCGAAACGCTGCGGTGACGGCTGCGGCGAACAACCGCGGCGTCAGATTGTCGTGCGCCAGGCCGAGGCGGTCGGCGATGATCGGGACGAACGCTCGCTCCATCTCGTCGTGCACGAGCAGGTAGGCCGTGCGCAGCGCCGGCTCGGTGACCGACAGGGTCGTGATCTGCAGTGCGCTGATCTCGTCGGCGATCTCCTGCGGAGTCAAGGGATTGTCCTGGTAGCTGGCCGCCATGTGCTCGATCAGTGACAGTTCGGGCGGCCATCGGCGCGCCAGCTCGAGGAAACGTCGCGCGGAGCGGGCCAGCACGGGTTCGACGCAACTCTCCTTGGTGCGGAAGTAGCGCCACACGGTGCGAGTGGAAAGCCCTGCGGCAGTGGCGATGTCGTCACCGCTGGTGGCCGAGACGCCGCGTTCCCAGAACAGGGCGCAGGCATGGCGAGACACGTCGAGTCGCGCTTGCGCACGTCGGCCGTCACTTCCCTCGTCGAGAATCGACGCAGTCACCGATCACCATCCCTGTCACTTAGTGTCACCACCGAGTGTGTCACTAAGTGACAAGACGGTCAAGGCGCGCTCCCCGACGTCACGCCCCGGGCCGGAGTGGGCCCCCTGTCGATCCGCCCGAGCCCTCGACCACATTGAGCTTCGCGGCAATCCGGGTGAGCGTCCGCATGTCCGAGACGCTCAGGCGATCGAGAATGGATTCCCGCACGGATTTCACATGGATGGGTGCCGCCTCGACGACGAGGCGATAGCCCGACTCGGTGAGCTCGGCGATGGTGTAGCGACCGTCGTCGGGATCCGGAGACCGGGTGACCCAGCCGCGTTGCTCGAATCGTTTGACGACGTTGGACAGTCGCGACAACGACCCGTTGGCCAGGAATGCCAACTCGCTCATGCGGATACGGCGATCCGGCGCTTCCGAGAGGTGGCTGAGGGTCATGTATTCGAACAACGTCAGGTCGACCTGTCGCAACGGCGACTCCAGCTTGCCGGGCAGCAGCAGGATCATCGAGATCAGACTGGTCCACACATCCTTCTCCTGCGCGCTGAGCCATGTCGGTTCGCCGCTCGACGGCATCGCCACCCCCTTCAGTCGCGGATGATGAGTTTACACGTGAAGTCATCTCCGCTAATATTCACTTCATGGTTGAAGTGAATAACAGAGCCGTCCAGTTCTTCGTGACGCCGGGCTACGGTGAAATGCTCCGCAGCGAGCTGCATTACAGCCAAGCCGTCCGGATAGGAGACAGGGTGGAGATCTCCGGGCAGGGTGGCTGGGACGATCAATTGAACTTCCCGGACTCCCTCGACGACGAGATCACCCGGGCGTTCGACAACGTCGCCCGAACACTGGAAGCTGCCGGCGCATCCTGGCGTGACGTGGTGCATCTGAACTCGTATCACCTGGTGAGCGATTCAGAGCCCTTCGACGCTCACAACCGCGTGATGGTCGAGCAGATGCGCACCCGGATGCCGAATCATGCGCCGATCTGGACCCAGACGGGCGTGACAGCTCTTGGGGCGCCCGGGATGCGCGTCGAGATTCGCGTCACGGCGATCGATCGGCGATAGCGACGCTCGACGAGTCAATACGCGCGCGCTCGCCGGACGCGAACGCGCGTCGAATGCCGGTGGTTACGGCGTGTCGGAGTGCAGACTCTCCCCCGCAAGCGGGAGGTACCCCCAGCGCTCGCCGATAGTCAGTTGCTGGTGCCCAGCGGGTGCGCTTCGAGCCACTGCGCGGCCACATGACCCGGGTCGGCGCCCTCGTCGATCTCGCGGCGCATGTCGGCCAGCGACCCGGTGTCGAGCACGCCCGCGATCTCGTTGAGCGCCAACACCTGCGACTCGCTCAACACGTTGCGCCGGTACAGCGGAACCAGGTTCTCAGCGCGGATCAGTGACGTCTTGTCCGACAGCACCACCACGTCCGACGGTACCCCCGCCGCGGCGGTCGACGTCCATGCAGCCTTCACCTGGCCGGCTCGCAGCGCCGCGAACATCGT
This sequence comes from Mycolicibacterium sp. 018/SC-01/001, assembly GCF_007096635.1. Lineage (GTDB taxonomy): Bacteria > Actinomycetota > Actinomycetes > Mycobacteriales > Mycobacteriaceae > Mycobacterium. The sequence continues at coordinate 38,963 of NZ_VKAA01000022.1, forward strand.
TGCAGCGTCGGGAAATCGACGTGACGGAGGCAACGTGCACGTACCGATCCTCGTCGGCGGCAACGTGGCATCGACGGCGCCGACCACCAGATCCGGGCAGGTGCGAGCCAGCGTCGACACGTCCCCCCCGGCATCCCGGGCACCGTCGGCCGTCATCGCGAGGGCGGGCTTGTCCTCGGCTGCAGTCGTGTAGTCGCCGGCGGCGATCCCCTCGGGGAGTGCGGCGAGCAGTGAGCGATACACCTGCACATCCGAACGCGCCGGAGCGTCAGCATCGAAGCGCCCCAGCAGCCGGCCCGTCCAGCCCGGCACCACCGTGGCGTCGCCGGAGTCCAGCCCGGCCAGCGGATCGTCGACGACGCGCACCTGCGCGGCGCTGCCGTAGAAGCCCAGCGCCGAGGCGTACAGGTGCGCGACGAGCTCGGCCTCGGGTCCTGCGGTGGTCCACACCGGAATGGGCGGCCGCGGCTGCTGCCCGCCGCAGGCGGCGACGCACCACGCCGCTCCCAGCGCGACGGCCAACACGGCGATCAGCCGCCTCGCCCGGCGCACACGCACCGCTCTGCCCGCCACGGGCGTCAGGGTAACCGACCCACAGGCCCGCACCCGACCAGGCCGCACGTGGACGAGCACAATCAGGTTCGGCGCGTACGATCCGTACAGCCAGCCACGCGGGTGTCCGGAGGGAGGTCGGCCGTGCCGTCGTTTCGCGCGTTGCCACCGTCGCTGCTGCGCCAGGGCGGCCGCCCCCGCCCCGATCACCCCGACGCCCGCAGCATCCACGTTCCCGTCGCCCGGGCGATGGTCGACTGCGGCGTCTACTGTGAGGGAAACCGGTTGCCCGGCAAGTACACTCACGCTGCTGCCCTGAACAAGGTGCACGACATCGAAGCCGAGGGCCGGCCCGCGTTCGTGTGGATCGGGCTCCACGAACCCGACGAACACCAGATGCAGTCGGTGGCCGACGTCTTCGGTCTGCACGAGCTCGCGGTCGAAGACGCCGTGCACGCTCATCAACGGCCCAAGCTCGAGCGCTACGACGACACCCTGTTCCTGGTGCTCAAGACCGTCAAGTACGTCGACCACGAATCGATCGCCAACGCCCGCGAGATCGTCGAGACCGGTGAGGTGATGATCTTCGTCGGCCCCGATTTCGTCGTGACGGTGCGCCACGGCGAGCACGGCGGTCTGGCCGGGGTGCGCAAACGCCTCGAAGCCTCACCGGCATCGCTGAGGCTGGGTCCCTATTCGGTCATGCACGCCATCGCCGACAGCGTGGTCGACCACTACCTCGACGTCACCGACCTGATCGAAACCGACATCGACGCGATGGAAGAGGACATCTTCTCCCCGCGGTCCAAGACCGACATCGAGTCGATCTACCTGCTGAAGCGGGAGGTGGTCGAGTTGCGGCGGGCCGTCAGTCCGCTGGCCACCGATCTGGAACGCATCGGCACCAACCACGACGATCTGATCAATGTAGAGATCCGTCGCTACATGCGTGACGTGCTCGACCACACGATCAAAGCTGCGGACCGGATCGCGAGCTTCGACGAGTTGCTCAGCTCGCTGGTGCAGGCCGCGCTGGGCAAGGTCGCGATGCAGCAGAACGTGGACATGCGCAAGATCTCGGCGTGGGTCGCCATCGCCGCGGTACCGACCGCACTGGCGGGCATCTACGGGATGAACTTCGACCACATGCCTGAATTGCATTGGGTGTGGGGCTATCCTGCGGTGCTGCTGCTGATGTTGACGGTGTGCGTCGGGTTGCATCGCACCTTCCGGCACAACGACTGGCTGTAGCGGTTTCAGGCAGGGCTGGCCGCGCGTCGGCGGGGATCGGTCACATCCACTCCGTCCTGCTGCCACGCCTCCCGCATCGCCGCCGCCCCCTTCAACCGCACCCATGCGGCCTCGGTCGGGGTGATCGGCACCGCTGACAGCAGCGTCACCGGCGATGCGGGCTCGGGCAGCGTCACGTCACTGATCTCGCTGTGCCCCAACAGGAATGCGGTGAACGGCGCGCCCTGCCACAGCGGTGTCTCCAAATCGATCAGCGCGTCGGGTTCCAGGATCAGGCCCTCGACCGCAGGAGCGGCCGCCACCACGGCAACCGAACGGGCGAGTCCCGTCGGCGCCGGACCGCGCAGCGCCACCAGCACCTCGGCGCGCGGGCCGCGCACCGGATCCGCCAGCGCGGCAGCCGGATCCACCATCGGGGCGGACGAACAGCCCAGGGACACATAGTGGGCAGGGGCGTCGGGGCCGCCATCGGGACCGAAGCGCAGGACATGGACACGGTCGGCGCCGAGGAACGTCACCGAGGCCTCGGCCGGTTCGCCGGCGTGGGCGAAGTGCTCGAGCAGCCGCGCCCGAACCGCCGCGGTGGCGTCGACCACGTCGTCAGATCTTCAGCCGAGCCAGCAGATCCCGGCCCTGCTCGGCGCCCTGCGGGTCACACAGCACGTCGTAACGGCCGGCCACCAACTGCATCGTGGAACTGAAGTCACGGGTACCGCGTGCCATCGCATACGGCACCGCCGAGGTGATCAGGCCGAAGAACACACCGGCGATCAGACCGGTGATCAGCGAACCCCACGGGCTGGGGCTGAAGAATCCCAGGATCAAGCCGATGAACAGGCCCAGCCAGGCGCCGCTGAGCACGCCGCCGCCGAGCACCTTGGGCCAGGACAGTCGCCCGGTCACACGCTCGACCTGCATCAGGTCCACCCCGACGATGGTGACCTGCTCGACCGGGAACTGTTGGTCGGACAGATAGTCCACCGCCCGCTGAGCCTCGGCGTAGGTGGGATAGGAACCGATCGGCCACCCTTTGGGCGGTGTGGGCAGGCCGACCGCGCGGCCACGGCCTGCGGGCGGCGTACCCGGGGTCTGGCCGGGCTGAAACGGGCTGGTCATGTCCTTGCACTCCTTCGGTCTGGCAGTTCGCTTCGGTGAACCTCGTCGCTCGATCAACGCGCCGGAGCGGGCAAAGGTGCCCGGCCGCGACGGTCCCGTCCACCGAGTTCCACTTAGGCTAGGTTGATCAGCATGACAAGTCAGGACGACGACGACCGCCGTATCGACCGTTCCGACTCACCCGGGTCCGAACCCGCCTCGCAGAGCTACGAGGCGCCGCCGATCGAGCAGTCCCCGACTCCCGCCGACTACCCACCGGCCTACAACCCGCCGCCGTCGTACTCCGCCCCCACGGACTATCCCCCGCCGCCGCAGGCGCCGCCGGCCTACGGCACCCCGTACCCCGACCCGAACGCCGGAACCCCCTACCAGGGCTACGGTGCGGCGTCGTACCCGCCGCCACCGCCGCAGTACGGCATCGCGCCGGGCGGCTACCCGCCTCCGCCGATGGGCTACCCGGGTGCGGACTACGGCTACGGCCCGCCCGCGCCGCAAGGCACCAACACGATGGCCATCGCCTCGCTGGTCGCCTCGATCCTCGGCGTGTGCTGCGGCATCGGTTCGATCGTCGGGATCGTGCTCGGCATCCTGGCGATCAACCAGATCAAGGAAACCCGCCAGGGCGGTCACGGACTCGCGGTCGCCGGCATCGCCGTCGGTGCGGTCACCCTCGTCATCAGCTTGGCCTGGGGTATCACCGCGCTCAACGTCTAGTCCGCGGGCGGGGTGAACCGCTCGCCGGTGCGCCGCATCCCGGCGGCGCGGCCCTTGCCCGCGACCACCAACGCCATCTTGCGGCTCGCCTCGTCGATCATCTCGTCACCGAGCATCACCGCTCCCCTGGCGCCGCCCGCCCGCGAGGTGTGCCACTCGTAGGCTTCGAGGATCAGCTCGGCGTGGTCGTAGACCTCCTGCCGGGGGCTGAAGATCTCGTTGCCCGCCTCGATCTGATCGGGATGCAGGACCCACTTGCCGTCGAAGCCCAGAGCAGCGGAGCGTCGCGCCACCCGGCGGAACGCCTCGACATCGCGCACCTTCAGGTAGGGCCCGTCGATCGCGTTGATCCCGTTGGCGCGTGCGGCAATCAGGATGCGCATCAGGATGTGGTGGTAGGCATCGCCGACGTCGTAGCCCTCGGGCTGCTCACCCACCTCGAGTGTGCGCATGGCCAAACTCGCCATCAGGTCCGCGGGTCCGAGCACCAACGCGTGCACACGGGGTGCGGCGGCGATCGCGTCGATGTTCGTCAGCCCCCGCGCGTCCTCGATCTGCGCCTCGATCCCGATACGCCCCACCGGTAGCCCGTGCGTTGCCTCGACCTGGGACAGCAGGAGATCCAATGCGTGGACGTGGGAGACGTCGGTCACTTTGGGCAGCACGACGATGTCCACCGACGCGCCGGCCCGGCCGATGACCTCGATCACATCGGTGTGTGTCCACGCCGTGGTCCAGTCGTTGACGCGCACCCCGCGCAGCTGCCGGCCCCACCCCGGTTGCGCCAGCGCGGCCGCGACCTGCTCGCGCGCTTGGTCTTTCGCGTCGGCCGCGACGGCATCTTCGAGGTCGAGGAACACCTCGTCGGCGGGCAGCGTCTTCGCCTTCGCGATCATCTTGGCGCTGCTGCCCGGCACGGACAGGCACGTTCGGCGGGGTCGATACCGGTTCTCCACAGCCACACTCTCTACTCTGACACCCATGGCGTCGGTCAACAGGGTCTATGCAGCCCGGCTCGCGGGGATGCTGGTGCTGGGACCCGACGGTGAATCGATCGGGCGCGTCCGCGACGTGGTGATCAGCATCAGCCTGGTCCGCCAGCAGCCCCGCGTGCTCGGACTCGTGATCGAATTGCTCTCTCGCCGAAGGATATTCGTGCCGATCCTGCGGGTCACCGCAATCGAACCCGGGGCGGTCACGCTGGCCACGGGCAGCGTGTCGCTGCGCCGCTTCTCCCAGCGGCCCGGCGAGGTGCTCGTCCTCGGGCAGGTCATCGAAACCCGGGTCCGCGTCGACGATCCCGACCTGTCGGAGTTGGCGGGCATCGACGTCGTCGTGGTGGATCTCGGCATCGAACAGACCCGGACCCGGGACTGGATGGTGACCAAGGTCGCGGTGCGTCCGCAGCGCAGGCTCGGCCGACGCAGCAACGTGCACACGGTGGACTGGATGCACGTGCAGGGTCTGACGCCGTCCGGGCTCGCGATGCCCGATCAGGGCGTGGCGCAACTGCTCGAGCAGTTCGTCGGCCAGCGCCCGATCGAGGTGGCCGATGCGATCCGCGAACTGCCCGCCAAGCGTCGCTACGAGGTGGTCAACGCGCTCGACGACGAGCGGCTGGCCGACGTGCTGCAGGAGCTGCCCGAAGAAGAGCAGGTGGCCGTGCTGCGGCAGTTGAAGACCGAGCGCGCCGCCGACGTCCTGGAGGCGATGGACCCCGACGACGCCGCCGACCTGCTGGGCACCATGAGCCCGGCCGACGCGGAGCAGTTCCTGCGCCGGATGGACCCGGAGGACTCCGAGGACGTGCGCCGTCTGCTCAGTCACTCGCCGGACACTGCCGGCGGCCTGATGACATCGGAGCCGGTGGTGCTCGCACCCGACACCACCGTCGCCGAAGCCCTTGCGCGGGTACGGGATCCGGATCTGACGCCGGCGCTGGCATCCCTGGTCTTCGTCGCGCGCCCGCCGACGGCGACGCCGACGGGCCGCTATCTGGGCTGCGTCCATCTGCAGCGGCTGCTGCGCGAGCCCCCCGCGGCGTTGGTCAGCGGCATCATCGACACCGATCTGCCCAGCCTGGGACCCGAGGAGTCCCTGGGCGCGGTGACCCGCTACTTCGCCGCCTACAACCTGGTCTGCGGCCCCGTCGTGGACGACGAGAGTCACCTGCTCGGCGCGGTGTCCGTCGACGACGTCCTGGATCACCTGCTGCCCGACGACTGGCGCGAACGTGAGGCCGAACCCGTCATCGTGACCGCGGAGAAGGCCACATGAGCGAGTCCTCGGCCCGTCAGCGGCTCGACACGCCCCGCGTCTCCCGGTCCCTGACGCCGCATTTCGACGTCGAGGCCGTCGGTCGCGTCAGCGAGAGCATCGCCCGATTCCTCGGCACCGGGCGCTACCTGGCGATCCAGACGATCGTCGTGATCGTCTGGATCCTGCTCAACGTCGGTGCGTTCGCCTGGCAGTGGGACCCCTACCCGTTCATCCTGCTGAACCTGGCGTTCTCCACCCAGGCCGCCTACGCGGCGCCGCTGATCCTGCTCGCCCAGAACCGGCAGGAGAACCGGGACCGGGTGGCGCTGGAGGAGGATCGCCGGCGTGCCGAGCAGACCAAGGCGGACACCGAGTACCTGGCCCGCGAACTGGCGGCGCTGCGCCTGGCGGTCGGGGAAGTCGCGACCCGCGACTACCTGCGCCGCGAACTCGAGGAGATTCGCGACATGATCGCTGGGTTGCGACTCGCCGACGATGTTGCCGACTCCCCGGGTGCCGCTGACGCAGGTGACAGGCGGCCTCGTCGATCCTGATGTGACAACTGTGATCATTGCTGTTACGCGGTCGTAGCCGAACGGATATGGTGACTCCGTTCACAGGCCACCACACAGCAAGGACGGTTGCGTGCACATAGGCGGACGAGCGGCTCTCGGAGCGGCGAGATGTCGGGCGGGACGCCTTGTTCGCATGCCGGCTTTCGGCGTCGCGGCTGTGTTGACTCCCCTGGTGCTGGCCGGAGCCGTCGGCGCGTCGGCGCCTTCGGCCCACTCCCCGACCCGTGACACCGCGGTGATGCCGCTGGCGGCGGTCGCCTCGTCCTCGAACTCCTCCGGCATGTCGGTCGTGGCGGTCACCAAGACCCCGACCCCGCTGCGTATCGCCGCGGCCACCGTGTCCGCACCGCCGCCCGCGCTGGTGGTGAGCGCACCCGGCACGCTGCGCATCCCGTCGATGGCCCTGGCCGCCTATCGCAACGCCGAGGCGAAGATGGCGGCCACCACGCCCGGCTGCGGGGTGAGCTGGAACCTACTGGCCGGCATCGGCCGCATCGAATCGATGCACGCCAACGGCGGCGCCACCGACGCCCGCGGCACCGCCGTGCGGCCGATCTACGGCCCCAGCCTCGACGGGACGCTGCCCGGCAACGAGGTGATCGTGCAGAGCCGCAGCTCCGACCGCGTCACCTACGCCCGCGCGCTGGGCCCGATGCAGTTCCTGCCCGGCACGTGGTCCCGCTACGCCGCCGACGGCGACGGCGACGGGAAAGCCGACGTGCAGAACGTCTTCGACGCCTCCCTCGCCGCCGCCCGCTACCTGTGCAGCGGCGGGCTGAACCTGCGCAACCAGTCCGACGTGCTGACCGCGATCCTGCGCTACAACAACTCGATGGCCTACGCCCGCAACGTGCTGGGCTGGGCCGCGGCATACGCCACGGGCGTGGTGCCGGTGGACCTCCCGCCGATCACCGGAGAGGTGCCCGCGCTCGGCGACAGCCACCTCGACCGGCCCGAGGGCCTGGGGCCCGGGTTGCCCCTGAACGCCGCGGGGCTGCCCGCCAACGATCCTCTGGCGCTGCTGCAGATCGGTCAACGTACCGACGTCGCGGCCCTGATCAACACGAACGTGCCCGGCTTCGCGCCCGGGCAGTCAATGGGACCGCTGCCGGGACCGGCCCCCGCGGCCGCACCGCAACCCGCGCCCGAGCCGCCCCCCGCCTGGGTGCCGCCGTGGATGACACCACCACCGGCTCAGCAGCAACCCCAGTGCGCCGTGTTCTGCATCAACGACATCGCGGCCCCGGCCGCCCCGGCACTGATGCCCGCCCAGGCGGCGCCGCCGCTGATGCCTGCTCAGCAGCCACCGCCGCCGGCCGAGCCGTTGCTCCCGCCGGGGCTGGGACCCCAACCGGGACCCGCCCCCGGCCCTGTCGGCTGACCGCTCGGCCGCTGCGGGACCTGCACGTCGTCCCGCCTACACTCGCGGGTGATGTCTGCGCACACCTCTGACTCGACCTCCCCGGACCTGACGGTGGCGGTCCGCGCCGCGCTGACCAAGGTCATCGACCCCGAACTGCGGCGCCCGATCACCGACGTCGGCATGGTCAAGGACGTCACCGTCGACGCCGACGGGTCCGTGCACGTCGAGATCTACCTGACCACGTCGGCCTGCCCGAAGAAGACGGAGATCTCCGATCGCGTCACCCGGGCCGTCAGCGACGTGCCCGGCACCGGGGCGGTCCGCGTGACCCTCGACGTGATGAATGACGAGCAACGCGCCGAGTTGCGCAAGCAGCTGCGCGGCGATTCCCGCGAGCCCGTGATCCCGTTCGCCCAACCCGGCTCACTGACGCGCGTCTACGCCGTGGCCTCGGGCAAGGGTGGTGTCGGCAAGTCCAGCGTCACGGTGAACCTGGCCGCGGCGATGGCGGCCCGCGGGCTGTCGGTGGGTGTGCTCGACGCCGACATCTACGGCCATTCCGTGCCCCGCATGATGGGCACCACCGACAGGCCCACCCAGGTGGACTCGATGATCCTGCCCCCCGTCGCCCACGACGTGCGGGTCATCTCGATCGCGATGTTCACCCAGGGCAACACCCCGGTGGTGTGGCGTGGCCCGATGCTGCACCGCGCGCTGCAGCAGTTCCTCGCCGACGTCTACTGGGGCGATCTCGACGTGCTGCTGCTCGACCTGCCGCCCGGCACCGGCGACATCGCGATCTCGGTGTCCCAGCTCATCCCCGGCGCCGAGATCCTGGTCGTGACCACCCCGCAGCTGGCCGCGGCGGAAGTCGCCGAACGCGCGGGCGCGATCGCGCTGCAGACCCGACAGCGCATCGTGGGCGTCATCGAGAACATGGCCGGGTTGCTGATGCCCGACGGGTCGACGATGCATCTGTTCGGTGAGGGCGGCGGCCGCCAGGTCGCCGAGAGCCTGACCCGCTCGGTCGGCGCCGAGGTGCCGCTGCTGGGTCAGGTGCCCCTCGACCCTGCGTTGGTGGCCGCAGGCGATACCGGCACCCCGCTCGTGCTCAGTGCGCCGGACTCCCCTGCCGGATCCGCGCTGCGCTCCGTCGCCGACGCGCTGTCGAGCCGCAAGAGAGGGCTCGCAGGGATGTCGCTGGGTCTCGACCCGGCCGGGCGCTGAGAATCTCCCGGACGCTCAGGTCGCGTCTGGGTCGAACCGCGTCACACCGGGCGTCGAATCGCCCGGACCGGGCCCGGACTGCGGTTTCACGGCCGGGGGGTCGATCTGCGGTGTCTCCGGCGTCTGCGGTGTTGAGGGCTTGTCGAACTTGCCGGTGAAGATCGAATCGTCGCCGTCGAGCAGGTGTTTGGTCAGTGCGGCCCGCGGCGTCATGCCGCGCAGCTTCTGCAGCTCCGAGAGGGGCTCCCGCAGGTCGTCGAACTCGGGCCCGAGGTCCTCACGCAGCTGGCTGGTGGCGCCGGAGATGTAGTCGCGGGCCTGCCGCACCGCATTCGAGGTCCAGCGGATCGCGCCCGGTAACCGCTCCGGACCCAGGATCACCAGACCGGCGATCACCAGGACCAGCATCTCGCCCCAGCCCACGTTGGCGAACATCGGCCTAGGTGCTGTTGTCGGCGCCGGGGGTGACGGTCAGCGTGACCCGCCGGCCGTCGCGCATCACCTCGATCGGCGCGGGTTCACCGATCTTGAGCTGACGGACGGCGACGACGAACTCGTCGGCGTCGGCGACGTCGCGGTCACCGACCTTGACGACGACGTCGTTCTCCAGGATGCCGGCGCGCTCCGCGGGGCCGCCCGCCGTCACGTTGGCGATCTGAGCCCCCTTCGAGACGTCGTTGCTGACCGACCGAGCCGTCAGGCCCAGCGTCGGATGCGCGATCTTGCCGTCCTGGATCAAGGCCTCGACGACCTGTTTGACCTCGTTGACGGGGATCGCGAAGCCGAGGCCGCTGGCGCTGTCGGACAGCGACTTGCCGGCGGTGTTGATGCCGATGACCTCGGAATTCATGTTGATCAGCGGACCGCCGGAGTTGCCGTGGTTGATCGACGCGTCGGTCTGCACACCGTCGATCACCGTGTCGGTGTCCGACCCGTCACCCGACAGCGGCACCGGCCGGTGCAGCGCGCTGATGATGCCGTGCGTGACCGTGCTGCGCAGCCCCAGCGGGGCGCCCGCCGCGATCACCTCTTCACCGACGCGCAGCTTCTCCGAATCGCCGAGACGGGCGACCACCAGGTTGTCGACGTTGTCGACCTTGAGCACCGCCAGGTCGGTCTTGGGATCGCGCCCGACGAGGTTGGCCGGCACCTCCTTGCCGTCGTTGAACACGACGGACATCTTGAACTTGCTGGGGTTGGTCGCGGCCTCGGAGATCACGTGGTTGTTCGTGACGATGTAGCCGCGTCCGTCGACGATGACGCCGGAGCCCTGTGCCCCCTCCGTGTCGCTCGTCGCCTCGATCGTCACCACGGAATCCGCGACGGCGGCGGCCACCTTCGCGAACTGCCCCTGCGGCGGCTCACCGTTGTTGCTGGTTTCCAGCGTCACCTTGGACGTCGTGAAGGCCTCGACGACCTCGGCGGTCTTACGGCCGACCACGCCGCCCGCGATGCCGATGACCAGGGCGACGATCCCCAGCACGACGAGGGCGAACCAGGACACCTTGCCGCCGAACAGGACGTCGCGCACACCCAACTTGCCGACCGGAGCGGCCTGCACGACCGGGGCGGCCTGCTCGACCGCGGGGGTGCCCAATGCGACGGGGGCGCCGGGATCGCGCCAGGGATCGTCGGCGTCGTCGGCGGCACCGCCGCGCTCGGCGTCCAGGGCGCCCGCGTCGGTGGGGTGCCGCTGCAACGAGTCCACGCCGGGTGACGGCCGCCCGAAGGCCTCGGCCAGCACCGGGTCGGGCGGTTGGTCCTTCGGAGCGTATTCACCCTGATCGCGGCTCTGCCCACGGCTCAAGAACGAGCCGCGCACGCCGTCGGGGCGGCCGAAGGCGCGGGTGGCCGCCGGATCGACCGGCGGCCTCGACACGGGGCGTGGATCGAGACGCTCCCGGCCCGTCTGGTCGATGTTGGTCACGCGTGGATCGCCCTTCTCGTCACCGTGTTCACCTGCAAGTCTTCAGACGCCAGCAATCAACAGGACCCGTTCCGGGCCGGCGTCAACCACACCCTACCGACGCTTCCGACGGGCGCGCTGTGCACCGTCGGCAAGCTGCGGCGTGTCTGGAGGTTCGGCATCGTGCTCCGACCGGTGCACGGGTGCGTGCTGGGGAATCTGCGACAGCAGGCCCAGCAAAGTGCTGGGCATCGCCACCGGGCAGGCGTCCCGCAGCACTTCCCGGGCCTGACGCTGCGTGTCGACCTCCATCGCGCACTCGGGGCACATCGACATGTGGTGTGCGGCGCGCAGGTGCGCGCTCATCCTCAGTTCGCCGTCGACGTACGCGGCGACCGCCTCGGTCGACAGATGCTCGGTGCTGCGGAACTCGCGGGGTCCGACCGGCGCGTCACTCTGGGAGGCGAACTGGCTGGGAAGCCAGGAGAAGGCCCGGCGGAACGCATGTCCGGGATCGAACACCACCTGACTCCTCTCCGGTCATGAACGCAGGTCCTGCTTCGAATGTAGCGCGGCTTCCTGTGCACCCGCCGTTCATTCCCGGTCGGGCTAGGCCGAGTTCCTCATCGCCGCGCTGTCCGAGCCGTGCCGGGCCAGGTACTCCCGCAGCGCCTGCCGGCCACGGTGGATGCGGCTGCGCACGGTGCCGAGCTTGACGCCCAGCGTGGCACCGATCTCCTCGTACGACAGTCCCTCGATGTCGCACAGCACGACGGCGGCGCGGAATTCGGGGGCCAGTGAGTCGAGGGCGGCCTGCAAGTCGGGGCCGAGCCGCGAATCGTGGTAGATCTGCTCCGGGTTCGGCTCGTCGGCCGGCACCCGCTCGTAGTCCTCCGGCAGCGCCTCCATCCGGATGCGCCCGCGGCGGCGGACCATGTCGAGGAACAGGTTCGTGGTGATGCGATGCAGCCAGCCCTCGAAGGTGCCCGGCTGATAGTTCTGGACCGAGCGGAACACCCGGATGAAGGTCTCCTGGGTGAGGTCCTCGGCGTCGTGCTGATTGCCCGACAAGCGATAGGCCAGCCGGTACACGCGGTCGGCGTGCTGGCGCACGAGCTCGTCCCAGCTGGGCATCGCAGCGTGGTCACCAGTGGCGTCGAAGACGGCGGTGCCGGTCAGCTCGTCGGTGGTCTCGACCCACTCGGCCTCGGTGAACTGTTCGAGATGGGCCATCGAGACGGGCGCAGAGACAGGCGCGGGGTTCGTGCCGGGAACGTGGATGGTCGTCGGATCCTCCGTGTCGTAGGGGGTGCGTCCGGGGTCGAAGCTCGGCTCCGAGCGCTCGAAGTGCTCAACGCGGCGCAGAGACGCATTCTTCCCGCGGTCGGCTGTCCCGTCGCGGTGCGCGGCGTCTGTCATGCGAACACGTTCTCCCGTCGTGGTGAGGCAGGCATATGAGCAAACTGAACATTTCCTGAGAAAGCTCGCCACCCATTTTCGACCAGCGGAAACGCCCGCGCAGCGGTGGGACGCGGGCAGGCGGGCGGGGCGGGGCGTGTCGGGGGGTCGATGCCCTGGTCGACGCTCTACGCTGCGGGCATGTCGAGCAGCGACGAGCCCCCCGCCGGCGGCGGCGACGCCCCGGCCACACCGAGTGTCGCCGAGGCGATCGTCAGCCACGCCGAACACTCGATCTCCGAGGACGCGATCGTCGCCGCCGCGCGTGAGCGAGCCGTCGACATCGGCGCGGGGGCGATCACGCCGGCTGTCGGCGCGCTGCTGTGTGTGCTGGCGAAGCTGACCAGGGCGAAAGCCGTCGTCGAAGTCGGTACAGGCGCCGGGGTCAGCGGGTTGTGGCTGCTCTCGGGCATGCGCGACGACGGCGTGCTGACCACGATCGATGTCGAACCCGAGCATCAGCGGATCGCCAAGCAGGCGTTCACCGAGGCCGGCGTCGGGCCGGGCCGCACGCGCTTGATCAGCGGCCGCGCGCAGGAGGTGCTGACCCGGCTCGCCGACGAGTCCTACGACCTGGTGTTCATCGACGCGGCTCCGGGCGACCAACCCCAGTTCGTGGTCGAGGGCGTGCGGCTGCTGCGGCCCGGAGGAGTGATCGTGCTGCATCGGGCCGCGCTCGGTGGCCGGGCCGGTGATGCGACCGCCAAAGACGCCGAGGTGAGCGCTGTCCGCGAAGCGGCCCGTCTGATCGCTGAGGACGAACGGTTGACTCCAGTGCTGATTCCGCTCGGCGACGGCTTGCTCGCCGCCGCCCGCGACTGAATTTTCTCTGCCGACCAGACGCGAACTCGAGTGATTTCGCGGCGTGTCGGCTCGAGTTCGCGTCTGTCCCCTACTTCGTGTGGGCCCACGCGGGACAGCCTTGACCGTCGACTAAACACGCGTTTAGCATGTTGAACATGCGTTCAGCAGATGACCTGACCGCCGCGGCCCGGATTCGCGACGCCGCCATCGCCCTGTTCGGCCGCGACGGGTTCCGCGTCAGCGTGCGCGCGATCGCAACGGAGGCCGGCGTGAGTCCCGGCCTGGTCATCCACCACTTCGGCAGCAAGGACAACCTGCACCGCGCCTGCGACGACTACGTGGCGGAGACCATCCGGGCTGCGAAGGCCGAGTCGATCCAGTCCTCCGATCCCGCCACGTGGATCGCCCAACTGGCCGAGATCGAGGACTACGCGCCGATGATGGCCTACCTGGTGCGCAGCCTGCAGGCCGGCGGAGACCTCGCAAAGAGCCTGTGGCACACCATGATCGACAACACCGAGCAGTACATCGAAGAGGGTGTGCGCGCCGGCACGATCAAGCCCAGCGTGGACCCGAAGGCGCGCGCCCGATTCCTCGGAATGTCCGGCGGTGGCCTGTTCTTGCTGTACCTGCAGTTGCACCCCGACCCGTCGGATCTGCGTGCGGTGCTGCGCGACTACAGCGAAGAAATGGTGCTGCCCGCACTCGAGATCTACACCCACGGTCTGATGACCGACTCGACGATGTACGACGCCTTCGTGACCAGGCGTCAGCAAGGAATTCCGTTCACACAGGGAGACCCAGATGAGTGAGCACTCTGCGATCGAGGTGCGGTCGCTGACCAAGACATTCGGTGCGGTGAAAGCCCTCGACGGCCTCGACCTGTCGGTCGCCGACGGTGAGGTGCACGGCTTCCTCGGCCCCAACGGCGCCGGCAAGTCGACCACCCTCCGCATCCTGCTCGGGCTCGCCCGCGCCGACGCCGGAACCGTCCGCGTCCTCGGCGCCGACCCGTGGACCGATGCCGTGGCACTACACCGGCAGATGGCCTACGTGCCCGGGGACGTCACGCTGTGGCCGACGCTCACGGGCGGCGAGACGATCGACCTGTTGGCACGGATGCGAGGCGGACTCGACACGGCGCGTCGCGACGAGCTGATCGAGCGGTTCGGCCTCGACCCCACGAAGAAGGCACGCACCTATTCGAAGGGCAACCGCCAGAAGGTGTCCCTGGTGTCGGCCTTCTCCTCGCACGCCCGACTCCTACTGCTCGACGAGCCCAGCACCGGGTTGGACCCGTTGATGGAGAACGTCTTCCAGCAATGCGTGGGTGAAGCCCGCGATCGCGGCGCCACCGTCCTGCTCTCCAGCCACATCCTGGCCGAGACCGAGGCGCTGTGCGATCGCGTCACGATCATCCGAGCCGGCCGGACCGTCGAGAGCGGAACGCTCGAGTCGATGCGGCACCTGTCGCGCACCTCGATCACCGCCGAATTGCTTCGGCAGCCACCCGATCTCAGTGGGATTGCCGGTGTCGAAGACGTCACGGTCGACGGCACGACGGTGCGGGCGCAGGTCGACGCGGACAGCTTGGCGACGGTGATCAAGGTGCTCGGTGACGCGGGTGTCCGCAGCCTGGTCAGCCAGCCACCCACACTCGAGGAACTGTTCCTGCGCCATTACGACACGGACACCCCGGAGCAGGTGCACGCATGACCACGCTGATCGAACGCCCCCACCCCGCGCACCACGCGCCCGACCACGGCACCTCACTGACCGGAACCATGTACCTGCTCCGGCTGTACGCCCGCCGAGACCGAATCATCCTGCCGCTCTGGGTGTTACTGCTCTCGGTCCCCCTGTCGACCGTCTACATCGGCGCCACCGCCTCCGTCTACCCCACCGCGGCGGACCGCGCGTCACTGGCGGCGTCGATCATGGCCAGCCCCGCCCAGCGGGCCATCTACGGGCAGGTGTTCAACGACAGCCTCGGCGCGGTCGGCATCTGGAAAGCCGGCATGTTCCACGCCCTGATCGCCGTCGCGGTGATCCTCACCGTGATCCGGCACACCCGCGCCGACGAGGAGGCCGGCCGCACCGAACTGATCGATTCGACCGCAATCGGCCGCTACTCCGGACTGACGGCGGCACTGCTGCTCGCCGGCGGCGCATCGGTGGGGACCGGGATCATCGGTGCCGCCGGTCTGCTCACGCAGGACGTCCCCGCCACCGGATCGTTGGCATTCGGCGCCGCCCTCACCTGCTCGGGTCTGGTGTTCGCCGCGGTCGCCGCCGTCGCAGCGCAGCTGTCCCCCGGCGCGCGCGTCGCCCGGGGTGCCGCGCTGGCGGCCCTCGGCGCGGCCTTCACGCTGCGAGCGGTCGGGGATGCCGGCAGCCGCGCGTCGTTCCTGAGTTGGCTCTCACCGCTGGGCTGGTCCCTCGAGGTCAGGCCATACGCCGGCGACAGATTCACGGTCCTGGCACTGCACCTCGCGCTCACCGTCGCACTGCTCGCGGTGGCCTACCTGCTGCTCTCCCGGCGCGATGTCGGCGCAGGCCTGCTCGCCGAACGTCCTGGACCGCCCCGGGCATCCGCGACATTGGGTGGCGCGGTCGGACTGGCGTGGCGTCTCCACCGCGGAACGCTGCTGGTGTGGACGGTGGGCTTGTGTCTCTACGGCCTGCTGATCGGTACCGTCGTGCACGGTATCGGCGAGGAGATGGGCGGTAGTCAGCTCGCCCGCGACATCGTGGCCCGCCTCGGCGGGTCCAGTGCGATCGAGCAAGCGTTCATCGCGGTGGCGTTCAGCATGCTCGGCATGATCGCCGCGGCGTTCGGGGTGTCGCTGGCCCTGCGGCTGCACCAGGAGGAGAGCAGCCAGCGCGCCGAAACGCTGCTCGCCGGCTCGGTGAGCCGAACCCGTTGGCTCGCAAGCCATGTGGTCTTCGCGATGGGTGGGCCGGCGCTCGCGCTGCTGGTGGCCGGCATCGTCACCGGGCTGACGTACGGGGTCGCCGTCGGTGATGTCGGCGCCACCCTGCCCGCCGTGCTCGGCACGGCGGCCGCCCAGTTGCCGGCGGTGTGGCTGCTCGCCGGAGTGGCCGTGGCGCTGTTCGGCCTCGCGCCCCGCTTCGCCCCCGTCGCGTGGGGTGTCCTGGTCGCCGTCGTCGCGGTGTACCTGATGGGATCACTGGCCAACGCGCCGCGCTGGCTGCTCGATCTCGAACCATTCGGCCACATCCCCCACGTCGGCACCGGTGAGTTCACCGCGGTGCCACTGATCTGGCTGCTGTGCCTCGACGCTGCGGCGATCGCGCTGGGCATCATCGGGTTCCGCCGGCGTGACATGCGCTGATGAAGGTCATACTGCAGGCCATCGCGTCAGCGGTGATCGGCCTCGTCTGCCTGGGTGCCGCAGTGTTCATCCCGGCCGGCACCCTGCGCTACTGGCAGGGCTGGGGCTTCATCGCGGTGTTCACCGCATGCTCGGTACTGTCCGGCGTGTACCTGGCACTGCGTCAGCCGGACGCGCTGGCCCGCCGCGTCAAGGCCGGCCCGACCGCGGAGACCAGGCCCGCCCAGCGGATCATCATCAGCCTCATCTTGGTGTCGGTCATCGCGACGCTCGCCGTCGGCGCGCTGGACTGGCGACTCAAGTGGTCGACAGTGCCGGTGTGGCTCGTCGTCCTGGGTGACATCCTCGTCGCCGTCGGGCTGATCGGCGCGCAACTCGTTGTCGTACAGAACAATTGGGCCGGTGCCAGCATCACGGTCGAGGACCGCCAGCCCCTGATCTCGACGGGGCTCTACGGCGTAGTCCGCCACCCGATGTACAGCGCGACGTTGGTGATGATGGCCGGGGTTCCTCTCGCGCTCGGCTCACTCTGGGGGCTGGCGGTCGTGGTGCTGACCATGCCGCTGTTGGCGGCGCGAATCCTCGACGAAGAGAAGCTGTTACGCGAGGGGCTAGCCGGTTATGCGGACTACACACAGCAGGTGCGCTTTCGGCTGATCCCCCGCGTGTGGTGAGTCCATACTGAGCGCATGGAGCTGCTGACCGGGTTGGGGCTCGCGACCGCAGCGGGTCTCAATGCCTACATCCCGCTGCTGGCCATCGGGTTGCTCGCCCGGTTCACCGATCTGGTGGCGCTGCCGCCGGGGTGGGCATGGCTGGAGAACGGCTGGGTGATGGCCCTCGTCGCGGTGCTGCTGGCCGTCGAGGTGGTTGCGGACAAGGTGCCCGCGCTCGACAGCGTCAACGACACGACCCAGACGTTCATCCGGCCGACCGCTGGCGGAATCGTGTTCGGGTCCGGCACGGCGGCCCAGACCGCTGCTGTCACCGATCCCGGCGCGTTCGCCCAATCGGGGCAATGGGTGCCCGTCGTCGCAGGGGTCGTCGTCGCGCTCGCGGTGTCGCTGACGAAGTCGACGGTGCGGCCCGCAGCCAACGTGGCCACCGCCGGTGTGGCGGCGCCGGTGCTGAGCACCCTCGAGGACGTCGTCGCCGTCGTGCTCGTGGCGCTGGCGATCCTCGTGCCGGTACTGGTCCTGATCGCGCTCGCGGGCATCGCCTGGGGCGCGATCCGGCTGATCCGGCGCCGACGGCGCACGGTGTCCGCGCGCCGCGAGAGTCGTTGACCGCCCGCCCTGCGCGGGCTAGACCCAGACGCCCTTACCGACCGCCACCACGCCACCGGCGCTGACTGAGAAGCGTTCCCGGTCCTTGTCGAGGTCGACGCCCACCATCTCCCCCGGGCCGACCACGACGTTCTTGTCGAGGATCGCGTGCCGCACAACCGCTCCGCGGCCGATCCGCGCGCCCGGCATGATCACGCTGCCCTCGACGATCGCGCCGTCGTCCACCGCGACGTTCGACGACAGCACCGAATTGCGCACCGACGCCGCGGAGATGATGCTGCCGGCGCCGACGACCGACTCCTGAGCCGAGCCGCCGTTGACGAACTTGGCCGGCGCGAGGTTCTCCGAGCTGCCCCGGATCGGCCAGCGCTTGTTGTAGAGGTTGAAGATCGGATGCACGGAGACGAGGTCCATGTGTGCGTCGTAGAACGCGTCGAGCGTCCCGACGTCGCGCCAGTACCCGTGGTCGCGCTCCGTCGCCCCGGGCACCTCGTTGTTGTTGAAGTCGTACACCGACGCCATCCCGTCGGACACCAGCCGCGGGATGATGTCACCACCCATGTCGTGGTCGGAGTCGTCGTCCTCGGCGTCCGCGCGGATCGCGTCGATCAGCACCTTGGTGGTGAAGATGTAGTTGCCCATCGACACGAACGTCTGCTCGGGGTCGTCCGGCGTGCCCGGCGGGTTCGACGGCTTCTCGATGAACCCTCGGATGCGCCCGGAGTCGTCGGCGTCGATGCATCCGAACGCACTGGCTTCGGCGCGCGGTACGCGAATCCCCGCCACCGTGGCACCGGCGCCGCTCTCGATGTGCTGCTGCACCATCTGCTCGGGGTCCATCCGGTACACGTGGTCGGCCCCGAAGATCACGATGTAATCCGGGTCCTCGTCATAGATCAGATTCATCGACTGGTAGATCGCATCCGCCGACCCCGTGTACCACCGCGGGCCGAGGCGCTGCTGCGCAGGCACCGGGGTGATGTACTCGCCGGCAAGCCCCGAAAGGCGCCAGTTCTGCGATATGTGGCGATCCAGCGAATGCGACTTGTATTGGGTGAGAACACAGATCCGCAGGTATCGCGCGTTGACCAGATTCGAGAGCACGAAGTCGATCAGCCGGTAGGCGCCTCCGAACGGAACCGCGGGCTTGGCCCGGTCGGCTGTCAACGGATACAGCCGTTTGCCTTCTCCGCCGGCGAGGACGATGCCCAGCACGTGTGGCGCTTCCCTCATGAAACCAACCTATCGGCAGGTGGTGGCGGGGGCCAGCTATTGGCAGGCATTGGCGCGTTCTCATCGCTGTCGTTCAAGACAATTGAGGATGCGCCGCGGGCCGTCGGTCCATCTGGGTACGGTCAGTCCATGCGAGTGGCGATGATGACGCGGGAGTACCCACCGGAGGTCTACGGCGGCGCCGGAGTCCACGTCACCGAATTGGTCGCGCAGCTGCGTCACCTGTGCGAGGTCGACGTGCACTGCATGGGTGCGCCGCGTCCCGGGGTGACGGTCGCCGCTCCCGATCCCGCACTGGAGGGCGCCAACGCCGCGCTGGCGACGTTGTCGGCCGACCTCAACATGGTCAACACCAGCTCGCAGGCTTCCGTGGTGCATTCCCACACCTGGTACACGGGCATGGCCGGCCATCTGGCGGCGCTGCTCTACGGCGTGCCGCATGTGCTGACCGCGCACTCGCTGGAGCCGATGCGGCCCTGGAAAGCCGAGCAACTCGGCGGCGGATACCGCATTTCGTCGTGGGTGGAGAAGACGGCCGTGGAAGCCGCCGACGCCGTGATCGCCGTGAGCTCGGGGATGCGCGAGGACGTGCTGCGCACCTACCCGGCACTGGATCCCGACCGGGTGCACGTGGTGCGCAACGGCATCGACACCGACGTCTGGTATCCGGCCGAGCCGGAACCCGGACAGTCCGTGCTGGCCGACCTGGGTGTCGATCCGGCCCGCCCGATCGTCGCGTTCGTCGGCCGGATCACCCGGCAGAAGGGCGTGGCTCACCTGGTGGCTGCGGCACATCACTTCGCCCCCGAAGTGCAGCTCGTGCTGTGTGCCGGAGCGCCCGACACTCCCGAGATCGCCGAGGAAGTGGCCTCCGCGGTCCGGGAGCTGTCCGCGGCCCGCACGGGCGTGTTCTGGGTGCGCGAGATGCTGCCCACCGCCAAGATCCGCGAAATCCTCACCGCAGCAACTACTTTCGTGTGTCCGTCGGTGTACGAGCCGCTGGGCATCGTAAACCTGGAGGCGATGGCGTGCGGGACGGCAGTGGTCGCGTCCGACGTCGGCGGCATCCCCGAGGTGGTCGACGACGGACGCACCGGCCTGCTGGTGCATTACGACCCCGACGACCCGGCCGCATTCGAGCGGGACCTCGCCGCCGGCGTCAATGCCCTGGTGGCCGACCCACAGCGTGCTGCGTCGTTCGGCGCTGCGGGCCGGGCCCGGTGTATCGAGGAGTTCTCGTGGGCGCAGATCGCCGAGCAGACCCTGGAGATCTACCGCAAAGTCTGCTGAGCGCCTCGCAGCGCTAGCTGGTGACGCCCTTGAGTTCGTCGCCGAGGGCGGCTGCCTCATCGGGAGTCAGCTCGACGACCAATCGTCCGCCGCCTTCCAGTGGTACCCGCATCACGATGCCGCGCCCCTCCTTGGTTGCTTCCAGTGGACCGTCGCCGGTCCGGGGCTTCATCGCCGCCATCGAGTGCCTCCTCCGCGTGGGCGTGCCCGTCAGGGCCCGGGTGGTCGTGCAAGCACCGATGACGTCGAACACTGACAGCATCGGCTCTGAACTGCTTCAGACGTCCATTGTTCCCTATCCGCGCCATCTCGTGTGCAAAGACCCGCTATAGCTGCGCCTGCGGCGCTCACGCCCGCGGCACCCAGCAGTCGGCGACGTGATCGTCGACCATGCCGGTCGCTTGCATCAGGGCGTAGGCAGTGGTGGGGCCGACGAAGCGGAATCCGCGCCGTTTCAGTTCCTTGGCCATCGCCGTCGACTCGGCGGACGTCGCGGGCACCTGTGTCAGATCGGCCGGCCGGGGCCGGGTCGCTCGGTCGGCGGGCGCGAAGGACCACAGCAGCTCGGCCAGGTCACTGCCCGCATCGGCGAGGTCGATGACCGCCCGGGCGTTGACGATCGTCGCCTCGATCTTCGACCGGTTCCGCACGATGCCGGTGTCGGCCATCAACCGCTCGACGTCGGCCTCGGTGTAGCGGGCCACGCGGTCGGCGTCGAAGCCGTCGAAGGCGGCGCGGAAGTTCTCCCGTTTACGCAGGATGATCAGCCAGGACAACCCACTCTGGAACGCCTCGAGACTGATCCGCTCGAACAGGGCGCCCGAATCATGCAGCGGCCGGCCCCACTCGGTGTCGTGGTAGTCGCGGTAGAGCACGAAGTCGGCGGGCGGCAGGCGTGACTGGTCGATCCAGCCGCACCGCACGCGGCCGTCGGATTCGACAGTCATCCGCCGCGCTGCGGAACGTCGCGCGGCTCCCGCACCGCGGCGAGCTCCTCGCGCAGCTGATCGATCTCGCGACCGAGACGTTCGAGCGCCCAGTCGACTTCGCTGGCCTTGTAACCGCGCAGCGTCTGGGTGAACTTGAGCGCCTCGACGTCGGCCCCGGTGATGTCGGCAGCGGGCAGCGCGGTGGCGGTGGTGCCCTGCGGTAGCGGCGGCAACACCTCACCGCGGCCGAACAGCACACTGCCGATGGCGAACAACACGGTGCCGACCAGCACCAGCACGACGAGATAGAGGAGAACGAGCGTCACAGGTCGATAGTGCCTGACGGCACCGACAAGATCAGCGGGACGTCAGCTAGGACCTAACGGGGACGCAGCGTGACCATCGGGGGACGGTCGTCGAGCGACACCGACGACGTGCGCGGCGTGTAGTCCTCGCCGTCGGCGAAGAACTGGGTCAGCCCGACACCCGAGTCGGGGACACCGCAGCGTTGCAGCAGCGTCGCGATGACCTGCCTGCTCATCGAGGCCAGTTCGGTCAAGGGGCGGTTGCGGTGCGTGCGGACGCCGAGGTTGACCTGGGCGATCCCGTCGAGGCCGAGGCGGTCGTAGGCGTCGACCAGCAAGCCGATCTCCACTCCGTAGCCGGGGGCGAACGGCACCGCGGTCAGGAGCTCCCTGGTGCCTGCGTACTCCCCGCCGAGTGGCTGGTACAGGCACGACAGCTCGGGTCGCAGCGCGGCCAGCAGCGGCCGGGCCACCAGTTCGGTGACGCGACCGCCGCCGTTGGCGTCCTCGCGGCCGCTGACCTTGAGCGGACGCCGATAGAACCCCTTGACCAGGTGGACGCCGTCGGCGGTGAGCAGCGGGCCGAGCAGCTTCGGCACGAACATCGGGTCCGGGTCGAGCAGATCGGAGTCGACGAACGCGATCAGATCGCCGGTGGTCGCGGCCAGTGAACGCCACAGCACCTCACCCTTGCCGGGCTGGGGTGGCACCTCGGGCAGCGCAACCTCGCGGCTGATCACCCGCGCACCGGCCGCCAGGGCCCGGATCTCCGTGTCGTCGGTGGAGCCGGAGTCGAGCACCACGAGCTCGTCGACCAGTCCACCCAGCAGCGGGGTGATCGTCTCGACCACACCGGCCACGGTTTCTTCTTCGTTCAGCGCCGGCAGCACCACCGACACGGTGCGGCCCTTCTTGGCGGCTTCCAGCTCGGCAATCGTCCACGTGGGCCGGCTCCAGCTGTGGTCACTCAGCCACCGGTGCTCGGCAATTCCCTCGGGGCCCGTTCCCGTGACGCGCTCGGTCAACACTGTCATGCGAGTCCCCTCACCGTGCGTTGTGGCGGACGGACGCCGTGAATCGACGCCACCATCTCCAGTACTCGACGTGTGGGGCCCACCTCGTGCACGCGGAACATGGCTGCTCCCTCGGCGGCCGCCAGTGCGGTCGCTGCCAGGGTGCCTTCCAGGCGTTCGGTGAGTCCCACACCCAGAGTCTCCCCGACGAAATCCTTGTTGCTCAGGGCCATCAGGACCGGCCATCCAGTGTTAACAAGCTCTTTCACATGCCGCAACAAACTAAGACCGTGGTAAGTGTTCTTGCCGAAATCGTGGGTCGGATCGATCACGATCCCATCGCGCCGCACGCCGTGGGCCAGGGCTTTTTCGGCAGCAGCGGTCACTTCGGCGAGCACGTCGTCGACCACGCCGCGCTCGGTGATCCCGTAGTTGACCCGGAACGGGCGCGTGCGCGGGACCGCGCCGCCGGTGTGCGAGCACACCAGCCCGGCGTTGAACTCAGCGGCGACGGCCGGCAGACCGGGATCCGCGCCGGCCCAGGTGTCATTGATCAGATCGGCACCGGCCGCGCAGGCCTGCTTGGCGACCTCGGCCCGCCAGGTGTCCACGCTGATCAACTGGTCGGGGAACTCGCCGCGGAGCCACTCGATGAACGGGATGACGCGGGCGAGTTCCTCGTCGACGTCGACGGTCAGGCCGGGTCCCGCCTTGACGCCGCCGACGTCGACGATGTCCGCGCCGTCGGCGACCACGCGGTGGGCGGCCTCCTTGGCGGCCTCGTCGGTGAACGTGGCGCCACGGTCGTAGAAGGAGTCCGGCGTCCGGTTGACGATCGCCATGATCAGCGCGCGATCACCCGCCACCGGCCGCCCGAGAAACGTCGACTGCACGCTCCCAGGCTACGTACCGAGCGATTTCGGCGTGTTCGTCGTCGCTCAGCGACGGCAAACACGCCGAAATCACGCAGCTACTTGGGCTTCTTGCCCGCGGCGACCTCGTCCGGGTACTCGTCGTAGAACTCCACGTAGCCCTCCTCCTTGCCGGAGAGCACGTAGATCGGGTCCTCGATCTCGATGTCCTCGGTGTCGTCGTCGTCGCCGGAGGCCTTTCCGTAGCCCTCCTTGCGGAGATCCCCCTTCTGCGACTTGAACGTCGAGGTGTGCGCCAGCTCCTCGACCACGCGGACGAACAGCGGCACCGCGTAACCGGGCAGCTTGTCGTAGGCGGCCTTGGCCAGCGACTTACCGTCGAACTCCTTGCCCTCCTTGAGCTGCACGGCGGCCATACCTGCGCGGCCGCCGGCCCCGGGCACCTCGACACCGAACACCGTGGCCTCCTCGACCTGCGGGTCGGTCGAGATGGCGGCCTCGACCTCGGTGGTGGCGACGTTCTCGCCCTTCCACCGGAACGTGTCACCGAGCCGGTCGGTGAACGCGGCGTGCCCGAAGCCCTGGGCGCGCATCAGGTCGCCGGTGTTGAACCAGACGTCGCCCTCCTTGAAGGCGTCGCGGACCAGCTTCTTCTCGGTGGCTTCCTTGTCGGTGTAGCCGTCGAAGGGCTGGAAGTTGCTCACCTTGCTCAGCAGCAGGCCGGGCTGGCCGGTCTTCACCTTCCGCAGCCGGCCGTTCTCGTCGCGCTTGGGGTCGCCGGTCTCCTCGTCGTACTCGACGAACGCCACCGGGGTCGGGCAGATACCGGTCGTCTTGTCGATGTTGAGCACGTTGACGAATGCGGTGTTGCCCTCGCTGGCCGCATAGAACTCGCAGACCCGCTTGATGCCGAACCGTTCGGTGAATTCGTCCCAGATCGCGGGCCGCAGCCCGTTACCGGCGATCACCCGCACCTTGTGCTGACGATCGGTCGGCTTCGGATCCTTGCCGAGCAGGTAGGTGCAGATCTCGCCGATGTAGACGAACGCGGTGGCCTCGTAGCGGATGACGTCGTCCCAGAACTTCGACGCCGAGAACGACTTGCCCAGCGCCAGGGTCGCGCCGGAGTTCAGCACCGACGACAGTGCGACCGTCAGCGCGTTGTTGTGGTACAGCGGCAGGCAGCAGTACAGCGTGTCGTTGCTGTTCAGGCGCATGCCCAGACCGCCGAAGCCGGCCAGTGCGCGCAGCCAGCGGTAGTGCGTCATCACGCTGGCCTTGGGCATGCCCGTGGTGCCGGAGGTGAAGATGTAGAAGGCCTTGTCCTTGGCGAGCACCGCCGACGTGGTCGCCGGGTTGTTCGTGGGCGCGCCTTGGGCCTTCTGCTGCATCTCGTCGACGGTGACCAGCCCGGACGTGTCGGCGCCGCTCTCGGTGATCGGGTCGACCAGGTCGACCTCGGCGATGACGACCTTGGCCTCGAGCAGGCCGAGGCTGTGTTTGAGCACGTCTCCGCGCTGGTGGTAATTGATCATCCCGGCGATCGCACCGCACTTGACCGCCGCGAGCATCAGCAGGACGGAATCCGGGGAGTTGCGCAGCATGACGCCGACGACGTCACCGTGGCCGACACCGCGGGCGGCCAGCACCGCGGCGTACCGGTTCACGGTGTCGTTGGCGTCACCGTAGGTGAGCTCGACATCCTCGAACTTGATGAACACCTTGTCGGCGTAGCGGGCGGCGCGGTCCTGGAAGACTTTGCCGATAGATGTCTTGGCCGACGGGCGGGCCAGGAACCCGGTGACGACGCCCTGCACGATCGTCGGTGTGTCCATCAGCAATCCCGGTACTTGGCTGGCGATGTCGAGAACTCCGACACTGCTCCGCTTACCGGATTTACCGCTCATTCGCGCTCCCCTTGATCTTCGGTGGTGTTGTGTCGGTCACCCTAGCCCGGTGCGCAAGCCGCCAGAGCAGCATCGATGTCGTCGACGACCTCCAGACGCGCGAGCGCGTCCCCGGCGACGTAGCCGCTCTGGACCAGCCCGCGTAGCCAGTCCAGCAGCCCCTCGTAGTGCCCCCACGTGTCGAGCATCACGATCGGCTTGGTGTGCATACCCAAATAGCCCGCTGTCCAGGCTTCGAAGAATTCCTCGAGGGTCCCGATGCCGCCGGGCAGCGCGATGAACGCGTCGGCGCGATCCTCCATGACCTGTTTGCGCTCCCGCATCGTGTCGGTGACGACGAGTTCGTCGGCCTCGGTGTCGGCCACCTCCCGGTGCACCAGCGCCTTGGGGATCACGCCCACCGTGCGGCCACCGTGGGAGCGTGCCGCCGCGGCCACCTCCCCCATCGCCGAGACGTTTCCGCCGCCGGAGACGAGCGTCCAGCCGCGATCGGCGATGGCGGCGCCGAGGCGCCGGGCGAGGTCGAGCAGGCGGGGTTCCGTGGGCCCGGAGGCGCAGTACACGCAGACGGCCCAGCTGCGATCGGGTTCTGGGGACACGACCTAAAACTTAGCCATAGGCTGAGCAGGTGCCCCTGCCCGCGCCGCTCACCTGGGTGACCGCACCCGAGGAACCCGCGCTGGCACAGGTGGACGCCGGCGTACGCGACCGCTCGGGGGCGGCGCTGATCGGCCCGGCCGGTGTCGGCAAGACCTGGCTGTTGCGCCGGGCGGCCGAGCGACTGGGACCCGAGGTGACCCGCGTGGACTGGGTGCGCGCGACGGCGACGCGCCAGGCGATCCCGTTCGCCGCGGTGGACCATCTCATCGACGTTCCCGACTCCGGCACGACCGCGGCCATCCTGCGGGCGGCCCGCGCCCGGCTCGGCGATGGCCGGCTCCTGGTGGTCGACGATGCGCATCTGCTCGATCCGCTGTCGGCGGCGCTGATCTATCAGCTGGCGGTCGGCGCGACGGCGCGTGTCCTGGTGTCGGCGAGCGTGTCGTCGGTGGCGGTGCCCGCCGAGGTCAGCGCGCTGTGGCAGGACGGCCTGCTGGCCCGGATCGATCTGCACCCGCCGGGGCACGACGACGACCGGTTGATGGCCCATGTGGTCGATGTCGTCGAGGCGCTGCCGTCGTCTGCGCGTCGGGTGCTGGCGTACCTCGCGGTGTGCGATCCGCTGAGCTTGGAGGACGCGGCAATGCTGACCAGCGCGCGCGCCGTCGACGACGCCGCCGCGGCAGGGGCGATCGAGGTCGACGGCGACGGTGTGCGCCCGGCGCATCCGCTGTTCTGCGATGCCGTGCGGGCGGCACTGGGCGGCCCGGAGCTCCGGCGGCTGCGCGACGACGTGGTCGCCCGCCTGTCGCAGACGGGTCGGCGCGGCGTGGTCGCGCGCCTACTCGTGGCGGCGCTGGCGGTGGGCAGTGACGAACCGCCGCCGACGGCGCAGGTGTGTGCCGCCGCGGCCGATGCGCTGCGGCTCGGTGATCTCGAGCTCGCCGAGCGGCTCGGGCAGGCGGCGCTGACCCGGGCGCCGGATCTGGGTGCGCGCCTGACCGTCGGCTACGCGCTGGCGTGGCAGGGTCGCGGCCGCGACGCCGACGCCGTGCTGGCCGGGGTGGCGTCCGACGAGCTGAGCGAGGACGAGCTGCTCGCGTGGGCGCTGCCGACCGCGGCCAATCAGTTCTGGATGCTGTCCGAACCCGAGCGCGCGACGGCGTTCCTGCACGCCACGCGGGGCAAGGTGCGTTCGTCGGGCGCACGCACGACGCTCGATGCGTTGTCGGCGACGTTCGCGATGAACGCCGG
This sequence comes from Mycolicibacterium sp. 018/SC-01/001, assembly GCF_007096635.1. Taxonomy (GTDB): domain Bacteria; phylum Actinomycetota; class Actinomycetes; order Mycobacteriales; family Mycobacteriaceae; genus Mycobacterium. The sequence goes on from NZ_VKAA01000022.1 coordinate 66,233, forward strand.
CAATCTCGCCAAGGCGGTCGAGCTCGCCGACGAGGTGCTCGGATCTCCGGTCGCCGACGAGACCGCGATCGGCTGGGCGGGGTCGGCGGCGGCGCTGTGCGCGGCGCGCTCGGGCCGGTTCTCCGAGGTCGACGCGCTGGCCGACCGGGCGATGTCGGCGGGGCAACCGGGTCTGCTGCGGTTCACCAGTGGCTTCGGCCAGACCACTGCACTGCTGATGGCCGGCGAGCCCGAGCGGGCGCTGACGCTGGCCCGGCGGCTCACCGACTTCGCGCAGCGCCGCCAGCCCGGTCGCGCGATCGGGGAGGTCCTGGTTGCCGACGTGCTGATCGCGACCGGCGACACCGCGCGCGCGGTGGCGCTGCTGCGCTCGTCGGCCGCGACGCTGGCACCGACGGGGTACTCGTGGGGACCGCTGGCGTGGATGCTGCTGGCGCAGGCACTCGGCCGCCTCGGTGAGACCGTGGAAGCGGGAAAGGCGTTGTCGCGGGCGGAGTCTCGACACGGGCTCAAGTCGATGCTGTTCGCGCCGGAACTGGCGCTGGCGCGGGCGTGGACGATGTCGGCGCGCCGGGACACCCACGGCGCGGTCGCCGCGGCCCGGGATGCGGTCAAGGCCGCTGAGCGGGGCGGGCAGCAGGCGGTGGCACTGCGCGCCGCGGCCGACGCGGTGGCGCTCGGTGATGCGCGGGGCGGGGAGACGTTGGCCCGGCTCGCCGATGAGGTGCCGTGCGCGTTCGGGCGCGCCGCGGTGGCTGCCACCGGGTAGCCGTCAGCGCAGCTGCCCGCCGTCCAGCCGCAGCACGCGGTCGATGCCGATCCGGGCGAGGAACGCCTCGTCGTGGCTGACGACGACGAACGCGCCGCGGTAAGCCTGCAGGGCCTGTTCCAGCTGGGCGACGCTGACGAGATCGAGGTTGTTGGTCGGCTCGTCGAGCAGCAGCAGCTCCGGTGCCGGTTCGGCGAAGAGCACGCACGCCAGCGTGGCACGCAATCGCTCGCCGCCCGACAGAGTCGACACCGTGCGGTCGACTGCATCGTCGCCGAACAGGAACTGCGCCAGCAGATGCCGCCGGCGCGTGACCGACAGTCCGGGTGCGTGCGCAGCGAGATTGTCGGCCAGCGTGGCATCCTCGTCGAGGATGTCGAGGCGCTGCGACAGGTAAGCGATCCGACCGCCTGACCGTTCGACGGTGCCGCGATCGGGGGCGAGATCGCCGAGCAGGACGCGTAGCAGCGTGGTCTTGCCGCTGCCGTTGTGGCCGGTGAGCGCGATACGTTCTGGGCCACGGATCGAGAACTCGACGCCGGCGAGCACCTCGCGATCTCCCCGTGACACTGCGATGTCTTTGCAGGACAACACCATCCGGCCCGCCGGCACTGCGGTGCCCGGCAGGTCGAGGGTGAGTGTGTCGTCGTCACGGAGCAGGGCTTCGGCCTCGTCGAGCCGGGTACGCGCGTCGTCGATCCGCCGATTGTGCACGTCGTCCGCGCGGCCCGCGGTCGCCTCGGCGCGCCGCTTCATGGCTCCGGCAACGATTTTCGGGATACCTGCGTCTGGAAGTGCCCGCTTGGCGGCACCGCCGCGGCGATCGGCGCGTTCCCGGGCCTGTTGACGGTCACGCTTCTGGCGCTTGAGATACTGTTCCGCCTGCCGGACCGCGATGCGCGCAGCACTCTCGGCGGCATCCACAGCAGCCTGATAGGCGGTGAAATCGCCGCCATAGGAGGTGATCTCACTGCCGCGCAGTTCGGCGATGCGGTCCATCCGGTCGAGCAGCACCCGATCGTGACTGACCAGCAGGAGGCAACCGCTGTAGTCGTCGAGCGCATCGTAGAGCCGGCCGCGGGCTTCACCGTCGAGGTTGTTGGTCGGCTCGTCGAGCAGCAGGACCTCGCTGCGCCGCAACAACTCCCGAGCGATTCCCAGGGTGACGACCTCACCGCCGGACAGCGTACGCAGCGAGCGGTGCAGACCGATGTGACCGAGCCCGAGACGGTCGAGCTGCGCGCGAGCGCGGTCCTCGACGTCCCAGTCGTCGCCGATGACGGCGAAGACCTCCTCCCGAGAGTCGCCGCCCGTCAATGCATCCAGTGCGGTCAGGACGTCGGCGATGCCGAGAAGGTCGGCGACGGTGCGACCGTCGAGCAGCGGCAGTGTCTGGGACAGGTAGCCGACGGCTCCGTCGACGCTCACCGATCCCGCGGTGGGGGCCAGCTCACCGGCGGCCAGGCGCAGCACCGTGCTCTTACCCGCTCCATTCGGTGCGACGAGCCCGGTGCGGCCGGGGCCGGCGGTGAAGGACAGATCGGTGAACAGCGGGGTCTCGTCCGGCCAGGCGAACGATACGTGCGACAAGACGACTGACGGCATGGGAGAACTCTCGAGACGGTGCGGACGGGGCAGCGAGTGTCGTCAGCGCGAGAGCATGGGTCCAGGGTAACCGGGCCCGTCAACCGATTAAGTACCGCCGCAACGTCTCGGTGACCGCGGTGATCTGCGCGACGTCGACGTGTTCGTCGACGCGGTGCGCCGTGTTCGGGTCGCCGGGGCCGTAATTCACCGCAGGGACCCCCAGGGCGGCGAAGCGGGACACGTCGGTCCAGCCGTACTTCGCACGCACCGCTCCCCCGGCGGCCTGCACCAGCGCGGCCGCGGCCGGGCGCGTCAGGCCGGGCAGGGCGCCGGCAGCGGAATCGGTCATCTCGATGCTCACGTCCAACCCGTCGAACACGTCGAGCACATGCGCGTAGGCAGCCTCCACGGAGCGGTCGGGGGCGAAGCGGAAATTGACCGTGACCGAGGCGGCGTCGGGGATCACGTTGCCGGCCACACCTCCGTCGATACGCACCGCCGAGAGCCCCTCGCGGTACACGCAGCCGTCGATGTCGACGCTGCGAGCCTCGTAGTGCTGCAGCCTGGTCAACACAGGGGCCAGCTTGTGAATCGCGTTGTCGCCCAACCACGATCGCGCCGAATGCGCACGCGTGCCCGACGCCCGGACGACGACCCGCAGCGTGCCCTGGCAGCCGGCTTCGATCAGCCCGCCGGATGGTTCGCCGAGGATGGCCACGTCGGCGGCCAGCCAGTCGGGCAGTTCGCGCTCGATGCGGCCGAGCCCGTTGGCCGACGCTTCGATCTCCTCGCAGTCGTAGAACACCAGCGTGATGTCGTGCGCGGGTTCGGTGACCGTCGCCGCCAGATGCAGGAACACCGCGTCGCCGGACTTCATGTCCGAGGTGCCGCAGCCGTAGAGAAGGTCACCGTCGCGGCGGCTCGGCACGTTGTCGGCGGCGGGCACGGTGTCGGTGTGCCCAGCCAGCAACACTCGCGACGGCTTTCCGAACTGCGTGCGGGCCAGCACCGCGTCGCCGTGCCGGACGATCTCGAATCCGGCGGTCTGCGCGCGCAGCGCGGCTTCGATCTCGTCGGCGATGCGCGTCTCGTGCCGGGATTCGCTGGGGATGTCGACCAGCGCCGAGGTCAGCGAGATCGGGTCACCGTGTAGGTCGAGCACGAGACACCAGGTTAGTCGGTTCGCTAGCGTGAGACGGCGCTGGGAAGGAGCTCGATGCCGCCATCGGAGCAGGACCCCGACTATCGCTTCACGCTGGCCAACGAACGCACCTTCCTGGCCTGGATTCGCACCGCGCTGGCGCTGATCGCCGGCGGGGTGGCCGTGGTGCAGTTCGCGCCGGCGTTCGGCATCGCCGGGGTGCGCCATCTGCTCAGCGTGGTGCTCACCGCGGGCGGCGGCGTGCTGGCCGTGTTGGCCGTGCATCGGTGGCGGGTGGTGCAGGACGCGATGCGGCGCGGTGCCGCCTTGCCGCCCACCCGGATTCCCGCGGCGCTGGCCGCCGGGATCGCCGTCGTCACGATCGGCGTGCTGGTGGTGCTGGTGGTCTGGCCGCCCACGGGACACTGACGTGGCGGAGAAGCCGGGCTTGCAGACCGAGCGGACGCTGCTGTCCTGGGAGCGCAGCGCCCTGGGACTCATGGTCGGCGGTGCCTTGATGCTGATCCGCCACCACGGCCCGCCGATCGCGGGCGGGCCGTGGGTGGCGGCAGCGGCAGGACTGCTGGCCGTCGCCGTGCTGGCGCTGGGGTACCGGCGGTCGCGGCGCATCCGGCCCGGCGCCGTCGAGGTGCCGTCACTCGAGGTGCGGGTGCTCGGCTACGGGACAGCGGCGTTCGCAGCAGCCGCAGCGGTGGCTCTGGCCCTCTCGCTGTGATCCGTCAGTACTGGATGGCCTCGATCAGCGGCGACGGCTCGTCCATCAGCGCCCAGAACCGGTCCCGGATGGCGACGGTCATCGGACCCGGCTCACCCGACCCGATCGGCTCACCGTCGAGGGTGTTGATCGGGGTGACACCGCCGGCGGTGGTGACCGCCATGATCTCGTCGGCGTCGTAGAGCTCGTGGCTGGTGACGTCACGCAGGGTCGCCTCGATGCCCATCGCGTCGGCGATCTCGAACACGGTCTTGCGGGTGATGCCGGGCAACGCATTCCGGGACGGTGACGCCAGTTTCCCGTCCTTGACGATGCACACGTTGAACCCGGGCCCCTCGGCCACGCAGCTGTCGGAGTCCAACAGAATCGCGGTGCGGGCGCCGCGATCCTTGGCCTCGAAGCTGGCCGCGGTGAGATCGCCCCACTGGTAGTTCTTGATCGTCGGGTCCACGGTGTTGCGGCCGGCGCGGCGCACGTGCCGCGGGACGACGGCGGTGGTGCCGAAGATCTGCTCGTAGGGAGGGAACGCCCACAGGTAGGGAATTGCGTAGATGTACACCTGATGGGTGAGCTTCGTGAGGTCCTTCTCGCCCTTGCGCTTTCCGTAACCGCGCGTGACCGTCAGGTTCACGAAGGACTCGCGCAGCTGCGACATGCTCACGCACTTCTTGGTGATCTCGGCGAGTTCGTCCTTGCTCATTCCGGCGTCGAGGCGCAGCTTGCGGGCGCCGTCGAGCAGCCGGTCGAGGTGGTCACCGAGCCGGAAGATGTTGCCGTGCCACACATGCGCGACGGTGTAGGTCAGATCGGAGTGTCCGAAGCCGGTGTCGAAGATCGAGATTCGCGCGTCCTCTGCGGGAATGAACTCACCTTCGATCCAGGCCACGCCGCCGGCATAGGGGCTGGAGGTGTCGAGTTCGTAGTCGCTGTACTGGATCACCGAGCCGGGCGGGGTGTCCTCGCGGATGGCGCCGGGCTCCACGGCGACGAGGTTGCTGGTGCCTTGGTCGAGTACTGACATGGAAGTGCTTGTCCTTTCGATTTGTTCAGGAGAGATGGGTGCGGGCGTAGTCGGGTCCGGCCTCGCCCGACGCGAGCCGCTTGCGCAGCCCCGTCACCGCCCACAGGCCGGCAAGGATCAGCAGGCCGCCGAACACGAAGCCGTTGTTGGCGAACTGCGGCAGGAAGATCAGCGCCGAGCAGACGGCGGCGAACGCGATCAGCGCGACGATCGCGACGGGGACTCGCGCCCTGCCGAGGTCGAACGTGCCGGGTTCCGCGGCCGGGATGGTGCCCCGGCGACTGCCGACCAGCACGGCGACCGTCTGCAGGAAGTACATCGCGCACACCGCCAGCGAGGACAGCCCGATGATCAGGAAGAACGCCTTCTCGCTGACGAGCGCCGAGAGCAGCAGAACCGTTGACAGCCCGAACAATCCGAGTACCGCGTACGTGGGCGTCCGATTGGACGGGGACACGTGCCGCCACACGTGCGAGAACGGGAGCATGTTGTCGCGCGCCATCGAGTACGTGAGCCGGGTGGCCACCAGGATGTTGGCGAGGATGCACGCCAACACGTTGGTCAGCGCGACGGCGACGACGATCTGGGCGACGACGGGGCCGGCCTGCTGCGCGATGATCTCCTCGATCGGAGCGGCGGAAGCGGCCTCGACCGCGCCGGCGTCCTTGATCGCCAAGACGTATACGACGTACATGAGGAATTCGATGACGATCGACGCCGTCAGGGCGTAGAACATCGTCCGCGGAATCACCCTGCGTGCGTTGACCGTTTCCTCGGCGATGTCGGCGCTGGCCTCGACGCCGATCAACCCGAAGAACGGGCCGAGGGAGGCGGCCAGCCAGGCCAGGATGTAGGCGCTGTGGTCGCCGGACTCTCCGCCGGTGAACAGAACCGTGAGCGGCTGGTGGTTCGCAGGCGACGAGAACGCGATGATCGCGACCAGCAGCGTGGCGCCGACGGTCACGACGAGTTCGAGGCTCACGCCGATGTTGTTGACCATCGTCGCGAACCGGACGCCGTAGAGGTTGATGAGCATCGCCACCGCCATCACGGCGATCGCGACGAGGATCTGGGCGGTCTGGCTCATGTTCCACCCGAAGAGGCTGCCGAGATAGCCCGACAGGATGAAGCCGACGCCGGTCATGCCGCAGACCCAGCCGGCGAGGGCGAGGACACCTGTGAAGAAGGCCATCACGGAGCCGTGTATGCGGCTGGTCCACTGGTAGGCGTAGCCGGCCAGCGGGATCTTCGCGGTCAGGTCGGCCGCGATGAAGGTCCAGATGAGGAACACCGCCGCCGCCAGCAGCAGGGTCCACACGAACGGACCGCCAGCGGTGAAGTAGCCGGCGCCGAAGCCCGTGAACACGGCGGTCGTGGCGCTGATCGTCGCGAAGCCGAGGGCGAACGACGCCAGCTTGCCCACCGAGCGGTCGAGTTTCTGCGTGTACCCGAACTGCTCGAGCTTGGCGTCCTCGGCGTTGCTCGACGATGGTGAATGAGTCGGAGAGGTCAGGGCATCTGTCATGGTCACTCCAGGTGGAGACGTCGGATGTTCGTCTGAAGACAGGAAAACGCCACCGGTCGGCTACGGGAAGTTCGATGTTTTGATCTGGTGATAAGCGTCGTTTATCAGTCCGCGTCGGTGGGTTCGGCGTCGCCGAAGTTCCACCCGGTCTGCACGTGCCTGACCAGCGCATCGGCCTGCGGAGACAGCTTCGCGGGATGCCATGCCAGTGCCGTGACACTCGGCGGACGATCGGTTATCGGCACGTAAACGATTCCCGGCCGGTCGTAGAAACGGGCGACCGACGACGACGTGAAGCTGATGCCGAGCCCGCGCGCGATCGACGTCGTCTCCGCTTCGTACGTGGCGGCCACGGCGGCGATCGTCGGCGGCCGGTGACCGCGCACGTCCATCGCCAGCCAGTAGTCGCGCCAGACACCAGCCGTCAGCGGTGCGCACACGATCGGATCGTCGAGCAGTTCGGTGATCGAGATCTCGGCCCGATCAGAGAGTCGGTGATCGCGGGGCAGGCAGGCCACCCACGATTCGGAATCGAGGATCAGCATGCGATGGTCGGGCAGGTCCACCGGCGGCCGGATGATCGCCACCTCGGTGGTGCCGTCGGCGAGCCCGGCCGTCGGATCGGCGAAGTCGAACTCGATCGGTTCGACCGTGACGTCGGGGTAGGCGGCCTCGAAGTGGCGCACCAGCCGGAACAGCAGGTCTGCTCCGGTGCCGATGAGATAGCCGACCCGCAGCACGCCGCGACGCGTACCCGAGAGCATGACGAGGTTGTCGACGACGGCGTCGACGCCCGCCAGCGCCTGCTGCACCTGGGGTAGCCACGCCGCGCCGAGATCGGTGAGCGCGACCTCGCGGGTGTTGCGCCGGAACAGCACGACGCCGAAGTGCTGCTCGAGTTGCTTGATCGCGGTCGACAGCGCGGGCTGGGTGATGAACAGCTTCTCGGCGGCGCGCCGGTAGTTCAGCTCCTGACCGAGGACGGCGAAGTACCGCAGCTGGCGCAGCGTCACGTCGGTGCTCGTGGTGCGCCTCCTCGTCGGGGTCGGGACCTGTGAGGCGATGCTAGGCGCACCGGTAACCTGAAGCACCGTGACTTCAGGAGCATCAGGCATCGGCGTGGCGACGATCGCGGCCGACGGATCGGTTCTCGACGTGTGGTTCCCCGCACCGGAGCTGGTGGACGAGGCGGAGGCCGGCGGGCAGGAGCGGAGCGACTCGGGGAGTGTTTCAGGCACGGTGCGGTTGTCGGTGGCCGAGGTGCCCGCGGAACTCGGTGAACTCGCCGGCCGGGATGAGGACCGCGACGTCGAGACCGTGGTGGTGCGCACCGCGATCGCGTCGCTGGACGACAAGGCCGTCGACGCCTACGACGCCTACCTGCGTCTGCACCTGCTCTCTCACCGGCTCGTCGTCCCACATGGGCTGAGCACCGAGGGGTTCTTCGGCGTCCTGACCAATGTCGTGTGGACCAACCACGGGCCGTGCGCCGTCGACGGGTTCGAGATCGTGCGGGCGCGCTTGCGCCGCCGCGGTCAGGTCACGGTCTACGGCGTCGACAAGTTCCCGCGGATGGTCGACTACGTCCTGCCGGCGGGGGTGCGCATCGCCGACGCGGACCGGGTGCGGCTCGGTGCGCATCTGGCGCCGGGGACGACGGTCATGCACGAGGGATTCGTGAACTACAACGCAGGCACGCTGGGCAATTCGATGGTCGAGGGCCGCATCTCGGCGGGCGTCGTGGTCGACGACGGGTCCGACGTCGGTGGCGGTGCGTCGATCATGGGCACGCTCTCCGGTGGTGGCACGGAGGTGATCTCGGTCGGCAAGCGATGCCTGCTGGGCGCCAACGCCGGGCTGGGCATCTCGCTCGGCGACGACTGCGTGATCGAGGCCGGGCTGTACGTGACGGCCGGCACCAAGGTCGCGACCGCCGACGGCAAGACCGTCAAGGCCCGTGAGTTCTCCGGGGCGAACAACCTTCTGTTCCGGCGCAATTCGGTGAGCGGCGCGGTCGAGGTCGTCAAGCGTGACGGCACCGGCATCACGCTGAACGAGGCGCTGCACGCCAACTAGTTCCGTGCCCGCTTCGGCGAGCGTGCGCGTTTGCACGTCGACGCGCCGCGCCCGGACGGCATTCTGCGCGCGCTCGTCGCTTGCCTCGAACGCCCACGCCAGAGTGGAAAACCTCTGGCGGGCCACGATGTGTCCGATATGCTCGCTGACATGACCACGCAGTACCGCTCCCGGTTGCCGCTGCGGCGATCGATCTCCTTCCGACTTCGCTAGTCCGAGAAGGCCGCCCCGGCCTTCTCGGGGGCAGCGGTTGCGTACCACCGGAGACCACGCCAGTGCGTGGATGTGTCTCGGTGTCTCGCTCCTCTACTTTTCCCTGATTCGCCTGTGCACCAGGTGTTTTCACTACGCGCTTGTGGCGGAATGTTGGTATACGCGCTGGTTTCAGGTACCAGTGTCCTTCGGACATGAGGGTTCGAGTCCCTCCAAGCGCACGCTCCTCTGGCCCAACCGGTAGAGGCAGCGGCCTTAGGGGCCGTCCAGTATGGGTTCGAATCCCATGGGGAGCACCGACGGTCGCACCGAGACGACCAGGGAGACGACGAGGACAGCTGAAGCCATGACCGACGTGGAATTCACCTATCAGTGCGAGATATTGGTCAATCCGCCGGTGAGCCGGCAATGGGTCAGCATCAAGGTGTTCACCCTGCCCGACGTCCTCGACGATCGAGACGCGTTGGCGTCGCTGATCGCCCACGTCCGCTACCGCGACAGCTACGCCTCATCGACCTTCACCGACGCCAAGACCATTCACGGCCCGTACGTGTTGCACGCGATCACTCCCGACACGTTCACCGCCGCCGACCCGGCACTGGCGGACAACGAGATCCGCACCTGGACCGAACTCCACGCCGTGTGGCCGCCGGCTGACCGCGAGGCGATGGACCGCGAGGTGTATGCCCGCTTCCGGCGTGCGACTGCGCTCTACCGGTTACCGGACATCCGCGCTTGGGCTCAGCACGATTGGGGTGAGATCGTCGGTAGCGACGGCTTCCACGAATTCGTCGTCATCGACCGGGGCTCGGGCCAATTGGCGCTCGTGGTGGCCAGCGACGATTAACGGGGGCGCGCCGCCCACGCCGCCAGCGCGTCGGGCGACGTGACGTGATCGAGCCCGGCCAGGACCGCACCCTGCAACGGCCCGTCCTCGCCGTGCTGGGCGTCACGCACCGGGGGTGGCGACGTCTTACGGAACGCCATCAGCGCGTCGTGGAAGGCCGCGTCGAACTCGTCACTTGCCTGTGCGCGCAGCAGCGCGGCAACGCCGCCGAGCGTAACGACCTGCGGGTCGTGCAGGTTGACCAATGCTCCGATGCCACGGCCGAGTGATATCGCTACTCGCTGAAACGCTCTGCGCGACAGCACGTCTTGTCGACCGACGAGGCTGTGGACATATCCGACCGGATCGGCCGGCTCCGGTTCACCGAGGTGGCGCGCCAACGCACGGCCGTCCACTGTCAGATCCCAGCAGCCCCTCGCCCCGCACGGACACCGCATGTCGGGATCGCCGAACGGGATGTGGCCGTACTCGCCCGCGGCACCGTGACCGCCCGCGACCGGCTCACCGCCGACCACCAACGCGCCGCCGATCCCCTGCGCGACCATCAGGTGCAATGCCGTCGCCACGCCGCGGGCCGCACCCGTGCAGGCCTCCGCCACACCGGCCAGGGTCGCGTCGTTGCCGAGCACGACGGCCACCCCTGCGCGGCGCGGGATCTTCGCGGTCAGTACCGACAGGTCCACGTCACGCGAGCCGCGGGCGGTGAACTGCACCAACTTCGCATCGCTCACTGTCCCCGCCACCGAAACGGACAGCGCCACAATACGATCTGGATGTCGCCGATAGACCGCGCCGATCGCGCGCGACATTCGCGAGAGGGCGCCGGTGAGCCCGTCCGTCCCGTATTCCTCGCGCGCCACGACGTCGGGGAGACCGTCGATGCCGGCGACGGCCAGCCGCCAGTCGGCCGCTCGCAGATCAGCCGCGCAGACGAGCGGACCCTGCGGATGAGCGCCGAGCACCATGGTCGGGCGACCGCGCCGCTGCGCGACTGCGGGCGTCTCGTCGAGCAGGCGGGCCCCGCGTAGCCGCGCGGTCAGCTCACTGGCGCTGCCGCTCCCGATGCCCAGTCGCGCCGCGGCGGCGGCGCGGGTGATGCCCGGTTCCTCCCGCATGACCCCGAGCAGTTGAGCGGCAGTGTGCCAGCGCAACCGTTCTGCGTGCATGGGGTCACTCCTTTTGAATAAACTCGGAGACCGAGTATATTAGGGACACGTGACTCTGACCGCCGACCGGGACGCGACACGCACCCTGCGCGACGCTCTGCCCGCCCTGCTCTCGCTGGCGCTGGCCTCGGCACTGGCGGTCACGACCGAAATGCTGCCGGTCGGGCTGCTCCCCGACCTGGGCGCGGCTTTCGGCGTCTCCGACTCGACCACCGGCCTGCTCGTCGGGCTCTACGCCGTGATGGTGGCGGTGTTCGCCGTGCCGCTCACGATCGCCACGTCCCGCTTCGCCCGCAAGCCCCTGTTCATGACCACCGTCGCGGGATATGTGATCAGCAACACCGTCGTCGCGCTCGCGCCCACCTTCGCCGTCGTCGCCGTCGGCCGTGCCGTCGGCGGCCTGACCCACGCGTTGTTCTTCGCACTACTGATCGGCTACACGCCGCGACTGGTGTCACGCGCCCACGTGGGCCGGGCACTGGCGATCGCCGGCAGCGGCGTCTCCGCCGGCCTCGTGCTGGGCGTGCCGCTCCTGACGTCCCTGGGCGCAGCCGCCGGCTGGCGCGCCTCGTTCATCACGCTGGCGGTGGCGTCGGTCATCACACTCGGGCTCGTCGGCGCCGTCCTCCCGCCGGTACGCAACAGCCGGCCGACTGGAAAACCAGAGCCCGGACGCCGCGGCATGCTCGTCGCGGTGTCCGCGTCCAACCTCGTGGTGTTCGTCGGGCATTTCAGCGCCTACACGTTCATCAGCCTGCTACTGCTCTCCAGCGGGGTGGGACCGGCGTTCATCGGGCCGATCCTGCTCGGCTGCGGCGCCTGCGGGCTGATCGGGCTCTGGTACGCGGGCAAGGGACTCGATCGCAACCCCCGGCGCACCACGCTGATCCTGCTGCTGGCCACCGTGGCGGCCGTCGCGCTGCTCGGACTGGGCTGGCCGGCTCTGGTGGCCGTGCTCGGTGCAACGGCGTTGTGGTGCGCCGCATTCGGCGGCGTCCCGTCGCTGTATCAGGCCTGCGCTGTCCGCACCCACGCGGTGTCACCCGAACGGGCCGGAGCATGGGTCAACGCGACGGCCAATGTCGGGATCGCCGGTGGGTCCGCGCTGGGCGCGATGCTGCTCGACAGCCACGGCCTCGGAGTGCTGCCGTGGGTTGCGGTGGTGCTGATCGCGGCCGGAACGGCGATCGCCGCGATGTCGCGCAGCGCGTTCCCTGCCCAGCCTTAGCCGGCCGCATTGGGTCGCAGCGGCGGACAGTTTCCCGCAGCGTCGACCGCCAGTTCGAAGTGCCAGATCTCGTTGGCATAGATCTGGCAGAGCCCGAACTGCCTGCCGTTGGCGATCATCCACTCGTCGGCTGCCGTCGGCCCGATGTCGACGGCCTGCCCCCGGACGTGCTGAGACACCTCCGGGGTCGCGACGAACTGCGCGGCGGCCGCCACGCTGCCGTAGCTGCGCACGGCATCGTCGAACAGGCGCTGCTGAAAACCCGGTGAGCGCCAGCCCGAGGTGATGCGGATGTCGACGCCCGCCGGCTGCGCCGCCCGAGTGGCGTTCTGAACCGCCTGCAGGAGGGCCGGGTCCATCTGCGACAGAATAGGGTTGGCCGTGTCGAACGGGGACAGCGTGGTGCCGTCGGGCAGCCAGCCGCCGGTGGTGTCGACGGCGGCAGACCCGATCGACAACGGTTCGACGGGCGGGGGCGTCGCAGCGGGCTCGGGCGGCGGGGGCAGCACGATGCTGGTCTGCACGAGCATCACGTCCGGCTGGGGCGCGGGGGCGCAGGCCGCGACGGTCAGCGCGCACCCGATCGCCGCGAGCGCGCGCGTTCTGACAGAAGTGCGCGGTGTGTCGTGTACAAACTCCCCCGCAAGCGGGAGGTGCCCCCAGCGCGCTCGCCGGACCGACATCAGAACTCCTGCAGGAGTTGCTTTTTCATGACTTTGCCCATGCCGTTGCGGGGCAGCGCATCGACGATGCGCACCTCCCGCGGCCGCTTGTGCACCGAAAGCTCTTGCGCGACATACGCGATCAGCTCCTCAGGTGCAGCATCGCCGACGACGAACGCCACGATCCGCTGCCCCAGATCCGCGTCCGGGGCGCCGACGACGGCCACCTCACTCACCCCGGCGTGGGCCAACAGCACGGTCTCGATTTCGCCGGCACCGATGCGGAACCCGCCGCTCTTGATCAGGTCGACCGACTCCCGGCCCACGATGCGGTGCATCCCGGCGGCGTCGATCACCGCGACGTCCCCGGTGTGGTACCACCCGTCGGCACCGAGCACCTCGGCGGTGGCGTCGGGCCGGTTCAGATACCCGTCGAACAGCGTGGGGCTCTGCAGGTGCAGGGCACCGATCGTCTCGGCGTCGTGCGGCGCGATCGTGCCGTCCTCGGCGATCAGCTTCGTGTGCACGCCGTCGAGCGGCAGGCCCACCCAGCCCGGCCGGCGTTCACCAGATGCCAATGTGCTCAACGTGATCAGCGATTCGGTGCTGCCGTAGCGCTCCACCGGCTGGTGACCGCTGAGCCCCGCCAGTCCGTCGAACACCGGCACCGGCAGCGCCGCACTGCCCGACACCAGCAGGCGCGCAGGCGTCATCGCCCGGGCGGCGTCACCGTCGTCGACGATGCGCGACCACACCGTGGGCACCCCGAACACCAGCGTGCCGCCGGCGGACACCGCCTGCGCGTAGTTCTGCGGCGACGGTTTTCCGGTGTGCACGAAGCGGTTACCGATGCGCAGCGAGCCGAGCAGACCCAGCACCAACCCGTGCACGTGGTAGAGCGGCAGCCCGTGCACCAGCGTGTCCTCGGCCGTCCACTCCCACGCCGCAGCGAGCATGTCGATGTCGGCCGCGATCGCGCGGCGGCTCACCACCACCCCCTTCGGAGGGCCGGTGGTGCCGGAGGTGTAGATGATCAACGCCGTCGCGTCCGCGGGGGGTTCGGCGTAGCGATGCCAGGACCGGGCGTGCAGCCGTACCGGGATGTGCGGCAGACCGCCACTGTCGTCGGGCAGCTCGCCCAACCATGCTTGCGCGCCGGAGTCGGTGAGGATGTGACGGCGCTCGGCGGCACCGACGTCGGCGGGCACCGGGACGACGGGCACGCCGGCGATCAGCGCGCCGATGATGGCCAGCACCGTGGACGCGGTCGGACGGGCCAGCACGGCGACCGTCGCCGCGCCCGCGACCCGTTCGGCCACCGAGGTGGCGGCGCCGACGAGGTCGCTGCGGGAGAGCGTCACGCCGTCGATGCGCACCGCGTCGCCGATGTCGGCGCCGGCGGCCACCGCGGCAGGGTTCAGGGAGGCCAGCAGCACGCACTGAGGCTACCCGGCCGTCCTGGGCACGCTCGGCGATACTGGGGTGATGGAGCCGATCCGGGCGCTCGCGTCCCGCCAGGTGTACCAGAACAACTGGCTGACGATCCGCGAGGACGACATCGAACGCCCCGATGGCACCCGCGGGATCTACGCCGTCGTCGACAAACCCACCTACGCACTGGTGATCCCGCGCGACGTGGGTTCGAGCGGGGACCGGTTCCACCTCGTCGAACAGTTCCGCTATCCACTCGGATTGCGGCGCTGGGAGTTCCCGCAAGGCACCGCCCCGGACCGGGCGCACCTGGAGCCCGCCGCCCTCGCGGCGCGGGAACTGCGGGAGGAGACCGGGCTGACCGCGCAGACGCTGACCGAGCTCGGCCTGCTCGACGTCGCCCCCGGCATGAGCAGCCAGCGTGGCCGGGTGTTCCTGGCCACCGGTATCACCGAAGGCCCGCACGAGCGGGAGCACGAGGAACAGGACATGCGCAGCGCGTGGTTCGCGCGCGCCGAGGTCGAACAGATGATGCGCGACGGCGTGATCACCGACGCCCAGTCGATGGCGGCGTGGACGCTGATGCTGCTCGCCGGGCACTGAGGGCGGGCGACGAGATCAACCCGTGACGCAACCGTGCCCGTGTCGGCGGGAACGACGGCCGGACGCGGCGATACCGTTTGGGAAGTCACTGGAAATGGACTGTGTAACCGGAACTACGGCGAGGAACCATGTCTGCTCGACGGAGCGCATGCGCGTCTGCGATGCTCGTCGCTGCCGCGTGCCTCCACCCGGTGACCACGGCCGCGGCCGCCCCACCCGACTGGTCCGGGCGCTACACCGTCATCACGTTCGCGTCGCAGAAGCTGGGCACCAGCATCGCCGCACGCCAGCCCGAGCCGGACTTCCGCGCCCAGTACACGTTCAGCACGTCCTGCGCGGGCACCTGCGTCGCCACGGCGAATGACGGTCCCGCGGCGAGCAATCCGACGATCCCGCAGCCCAGCCGCTACACCTGGGACGGCAAGCAGTGGGTGTTCAACTACACCTGGCAGTGGGAGTGCTACCGCGGCGACGACGTGCCCCGCGAGTACGTACCCGCCCGCTCGCTGGTGTTCTACGCACCCACACTGGACGGCTCGATGTACGGCAGCTGGCGCACCGAGATCCTCGACGGCATCTGCAAGGGCACCGTCATCATGCCCGTCGCCGCCTACCCCGCCTGATCAGTCGACGAGGTTCTCGGACAACGCCGTCGGGGACCCGAAGCGGTGCGCGGTGACCGACACCGCTTGTTCACGCAGGAAGGTCAGCATCTCGATCCGGCCCGCCTCGACCACCGGTTGTGCGTACAACGCGATGTCGGCCCGGCCGTCACTGGCCTCGGCGAACGCATCACGCGAGCCCCCGATCAGCCGGACGCGCGCAGGAGCTCGGTGGTTGTTGTCGCGCAACGTCTTTCGCCATGCCTCGGCGTCCTCGACACGACAGACCACACCGTGGGTGTGCAGCAACGCCGCCACCGCCCCGTCCAGCACCTCCGGCGTCGACACGGTCACATGGCTGCGCGCCAGCACGCCCGCTGCCACCACGCGCAGCAGCGGGGTGAGCGCACCGTCCTCGGCGCGCACTGTCACCGGCACCGGCCGGTAGCGCAGCACGTTCCTCTCCGCGGCCAGAGCCGACACGTCGCGGGCTACGCCGAACTCCTCGGCCCACGCCAGCGCGTCGGAACCCAGCGACCGTTCGAGGACGTCGATGTCGGCGATCCCGAGATCTGCTGCAGCGCTGAGGAAATCAGTCATCACAGGGGCGAGCGGAGCGGCCCCGGTCGCGGGCGCGGGGCGCCAATCGGTGAGGCCGACCAGATAGTTCGGCCCGCCGGCCTTGGTCCCGGCGCCGACCGCGGACTTCTTCCAGCCACCGAACGGCTGCCGGCGCACGATCGCGCCGACCGTCGACCTGTTGACGTAGACGTTGCCGGCCTCGACACGGTCGATCCACTTCTCGATCTCCGCACGGTCGAGAGAGTGCAGGCCGGCCGTCAGTCCGTAGTCGACCTCGTTCTGCATCGCGATCGCCTCGTCCAGGTCGGCAGCTTCCATGAGCCCCAGGACGGGCCCGAAGTATTCGGTCAGGTGGTACTCCGAGCCGCGGCGCACGCCGGTCTTGACGCCGGGCGACCAGAGCCGGCCGGTGTCGTCGAGGCGGCGCGGTTCCACGAGCCACTGCTCCCCCGGCCCCAGAGTGGTCAACGCCCGCAACAATTTCCCGTCGGCGGGTTCGATCACCGGCCCCATCTGCACGGTCGGGTCGGACGGGTAGCCGACGGTCAGCGACGTGACCGCGTCGACGAGCTGATCCCGCAGGCGCCGCGAGCGCGCCGCCGACCCGACGAGAATCGCGAGCGAGGCCGCCGAGCATTTCTGGCCGGCGTGCCCGAACGCCGAGGCGACCAGATCCTTGACGGCCAAGTCGATGTCGGCGTGGGGCGTGATCACCATCGCGTTCTTGCCGCTGGTCTCGGCGAGCAGCGGCAGATCGGGACGCAGCCCGCGGAACAGCGCCGCGGTGTCGAATGCACCGGTGAGGATCAACCGGCCCACCCTCGGATCGGCGACCAGGCGCGACCCGAGGTCGCCCTCGTCGACGTGGACGAGCTGGAGCACATCGCGCGGCACACCGGCGTCCCAGAGCGCCTGCACCATCACCGATCCGCACCGGCGGGCCTGCGTGGCCGGCTTGATGATCACCGCGCTGCCCGCCGCGAGGGCCGCCAGCGTCGAGCCCGCGGGAATCGCGACCGGGAAGTTCCAGGGCGGGGTGACCACGGTGAGCTTCACCGGGTCCGGCGTCGCCCCGTCGACGTCGTCGAGCGTGTCGGCAAGGTGGGCATAGTAATTCGCGAAGTCGATCGCCTCGGACACCTCCGGGTCGCCCTGATCGAGCGTCTTGCCGGTCTCGGAGGCCATCACCTCGAGCAGCTGCGCGCGGGCGGCCTCCAGCGTCCCGGCGGCACGCCGCAGGACGGCGGCCCGCTGCGCTCCGGACTGCGCCGACCACGCGTCCGCTGCGGCGACGCCGCCGGCGATCATCGCGTCGAGCCGCTCGGCGCTGGTGACGGTGTGCTCGTCGACCAGGGCCGACCCGGCCGCGGACTGCGCGATCCGCTCGGTGATCGCCCGGCCCCACGCCCGGTTGCCCGGCAGCGCCGGATCGGTGTCGGGGACGTTGGCGAAGACCAGTCGCACCGAGCCCTCCGGGTCGTCGGTGCGCCGGTCCTGCCGGCGGTTGGGCTGCGGGACATCGGTGTCGAGTTCGGCCAGCGACGCGACGAAGCGCTGCCGCTCCCGCTCGTAGAGCGAGTTGTCGTCGTGCAGGTCGAAGACCGCGGACATGAAGTTGTCCTGGCTCGCGCCCTCTTCGAGCCGGCGCACCAGGTAGGCGATCGCGGCGTCGAAGTCCTTGGGATGCACCACCGGCACGTACAGCAGCAGTCCGCCGACGGTGCGGCGCACCGCTTCGGCCTGCGCCTCTGCCATGCCGAGCAGCATCTCGAAGTCGATGCGGTCACGAACGCCGCGCCGGCCCGCGAGCACCCAGGCGTAGGCGATGTCGAACAGATTGTGACCGGCCACCCCGATGCGCACGTTGGCCGTCCGCTCGGGATGCAGGGCGTAATCGAGGACCCGCTTGTAGTTGGTGTCGGTGTCCTGCTTGGTGGGCCACGTCGCCACGGGCCAGCCGTGCAGGTCGGCCTCTACGTGCTCCATCGGTAGGTTGGCACCCTTGACCAGCCGGACCTTGATGCCGGCGCCGCCGCGTTGTCTACGCGCGGACGCCCAGTCCTGCAGGCGCATCATCGCCGAGAGCGCGTCGGGCAGATAAGCCTGCAGGACGATCCCGGCTTCGAGGTGCAGCAGTTCGGGCCGGTCCAGCAGTCGGGTGAACACCGCGATCGTCATCTCCAGGTCGCGGTATTCCTCCATGTCGAGGTTGATGAACTTCTTCGTCGATGACACCGTCGGCGAGGTGGCGGCCAGCGTGAACAGCGGCAGCAGGCTGCGCTCGACGTGGTCGACCGCCTCGTCGAACGCCCACGGCGAATGGGGCGGCACGGTCGCCGACACCTTGATCGACACGTAGTCGACGTCGGGGCGCGCGAGCAGGCGCTGGGTGCCTTCCAGACGCCGCTCCGCTTCCCTGCGGCCGAGAACCGCCTCGCCGAGGAGGTTGATGTTGAGTCCCACCCCGCGCTCCCGGATACGCGCGATCGACGGGCCGAGGCGCCGGTCGGTCGCGTCGACCAGCAGGTGCCCGACCATGCCGCGCAACGCTTTGCGCGCGATCGGGATGACCAGACCGGGAATGACCAGGGACAGGGCGGCCCCCAGCGCGATCAGCCGG
The DNA here is from genome assembly GCF_007096635.1 of Mycolicibacterium sp. 018/SC-01/001. Taxonomy (GTDB): domain Bacteria; phylum Actinomycetota; class Actinomycetes; order Mycobacteriales; family Mycobacteriaceae; genus Mycobacterium. Next base: position 85,042 of record NZ_VKAA01000022.1, read on the forward strand.
CGCAGGTGCCACGGCAGGAAGCCGGGTGCGGTCCGCGCGAGTTCGCGCAGGTTGGCTGCCGCGACCCGGTGGTCGTCGGGGCGGATCACCCGGTCGACGAAGCCGACGGTGAAGTCGAGGCCGGCCGGGTCCCGCAGCACGTCGGCGAGTCGGCGCGCGGCCACGCTGTCCCGGTGCCCGGCGGCGTCGTCGAGCCAGGTGCGTACCAGGGTCTCGACCTCGTCGAGCACATCGGTGTCGTGGCCGTCACGGTCGATCAGCGTCATGTCTCCATGATCCCGGCAGCGGAACCCTAAAATAAAGCGATGTTTTGTGAACGTAAAGCGTAAGCAACAATGACGATTCGTCGGGCGGATCTCCTCGACACCCGTCGGTTGCGCCTGCTGTGGGAACTCAGCATGCGGGGCACCATCGCCGACGTCGCCGAGGCGCTGCACCAGAGCCCGTCGTCGGTGTCGCAAGCCCTGGCCAAGCTGGAGCACGACGCCGGGGTGCCGCTGCTGGAGAAGGTGGGCCGGCGGGTACGGCTGACGCCTGCCGCAGAAGTCCTCGTCGAACACACGGCGGCCATCCTGGAGCGGTTGGAACGGGCGGCCACCGAGGTCGCCGCGCCCCGCGGCGAGGCGTCGGGCACCGTGCGGCTGGCCGTGTTCCAGTCCGCCGCCTCGGCGTTCATGCCGCAGATGCTCACGGAGCTCGCGACTCACCACCCACGGCTGCGCGTGACGATGTCGCAGCGCGAACCCGAACAGGCGCTCTACGAGACGTGGATGCGGGAGTTCGACCTCGTCATCGCCGAGGAGTACCCGGAGCACGCCGCCCGCGTGTACCCGCACCTCGACCGCGAACCGCTGACCTCGGACCTACTGCGCCTCGCCGTTCCGCCGACGGGGCAGCCGTGGGAGCAGGTGCGCACCGTCACCGACGCCGCCGAGTTGCCGTGGACCATGGAGCCCGCGGGCACCGCATCGCGCCATTGGGCCGAACAGCTCTGTCGCCGTGCGGGTTTCGAGCCGGACGTGCGCTTCGAGACCGACGACCTCGAAGCCCAGATCGCGCTGATCGAGAGCGGCAACGCGGTCGCGATCCTGCCCGATCTGATGCGCGTGCGGCGCCGCCCCGACGTCCGGGTCGTCGACGTCGACGCGCGCCGCCGCATCGTGTTCACGGCGACCAGGACAGCCCTGAGCCAGACGCCGGCGATCCGCGCCTGCCGCGCGGCACTGGCCGCGGTCGCTCCAGCCGAACTCACCCTGCCGTGACTTTCGATCGCGACCAGACACGAACTCGAGCTGCTTTCGGCGTGTCGCGCTCGAGTTCGCGTCTGCTCACGCGGTTGAAACGACCGCCCCGTGGGGAATGGGGACCCGGTCCGCAACCAGCCGAGGAGGCAACCATGACCACCGCCGACGACCCGATCCCGGCGCAGGATCTGACCGGGATCGTCGGACACCGATTCGTCTACACGTACGCCAACGGCTGGCGCTACGAGATGTACGTCAAGAACGACCACACCATCGACTACCGCATCCATTCCGGGATGGTCGGTGGCCGCTGGGTGAAGGATCAGCAGGTCGACCTCGTCGCGCTCGACGACGGCCACTACAAGGTCTCGTGGACCGAACCGACCGGCACGTCGGTGGCCGTCAACGTCATCCCGGGCAAGCGGCGCCTGCACGGCGTCATCTTCTTCCCGCAGTGGGTCGAGCAGCACGGCGAACGCACGGTCTGCTTCCAGAACGAGCACCTCGACGAGATGGCGGCCTACCGCGAGCAGGGCCCGACGTATCCGATCTACGTCGTCCCGGAATTCACGACGATCACGCTGTTCGAGTACGTCGGAGCCGACGACGAGACAGTCATCTCGGTCGCGCCCGGAGACCTCCCGCCGGGCTGGGCGGACCGCACCAACTGACCGCGACCAGACACGAACTCGAGCTGCTTTCGGCGTGTCGCGCTCGAGTTCGCGTCTGGTCGCCGGAGCAACGGGACCCTCAGGCGGCGAGGCGGTCCACAGCCGCGGCGATGCGTTCGTCCGTCGCGGTCAACGCCACCCGCACGTGCCGCGCACCGCGCGGGCCGTAGAACTCCCCGGGCGCGACGAGAATGCCCCGCTGGGCAAGCCACCCGACCGTCTCGCGGCCCGGCTCGTCGCGGGTGGCCCACAGATAGAGCCCCGCCTCGGAATGGTCGACCGTGAAACCGGCCCTGCGCAGCGCCGGCAGCAGCAGCTCGCGCCGATGCCGGTAACGGTCCCGCTGCTCGCTCTCGTGCGCGTCGTCGGCCAGCGCGGCGGTCATGGCGGCTTGGATCGGCGTCGGCACCATCATCCCGGCGTGCTTGCGCACTGCGAGCAACTCGGCGACGACCGCGGGATCGCCGGCGACGAAGCCGGCGCGGTAGCCGGCCAGCGACGACGTCTTCGACAGCGAGTGCAGCGCCAGCAGACCGGTGTGGTCACCGTCGCACACGTCGGGGTGCAGCACCGACAACGGCGAGGCGTCCCACGCGAGGCCCAGATAGCACTCGTCGGAGGCGATCAGCGCGCCACGCTCACGCGCCCAGCCCACCACCTTGCGCAGGTGCTCGACCCCGAGCACCCGGCCGGTCGGATTGCTCGGCGAATTCAGGTACACCAGCGCCGGAACCGCCGGCCCCAGCTGGGTGAGCGAGTCGGCGCGGACGACAGCCGCGCCGGCGAGCAGCGCGCTGACCTCGTAGGTCGGATAGGCGAGTTCGGGGACGACGACGGTGTCGGCGTCACCGAGACCGAGCACCGTGGGCAACCACGCGATCAGTTCCTTGGTGCCGATCGCCGGGAGCACGGCCTCGGGTGTGAGGCCGGTGACGCCGTAGCGACGGTGCAGCGCGGCCACCGCGGCCTCGCGCAGCGCCACCGTGCCCGCGGTGGTGGGATATCCCGGCGCGGAGCTGGCGGCGGCGAGCGCTTCCCGGATCAGCGGGGCGACCGGATCGACCGGTGTGCCCACCGACAGATCGACGATGCCGCCGGCGTGGGCGCGAGCGGCCGCCGTGGCCTCGGCCAGCGTGTCCCAGGGGAAGACAGGTAGCGAGGCCGACCGGCGACCGACGGTGTCAGGCACGGGACCGGGTCCCGTCGATGAGGTCAGTCCTCACCCTGCGGCGGCAGATCTTTGACGGCCTGCGGATCGTTGTCGGTCTGGCCGACCTTGGACGCACCGCCGGGGGAGCCCAGTTCACTGAAGAAGTCGGCGTTGATCTGCGTGTACTGACTCCACTGGTCCGGCACGTCGTCTTCGTAGTAGATGGCCTCGACCGGGCACACCGGCTCGCAGGCGCCGCAGTCGACGCACTCGTCGGGGTGGATGAACAGCATCCGGGCGCCCTCGTAGATGCAATCGACGGGGCACTCCTCGATGCACGCCTTGTCTTTGACGTCGACGCAGGGCTCGGCAATCGTGTACGTCACGAACTTCTCCTCAGTTCTCTCGAACTACCTGTCCGGTGGGCTGTACCCGGTGAGCGCGCTGGTCAGCGCGACCGGCCCTGGCAAGTATCCCTGCCGCCTGACGGCCGCGCGTGTCAGTGTGCCCTAACTTCGCGAACCCAGTTAAGGGTTGCGCGTGGTTACAGATACTAAACGTCGCAGATAACTCCGCGCGCTGTTCCCGGCCGGGGTGTCGTCAGTGAGAGCTCAGCCGGCATGCGGTCGGTAGGTCAGCGATGCGACGCGCAGACATGGCACATGATCCGGCGGACCGTCCCGGTCCGGGAAATCGAACACCCCGAGGAACAGGAACATCGGATAGTCGGGGGCCTGATCGGCGTTGCGGGTGGTCACACCATCGATGGAGAACTCCACCGAGCCCGGCCGCCAGTGCACGGCATAGGCGTGCGATTGCGCGACATCGATCTCGCGCCGGTCGGCCGAGAAATCCTCGCGCAGAGCAGGATCGCGGAACGCGTGGATCCCCTGTCCGACGGCGGCGCGACCGTCGTCGACGGTGTCGCCGAACACCTCCATCAGGCAGATCTCGCCACATCGGCGGGGCTCGTCCTCCAGCCCGACCATCCACGCCGAGAACATCGACCGCGGACTCAGTTCCGCCGAACAGGTGACCGTCACCGTGCCGTACAGCGGCACGAACCCGAGCACTCTCGGCTGCTCCTCCCTGACCACGAGGCCGTCGCGGAACGGTTGCGGCGCGTCCGTCGACCCCACCGGCCCCGATCGGTTGGCGCTCTGCACCGCCGAGACCCGCAGCGGGCCGTCGTGCAGATCGGGGCACCACAACCCCTGCGTGACGGGGATGCTCAGCTCCAGGCCGTCGGAACCGGTGCGATACGTCGCGGCGGCGGCAGCCCGAGAACTCCACGCCGGCAGGTACGAGGACGTCCAGACCGAGGGGTCGAGGGTCGCGAATCGCTCATCGAATGCCAGGGACACGGACGCACGATAACCACACCCGCCGACAGTGCCCGGCCTCGGCGGAATGAATTCGGACTGCGGTCCGTTTCACGCGGTGCATCGTCGGACCGTCCGACGCGCGCGCCGAAAGGAACCCTCATGTCCAGCACCGTTGCCACCACCCTGCCGACCGGCACCTGGGCCATCGATCCCGTCCACTCCTCGGTCACCTTCTCCGTACGCCACCTGGTCGTGAGCAAGGTCCGCGGCGGGTTCGACACGTTTAGCGGCACCATCACCGTCGCCGAGGACGGCACCCCGTCGGTGCGCGCGGAGATCGCCGTCGACTCCGTCGACACCAACAACGAGCAGCGGGACGCCCACCTCAAGTCGGCCGATTTCTTCGACGTCGAGAACCACCCGGTCGCGACGTTCGCGTCGACCGCTGTCCGGCAAGCCGGGGACCGCTACGTGCTGGACGGCGATTTCACCCTCAAGGGCATCACCAAGCCGATCTCGCTGGACCTGGAGTTCAACGGTGTCAACCCCGGCATGGGCCACGGCGAGGTCGCCGGATTCGAGGCGTCAGTTGTGCTGAATCGCAAGGACTTCGGCATCGACATCGACATGCCGCTGGAGACCGGTGGCGCTGTGGTGGGCGACAAGGTCACCATCGCCCTGGAGATCGAGGCTCTCAAGCACGCCTGACGTGCACACGGGCCGCATCGCCGGTGACGATGCGGCCCGTGCCGTCACCGGCTGATGGCTTCCTTCAACCCGGCCGAGACCGCCTTGGTCGCGACCTTGCGGCCCTTCCGGGCCTTGCGGCCCGTGCTCGATGAGGCGCGCCGGCGGCGCAGCAGCACCACGGCGAAGAGCACCGCGCCGGCCGCCGCGGCGATCACGGCGCCGGAGACCTGCGGCGCGTTGTCCGCGACGGCCTGCTTCACATCACCGGCCTTGTCCTGCACCGATTCGGCGATCTCGGAGGCTTTGTCGCCCGCCGCATCCCTCACGTCGCCGACCTTCTGGCCGACCTCGTCGACGGCTTCGCCGACCTTCTTCTGAACCTGCTCGGCCTTCTGCTTCGCTTCGCCCTCAACGCGGTTGGCGGCGCCGTCGGCGCGCAGGTCGTCGTTGCCTGTCGCGTCACCCACCGCCTCCTGCGCACGGCCGGCGAGCTCTTGAGCCTTGTCGGACAGTTCTCCCATGATCACTCCTTCGATTTTTCGTCGCTGCCTTTCAGACGCGGGCGAGCACGCAAACCGAACGGCGAAGGGCCGGTGACGTCCGACACAACCCCGCTACGAGGTCAGGATCGAGTGGCTGATCTCACCGACCTGGTCGATTCTCAGCGTGAGGTGATCGCCGGGGCGCAACCACCGCCCGGTTTCCATCCCGCTGCCACCGGGGAGCGTGCCTGTCGCGAAAAGCTCACCGGGCCATAGCTGTTCGCTGGACGAGGCATGCGCGAGCATCTCCCCCAGCGTCCACTTCATGCCCCGGCTCGAGACGGTGGACACGACGTCGCCGTTGATCGCGACGGAGCCGGACAGGTTGTCGATGCGGGGCAGGATCTCGTCGGCGGTGACCGCGACCGCCGACATCGACGACGCGAAGTGCTTGGCCTTCTGCGGGCCGAGTCCGGTGGCCATCTCGGCGCGTTGGACGTCGCGGGCACTGAAGTCGTTCACGACGACGAACGCGCCGATCGCGTCGAGCGCCTCCTGCGGGTCGGCATCGCGCAGCGGTGCGCGCAGCACGAAGCCGAGCTCGAGTTCGAAGTCGAGGGCGCGCGAGTAGTCCGGGACAGCGACCGGCGTGCCGCTGGGCACGAAGGTCAGGTGGTTGGACATGTAGTAGATGGGCTGCCGGTAGAACAGGGGCTTGGGTTTGAACAGCGGGAACGGTGCGCGGGTCAGCGCTTCGACCACTCCGGCTGCCCGGGACTGGCCGGGATGGAACCGGCGCACCAGTCCACGGGCGGCGTCGATGGCGTGCCGTTCGTAGACCATGAAGTCGCGAAACGACACCGGCTGCAGCGGCAGCACCGCACCCGATGCGTCGTGGTGGCGCCGTGCGGATGCCAGCTCCCAGTCGCGATCGAACACCCGGCCGCCGAGTGCGTCGGTGTCGGGGCCGGCCTGCCAGCTCCCGCCGGAATCCAGAGCCTGCACCTCGAGGCGATCGTCGACCAGCATCCGTCGCAGCTTCACCCCACCGTTGATACCAGGCCTGCAGGAGGCTAGGCGGCCAGCGGGCTGTAGTCAGTCGAGCGCTGGCGGGCGGGGCGCCCGATGCCCTCGGCGATCGCGACGAGTTCGGCGACGGTCTTGGCCGAGCCGTTCTCCGAGCCCGCCATTCGTGAGATCGTCTCCTCCATCAGCGTGCCGCCGAGATCGTTGGCGCCGCCGGTCAACATCACCTGGGTGCGCTCGACACCGAGCTTGACCCAGGAGGTCTGGATGTTGGAGATCCTGCCGTGCAACATGATTCGCGCCAGCGCGTGCACCGCGCGGTTGTCCCGATGGGTGGGCCCCGGCCGCGAGCCGCCCGCCAGATACAGCGGCGAGGACTGGTGCACGAACGGCAGCGGCACGAACTCGGTGAAACCGCCTGTGCGGTCCTGGATGTCGCGCAACACGTTCAGGTGCCCGACCCAGTGCCGCGGCTGCTCCACATGCCCGTACATCATCGTCGAGCTCGACCGCAGCCCCACCTCGTGGGCGGTCGTGATGACCTCGATCCACATCGGGGTCGGCAGCTTGCCCTTCGTCAGCACCCAGCGCACCTCGTCGTCGAGGATCTCGGCGGCCGTTCCCGGGATGGTGTCCAGACCCGCCTCCCGCAGCGCGGTCAGCCAGTCCCGGATCGACGTCCCCGCGCGGGTCACGCCGTTGGCGATCTCCATCGGCGAGAACGCGTGCACATGCATCGACGGCACCCGCGCCTTGACCGCCCGCACCAGGTCGGCGTAACCGGTGACCGGCAGCTCGGGATCGATACCGCCCTGCATGCACACCTCGGTCGCACCGGCGACATGCGCCTCCCACGCCCGGTCGGCGACCTCGGCGGTCGACAGCGAGAACGCATCGGCGTCGCCCTTGCGCTGGGCGAACGCGCAGAAACGGCAGCCGGTGTAACAGATGTTGGTGAAGTTGATGTTCCGGTTGACGACGAACGTGACGTCGTCGCCGACGACATCACGGCGCAGCCCATCGGCGAAGGCGGTGACGGCCTCGAGAGCCGGGCCGTCGGCGGTGGCCAGCGCCAGGTACTCGTCGTCGGAGCAGCCCGCCGGATCGCGCTCGGCGGCGCGCAACGCGGCCAGCACGTCGGTGTCGATGCGCTCGGGCGCCCGCGCGGTCAGCTCGCTGACCTTGGCGCGGATCGACTCCCAGTCGCCGAACGCGCTGCCCAGATCGCTGCGCGTTTCGGTGCGCCGCCCCTCACTGTCGATCGCGGCGTGCAGGTCGATGCGGCCCAGCGATTCGCTGGCCTCGTCGGGTTCCTGCCACGGCCGTCCGACCGGGTTGACGTCGCGGGCGTAGCCGGTGTCGGGATCGGCCAGCGCCTCGACGTGGCCCGCCACGCGCGGATCGATCCACGCCGCCCCGGCCTGCACGTACTGCGGTTGCGCGGTCAGCCGCTGCACCAGGTCGTAACCGGCTTCGGCGGTCACCGCGGCCAGCTCGTCGAGCGCGGGCCACGGCCGTTCGGGGTTGACGTGGTCCGGGGTCAACGGAGAGACGCCGCCCCAGTCGTCGACACCCGCGCCGATCAGCGCCAGGCACTCCTGGCGCGACACCAGGTTCGGCGGGGCCTGGATGCGCATCTTCGGACCCATCACCAGCCGCGTCACGGCGATCGTCGCCAGGAAGTCGTCGATGCCGGCGTCGGGCACCGAGGCCATCGCGGTGTGGTCCTTGGCCCGGAAGTTCTGCACGATCACTTCCTGCACGTGCCCGAACTCGCGGTGCGAGCGACGAATGGCGTGGATGGTCTCGGCCCGTTCGGTGAGTGTCTCGCCGATGCCGACCAGCAGCCCGGTGGTGAACGGGATGGACAGCCGGCCCGCGTCGTCGAGCGTGCGCAACCGCACCGCCGGGTCCTTGTCGGGGCTGCCGTAGTGAGCCAGCCCCTTCGTCTCGAACAGCCGCCGCGACGTCGTCTCGAGCATCATGCCCATCGACGGGGCGACCGGCTTGAGCCGGGAGAGCTCGGACCAGCTCATCACCCCGGGGTTCAGGTGCGGCAGCAATCCGGTCTCTTCGAGCACGCGGATCGCCATCGCCCGTACGTAGTCCAGCGTGGAGTCGTAGCCGCGCTCGTCGAGCCACTGCCGAGCCTCGTCCCACCGCTCCTCCGGGCGATCCCCGAGCGTGAACAACGCTTCCTTGCAGCCCAATTCGGCGCCGCGCCGCGCGACCTCCAGGATCTCGTCGGGCTCCATGTACATGCCCTTGCCCGCGGCACGCAGCCGGCCCGGGACGGTGACGAACGTGCAGTAGTGGCAGGTGTCGCGGCACAGGTGGGTGACCGGGATGAATACCTTGCGCGAGTAGCTGACCGGCAGCTTGCCGGTGGCACCGCGCCGGCCGGCGGCCTCCAGACCCGCGTCGCGCACCCGAGCCGCGCTCGCGCACAGATCAGCCAGGTCGTCGCCGCGGGCCGTCATCGCGATCGCGGCCTCGTCGACGTTGAGCGCCACGCCGTCACGGGCACGTCGCAGCACCCGGCGCAGAGCGGCCGGGGACGGTGCGGTCGACGCCGGGGGCAGGCTCGGATCGGGCAGAGCGGTGCCGTGCTGGGAGTTCAAAGCCACTTCCGCATAACTCCGGCGCGGTCGCCGATCATCCGCGTGTCTCACATTCTGAAACCGAGGCGCCTGGCATAGGGGTCACAGTAGTCAACGGCGCGTCGGGGCGGGACGCGCCCCGGTTCGCGCAGACGCGGCCCGGCGCCGGGTCAGCAGCCAGCCGGCCGGCACTGCACCGACGGCGATGAGCAGCACCGATGCGTACTCCATCACGCCCACACCGCCGAACACGATGTCGTCGCCGGGACCACCGAACGTGCACAGCAGTACGGTCACCAGCCACGCCCACAGCGGCGCCGCCGCGACCCGCGTCGACGTGGTCCACTGCATCGCGACCCACACCAGCGCGACGTTGATCGCTCCGCTGAGCACCGCACTGACCGGGACGGGCACGCCGCCGATGCGCAGCGGCAGGAAGAACACACCCATGAGCGCGGACAGCACGCCGTCGAGGGTGAGCACGGCGAGCACCAGGCCGCGCAGCCGGTCGGACGCCGGCGGGGTCGCCGAACTCAGGTCGGGATGCTGTCGAGCACGGAGACCAGGGAGCCGACGACCCACTGGAAGTTGTCGAGGCGGTCCTGCCAGTGCTGCAGGTTGGGATCGAGATCCGGATCCATGAGCTTCCCTTCCGCGCGTGGGGCAGACCAGGGCAGCGTACCCCGTCGGGCCCGGGCTCACCCCACACTCAGGCCGGCGAGCAGATCGGTTTCCCAGCCCCGCTCGTCGCGCTCCCCCGCCTCTCCCTGCACCAGCACGTAGTGCTCCACGGCCGGCACCGGCAGCGCGACGTTGTTGGACAGCGCCATCGAGTTCCCGTCGGGGGCCACCTGGACCTGCGTCGCATGCGCACGGAGCGCGGTCAGCTTGGCAGGTAGCTGCGCGCTGACGTCGAGCGCGGCGTCGATGGCGTCGTCGGCGAACCCGATGAGCGGCAGCGCGTCGGCGTCGAGGGTGATCCAGTGCGCCGGAAGGCCGGACAGCGCGGCGAGACCGTCACGAATCGCGTTCTGCGACATGACGTTCCAGTACACCTTGGGCACCTGCCACTGCGCTGCGGCGACGCCCGCGGTCGTGATCCGGTGGGCGTGGATGTGGTCGGGGTGGCCGTACCCGCCCTGCGGGTCGTAGGTGACGACGACGTGCGGGCGCATCTCGTCGATCACCGCCGCCATCACCGCGGTCTGTTCGTCGAGGTCACCGTCGACGAAACGCTGCCGGTGCCGGGCGGGGGTGCCCGCCATGCCGGAGTCCCGCCAGCGGCCTGCGCCGCCGAGGTAGCGGGGCCCGTCCACCCCGAGCGCGGCCAGCGCCGCGCTCAGTTCCGCGATCCGGTACCCGCCGAGCTGGTCGGCCGCGTCGACGGCCAGCTGCGCCCACTGCTCGCCGATCACCTCGCCCTCCTCACCCAAGGTGCAGGTCAGCACCTGTACCTGAGCGCCGCGGGCACAGTAGTGCGCGATCGTGCCGCCGGTGGTCAGGGTCTCGTCGTCGGGGTGGGCGTGGACGAACAGCAGCCGCGGCGTCTCCATGCGCTCAGCTTGCCCGCTCGCCGCTGCGCCCCTGACGCGAGGTGTGGCTTAGATTCCCCTGGTGTCCCGCCGCGGTCTCGAGTTCGGTTGCGCGATCGTGGTGATCGGCCTGCTCGCCGGTGTCGCCGGAGCCGCGACGACGCTGCTGCTGCACGCCGTCGAGCACATCACGTATCGCTACAGCTTCGGCACGCTGCTCACCGGCGTCGAGAACAGCGGACCGTGGCGACGGGCGCTGGGTCCGATGGTCGGCGGCGCGCTGGCCGGCTGGGGCTGGTGGCTGCTGCGGCGGCGCACCCGCGTGCCCGCGGTGTCCGCGGTGCTCGCCGGGGAGCGCCCGGTGCGACGGCTGGCGCTCACCGGCGACGCCGCCCTGCAGGTGCTTCTCGTCGGGTCGGGAGCGTCGCTGGGCCGCGAGGGCGCGCCTCGGCAACTCGCCGTCGCCTGGGGCGATCTGGGCACGTCGCGGTGGGCGCTCACGGCCGAGGACCGACGGATACTGCTCGCGTGCGCGGCCGGGGCGGGGCTCGGGGCGGTCTACAGCGTGCCGTTGGGCGGCGCGCTGTTCGCGACGCGAATCCTGTTGCGTACCTGGCATCCTCGTGCGGTCGGCACGGCGCTGATCACGTCGAGCCTGGCGGTCGCGGTCGCGGCCCCGGTGACGCACCTGGAGCATCCTTTGACCTGGCCGGCGGCCGGGCTCTCGCCTCTGTTCGCCGTGCTGGCCGTGGCGCTCGCGCCGCTGGCCCTGGCAGTCGGGCTGGCCTTCACGCGCGTGACCGCCGCAAAGCCGATCGCCACGTCGCCGGCCCTGATCCCGGCCGTCGCCGCGGCCGGCCTGCTGACCGGGGTGTGTTCGATCTGGCTGCCCGAGCTACCCGGCAACGGCCGCAGCGTGCTGGAGGTCAGCGTCGACAGCGGGCTCACGCTGGGCGCCGCGGCGGCCATCCTGGTGCTCAAACCGCTGCTGTCGGCGGCGTTCCTGCGGGCCGGGGCGGTCGGCGGGCTCCTGACCCCGGCGCTGGCGACGGGCGCGGCGGCCGGTTCGGTGGTGGCGTTGGCGCTCAACGCGTGGGCCGGCCTGGCGCTGGACGTGCCGGCGGTGTCACTGACGTGCGCGGCCGGGGTGTTGGCGATCACGCAGCGCTCACCGCTGTTCGCGGCGCTGTTCGTCTGGGAACTGGCCCGCCCACCGGTGTGGCTGCTGGCCGTGTTCGCGCTCGCCGCGTCCACCGCGCACGGCCTGACGCGGCTGCGCAGACCTACTGGGGCAGCTTGACCCACTGACCGGCGTCACCGACGATGCCGACCGGCACCGCACCGGTCAGGCTGACCCCCTGCACGCTCGGACCCGCGGCGACGATCGTGGTGTCCTGCAGGATGGGCAACACCGTTGCCATGTCCCACAGCCGCGGCTCGACGTCGTCGATCACCTGGCCGATGTCGGCGGTGCCCTGCAGGGCGGCGTCGATTTGGGGCTGGAGTCCGCGATCGCAGATGCCGGTGATGTTGCTCGGCGCCTGGACGAGCTGACCGGTCTCGGGGGCCGGCGCAGGCGTCGAGGTGGCGACCGTCGACGGCGGGAGGGGTGCCGGGGTGGTCGTGCTCGTCGGCGCCGGCGTGTCCGACGGGCTCGGCGCGGTGGTCGGGATGGCCGTCGCCTCCAGCGCCGGACACCCGAACCGCGAGGCCAGCGCGGTGGCCAGATCGCCCCCGGCCTGGTGCCAGCCGACGACGGCGTCGACGGTGTTGTCGGTCAGCGCCTCCCCGTAGAGCGTCACCGGATCGAGCGCCGACACCGACGCGGCGATTCCGACACTGCGCAACTGGTCAGCTGCCGTGTTGGCCACGGCGACCGACGTCGGGTCGTTGGCGGCCACACCGAGCACCAGCGTCAGCGGCTGGCCGTCCTTGACCAGCTGGCCGCGGTCGTTCTCCGGCGTGGCGGGCGGCGGCGGTGTGGACGTCGGCGTCGAGGCGGGTCGGACCTCGTAGCCGGCCGCCCCGAGCAACCCCATCGCCTCGTCGCGCGTCATCGCCGGCGGGGCCGTCGGCACGTAGCCCGGGTCCGACGGTGACCGCACCTGAGCCTGCGCCAGGGTCACGGTGTTGTCGTCACCGGCTCCGACGGCGGCCAGCAGGTCGACGTCGAGCAGGCCGAGAACTGCCTTGCGTACCTGCGCGTCGGCGAGCGCGGGACGTTGGGCCCGCAGCGTCAGCTGCATGACGCGCGGGGTGACGATCCGCGCGGTCCGCACATCGGGGATGGCCGAGAGCTGGGCGAACACCGCAGATCCGCCGTGCACCTGGGCGACCTGCGTGTCACCGTTGCGGATCGAATCGGCCAGCGCGGCCGGCGCGCCACCCCGGCGGAACAGGATCAGGTCGGGCACGGCCGGTTTGCCCCAGTAGCGGTCGTTGCGCGCCAGCAGGATCTCGTCGCGCTGCGGATCGATGCTCTCGACGCGGAACTGCCCGCCGGTCACCGGCAACGCCTGCGCCAGCCCCGCGGAGAATCCGCCCGGCACGTCCTTGACGATGTGCGCGGGCAGGATGTTGTGGAACAGCTCCCGCCAGGCCGGATACGGCTGGGAGAACGTCACCACCGCTGTCTTGCCGCCCTCGACCGACTGCACTCCGGTGATGAGGTCGTAGCCGGCCGGATCGACCGTGCCCGGCTCGCTGACCATCTGCCGCCACAGGTACCAGAAGTCGTCGGCGCCGATCGGCGCGTTGTCCGTCCACTGCGCCTCGGGCCGGATCTTGTAGGTGACCGTGAACGGATCCTGGCTGGTCACCTCTGCCGAGTCCAGCAGCGTCGGGTCCATCTCCCACCGGGAGCCGGTCGGGGTGCGGGAGTCGGGGATGGGCCGGAACGTGCTCGGCAGCACCAGGGAGCTGATCGCCGCATTGACCGGGCTCTGGTCGGACACCAGGTGGGCGTTAAAGCCGGGACCGATCGAATCGATCGCCATGATGATCTGCGTCGCCTTGGCCGGCGGCGGCGCCGTGGACTTCGTGGTGTCGGTGCTCTGCGGTGCGGGTGGCGGGCTCACCGTGCAGCCCGACGCCAGCACCAACACCGCGGCCGCGCAGCACAGAACTTTGCGGACGGTCATCGGCACGCTGTACAGGGTAACGACGCGCGTGCCCTACACCCCGGCCTGCTGGCTGGCCTGCTGGTTGGCCTGCTGCTTGGCCCGTGCCTTGGCGCGCGCCCGCAGCGACGCGGTCAGCTCCACCTTGCGCACCCGCACGATCTCCGGGGTCACCTCGACGCACTCGTCCTCGGCGCAGAACTCCATCGCCTTTTCCAGGTCGAGTTCCAGCGGCCGGGCCAGCGTCTCCATCACGTCGGCCGTCGACGACCGCATGTTGGTCAGCTTCTTCTCGCGGGTGATGTTGATGTCGAGGTCCTCGGCGCGGGGGTTGATGCCCACGACCTGGCCTTCGTAGGTCTCCTGGCCGGGCTCGACGAAGAACTGCCCGCGGTCGGCGAGCTGGATCATCGCGAACGGGGTGATCTGGCCGGACCGGTCGGACACCAGCGAACCGGTGTGGCGGGCGCGGATTTCGCCGGCCCACGGCCGGTACCCGTCGAACACCGCGTTGGCGATGCCGGTGCCGCGGGTCAGGGTCAGGAAGTCGGTGCGGAAGCCGATCAGGCCGCGGCTGGGGACGATGAAGTCCATCCGCACCCATCCGGCGGCGTGGTTGGTCATCTCCTCCATGCGGCCCTTGCGGGCAGCCATCAGCTGCGTGATCGCGCCGACGAACTCCTCGGGGCAGTCGATCGTCATGGCCTCGAACGGCTCGTGCAGCTTGCCGTCGACCATGCGGGTGACCACCTGCGGCTTGCCGACGGTCAGTTCGAAGCCCTCGCGGCGCATCTGCTCGACCAGCACCGCGAGCGCGAGCTCACCGCGGCCCTGCACCTCCCAGGCGTCGGGGCGGCCGATGTCGACGACCTTGATGGACACGTTGCCGACGAGTTCGGAGTCCAGCCGGTTCTTGACCATGCGGGCGGTCAGCTTGTGCCCGGACACCTTGCCCGCGATCGGTGAGGTGTTGGTGCCGATCGTGACCGAGATGGCGGGCTCGTCGACGCTGATGCGGGGCAGCGCGTGCGCGTGGTCGGGATCGGCCAGCGTGTCACCGATCATGATCTCCGGGATACCGGCCACCGCGACGATGTCGCCGGCGACGGCCTCGTCGGTCGCCGTGCGCTCGACGCCGACGGTGACCAGCAGCTCGGTGATCTTCGCGTTCGTGATGACGGGGTGGCCGTCGACCTCACGCATCCATGCGACCTGCTGGCCCTTCTTGATCCGGCCCTTATAGATGCGGATCAGCGCGAGCCGGCCCAGGAACGCCGATGCGTCGAGGTTGGTGACGAGCGCCTGCAGTGGCGCCTCGGGATCGCCCTGCGGCGGCGGGATGTGCTCGAGCAGCACGTCGAACAGCGGGTCGAGGTTCTCCCCGTCCGGGTTCTCGCCGTTGGCGGGGGCGGTGGTGCTGGCGATGCCCGCGCGCCCCGACGCGTACAGCGTGGGCAGGTCGAGCGCTTTCTCGGCGGCGGCCTGGGCGTCCTCGTCGAGGTCGGAGGCGACGTCGAGCAGCAGGTCGTGGCTCTCTTCGACGACCTCGGCGATGCGGGCGTCGGGCCGGTCGGTCTTGTTGACCACCAGGATCACGGGCAGATGCGCGGCCAGGGCCTTGCGCAGCACGAACCGGGTCTGGGGCAGCGGGCCCTCGGACGCGTCGACGAGCAGCACCACACCGTCGACCATCGACAGGCCGCGTTCCACCTCACCGCCGAAGTCGGCGTGGCCGGGAGTGTCGATGACGTTGATCACGGTCATCGAGCCGTCGGGGTGGTGGCGATGCACCGCGGTGTTCTTGGCGAGGATCGTGATGCCCTTTTCCTTCTCCAGGTCACCGGAGTCCATCAGCCGTTCGATCGCGTCGTCACCGCGGTGCGTCAACGCCCCGGATTGACGCAGCATCGCGTCGACCAGGGTGGTCTTGCCGTGGTCGACGTGGGCCACAATGGCGACGTTGCGGAAGTCGGGGCGTGCAGTCACGCCCGTGATTGTCGCAGTGTGGTGCACCGATCGCGAAAACGAGAGATACCCGTCACGTGGCCAGCAAGCTCACG
The DNA here is from genome assembly GCF_007096635.1 of Mycolicibacterium sp. 018/SC-01/001. Classification (GTDB taxonomy): domain Bacteria; phylum Actinomycetota; class Actinomycetes; order Mycobacteriales; family Mycobacteriaceae; genus Mycobacterium. The sequence continues at coordinate 100,941 of NZ_VKAA01000022.1, forward strand.
AAGCTCAGCCCCAAGAAGAAGTGTTGCCGCAGCAAGCCGCGCTGCAAGCGGTGCCCGCTCGTGCTGCACAAGGTCGACAGAGCCCGCCGGAACGGACTGCGGGGCAAGGAGTTGGAGAAGGTGTTCAAGCGGGCGCGCAAGGCCTGATCACCCACAGATTCGCGGCGTACCGTCGATCTCGTCCGTCAGCCGTGTTTCGTGGAGGTGGGCCGTCATGACCGTCTACGAAGTTCTCACCGTTGCCCTCGTCGTCGCGCTGGCGACGCTGGCCGTCGTCGCGATCTACCTGGGCCTGATGAATTGGATCGGCGCGCTGTATCTGGTGCGGTGCACCGCCTGCCACCATCTGGCCTTCAGCTCGCGCCGTGACCCGCGGATGTCATGCCCGCATTGCGAGCACCCGAGCCTGCTGCACCCGATCTACGCGGTGCGCCATCGGGATGCCCCGGTGCGGGTGCTCGACGACCGGCTGCGGTACTAGCGCGTCACATCGGGCGGGCTGATGCTGCGCGGCGTCAGCCCGAGAGAGCGCACGTGCGTCGCGATCTCGCCCAAGCTGGTGGTCCACACGTCGGCATGGTCGGCGACATATCCCATCAGCTCGTCGAGTTCTGCGGCGCGCGAGGGTCTTCCGCTGAGGAACGGATGGTTGGTCAGCACCCAGCAACCGCCGACCCGGCGCAGCCCGTCGAACTCTAGCTGCCACAATTCCCGTGCCTTGCGCGGTGATTCGATGAGTCCGCTGCCGGACACCTCCGGCAGAAAGCAGTACTGCTCCCAGTCGTCGAGCGCCCACTGGATCGGGATCTCGACCAGATGTCCGTCGGCACCCACGGCGAGCTCGTAGGGGTGGTCGGCGTCCATCAGACTCGAGTCGTAGAGGAAGCCGCGGTCCAGCAGCAGGGCCGGAGTGCGCCACGACAGGTCCCACATCGGTGCCCGATACCCCACGGGCCGCACGCCCGCGACGTCGGCCAGTGCCGCCAAACCGCGGTCCAGTGCGTCGATCTCACCCTCGAGCGAGAGCTGGGTGGGCTGCTCGTGCAGATAGCCGTGGTGAGCGATCTCGTGACCCGCAGCGACGATCGCGCGGATCGCGTCCGGATAGCGGTCGGCGGTGTGGCCGGGGACGAAGAACGTCGAGCTGATCTGGTGCCGCTCCAGCAGGCCCAGGATGCGGGGCAGTCCGACGAGCGGACCGTACGCCTGATGGCTCATCACACTCATCCGCGCACCCACCGACTGCCAGTCCCCCGACGCGTCCCACAGCACCGCGGATTCGGCATCGACGTCGAACGTGAACGCCGCAGCCGCCGTTTTGCCACTCGGCCAAGCGAATTCACTCATGTCATCGGCCTGCCATCAACGTGATCAGTTCGTAGGCGATGTTCGCCGCCGCGACGGCGGTCACCTCGGCGTGATCGTAGGCCGGCGCCACCTCGACGATGTCGGCACCCACGATGGGCAACTCGCGCATCGCCCGTAGCACGGCGACCAGCTCGCGGCTGGTCATCCCGCCGATCTCGGGGGTGCCGGTGCCGGGCGCGAATGCGGGATCGAGGACATCGATGTCGATCGACACGTACACCGGGTGGTCGCCCACCCGCTCCAGGACCCTCTCGATCGTGCCGTCGACGCCGATGCGGTCGATGTCGCGGCAGTGCACCACGGTGAAGCCCAGCTCGGCGTCGTCGAGCAGATCGGCGCGGTCGTACAGCGATCCGCGAATCCCGACGTGTGCCGACCTGTCCTTGACCAGCAGGCCCTGCTCGGCGGCGCGACGGAACGGTGTGCCGTGGGTGCACGGCGCCCCGAAGTAGGTGTCCCACGTGTCGAGATGGGCGTCGAAGTGCACGAGCGCAAGCGGTCCGTGGACCGCATGCAGTGCCTGCAGCGCCGGCAGGGCGATCGTGTGGTCTCCGCCGAGGAGCACCACCCGCTGACCGTCCTCGACGAGCAATTCGGCCACGCCGGTGCGGATCTGGTCGACTGCGGCGGAGATGTCGAACGGGTTGGCGGCGATGTCGCCGGCGTCGACCACCTGGGCGGCGGTGAACGGAGCCACGTCGAGCGCCGGGTGATACGGCTTGAGCAACCGCGACGCCTGCCGGATCGCGGCGGGGCCGAATCGTGCTCCGGGGCGGTAGGTCACACCGCTGTCGAACGGCACACCCGCCACCGCGATGTCGTAACGCGTCACCTCGTGGAGCAGCGGCAGCCGCGCGAACGTGCCCAGACCGGCGTAGCGGGGCACCTGCTGGGCGTCGACCTGTCCCAGGGTGCCGCTGGGGGTGTGCACATGAGATCCCTGCGCCATCGTGTGTTCTCCTCTCACACCCGTGTGCGGGTCGATCCACCGTTGCAGGACACCGCCTGTCCGACGACGGCGGCGACCTCGAAGTCGGCGAGCAGTTCCACCGCCGCCGCGATCTCGTCGGCAGTTCCGATGCGCCCCAACGGGATCGCGCTGGCGTACCGGGCGTGCACGGTGGCCAGGTCCACCCCCGCTGCGGCGGCGTCGACCTCCAGTTGCGGGGTGTCGATGACGCCCGGCGCGACAGCGTTGACGATGATGCCCTCGGGGGCCAGCTCTCGTCCGAGTGTCTTAACCAGCGAGATCAGTCCCGCCTTGGACGCCGCGTATGCCGTCGCCTCGGGCCAGCCCGTGACACCCCATTCGCTGGTGATCACGACGATGCGGCCCTCACCTCGCCTGCGCATGTGCGGCAGCACCGCTTGGATCAGGAAGAAGGTGCCGCCGAGATTGGTGTCGACGACCTTCCACCAGTCCGCGTCGTCGTGGTCGAGCAGCGGCGCCATCGTCATGTAGGCGTGGTTGGCGACGAGTACGTCCAGTCGGCCGGCCGTGTGGACGACGGCATCAGAGATGCGCACGCACTCGGCCGGATCGGAGACGTCACCGGGTACCGCGGATCCGCCGATACTGCTTGCCAATTCGCTGAGCTCGGCGGTGTCCCGCAGATCGTTGACGGCCACGGTGGCGCCGGCATCTGCCAGCCGCCGGGCATGCGCGACACCCATGCCTTGCCCGGCACCGGTGACCAGCGCGACGCGGCCGGTCAGAGACGTCGTCATATCACCGCTCCCGAGTTCACGTTGACCACGTCACCGACGCTGAACCCCGCGTCGCACACCAGGTACTCCACGCATCGGGCGACCTCGTGCGGCAACACCAGCCTGCGCAGCGGCAGTGTGCTGAGGTATTCGACTGCCCGCCAAGGGGAATCAGCCGAGAGCAGGGGTGTGTCGGTGGGTCCCGGTGCGACGGCGTTCACCCGCACGCCCACCGGCGCCACCTCGGCGGCGAGGCTGCGCACCGCTCCCAGCAGAGCTCCCTTGGCGGCGGCGTAGTGCGCGTCCTGATCGCCTCCCCCGACGGCGAGTTCGCTCGCGATCGCCACCAGAGCGCCCTGAGTCGCCTCCAGGTCGGCCAGGCACGACCGCGCGAGATTCACGAAGCCGCCCAGGTGCACCCGCAGCATCCGACGCCACGCCACCGCAGTGATCTCCTCGACCGGCGCCATCGCGTAGTGCCCGGCGACGCTGACGGCCGCCGCCACCGGCCCCAGATGTGTACGCACCTCGTCGACGGCCGATGCGAGTGCCGCGCGGTCGGACACATCGGCACGGACCGCGAGGTCCACGCCGGTCGCATCGACGAGATCGACACCCGAGACGGCGAATCCGCGCGCCCGCAGGGCCTCGACGACCGCTGCGCCGATACCACTGGCGGCCCCGGTGACGATCGCGGTCCCGCGGTCGCTCACTGCCGGAACCGCCGCGCCTCGTCGGCGCGCTCGTCGAGGGCTTCGGCGTCCTCGATGACGCTGACCGCGACGATGCGAGAGCGCACCGCGGCGAAGATCGCGGCACCCAGCAGCGCGAGCACGAGCACCCCGATCCACACCGACCAGTCGAGGTAGCGCTGGTCGTAGACCGCACGGGGCCAGGAGATGTTCAGCATCTGCAGCACCGCCCACACCACCGCCACCACCGCCACGGGAAGCGCCAGCCGGCCGAGCGAGAACGACGGCGCGGTCCAGGTGCGGCGGATGAGCACGACCAGGAATCCGACGAGCGGGAAGAGGAACGCCAGATAGAAGCCGCCGGTGGTGAAATTGACCATCAGGGAGTAGATGTCACCGGCGACGATCGACAGACCGAACAGCGCACCGCCGACGACGGTGGTCACGGCGATCGCCGCGACCGGCATCCGGTTGGCCCCGCCGAGGCGGGCCAGTACACCCGATGCGGGCAGCGCGCCGTCGCGGGCGTAGGCCCAGATGACGCGCGACGCCGCGGTCTGCAGGGCCAGGAAGCTGGCGAGGAAGCCGATGACGAACAGCACCTCCACCGGTTTGGCGATGCCCGCACCCAGCGCGGCGGTCAGGGTGTCGTAGACCGGGTCGGCCACCGAACCCGCTGTCACCGCGTCGATGTCGGGGATCGCGAGGATGATCGCCAGGCTCGAGTAGCCGACGACCAGCGCGATGAACGTCAGCGAGAACAGGACCGCCTTGGGCAGGTCGCGGCGAGGCTCGTGCACCTCCTCGGCGATCGCGCCCGCGCTTTCGAAGCCGACGAACGAAAAGCCGATGAACGCGACCGCGATCAGGAACGGCCCCGACAGATAGGACCAGGTGTCGGCTCCGCTGCCGCCACCGTCGAAGAGCACCGACAGCGAGTTGTTGCGATGGAACAGCAGTAGCCAGGTACCCAGACCGATCGAGCCGAGCACCTCGGCGACGATGCTGGCGGTCATGAACACCTTGAGCGCGCCGCGACCGATCAGGTTGATCACCGTGCCGCACACGAGGATCACCACCGCGATTCCGGCACGCAGACCACCCGACGGCGCCTCGACGCCGGCGATGTTGGCGATAAATCCGGCCGCCCCCAACGCGACGGTCGCCATCGCGATCACCAGCGTCCACATGTAGAACCAGCCGGCGAACCAGCCGTAGCCGGTCCCCATCAGCCGGCGCGACCACTGATAGATGGAACCTTCCAGCGGCCAGCGGGAAACGAGGGTCGCGAACACGAATGCCACGAGCAGCTGCCCGCCGAACACCAGCAGGAACCCCCACCAGAAGCTCGGGCCCGCCGCGGTCAGCGCCAACCCGAAGATGCCGTAGAGGGCCACGATCGGAGAAATGAACGCGAACGCGAAGGCGAACGCGGACCAGAGTGAGAACTCGCGCCGCAGCACGTACGGCGAATCGACGCTGTCGACCGGTGACGACATGACTGCTCCCATCTGATGGCGGTTGGGAGAACTATGGGTCTGCGTTGTCGGGATCACCACTCGTCGCGCCGAAAACGCACCGATTGCACCCTCTGCGGCACGCAGCGTTGGGCGATCGCACAATGTCTGGCAGGCCTCGATGTGTCGGCGGCGTTACGCTCGGCCCATGACCGACCCGCGGGCCGCGGACGCGGTGGAGCCCACGGTGCGCGACCTGTTGGCCGATTCAGCGCTCGGCCTGCACGAGCCGCCGGGCGCGCCGCAGAACCTGGACCGCGCCATCAGCTGGGTGCACACGACCGAGATCCGGGACCCGTCGCGGTATCTCCAGGGCGGGGAACTGGTGTGCACCGTGGGTCTGTCGCTGCACACCCCGCAGGATTGCCAGGTCTTCGCGGACGCACTGGCCCGCTCCCACGCGGCGGGCGTGTGCTTCGGCACCGGAGACGGGCACGACGTCGTTCCGGCCGAGCTGCTGGCCGGGTGCCGTGCGCACGGCCTTCCTGTGGTCATCGCACCGCGAGACGTGCCCTTCGAGACCGTCAGCCGCTTCGTGGCCGACCACCGGCTCGGCACCGAACTCGCCGTCGCCCGCGCGACCACTGCCCTGGTACCCGAGCTGATGTCGGCACTGCGCAGGCGCGAACCGGTCCGCTCGCTGCTCGACCGGGCGGGGGACATCCTGGGCTGCTACTTCATCCTCGACGCGGACCAGGACCGCCTGCCGGTCGACGACGGCCACACCGAGGCCTCGGTCACCATCCCCGACCTGGGAGCGTTGATCTGGATCGGTCGCGGCTCGCCGCCCGACCCGGCACTGCTCGACACGATCGCCCGCTTCGCGCAGGCCGCGCAGAGCGAGCACGACATCGAGGCCGCCCTGGCCCGGGAGCGCGTCGGCCAGCTGCTCTCGCTGGTCGAACGCCGGATGCTGCTTCCCGATGCGCTGAGCCAGCTCGTGGGCTGGCCCCACCCGCCGTCGGCGACGGTGCGGGTGTCCGCCTGGCCGGGCGGCGCCGGCGCTCTGTTGTCCCTGGCGTTTCCCGACGCCGTCGTCGGCGATGCCTCCGATGTGTGTCTGGTGCTGCACGACGCCGGACCCGACGACCCGACCTCTGAGACGCTCTCGTTGCCCTCGGGCCGTTCGGCGGACGTGCCGATCCCCGAACTGGGCCCCGCGATCACGCAGTCGCGAATCGCGTTGAGCCTGGCCCATCAGCACGGCGGCAGCATCGGACCCGATCAGCTCAGCACGCTCACCAGCCTGATCGAGCAGCTGCCGCGTGCGCAGCTGATGCCGTTCGTCACCCAGTTGATCGAGCCGCTGAACCGGCTCGATCGCGACCGCGGCACCCAGCACGTGCGGACCCTGCGCACGTTCCTGGCGGCCAACGGTTCGCTGTCGGAGACTGCCCGTGAGCTGTTCCTGCACACCAACACCGTGCGCCACCGACTGGCGCGGATCCGCGAGATCACCGGCCGCGACCCGCTGCGGTTCGACGATCAGACCGCGTTCGCGATCGGGTTGCGCGCCTTCGACCGGTCCCCCGGCGGAACCATGCGCGCCCCGGAATAACCCCGGCGTCAGGGGGTCATCGGGAACAGCGGGGGGTTGATACGGGCGAAACCCTCCTGGCGGTGATACGGGAAGTGCGGGTACGGCTGTTCGCGCGCGCTGACCGCGTCGAGGCGTGCGATCTGGTCGGGGCTCAGCGACCACCCGACGGCACCGAGGTTCTCCTCGAGCTGTCGGGCATCGCGTGCGCCGACGATGACCGAGGCGACGGTCGGACGGCGCAGCACCCAGTTCAGTGCGACCTGCGGAACGGTCTTCCCGGTCTCGCCGGCGATCGCATCGAGTTCATCGACCACGTCGTACAGCAGGTCGTCGTCCACCGGCGGTCCCGCATCGGCCGTCGTGTGGAGACGACTCCGTGAGGGCATCGGCGAGTTGCGGCGGATCCGTCCGGTCAGCCGGCCCCACCCGAGTGGACTCCAGACCAGGGCACCCACGCCCTGATCGAGGCCGAGCGGCATCAGTTCCCACTCGTAGTCGCGGCCGATCAGTGAGTAGTACACCTGGTGGGCGACATGGCGCGGCTTGCGCGCCGCATCTGCAGCCGAAAGTGCCTTCATCAGTTGCCATCCCGCGAAGTTCGACACTCCGCTGTAGCGGATCTTGCCCTGGCGGACCAGATCGTCGAGGGTGTCGACGACCTCCTCGACGGGGGTGTACGCGTCGAACCCGTGTAGCTGGAAGAGGTCGATCCGGTCGGTGCCCAGCCGTCGCAGAGCCCCCTCCACGGCAGCGATCAGTCGCGTCCGCGACGTTCCGGCATCTGCCGGACCGTCGCCGGTCGGCAGTGCCGCCTTCGTCGAGATCACCACATCGTCTCGCCGACCCGCCAAGGCCTGTCCCAGCATCTCCTCGGATCGCCCGGCCGAGTAGACGTCGGCGGTGTCGAACACCGTGATGCCGGCGTCGAGACAGATGTCCACCATTCGACGGGCCTCGTCCACGTCCGGGTCGCCCCACGCGCCGAAGAACTCGTCACCGCCGAAAGTGGCTGCGCCGAAGGCGAGTTCAGAGACGACGAGGCCGGAACCGCCCACCCTACGATATTCCACGGAGACTCCTTAATGAGACTTTGTTCTCGTTAAGACAACATAGCGCTTCTGCAGCCTTAATGCGACTCATGTCTCGTTAAGATGTCCGGATGGCACCTCAACGCCCGGGAGGCCGGACGGCACACGTGCGGGCAGCCGTCCTCGAGGCGACGGCCGATCTGCTGGTGGCCGGCGGCCTGGAGGGGGTGGATCTCACCGACGTCGCGCGGCGCTCGGGCGTCAGTAAGTCGACGGTGTACCGACGCTGGGGCACGGTGTCGGCGTTGGTGACCGAGGTGCTCGCGGACATGGCGGAGACGTCGTCGCCGCGACCCGTGACGGGCACTTTGACCGGGGACCTGCTCAGCATTGCCCGGCTGATCCAACGCACGCTGGCCGACCCGCGACAGGGGCGCCTGTTCGCGGCGATCATCGCGGCGGCGACCTGCAACGGCGAGACGGCGACGGCTCTCGCCCGGTTCTATCGAACGCGCACCGACGTGTTCGCCCCCGTGGTCTCCGACGCGATCTCCCGAGGGGAGGCCCCCCAGGGCACCGATCCCGACGAGGTCATCCGCTACCTGTCCGCGCCGCTCTACTACCGCCTGATGACGGGCAACGGGGCACCCGACGCCGACGACGCCGACCGCGCGACACAGGCGACGCTCGCAGCGGTCGATGCCGGCGTGTTCATCCGCTGAGCCCCCGTCACCGATGCAGCAGTGCGGCCAGGTCGGGCAGCCACGCGCGATCGGCAGGAACCCAGTTCAGATTGTCGATGTCCGATGCGCCGACCCACCGCAAAGCGCGGTGATCGTGCGGGTGGGGCTCTCCGCTCATGCGCGTGACCAGGTAGGCCCGCAGTGTCACCGCCGGGCCCAGGGCGATGTCACTCCCGAGTCTGTCACCGACGCGTACGTCGATACCCAACTCCTCCAACAACTCTCGTCGCAGCGCCTGTGCATCGGCCTCGCCGGAGCCGACCTTGCCGCCGGGCAGCTCCCAGCATCCGGCCAGTTCGGGCGGGCGGTCCCGCTGTGCGACCAACAGCCTGCCCTGCTCGATCAGCGCGCCGGCGACGACGATCTGGGTCGACATGAGCTGGCACGGTATACCGTCGCAGGTATGGCCGTGTTATCAGACGACGATGTCGATGCTGTCCTGCCCGAACTCGACGGCTGGGAGCGCGCCGACGGTGCGCTACGCCGCAGCGTGGAATTCCCCGCCTTTCTCGACGGCATCGACGCCGTCCGGCGGGTGGCCGAGCACGCAGAAGCTGCCGACCATCATCCCGACATCGACATCCGTTGGCGCACAGTGACCTTCGCCCTCGTCACGCACTCGGAGGGCGGGATCACGGACAAGGACGTGGCGATGGCCCGGGAGATCGACGGCCTGCTGCGCTAGCGATCCAGCCCAGCGTCGCGAGCGTCGCGACGATGTAGATCAGGCCTGCCCACGCGAGGTACCAGGGCCGGGAGATCTCCCAGATGGTCGGCTGGGCGAAGCTGAGCAGCCACGGCACGCCGATCAGCGTCAGCACCAGCCATCCCCACCCGAGGATTCGCGCGCCGAGTTCCGCGCGCAGGGGCCCGTGTAGCAGCCAGATCATCAGCGGGATCAGCCACACCCAGTGGTGCGTCCACGAGATCGGCGAGAGCAGCAGCCCGAACAGCGACACGATCACGATCCCGCCCAGCCGGTCCTGCGCACCCCCGATCGCCCGCCATGCCAGCGCGGCCAGCACGGCCGTCACCGCGATACCCGCCAGCACGGCGGGACCGTACCCGGCGTCGTGGCCGAGGATGCGCGACACACCGCCGCGCCAGGACTGGTTGAACGACGTGCCGATCGGGCCGACGCGGCCGGCGTCGCCGAGCAGGTCGGTGAAGTAGAACCGCGCCTGCGCGCCGACCACGAGCACCGACACGCCGATGGTCGCGAAGAACACGACTGCCGAGCAGGCGACCGCAGCCCAGCGGCGGGCGCCGGCGAAGTACAGGCCGGCGACGGCGGGGGTCAGTTTGATCCCCGCGGCGAGGCCGACCAGCAGCCCCGACAGCCACCACCGGCTGCTGCGTACCGCGAGCAGGATCGCCAACACCAGAACGACGTTGACCTGGCCGTAGTCGAACGTGCTGCGCAGCGGTTCGGTCCAGATGCCGACCGCGGTCCACAGCATGGCGATCCGTCGGTCCCCCGGCTCGCCGAGCAGCCCCTGACTCACCCGCACCACGCCGTAGAGGGCGGCCATGATGCCGATCGACCACAGGAACGCCACCAGGCCGAACGGCAGCAGATGCAGCGGATAGAACACCACCGCCGCGAACGGCGGGTAGGTGAACGGCAGCGGGAAATCCGGGGTCTGGTCGGCGTATACGTAGTCGTAGAGGGTGCCGGGGCGGTCGAGAGCGGCCGCGCCGCCGACGTAGACGTGCAGATCGACGAAGTTCGCGCCGTTGGGCAGCAGGTACGTCCAGGCCAGTCGCGCGCCGATGCTGAGGATCAGCAGCACGGGCGCCGCGGCGGACAGCCGGGCTGCCCACCGTGAGTGCGATGCCGCCTCGATGGTGTCGATGGCTGCGACTCTAGCGATGACCCCGTCGGTCGATCACCATCTGCCTTCTTGTCCGTAACGGTTGCATAAATGCCACTCATGTCACTTGAGTAACTCTAGTAACAGACTAGCTTCGGGTTCAGGCGTGCCACTACACCGATTGGGAGATCTCATGCACCGCACCCGAAAACTGTTCGCCACCACGATGATTGCCGCGGCAGGAGCGGTGTCGGCTGCCGTCGCCCTCAGTGCTGGAGCCGCTGCTCAACCTGCCCCGGCGCCCGCGCCGGCGCCGGCCCCCGCCGTGCCCGGCCTGTCGTTCCTGCAGCAACTCGCCGCCAATCCGGCGGCCGCGACGCAGCTCATGCAGGGTTTCACCAACCTGATGGGCACCGCGCCGGCTGCCACCGCCGCGACGACGGGCGCCGCCACCGCACCGCTGGCTCCCGCGCCCGGTGCCACCGCGTCGTTGACGTTGCCGCCGAGCGTGAACGCGCTGCCCGGCGCCGTGGCCGCACTGCCCGAAACGCTGCCGGCGGCAATGCCGACGGTGACCGCGACCCCCGGCACCGTGCCGGCGGGCAACACGACAACGATCCCGCCGGTCAACACGCCGGCCGCCGCGTCCCCGCTGTCGGCTCTGACCGATGTCCTCGGTGCGCCCGGCAGCCTGGCCTCACTGCTGCCCGGCGGGTCGCCGCTGGCCAACCTGCTGCCCACCGGCGGTGCTGCGGCACCGGCCGCAGCACCCGCGGCGCCGGCAGCACCCGCCGCGGCACCGCTGCTGTCGGCGTTGCCCTGACGCGCAGCCCAGCCCGATAACCGCCCAACCGACACGAGGGGAACCATGTCAACGATCAGGACGATGCTCACCACCGCGCTGGCGGTGAGTTCATCGACCGCGTTGCTGGCGGTCGGCGTGACCGGCGTCGCTCACGCCGACCCGGTGGCGCCGCTGCCGATCGACGGGCTCACGGCACCGGGCCTGCCCGCGGTGCAGAGCATCGGGCCGGTGATCCAGCAGGCCGCCGCGGACCCGTCGAATGCGGCGTCGATGTTGATGGCCGCTGCGGCGGTGTTCGCCGGCGACGCCGCGGCGCCGGCGCCGTCACGCGACGTCGCCTCCGCGGTCAACCAGTTCGTGCAACCCGTCGCGCATGTTCCGGCGGCAGGGGCAGTCCCCGGCACGGAGGCCCACCTGCCGGCCGGCGTCAACCCCGAATTCGCCGTGGGCCCCGCCCCCGATGCCGCACCGGAGGCGTCGCACATGGTGGCGCCGGAGGCGGCACTGCCCGGACCCCCGCCCGCACCCGGGCCCGATCCGGCGGTCCCGCCCGCGGCGACCGCCGCGGCACCGGACCCCGCGGCAGCTCCTGCCGCACAGCCCGCCGCTGCGACCACCCCTGGCGGGGCATTCGGCCCGAACACCCCGGTGACGCAGGACTTCCTGTATCCGTCGATCAGCAACGGGTGCCTGGCCGACGGCGGCAATGTGTTGGCGACGGCGATCTCGGTGGCGGGCCCGGCGGCGATCCCGCTGCCCGGTCCGGGACCGGGCCAGACGGCGTATGTGTTCACCGCGGTCGGCACCCCCGGCCCCGCGGCCGAGCAGAAACTGCCGCTCAACGCGACGTGGGTGAACCTCACCACCGGCAAGTCGGGCAGCGTCACGCTCAAGCCGCGGCCGGACATGAACCCCCAGGGTCCGACGACACTGACGGCGATCGCCGACACCGGCTCGGGCAGCATCATGTCGACGATCTTCGGTCAGGTCACCACGACCGAGAAGCAGTGCCAGTTCATGCCGACGATCGGCTCGACCGTCGTCCCCTGACCTGGCTCCCCCCTCTTCCGCGGAATAGCATTCCTGGTCGTCAACGACGACTCAAAGTCAAGTGGTCATGACAACGGTTAGGCCGCTTGGCTAATGAGGGCGGCCATGCGCTGCGCCGGGGTATCGAGGTCGAGGGTGGGACGTGGTCGGGTGTTGAGCTTGTCGGCGACGGCTTGCAGGTCGGCTTTGGT
>NZ_VKAA01000023.1 GCF_007096635.1 Mycolicibacterium sp. 018/SC-01/001
CCCCTCCGCCGCGGTGAGCATGTGGGTCGGCTGGCTGGAGTTCGACCTGCTCCTCGGAGACGTGCACTCGCTGAAGCAGAAGCGGTCGGTGATCCGTCCGCTGGTCGCCGAGTTGGCGCGACGGTTCTCGGTCAGCGCCGCAGAGACCGGAACCCAGGAGCTGCACCGACGCGCCGGCGTCGGTATCGCGGTCGTGTCCGGCGACCGCGCCCACGCGGTGTCCGTGCTCGACGCGGCCGAACGTCTGGTCGCGTCGCGTCCGGAGGTGGAGTTGCTCTCGGTCCGGCGGGATCTGCGTCGCAGCGACGACGAGTGAGCGTCAGACGCTGGGACGCTTCTTGCGCAGCGGGATCGGCGCGATCGCGCCGGGAGCGAGCTTGCGGGCGCTGATCAAGAAGGCGGTGTGACCGCGCATCGTGTGCTCGGGCCGCACGGCCAGCCCGACGACGTGCCAGCCGCGCTGCATGCTCTCCCAGGCCCGCGGTTCGGTCCAGCACTGCTGTTCGCGCAGGGCCTCGACGGTCTTGGAGAGCTGCGTCACCGTGGCGACGTAGATCATCAGCACACCGCCCGCGACGAGCGCGTCGGAGACGCGGGGCAGCACCTCCCACGGCGCCAGCATGTCCAGCACCACCCGGTCGACCTCGGGTCCGCTGTAATCGGCCAGGTCGGCCGTGACCAACTCCCAATTGTCCGGCGCGGCACCGAAAAACGTCTCGACGTTGCGCACCGCGTGCTCGGCGTGGTCCTCACGCACCTCGTACGACGTCACCCGGCCCTCGGGCCCGACGGCCCGCAGCAGCGAACACGTCAGCGCGCCCGAACCGGCGCCGGCCTCGAGCACTCGGGCACCGGGAAAGATGTCGCCCTCGTGCACGATCTGCGCCGCGTCTTTGGGGTAGACGACCTGCGCCCCGCGCGGCATCGACATCACGTAGTCGACGAGTAGCGGACGCAACACCAGGAACGGGTCGCCGTTGGTGGACTTGATCACGCTGCCTTCGGGCATTCCGATCACCTGGTCGAGCGAGATGATGCCGCGGTGGGTGTGGAACTCCCCGCCCGGCTTGAGCACCATCGTGTAGCGCCTGCCCTTGGCGTCTGTGAGCTGCACGCGGTCACCCACGTCGAACGGACCGGTCCGCTTCTGTCCAGGCACAGCCCATCAGCCTGCCAGTCCCGGCGCCACCGGCCCCGGCCGGGTTACCCGGATCTGTCGGCGCCCGGTTCTAGGGTGGGCGTCGTGAACGAGCAGCCGCAGCGGGAGGTGCGCCGGCCGGCGCTGTCCCCGTCGCGGGCCAGCGATTTCAAGCAGTGCCCGCTGCTCTACCGGTTCCGGGCCATCGACCGGCTACCCGAGCCGTCGTCGACGGCGCAGGTGCGCGGGTCCGTCGTGCACGCCGCGCTGGAGCAGCTGTACCTGCTGCCGGCCACACAGCGGGTCTCAGAGACCGCGCTGGCTCTGGCGTCGCCGGCGTGGGAGCGGGTGCTCGCCGACAAGCCGGCGCTGGCTCGCGACATCACCCCCGACATGCGCGACGTCCTGCTCGACGAGGCCAGGGCGCTGCTGGCGGGCTACTACCGTCTCGAGGACCCCACCCGGTTCGAGCCGCAGGCCTGCGAACAGCGTGTCGAGGTCGAGCTGGCCGACGGCACGCTGTTGCGTGGCTTCATCGACCGCATCGACGTCGCGCCCACCGGCGAGGTCCGCGTCGTCGACTACAAGACCGGCAAGGCGCCGCCCGCGGCCCGCGCGCTGGCCGAGTTCAAGGCGATGTTCCAGATGAAGTTCTACGCGGTGGCGCTCCTGCGGTCTCGCGGTGTCCAGCCGACGCGGCTGCGGCTGATCTACCTGGCCGACGGACAGGTGCTGGACTACAGCCCCGACCTCGACGAGCTGTTGCGGTTCGAGAAGACATTGACCGCGATCTGGGCGGCGATCCAATCCGCCGGCGCCACCGGCGATTTCCGGCCGAACCCGTCGCGGCTGTGCGACTGGTGTGCTCATCGATCCCTGTGCCCGGTCTTCGGTGGCACGCCGCCGCCCTACCCCGGTTGGCCACAGGTTCCCGACGGTGTTTCCGACGATGGCGACCCCGACGCGGTACTGCAGTCCCCCGGGGCGGCGGCGTGATCGACTGCCTGTTCCGCTCCCGCGGCGTCGACGGAGAGTTCGCGGTGTTCGACTCCACCGACGGCACCCGCAGCAACTGGGATCCGCAGATCCAACACGGCTCACCGCCGCTGGCGCTGCTGACCCGCGCGATCGAGCGCCTGGCCGACGGCACGGGGATGCGGGTCGGACGCCTGACGCTCGACATCCTCGGCGCGATCCCGGTGGCGCAGGTGAAGGTGCGGGCCTGGGTGGATCGGCCCGGCGCCCGGATCGCTCTGGTGGTCGCCGAGATGCTCATCGACCGCCCCGACGGGAACACCCGCACGGTCGCCCGCGTCACGGCCTGGCTGCTGGCCACCAGTGACACCGCCGACGCCGCCGTCGACCGCTATCCCCCGCTGGTCGAAGGCGAGACCGCCGACATCACGCACGCCTGGGACGGCGCGCGCGGCTATCTGGAGACGGTGACCTGGCGCCGACAGTCCACCGCGCCGGGTGCCGCTTTCGAAGCGTGGCTGACTCCCCTTGTGCCGCTGGTGGATTCGGAGCCGACGACCGCGCTGCAGCGGTTGGCCATGGTCGTCGACTCTGCGAACGGCACCGGCGCGGTGCTCGATCCCGCGCAGTTCGTGTTCATGAACACCGACACCGTGGTCCATCTGCACCGGCTACCCGTCGGTCACGACTTCGGATTGCGTGCGCGCGCCTCGATCGGCCCGGACGGCATCGGGGTCACCACGGCCGAGGTCTTCGACCGCAGCGGCTTCGTCGGGACGTGTGCGCAGACGCTGTTCGTCCAGCGCCGGGAATAACAGTGATCTGCCCCACTGTTGGGGCTCACCATGAAGAAATTCTCGGAAGAGGAACGGCAGGCCTTTCTCGCTGATCTCCACGTCGGCGTGCTCTCGGTGGCGGCCTCGGACGGCCGGCCCCCGGCCAGCGTGCCGATCTGGTACGACTACGTCGACGGCCTCATCCGCTTCAACACCGGAGCATCGTCGCGCAAGGCCCGGCTCATCCGGGAGGCCGGTGCGGTGACCCTGGTCGCGCAGCGGGAAGAGCCGCCGTACCAGTACGTCACCGTCGAGGGCACCGTGGTCGACACCCTCGACCCCGCCCCTCGGGACATCGCCGAGACCATCGCGATCCGCTACCTCGGCGAGGAGGGCGGCAAGGCGTTCGTCGCCTCGATGGAAGACAGCCCCAGCCTGGTCTTCCTGGTGCGCCCCGACCGGTGGATCACGGCCGATTACTCCGACGACCTCTAGCTGATCCCTCAGGCTGACGCGGCGAGCGCCTTGGCGTCCTCGTCGGCGAACGTGTCCTCGAGCTGCAGTGGCGAGTAGTCGACGTCGATCTCTCCCAGCGGACGGCCGCGCGCGCTGCTGATGGTGCCGAAGCGGCGCATTCCCTTGTCGGCGGCATAGGCCTGGAACTCGTCCTTCTCCAGCCCGAACGGAATCTCGTCGTAGAGGTCATAGGCGTCGTCGGTGTTCTGCAGCGCCAGCGGGATGAGCTCGTTCATCCGGCTCTCGAACACCGCCCAGTTGCCGTCGTCGGCCGCGACGTGCCGCCGGCACGTGAACGTGCCCCACGCCATGTGGCGCCGCTCGTCGTCGCCGATCCTGCGGACCAGCTCCTGCATCCCGGGCAGGATTTTGTTGTCCACGCAAATGCGGTGCCACGCATAGTATCCCGTCAGCGCCATCATTCCCTCGATGACGTGGTTGTACGTCGCCGACGCACGCACCTGGGCGGCGGGCGACGGGTCGGTCGCCAGCGCATCGAGGGACGCGGGCAACTCCTCGTAGAAGATCGTGCGGTAGGTCGGCAGGTCGTCGAGGAAGACCTGCAGATCGTCGGTGACGCCGACGGCGTCGAGCCACAACCGGAACACCTGCGTGTGCTTGGCCTCCTCGAAGGCGAACTGGGTCAGGTACATCTCATCGCCGAGGCGGCCTTCCGCCCGCATCGCGGCCATGAACGGCTGGATGTCCTGGGTGACCGCCTCTTCCCCAGCGATGAACTGCGCGCACAGCCGGGTGGCCCATTCACGCTCCAGGTCTGTCAGCGCCTCCCAGTCGGCGCGGTCACGGGAGAAGTCGATGTCGGCGGGATTCCAGAATTTCGCGTTGCCCCCGGCAAAGAGCTTGAGCGGCAAGCTGTCCCAGTTGAGGCCGCCGGCGGCCAGCGAATCCGAGCGTGTCCTAACTGTGTGGGCCATGTGCGTGTTCTCCTTCATGCGTTGCGATGGGCGGGGGCTGATGAGTGTGGGATCCAAAAGCGGAGCCGAGCACGGCCACGTAGCGGCGGACGACCAGCGCCGGCTGCTCCGGTGAGAGCTCGTCGAGACCGAGCAGCGGATCCAGGCCGCGCACGTACGGCGCGAGCGCGAGGTGGGGCAGCAGCATGAGTAACAGCGAGAGCAACGCGTCGAGGTCGGCGTCGGAGCGCAGGTCGCCGCGCTCGCGAGCAGCGTGGACGAGCGGGCGCAGCACCTCCAGATAGTGCCGGTGGACGACCGCCCGGATGCTGACCCGGGCATCGGTGTCGACTTCGAAGCTGGCTGCGGCATGCAGGGCCCGTTCACGGGGATGCTCGGCGAAGTAGGCCACCCAGACGTCGAGCAGATCGGTGAGGAATGCGAAGAACGGCCGGGTCGGGTCCAGCGCGCGGATCTGGCCTTCCATGTGGGCGCGCACCCGCTGGCTACCCACGTCGGTGATGTGGGCGTACAGGTCGCGTTTGTCGGCGAAGTACTGGAACAGGCTGCCCTTGGCGACTCCCGCCCGCCGGGCGATCACGTTCAGGCTGCCGCCGGAGAATCCGTGCGCGGCGAACTCGGCCTCTGCGGCGGCCACCACCGCCGCGCGGCGGTCACCGCCGAGACGGGACCAGGTGACCGTGGGCATTGCGCCTCCCAAATATGACCACCGGTCATATTACTGTGACTCATGCCACAGTCAAGGGGGGCTCATTCGAGCGGTGTCAGCTCCTGAAGCATCGTCGGCACCAGTTCGCTCACCGTCGGATGGATGTGCATCGTGCGCGAGATCGCGGTGTAGGGCAGCCCGGCGGTCATCACGTCGAGGATGTCCTGGATCACCTCGTCCCCGCCGACGCCCAGGATCGCGGCGCCGAGGATCTGCTCGGTCTCCGCGTCGACGACCACCTTCATGAAGCCCTGCGTCTCGCCCTTCTCGACCGCGCGTCCGACCCGCGTCATCGGCCGCTTGCCGACCAGGGCCTTGCGTCCCGAGCGGCGCACCTCGTCGACGGTCATGCCGGCGCGGCCCAGCGGTGGATCGATGTAGAGCGCGTAGGTGCTGACCCGGTCGCTGACCCGGCGCGGATCGTCGTCGAGGAGGTTGGCGGCGACGATCTCGAAGTCGTTGTACGACGTGTGGGTGAACGCGCCGCGGCCGTTGCAATCCCCCATCGCCCAGATGTGGGCGACGTTGGTGCGCAGCTGATCGTCGACGGTGATGTAGCCGTGCTTGTCGGTCTCGACGCCGGCGGCCTCGAGCCCGAGATCGTCGGTGTTGGGTCGGCGCCCGACCGCGACGAGCAGGTGCGACCCGGCGATCGGTGCGACGCCGGCGCGAGGCGTGACCGTGAAACCCCTGTCCTGCTTGGCAAATGAGATGCCGTCTGCCCCGGTGACGACCTGGATGCCTTCGCCTTCGAGGATCTCCCGGATGGCCGCCGAGACGTCCTCGTCCTCGCGGGAGGTCAGGCGCGGCCCCTTCTCGATCACGGTCACCTCGGCGCCGAAGCGCCGGTACATCTGCGCGAACTCGAGGGCAATGTAGCTGCCGCCGATGATCACCAGGTGCTCGGGCACCTCATCGAGTTCGAGGACGCCGACGTTGGTGAGATAGTCGACGTCGGCCAGCCCGGGCATGTCCGGTGCGACCGCGCGGCCGCCGACGTTGAGGAAGATGCGGTCGGCCTCGAGCAGCTGGTCACCGACACGAAGCGTGTGCGGATCCTCGAAGCGGGCGTGCCCGCGGATCAGCGTGGCGCCGTCCATGCCGTCGAGCCAGGACTCGAGGCCCTCGCGGTCGCCGAGGCTGATCTTGTCCTTGCGGGCCTTGACGGCGGCCATGTCGACCGTCACGTCGCCGGTGCCGATGCCGAAGTCGGCGCTGCGCCGCGCGATGTGGGCGGCGTGCGCGCTGGCGACGAGCGTCTTGGTGGGGATGCAACCGGTGTTCACGCAGGTGCCGCCGACGTGCTTGCGCTCGATGACGGCGACCTTATGGCCCGCGGCGGTGAGTCGCCCCGCCAGCGGCGGTCCCGCCTGTCCCGCGCCGACGATGATCGCGTCGAATCTCTGTGCCATGCGCTACACCAGACCCGCGAGGAAGGCGACAAGGAAGCCGCCGACGACGGCGAGCGCGTCCTCACCGAAGGCGCCGGGCCGGTCATTGCCGCCGCGGGCCGCCGCGACCCGGCTGCGGAGCTCGGCGCCGGCGAGGGTGCCGAGGACGGCACCGATCATGCCCGCCCCGGTCCCGATGAACGTGTGGAAGGTGGCGCTACCGATGACGGCACCGGCGAAGCCGCCGGTGAGCAGGCGGGCGATGAACTGCGGCGGCACTTTTCGGCTAGGCGTCTTCGGAAGTTGATCGGTGACGAGTTCGACCACCAGCAGGATGGTCAACAATGTCACGGTGATCGGGTGGGCCATCCAATCGGACCATTTGCCGTCGACGTCGAGCCAGCCGAGTAGCGCGCCCCACGCGACGACGGCCGGGGCGGTCATGGCCCGCAGGCCCGCGATCACTCCGATCAGCAGCGCGAACACGAGAACAAGGACCTGCGTCATCTCCGACCTCCGTGGTTGGCCACCGCGACGCTAACACGCTAGAAGCGACAGAACCGGATGTCCGATGCCAGGATCGCCTTGGCGCCGATGGCGGCGAGCTCGTCCATGATTGCGTTGACGTCGCGGCGCGGCACCAGCGCGCGCACGGCCACCCAGGCGGGATCGGCCAGCGGCGCGATGGTGGGCGATTCGAGTCCCGGCGTCACCTCGGTGGCGCGCTCGAGAACCGAACGGGGACAGTCGTAGTCGAGCATCAGGTACTGCTGACCGAACACCACGCCCTGCACTCGGGCGGCCAGTTGGTCGCGTGCCGGATTCGGGGCGGAGTCGGCCCGCTCGATCAGGATCGCCTCGGAATCGCACAGTGATTCACCGAACGCGACCAGGTTGTGGAGTCCGAGGGTGCGGCCCGATCCGACGATGTCGGCGATGACATCGGCGACTCCGAGCTGGATGGAGATCTCGACTGCGCCGTCGAGCCGGATGACGGTCGCTTCGATTCCCTTGTCGGCCAGATCTTTTCGGACCAGATTGGGATAGGCCGTCGCGATGCGCTTGCCTGCCAGATCGGATATCTGCCATTCTCGGCCGGCAGGCGCGGCGTAGCGGAAGGTGGAGGCGCCGAAGCCCAGCGCGAGACGCTCGCGGACCGGAGCATCGGCATCGGCCGCCAGATCACGGCCGGTGATGCCGAGATCGAGCTGGCCGGAGCCCACGTAGATCGCGATGTCCTTGGGCCGCAGGAAGAAGAACTCGACGTTGTTGGCAGGATCGACGACGGTGAGGTCTTTGGGATCGGTGCGGCGACGATAGCCGGCTTCGGACAGGATCTCCGACGCCGATTCGCTCAGGGCGCCCTTGTTGGGGACGGCGACGCGCAGCATGTCAGAGCTTCCCGTACACGTCGTCGAGGGTGAGACCGCGCGAGAGCATCAGCACCTGCGTCCAGTAGAGGAGCTGGCTGATCTCCTCGGCCAGCGAGTCGTCGCTCTCGTGCTCGGCGGCCAGCCACACCTCACCGGCTTCTTCGAGGATCTTCTTGCCGATGCCGTGCACCCCGCCGTCCAGCGCGGCGACGGTGCCGCTGCCTGCGGGCCGGGTGCGGGCCCGCTCGCTCAACTCGGCGAACAGGGCATCGAAGGTCTTCACGTTGGGCGATTGTGTCACGTCCGGCGGAAAACGCTGCGATCGGTCGGCCGCGAGCAGTGCGACAATCGTTCCGTGGCTGGAACCGTGAGCTGCGATCCGGATGGACTGCGCGCATTCGCGGCTCTGTGCGGCGAGCACGCCAACGACATCGGTGTGCACCGCTGCCCGACTCCGCCGATGTTGCCGAAGCAGGCGACGTCATAGGCGGTGGCGCAACTTCACGACGCGACCGAGCGCCTTGCCGGTAACCTCGCTGAACGGATCACGTCGACTGCACGGGCCGCGGCAGAGGCGGCGAGCATGTACTCCCGATCCGACACCGACTCCGGCGGACAGATCGAAGCAAGTCTGTAGTGATGCCCGGCGACGCCTTGCCCACACGGCTCCCCGCACTGACACGATCCGATATCGAGTCCTGGGATGTCGACCATCTCAGCGCCGCCGCCTCGGCCTGGAAATCGACAGCGCAGAGCTGGCAGGAAGGCTTCACAGCGGTCACTCAGCGATTCTCCGACCCGGCGGAACCGAATGGGTTGGATCGGCCGCCGACGCCGCGTCGCTACGCACCGATCGCGATCGTGTGCAGGTCGCGGGCTTAGCCGATCGACTCGCCACCGCGGCAGCAGTTGCCGATCGCGGTGCCGACGACCTGCTGGCCGCAAAGCGGCAGGCGATGACATCGATCGGCAACGCCACGTGGGCCGGATTTCACGTCTCGGAGGACCTGTCGGTGCGCGATACCGTGACGACGGCTTCCAAGCCGCAACGGCTGATTCGCGACTTGCAGGCCCGGGTCTTCGCCGCGGAGATCAAGGCTGGGTCTCTGCATCTGGCCGCGACTGATCAGGCGGTCGCGTCCAAACTGAACACGTTCGCGGCAGGCTTCGGTCGACTTCCCTTTCCGCAAGGTCCCACGAAGGAACCTGCACCGCCGAAAGTGCCTATGCCGCCCCATGATCCGCGCGTTTGGGGCGCATGCCGCCTGGGTGGCGGCGACCCTGATAAGGTCGTGCGGACGTTTCATCGCGCTCCGCTGGTCGACGGGTTCAGCGCGATGCCCGGTGGCGACTCAGTCCTGTACTGCGGCAACGAAAAATTCGGCTTTTATCACATCGTCAACCGGCACGGCAGGACTGGTCGAACGTCGCGGCAGGACGCTTCCCCGGCACAGGAAACTGGCGCTACCTTGCTGACTACTCAATCGGCGCCACTCTCTCAGAGCCCGAAAAGACCGTCTACAACTCGAAGAACGACACCTTCATGGTTCAACGCAACTTCTACCGGATCACGGAAGGCGGCGCAGTTTACTCATTCACCTGCCGCGTGTTGGTATCCGCGTCGGACGGCAAGATCATCACCGCTTACCCCACATCGACTCCGATCTGACCGAAGGCAGGAGGCCCTATCGTGAACAACTACTCGGAGCAAAGCAATCTCATCAAGCAGATCCTCGAACCGGTCCTAGACGTCTCCACGTTGACGGCCACGAGCCCGTCGGTCTTCGAGGCGGGAGCTCCCTGGGAGCGAACCGTCTTCAGGTGGAGCTCGTCCCGCACAAGCGAGGACCGTTCGGTCGCCGTCTACGTCGGAACAGTCAGCGACGGAGCGCAGAAAGCCGCCGAGATCCGAGACATGATTGCAACCGAGACGATGCCGGGAGACGATGCGTTCGAGCTGGCGGCATCAAACGACGGTGAGTATGTGTTCACGCTCGGCTACCTGGGCCGTGTCACCGCTCTCGCCGGAGTTTGCCAGGTCGACATCTTTCCGTCGCCCGCCACCTCGCTGACCTCGCTCGCCGAACCGGCGCTGCAGATCGCACGGACCGTCGGCACCTCGCAGCCCTAGCCGGCGGCGGTCTTGTCCTGCTGCAGGATCTCGCCGTGCATGTCCTCCAGCGACACGCCCTTGGTCTCCATCACCCAGCGCCAGACGAACAGACCGGACAACACCGCGCACAGGCCGTAGAAGCCGTACGCCAGGCCGAGGTGCTCGCGCAGGCCCGGGAACGTCACTGTGATCAGCCAGTTGGCCGCCCACTGACCGGCGGCGGCCAGGCCCAGGGCGGCGGCGCGGATGCGGTTGGGGAACATCTCGCCGAGCAGCACCCACA
The DNA here is from genome assembly GCF_007096635.1 of Mycolicibacterium sp. 018/SC-01/001. Classification (GTDB taxonomy): domain Bacteria; phylum Actinomycetota; class Actinomycetes; order Mycobacteriales; family Mycobacteriaceae; genus Mycobacterium. The sequence goes on from NZ_VKAA01000023.1 coordinate 10,210, forward strand.
CCACCGGGCCCCAGGACATGCCGAACGCGACGACGAAGAGATTGGCCGCGATCAGTGCGATGACGCCCGACGCCCCCGGCAGGCTCGGGGTGCCATCGGGGTTGACGGTGGCCTGACCGAAGATCACCGCCATCGTGATCAACGTGACCGCCATCCCGGTCGAACCGATGAGCAGCAGCGGCTTGCGCCCGATCTTGTCGATCAGCGCGATCGCGATCAGCGTGGTCAACACGTTGATCACCGAGGTGATCACGGTGTAGATCGCGGACTGATCGGCGCTGAACCCGACGGCCTGCCACAGCACGTTGCTGTAGTAGAAGATCACGTTGATACCGACGAACTGCTGGAAGATCGACAGCCCCAGGCCCACCCAGACGATGCCGTAGATCCCGCCGGTCGGCTTCTTCATGTCCCGCCAGGACGGTTTGTCCTCGCGCTCCAGCGTCTCCTGGATCCGGCTGATCGTGATCTCGAGGTTCTTCTGACCCAGCAGGCGGGTCAGCACCCGGCGTGCCTCCGGGATCTTGTGCGTGGCAACCAGATAGCGCGGCGACTCGGGGATGGTGAACGCGAGCACGCCGTAGAGCACGGCGGGCACCGCCATCGCCAGGAACATCCACCGCCACGCGTCCAGCCCCAGCCACAGCGGCTCGTTGGGCCCTCCGGCGAGCCACTGCAGCAGATAGTTGATGGCGAAGGACGCGAAGATGCCCGACACGATCGCGAGCTGCTGCAGAGAACCCAACCGGCCGCGAATGCCGGGCGGCGAGGTCTCGGCGATGTAGGCGGGCGCGATCACCGAGGCGACGCCCACGCCGATGCCGCCGACGATCCGGAACAGCACCACCGTCCACACCTCGTGCGCGAAGCCGGTACCGAAGGCGCTGATGAGGAACAGCACCGCGGCGATCTTCATGACCGCGATGCGGCCGATCTTGTCCGCGATCCGGCCCGCGGTCATCGCACCCACGGCCGCACCGAGCAGCGCGGAGGCCACCGCGAAGCCCAGCTCGGCGTTGCCGATGCCGAAGTCCTCCTGGATGGAGTCGACCGCTCCGTTGATGACCGCGCTGTCGTAGCCGAACAGGAGCCCGCCGAGCGCGGCGACGGACGCGATACGTATTGCGGTCTTGCCCGACGAGAAGTCCTCGTCCTGGGCGAAGATCTCGGGGCCATCCCCGACTGGACCACCGTGACCGGCCATCAGACACCCTTCCGCACCGTTGCGTGATACCCGTCACATTCAATCACTGGTGACCGGCGGTCGGGAGCATTCCCACAAGTGCGGGGATTTACGCGCTGCGCAACTCGCTGTCGATCTCGCTGAAGATGCGCCGCAGGTCTTGCGCGCCGAGACCCGTCAGCGATTCGGCATGACGGCGCCGGATACCACCGGGCACGGGGACGTCGTTGGGCACCACCAACACTGCGCAGCCGGCCTTCTCCGCGGCCGCCGCACCGGTGACGGAGTCCTCGACCGCCAGGCACGCGGCAGGCCGCAGTTCCAACAGCTCGGCCGCCCTCAGGTAGGGGTCGGGCTCGGGTTTGCCGCTGTCCACCTCGTCGGCACACACCGTCACCGTAAAGTAGTGCCGCCCAATGCTGTTGAGTGCGCGTTCGGTCAGGGCGCGCTGGGTGTTGGTCACCAGCGCCATGGGAACGTCAGCTGCAGCAAGCGAATCGAGCATCTCCCGGGCACCGTCGCACCACGGCAGGCCACGGTCGAACAGCTCGCCGGTGTAGGCGTGCAACCAGCGAATCGACTCGGCCATCGCCCCCGGATCGGGGTCGAGGCCCAGCTCCGTGTACACGGTGACCATCGTCTCCTGCGCCGACGCGCCGACCAGCGCGGTCCTCGTCTCACGGCTCATCTCACCGCCGAGCGATTCGTAGAGAGCCGCCAGTGAGATGTCCCAGAGTTTTTCGGAGTCGACGAGCGTGCCGTCCATGTCCCACAGCACCGCTTCCACCCCGCAATTGTGTCACGCGCGCCCTGACCCGAGCCAATCTGCGACCGGCACTGAGGCGACGATCACTCACCCTCGCGGGGGCCGCGGCCCCGGGTGGTCGGGCTCCAGCGCCGGGAGCCCGTCGATGCTGCGTCCGTTGTCGCCGGCGATGCGCCGGGCGAACTTCTCCTCGTCCACCCTGGTGTGGTAGTCGTCGAGTACCGGCCGCTCGCCGACCAGCTCGTAGTAGGGCACCGCGAAGCCGCACGCATCGGCGATGCGCTCGACGTCGACGACGACGGCCGCCCGAAGCCCCGGATGCAGCGCACCGAAACACGAAGCGACACGCTCGAACTCGGCCTCATCGGGGCGGATGACCCGACCCGTCCCGATACCCCTTCGGTGAGACGTTGACGCGCCCGCCGTCGGACGGAGCGGTGGCCACGAAGAACATGGCCTGTTCGGCGATGAAGTCGCGCAGGGCTGCATCCAGGCGCTCGAACTCCGTCGCCACCCGCTCAGTCCTCGGGGTTGTATCCGAGGTTTGGCGCGAGCCAGCGCTCGGCCTCGGCCAACGTCCAGCCCTTTCGCTTGGCGTAGTCGGCGACCTGGTCCTGCGCCAGCCGGCCGATGACGAAGTACTGCGACTGCGGATGCGAGAAGTACCAGCCGCTGACCGCGGCGCCGGGCCACATCGCCATGGACTCGGTCAGCTCGATGCCGGTCCGCTTCGTCACATCGAGCAGGTCGAACAGCGTCACCTTCTCGGTGTGCTCGGGGCACGCCGGATAGCCTGGCGCAGGCCGTATTCCGACGTAGCGCTCCCCGATCAGCGCCTGGTTGTCCAGATGCTCGTCAGGCTGGTACCCCCAGAACTCCGTGCGGACCCGCTGGTGCATCCGTTCGGCGAACGCCTCGGCGAGCCGGTCGGCGAGCGACTCCAGCAGGATCGCGTTGTAGTCGTCGTTTGCCGCCTTGAACTCGGCGATCTTGTCGCCGCCGCCCAGCCCCGCGGTCACCGCGAATGCACCGACGTGATCGGCGAGCCCCGTGTCCTTCGGCGCGATGAAGTCGCCCAGCGACCGGTTCGGCACGCCGTCGCGATGCTCACCCTGCTGACGCAGGTTGCGCAGCGTCGTGAGCACCTCGGTGCGACTCTCGTCGGTGTAGACCTCGATGTCGTCACCCACCGCGTTGGCCGCGAAGAAGCCGATGACCCCGTTGGCCGTCAGCCACTTCTCCTTGATCGCGGTGTCGAGCATCTCCTGGGCGTCGTCGTAGAGCTTGCGCGCGGCCTCACCCGAGGCGGGGTTGTTCAGGATGTCGGGGAAACGCCCCTTCATCTCCCAGGCGTTGAAGAACGGCTGCCAGTCGATGTACTCGCGCAGCTCGGCCAGGTCGTAGTCGAGGAATTCACGCACGCCGAGCCCCTGCGCCGGCACCGGTGGCGTGTAGCCCTCCCACTCGATCGGCGTCCGGTTGGCCCGGGCCTTCTCCAGCGTCAGCATCGGCCGTTCGTTCTTCTGGGCATGCCGCTCGCGCAACGAGGCGTAGTCCTTCGCGGTCGCCTCCAGCAGAGCCGGCCGCTGCTTGTCGTCCAGCAGGGCCGCAGCAACCGGCACCGAGCGCGAGGCGTCCTTCACCCACACCACGGGACCGCTGCGCCGCGGCGCCACCTTGACCGCCGTGTGGGCGCGCGACGTCGTCGCACCGCCGATCAGCAGCGGGATCTCCAGACCGCGGCGCTCCATCTCGACGGCGAAGTTGACCATCTCGTCGAGTGACGGCGTGATCAGACCCGAGAGCCCGATGATGTCGGCGTCGTATTCCTCGGCGGCCGCCAGGATCTTGTCTGCGGGCACCATCACGCCCAGATCGATGACCTCGAAGTTGTTGCACTGCAACACGACTCCGACGATGTTCTTGCCGATGTCGTGTACGTCGCCCTTGACCGTGGCCATGATGATCGTGCCGTTGGTGTCCTTGGCGCTCGCGGTGCCGTTCTCCTCCTTCTCCTTCTCGATGAACGGAAGCAGATACGCCACAGCCTTTTTCATCACGCGCGCGGACTTGACCACCTGGGGGAGGAACATCTTGCCCGAGCCGAACAGATCGCCGACGACGTTCATCCCGTCCATCAGCGGACCCTCGATCACCTCGATCGGACGGCCGCCGGCCGCGGCGATCTCGGCGCGCAACTCCTCGGTGTCGTCGTTGACGTGGGCATCGATGCCCTTGACCAGGGCGTGCGTGATGCGCTCGCGCACCGGCAGACTGCGCCACTCCGCGACACCCGCGTCGCCGGCGTCGTCGGTCTTGTTGAAGCGCTCGGCGATCTCCAGCAGCCGCTCGGCCGCGTCGGGCCGCCGGTTGAGCACGACGTCTTCGATGCGGTCCCGCAACTCAGGGTCGATCGAGTCGTAGGGCACCAGCGCACCGGCGTTGACGATGCCCATGTCGAGCCCCGCCTTGACGGCGTGGAACAGGAACACCGAGTGGATGGCCTCGCGCACCGGGTTGTTGCCGCGGAACGAGAACGACACGTTGGAGATACCGCCGGAGATGTGCACCCCGGGCAGGTTCTCCTTGATCCACGCGCAGGCCTCGATGAAGTCGATGCCATAGGTGGCGTGCTCCTCGATGCCGGTGGCCAGCGCGAAGCAGTTCGGATCGAAGATGATGTCCTCGGCCGGGAAGCCGACGTCCTCGGTCAGGATGCGGTAGGCCCGGCCGCAGATCTCCTTGCGGCGCTCCAGGTTGTCGGCCTGGCCCTGCTCGTCGAACGCCATCACGACCACGGCTGCGCCGTACTTGCGGCACAGCTGCGCCTCGCGGACGAACTTCTCCTCGCCTTCCTTGAGCGAGATCGAGTTCACGATCGGTTTGCCCTGGACGTTCTTCAGGCCGGCCTCGATGACCTCCCACTTGGACGAGTCGATCATCACCGGTACGCGGGAGATGTCGGGTTCGGCGGCGATCAGCTTGGTGAACCTGTCCATCGCGGCGACGCCGTCGATCATGCCCTCGTCCATGTTGATGTCGATGACCTGCGCGCCGACCTCGACCTGCTGCAGCGCCACCGACAGCGCACTGTCGTAGTCCTCAGCCTTGATCAGGTTGCGGAACCGGGCCGAGCCGGTGATGTTCGTGCGCTCACCGATGTTGACGAACAGCGAGTCGGAGGTGATGTTGAGCGGTTCCAGCCCCGAGAGCCGGGTGGCGACGGGGATCTCGGGCACCGCGCGGGGTGCCTTGCCCTCGACCACCTTCGCGATCTCGGCGATGTGGGGCGGTGCGGTACCGCAGCAGCCGCCCACGAGGTTGACCAGACCGTCCTCGGCGAACTCGGCGATGTACGACGCCTGCCGTTCCGGCGATTCGTCGTACTCACCGAACGCGTTGGGCAGACCGGCGTTCGGATAGCAGGACACGAACGTGTCGGCGATGCGGGCCACCTCGGCGATGTAGGGCCGCATCTCCGGCGCGCCGAGCGCGCAGTTCAGCCCCACAGCCAGCGGCCGGGCGTGCCGGATGGCGTTCCAGAACGCCTCGGTCACCTGGCCGGAGAGGGTGCGGCCGGATGCGTCGGTGATGGTGCCCGAGATGATCAACGGCCAGCGGCGACCGCGCTGCTCGAACAGCGTCTCCACGGCGAACACCGCCGCCTTGGCGTTGAGCGAGTCGAAGATCGTCTCGATGATCAGCAGGTCGGAGCCACCGTCGACCAGACCTTCGGCCGCTTCGAGGTAGGCCGCGACCAGCTGGTCGTAGGACACGTTGCGGGCGCCGGGATCGTTGACGTCCGGCGAGATCGACGCGGTCCGCGTCGTGGGTCCGATCGCGCCGGCGACGTAGCGGGGCTTCTCGGGGGTGCTGTACTCGTCGGCGGCCCGGCGTGCGAGGGCTGCACCGGCATAGTTCAGCTCGTAGCTGAAGTCGGCCATGTCGTAATCGGCGAGTGAGACGGCGTTCGCGTTGAACGTGTTCGTCTCGAGAATGTCCGCGCCCGCGTCGAGGTACTCCCGGTGGATGCCCTCGATGATCTGCGGCTGCGTCAGGGTCAGCAGATCGTTGTTGCCCTGCAGCGCGGTCGGCCACTCGGTGAACCGGTCACCGCGGTACCCCGCCTCGTCCGGACGGTCACGCTGGATCGCCGTGCCCATCGCGCCGTCGATCACCAGGATGCGCTCGCGCAGCGCGGCCTGCAGTTCTTCAGTGCAGTCCGGGCGGACGTTGGGCGTGAACTCGGTTGCTGTAGCAGCAGTCACGTGCACTCCTTCCTTGACGGAAGGCGTCCTTGACTCTGCCGAGCGTGGCGGATACCGGCGGTAGCGACCGGGACCCGTTGCAACGCCTCTCGACCTGCATGAGTCTACGTCGTCGGGCAACCGACTTCTGGACGCCTGGGCGGCGATGGCCTGTAGGGAGGTCAACCCGTGTAGCACCGAGCCTATTTCGCGAGCCCGGGTCGCCGGGGGGCGGGTCGATGCCCGTCATCTGGCCACCGGAGGGCTTAGGCTGGTTTGGTGACCCACCCGGATTTCGGCGGTCCCAAGCGACCTGACCTGCCCGACCTGCGCGACACGATCGTCGTGGCGGCTTTCGAGGGCTGGAACGACGCGGGTGACGCGGCCAGCGATGCCGTCGAGCATCTGGACGCGATCTGGGAAGCGGACACGATCGTCGAGATCGACGACGAGTCCTACTACGACTACCAGGTCAACCGGCCGGTGATCAGGCAGGTCGACGGGGTGACCCGCGAGCTGGTGTGGCCCTCGATGCGCATCTCGCACTGCCGGCCCCCCGGCGCGGATCGCGACATCGTCCTGATGCACGGCGTGGAACCCAATATGCGGTGGCGCACGTTCTGCGCCGAACTGCTGGCGATCGCCGACAAGCTCAACGTGCAGACCGTAGTCATCCTCGGCGCTCTGCTGGCCGACACTCCGCACACCCGCCCGGTGCCGGTGTCGGGCGCCGCCTATTCGTCCGATTCGGCGAAGACGTTCGGCCTGGAAGAGACCCGCTACGAGGGGCCGACCGGGATCGCCGGCGTGTTCCAGGACGCCTGCGTGCAGGCCGGCATCCCGGCGGTGACGTTCTGGGCGGCGGTGCCGCACTACGTGTCACAGCCGCCGAATCCCAAGGCGACCGTGGCGCTGCTGCGCCGCGTGGAGGACGTGCTCGACATCGAGGTGCCCCTGGCCGACCTGCCGGCGCAGGCCGAGGAGTGGGAGCAGGCGGTCAGCGAGATGACCGCCGAGGACGAGGAGATCGCCGAGTACGTCCAGTCGCTGGAGGAGCGCGGCGACGCCGAGGTCGACATGAACGAGGCGCTCGGCAAGATCGACGGTGACGCGCTGGCCGCCGAGTTCGAGCGCTACCTGCGCAGACGCGGTCGGTAACGCCCGATCACCGTCGGAAGCGCGCCACGTACTCCGGCCAGTCCCAGGTGCTCAGGAAGTCGCGCCCGGCCTGTACACCGTCGTCGTAGAGCGCGGTCTTCTCCGATTCCGACAGGTCGAAGTCGAGGACGCCGACGTCGCTGGTGTCGATCCGGATGGTCCGCGCGCTGACCCACGGCTGGTTGAGGTAGGCCTGGTCGCGTCCGACGAGGATCGTGGTGACCACCTGTTCAAGCAAGGTCGGGCCGCCGAACAGGTGCAGCGGCCGCAACGCTGGGATGACCTGCTCGTTGTCGGCGGGAAGGGTGGGCAGCAGCGTCACCCCGAACGTCGGCCGGCGCGGCGCTCCGCCGTCGGTGCGGTCGAGCGAATCGATCGGGAAGTTCGACAGCAGCCCGCCGTCGACCAACGTGGAGGTCCGGCCGTCGGCGCTGGTCAGCGTCTCGGGCCGGTAGAAGAACGGGATGGCCGTCGAGGCCCGCACCGCGTCGGCGACCGACTGCTCGTCGGGGTCGAGGCCGTAGACGCGCTCGTAGTCCCACGGCAGGCGCACCAGCTGGCCCAGGGTGACGTCGGCGACGGTGACCACCAGCCGGTAACGCTGCTCGGGCGGCAGCTCTGCATCGTCGATCGCCAGATCGGCGAAGGTCCGCACGCCGAAGCCGGCCAGCTTCCTGCTCACCCACCGGCGCACCTCCTCGCCCCGGTAGATCCCGTCGCCGCTGACCACGCCCCGCAACGGTCCGAGGAGCGGGATGCGTTCGATGGGTCCGGGATCGAGAAATCTCTTGTAGTCGATGCTCATCGCGAGCTCGCGCAGCTTGGCCGGGGTCAGATCGCCGTGCTGGGCGGCCGCGGCCAGGACCGCGCCCACCAGGGCGCCGGCCGAGGTGCCCGACACCCGATGCGGGGTGTAGTCGTCGCCGACGAGTGCCGCCACCGCGCCGGCCAGCGCGATGCCCTTGACGCCGCCGCCCGAGAGGACCAGGTCGGCCTGTGTCACCGAGGCTCCTCGGAGAGCTCCTCGGCCGCCCGTTGGGACAGGGCCCCGGTCCGGGTCCCCAGTGACCGCCCGAGCGCGGCGACCTGGGCGTCCATCCGCGGCAGGAGGTCGGGCACGAACCGTAGCAACGGCGCTTCGCCCAGCGGTGTCGACAGCAACGGCTTGAGCAGGCGCAGCGCGCCCACCCAGCGCGGACAGTTGATCTGCCGTTTGCGGCCCTCGATGCCCACGGCGAACGCCCGTCCGCACGCCTCGACCGATGTGGTGGTGCTCAGCGGGTACGGCAGCTTGCTCACCATCTCCCCGAACGTGGACAGGTCGGCTTTGCTGTCCTGCACCATCGGCGTGTCGATCCACGACATGTGCGCGGAACCGACCGCGACGCCGCGGTGTGCGACCTCCAGGCGCAGGGCGTTGGCGAACTGCTCGACGGCCGCCTTGGACGCGTTGTAGGCCGCGAGCCCCGGCGCCGCGGCGTACGCGGCCAGGGACGACACGATCAGGACGTAGCCGCGGCGGTCCAGCACCGCGGGCAACGTGGCGCGAACGGTGTGGAACACGCCGGTGACGTTGACGTCCATCAGTGTGCGGAAGGCCGCCGGGTCCACCTGCAGCACCGACCCGTAGGAGGCGATACCGGCGTTGGCGACGACGATGTCGATCCCGCCGAATCGCTCGACGGCGCGCGCCGCGGCGTCCTCCATCGCCGACAGATCGCGGACGTCGACGAGCTCGGTCCTCACCCGGGCACCGCCCAGCTCCTCGGCCAGGGCCGCGAGCGGTTCCTCGTCGAGGTCGGTCACAACGAGGTTGGCGCCGCGGGCGTGGAGCTGGCGGGCCACCTCGGCGCCCACGCCCCGTGCGCCTCCGGTGATGAACGCGGTCTTGCCTGCCACCGATGCCATAGCGGCAACCTACTGCACGGGGCTCAGAGTTCGATGCCCAGCAGGGCGTCCACCGCGGTCGCGACCGTCTGACCGGCCGTGCTGTCGTGCCCACCGTAGGACAGCGCGTCGGTGGCCCAACCATCCAGGGCGGCAAGAGCTTTGGGGCTGTCCAGATCGTCGGCGAGGTACTGCCGCACCCGGGCGACCACATCGGCGGCATCCGGCGCGCCGGGCAGCGCGGTCGCGCTGCGCCACCGGTGCAGCCGCTGGTGTGCCTCCTCCAGCACGGCGGGACTCCAATACCGGTCTTCCCGGTAGTGGCCGGCGAACAGGCCGAGGCGGATCGCGGCGGGCTCGACTCCGTCGCGCCGGAGCTGGGAGACGAGCACCAGGTTGCCGCGACTCTTGCTCATCTTGTGGCCGTCCCAGCCGATCATGCCGGCGTGCACGTAGTGGCGTGCGAAACGCCGTTCGCCGGTGACACATTCGGCGTGGGCGGCGGAGAATTCGTGATGGGGGAAGATCAAATCGCTTCCGCCGCCCTGGATGTCGAGCCCGGTGCCGATGCGGCTCAGCGCGATCGCCGCGCATTCGACGTGCCAGCCGGGCCGCCCCGGTCCGAACGGCGCCGGCCAGCTGGGCTCCCCGGGGCGCTGCGCGCGCCACAGCAGCGCGTCGAGCGGATCGGCCTTGCCCGGCCGGTCCGGATCACCACCGCGCTCGCCGAACAGCGTCAGCATCGTGTCGCGGTCATAGCCCGACTCGTAGCCGAACGTGGCGGTGGCGTCGGCCCGGAAGTACACGTCGGGGTACTGCACGTCGTCGACCACGTAGGCCGCGCCCGAGGCCAACAGTTTCTCGGTGATCTCGACCACCTCGGCGATCGCGTCGGTCGCGGCCACGTAGTCGCGCGGCGGCACGACCCGCAGGGCCGCCATGTCCTCGCGGAACAGGTCGATCTCCCGGTCGGCGAGCTCACGCCAGTCGATGCCGTCCCGTTCGGCGCGCTCGAACAGCGGGTCGTCGACGTCGGTGATGTTCTGCACGTAGTGCACGTCGTGGCCGCCGTCCAGCCAGATGCGCTGCACGAGATCGAAAGTCAGATAGGTGGCCGCGTGGCCGAGGTGCGTCGCGTCGTACGGCGTGATCCCGCAGACGTACATGGTCGCGGTGGCCCCGGCGGCGACGGGCCGCACCTGACGGTCGGCGCTGTCGTAGAGCCGCAACTGCGGACCCCGACCTGCGAGCACCGGAACACTCGGCGCCGACCACGATTGCATGGCATCGACTCTAGACATCAGGGTGTGCGACAACACCGCCGGCCGATTCATTCCCAGCGGGTGACGCGGTCACCGCCGGCGCGCGGAGTGGATGACGTCGAGAAGCGGTCCGGCCACCTCCGGCCGGCACATCAGCAGATCGGGCAGGTACGGGTCGCGCCGGTTGTAGATCAGCGGGGAACCGTCGAGCCGGGTCGCGTGCAGGCCCGCGGCCCACAGCACACCGGCGGGTGCGGCCGAGTCCCACTCCCACTGTCCGCCCGCGTGGATGTAGGCGTCGACGTCACCGCGCACCACCGCCATCGCCTTGGCGCCCGCGGAGCCGATCCGGAACAGCTGGATGTCGAGTTCGTCGCGCATCCGCCACAGCACGGCAGGCGGCCGGCTGGAGCTGGCGGTGATGCGGATGGGGCCGTCGGCGCGGGGCGGGGGTGCGGTGACGGTGTCGGTGCGGTACACCTCGCCGCGTGCGGGGAGCGCGACCGCGGCGTCGGTGATCTCTCCCCCGGCGCCGTCGGTGCGCTGCCACAGTGCGATGTGCACGGCCCAGTCGGCCCGGCCGGGCATCGAATACTCGTGGGTGCCGTCGACGGGGTCGACGATCCAGACACGGTCGGCGTGGACGCGGGAGACGTCGTCGACGGCCTCCTCGGAGAGCACGGCGTCGCGGGGCCGGGCGCGGTGCAGGCGGTCCAGGATCAGCGTGTTGGCGCGCATGTCCCCGGCGTCGCCCAGCTCGTAGGGGTCGTAGAAGCCGAACTGGCTGCGCATCGAGAGCAGCAACTCGCCGGCCTCGGCGGCCACGGTCGCGGCCAGCGCGGCGTCGGTCGATTCCACCGGATCAGCGGACCGCATCAGAACGCCGGCCACGGGATCGGCCGCCGCCGATCAGGCGTGGGCATCACCGGATTACGCAGCAGCGCAACGACTCTGGCACGCAATGCGGCGACTTCCCGCGGGGTGACGTGGCAGCACAGCTCTGCGCCGAGGTCGCCCCGCAAGGCCTCGCGCAGCGCCTCGATGTCCGCCAGGGTCTGGTCGTCGACGGGTTTGCCGGCCCACCCCCACAGCACGGTGCGCAGCTTGTCCTCGACGTGCATCGTGACGCCGTGGTCCACTCCGTAGACACGACCGTCGACCCCGCTGAGGACATGGCCGCCCTTGCGGTCGGCGTTGTTGATCAGCACGTCGAACACCGCGAGGCGCCGCAGCCGATCGTCGTCGGCGTGCACGAGCGTGACCTCGTCACCGGCGTAGTCGTAGGCCTGCAGGATCGGCAGGAAACCCGGCGGAACGCTACCCGCGGGCACGAGATCGATCAGGTCGGGTCTGCTCTGCTCGGCGGCCTCGTCGGCGCCGTCGTCACCGTCGTCACCGTCTCCGTCACCGGGTTGATCCACCCAGCGCTGCACCATGCCGGGCCCCGCCGGCCCGTCACGAAGAATGGTGTGCGGCACCAGGTTCCAGCCCAGCGCCGCCGATACCAGGTACGCCGACACCTCCCGGCCGGCCAGGGTCCCGTCGGGAAAATCCCACAGCGGCGCCTCGCCGCGGACCGGCTTGTAGACGCAGTGCACGACCTGATCCGCCAGCGACGACTCGCAGAGGAACGTCGCGTTGCTCGCAGAGCGGATACGTCCCAGGACACTCAGGTCGCCGCGCTCGAGAACCTCAGACGTCGTCGTCATCGTCGGACCCGGCCAGCGCGCCGCGCCGGTAACCGTTGGTGCGGACGCAGATGTGACCTTCGGGGTCCAGGGGTTCGTCGCACAGGGGGCACGGCGGTCGGCCCGCCGAGATCACGCGGTTCGACCGGGTCGCGAACTGTCGCGCGGATTCGGGGGTCAGGAACACGCGCACCGCGTCGGGTCCGTCCTCGGCGTCGTCAAGGACGACGGATGCGTCGAACTCCGTTTCCGAGACCGCGAGCAGCTCGACCACGACCGTCTGCGCCTCCGAGTCCCAGCCCAGTCCCATCGTCCCGACCCGGAACTCCGCGTCGACGGGCGTCACCAGCGGGCTCAGGTCGTCGACCTCGCCGGTGTCCGGCGGGATCGGCGTCCCGAAGCGGCGGTTGATCTCCAGCAGCAGCGCCGAGATCCGTTCGGCCAGCACGGCCACCTGCTGCTTTTCCAAGATCACCGAGATGACGCGGGTGTCGTGCACCGCCTGCAGATAGAACGTCCGGTTCCCGGGTTCCCCGACGGTCCCGGCCACGAAGCGGTCGGGTGTGCGGAAGACATGGATTTCACGGGACATGACACAGTCCAAAATACCGTGCGCAGCTCATCCCGCTGAACCGCCGACCACGGCGTCACCGGCGGGCACGTCAGCATCGTTCGCGTCGGTTTTCTCGGGGGCAGGCGGAGCCGTCAGTGTGGAGTTCAGCGAGGAGCCGGTGTGGTTGACGTGAATCACGAACGGACGCATCGGCGTGTAGCGGATGACGCTGACCGACGCCGGGTCGGCGTTGATGCGCTGGAAGCTGTCCAGGTGGGTGCCAAGCGCGTCGGCCAGCACGGACTTGATCACGTCACCGTGCGTGCAGGCGACCCACAGCACGTCGGCGTTGTGTTCTGCTGCCAGCCGGCGATCGTGTTCTCGGACCGCGGCCACCGCGCGCGCCTGTACCGCCGCCAGACCCTCCCCGTCGGGGAACACGGCCGCACTGGGCTGCTGCTGCACGACGGCCCACAGCGGTTCCTTCACCAGATCGCCGATCTTGCGGCCGGTCCACGAGCCGTAGTCGACCTCCGCGATGCGCTCGTCGACGACGGGTTCGATGCCCAGGGCTGCGGCCAATGGCTCGACGGTGCGCCCGCACCGCAGCAGCGGCGAGCGCACGATCGCGCGGATCGGCAGTCCGTCGAGACGCTCGACCAGAGCCTGGGCCTGCTCGCGGCCGCGGTCGTCGAGGTCGACGCCCTCGGACCGGCCGGCGAGGGTGTGCGCGGTGTTGGACGTGGACCGCCCGTGCCGCAGCAACAGCACGGTCACTGCGCCGCCACCACCCCGGTGCCGAGCAGGATCAACACGATGGTTCCGAGCACCACGCGGTAGCCGACGAACCAGTACATGCTGTGGCGCACGAGAAAGCGCAGGAACCACGCGACCGCCGCGAATCCGACGGCGAACGCGATCACGACGGAGACCAGGAGCTGCGGCCCTGTGGCGCTCATGCCCTCGCTCACCGGGGCGAACGCGTCGGGCAGCGAGAACAGGCCCGAGGCGAACACCGCAGGGATGGCGAGCAGGAAACCGAAGCGCGCCGCGAGCTCGCGGCTCATCCCGAGGAACAGTCCGGCGCTGATCGTCGCGCCCGACCGGGACACCCCCGGCACCAGCGCCAGACACTGAGCGAAGCCCACGATGACGCTGTCGCGCCAGGTGAGCTGTTCGACGCGGCGGGTCTGGCGACCGTAGTACTCGGCAGCGGCGATGACGAGCGAGAACACGATCAATGCGGAGGCGACCAGCCACAGGTTGCGTGCGCCGGTGCGGATCTGGTCTTTGAAGAGCAGGCCGATGATGCCGATCGGCAAGGTGCCGATGATCACCCACCAACCGAGCCAGTAGTCGGCGCTGCGGTGCGCGGCGACGAACAGACCGTTGAACCAGGCCTTCAGGATGCGCCCGATGTCTCTCGCGAAATAGAGCAGTACGGCCAACTCGGTGCCGAGCTGGCTCACCGCGGTGAACGAGGCGCCCGCGTCGTCGTCGAAGAAGATGCGCGACGCGATGGCCAGGTGCCCCGATGACGACACCGGCAGGAATTCGGTGAGGCCCTGCAGGACCGACAGGACAACGACCTGAAGCCACGACATGGCGGGCACGTCAGTCACGACGAAGACCGTACCGTGACGAGGTGATCAGCGTCCGTTCCGCGCCACCGGACGCGCCCCGGCGACGGCGTCACGCACGGCCGCGGCCATGCTGCGCTCGTCGGTGAGATCGATGTCGGTGAGCTTGCGCGTCGCGACCGCGACGATGTCCTCGTTCGACGGGACCGGACCGCTCAGCCTGGGCCGGTACACCTCCACGACGAGCCAGTGGCGCTCGAGGTGGAACGAGAACGTGCGACCATCTCCGACCTGCCCATACCCGCTGGCATGCACACCGGTGATGATGTCCTCGAGGACGAAGCCGTCAAGGCGCGCATCGCGATCCATGGCCAGCGTCATGGTATGTACCATACGCCCGCGGCGCTGCTCGCACCGCCTGGATAGGGCTGAAAGTCCTCACCGGACGCAAATTTCCGGGCGCCTACACTGGCTGTTCGATCAAGATCTGGACGCACGACCGAGAGCTACCCATTGCAGCCCCGTTCAAACCTGCTTTTTCAGCCACTTCGTCACGGATTGGTGACGCTGGCAATCCTGCTGGTCGCGGCGTGTTCCTCCAGCAAGCCCGACGCTCCCCCGCCGACCATCGCCCCGGCACGCGCCGCTGACTCGCCGCCGGTGATCGGCGCGCCGGCCGGCACCGTGCGACCGTCCCCCGCCGGCGCGTTCGCTGCGGTGGTCGATCCCGCGACGCGGGCTCTGGTGGTGCTCAGCACCGCGAGTCCCGACCGCGCGATGCTGACGATCACCGAACCGAGCGGCGCGCAGACCGCGGTGCCCCTCTCCGGCGGCGCCACCGCGCTGAGCGCCGACGGACCGGGCCGTGTCGCGGTCACGATGCGCGGCGGTTACGCGACGGTCGACGTCGCGACGCGCGCGGTGTCGCAGGTGCCGGTGACCGGCCACGAGGACGCGGAGTTCACCGCGCTCGCCCGGCGCAGCGACGGCCGCATCGTGCTCGGCGACGCCGGTGGCACGGTGTACACGTTGGCGCCCGACAACACGGTCGCGGCCTCGCTGAAGATCTTCGCCCGCGTGGACGGCATCGCCACCCTCGGCGACATCGCGGTGGTACTCGACCGCGGACAGACGTCGGTGACCAGCCTGAACACCGACGGCACGAGCGCGGACCTCGCGCTGCGCGCCGGTGACGGCGCCACCACGATGACCGCCGACCCGATCGGGCGCGTCCTGGTGACCGACACCCGAGGTGGGGAGCTCCTGGTCTACGGCGTCGACCCGCTGATGCTGCGCCAGCGCTATCCGGTGCCGGACGCGCCGTACGGGTTGGCGGCATCGGGCGACGGGAAGAAATCCGGACTCGCCTGGGTTGCCCAGACGGCGACCAACACGGTCGTTGGATACGATCTGGCGACTGGGATCCCCGTCGAGAAGGTGCGATATCGAACCGTGCAGCAACCGAACAGCCTGGCTTTCGACGACGCGTCGGACACCCTGTACGTGGTGTCCGGCACAGGTGGTGGTGTGCAGATGATCCCGGGGGCTTCGCGATGAGCGCTTGCGCGAAGAGCCGAGGACACCGATGAGCGCTTGCGCGAAGAGCCGAGGACACCGATGAGCGCTTGCTCGCGCGGACGGATGCCGGCAGCGTGGAGCCAGGCCGTCGCCGACGATCCGGGTGAGTACGAGTGGATTCCGCTGCGCCTGCCGCCGGATGTCACCAGGGTGAGCGCCTCGGTGCGGTTGTCGATCGAGGCGGAGTACCGCGGCTGGGAGTTGACCCGCGTGCGCCTCTACACCGACGGGAGTCGGCGGGTGTTGCTGCGCCGCAAGAAGCGTGGCGACGCCACGCAGGAACCCGGTCAGCCGGCGCTGTGATGTACGCAGCGCTGCGGCGCGCGATGTTCCTGGTGCCGCCCGAGCGCATCCACCACGCCGTGTTCGCCGCCCTGCGAGGTGCCACCACTCCCCGTCTCGCGCGAAATGTGTTGGCGCGCAAATACTCTACCTATGATCCTGGTCTCGCGAGTACGGTGTTCGGGGTGCGGTTCCCGGCGCCGCTCGGGCTCGCCGCCGGATTCGACAAGGACGGGTTGGGAGCGCACACGTGGGGTGCCATCGGTTTCGGGCACGCGGAGGTCGGCACCGTCACTCCGCGACCGCAGCCGGGCAACCCGGCCCCGCGGCTGTTCCGGCTGCCCGAGGACCGGGCGCTGCTGAATCGCATGGGCTTCAACAACCACGGCGCCTCGGCGCTGGTGCGCACCCTTGCGCGCAGCACCCCGCAGGTGCCGATCGGCGTGAACATCGGCAAGAACAAGACGACACCGCCCGAGAGCGCCGTCGACGACTACGCGGACTGCGCCCGGCTGCTCGGGCCGTTGTGTTCGTACGTGGTGGTCAACGTCAGTTCGCCGAACACGCCCGGGTTGCGGGATCTGCAGTCGGTGGAATCGCTGCGCCCGATCCTGACCGCGGTCGTCGGGGCGACGTCGACGCCGGTGCTCGTCAAGATCGCCCCGGACCTCGCGGATGACGACGTCGACGCTGTCGCGGACCTCGCCGTGGACTGCGGTCTGGCCGGGATCGTGGCGACCAACACGACGATCTCGCGCGACGGCCTGCGCACACCGGGCGTCGAGGCGCTCGGTGCGGGCGGCGTGTCCGGACCGCCGGTGGCGCGCCGCTCGCTGGAGGTGCTGCGGCGCCTGCACCAACGGGTCGGCCACTCGCTGGTACTGATCAGCGTCGGCGGGATCGAGACCGCCGACGACGCATGGGAGCGCATCACCGCCGGCGCCTCGCTGCTGCAGGGCTACACCGGGTTCGTCTACGGCGGCGGCTCGTGGGCGAAGTCAGTCAACGATGGCATTGCAGAACGGTTGCGCGCCAACGGTTTCACCAGTCTCGGCGACGCGGTCGGCTCCGCGAACGGTTAGCCCTTGTTCTCGTAGGTCCCGGTGATCAGCGCGCGGGCGATCGCGTGGCTGAACAGGTTGAACCCCAGATAGGCCGGTGTGGCGTCCGCGGGCACGTCCAGCTTCTCGACGTCGACGGCGTGGACGGCGACGATGTAGCGGTGCGGGCCGTGGCCGGGCGGCGGGGCCGCTCCGATGAACCGCTTGAGGCCGGCGTCGTTCGACAGCGTCACCGCATCGCCGGGGAAGCCCTGGCTGCTGCCGTCGCCGACGCCGGCGGGCAGGTCGGTGACCGTGGCGGGCAGATTGAACACCGCCCAGTGCCAGAATCCCGAACCCGTCGGGGCGTCGGGGTCGTAGACCGTGACCGCGAAGCTCCGCGTTTCTTCAGGGAAACCGGACCAGCTCAACTGGGGCGACTCGTCGTTGCCGCCGGCGCCCATGATCCCGCTGACCTGATCGTTGCCCCAGGTCTCGCCGTCCTTGAACGACTGCGAGGTCACCGTGAAGCTGGGCAGCTCGGGAAGGAAGGAGTACGGGTCGTAGTCGAACGCCATGGCGGGACAGTCCTTTCAGTCGTGTCAGCTGTGCAGGAGAAAGTGTTCGAGCACCTGCGCGCCGAAGGTCAACGCGTCCACGGGTACCCGTTCGTCGACGCCGTGGAACAACGCGGCGAAATCCAGGTCCGGCGGGAGCCGCAGCGGCGCGAACCCGAAGCAGCGGATGCCCAGCCGAGCGAAGTGCTTGGCGTCGGTGCCACCGGAGAGCATGTAGGGCACAGTGCGGGCGTCAGGGTCGGTGGCCAGGATGGCGGCGTTCATCGCCTCGAGCAGCTCACCGTCGAAAGGCGTTTCGTACGAGGGTAATTCGGTCACCCATTCGCGCTTGACGTCGGGGCCGATGATCTCGTCGACCTCTTTTTCGAATGCGGCGAGCCGGCCGGGGAGCACGCGGCAGTCCACCATGGCCTCGGCGGTGGCGGGGATGACGTTTGCCTTGTAGCCGGCCTTGAGCATCGTCGGGTTCGCGGTGTCGCGCAGCGTGGCGCCGACGATGCGGGCGATGCCGCCGAGCTTGGCGACCGCGCCCTCGATGTCCGGCGACGTGGCGTCGAAGGTGTAGCCGGTCTCCTCGCTGACCGCGGCGAGGAACTGCTCCACCGACTCGGTGAGCACGATCGGGAACCGGTGACGGCCGAGTTTGGCGACGGCCTCGGCGACGGCGGTGACGGCGTTGTCGTCGTGCACCATCGAGCCGTGCCCGGCGCGGCCGCGAGCGGTCAGCCGCATCCACATCATCGCCTTCTCGGCGGTCTCGATGAGGTAGAGGCGGCGGTCACCGCCGTCGCGGCGCGGCACGGTGAGTGAGAAGCCGCCGACCTCACCGACAGCCTCGGTGACGCCGTCGAACAGGTCGGGGCGGTTCTCCACGAGCCATTTGCAGCCGTAATTGCCGCCGGCTTCCTCGTCGGAGACGAAAGCGAACACGATGTCGCGGGGCGGTGTGATGCCGGCGCGCTTGAAATGGCGGGCGACCGCGATGATCATCCCGCACATGTCCTTCATGTCAACCGCGCCGCGGCCCCAGACGTAGCCGTTCTCGACGGCACCGGAGAAGGGGTGCACACTCCAGTCGGACGCCTCGGCGGGCACGACGTCGAGGTGGCCGTGCAGCATCAGGGCGCCGCGGGAGCGGTCGGCGCCCTCGAGGCGGGCGAACACGTTCGCGCGGCCCGGCGCGCCGGCCTCGATGTATTCGCAGGTGTAACCCACCTCTTCGAGCTGGCTCGCGACCCACTGGGCGCATTCGGCCTCCCCCTTGGTGGTGGCGAGCTCACCGGTGTTGGAGGTGTCGAAGCGGATCAGGGAACTGACGAGGTCGACGACCTCGTCGCTGGGAGTCAGGGGACCGCTCACGTCGTCTTTCCTACCACCCGCTCCCGGTTTGGGTCCGAGCCCACCGATCCGTTAACCTAAGCTGCCTTCGAACTGGTCCGAGTGGCGGAATGGCAGACGCGCTAGCTTGAGGTGCTAGTGCCCTATTAACGGGCGTGGGGGTTCAAGTCCCCCCTCGGACACATCCAGCGACACGACTTAGGTCGACCGTCGCAGTTACCTGATGTACGTGCGGGTCCCACTCGAGACTCAGATCCAAGCTGACGTGAACCTCGGCACGTTCGGCCGGGTTCGCAGCATCCGGGGTCGCGCAGAGCCCATCCAATTCGTTGGTCACATCCTCGATCTCTGCGGCAGTCATGATGCTCGGAGACCACGGCTGCCCGGCTGGCAGCCGCCCGACCGCAGCACGGCAGAGCCTCGACTCCCCGTCCGCTCCCGGCGCCCTTGAATATAGCAGATCTGCTATTATCGACAGGTGAGTAGCTACGGCGGCGACCTTGTCCGGGAAGCGCGCAAGCGTGCCGCGCTGACTCAACGTGAACTGGCCGAGCGTGCGGGCACCGTGCAGCCGGTCGTGGCACGCTGGGAATCTGGTCGGACCGCTATCAGCCTCGATGACGTCCGTCGGGTTGTTCGGCTGTGCGGCTTCGACCTGGAGATCATGCTGGTCCCCGCCGATGACAGCGATGTGGCGCAAGCGCGCCGCCTGGCCGGCCTCAGCGGACAGGAGCGCCTCGACCGCCATGCCCGTCTGACACGCCAGCTATCTGCGTTGCGTGCCGCGAACTGACCGGCGATGGAACTCGACCTCGAACGTCTGCTGCAGGCGCTACATCGCCACGGTGTTGTCTACGTGCTCATCGGCGGGCTCGCCGCCGTGTACCACGGCTCGCCATTTCCCACTGAAGACGCCGACATCACCCCGCAGGCCGATCACGCAAATCTCGACCGACTCGCCGCAGCGCTGCGAGAACTCAACGCTCGCATACGAACCGAGGCTGAGCCCGCCGGCTTGCCGTTCGCATACGACGCCGCATCGCTGGCCGCCGTGGGCACCTGGAATCTCGTGACCGACGCCGGCGATCTCGATCTCAGCTTCGAACCCTCAGGGACGCAGGGTTATCCGGATCTTCGACGCGACGCATTCGCCGCAGAGCTCTACGGCGTCACCGTCCAGATCGCATCGCTCGCCGACGTAATCAGGTCCAAGCAGGCCGCCAATCGACCTAAAGATCAACGCGTACTCCCCACGCTGCGGGAGATTCTGGCGCTACCAGACTGGAATTGAATCGAACAAAGTCGTGGAGGTGTGAAGGGGTTCAGCACTCGCTGCGTCCGGCCACCCCAACCATGCTTCTTACCTACGTGCGGCCACCGACAGGTTTCAACGTCGCTTTCTCGGCCTGGTGAAGCGGTGCCGCCGCAGGCTGCGCGGGAATTCCGACACACCGAGCCCGCCGTCGCGCAGCCACTCCGCGATGGCCGACCCAGACGTCTCGTCGAAGACGTAGCCGAGCCAGGTCGAGCGCCCACCACGGCGATACCCGTCCGCCGACGGCGTGACGACCAGGACGTTCGATCGTTCGCACGGTCCGAGACAGTCGGTGATCCGGAGATCGGCGACCTCGTGCAGCACGGTGCGCAGCGAACTGACCTGAGCCTCGTGATCGTTGTCCGGATGCTTCTTCGACGTCCCGCAGCAGCACCCTCGGCAGAGAGTCACGGTGGGTTTGGTGCGATCGAGGGCCACGCCTGCGATCCTGCCAGCCCGCCCCGCTCAGTACACGTCGCGCACGTAGCGCTTCTCCCCCACCAACTCTCGCTTGTACGCCCTCGCGGCTTCGTCGTTCATCGCGCCGTGGGTGCGGATGATCGCCGTCAGCGCATCGTCGACGTCCTTGGCCATCCGGGTGGCGTCCCCACAGACGTAAAAGTGCGCTCCGTCCTCGAGCCACCGCCACACGTCGGCGCCGTAGTCGAGCATCTTGTGCTGCACGTACACCCGTTGCGGCTGATCGCGCGAGAACGCCAGGTCGAGGCGGTTCAGGAATCCGTCGGACACCATGTCCTCCAGCTCTTCTCGGTAGTAGAAGTTGTGCGCACGGTGCTGGTCGCCGAAGAACAGCCAGTTCGGCCCGGTGTGACCGCGTGCCCGCCGGTCCTGCAGGAACGCGCGAAACGGCGCGACGCCGGTGCCCGGGCCGACCATGATCATCGGGGTCCGCGGGTCCGCCGGCGGCCGGAAGTGCGGCGAGCGCTGAAGGAACACCGGCACCGGCGTGCCGTCGGCGAGATCGGCCAGATGAGTCGACCCGACTCCCCCGCGCACTTGGCCGCCGGGATTGCGGTAGCGCACCACCGACACGGTCAGCTGAACTTCGTGCGGACTGACCAGGGGACTGGACGAGATCGAATACTGCCGCGGGACCAGCCGCACCAGCACCTCCTGCCACAGCTCCAGGTCGGCGCGTACCCCGAACTCGGCCACCAGATCGAGGCCGTTGCGGTTCGCCAGCCAGCGATCACACTCGCGCCGGTCCGCACGCAGCCGCCGCAGAGACCCGTCTGAGCTGTGCTCGGCGACGAACGACACCAGATCCGCAGTCACCTTGCAGACGTCGTAGCGGCCAGCCACCGCCTCGTGCAACGACATCGGAACGCCGTCCACCACGACGACCTCGTCGCCGGTGAATCCCGTTGCCCGCAACCATGTCTCGACCGTTGTCACGGAATTGCGCACGTAGACGCCCAATGAATCGCCCGCCGCGTAGGAGACGTCGTGTGCGCTGATGTCGAAGCCGAACTGACGCACCTCCTTGGCGGCACCCGCCGGCGTCAGTGCGACGTTGCGGCACAGTGGCGCCGAGATCGGCTGCGCGCGCGTGAACGCGACCGGATCGGGAGGTGGCGCAGCCTCGGTTTCGGGCGCCGCACCGGTCAGTGTCTCGACGATCGCGTCCGCCCACCGGGTCATCGGCGTGTCGTCGTGCACCTCACAGTCGGCGCGGTCGAGCATCCTGGTCGCGCCGAGCGCGGTCAGCCGCGCGTCCAGGGACTTCGCGTGCCCGCAGAAGTTTCCGTAGGACCGATCGCCGAGTCCCAGCACCGAATAACGCACCCCGTCGAGCGTCGGCGCGTCCTCCCCGGCCAACCGCTCCCAGAACGCGGCACCGTTGTCGGGCGGTCCGCCGTCGCCGAACGTGCTGGTGACGATGACGACCTCGCCGGCGTCCGAGAGCTCCGCGACGTCGACGTCGTCCATGGCCGATAGTCGCGCCCCGCCGAGCCGCTTACTGACCTGGCCGGCGAACTCCTCGGCGTTGCCGGTCTGCGACGCCCACAGTACCAACGGTCCGGCCGGAGTGGACGTCTCAGGGGCCCGGGAGTAGCGGCCGGCCAGCATGCCCTCGACGAGGAGCCGGGTCCGCATACCGAGCGGAGCGTCGGAGGGCAGTACCGGGACACCGGGCCTGCCCTGCTCGATGCCGGCCAGAAAGCCCTGTACGTAGAGATTCTCGTGCTCGGTCAGCTCGGGAGCGGGCAGTGGCCGCAGTGCCACGGCACTCACTTTGAACTCCGGTTGCAGCGAGAAGGGGTCGACCGCGTCGTTGGTGAGCGCGTTGACGGTCAGGTCCTCGCCGTGCTCGTCGTTCCAGTGGAACGGGACCCATGTGGCCCCCGGCCTGACGCGATCGGTGAGCACGGCAGGCAAGACGGCGCGTCCTCGGCGGGACACCACCTCGACCGCGCTTCCGTTCGCGATCTGCGCGGCCTCCGCGTCGTCGGGGTGGATCTCGATGAACGGCTTTGGATTGAGCTTGGTGAGTTTGGCGACCCTGCCGGTCTTGGTCATCGTATGCCACTGATGTTGCAGCCGTCCGGTGTTCAGCACTGTCGGGTAGTCGTCGTCGGGCTGTTCCGCGGCGTCGACGTGCGGCCGCGGGTGGAACACGGCGCGCCGCGACGGCGTCGGGAAGGCCAGGCGCGGGCGGTGACCGTTCGCGTCGACGAAGAGGCTCTGCGAGACGCCGTCGTTGAGGTAGCGGATCGGGTTGCGGTCGGGCGAACCGTTGGCGTCGTTCTCGGGCGGGCACGGCCATTGCACCGGCGCTCCGCGCAGCCGTTCGTAGGTGACACCACGTAGGTCATATCCGGTGTCCGGGTTGGAGAACCGGCGGATCTCGTCGAAGATCTCCTCACTGGACTTGTAGTCGAAGTCATCGCCGAACCCGAGGTGGCGAGCCACCCCGCAGATCAGCTCCCAGTCCGGCCGCGACTCCCCCAGCGGCGGAACCGACTGCGCCAGTAGCGTCATCGTGCGATCGGAGTTGACCATCACCGCGTCCGCCTCGGCCCACAGCGTGGCCGGCAGCACGATGTCGGCGTGGCGGGTGGTGGCCGTCTCGGCGTACGCGTCCTGCGCGATCACCAGCTCCGCGGCCTGTAGCCCAGCCAGTACCGTTGCGCGGTTCGCCACGCTGGCAACAGGATTGGTACAGATGATCCAGACGGCCTTGATCTGGCCGTCGGCCATCCTGCGGAACATCTCGACGGTGCCCGGTCCGACATCGGTGCGGATGGTGCCCGGCTCCAGTCCCCACTGCTCTTCGACGAACGCGCGGTCCCGTGCGGACAGTACCGCGCGCTGCCCCGGCAGGCCCGGGCCCATGTAGCCCATCTCGCGCCCGCCCATCGCGTTGGGTTGTCCGGTCAGCGACATCGGCCCGCTGCCGGGGCGGCAGATCGCACCGGTCGCCAGATGGAGGTTGCAGATCGCGGTGGTGTTGGCGGTGCCGTGGGTGCTCTGGTTGAGCCCCATGGTCCAGCAGGTCATCCACTCCCCCGCCTCGGCGATCATCGTCGCGGCGGTGCGGATGTCGGCTGCGGAGAGTCCGGTGATCTCGGCGACGTGGTCCGGCGGGTAGTCGGCGAGGAAGGAAGGCATCGCGTCCCAGCCGTCGGTGTGCTCGGCGATGAACTGCTCGTCGATCGCGCCGTCGGTGACGAGCAGATGCAGGATGCCGTTGAGCAGGGCGAGATCGGTGCCGGGCCGGATCTGCAGGTAGAGATCGGCCCGGTCGGCGGTGGTGGTGCGGCGGGGATCCACGACGATGAGTTTCGCGCCGGCCTTGAGGCGGTCGGCCATGCGCAGGTAGAGGATCGGATGGCAGTCGGCCATGTTGGATCCGATCACGAAGAACAGGTCGGTGCAGTCGAAGTCGCTGTAGGACCCGGGCGGGCCGTCGGCGCCCAGCGACTGCTTGTAGCCGACGCCGGCGCTGGCCATGCACAATCGTGAATTCGATTCCAGATGCACCGTTCTCAGGAAGCCTTTGGCGAGTTTGGTTGCCAGGTATTGCGATTCGATCGACATCTGACCGGACACGTAGATGGCCAGCGCGTCGGGTCCGTGCTCGTCGACGACGGCCCGCAGCCGACGTCCCGCCTCGGCGAGCGCGTCGTCGACATCGACGGCCACCGGGTCGGCCCCCCGGGACGGGCGCAGCAACGCCGTCGTCAGGCGGCCGTCGGTGGCGGCCATCAGTTCGGCGTGCGTCGCTCCCTTCGTGCACAACCGGCCGGCGTTCGTCGGGTGCAGGGTGTCCCCGGACACCGTCGCGATGACCGGCGCACCCGTCTCGGCGTCGGGACGGGTCTGCACCGAGATCCCGCATCCGACACCGCAGTACGAGCAGGCGGTGCGCGGCACGGCTATCCGGCGGGGACTGGGGTTGCCGGCCGTCCGAGCTGTTCGCCGGTATGGGCGCGGTTCTTGCCGAGACGCAGGAACACGACCCAGGTGACGATCGCGCACACCACGTAGAACACACCGAACACCCAGAATGCGTTCGTCGCCGACTTCGCGTCTCCGACGTAGGACGCCCGCAGCACGATGTTGATGAACACCCCGCCCAACGCGCCCACGGCGCCGGCGAAGCCGATCAGCGCACCCGACATCGCCCGCGACCACGCAGCTTTCTGCTCCCGATCCAGATCGTCGCGGCCCTGGGCCTTGGCTTCGAAGATCGACGGGATCATCTTGTACGTCGAGCCGTTGCCGATGCCCGAGAGCACGAACAGCAGGATGAATCCGGCCACGTAGCCGACCATCTGGCCGCCGTTGGCGGCGCCGGCCTGTGCATCGTCGAGCGTTCCGGCGACGATCAGGATGCCCGCGGCGAACATCATCGCGATGAAGGTGTAGAGCGTGATCTTGCCGCCGCCGATGCGGTCGGCGAGCTTGCCGCCGAACGGGCGGGAGATCGAACCGAGAAGCGGCCCCAGAAAGGCGATCTGGGCGGCGTGCAACGCGGCCTGAGCGGGGCTGTCCCCGCCGGCGAGGTAGTTGATCTGGAGCACCTGGCCGAACGCGAACGAGAAGCCGATGAACGAGCCGAAGGTGCCGATGTAGAGGAAGCTCATCACCCAGGAGTGCTTGAAGCGCAACGCCTCCACCAATGCCCCCAGGTTGGACTTCTGGTTGCGCAGATTGTCCATCTTGAGCGCCGCGCCCAGCGCGGCCACGCTGATCGCGACGAGGTAGACCGCGCAGACGATCTCGGGCCGCGTGTTGCCGGCGGTGGCGATCACCAGCAGGCCGATGAGCTGGATGACCGGCACGCCGATGTTGCCGCCGCCGGCGTTGAGCCCCAGCGCCCAACCCTTGAGCCGCTGCGGGTAGAACGCGTTGATGTTGGTCATCGACGACGCGAAGTTGCCGCCGCCGAGACCTGCGAACGCGGCGACCACCAGATAGGTGGTGTAGGACGCCGGGTTCTTCATGAAGTACAGCGTCAGCAGGGTGGGGATCAGCAGCAGCAGCGCGCTGACGATCGTCCAGTTGCGTCCGCCGAAGCGCGCCGGGGCGATCGTGTACGGGATGCGCATGAACGCACCCACCAGCGTCGGCACCGCGACGAGGTAGAACTTGCCTGCCGCGTCGATACCGTAGACGTTCTGCGGCATGAACAGCACCATCACCGACCAGATCGACCAGACCGAGAAGCCGACGTGTTCGGCGATGACCGACCAGATGAGGTTGCGGCGCGCGACGTCCTTGCCGCCGGCTTCCCAGGCCTCGACGTCTTCGGCATCCCAGTGCTCGATGTCGTGCTTGCGCGCTGTCGTGTTCGCCATGCGACTAGTGAAAACGGCGGTCATTGTCGACCCGTTGCACCTCGATGACGCAGGTGAAAACTCACCCTCACAGTGCCTGCAGGCTCACGGTGAGGCGGCCGCGATGTGAGCGGGGGTATCCACGGGCGCAGCATCGCCGAAACCACCCGGAAACACACGGCTCCTACCTTCGCTTCCATGTCCGACGGAAGCAGTCCGCAATTCCTGCAAGGCGCCTTCACCTTCTCGGGCAAAGGCTATGACGCTCCCGTGCCTGTCGATGCGTCGATGCGGTACGTGGTGCCCGGGGGCGCCATCGCCCAACCGGTGTACTTCCGCGGCGGCAACTCCACCGACGACATGATCAGCGTCGTGCTGTTCCGGGACGGCGCACCGATGCGGTATTTCCCGATCGCCGCCAAGGGCGCCACCCATGTGGCGCTGCGGGTGGTCGAGGATCTACTGGCCGACACGGTGCTCGAGATCTACGTGGCCGCGCCCGACGGGCTCGAGGGCACGGTCGTCGTCGATCTCGGTCTGGTCGAGGTGTGACGGTGGCGCAGCGCCTCGTCGTCGTCGGCAACGGGATGGCCGGCATCCGCGCGTTGGAGGAGATCCTCGCCCGCGGCGGCGGTGACCAGTTCCAGATCACCGTGTTCGGCGACGAACCCTACGGCAACTACAACCGCATCCTGCTGTCGAATGTGCTGGCCGGAGCCGATGATCCGACCGACATCTACCTCAACGCGCTGGACTGGTACGCCGACAACGACATCGAATTGCGCGCCGGAGTGCGGGTGGTGCGACTGGACACGTTCGCCCATCTCGTGCACGCCGACGACGGCACCACCCTGCACTACGACAAACTCATTCTTGCGACGGGCAGTCGCTCGTACTTCCCGCCGATGGCGGGGCTCTGGGCCGACGACAAGACGTTGGCCGACGGCGTCTTCGGGTTCCGCACCCTCGACGACACCGCGGCGATGATCGCCGAGGCGGCGCACCGCACGAAGGCGGTCGTCGTCGGGGGTGGCCTGCTGGGCCTGGAAGCCGCACGCGGACTGCAGAATCGGGGTCTGACGGTCGACGTCGTGCACGCCGGCCCCACACTGATGAACGCGCAACTCGACGACCCCGCCGGGGCGATCCTGCGCGCGAAAGTGGAATCACTCGGCATCGGTGTGCACACCGAGAAGCGCACCAGCGAGGTGCTGGTCACCGACGGCCGGTTGGCGGGCATCCGGTTCGCCGACGGCTCACAGTTGGACTGCGACATGCTGGTGATCGCCGCCGGCATCCGGCCGAATGTCGGCCTGGCCCAACGGGCCGGGCTCACGGTGGAGCGCGCGATCGTCACCGACGACCACATGCGCTCGGTCGACGCCGACGACGTCTACGTCGTCGGCGAGTGCGCCCAGCACCGCGGTCAGGTCTACGGTCTCGTCGCGCCGCTGTGGGAGCAGGCCCGCGTGTTGGCCGACCACCTGACCGGCGCGGACGTCACCGCTGCCTACCACGGGTCCCGGGTCGCGACGAAGCTCAAGGTCGCCGGCGTCGACGTCGCCGCGATGGGCGTCAAGGCTCCCGAACATCCCGACGACGAGTTCGTGCAGTACAGCGAGCCCAAACACGGCGTGTACAAGACTGTGGTGATCCGCGACGGCAAGCTGGTGGGCGCCACGCTGGTCGGTGACGTCTCGAAGGTGTCGTTCCTGACGCAGGCCTTCGACAGTGGACTTCCACTTCCCGATGAACGGGTGGCGCTGATGTTCGACATCGGCACTCCCGAGGTCGGCGTCGGTATCGCCGAGCTGGCCGACGACGCTCAGGTCTGCAATTGCAACGGCGTCTCCAAGGGTGCGCTGGCGGCATGTGTGCGCGACGGTGAGACGTCGGTCGCCGGGGTGATGGCGAAGACCAAGGCCGGCAAGGGCTGCGGCTCCTGCAAGGAGCTGGTGTGCCAGGTCGTGGAGTGGGCGGCCGGAGGCGCGGTCACCGAGGATCCGTCGGCGTCCTGGTATGTGTCCGCGATCCCGTACGACAAACCAACACTGATGCACCACATCCGCGAGCTCCGATTGCATTCCGTCTCTTCGGTGTTCGCTGCACTGGCTCCCGAAGGCAAACCCGACGCCGGCTCGAAGATGGCGCTCGCCTCGCTGCTGGAGATGATGTGGGCCGACGAGTTCGTCGACGAACGCGACGCCCGGTTCATCAACGACCGCGTGCACGCCAACATCCAACGGGACGGCACCTTCTCGGTGGTGCCGCAGATGAAGGGCGGGGTGACCAGCGCCGCGCAACTCCGCAAGATCGCCGATGTCGCGGAGAAGTACGAGATCCCGATGATCAAGTGCACGGGCGGTCAGCGTATCGATCTGCTCGGGGTGCGCAAGGAGGACCTCCCCGCGGTGTGGGCGGATCTGGACATGCCATCCGGTTACGCCTACGGCAAGAGCTTTCGCACGGTGAAAACCTGTGTGGGAAGCGACTTCTGCCGCTACGGGGTGGGTGACTCCACAGCGCTGGGCATCGCGATCGAGGAGCGCTATCAGGGACTGGCCAGTCCGGCGAAGATGAAGCTGGCTGTCACAGGCTGTCCGCGTAACTGCGCCGAGTCGCTGTGCAAGGACCTCGGTGTCGTCGCGATCGACGGCGGCCGCTGGGAGATCTACGTCGGCGGCGCGGCCGGGGCGCACATCCGCAAGGGTGACCTGCTGGCGACCGTGGACTCCGCCGACGAGGTGATGACGCTGACCGGACGGTTCCTGCAGTACTACCGGGAGAGCGCGAACTGGCTGGAACGCACGTACAAGTGGGTGCCACGCGTGGGCATCGAGCACATCCGGGCGGTGGTCGTCGAGGACGCCGACGGACTGGCGGCGGGATTGGACGCGCGGATGCAGAAGTCGGTGGACGCGTACCGGGATCCGTGGCTCGACGGCCGAGAACCCCAGACCGAGGGTCAGTTCCGCACGTCGTTGCCGCTGTTGCCACTTCCCCAGGTGCCGGTGCGATGAGCGCTCGCGCGAAGAGCAGAGTCCACAGATGACGGTCGAGGTCGGCTCACTGGACGAGATCCCGGTCGGCGAGGGACGAACGTTCGCGGTCGACGGGCGCCAGGTGGCGATCTTCCGGCTGCGCGACGATTCGGTGCGCGCACTCGACGCGGTGTGTCCGCACCGCGGCGGGCCGCTCGCCGACGGTCTCACCGACGACTGCGTCGTGGTATGCCCGCTGCACGGCTACGCCTACGACTTGACCACCGGTGCCGAGACCTCCGGCACCGATTTGGCGGTCCGGAGCTACCCGGTGCGCGTGTCCAACGGCGCCATTCACGTGACGCTGTAGCCCGCTACCACATAGGTCTGACACGAATCACGCTGCGGGACTGGTTCATCCACAGCATCGACGTTATCCACAGATGGTCGCCGACGGCCTGGCGCGGCGCCGCAGCCGGCAATAGATTCGACAGTATGTTCGATCGTTTCGTCAGCAACGCGGCCACCCCGGGTGAGCGGGTGCGGGCGTACGCGCGAGTCGAGAACGCCGCCTGCGCGGCGCGGTTGTCGGCGATGGCGGATCTGCTCGAGCGGGCCTACACCGCGTCGGGGTCGGCCCAACGGGAGCAGTGGCGTTGCGACAACTGGTCGGCGGTGTGTGCACAGATCGGTGCGGCGCAGACCCTGACCTGTGGAATGGTCAACGCGCTGCTGACCAATGCGGTCATCCTCCGTGATCGTCTCCCGAAGGTCGCCGCGGTCTTCGCCGAGGGCCTGATCACCTACCTGCTGGTGCGCACCGTCTGCCACCGGACCGCGCTGGTACAGGATGCCGCGGCGCTGCGGGCGATCGACGCCGAGTTGGCCGAGCAACTGCGGCGCTGGGGTGCCAAGTCACTGAGTCAGACCGAGGCCGACATCGACACGCTCGTGCTGCGCCATGATCCGTATGCGGTGCGCCGGGCCGAGGATGCGGTGCGCACGACAGGGGTCACCGTGCACAGCGACTGCACCACCGGAATCGCTCATGTGGATGCGACCGTCACCGCCACGGACGGTGCGGCGTTCGACCGGCGCGCCGACCTGCTGGCCCGCACGGTGTGCGGGCGCGATCCGCGCACGCTCGATCAGCGCCGAGCAGCCGCTCTGGGGGCGATGGGTTTCGGCTGGGACCGGTTGCCCTGCATGTGCGAGGAGCCGGATTGCGACGCCGCCGCCAGACCCGCTGTAGGAGGGGTCGTCATCCACGTCATCGCCCGTGAGGATGCCGTCGGTGACGGGAGCAACCGTGCCGCTGATGCGGAGCGCACCGCAGAGATCGATCCGCAACACCCGCCGCGACCGACAGGCGACCTGACCGCGCAGCGTCGCGCGCTGACCGGCCAGCCGCCGCAGCTGCTGGCGAAACCGTTGCGGGATCACACCTTTGCGCAACTGATCGCCGAACTTCGCGCGGACCCGGGCGAATTCAGTCCCGCGTCACCCGGCATCGCGTCGTTGGCGGTCCGGTACTGCCCGCGGCAGTCGTCGCTCACCTCGCGATGCACGGCACAACCACGAGGTTGATCCATCCGAAGCAGGCGGCGCCGGAACCGCGCTACCGACCCTCGCAGGCGCTGGCTGACTTCGTGCGAGCCCGAGACCTCACCTGCCGTCAGCCCGGCTGCACTCGGCCGATCGACGACCTGGACCACACGATCCCCTACCCGTGGGGGCCGACGTGCGCGTCGAACCTCGCTGGATACTGCCGGCATCACCACCTGCTGAAGACCTTCTGGCCGGGCTGGTCAACCGTGCAGTATCCCGACGGGACGATCGTGTTCACCGAACCGGATGGCCAGATCTCGACGAGCTACCCGGGCAGCCGATTGCTGTTTCCGGAGCTGTCCGAACCCACCGCGGAGGTCAGCGAGTACGGCCAGCCACCTCCCAAGCACACGGCGGGCCTGACCATGCCGAAGCGGCGGGTCACCCGCATGCAGGCCCGTCGACTGCGCACCGACGCTGAGCGACAACGCAACGCCGCATGGGCCGAACAGCATCTGGGCGAGTCGGTGCCACCGTTCTAGCGGATCACTCCTCGGGAGGCTTGACCGCCAGGACCGGCTTGGGGCATTCCAGGATCAGCTTCTGCGCGACGCTGCCGAGCAGGAGCTTGCCGACCGGGTTGCGATGCCGGATGCCCACGACGAGCAGCTGCGCGTCGTCCCGGTTCATCGCGGTGAGCAATTCGTCGGCGGCGTCGACACCGACGGGCTGGGTCAGCTGGAAGGGCACGCCACACTCCTGCAGCCGGGCCTCGACGTCGTGCACCTCGGCTTCGCCGGCGAACCTCGAATCCACATACGACTCACCGGATGTCGCATTGATGACGAACAGATCGGTGTCGCGCAGCTTCGCCTCGGAGATGCCGTGCTCGAGCGCAGCCTGGCCGAACTCGTCGGCGGTGTATCCCACGACGATCGTCACAGCTGGCCCGCCTTTTCCCTCTGATCCTTGTCGTCCTCGACCACCAGCAGCGTCTCCTCGCTGCGATGCATCAACCTCAGCACCAGCGGCGCCAGCAACAGCAGGGCCATCAGGACATAGGTGACGATCGCGACCGGCTCGGTGAACAGGTTGCCCCAGTCGCCACCGCCGAGCTGCAGGCTCTGCCGCAGCTGGCGTTCGATGCGCGGGCCGAGGATCACCCCGATGATCAGCGGCAGCACGGGAAGGCCGAAGCGGCGCATCATCAGACCCATCAACCCGAACACCAGCAGCAGGATCAGATCCAGCGGCTGCAGATTGACCGCGAACGCACCCAGCGTGGCGAAGAACAGAATGCCGGCGTACAGGTACGGCCGCGGCGTGCGCAGCAGCTTGGCCCACAACGGCGCCAGCGGCAGGTTCAGCACTAGCAGCAGGAAGTTGCCGATGAACAGGCTCGCGATCAGCGTCCAGATCAGCAACGGCTCCTTCTCGAACAGCGTCGGACCCGGCTGGATGCCATAGGACACGAACGCCGTCAGCATCACCGCGGCAGTGGCGTTGGTCGGCAGACCCAGAGACAGCATCGGCACCAACGTGCCTGCAGCCGAGGCGTTGTTGGCCGCCTCCGGCCCCGCGACGCCCTCGATGGCGCCCTTGCCGAACTCCTCGGGATGCTTCGAGAGTTTCTTCTCGGTGATGTAGCTCAGGAACGTCGGCAGCTCGGCGCCACCGGCGGGCAGTGCACCGAACGGGAACCCGAACGCCGTGCCGCGCAGCCACGGCTTCCACGAGCGGCCCCAGTCCTGCTTGCTCATCCACGGGCGGCCCACCGGGATGACGTCGGCCGGGCGGCGGCGCAGATGCGCGGCGACCCACAGCGCCTCACCGAGGGCGAACACCGCGACCGCGATCACGACGATGTCGATGCCGTCGGCGAGCAGCGGAATACCGAACGTGGCGCGCGGCTGTCCGGTCAGCGAGTCGATGCCGACGATGCCGATCGCCAGGCCCAGCAGCAGCGAGATCAGGCCGCGCATCTTCGACGAGCCGAGGACCGCAGTGACCGCGACGAGCGCGAACAGCATGATCGCCAGATACGACGGCGCACCGAGCGTGACGGCGAAGCGGGAGATCGTCGGGGCGAACGCGGCCAGCAGCGCGGTACCGATCGACCCCGCGACGAACGATCCGATCGCTGCAGTGGCCAATGCCTGCGCCGCCCGCCCGGCTTTCGCCATCTTGTTGCCCTCGATCGCGGTGATCACCGACGACGATTCGCCCGGGGTGTTCAACAGGATCGAGGTGGTGGACCCGCCGTACATGCCGCCGTAGAAGATGCCGGCGAACATGATGAACGCCGCGCTGGGGCTGACGTTGTAGGTGATCGGCAGCAACAACGCCACCGTCATGGCGGGCCCGATGCCCGGCAGCACGCCGACCGCGGTGCCCAGCAGCACGCCGATCACGGCGTACAGCAGGTTCATCGGGGTGGCTGCCTCGGCGAAGCCCTGGAGGAGCCAGTCGAAGTTTCCCATTTACAGAATCCCATCCAGAATGCCTGCGGGCAGCGGGATTCCGAGCCCGGAGTAGAACGCGTAGAAGCTGGCGACGGCCAGTACGGCACCGATCGCGATGTTGCGCACGTAATGCTTGCTGCCGAGCACGGTGGCGCACCCGGCGAAGAACAGGGCTCCGGCGATCGCCCATCCGAGGGGTTGCACGAGCGCGATCATCAGGATGAACATCCCGACGAGCAGGCCGACGGTGCGCCAGTCGCTGGGCATGTCCGGGTCGATGTCCTCACCCGCGTCCGCCTCACCCCGGGAGCCGCGGGGAATCGCGATGGCCAACACGACCGCCATCACCAGCAGGCCGATACCGATGGCGATCGGGAACAGCCGCGGCCCAACGGGATCGACCTTGGCGTAGCCGCCGGGCATCGTCACGCCGTTGAAGACGAGGAATGCACCGACGACCACCATCACCGCGCACACGACGTACTGCGCGTAGTCCGGCCGGGCCGGCGCGTCCGTGGGCTGCTCAGTCCGCTCGTTCTCGCTCATACCAGCCCCAGATCCGTCAGCGTCGTCTCCACCCGCCGGTCCTGCTCTTCGAGGAAGTCCTCGAACGGCTGTCCGGTCATGAAGGCGTCGGTCCACCCGTTCTTCACCAGCGCGTCCTTCCATGCCTGCGTGGCGTGCATCTCTTCCAGCACCTTGATCATCGCGTCCCGGTCCTCGTCGGAAATCCCCGGCGGCGCAAGCACTCCGCGCCAGTTCGTGAAGGTCAGGTCGATGCCCGCCTCCTTCAGCGTGGGTGCGTCGACACCCTCGACCCGCTCGTCGCCCGAGACCGCGAGCACCCGCACCTGACCTGACTCGATCTGGTCGACGTACTCGCCGAGACCCGAGGTGCCCGCGGCGATCTTGTTGCCCAGCAACGCCGTCAGCAGGTCGCCACCGCCGTCGTAGGAGACGTAGTTGACCTTCGTCGGATCGACGCCGGCCGCCTTGGCGGTCTCCATCGGGAACAGGTGGTCGGGGCCACCGGGATTCGAACCGCCGCCGACGGTGACCTTGGCGGGGTCGGCCTTCCAGGCGGCGATGAAGTCGGCGACGGTCTTGAACGGCGACGACGCCGGGACCAGGATGCCCTCCTGCTCCTCGACCATCTTGGCCAGCGCGGTCGCGTTGGAGGCGCGGGCCTTCGAGCCGTTGGTGAACGTCGCGCCCACCACGCCGAGACCCATCATCATCATCAGGTCGCCGTTGCCCTTTTCGTTGATCAGCCGGGCCATCGCGACGGTGCCGCCGGCGCCGATCACGTTGAACACCTCGATGCGGCCCGTGATCTTGTCGTCTTCCATCACCTTGACCGCGGTGCGGGCGGTCAGGTCGTACCCGCCGCCGGGGCTGTTCGGCACCATCATGCGCAGCCTGTGCAGTCCGTTGTCCTCGCCACGAGTGACACCGCATGCTGTGAACAGCAGTGCGGCGATCACGGCGAGGACGATGCCGGCGACCGGCGTGCGCCGGTCCGATGCGAACATGTCGTCCTCCGTCAGTCGATTGTGATGCTCAGCAATACTGGACCCCGACAGTGATTCAGGTCACGCATGAGTACGCAAAGGAAATTCTGGTCATTAAGAACATCCCGCTCGCCCGCAGCCTCGCCGCGCAATTCCTGGCGTTCCAGCTGATGGTGGTCGCGGTCGTGCTGATCGCGGTGGGGGCGGTCTCGGTGGCCCAATCGACCAGCGAGTTCCGCGAGGCGCGCGGCACCCGGATGATCGCGGTGGCCGAGAACATGGCCTCCACCCCGATCGTGCGGGAACGCATCGAGCGCGCGCCCGCCGATCCGTTCGCCAGTCGCATCCTGGCCCCCGAGGTCGACCGGGCCGTTGCGCTCTCAGGGGCGACCCTGGCCGAGATCCTCGCCCCCGACGGCACGGTCTGGGTGTCTTCGGACCCGTCGCGGGTGGGGGCACGGGTGGATCTCGGCCCGAGCCGCGCCGACGAGGGCCGGGCCTGGTACGGCGACGCGGACGTCGACGGCACGCACAGCCTCGTCGGGCAGGTGCCCATCCTGTCCCCCGACGGCGACGTGCTGGCCATCGCATCGGTCAGCGAGGGCTATCCGTCGGTGTGGGCGCTGCTCTCCGGTGCGGGTGAGCGGCTGCTGATCTACCTCGGTCTCGGCGCGGCGCTCGGCCTCATCGCGTCGTATCTGTTGTCCCGGCGGATCAAGCGGCACACCCGTGGCCTGGAGGTCACCGAGATCGCCAGCCTCGCCGACCATCGGGAAGCGTTGCTGCACAGCATCCGGGAAGGCGTGATCGCGGTGAACAACGACGGTGAGATCACCGTGCTCAACGACAGCGCCCAGGAGTTGCTCGGCGTCGGCGCCGAGGCGGTCGGCCGGCGGGTCGACGAGGTGGGGATCGATCCCGCGGTGGTGGCGCAGCTCGTTCCCGGTGGATCGGCGGAAGACACGGTGATCGCCACCAGAACACGGGTGCTGGCGCTGAGCCGGCGCGCTGCCACCAGCGGCGGCGAGCGGATCGGCACGGTGACGACGATGCGCGACAGCACCGAAATCGCCGCACTGCAGGGCCAGCTGTCCTCCCACAAGAGCGTCACCGACACCCTGCGGGCGCAGACCCACGAATTCGCCAACCAGCTGCACACGATCTCGGGCCTGGTCCAGCTCGGCGAATACGACGCCGTGCGGGACCTGGTCGGAACGCTGACCCGGCGCCGGGCGGAGATCAGCGACGCAGTGACACAACACATCTCCGATCCCGCGGTGGCGGCACTGCTGATCGCCAAGACGTCGCTGGCCGCAGAGGGTGGCGTCGCGCTCACCGTGGCGCCGGGTTCGCACCTGGCGCCGCTGGAACCCGCGCTGGCCACCGACGTGATCACGTTGCTGGGCAACCTGATCGACAATGCCGTGGACGTGTCGGTCGGAGGGCCGGAACCTGTTGTGACGGTGGAGATCGACGACAGCGACGGACTGGAGATCATCGTGCGTGACACCGGACCCGGAGTACCCGAACACCTTCGGGAGGCGATCTTCGCCCGCGGGGTCACGTCGAAACCGGACGTGCCGGGCGGCCGCGGCATCGGCCTGGCACTCGTGCGACTGGTCACCGCCGCACACGGAGGCACGGTGGGGGTCAGCGACGTCCCCGACGGCGGCGCCGAGTTCACCGTGCGCCTGCAGGCGGTGCGCACCGATGCGTGACGTGCTCGTCGTCGACGACGACTTCATGGTCGCCGAGATCCACCGCCGCTTCGTCGAGCGGGTGGCCGGATTCCGCGTCATCGGTGTGGCGCGCACCGGAAGTGAGGCGTTGCGGGCTGCGCGTGAGCTGCATCCCGACCTGATCCTGCTCGATGTCTACCTGCCCGACATGACCGGCCTGGAGGTGCTGAAGCAATTGCGGGCCGACGGCGACAGGGTCGGGGTCATCATGATCACCGCGGCGCGCGAACTCGACACGGTCAGCGGTGCGCTGGACGGTGGGGCGGCCGACTACCTGATCAAGCCCTTCGAGTTCGACCAGTTCCAGACCAAGCTGCTGGCTTTCGCCACCCGCGCCGACGCGCTGGAGTCGGCGGGCGGAGTCGACCAGTCTCTGATCGATTCGCTGTTCGGTGGACCGGCAGCGACACCCGCGTCGAAGGCGCTCCCGAAAGGCCTCGGCGCCGAGACCGGTGAGCTGGTACTCGCCGCCGTGCGGGATGCCGGTGAGGTGTCCGCCGCGGAATGCGCCGACCTGGTGGGGATTTCGCGGGTCAGCGCCCGACGCTACCTCGAGCACTATCTGAACACCGGCACGGTCGAACTGCGGTTGCAGTACGGAGTCGGGCGGCCTGAACGACGGTACCGGTTGGCACGCTAGGGATCCGTGGCCCGGCTCAACGGCCGTGGCAAACGAGCATAATGTTGGACGCTCAGCACAGGAACTGCTAACGTGAGCTCGTCAGGCCGTGCAGAAGCGACATCGCAGAGACCGGCGACAACGGCCACTCGCTCTGCGACGCCCATTTCATCTGTGCAGCAACCGGAATGGTCGATCAACGTGATGTGCACCGCTGGTGCGCGCACGAACGAGTAAGTGAGTCTGTGGACGAAGTGAGGCTTGTGACCCGACGATCGATGCTGCGGCGCACCGGAATGGGGCTCGCGGGGCTCACAGCTCTCGGCGGCGCCGCCGTCGTGACGCAGTCAGCACGCGAGCAGCCGGCTCGACGTCTCCCACCCGTACCCATCGCGGCACCGTTACGCATCGATCATGTGACCGTGATCGACCCCCGGGACGGCAGCCGGCGAGTGGACGTGTCCATCCGGATACGGAACGGAAACATCGTCTCCGTCTCAGACGACCGGGCACCGGACTCTGACGAGTGGGCGGTGGACGGCCACGGCCGATACGCCGTGCCCGGGTACAACAACATGCACACCCATGCACTCCAAGCCGAATTCCCCGACATGCCACTGGCCGTGATGCTCTCCGAAGGAACGACGGGCATGCGGCAGATGGCCGGAAGTGCCCAGCTGCTCGAAGCTCGCGCGCAAGCGCGGCTCGGTGTGCCACCGCATGCACCCCGATTGCTGCAGATGCCCGGATCGCTTCTCATGCCGTTCACCGCGAGCAGTGTCGAGGACGTCCAGCGTCAGATCGCTGAACAGAAGCACCAGGGCGCCGACTTCGTCAAGGTCATCGATGTCGATCGCGAGGTGTTCTTTGCCGCCGTCGACGCTGCACACGACAGCGGAATGCGCATCGCAGGGCATCTTCCGCTGTCGGTGACCCTGAAAGAAGCGTCCGAAGCGGGCATGGATTGCATCGAGCACTTGGGTGCCGGCGGATATGTGTGGTTCGAGACATCGTCAGACGGTGCGAGATTGCGCGCCGAGGAACATGATGACTCGGGCCGAATGCCCGGATGGCTCGGCCACCTCCCCTTTGCGGACCAGCTTTTCTCGACCACCTACGTGCAGAAGCACGTGAAGAAGATGCTGCTCAACCCGGTGCTTTCCGACTCGGCAGACACTGTCGCGCGGCTGCGGCGGGCGATCGACACCTTCGACGACGACGCGGCACAGCAGTTGGTCGACACCTTCGCACAGCAGAAGACCTGGCATACGCCGACTCTCGTTCGCCTGCGCACGCAGTACCGCGCAGATGATCCCGCCTACGCCGTCCACCCGTGGGTGGCCTTGCTCGGCGAGGCGGACCGCCGCGACTACGAAGAAGCACGGCGAAGATTCCTCGACTTGCCGGACGCGACGCGAGCGACCTACCACGACTGCTACGACATGTCGCTGCGGCTGGTGGGGATGATGCACGCTGCAGGCGTCGCCCTCATGACCGGTACCGACGGCACGGGCGCAACGCCGGGACAGGGCTTGGCGTCGGAGTTCGGTGAACTGGCAGCCGCCGGACTCGAACCACTCGATGTACTGCGGTCCGCAACGACTGTGCCTGCGGCCTACCTCGGACGAACGCGCGATCTGGGCGTCGTGGCTGCCGGGATGGCGGCGGACTTCCTTCTGCTCGATGCGGACCCGCTCTCATCAGTGGCGAACATGACACGCGTCGCGGCCGTGGTCCGAGCCGGGCGCTTCATCGCCGGTGGGGAGATCCGATCGGTGATCGATCAGCTCGCCGGATGAGTTGTGTTGCGAGAAAGGAGTAATCATGGCCGCCTGGTTGGACGTTCACGCACATTATGTGACGACGAGGTACCGCGACGAATGCGTGGCCGCCGGGCACGATCACCCCGACGGGATGCCGGGACTGCCCGGCTGGAGCGTGGACGAGGCACTCGACGTGATGGGCCGCAGCGGCGTCACCGCGGCGGTGCTGTCAGTGTCCTCGCCGGGAGTCCATTTCGGTGATGACACGGTGACCGCGAACTCCGCCGCCCGCGCACTGGCCGCCCACGTCAATGACGTCGGAGCAGAGCTTGTTTCGGAACGGCCGACCACGTTCGGTTTCGCGGCTGCGCTTCCGCTGCCTGACGTGGACGGGGCGCTCCGCGAATTGACCCGTGCCCATGACGATCTGAATGCAGACGGCGTCTCCCTGCTGACCAATTATCACGGTCGGTACCTGACGGATCACGCGTTCGCACCCGTACTGGGCGAGTTGGACGCGCGCGGTGCCGTCGTGCTGTTGCACCCGACGTCTCCGCCGCATTGGCAGAGCACCGCATTCGGCCGGCCTCGACCGATGCTGGAATTTCTCTTCGACACCACTCGCTGCGTCATCGATCTCACCCTGACCGGGACGCTGGCCCGTTACCCGTCCATTCGCTGGATCGTGCCGCACGCCGGGGCCGTGCTGCCCAGCGTCGCACACCGGGCTGCAGCGATGTCGGCGCTCACAGGTCCGGCGGTCGACGTGCCCGGGGCGCTCGCCACGTTGTACTACGACCTCGCCGGCCTGCCTCTGCCTGTGGCGATCCCGGCGCTCGCGAGAATAGTGACAGCCGATCGTCTCCTGTACGGCAGCGACTTTCCTTTCACCCCAGCCCCGGCGGTGACCGCGCTGGCGCACGCACTCGACGAAGAGCCGTCGATCAACTCGGTCGACTTCACCCTCGCATCCGGTTCAGCCGGTGCCGCGCTGTTCCCGAGGCTCAGACGACGATGACCAGGCCGTCGGTGCCCACGGTGAGTGTGCCACCGTAGTACTCACGCATTCCCGCGGTGAACATGTGGCGCTTGATCGCAGTGTCCGGATACGGGGTGAGGTGGGTGAGCGCGAGATGCTTCACGCCTGCTTCCGCGGCCTGCTTCGCCAGCTCGATCGTATCTGCGTGGTAGGCAATCGTGCGCTGCGCGACCTCCGCGTCGTGCTGCATCCCCATCTCGCGCATGATCGGAATGGCGCGCCGCACCAGATGGGAGGCATACGCCTCGTGCACCACGAGATCGGCGTCCTGCATCGCCGGCAGGTTCGACGGGCTCAGCCGGGTGTCACCGCTGATGAACACCTTTTTGCCCTGACTCCGGATGATGTAGCCGAAGGCGGGCTCAACCGGATCGTGGACGACGCGGTACGCATCCACGGTGACACCGTCGTCGTCGTAGACGCGCACCGAGTGGGCCTGCGACGGAATGACGATGTCCATCGGATTGGCGCGTGCTGCAGCTCTTTTCGAATCGAGGTCCGGCATGTTCGCCGTCCGGAACCCGTTGTCGATCCGGTACGCGTCGTTGAGCGCTCCGACGACCTCCGCGGTGCCGGTCGGACCCGCAACGTCGAGGGGCTGCGATCGCCCCCAGATCCAACTCTGGTTGATGAGCGCGCCGAGTCCGTTGAAATGGTCGGAATGCAGATGGGTCAAGAACACCCGCTCGATGTCGGCGAGGGCGACACCGGAGGCCGCCAGGGACTTCGAGGCCCCTTCCCCGGCATCGAAGACGAACATCTTCCCGCCGACCGACACCAGGGTGCAGGCCTGCGCCCTCGCGGCGCTGGGCTCAGGAGAACCCGTCCCGCACAACACAACGTCGAACTGCTCGGGATCGTTGACGATCGAATGGCTTTCCGCATCAGACAACCGCTGTCGGATGGCGTGGTCGATCAGCCAGTCCTGATTGAGATATGCGACCAGCCCGACCACCGCGAGGGTCGCGCCGAGAACCGTCCCGCCGGCCAGCGCGCGGGACTTCCACGTCGTCATCGGCATGCGTTCACTCCTTCGGTGATTATACTGACGAAATAGAACACTCAGCATAACATTGGACGCTCGACACAGGATGGCGGTCCGATCATCGGACGTGGCCCTGCGCTCCGTTAGGGTTGCCCCATGAGCCGTCAAGCCGAGATCAGCGCTGAGAGCCGCGCCCGGTTGTTGACGGCCGCCTGGGACCTGCTCGCCGAAGGTGGCAGCCGGGCGACGACCGTACAAGCGGTGTCTGAGCGTGCCGGCATCAGCCGAGGCTCCATCAGCTGGCACTTCGGCTCGAAGGAAGGTCTGATCGTCGCAGTGGTCAACAGCGCCTTCGACACGCTGGCGGAGAACATCGGCGCCGCTTTCGACTCCGCACGATCACACAGTTGGGATGCGGTGATCGACGCGCAGTCGGTGGTACTCAGCGACGAGAGGTTCCGGATCTTCGGCACGCTAGCGCTCGAGACCGTCGACGACCAGGGACCTGTTGCGGCCGCTTTCGCCGACGGCCACCGCAGGATACGAGACCTGTATGCCCGCTACATCGCCGAGCATCGTCTGGTGTCCGACGGAACCGACCCTGCCGACGCTGCCATCGCATTGCGCGCGCTGACGCTGGGTCTCAACATCCACCGCCGCTTCGATGGCGAAACCATATCGCTACGAGAAGCATTCGATGCGCTGCAAGCCGTCGCCGTCTCGCCCGCACCGGTCAAGCGGCGCGCCCGAACCCGGCAGAGCAGATAATGGCCGGCGTGGCACCCAAGGTCTTGTTCCTACGCAACGAACACATGGCGACAGAGGCCCTGCTCGGCACCGCATTCGCCGAGCAGGGTTTCGACGTCGAGCACGTCGAGGTGGTGCCGCCCGACAAGGTGGACTCCCCCGCCGTCGACGTGACGTTCCCCGATCCGGCCGCATACGACGTGATCGTGCCGCTCGGCGCCCGCTGGCCGGTCTACGACCCGGCACTGCGCGAGACCTGGGTCGGCGCGGAGATGGCGATGTTGCGCGACGCCGCCGACGCCGGCGTTGCACTGCTGGGCGTGTGCTTCGGCGGTCAGCTGATCGCGCAGACCTTCGGCGGCACCGTCGCGCGGTCCCCACGGCCGGAGATCGGCTGGTACGACGTCCTCAGCAACCGCCCCGACATCGTGCCTCACGGACCGTGGTTCCAGTGGCATTTCGATCGCTGGACACTGCCGCCCGGCGCCACGGAGCTGGCCAGGACCCCGAACTCCTCGCAGGCATTTCTGCTCGGTCGCGCACTGGCACTCCAGTTCCACCCGGAGATCGACAAAGACCTACTGGCGGGGTGGCTTGCAGACGACCGCGACGGAGACGTCGCGGCGGCCGGTCTGGACCACGACCAATTACTGCAGCGCACTGCAGATCTCGCCGATGACGTGGCGGACCGTATCCGAACGCTGGTGTCCGGATTCGTCACTCACGTGGTGGGCAGATCCCGCCCCAGCTGATGAGCCAGTGCCTCGGCGACGTGGCTGTGCCGGAACGGGTGCCCCGCAGCGGTCAGCTTGGCCGGCAGCACCCGCTGGTTCGCCTCCGCGAGCTCACGAGCGCCCTGCGCCCCCAGCAGTACCCGCGGCCCCAATGACGGCACCGGCAGCAGCGCGGGCCGATGGAGCACGCGCGCAAGCTGTTTCGTGTACTCGGTGTTGCGGACCGGCTCCGGGGCCACCGCGTTGACCGGCCCGTGCAGGTTCGCGTCGTAGAGCGCGCGGTGATAGACGTCGACGAGATCGTCCAATCCGATCCAGGACAACCACTGCCTGCCGTCGCCGACGCGCCCACCCAACCCCGCCG
This sequence comes from Mycolicibacterium sp. 018/SC-01/001, assembly GCF_007096635.1. Lineage (GTDB taxonomy): Bacteria > Actinomycetota > Actinomycetes > Mycobacteriales > Mycobacteriaceae > Mycobacterium. The sequence goes on from NZ_VKAA01000023.1 coordinate 52,961, forward strand.
CGAACAGCGGCCGGAGCAATTTCAGCGTGCCGCCCGCGGCGGCCTGCACGATTCCGGTGCGCACCAGCACAGTGCGCAGACCGGCGTCCGTGGCCGGCACGGTCGCCGCCTCCCAGTCCACGACGACGTCGGCGAGGAAACCGTCACCGCGAGAACCGTCCTCGGTCAGCGTGAGGTCACCCCGGTCGTAGCCGTAGTAGCCGATGGCCGAGGCGCAGACGAACGTCGACGGGCCGCCGTCGGTCGAGGCGGCCGCTTCCGCGAGCCGGCGGGTAGGCTCGATTCGACTGTCGCGGATGGCTTTCCGATGAGCGTCGGTGAAGCGACCGGCGATCGACTCACCGGCCAGATGGACCACCGCGTCGACCCCGCGCAGCAGGTCCGCGGCGGGCGCAGCCGGATCCCAGTGGCGCTCGTCGGCGTTCTGGGCGGGACGGCGCACCAGCCGGATCACCCGGTGCCCACCCGTGGTGAGGAACGCGCACAGTGCGGAGCCGACGAGACCCGATGAGCCGGTGACCGCGACCACGAGCGGTTGGGTGCCTGCCACCTCGGCGCGCTGGTGGGCCGCGAGGTCACCGATGAGCTGGCGATGGCGGTAGGCGAACATCGGCGCCAGGAACCCTGACGGGACGACCGCTTCGACACGATCGTGGATGCGGGTACCGGAGCCGGCCTCGTCGAAGGTGTGGGTGTGTCGCCACGTCCCGACGAGACGCGGCGGCCACGACGTCGGACCGTCCGACGACAGCTCGTCGACGAACCGGTGCCCGTCGATGTACGCATCGGGCCGGTGCTGGGCGACCCAGCGCAACCCACCCGGGAGACCGAGAACGGCCACCCCGTCGGCCAGGGACTCGGCTTCGGAGATCACGGTCATCGGCTGGAACGGCGGTACCAGCCGCCGCATCGCACCCGGCCGTGAGTGCCACGCCCACACATCCCGCACCGGGTGCTCCAGCACGCTGTCGTAGTCGATGCCCATGACCCTCCCTACCTCGTCGTCGGTCAGTCATTCGTCGCCGTGCCAGGCCCGGATTGCTGTGCTCGGCTGCCAGAGCGGGTACCCGACCGCCATACTTTCCGCACCGAGGTACCACGTGATCGACAACGCACGACCATTCCGGGACCGCCGCACAGCCGGCGCGGTGCTCGCGCGGGACCTCGACGGGTACCGCGAGCATCCGGACACCGTCGTGCTCGGACTCGCGCGGGGCGGAGTGCCGGTCGGCCGGGAAGTGGCGACCCGTCTGCGGGTGCCGCTCGAGGTGTGCGTCGTCCGCAAGCTCGGGACGCCGCAGTGGCCCGAACTGGCGATGGGTGCGGTGGCGACCGGTGGCGCGGTCGTGCTGAACGACGATGTGATGGGCGGCCTGGGGCTCAGCGACGACCAGGTGCGCGAGGTCGTGGAGCGCGAGACAGCCGAGTTGCGCCGCCGCGAACGCGCCTATCGCGGCGAGCGGGCTGCGCTCGATCTCGCCGGGCGTACCGTGATCCTCGTCGACGACGGCATCGCCACCGGGGCCAGCATGGTGGCCGCGGCCCGTTCGGTGCGAGGCGCCGGGCCCGCCCGGGTGATCATCGGGTCACCGGTGGGGCCGCGGAATGTGTGCCGCACTCTGGCCGCGGAGGCCGACGAGGTGGTGTGCTCGATCGTGCCGCGAGACTTCCGGGCGGTCGGGCAGGCCTACGTCGACTTCCATCAGATGACCGACGACGAGGTACGCGCGGCCTTGTTCAGCTCTTGGTCGCGTCCCCGTCGGTAGCGGCGGGCCGCTCGTCGACGCGGTCGTCATCATCAGTTGCCGCGACCGGGGCTTCCTCGGGGTAGTCCTCGACCGCGGGCTCCGTGTCGGTCTCGTCCTCGCCGGTTCCGGCGGCCTCGTCGGCCGCACCCTTCGACCGATCCCGCAGCGCATCGACGATCAGCAGGACCACGCCGACCACGCTGGCCGCGATGCAGACCCACGCGATCATCGCGTTGCTGGTGACGACCGCGAGCACCAGGGCTGCGAGGCCGATGACGGCGAGGACGAGCGCGACGATGAGCATGGAATGCGCGGGCTAGTTGTTACCCCGGTTGAACTGGTTGAAGCCACCGTCGCTGTTGGCGCCGGAGTCGACGGGGGCGGCCGAACCGCGCTGGCCGAGCTCTTCGAGCTGCGACTCGAGGTAGGTCTTGAGGCGGGTGCGGTATTCACGCTCGAACGTGCGCAGCTGCTCCAGCCGGCCCTCGAGCACGGTGCGCTGCTGGTTGATCGTGCCCATGATCTCGGAGTGCTTGCGCTCGGCGTCGGCCTGCAGGGCGTCGGCCTTCTCCTGCGCCTGCCGCAGCTGCGCCTCCGAGCGGCTCTGCGCATCGGCGAGCATCGCGTCGGCACGCTGGCGAGCCTCGTTGATCGTGGTTTCCGCGGTCTGGCGTGCCTCGGCGACCAGTTGGTCGGCTTGGGCACGCGCATCGGAGAGCATCTTCTCCGATTCGGCCTTCGCGCCATTGGTCAGGCGGTCGGCGGTGTCCTGCGCCAGGCTCAGGATCTTCGCGGCACGCAGGTGCTGGTCCTCCGGGGCCGGCGCGGCCTGCTGCGCGGCGGGGGCGGGTGCCTCGTACACGGGCTGCGCGGCCGGCTCCGGCTCCGGCTCGGGCTCCGGCTCGTAGACCGGCAACGTCTGGGTCGGCTGGGCCGCGACGGATGCGCCGCCGGAGCGTGCCGAGGAGAGCTCGGAGTCGAGCTCGGCGACCCGCTGACGCAGATCGGTGTTCTCTTCGATCAGACGGGACAGCTCGTTCTCGACGAGATCGAGGAAGGCGTCGACCTCGTCCTCGTTGTAGCCGCGCTTGCCGATGGGTGGCTTGCTGAAGGCAACGTTGTGCACGTCGGCAGGAGTGAGCGGCATCGTCTGCCCCCTTGAGTCTGGATCGTCAAAACGATCTCACAGTGTAAAGCCTGGCTTGAAGGTAACTGGCGTCCATCCTGTCACACCAGACCCTGCGGTTGCAGTGGAGGTCAATAAATACATCGAATCTCCACTTTGCCCCTCGCACGGCACGGCCCTGCCATCCTGCCCACAGTCGGGCCGGACTGCACAAACGCCCTGCTCCGGGCCGTGTCAGGCTGCCGCGTCGAACGCCAGTCGCATACCGATGAACGCGATGAGCAGCAGCACCATGATCGACAGGTCGAAGCGCACCGCGCCGATGGTCAGCTGCGGGATCAGGCGGCGCAGCAGCTTCACCGGAGGATCCGTGATCGTCATGATGACCTCGAGCACGACCACGGTCGCCCCGCGGGGATGCCAGTCCCGGCTGAACGACCGGATGAACTCGACGACGACCCTGGCGATCAGCAGCAGCCAGAACACGAACAGCGCGAAACCCAGGACCTCGAAGAAGAGCCCCAACGGAAGGTGACCTCACTCCCAACAGATGTGACGGGGAAACCGGCGCGAGAACGCGCCGGCCTCGCCAGCCTACCTGTGCAGACGGGGTGGGCGACCGCAGGTCTGCGCGCTCCAGGCAGTTCTACTGGTACGCGTAGAACCCGGCCTCGGCGATCCGGCGCCGCTGCTCGGCGGTGACGTCGACGTCCGCCGGGGACAGCAGGAACACCTTGGTGGCCACCTTGTCGAACGAGCCGCGCAGCGCGAACGCCAACCCGGCGGCGAAGTCGACCAGGCGCTTGGCATCGGCGTTGTCCATCGACACCAGATCCATGATCACCGGGGTGCCGTCGCGGAACCGCTCGCCGATCGTGCGGGCTTCGCTGTAGTCCTTCGGCCGCAGCGTGGTGATCTTGGCCAGCGGGCTGCCCGCTTCGAACAGTTCGGCCATACCGCGCGGATCCATCGCCAGGGCGCCGCGGGTGGAACCCCGCATCGCACCGAAACGCGGAGGGGTGCGGTCGAACTCGCGCGGCGAACGCATCCGCGCCTCGAACCGGCCGTCATCGAAAGCGCCGGGCATGCCGCCCCGGTAGGGCGCCGGCTCGTCGTACTCGCGGCGCCGCGCCTCCGGCACGTCGTCGTAGCCGCGCGAGTAGCCCTCGTCCTCGAACCGATCCTCACGGGGACGGCGGTAGCCGCGGGCAGGACCGCGCTCGTCGTCCTCGTAGTAGTCGTCCTCGTAGTCGTCCATCGGGGCCATACCGAAGTAGGCCTTGACCTTGTGCAATGTGCTCATCGTGAGGACCCCTCGTGCGGTGATGACCTGTGGCCGGGCTTTGTTGTCTGTGATGAAGGTGTGACTCGTGTGACTTCTGGTGGTGACGTTAGCGGTCGGGCGCCCAAGAGCCCGGTACCGACACGCACACACGTCGATCCGTGTCGCACGGCGGCCTCGAGGTCCCCGGACATGCCCGCCGAGAGTTCGAGCGGTCGCCCACACCGTTGTTCGACCCGCCGGCGCTCGTCGGCGAGCCGCGCGAACGCGGTGTCGGCGTCGGCGCCCAGCGGCGGGATCGCCATGAGGCCGACCAACGCGAGCGCTGAGGCCTCATCGACGGCGTCGCAGAGCTCGTCGATCCGCTGCGGCGCGTCGACGTCGATACCGCCGCGGCTCTCGTCACCGTCGAGGCTGACCTGCACGAACACCCGCAAGGGCGCGGTCCGCGCACCGCTGTGCAGCGCCTCGTCCGCCGATCGGGCAAGCGCGGCAACGACTTTGGCATTGTCGACGGAGTGCGCGGTGTGAGCCCACGTGCCGATCGAGCGGGCTTTGTTGCGCTGGATGCGGCCGATCATGTGCCACTGGATGTCGTGCGCGAGCAGGGAGAGCTCGGCGACCTTGCGGGGGGCCTCCTGATCCCGCGATTCGCCGAAAGACCGGCAGCCCAGGCGATACAGCGTGGCGATGTCGGAGGCCGGGAAGAACTTGGTGACGGGCAAGAGCTCGATCTCATCCGGCTCACGGCCCGCTGCTTCGGCGGCCCGGGCAAGCCGGTCGCGTACCCGGGCGAGGTTGTCGCGCAACTCCTGCGCGCGGTCGGCTGTCACGACGCGGGTTCCAGCCAGATCAGCGACGCCAGCCGACCCGTCGGCGCGCCGCGGCGATGACTGAACAGGTTCCGGTCGGCGTAGGTGCACCGCGGATCGACGTCGATCGCGGTGACGCCGAGCGAGCGCAGCTGGGTCGCGATTCCCGCGCGCAGGTCCAGCCCCGGCGTGCCGCGCTGCGTGCGGCTGCGGCTGCCGGGTAGCGCTCGCTCCACCTCGTCGGCCATCTGCGCGGGCACCTCGTAGTTGGGACCGCTGATCGCGGGACCCAAGAGCACCGAGATGTCGCCCACCTCAGCGCCGGCGTCGACCATCGTCTCGATCGCCCGCGTCACGATTCCGCCCGCGGCGCCGACCCGGCCCGCGTGCACCGCGGCGATCACTCCGTGCCGGGCATCGGCCATCAGCACCGGGACGCAATCCGCGGTGACCACTGCCAGGCCCAGCTGCGGCGTCGACGTCACCACGCCGTCGGTGTCGTCGAGGATCTCGCCACCGTGATCCACCACCGCCACCCGGGTGCTGTGGGTCTGGTTCATCCAGACCACCCCGCCGACCCCCAGCCCGGTGGCCGTGGCGAGCCGGCGCCGGTTGGCCGCCACTGCGGCCGGATCGTCGCCGACATGGTCACCCAGATTGAACGTGTCGAACGGGACCTCGGACACCCCACCCGCACGGGTGGTGGTGACTCTGCGCACACGGAACATCACGTGCGACGGTACGTCGCGTCAGTGGCGCATGAACGGCGGCACATCGACGTCATCGTCGGAGATGCCGTCATCGCCGCCGCCGATGCGCACGGTGGCGCCGTTGGTGTGCGCCGCGGGAACGCTCGCCGGATCGGCCTGCTCGAACAGCGACGAACCGACCCGGCCCGCCTTGCCCGGGGCAATCGACTGGGCCGACGCCGCGGCGGGAGCCTCGCCCGTCACGGGCTTGCGGCCCGGACCGGCGGCGTCGAAGCCGGCCGCGATCACCGTCACGCGGACCTCGTCACCGAGCGAATCGTCGATGACGGTGCCGAAGATGATGTTGGCGTCCGGATGGGCGGCGTCCTGCACCAGCGAGGCGGCCTCGTTGATCTCGAACAGGCCCAGGTCGCTGCCGCCGGCGACCGACAGCAGCACGCCCTGGGCGCCCTCCATCGAGGCCTCCAGCAGCGGCGAGTTGATCGCGATCTCGGCGGCCTTGAGCGCGCGGCCGTCGCCGCGGGCCGAACCGATGCCCATCAGCGCGGTGCCGGCGGAGCTCATGACGCCCTTGACGTCGGCGAAGTCGACGTTGATCAGACCGGGGGTGGTGATCAGGTCGGTGATGCCCTGCACACCGTTGAGCAGCACCTCGTCGGCGCTGCGGAACGCGTCCATCAGCGAGACGGCGGCGTCGCCCATCTGGAGCAGACGGTCGTTGGGGATGACGATCAGCGTGTCGCAGCTCTCGCGCAGCGACTGGATGCCGTTCTCGGCCTGGTTGCTGCGCCGCTTGCCCTCGAACGAGAACGGGCGGGTCACGACACCGACGGTCAGCGCGCCGAGCTTGCGGGCGATCGAGGCCACGACCGGTGCGCCGCCGGTGCCGGTGCCGCCGCCCTCACCCGCGGTGACGAACACCATGTCGGCGCCGCGCAGCAGCTCCTCGATGTCGTCTTTGGCGTCCTCGGCGGCCTTGCGACCGACCTCGGGGTCCGCCCCCGCGCCGAGTCCGCGCGTCGAATCGCGCCCGACGTCGAGTTTGACGTCGGCATCGCTCATCAACAGCGCCTGCGCGTCGGTGTTGATCGCAATGAACTCGACGCCTTTGAGACCCTGCTCGATCATCCGATTGACGGCGTTGACGCCGCCACCGCCGATGCCGACCACCTTGATCACAGCGAGGTAGTTATGCGGGGGGGTCATCGCATCGCCCTTTCCTGCCCTGGTTGCCTGTCCTGACACGGATAACCGCTGCGACAAACCCTCAATCTCAACTAGAGGCTTAGAGTTATGTCAAGTTGTTCCGTACATGCAGAACGGTAGGGCCGGGTCACGCACATGCCGAGCAGGCGCGCCGCGTGTCGCGACAAAACTTCCGCTCTCTGCTGAGCTCACCGCGGCACCGGCGGATCGGGACTCACCGCAGCCGCGAAGCGCGCCGGGTCCTCGACGTGAGGGAGGTGGCCGACGCCGGTGAGCACCACCGACCGCATATCAGGCCGGTGCGGCAGGAAGCGTTGGTACGTCCGCTCCAGCCACAGGGGGCTCTGATCACCCCGGACCCAGATCATCGGGACAGCAGATGTGGCAACGGCCCGAACGGGGACGAAGTCCACCGAGACGCCGAACCACGACGGGTCGAACTCGGCGAGCACCGGTTCGATGTTCTCTCGCATCCGCTCGCGGGCACGATCGTCGATCTCGTCGTAGGTGTTGCCACCCGAGCGACGCGCGTAGACGGACCGGTAGAACACCTCACCCCCGCCCAACCGATCGCCCCGGAGTTGCTTCATCTTCAGCCGTACGGTCGTCGCCAACACCGAACGGTCCATGAGCCGGGTGCTGTGAAATGGCGCCTCGACAACACAGAGCGACCGCATCCGAGCGGTCTGAGCGGGGGTACCGGCGGCCAGCGCCATCGCCACGCACCCACCTGCACTCCAGCCGACCACGTGAGCGGGCTCGCTGCAGACCTGTCCGAGGATGGATCCGAGATCGTCGCGGTGAATCCGGAAGTCGCGCACCGGACGATGCCGCGAGCGGCCGTAGCCTCGCCGGTCGTAGATCACCACCCGGTGGCGCGCCGCCAGGAGGTCGATGACCGGCTCCCAGGTCGAGGAATCCGTACCAGTGCCGTGCACGAGGACAATCGGCGCGCCGGCACCGCGGCTCTCGTAGTACAAGTGACAGCCTGGAACTTCGATTGTCGCCATGGCTGACCACCCCCATGCACCGCGCCCGGCTCATGGACCATTCAACATCAGCGCTACTTGACTGTCGGCAGATCCGGGGAGGAGACGTCGTACGTCTTGCCGGGCTGGGTGAGCAGCGCCCCGAGCTTGAGCGCTTTCTCCTCGGTGCGGTCGGTGGTCCCCCACACCACGGTGCGCCCGTCGATCAACGTCAGCGTGATCGCCGACACCGACGGCGCCGACACCCGACCCACCTGGGAGGCCACCTCCGGCCGCAGCGACGTCACCACCTCGAGGGCCGCTTTGGTGGCCGGATCGTCGGGCCCGGGGTTCTCGACGTCGAGGTACGGGATGCCCGGCGGTGGCGGACCGGTCGCGAAGTCGACGCCGTCCTTGTCGAACAGATGCACCCCGTCGGGATAGTCGCGCACGACGACGGGCACCCGCTCGACCACGGTGATCCGCAGCGTCGACGGGTACTCCCGCTGTACCCGCGCACTGGCGACCCGGCGGATCTCGGCGACCTTCTCGGCCACCGCATCGGTGTCGACCTGCAGCAGCGGCGTCCCCGGCGCGACGCCCGCGACCGCCACGACCTCGTCCTGCGTCACCGCACCCAGTCCGACGACGACGATGGTGCGCGCCGACATGATCGGCGTGAAATAGAGCAGCAGGCCGATGCCGACGACCACCACAGCGGTCACCGTCGTCCACAACAGCATTTTGAGGCCGCGCACCCTGCTGCGGCTCAGCGTCGCGGTATCCGAGGGCGCCGGGCCGAGCGTGCGCCGTTTCGCTTCCCGGCGGGCCGCCTCGATCGCGGTGGCGCGGGCCTGTGCCGCGCGCCGCTCCTCCCGCTCGCGCCGGGCGCGCCGGCGCGGTCCCTCGACGTCGACGGGATCGGGTTCGGGTTCGGCTGCGGCGGGTGCGTCGTCGGTCGGTTCGGTCATCGCTGCTCAGAAATTATCTCGGCCAGGATTTCCCTGCCCAGCAACGTCACATCGCCTGCGCCCATGGTCACCACCACGTCGCCCGGCCTCGCGGCCGCGGCCACGGTGGCCGCCACCGTGGAGAAGTCGGGCAGGTACCGCACCGGTGCGCTGACGTGTTCGGCGATCGTCGCGCCGCTGATGCCGGCCAGCGGCTGCTCGCGCGCGGCGTACACGTCGAGCACGAAGACCTCGTCCGCCAGGCTCAGTGCCTCCCCGAACTCCCGGGCGAATGTGGCTGTGCGCGAATACAAGTGAGGCTGGAAGACCACCACCGAGCGGCCGCCGGTCTCGTCGACCAATGCGCGCACCGCGGTGAGCGCGGCGGTCACCTTGGTCGGATGATGGGCGTAGTCGTCGAACACCCGCACCCCGGCCGCGGTGCCCACCAGCTCGAAACGCCGCCGCACGCCGTCGAATTCGGCGAGAGCAGCGAGCACGTCACCGGGCGGGGCGCCCACCTGCGTGGCCGCCACCAGCGCGGCCAGCGCGTTGAGCGCCATGTGCCGGCCGGGAACGGCCAGCGCCATCGCGCGCGGCTCGCTCTCCCCCGCCAGTGCCACCGTCGCCACCGCACCCGTCCCGCGCTGACTCCAGTCCAACAGCGTCCCGGCCAACTCCCGGTCCCCCTGTGTCCGACTGCCGTAGCGCAGCACCCGAATGCCCAGGGCCGCAATACGTTCGGCGAAGGCCGCGGCACCGGGGTCGTCGACGCACACCACCACCGCCCCGCCGGGGCGCACCCGCTCGGCGAACGCGTCGAACACCGCGACGTAGGCCTCCTCGGTTCCGAAGAAGTCCAGGTGGTCGGCCTCGATGTTGGTGACCACCGCGATGTCGGGCCGGTACTGCACCAGCGAGCCGTCACTCTCGTCGGCCTCGGCGACGAAGAACGCGCCGCTGCCGTGGTGGGCGTTGGTGCCGGGCTCGCCGAGATCACCGCCGACGGCGAACGACGGATCGAAACCGCAGTGCTGCAACGCCACGATGAGCATCGACGTCGTCGTCGTCTTTCCGGCGGTGCCGGTCACCATCAGCGTCGTGTCGTCGGCCATCAGCTCGGCGAGCACGGCGGGCCGCAGGATCACCGGAATCCCGCGCCTGCGGGCCTCGACGAGCTCCGGGTTGGTCTTCGGAATCGCGGCGTGCGTGGTGACGACCGCAGTCGGTCCGCCCGGCAGCATGTCCAACGCCGACGCGTCGTGCCCGATGCGCACTTGGGCGCCGCGCGCCGTCAACGCCACCACCGCGCGCGACTCCTTGGCGTCCGATCCGGACACCGCAGCGCCGCGGTCGAGCAGAATCCGTGCGATACCGGACATCCCGGCACCGCCGATGCCCACCATGTGCACCCGCCGCAACTCCGGGGGCAGCGGCGCGGTGCTCATCGGTGCGCCCGTCCACCGCGCGCCGCGCGCTTCTCGATGGCCACCTCGAGCGCCACCTCGGCGACGCGGCGCGCCGCGTCGGGATGCCCCGCAAGCTTCGCCGCCGCCGTCATCGCCGCGAGCCCCGATCGGTCGGTGAGCAGGCCGGCGACCGTGGTGGCCACCAGGTCCGGGGTGAGGTCACGGTCCTCGACCAAGAGTCCCCCGCCCGCCGTGACGACCGGCAGGGCGTTGAGGCGCTGCTCGCCGTTGCCGATCGGCAGCGGTACGTACACCGCGGGCAGACCCACCGCGCTGACTTCCGCGACCGTCATCGCCCCGGACCGGCAGATCGCGAGGTCGGCCGCCGCGTAGGCCAGGTCCATGCGGTCCAGATACGGCACCGCGACGTACGGCGGGTCACCGGGTGCCGGGCTGCGCAGCTCCAGCGTGTTCTTCGGCCCGTGCGCGTGCAGCACCGCAATACCTTGGCGCGCAAGGGCTTCCGCAGCGCCTGACACGGCGCGGTTCAACGACTGGGCGCCCTGGGAGCCGCCGAAGACCAGCAGCACGGTGTCGTCGTCGGAGAAACCGAAGAACGAGCGTGCCTGCGCCCGCAACGCGGCGCGGTCGAGCGAGGTGATGGCGTCGCGGACCGGCACGCCCACGACCTCGACCGGGCCCAACCCCGGGTCCGGCACCGCGGACAGCACGCGGGCCGCGGAGCGGACACCGACGCGGTTGGCCCAGCCGGCGCTGGCGTTGGCTTCGTGGACGACGACCGGGATCCGCCGACCGGGGCGCACACTGCGCGCCGCCAGGTAGGCGGGTACCGCGACATAGCCGCCGAAGCCGATCACGACGTCGGCCGCGACGTCGTCGAAGACCGCCCGGGTCTGCCGCACCGCCTGACGCACCCGCAGCGGCAACCGCGCCAGGTCCGCCGACGGTTTGCGGGGCAACGGCACCGGGGTGATCAATTCGAGGCGATAGCCGCGGTCAGGGACCAGTCGGGTCTCCAGGCCGCGGGCCGTGCCCAGCGCGGTGACGCGGACGCTCGGGTCGAGCGCGGTCAGCGCGTCGGCGACGGCCATCGCGGGTTCGACGTGACCGGCCGTGCCACCACCGGCGAGAACGACCGAGATACCGCTCACCCGTGACGTTGACCTTCCAGTGTGCGGGCCCGTCGGCCCGTATTGCGCTGGCCAGCACCATAACCGACGGGCGGGGTGGCAGACCGCACCGGGCGCTTCGCCGATCGTGAGCGAGCGGGCTTGGGGCTGGGCTTGGCGGGCGGCTTGGCGGCCCGACCCGAGCGGGTCTTCAACCGGTCCCGCACCGCCTCGGCGCGCGTCGGTGCGTACGGCGCGGGCAGCGGCAGACGCAGGAACCGGTTGACCCGGTCGTCGCGGCCCGCGCGTAGTGCGGCCACCGCCTGGGGTTCGTGGCGCGCGGCGTTGGCCATGATGCCGATCATCAACAGCGTCGTCGCCGTGGAGGTGCCGCCCGCCGATATCAGGGGCAGCTGCAGCCCGGTGACCGGGAGCAATCCCACGACGTAGCCGACGTTGATGAACACCTGCGAGAGCACCCACAGTGTGGCCGTCGCGGTGAGCAGCCGCAGGAACGGATCGGCGGAGCGCCGGGCGATCCGCATACCGGTGTAGGCGAACAGGCCGAACAGGCACAGCAGCCCGGCGGCGCCGACGAAGCCGAGTTCCTCGCCGACGATCGCGAAGATGAAGTCGTTGTGGGCATTGGGCAGGTAGTTCCACTTCGCGGTGCCCTGACCCAGACCGTCCCCGAACACGCCGCCGTTGGCCAGCGCGAAGCGCGCCTGCCGGGACTGATACCCCATGCCTTGGGCATCGGCGCCCGGGTTGAGCCAGGCCTGCACGCGTGCCGACCGGTAGCCGACCGAGACCGACAGGATGGCACCCGAGACCACCACCGCGCCCAGCGAGGTGAGGAACACCCGCAGCGGCAGACCGGCGTACCAGAGCAGGCCGAGCAGGATCACGCCCATCGACACCGTCTGTCCGAGGTCCGGCTGGGCGACGACCAGCGCCAGCGCGATCACCGCGGCGGGCACCAGGGGCACCAGCATCTCCTTGAGCGAGGCGTGCTCCATGCGCCGCGCGGCGAGCAGGTGGGCACCCCAGACCGCCATCGCGATCTTCGCGAGTTCCGAGGGCTGCATGGAGAACCCGGCGATCACGAACCAGCCGCGGGAACCGTTGGACTCCTTGCCGATCCCGGGGATGAGCACCAGCACCAGCAGCACGATCGTGAACGCGAAGCTGCTGAACGCGAAGCGGCGCATCACCGCCACCGGCATCCGCATCGCGACGTAGAACGCGAACAGGCCGATCGCCGTCCACAGCACCTGCTTGCCGAAGACCGCCCACGGCGAGCCGTCCATGTCGTAGGAGTAGACGCCCGAGGCCGACAGGACCATCGTCAGGCCCATCGTGATGAGCAGGGCGGTCACGGCGATGATCAGGTGGAACGACGTCATCGGCCGGTCGAGCCAGGCGCCGATGCGGGTGCGCGGCGCGAGCGGGTCCCCGGTGGCCGACGACGTCGACGACGACGCGGCGCTCAGAGCGGGTAGGCCGGTCCCCGCGTCGTCGGCCGCTGGGTTGGCGCGGCGGTGCCGCAGCTTGGCGAGAATCGCGCTCATCGCTGCCCGCTACCGGGTCGCGGCGCGCACGGCCGCCGCGAAGGTGTCGCCCCGGTGTCCGTAGCTGCGGAACTGGTCGAAGGAGGCGCCCGCGGGCGCCAGCAGGACCGTGTCGCCGGGTCCGGCGAGCCCTTCCGCGGCGTCGACGACGGCGGTCATGACGGCTTCGGAGACTGGGCCGTCCCCCGCGCGCACGACCCGGGTTGGAGTCACAGGAGTCACAGCTTTCTCAACCACCCCAGAATCCTCCCCCGCGAGCACCTCGACCACGGGGACATCCGGTGCGTGTCGTGCCAGCGCGTTCGCCACGACGGCACGATCTCGACCCAGCAGGACCACACCGACCAGGCGGTCCCTGACCGCCACCAGCAGCTCGTCGACCGACGCGCCCTTGAGCAGCCCACCGGCCACCCACACCACGCGGGGGTAGGCGGTGATCGACGCACGGGCGGCGTGCGGATTGGTCGCCTTCGAATCGTCGACCCAGGTCACGCCGCCGGCGACCGCGACCACCTCGGCGCGGTGCCGGCCAGGCGCGAACGACGCCAGCGCCTGGGCCACCGCGTCCGCGGGCACACCGACCGCGCGCGCCAACGCTGCGGCTGCCAACGCGTTGAGCAGGCCGACCGGTCCGGCCACCGGAACGTCCGCCGTCTCGGCCAGCACCAGACGATCACCGAACGCGTTGTCGACGAGGTGACCGTCGAGGACGCCCAGCTCCCCCGGACCCGGCTCGCCGAGCCGGAAGCCCACACGGGTCGGCGCGGCGCACCGGGCCAGCAGCTCCGCCGCGATCGGGTCGTCCAGCCCGCCCACGGCGATCGGCCCCGTCAGCGCTCGCGCCTTGTCGTGGGCGTACGCCTGAAGCGAACCGTGCCAGTCCAGATGGTCCTCGGCGACGTTGAGCACCGCGCCCGCATCCGGGCGCACCGACGGCGCCCAGTGCAGCTGGAAGCTCGACAGCTCCACGGCCAGCACGTCGACCGGCTGCTCGAGCACGGCCAGCACCGGCTCGCCGATGTTGCCGCACAGCGCCGAGCGCCGTCCGGCGGCGATCAGCATCGCGTGCAGCATCGACGTCGTCGTGGTCTTGCCGTTGGTACCGGTCACCACCAGCCACGTCTTGGGCGGGCCGTGGTGTCCGGCCCGGTCCAGCCGCCAGGCCAGCTCCACGTCGCCCCACACCGGGACGCCGGCCGCTGCGGCGGCGACGGGCACCGCGGCATCGGGCGGGATGCCGGGGCTGACGACGACGAGGTCGAACCCGGCGATCGTCGCCGCGGCACCGGCCGGATCGATCACCGCACCGCCCTGCTGCGCGTACGCCGTCAGCGCCGACGGGCTGTCGTCGGTCAGAGTGGCGCGGGCGCCGAGCGGGGTCAACGCGGCCAGCACCGCGCGACCGGTGATCCCGGCACCGACGACCAGCACCGCGGCGCCCGGCGAGAGGACCTGCGCCATCTCGTCAGGCCCCGACGGTCGTGAGCCACTCGCTGTAGAACAGGGCCACCCCGAGCCCGCACGCGATCGCCGTCAGTAGCCAGAACCGGATGATCACCGTGGTCTCCGCCCAGCCCACCAACTCGAAGTGGTGGTGGAACGGCGCCATCCGGAACACCCGGCGGCCCGTCGTCCGGAACGCGAGGATCTGCACCACCACCGAGGTGACCTCGGCGACGAACAACGCACCCAACACGACCGCGAGCATCTCGGTGCGGCTGGTGACCGACAGGCCGGCGATGATGCCGCCCAGTGCCAGCGACCCGGTGTCGCCCATGAAGATCTTGGCCGGCGCGGCGTTCCACCACAGGAAGCCGATGCACGCGCCGGCGGTGGCCGCGGCGATGATCGCGAGATCCAGCGGGTCGCGCACGTTGTAGCAGCCCAGGCCCGGGCTGGTCGCGCACGCATTGCGGAACTGCCAGAACGTGATCAGCACGTAGGCGGCGCACACCATGGCCATCGCCCCGGCGGCCAGCCCGTCCAGGCCGTCGGTGAAGTTCACCGCATTCGACCACGCACTGACGACCACCACGCAGAACAGCACGAAGATCGCCGGCGCGAGCGTGACCGTCGCGATCTCGCGCACGTAGGACAGCTCCGCGCTGCCGGGCGTCAGCCCGTCGGCGTTGCGGAACCGCAGCGCCAGCACGCCGAACAGCACCGCGGCGACGAGGATGCCGACGGTCTTCGCCGTCTTGTTCAGCCCGAGGTTGCGCGACCGGCGCAGCTTGATCAGATCGTCGATGAACCCGACGACGCCCAGAGCGGTCGCCAGGCCGAGCACGAGCAGACCCGACGCCGACGGCCCCTTGCCGTCGATCACCACACCGACCAGGTGCGTGCCGAGATAGCTGGCCCAGATGCCGGCGACGATCGCGACCCCGCCCATCGACGGCGTGCCCCGCTTCTTCGCGTGGCTGGGCGGTCCGTCCTCGCGGATCTCGTGGCCGAAACCCTGGCGGGTGAACAGCCGGATCAGCACCGGGGTGAGCAGGATCGACACCGCGAGCGCGATCCCGACCGCGATCAGGATCTGCCTCATCGGCCGTCCTCGGCGATCAGCGCATCGGCCACCGCGTCCAGGCCGGCGGCCCGCGACGCCTTGACCAGCACCACGTCGCCGGGCTGCAGCTCCGCGCGCAGGAGGTCAAGAGCGGCATCGGTATCGGGGACCGGCGTGGCCTCCGACCCCCAGGAGCCCTCCATCACCGCGCCGTTCAGCATGGCGCTCATAGGCCTCCCGGTTCCGACGACGATGAGTCGAGAGACATCTAAGCGCACGGCCAGCCGTCCGATGCGGTCGTGCTCGGTAATCGAGTCGTCACCGAGTTCGCCCATCTCGCCGAGCACGGCGAAGGTGCGGCCCTCCCCTGACCCACCACGGCCCATCCACGCCAGGGCCTTGAGGCCGGCGCTCATCGAGTCGGGGTTGGCGTTGTAGGCGTCGTTGATGATCGTCACGCCGTCGCTGCGGGTGCTGACGGCCATCCGCTTCTGCGACACCGGTCCGGCGGCGGCCAGCGCGTCGGCGATCTGCGCCGGCGTGGCCCCGCACTCGAGTGCCACGGCGGCCGCGCACAGCGCGTTGGAGACCTGGTGGTCGCCGTGCACGGCGAGCGAGACGTCGACCTGCGCGTCGGCGGTGTGCAACGTGAACTGCGGACGGGCCAGCGCATCGAGGGTGACGTCGTCGGCCCACATGTCGATCTGGCCGGCGGCGGGTCCGGAACGACCGACGCGCACCACGCGTGCCTCGGTCACCTCGGCCATCTTCGCCACCACCGAGTCGTCGGCGTTGAGGATGACCACACCAGAGGACGGAACCGACTGCGGCAGTTCGGATTTCGTCTCAGCAATCGCCTCGCGCGAACCGAACTCGCCGAGATGGGCGGTGCCGACGTTGAGCACGACCGCGATCGAGGGACGCGCGATCCGGGCCAGCGCGGCGATGTTGCCGCGGTGGCGCGCCGACATCTCCAGGACCAGGAAGTCGGTGTCGGCGGTCGCCCGCAGCACGGTCCAGGGATGGCCGAGTTCGTTGTTGAACGATCCGGGCGGCGCGATCACCTCGCCGAGCGGCGCGAGGACCGCGGCGATCAGATCCTTGGTCGAGGTCTTACCCGACGATCCCGTGATGCCGATGATCGTCAGGCCGCCGGCCGCCAGCTCGGTGGCCACCGCCGCCGCCAGTTTCGCGAGCGCGGCCAGCACCGCCGCCCCCGAGCCGTCGGCGTCGTGTTCGAGCACACTGGCGGCGCCGTCCTCGGCGGTGACCGGGTCGACGACGATCGCCGGCACCCCGACCGGGCGCGCGGCGAGCACCCCGACCGCACCCGCGGCCACCGCCGCCTCGGCGAAGTCGTGCCCGTCGGACCGCGCTCCCGGCAGCGCGAGGAACAGGCTGCCGGGACCGACGGCGCGGGAGTCGAACTCGACCGTGCCGGTCACGCGCAGTGCCGCCGCCTCCTGCGGGGTGACGTCGGCGAGCCGGCCGCCCACGATGTCGGCGATCTGGGCCAGTGACAGCTCGATCATCGGCTCCGCCTCCCTGCGGTCAGCGCCTCGAGCGCGGCGGCGAGCTCGGCGCGGTCGTCGAACGGTCTGGTGACGCCCCGGCTGGTCTGGCCCGTCTCGTGACCCTTGCCGGCGATCAGCACCACGTCACCGTCGCGCGCCCACGCCACCGCGCGGGCGATCGCATCCCGGCGCTCCCCGATCTCGACGACCTCGGCGCGGCCCGCCCGGGCGCCGGCGACGATCTCGGCCCGGATCTGCGCGGGCTCCTCGTCGCGCGGGTTGTCGTCGGTGACGACGACCAGGTCGGCCAGCTGTGCGGCGACCTCGCCCATGGGCGCGCGCTTGCCCGCGTCGCGGTTGCCGCCCGCGCCGAAGACGACGGCGAGGCGGCCCGCACTCTGGCTGCGCAGCGTCTCCAGCACGGCCTGCAGCGCCCCCGGTTTGTGCGCGTAGTCCACGACCGCCAGGAACGGCTGCCCGCGGTCGACCTTCTCCAACCGACCCGGGACCGTCGCCGCCCGCAGGCCGGGCACCGCCTGCTCGGGCGAGACGCCCACCGCGTCGAGCAGCGCGAGGGCCACCACGGCGTTGGCGATGTTGTACCGCCCGGGCAGGCCGATCTCGATGCTGTGGTGTACGCCGGCGGGGTCGACGGCGACGAAGTCCTGCACGCCGTCACCCTGCGCGCGGATCTGCTCGACCGTCCAGTCGGCGGTGCCGGCAGTGCCCTCGGTGGCGACCGTCACCGCGGCGTCGGCGCGCCGCGCCATCGCGCGGCCCCACTGGTCGTCGACGCAGATCACCGCCTCGGGTGCATGCGTCGGGGACGCGGGATCGAACAGTCTGGCCTTGGCCTCGAAGTAGTCCTCCATCGTGGGGTGGAAATCGAGGTGGTCGCGCGAGAGGTTCGTGAAACCGCCGACGGCGAACGCGGTGCCGTCCACCCGACCCAACGTGAGCGCGTGGCTGGACACCTCCATGACGACGGTGTCGACGCCGCGTTCGAGCATGACGGCGAACAGCGCCTGCAGATCAGGCGCCTCGGGTGTGGTCAGTCCGCCCGCCTCGTCGTGGCCGTCGATGCGAACGCCGACGGTGCCGATCAGCCCGGCCACGCGCCCCGCGGCCCGCAGACCGGCTTCGATCAGATAGGTGGTGGTGGTCTTGCCGGAGGTGCCGGTGACGCCGATGACGCGCAGCTTCGTCGACGGATGCCCGTAGACAGCGGCCGCCGCCGCGCCGAGCACGGTCCGCGGTTCGGCGTGCAGTAGCACCGGTACGGCGACACCGGCAGCGGCGAGCTCGGCCAGCCCGTCGTGATCGGTGAGCACCGCGACCGCGCCGCGTGACACCGCATCACCCGCGTAGCGGGCGCCATGGGAGCGCGACCCCGGCAGCGCGGCGAACAGGTCACCCGGCCGGGCGTCCTGCCCTCGGAGCGTCACCCCCGTCAGCTGGACCTGCGGCAGCGGCCCCGCCCCGGTGTGGACCGCGGAGATCAGCTGGGCCACGTCCCCGAGCGGCAGGCCGGCGGGATGGTGGGGGCGCAGATTCATGGCCATGACACAGTACCCAGCCCGGGAGCCGGCTCGCGGCCGCCCGCGAGCGTCACCCCGCCTGAAGGGTCAGCGGCGCACCGGGGTCCTTCGAGAGCGGCACGTTCTCCCGCTGCAGCAGCCAGGAGGCGATGTTGTGGAACAGCGGCGCAGCCGAGGAGCCGGGCGAGCCGTCGGCGGCCCGGTGCGGGGCGTCCATCATCACGCCCACCACGTATCGCGGGTCGTCCGCCGGTGCCATGCCGGCGAACGTGATCCAGTAGACATTGTCGTAGTAGCACCCGCACGCCGGGTTGATCTGCTGGGCGGTTCCCGTCTTGCCGGCGATCTGGTAACCCTCGACCGCCGCAGCGGGCCCGGTGCCCTGCTGGATCCCCATCGGGTCGCGCTGCACGATCGCCCGGAACATGTCGCGTACGGTGCGGGCGGTCTCCGGGGACACCACGCGCACACCCTCGGGCCGCGGCTCGTCGGTGCGGGTGCCGTCGGCGGCGATCGTCGCCTTCAGGATGCGCGGCGGGATGCGCACCCCGTCGTTGGCGATGGTCTGGTAGATCCCCGTCATCTGCAGCAGGGTCATCGAAAGGCCCTGTCCGATGGGTAGATTGGAGAACGTGCTGCCCGACCACTGGTCGATCGGCGGCACCAGGCCCGCGCTCTCGCCGGGCAGGCCGACCCCGGTGCGCTGGCCGAGCCCGAACTTGCGCAGCATCTCCGCGTACTTCTGCGGCCCGACACGCTGGGCGAGCATCAGCGTGCCGACGTTGGACGACTTCCCGAACACACCGGTGGTCGTGTACGGCATGACACCGTGGTTCCACGCGTCGCGGACGGTGACGCCGCCCATGTCGATCGAGCCGGGCACCTGCAGCACCTCGTCCGGAGTCGACAGGTGGTTCTCGATCACCGACGCGGCGGTGATGATCTTGTTGACCGATCCCGGTTCGAACGGTGACGACACCGACAGGTTGCCCAGCTCGCGGGTGGACTGCTTGCTGATGTCCTGGGCGGGATTGAAGGTGTTGTCGTTCGACATCGCCAGCACCTCACCGGTTTTGGCGTCGAGCACGACGGCGGAGACGTTCTTGGCCCCGGAGGCGTCCTTGGCCATCTGGACCTGCTGCTGGACGTAGAACTGGATGTCGTCGTCGAGGGTGAGCATCACGGTGGAGCCGTTGACGGCGTCGTGGCGGTTGCGGTAGCTGCCCGGGATCACCACACCGTCGGAGCCGCGGTCGTAGGTGACCGAGCCGTCGGTGCCGGCGAGCACCGAGTCCAGGGAATCCTCGAGCCCCAGCAGGCCGTGGCCGTCCCAGTCGATGCCGCCGACGACGTTGGCCGCCAGCGATCCGCCCGGGTACTGCCGCAGGTCCTGCCGTTCGGCGCCGACCTCGGGGAAATCGGTGGTGATCGCGTCGGCGATCGCCGGGTCGACCGCGCGGGCCAGGTACACGAACGTCTCGTTGCTGCGCAGCTTCTTCAGCAGCGTGGCACTGTCGGGTTTGTTGCCCAGCCGCGCCGCGACGCCGTCGGCGATCTGCCGCAGGCGGATGTCGGGTTCGGGCACGGCCGACGCGCCGTCCGTGCTGTTCTCGGCCGCCTTGCTCTTGTCGTACGCCTCTTGCAGCTGCTTGCGCACCCGCGCAGGCTGGAACGTCAGCGCGCGGGCCTCGATGGTGAATGCGAGCTTGTCGCTGTTGCGGTCGACGATCGAGCCGCGCAGCGCCGCGTTGATGTCGGTGACCTTGAGCTGGCCGGCGGCCTCGGCACGCAGCCCGTCGGCCTTGGGCACCTGCAGCGTGAACAGCTGTGCGGCGGCGAGCACCAGCAGCAGGAAGATGACCGCGTTGCCGGTGCGATGGCGGAACACAAAGGACGCGCTGCGCAGCCCGCTGCCGGCAGTGGGCTGACGGACCCGACGCGAGCGCGCCGAGCGTTCGGCACCGGCCGCGCGCGCCGATGGTCGCGCGGTCTGCGCCTTGCGACTCATGCCGGCGGACCCGGCACCGGCACCGCGGGATCGACGGGCGCAGGAACGGGCGCCGGAATCGGCGCAGCGACGGGAGCGGGAGCGGCGACCGGGGCGGGCGCCGGGATGGGGCCGGGCAGCGCGCCGGCGACCTCGTGCGGCACCTCGGCCGGCTGCGGTGCACCGGGCGCCTGCCCGGGAAGCAGCGGCGCCTGGCCGGGCAGCAGCGCCTGGCCGGGCAGCGGCGCGGTGAGAGGCATGACTTGCGACGGTAGCCGGACCGGGACCTCAGACGGTGTTACGACGCGCGGAGCGGGCGGTGCAGGCGGAGCGGGTTCGGGCAGCGGGGCGTTCAGCGGCGGCGGCGGCACACCCTCGGCGGGCTTCGGAGTGCCGATGACGACCCAGTTGCCCGACGCGTCCTGCACCAGGTGGGCGGTGTCACGGGACGGGATCATCCCGAGGTTGCGGGCAGCCTCGGCCAGGGCGGGCGCCGCCTGCGCCTCGAGCACGTCGCGTTCGAGCGCCTCCTTCTGCTGCAGCAACGCCTGGTTGACCTGGCGGGCATGGCCCAGCTGGTAGGACCGTTCCGCGGAGTCGGTCGACAGCCACAGCGTCACGCCCAGGCCCAGCCCCAGGCAGCCGATCACCAGCACGACGAACGGGACGCGGGCGACGAGCCGACGCGGATTCAGATCGATCGACGCGATGCGGACGAGCAGTCGCTGCCGCAGAGGCGGCCGAACGACCTTCGGCGCCTTCGCCTTGCGCGCCTTGGCGCGAGCCTTCGCCTGGCTCGCGGACTTCGGCCGGGCTGGCGCATCGGCGAGACGCTGGATCGGCGTGGTGCGCGGCGCCGGCCTGCTCCGGTCGACGCGGCGGCGCGACTCCCGCTCGGCGCCGCGGGCACGCGGCGCCGCGTCGACGGGTGCCCGCCCCGCGTCGCGCACCGGGCGTCGCCCGGCCTTCTTCGGCTTCCGGACTGCTGTGCGGGAGGAGGTGCGCGCCTTCCCCGCCTGGCTCGTGGTCACGCCCGGCTTCGGGCCCGCCTTGGGTGTCTTCTGGATCTTCATCGGTCCTGTCCCCCAACTTTCTCCAACGCGCGCAACCGAACCGGAGCGCTTCTGGGATTGCGGTCGATCTCCTGCGCGCTCGCACGCTCGGCGCCCCGGGTCAGTGCGATGAATTCCGGTCCGTGACCGGGCAACTCGACTGGCAATCCCTCGGGGGTCCGCGACGCTGTCGCCGCGGCGAACTCACTCTTGACGATCCGGTCTTCCAGCGACTGGTAGGCCATCACCGCGATACGCCCGCCGGATCGCAACGCGCGCAACGCTTTCGGGATCGCCACTCGCAGTGCGTCGAGCTCTGCGTTGACCGCGATGCGCAGCGCCTGGAAGGTTCGCTTGCCGGGGTGCCCACCGGTGCGCCGGGCGGGCGCCGGAATCGCCTGGTAGAGCAGCTCGACCAATTCGGCCGTGGTGGTGAACGGGGTGACCGCGCGCCGGCGCACGATGTGCGCGGCGATGCGCCCGGCGAAGCGTTCCTCGCCGAACTCGCGCAGGATGCGCGCGATCTGCTTCTCCTCGAAGGTGTTCAGGATGTCGGCGGCCGTCAGCGGGGCGTCGGAGTCCATCCGCATGTCCAGCGGCGCATCGGTGGCGTAGGAGAACCCGCGCTCGGGCTGGTCGAGCTGCATCGAGGAGACCCCGAGGTCGAAGAGAAACGCGTCGATGTCCGTCAGCTCGAATCCGTCGTAGCGGGTACGTATCGCGGTGAACCGGTCTCCGAACGGCGCGAGCCGCTCGCCGGCGATCCGCAAGGCCTGTGGGTCGCGATCGAGCCCGATGACGTGCAGTGCGGGAAAGTCGGCGAGAAACCGCTCGGTGTGCCCTCCGGCACCCAGGGTGGCGTCGACGAGCGTCGCACCGGCACCGTCGGCGCCGCGCCGGGTCAAGGCCGGCGCGAGGAGCTCGACGCAGCGGTCGAGAAGAACCGGGACATGAAGCTCATCGGTCATCGCAGCACCCTCAGCGATCGGGGCGGCCCCTGCGGCGAGGTCCCTGTCCGAGAGCACGGACCTGACGTCGGGGAAGTACGTCAGGGCCGGTTCGGGCAGAGGCCACGCCGCACGGGCCTGCGGGGCCAGGTCAGATGATGTCGCCGAGTGCTTCATCGCTGGCCGCGGAGAAGTTCTCTTCGTGGAGCTCCTGGTAGTCCTGCCATGCCTGGGCGTCCCAGATCTCGAGGAAGTCGATCGAGCCGATGACCACGCACTCCTTGGTGAGGTTCGCGTAGCGGCGGTGCTCGGCGGACAGCGTGATCCGGCCCTGGGCGTCCGGATACTGCTCGTCGGTGCTGGCGGCCAGGTTGCGCAGGTATGCGCGTGCCTGCGGGTTGCCCCGCTTGGCCCGGCCGGAGATCTCGGTGACCATCTCCTCGAACTCCGCCCGCGGATGGACAGCCAGGCTGTGATCTTGACTCTTGGTGACCATCAACCCTCCTGCCAGTGCGTCGCGGAACTTGGCGGGCAGCGTCAGCCGCCCCTTGTCATCGAGCTTGGGCGTGTAGGTGCCGAAGAACATCTCGCCACCTCGCTAAGACCTCGCCCTGGCGGAACCCCGGTCGCTCCGTTGTCCGCCACTTTACCCCACAATCCCCCACTTTGCGCCGAAGTGTGGTCGGCATTTCGCGCACGCCCCCACCACCTGCAGTTCAACAGAGACAAAGCGTGCCACCACGACGGCGCGCCGCACCCGGGCAACCCCGTGCTCGACGACAAAACGCCAGTTCAAGCCCCACGAAGACACGTCGGGGACGCCAGGTGGGGGGCTGTGGGGCAAAAAAGAGGGGCAGCCCTGGCGGGCTGCCCCTGAATCACGCGGGATGGCTCATTCGTCGAACCGGCGGCGGAACCGATCCTCCATCCGGCTGGTGAACGAACCACCACCACCCTTGGCGCGCTTCTGCCGGGTGACACCACCGTCGGCCACCGGACGCTCACCGGCCACGCCGATCCGCGGGCCCGTGATCGCGAAGACCACTCCGCCGAACATCACGATGAAGCCGATCACCGACAGAATCGGGAAGCTCCCGATCATCGTCGCCTTGAACGCCACACCCGACACCAGCATCGCGAGGCCGATGACGAACAGGGCAGCGCCCTGCAGCCGGCGCCGCGTCGACGGGGCCCGCAGGGTGCCGCCACGAACGCTGGACGCGAACTTGGGGTCCTCGGCATAGAGCGCGCTCTCGATCTGATCGAGCATGCGCTGCTCATGATCGGAGAGTGGCATTCGTCCCTCCCTCTTGCCGTGGGGGCGTCTCAGTCGTTCAAACATCAGGGTGTGCCCGCATGGACGGGCACGCAACGTCAATGATACGAGCAGAATCTGAGCCGTACCACCTACTTCGGTCCCTGATTCTATGACGAGGCCCTGTCGTGGAGATGCCGCCCGTCATGGTTGGCTGCAACGCGTCCGATAATGGTGGCGGCCATCGGGTCACCCCAGGGAAAGGCAGATACTTGGCGACGCATCTGATCGAGCTGTCGCCCGCCGATATGCAACGCCGCCTCGGCGCCGCCCTGGCCATCTACGTCGACGCCATGCGATACCCCCGCGGGACCGAAGAGCAGCGCGCCTCGATGTGGCTCGAGCACACCCGCAGACACGGGTGGAAGGCCGTGGCCGCCGTCGACACAGGAGACGATCCCGGCGACGAGCCCGGCGCGGAGCTGGCCGACGCACCGATGATCGGCATCGCCTACGGCTACTGCGGCGCGCCCGACCAGTGGTGGCAGCAGCAGGTCGTGGCCGGATTGCGGCGCAGCGGGGCCGACGCCGCGCACATCTCAGCGCTCATGACCAGCTATTTCGAGCTGACCGAGCTCCACATCCTGCCGCCGGCGCAAGGCCGCGGGTTGGGTGAGGCGCTCATCCGCAGGCTGCTCGCCGGCCGCGGCGAAGACCACGTGCTGCTGTCGACGCCCGAGATCAACGGTGAGGCGAACCGGGCATGGCGGCTCTACCGCCGGCTCGGCTTCACCGATGTCATCCGCGGCTACCACTTCTCCGGCGACCCCAGAGCGTTCGCGATCCTCGGCCGCACGCTTCCCCTCTGAGCGGCTGCGCGGGTGTGAGGTCTGGCACGATGACCGGGTGCCGAACCGTCACCGCACCCGCAGACGCGTCCTCACGATGGTGCTCGTGCTGCTGGTCCTGGCGCCGTCGCTGATCGGCTGCGTCCGGGTCCGCGCCTCGTTGACGGTCTCCCCCGACGACCGGGTGTCCGGTCAGATCGTCGCGGCGGCCAAACCGCGCGACGACAGCGATCGCGGTCCCCAGTTGCTCAACAACCTGCCGTTCGCGCAGAAAGTCGCGGTGTCCGACTACAACCGCGACGACTACGTCGGCTCCCAGGCGGTCTTCTCCGACCTGACGTTCTCCGAACTCCCGCAGCTCGCCGGGATGAACCGCGACGCCGCCGGAGTCGACATCTCCCTGCGCCGCGCCGGCGACCTCGTGATCCTCGAGGGCCGAGCGGACCTGACGTCGCTGAGCGACCCCGAGGCCGACGTGTCGCTGTCGGTCTCGTTCCCCGGCGAGGTCACGTCCACCAACGGCGACCGCGTCTCATCCGAGGTCGTCGAATGGAAGCTGCGGCCCGGGGTGGTCAGCACGATGAACGCCCAGGCCCGCTACACCGATCCCAGCGCGCGCTCGTTCACCGGCGCCGCGATCTGGCTCGGCATCGCCTCGTTCGTCGTCGCCGGCATCATCGGCGCCCTGGCCTACACCAGCCGGGACCGCTCACCCAAGCCCGGGCAGGCCGAAGAACCTCTACGCTGAGCACCCAGACGAACGGAAGAAAGGGGCGCCCGCTGAGCGTGGATGCCACTGCTGATACCCGAGCCACTGCGGCACCGACGGCGGTCGAGCTGGCCGCGGCCGTCACCGAACAGCTGCGCGACTACCTGCAGGAGCGGCGCCGCGACGCGGCCTACATCGGTGCCGACTACGCGGTGCTGACCGAAGCCCTCGAGGAATTCGTGCTGCGCGGCGGCAAGCGGCTGCGCCCGGCGTTCGCGTACTGGGGGTGGCGCGCCGTCGCGGGCACCGAACCCGACGCCCCGGTGCTGCGCCTGTTCTCCGCCCTGGAACTCCTGCACGCGTGCGCTCTGGTGCACGACGACGTGATCGACGCATCCGCCACCCGGCGGGGACTGGCGACCGTGCACCGCATCTTCACCGAGCGCCACCAGGCGCAGGGATGGCACGGGTCGCCCGAACAGTTCGGGCTCTCGGCGGCGATCCTGCTCGGCGATCTGTCCCTGGTGTGGGCCGACGACATCGTCGCCACGGCGCCCATCGGAGCCGACGCGAAAGCCAGGGTGCAGCGGGTGTGGGCGGCGATCAGGACCGAAGTCCTCGGCGGGCAGTACCTCGACATCGTCAACGAGGCCAGCGGCGCCGACACCGTTGCCGCAGCGCTGACCGTCAACACCTACAAGACGGCGTCCTACACGATTTCGCGTCCGCTGCAGTTCGGCGCCGCCGCCGCCGCGGACCGCCCGGAGATCCAGGACGCCTTCCACGAGGTGGGCACCGGACTCGGCATCGCATTCCAGCTGCGCGACGACGTCCTCGGCGTGTTCGGCGACCCGGCGGTCACCGGCAAACCGTCCGGGGACGACCTGCGCTCGGGCAAGCGCACGGTCCTGCTGGCCGAGGCGATCGCGTTGGCCGAGCAGCGGGACCCGATCGGGGCCAAGCTGTTGCGCACCTCGATCGGCACCGACCTGTCCGACGACGCGGTCACCGAGCTGCGGGCGCTGATCGAGTCCGTGGGCGCGCTGGCCGCTGTCGAGAACCGCATCGAGACCCTGACGACGACCGCCATCGGCATCCTCGACGCCGCGCCCATCGACGCGCGGGCCCGAGCGGGGCTGACGGAACTCGCCAGATTGGCCGCGAACCGCACGGCATAGTCATGACGACACCCGCGCTCTCCCCCGCACCGCCGCTGCCGCGGTTCCGCAGCTTCGCGGCATCGCCGGCGGCCAAACCTGCCTGGGTCGGCGCGGTCGGCGCGGTGCTGGTGACCGCCGGCGGCCTGGGAGCGGGCAGCACCCGGCTGCACGATCCGGTGCTCGAGTCGATGCACCTGTCCTGGCTGCGGTTCGGGCACGGCCTGGTGCTCTCCTCGGTACTGCTGTGGACCGGCGTGGCGTTGATGCTGCTCGCGTGGCTGTGGCTGGGCCGGCACGTGATCGCCCGCACCGCAACGGAGTACACGATGGTGGTCACCACCGGCTTCTGGCTGGCCCCGCTGCTGCTCAGCGTGCCGCTGTTCAGCCGTGACACCTACTCCTACCTCGCCCAGGGGGCACTGCTGCGCGACGGGTTCGACCCGTACCTCGTCGGCCCGATCGAGAACCCGAACTCCCTGCTGGACAACGTCAGTCCGATCTGGACCACGACGACCGCGCCCTACGGGCCGGCCTTCATCCTGATCGCCAAATTCGTCACGATGCTCGTCGGCAACGACGTCGTCGCCGGCACCATGCTCCTGCGCCTGTGCATGCTGCCCGGCCTGGCGCTGCTGATCTGGGCGGTACCCCGCGTGGCCCGGCACGTGGGCGCCAACACGGCTGCCGCCCTGTGGATCTGCGTGCTCAACCCGCTGGTGATCATCCAGCTGATGGGCGGTGTGCACAACGAGATGCTGATGGTCGGGCTGATGATGGCCGGCATCGCGCTGTGCTTCGGCGGCCGATGCGTGACCGGCGTGACGCTCATCGGAGTCGCCGTCGCCGTGAAAGCCACCGCGGGACTGGCCCTTCCGTTCATGGTGTGGGTGTGGGCCCGTGGCCTGCAGCAGCGCCGCGGCTACTCGCCCGTCAAGGCGTTCCTGGTCGCTTCTGCCTCGTGCGTGGCGGTGTTCGCGGTCGTGTTCGCGGTGCTCACCCTGGCCGCCGGCGTGGGGCTGGGTTGGCTGACCGCACTGGCCGGATCGGTGAAGATCATCAACTGGCTGACCGTGCCGACGGCCATCGCGAACTTCACCAATGCGGTGATCGGCCTCGTCATCCCCGTCAACTTCTATGCGGTGCTGGACATCCTGCGCATCATCGGGATCGGGATCATCGCCGTCTCCGCCCCTGTGCTGTGGTGGCGCTACCGACGCACCGACCGCGACGCCCTGATGGGCATCGCCACCCTGATGGTCATCGTGGTGCTGTTCGTCCCGGCCGCACTGCCGTGGTACTACACCTGGCCACTGGCGGTGATGGCCGCACTCGCGCAGTCGCCGCGGGCGATCGCGCTGATCGCCGCGTTCTCGACGTGGATCACGGTGATCTGGCGGCCCGACGGAGCCCACGGCATGTATTCGTGGTTCCACGTGCTGCTCGCGACCGCGTGCGCGGCCGGCGCCTGGTACTGGCTGCACCGCGGGCCCGCCGAGACCCCTTCGCTCAGTACGCCATCGCCTGCGCCCGGCGAACCACCTCGCGAGCCTGATGCGAATGCAGCGCGTCCACCGGGCGCGCATTAGGCAACTGCTCGGTCGACCCGTCGCGCCGGATCGTCAGCGACGGATCCGGGGTGAACAGCCACTTCACGATCTCGGTTTCGTGGTAGCCGCCGTCGTGCAGAACGACGAGCAAGCCCGGCAGCGGCTTGACCACATGCCCCTTGTCGTCGAAGAAGACCTTCGGGATCACCACGTCCCGCCCGCGACGGACGGCCACCAGATGGCCCTCCCGCAGATGCTGATGCACCTTGCTCACCGGCACGCCCAGCAGGCGCGCAACCATCGGCAGGTCGTACACGTCCTCGTCGGGAGACAACACGTCCTCGGCAGTCGGAATGCTGCTCATCGCACAGAGTCTAGGCGCAGTGTCCAGGCGTTCGCGGCGCCTCGCGGCTCGTACCATGAGTCCGATGGAAACCTTCCAGCCGACCGGCGGCCTCACCGGCGCCGTGCTGGACGGCCGCTACCGGGTCGGTGCGCTGATCGCCACCGGCGGCATGTCCGCCGTGTACCGCGGCGTCGACATCCGACTGGACCGCCCTGTCGCGTTGAAGGTCATGGACAGCCGCTACGCCGGCGACGACCATTTCCTCACCCGGTTCCAACGCGAGGCGCGCGCCGTGGCCCGGCTGAAGGACCCCGGCCTCGTCTCGGTCTACGACCAGGGCGGCGGCACCCGCGGCGGCGAACCCCCCTACCTGGCGATGGAACTCGTCGACGGCGGCACCCTGCGCGAACTGCTGCGTGAACGCGGCCCGATGCCTCCGTACGCGGTGGCCGCGGTGCTGCGCCCCGTCCTCTCCGGTCTGGCCGCCGCGCACCGTGCCGGACTCGTGCACCGCGACGTCAAACCGGAGAACGTGCTCATCAGCGACGACGGCGAGGTCAAGATCGCCGACTTCGGCCTGGTGCGGGCGCTGGCCGAGGCCAAGATCACTGCGACGAGCGTGATCCTGGGCACGGCCGCGTACCTGGCGCCCGAGCAGGTGGCCTCCGGGGACACCGACGCCCGCGGCGACGTCTACGCCGTCGGCGTCCTGGTCTTCGAATTGCTCACCGGGACTACGCCGTTCACCGGGGACAATCCGCTCGCCGTGGCCTACCAGCGGCTGGATCACGACGTCCCGCCGCCGAGCAGCCGCATCACCGGGGTACCGCGCCAGTTCGACGAGTTCGTCGCCACGGCGACGTCGCGCGACCCGGCCGGCCGCTTCACCGACGCGGCCGAGATGGGCGACGAACTCGACGCCATCGCAACGGAACTGGGCCTGCCACGATTCACCGTGCCCGCCCCGCGCAACTCTGCGATGCACCAGTCCGCGTCCGTCGTCGAGGCCCCCACATCGAACCTCGCCGGCCCGCGGCACACCCGGGTGATGGAACGAGACGAGACTCCCGAACCGGAGGCTGCCGACCCGGACTACGACGACACTGCCGAGGACGACGACGAATACTGGCCTCGGACAGGACGATTCGCCGGGATCGACCTCGAAGAATTCCAGTGGGCGCGCCAGCGGGCCCGGCGGGCACTGCTGTTCTGGGTCATCGCCGTGCTGACACTGGCGGCGCTGGCTGCCGCCGGAGCGTGGACGCTCGGCGCCAACCTGCCCAACCTGCTCTAGTCGACGTCTAGTCGCGCAGCATCTCCGCGACCAGGAACGCCAGCTCGAGCGACTGCTGCGTGTTCAGCCGCGGATCGCACGCCGTCTCGTAGCGGCCCGCCAGATCGGTGTCCGAGATGTCCTGCGCCCCACCGAGACACTCGGTCACGTTCTCACCGGTGATCTCGACGTGGATACCGCCGGGGTGCGTGCCGAGTGCGTGGTGCACCTCGAAGAAGCCCTGCACCTCGTCGACGATGCGATCGAAGTGCCGCGTCTTGTAGCCCGTCGACGACTCATGGGTGTTTCCGTGCATCGGGTCGCACTGCCAGATCACCTGATGACCCGAAGCTTCGACCTTCTCGATGATCGCCGGCAGCACGTCGCGGACCTTGTGGTTGCCCATCCGGCTGACGAGTGTGAGCCGGCCCGGCTCGTTGTTCGGATCGAGGCGCTCGACGTACTCGACCGCCAGCTCGGGCGACGTCGTCGGCCCGATCTTGATGCCGATGGGGTTCGCGATCACCTCGGCGAACGCGATGTGGGCGCCGTCGAGGGCGCGGGTGCGCTCACCGATCCAGACGTAGTGCGCCGACAGGTCGTACAGCTTGGGACCCGTAGGCGACTCCGTGTCCATCCGCAGCATCGCCCGCTCGTAGTCGAGCACGAGCGCCTCGTGGCTGGCGTAGATCTCCGCGGTGTCGAGGTTGCGGTCGTCGACCCGGCACGCGCTCATGAACCGCAGCCCGCGGTCGATCTCCCCCGCCAGCGCCTCGTAGCGCGCGCCCGCGGGCGAGGTCCGGACGAACTCGCGGTTCCACTCGTGTACGTGGTGCAGCGAGGCCATCCCCGACGACGTCAATGCCCGCACCAGGTTCATCGCCGCGCTGGCATTGGCGTAGGCGCGCACCAGCCGCGACGGATCGTGCTGGCGGACTGCGGCGTCGGGGGCGAACCCGTTGACCATGTCGCCGCGGTAGGACTTCAGGCCCAGCGCGTCGGTGTCCGACGACCGAGGCTTGGCGTACTGACCGGCGATGCGGGCCACCTTGACCACCGGCATGCTCGCGCCGTAGGTCAGCACCACCGCCATCTGCAGCAGCGTGCGGATGTTGGCCCGGATGTGCGGTTCGGTGTTGTCGACGAACGTCTCCGCGCAGTCGCCGCCCTGCAGCAGAAACGCCTTGCCCATCGCGACCTCGGCCAGCTGGGCCTTGAGCTTCTCGACCTCGGACGGCACGGTGACCGGCGGCACGCTCTCCAACACGGTGCGCATCGCGGCGGCCTGCCCGGCGTCCCAGCTCGGCTGTTGCAGCGCCTCCCGGGCCAGCGCCGCGTCCAGGCGGGCGCGCAGATCCTCGGGCAACGGCGGCAATGCAGGCAGCTGGTCGATGGGTACGTCGACGGTCCAGTTCACCCATCCATGGTAACTGCGGGTCAAAACCGCTTTTCGCCGGTGATCAGCTGGTACCGGACCAGATTGTGCTTGGCGTCGACGAGCGCGTCGTGCGCGTCCCGCGGTCGCGGCGGCATGCGCGGGCTGCCGTGGTCCTCCCAGAACTGGCGCAGCTCGCGGGTGAAGCGCGGCATCGCCGGTGGCAGATCCGTCATCGGCCCCCACAGCTGGCACAGCACCACGTGGTCGTAGGCGCCGACCCAGGCCCACAGTTCGATCGGCTCGTCGCCGTCGACGCCGAAGAAGTCCTCCAGCTCCGAGCGGATCTGCCGTCGCGACCGCCACAGCTTCGACGCCGGCGACGGCAGCTTGGGCAGCACGTTCTTGCGGACCCAGCGGCCGGCGCGCTCGGGATCGAACTCGGTGGAGATCGCGTAGTACTCGCGACCGTCCTCGGCGGCGACGCCGATCGAGATCAGCTCGATCGTGCGGCCGTTGTCGATGAACTCCGTGTCGTAGAAGTAGCGCACTAGGCGACATCCCTGCCGGGCGCCGGTGCCGCGTGGATCTCGCGGTCGAGTTCCTGGTCGACGAGCTTGTCGTCCGGGAAACGGGGCATGCCCGAGATCGCGTCCTGTACCCACAGTTTGGCCTGGATGACCGGTCGGCGCAGCCACCGTTCCCGC
The DNA here is from genome assembly GCF_007096635.1 of Mycolicibacterium sp. 018/SC-01/001. GTDB lineage: Bacteria > Actinomycetota > Actinomycetes > Mycobacteriales > Mycobacteriaceae > Mycobacterium. Next base: position 84,637 of record NZ_VKAA01000023.1, read on the forward strand.
TCCAGGGCGCGGTGCATCTTGCGCGGCCGGTTCGTGTACCGCCACCGAGCCCACGGCGCGTGCGGCCGGGACAACCGGATGGCGCCGATCACCAGCAACGGCGTGATGAACATCCCGACCAACCCCGTCCACACCTTCCCCTTGAGAAGCACGATCACCGCCAGCGCCAAGGTCAGCACGGCTGTGCTGATGACGATCGCGCGAGCCGCGACGGTCTGATCCTCGCGCCAGATCGTGACGTCGAAGAACGACAGCGGATTGAACCCGAGGATCAACAGCCCCGCCACCGCGATCGCCACGAAGACCGCATCCACCGACGCGCGACCGTCCTCGGACCAGTACACGTCGGACAGGTGCAGGACCAGCGCGAACTCGTCGAGCACCAACGCCGCCCCGACCCCGAACAGAATCGACGCGGCGGTGAACTCGGGTACCCCTCCGTCGACCGCGAGAGTCACCATCGCGACGCCGGAGACCATGACCAGGATCACACCGATCACGACGTGGTGGATGTGCAGCCCGCCGCCGCCCGAGATGTTGCGGGGCTGCCACCACTTGCGCGGTGCATCGCTGTCGGCGTGGCGGCGGATGTACCGCACGATCGTGCGGGTGACGAAGAACGTCAGGATGAACGCCACCAGGCAACACACCAGCGGCAACCGGGAGTACGGAATGCCGTTGGGTAACCCGAAGTCGATGTCCAGGGTCGGGTGCACGAGGAGAACGTACGCCAAAAGTCCCGTCGACCTGCCCGTGTCGCAGCCCGGTCTCGCACGGGTACAGCCGCGGACACCGATACTCTGGTCGGCGTTATGACGACGTTGCGGGCGAGTTGGGGGCCGACGCTGGCGTGGCGGCTGTTCTGTCTGCTGGCGGCGATCGCTCTGGGTGCCGTGGCCTGGCGGCTCCTCGGACATGTGCCCTACCGGATCGACATCGACGTCTACCGCATGGGCGGACGGGCCTGGCTCGACGGTCAGCCGCTCTACGCCGACGGCGCCATGTTCCACACCCTCGGCGGCATCGATCTGCCGTTCACGTACCCGCCCCTGGCCGCGGTGGTGTTCTCGCCGTTCGCTCTGCTCAGCCTGCCCGCCGCCAGCGTGGCGATCACCGCGACGACGCTGATCCTGCTGGTGGTGTCGACGGTGATCCTGCTGACCCGGCTGGACGTGTGGCCGACCACGCGGGTCACCGGCGACCCCGCGTGGCTGCGCCGGACCTTCCTGGCCGCCGCGATCGTCGCGCCCGCGGTCGTCTATCTGGAGCCGATCCGCGCGAACTTCGACTTCGGCCAGATCAACGTCGTGCTGATGACGCTGGTGATCGCCGACTGTGTGCCGCGGCGCACGCCATGGCCGCGCGGGTTGCTGCTGGGTCTGGCAATCGCGCTCAAGCTGACCCCTGCCGTGTTCCTGCTCTATTTCCTGCTGCGGCGCGACACCCGGGCATTGCTGGTGACGGTGGCCTCGGCGGCCGGCGCGACATTGCTCGGTGTCGCATTCGCCTGGCGCGACTCGTGGGAGTACTGGACCGAGACGGTGCGCAACACGGACCGCATCGGTACCGCGACGCTGAACACCAACCAGAACATCGCGGGTGCGCTGGCCCGGCTGGGTCTCGGTGATGACCTGCGATTCGTGCTGTGGACGGTGGCGTGCTTCGCGGTGCTGGCCCTGACGGTGTGGGCGGTGCGCCGGGCGCTGCGCGCCGGGCAGCCGGTGCTGGCGCTGATGTGCGTGGCCATGTTCGGCCTGGCCGTGTCGCCGGTGTCGTGGTCACACCACTGGGTGTGGACGCTGCCGGTGATGGTGACGACGGCGGTGCTGGCAGTGCGGTTGCGCCATGCCGGGCTGGCGGCGGTGTTCGTGGTCGGGTTGCCGCTGATGGTGTGGACGCCGATCACCCTGCTGCCCGAGCACCGCGAGACCACCGCGTCGCTGTGGCGGCAGCTGGCCGGCGCGTCGTACCTGTGGTGGGCGCTGACGACGATCGTCGTCGCCGGCACCGTCACCGCGGGGGCCTCGCGGGCCCGCCAGGCGGCGGCGGTGCCTGCCGTCGACGCCGTCCAGGCCTAGGCCGCTTCCCTCACCCGCCCAAACCGACTTTCGGGCGGGAGAACGCGAGTAGCCCACGCCATTGCGTCGATCTCGGCACCGCCGCGGCGCAGGTATGCCTCGTACACCCGCGCGGCCACCTCACGGGATGAGTCCTCGTTGACCACGGTGATCACCTCCCAGTCCAGCCCGGCGAGCATCGGCAGCCGCCGCCTGTCCTTGAGGTACTGGGCGCGCTCGGTCTGATGCTGGGCGCCGTCGTATTCGACAGCCAGCCTCAGGTCGCGCCAGCCCATGTCCAGAACGGCGAGAAAACCGTCGGCCGTGCGCACCTCGATCTGCGTCTGCGGCCGGGGGAAGCCGTTGTCGACGAGCAGGAGTCGCAGCCGGCTCTCCCGGAGCGACTCCGCGCCCGCGTCGACGAGCGGCAGCAGCTCCCGCAGCTGCCGGACCCCGCGGACCGGACCGTAGCGATCGATCAGCCGCTGCACGTCAGGGGTCGCGAACGGGGCAGCGCGCAGCAACGCATCGAGGCGTCCCAACGCCAGTGCGCGAGGCTGGTGACGGCCGAGGTCGAATGCGGTCCGAGCGGTCGTCGTCACGGGCAGGCCCGCCACCCTCGTGACCTCGTCGGTGCGGTAGCGATCCATCCGGATCACCAATCCGGGTTGCCGACGGCGTTCGGACACCAGCAGCTCGATCGGCTCCCGTGCGTCGACCCATTGCGCACCATGCAGCGCTGAAGCGGCAGCGCCCGCGATGACGCCGCGCCGATCCGAGGTCAACCACGCGCCGAGGATGCGGTCCTCCAGCGTGGGGACGGCATTCTTGGGCATGTAGACCCCGCGGAACATCTGCGTGTACCAGCGTCGCAGATCGTGACGGGGAACGCCGTCACCCAGTGCTTCGCGGCCGAGAAATACCTCTGTCATGACGGCATCGTCGCGGCCGCGTCCGACAAGGCGCGCCTACCCGCGTCGAGTTCGACGAAATGGCGGCGATCACTCGCACTTTCCCGCCCGAACGTCGGTTTGGGCGGGTGAAGGGTGCGCGGTCAGCCGGCGGCGGCCTCCGGAAGACGGGTGGGCGGCTTGGCCGCCTCACCTTTTCCCTCTTTGATGTCAGCCGCGTAGAGGTCCACGTACTCCTGCCCGGAGAGCTGCATCAGCTCGTACATCACCTCGTCGATGACGGCCCGCTCGATGAAGCGGTTACCGGCGAGGCCCTCGAAGCGGGAGAAGTCCATCGGGGCGCCGAATCGGACCGTGACGCGGCCGAAGCGCCACATCTTGCTGCCCGGCGGGTTGACGACGTCGGTGCCGACCATCGCGACCGGGATCACCGGCACCTGCGTCTCCAGTGCGAGCCTGGCCAGACCTGTCTTGCCCTTGTAGAGCTTGCCGTCCGGAGAGCGCGTGCCCTCCGGATACATGCCCAGCAGCTTGCCCTGCGAGAGGATGCGCTCGGCCGTGGTCAGCGCGGCCTGAGCACTGTCCGCATCGGTCCGATCGATCGGCACCTGCCCCGCGACCGTGTAGAACCAGCGCGTGAACCAGCCCTTGAGCCCGGTTCCGGTGAAGTATTCGGCCTTCGCCAGGAACGTGATGCGCCTGCTCACCACCAGCGGCAGATAGAAGCTGTCAGCCACCGCCAGGTGGTTGCTGGCGAGGATCACCGCGCCGTTGGCCGGAACATGCTCCAAGCCTTGGACTTTGGGCCGGCCGAGCAAGGTCAGCAACGGTCCCATGAAGACGAACTTGAACAGCCAGTACCACATGGACCCTCCGGGATCATCCGACCGCGATGCTCTGCGCCAACTTTACCCACGCTGTGTGCCGACGACCACAGCGCAGGCCTACTCCTGCACCGTCACCGGGATGTGCTGGTAGCGGCCGGGGGGCGGTGGACCGTCCGGATCGTCGTCCGGAGGCGGAGCCGGCGGGGGCGCATCACCGGCCGGAACACCCCCGGCAGCGGGCCGGTCGACGGGCTGGTCGACGATCGCGCGGACGACGCTCAGGAGCGCGACGCTGTGCTCGGCGACCACCGAGAGCAGGGGGTGCTGCTCACCGGTCACCATCGCTGCCAGCGCACACACCGGGCACCACACCTGCTGACAGCGACCGGGACCGTCCCCAGCGCTGGCCGCCCGTGCGGCCGCGAGCCGGATCGCGGGCTCGAGCCGGTCGAGGATCGACTGGGCCAGCGCGCGCAGTTCTGGGCCCGGGTCAGGGTGAGTGCCACTCATGCCGGCCACACCTCCGGATTGGGTCGGAAACGCACCGTCAGCTCGGTGCCGCGGAGCGCGGCGTCGACGACGATGCACCGTCGCAGCACCGACGCCAGACGCACCCGGCGTCGCATCCCACCGACGCCGATGATCAGGTCGTCATCGACCCTACCCAACGACAGCGACGAGGAGTCCACCTGAGGCAGGTCCACCCGTAGCCGGTACACCGCGTCCAGACCGCTGCCCGACTCGCGGTCGACGATCGGTCGCAGCGGACCCGGCGGCGGTGACCCGTCGCGCCGGCGGGCGTTGTCCAGCAGCTCGGCGAGCATCTTGGGTCCGATCGGTTCCCCGGCCAGATGCGGCACCAGCACCAGCGCGACGTCGCCGATCACCCGGTCCAGCTCGTCGAGCACGGCGCGCTGCTCCCCGATGCGCTCGGCGTACCAGTCGAACGCCGGATGCTCAGGGAGGTTGCGGTACTCGAACGAATCATCTTGCATCAGAACTTGATTGACGATCAGCTCGGCGACCTGCACCCCCATCAGGGCCAGGGAGCCCAGGGTGCGGGCAGCCTCGGCGGCGACCACGCGCTCCGGCGTCATCACCAGGTGCGCGCTGACCCGAGCCGAGTCGGTCAGCAACGTGCTGAGCCGCTCGGTGCTCGCTCCGATGCGTTCGAGCAAGGTCACGACGGCCACCGAGCGGGGATCATCGAACGTGGACAGCCGGCGGTGACGGGGCCAGGCCCGCTCGAGGTACAGCGCGAAGGTGGCGGGCAGGGTCAGCATGCGCATCGCATCGGCCGTCGAGGCGCAGTCGACGACCACCTGGTCCCAGCGGCCCGATTCGGCGAGCTCGGCCACCTCGTGCAGGCCCAGCACTTCCTGCACTCCGGGTAGTGCTGAAAGCTCCTCTGGCGCAAGGTCACTGACATCGGACTCCGGGAATCGCCCGGCGAGCAGCCCCGCCGTGTCCCGCCAGTGCGCCGCGAGCAGGGCGAGCGTGTCCAACGCCAGCGCGTCGAGCGTTCCGCCGCCCCCGTCTGCGGTGTCGAGGTCGGCCAGCACCCGGGTCGGCGCGCGGTCACCCGTCGGCGTGACCGCCACGCCGAGCACGTCGCCGGTCGAATGCGCCTGATCGGTCGACACGATCAGCACACGCAACCCCGACCGCGCTGCACGCACAGCGGTCGCGGTCGCCAGCGTCGACTTCCCCACGCCACCCTTGCCGACGAACAGGCTGATCCGGGTCAACCCGGACGAGTCGGTGGCGCCTGCCTGCTCAGTCAGCCTCGACTCGTTTCTTCAGATCCTTCAGCGCGGTGTCGGTCAGCCTGCGCTCGGCCTTGCGCTTGAGCAGACCGATCATCGGGATCATCAGATCGACCGACAGCTCGTATGTCACGTCGGTGCCGGATCCCTTCGGCGCCAACCGGTATGCCCCTTCGAGCGACTTGAGCAGGGTGCTCGACACCAGAGACCAGGTCACCGACGCATGGTCGGCCGGCCACCGGTAGGCGAGCACCATCGCGTCCTTGAGCACCGCGGCGTCGAGCACCAGCCGGGCCTTGAGCGGATAGCCCTCGTCGTCGGCCTCGAGCACCTCGGCTTCCTTGTACTCGGCGACCCAGTCGGGATAAGAACCGATGTCGGCGATGACGTCCATGACCGTCGAGGGGTCCGCGTCGATGTAGATGGTCTGAGCCGTCTTGTCCGCCACTGAAGTCTTCCCCAGTCCTTCCGGTGCTGAGCCGAGCCGCACGTGTTGGCGGCGAATCTACCCCTCCGAGCCCTGGTATAGCCGCTATCGCTCAGGCCAACCGCGACACGCCGACGGGGCGCCCCGACTCGAGCGTGCGCTTCACCTCGAACGCCATCGCCTTGCCCGCCACCCGCCGGCGATGGTTCATCTTCGGCAGGTTCATCTTCGCCAGCTCCCACGCCGCCGCGCCGGACGGCTCGGCGTGCATGAAGTAGTGCAGCACCACCCCGTCGAGCACCTTCTCCAGCCAGATCTCCATCGAACCGGTCAGCGCGCCCGTCACGGTCCAGCGCTGGCCCAGCTCACCGCGATCCTCGACCACGGTGAGTCGCAGGTCCGGCCACCAGCGCGCCCAGCTCGCCGGGTCGGCGACCGCGGCACCGACGGCCGCAGGATCCGCCGCGACGAACGTCTCGTCGGCGATCTGGATGCTGTTCATGACTGCCTACCTTCACACATGCCCCGGCCCGGCCCCAGCTCGGCCGACTACTCTGTACACGGCATAGCCGCCTGTCAAGCGAGAGGGCATTCATCGTGCGCGAGTACACCGAACCTGCGTCGTTCACCATCGGCGAGCACGACAACGTGGCCGCCCCGGTCTACCTGCACGAGGCGAACGACCCCGATCACGTGATCTTCCAACGCCTGCTCGACGGCCGCTGGACGGACGTGACGTGCCGACAGGCCGCCGAGCAGATCCGTTCGGCGGCACAGGGTTTGATCGCCGAAGGCGTACAACCCGGGGACCGCGTGGCGGTGCTGTCGGCCACCCGCTACGAGTGGGTGATCCTCGACTACGCGATCCTGTCCATCGGCGCGGTCACCGTCCCGATCTACGAGACCTCGTCGGCTGATCAGGTGCGCTGGGTGCTCGAGGACTCCGGGGCCGTGCTGGCCTTCGTGGAGACCGAGGCGCATGCGCTGATGGTCAAGGAGCTCCTCGACGGACTGCCCGACCTGCGCACGGTCTTCACCATCGAGGCGACCCCGGCCGCGCTCGACGCACTGGCCGAGGCCGGTGCGGCGACCGACCCCACCGAGGTCGACCGCCGCCGCGCCGCGATCGCCTCCAGCGACCCCGCCACGCTGATCTACACCTCGGGCACCACCGGCCGCCCCAAGGGCTGCCAGCTGACCCACGCCAATCTCCTGTCGGAGACGCGGGGGGCCACCCAGTGTTTCCCGACCCTGCTGCGCAAGGGCGGACGGCTGCTGGTGTTCCTGCCCCTGGCCCATGTGCTGGCCCGGGCGCTGTCGATGACCGCGTTCGCCAACGGCGTCACCGTCGGCTACACGAGCGACATCAAGAACCTGGTCCCGATGTTCGGCCAGTTCAAGCCGACGGTGATCGTGTCGGTCCCGCGCGTGTTCGAAAAGGTCTACAACACCGCCGAACTCAACGCGCGCGAGAGCGGCAAGGGGGCGATCTTCGCCCAGGCGGCCGAGACGGCGATCGCGTGGAGTCAGGCGCAGGACACCGGCGGCGCCGGGCTGCTGTTGCGCGCCAAACACGCCCTGTTCGACCGGCTGGTGTACGGCAAGCTGCGGGCGGCGATGGGCGGGGACTGCACCGCTTCGATCTCCGGAGGAGCACCCCTGGGCGCCCGCCTGGGCCACTTCTACCGCGGTATCGGCCTGACCATCTACGAGGGCTACGGCCTGACCGAGACCAGCGCGGCGATCACCGTGAACCGAATCGGGCAGCTGAAGGTCGGCACGGTCGGAAAACTGTTGCCGGGCAACAGCATGGCGATCGCCGACGACGGCGAGCTGCTGGTCCGCGGCGATGTGGTCTTTAGCGGCTACTGGCGCAACGAGACCGCGACCGCCGAGGCCATCGTCGACGGCTGGTTCCACACCGGTGATCTCGGCAGCGTCGACGGTGACGGGTTCCTGTCGATCGTGGGCCGCAAGAAGGAGATCATCGTCACCGCAGGCGGCAAGAACGTCGCGCCCGCGGTACTGGAGGACCAACTGCGTGCGCATCCGCTGATCAGCCAGGCGATGGCCGTCGGCGACGCACAGCCGTTCATCGCGGCGCTGATCGCGATCGACCCCGAGGCGTTCGAGGGGTGGAAGCAGAGTCACGGCAAGCCCGCGGGGGCGTCGGTGGGTGACCTGGCCGAGGACCCGGACCTGACCGCCGAGATCGACGCCGCGGTGAAGAAGGCCAACCAGGCGGTGTCCAAGGCCGAGGCGATCCGCAAGTTCCGCATCCTCCCGGTGGACTTCACCGTCGAGACAGGCGAACTCACCCCGACGCTGAAGGTCAAGCGCAAGGTCGTCGCCGAGAAGTTCGCGGCGGAGATCGACGCGCTCTACGCCAAGGGGTAGGCGCCGGAGACTAGAGCAGGCGGGCCAGCCGCGCCGCCTGCAGCTGCCACTGCCAGTTCTCGACGGCCCACGTGCGCCCGGCGGCGCCCATCGCGGCCGCCCGCTCCCCGTCGGAGAGCAGATCGCCGACCGCTGCGGCGATCGCGCCGACGTCCCAGCCGTCGACGACGAGCCCGGTCTCGCCGTCGACCACCGTCTCGGGCGCACCGCCCGACCGCCCGGCCACCACCGGCACCCCGGTCGCCGAGGCCTCCAGGTAGACGATGCCCAGGCCTTCCACGTCGAGCCCGGCTCCGCGGGTGCGGCACGGCATCGCGAACACGTCGGCCATCGCGTGGTGGTCGGGCAGTTCCTCCCCCGGCACCCCGCCGGTGAACACCACGTGTTCGGCCACGCCGAAGCCGTGGGCCAACCGCTGCAACGAGGTGCGGTAGGGCCCGCCGCCGACGATGACCAGCGCGGCGCCGGGCACCCGGTCCCGGATCGTCGGCAGGGCGCGGATCAGCATGTCCTGTCCCTTGCGCGGCACGAGCCGCGACACGCAGACCACGACGGGCCGGTCACCGAGGTGGTAGCGGGCGCGCAGTTCGGCGCGGGCCACCTCGTTCGGGGCGAACCGGTCGACGTCGACGCCGGGCGGCACGTGTTCGAGTGCGGCGTTGCGGCCGAACGCCGCGGCGAACCGGCGCCGCGTGTAGGAGCTGATGTAGGTCACGACGTCGGTGTCGTTCCCGATGCGCCGCAACGCCGTTCGCGCGAGCGGCAGCATCGACCAACCCACCTCGTGCCCGTGCGTACTGGCGATCACGCGGCGCACCCCGGCCGCGCGCGCCACGGGGGCCAGCAGCGCCAGCGGCGCTGCGGCGCCGAACCAGACGGTGTCGATGTTGCGCTCGGAGATCAACCGCCGCATCCGCCACGCGACGCTGGGCTCGGGGAGCATCAGCGTCGTCGGGTGACGCACCACCTGATACCCGGACGCCGCGGCCACCGCGTCGTAGTCCTCGGCGCCTTTCCACGTGGGCGCGTAGACGGTGAGCGCCGCCACCGACGAGCCCGCGGACCCCACGAGGTGGTCGACGAGCGCTTCAAGGTAGGACTGGATGCCGCCGCGGCGCGGTGGATAGTCGTTGGTGACGAGCAGGACCCGGCTCATGCGGGCAGATCGATCCCGAGCACCGTGCGCACCGCGGTGGCGGGGTCGGGATGACCGGGTGCGCACGCGGCGACGTACAACCTCCGCAGCGTCTGCGGACCGTAGCTCTGCGCGACGAACGTGGCGAACTGCCAGGCCCGGTCGTACGCCTGCGACCGCTGTGGGCCGGGGATGCCCAGTTCGGCGTCGGTGGGTAGCCGCGCGGGCATCTCGACGCGCCCCGCCGGTGCGGGCCTGCCGACGTAGTCGGCGACGCCCTCGGTCAGCCAGACCGGCGCGTCGGCGGCCGTGTCGGCGCGCGCTGCGAAGTGGAACAGTTCATGGCGCAACACGATTCGCAGATCGTTCGAGTCCATGGCGGCGGCCGCCGGGGAGAACGTGATGCGTTCGGCGGTGGTGGTCGCGGCGGTGTCCGGTCCTGCACCGGCCAGTACGGCGAACTGCTCCGGCGATCCGGCGACGACGATCGGGATGTCCCGAGACCACGCCGGACCCCAGAACGCGCTGACGGTGTGCTCCGCTGACGGGAGTTCGGCGGCCACCCGGTCCAGCAGCGACGCGGCGCCGCCTCCGAGATCGATCAGCTGGACTCGGCGACCGTCGGGGGTGATGAGAGTGCGCAGCGGCGGTGACGGCGCCGCGATCTCAGTCGAGGGCGGCGGCGTGGCGGCGAGGGCGGGCGGACCGGGAGCGGCGGGGTACGCACCGCCGATCAGCAGGGCGGCGCAGAGGGCTTCGGCGCCCAGCAGCGCCGCGACCCGGCGCCGGGAGCGGGCCCGATCAGTAGCGGCGGACGTTGTAGATCGGCGCATTGTCCACCGGAGCGACTCGCACCGGCGTGCCGTAGGTGGACGCATGCACCATCATTCCGTCACCGATGTAGATCCCGACGTGCGAGGCGTCGGAGTAATAGGTGACGAGGTCGCCGGGCTGCATCTGGTCGCGCGAGACCGGCTGCCCGCCGGCGGCCAGCGCCTGGCTGGAATGCGGCAGCGAGATACCGGCCTGCTGGAACGACCACATCACCAGACCGGAGCAGTCGAAGGCGCCGGGACCGGCGGCGCCCCAGGAGTACGGCGACCCGATCCGGCTCAGCGCAGCCTGGATCACGGTGGCGGCGACAGGGGATCCGGGCGGAGCGACATCGCCGGGAGGGATCGCTCCTGGCAACGGCGGCGCCGGCGGCGCGGCGAGCACTGCCGGGTCCTGACCGGGGGCGGGCGGAACGGGGGCCGCCGGCGCGGCGAGCACTGCCGGGTCCTGACCGGGGG
>NZ_VKAA01000024.1 GCF_007096635.1 Mycolicibacterium sp. 018/SC-01/001
CCGGGGGCCGGTGCGGGTGCCGGTGGGGCAGCGTCCAGGGTCAGCAGTTGATCGGCGGTCTGCCGGGTCAGCTGCCACGAGCCGCCCTGCGGTGCGAACAGCATCGGATAGGTGAACTGTGCGCCCGGCGGATTCGCCAGCGTGATCGTCACGGTCGCGACGACGTCCCCCGCGCCGTTCTGGGCCCAGCCGAGGTCGCGGGCGTCGAAGGACAGGGGCAGCGCGCCGTTGTCTCTCAGCGCTGTGGCGAAGCGGTCCAGGCCGGTCGCCTCGGCGGGGGTGCCGTTTTCGATCAGTGAGATCTTCTGATCGCCCGGGACGGCAGGGTCCGACAGCCGGGCCAGGACATCGGTCAGTGCGGACGGCTGGGGTAGCGGTGGGCCGCCGGGTGCCGGCGGGGCGGGTGCCGGGATGCCCGCTGACGGCGGCGGCGACGTCTCGACCGTCGTCGCGGCCGGAGGGGCCGATGTCGGCGCGCACCCACCCAACGCGAACGCCGCCACAATCGTGGCGGCGCCGCGGTGAAGGGGGTGACGCACCGGCGTCATCGATCGGTAAGGATCAGCGTCTGCCCAGGATCAGCCGAGCATTCCGGCCAGCGTGAACAACGACGACTGGGACAGCTGCCAGCCCGTCGGGCTCGGGCCCTGCACGAAGCTCAGCGGCATCGTCCGGCTCTCGCCGGTCGGCAGCGTGGCGGTGACGTTGGCCGTCGCGACATTGCCGTTGAGGTCGACGTCGGCGACGGTCGCGGTCAGCGGCAGGTAGCCCTTCTGGACCGCGCTGTTGTACTTCGCGGAGACGCCGATTCCGCCGATACGGCCCAGGTCCTGCACATAGGCCTGCTTGCCGGCGAACGAACCACCCGAGCCGAGGACGTTGACGGTCTGCTGCAGCGGACCGGCGAGATCGGGTGCCGGCGCCAGCGGCGCATTTACCACGACCGGCTCAGCCGATGCCACGCCGGCGCCGACTGCAATCGAGGTCACACCCACAACCGCGGCGCCGGCGAGAGCGGCAGCTGCGGTCCCAGCGGTCACGCTGGTAAAGAGGGATTTGAGGGTCACGACGGTCCTTCCGGTCGGACGAATTGATGTACAGAGGCTAACAGTGTTGCTGGTGTGTCGAATTCCTAGAGCGCACACAATGGCTGAATCGCCGGTAGCGTTGAAGTTGTTACCGCACCAACATCGGGTGTGGGGAAGGAGCTCAGCATGAGTGAGTCCGAGCGTTCCGGAACATCCCCCGAGAACTGGCTGTCCCCCGAGGACGCTGCCGAGTTGGAACAGCTGCGCCGCGAGGCCGCGATTCTGCGTGAGCAGCTCGACGGGGCGGTGGGTGCGCAGAGCGGCGCGCGTGCCGCCCGCGACGTCCACCAGCTCGAGGCGCGCATCGACTCGCTGGCCGCCCGCAACGCCAAGCTGATGGACACACTCAAGGAAGCCCGTCAACAGTTGCTGGCGCTGCGCGAAGAGGTGGACCGGCTCGGGCAGCCGCCCAGCGGTTACGGCGTGCTGCTGGGCGTGCAGGACGACGACACGGTCGACGTGTTCACCTCCGGTCGCAAGATGCGGCTGACGTGCTCGCCCAACATCGACACCAAGCTGCTCAAGAAGGGCCAGACGGTCCGGCTGAACGAGGCGCTGACCGTGGTCGAGGCGGGCCATTACGAATCGGTCGGCGAGATCAGCACGCTGCGCGAGATCCTGTCCGACGGACACCGCGCACTGGTCGTCGGGCACGCCGACGAGGAGCGCATCGTGTGGCTCGCCGAGCCGCTGGTCGCCGCCGAGCATCTGCCCGACGTCGAGGACCCCAGCCTAGGTGACGACCAGCCGCGACGGCTGCGGCCGGGGGATTCCCTGCTCGTCGACACGAAGGCCGGCTACGCGTTCGAGCGCATCCCCAAGGCCGAGGTCGAGGACCTGGTCCTGGAGGAGGTGCCCGACGTCAGCTACGGCGACATCGGTGGCCTGACCCGCCAGATCGAGCAGATCCGCGACGCGGTCGAGTTGCCGTTCCTGCACAAGGACCTGTACCGCGAGTACGCGCTGCGGCCGCCCAAGGGTGTGCTCCTCTACGGGCCCCCCGGTTGCGGCAAGACGCTGATCGCCAAGGCGGTGGCCAACTCGCTGGCCAAGAAGATGGCCGAGCTGCGCGGCGAGGACTCGCGCGAGGCGAAGTCCTACTTCCTCAACATCAAGGGCCCCGAGCTGCTGAACAAGTTCGTCGGTGAGACCGAGCGGCACATCCGCCTGATCTTCCAGCGGGCGCGCGAGAAGGCGTCCGAAGGGACACCGGTGATCGTGTTCTTCGACGAGATGGACTCGATCTTCCGCACCCGCGGCACGGGCGTCAGCTCCGATGTCGAGACGACGGTGGTCCCGCAGCTGCTGAGCGAGATCGACGGCGTCGAAGGCCTGGAGAACGTCATCGTGATTGGCGCCTCCAACCGCGAGGACATGATCGACCCGGCGATCCTGCGGCCCGGCCGCCTGGACGTCAAGATCAAGATCGAGCGGCCGGACGCCGAGGCGGCGCAGGACATCTTCAGCAAGTACCTCACCGAACAACTGCCGATCCACGCCGACGATCTCGCCGAGTTCAACGGCGACCGCCGCTTGACCATCAAGGCGATGATCGAGAAGGTCGTCGAGCGGATGTACGCCGAGATCGACGACAACCGGTTCCTCGAGGTCACCTACGCCAACGGTGACAAGGAAGTCATGTACTTCAAGGACTTCAACTCCGGGGCCATGATTCAGAACGTCGTCGACCGCGCGAAGAAGAATGCGATCAAGTCGGTGCTCGAGACCGGTCAGCCGGGTCTGCGCATCCAGCACCTGCTGGACTCGATCGTCGACGAGTTCGCCGAGAACGAGGACCTGCCCAACACCACCAATCCCGATGACTGGGCCCGTATCTCGGGCAAGAAGGGCGAGCGGATCGTCTACATCCGGACGCTGGTCACCGGGAAGAGCTCGTCGGCCAGCAGGGCCATCGACACCGAGAGCAACCTCGGGCAGTACCTCTAACCGCTCGACACCAGCGAATAGCTGTTGGTCAGGCCGTCCTGGAGCACCAGGGCGGCCTGACTGCTCGTGTCCACACGTAGGTCGGACTCGAGGGTGCGGACGCGGTAGGTCCAGCCCTCGGGCAGTGTCAGGCGGCCGGCTAGCTCCGGCAGGTCGCCGTAGCTCAGCGTGGGGTCGACGATCTGGCTCCACGTCTGCATCACCCACTGCCCGCCGTCGGCGTCGACGAGCTCGAAAACCGGTGCGCCGCCGTCGAACACGAACGTCGCGTTGCGCGCCACCGTGTTGGGCACATACGGCGCGGGATTCATCGACGACAGCGTGACGACGGCCTGGCGGTACATGTCGAGCCCGCCGAACATGACGATCTCGCGGTCCTCGCCCATGTTTTTCTCGATGGCGTCCATCAGCCAGTACCGCGGCCCGTTCAGCAGCGCCGCCACGGCGCCGTGCTCGGCCGCGAGCGCCTGGGCGTCCAGTTGGCCCCACAGCTCCGGTGGGCAGTCGTTGAGTGGGTAGGTGTTGTACACCCGAGCCTGTGGTCCGTCCGGCCCGGCGTCGACCAGGAGCACCTCGCCGTAGCGCTTGCCCCGCAGTCCGGTCGTGGTCATGGGTTCGACTCCTCTCTCTCGATGTCTCGGTGCATCGCCAGATAGGTGTCGCGGCCGGCCAGGCTGACCGCGACGTCGGAGATCAGCGGCTCGAAGAAGCGCTCGCGGTAGAGCGGGTCGACGCTGGTGCTGACGGTGAAGTACAGGCCCGAGAGCACGGCGACGAACAGCGACATGTGCACCACCGTCTGCGGGACCGGGACGTGCACGCCGAACCACGTTCCGTCACAGGGCGGTTCACCCACCGGGCAGCTCTGCTCACCCGACCACAGCACGATCACGTCGTCCGGGACGGCGACGAAGCCCAGTGCGAGGAAGAAGACGAACAGCCCGGTGGTGAACAACACCACCTGGATCGCCTGGGCGACGACCATGACCGCGACGACGTTGACCTTTTCGGACCGCGACAGCGGGGTCGGGGCGCCGGGGGTGAGTCCGGCCAGAGGTGTGTCGGCCAGCAGCGTGGCGGGGTCGGATTGCCGCGTGCGGCCTTCGCGGAGCGCGCTGACCTCGTCGCGGATGGTGGCGACCATGAACGCCAGCGCGATGGCGGCGAGGAATCCGATCGTCTGCCAGAGCCGTTCGCGTGTCATCCGCGCCGACAGCTGCCAGAGCTCGCCGGTGAAGTAGACCACCACGGTGAGCATCAGCAGCGGGAGTGCCCGGCTCATCAACGTGCCCAGCGCGCCGACCTGCTCGGTCGCGAACCGGAAGGCCCACAGCATGATCGAGCCCAGGCCGACGTAGGTCAGCCACACCGTCAGCGCCGTCACCGCGAGGAACACCGGTACCTCGGCGACCGCGGCGGCAGACCATCCCGACACCATCACGGGCATCACCAGGACGAAGATCCCCATCACGGCCAGCGCTGTGGTCCGGCGGCCCATCCGCGCCGCTGTGGTGGACCTCTGGTGCAGGACCTCCAGGACGAACGGCGCGGCAGACAGCACGACGGCGGTGACGGACAGTCGCAGCAGCGCCGCGACGTCGGGGTCGGCTCCGGTCCACTCGGCCAGCAGCAGCACGACGGCGGTCAGCGCACCCACGCCCGCCACCGCAGGCGCCGATCTGGCGATCAGCGCGCGGGACCGGACCCGGCGGGTCAGCACCAGGGGCAATCCGCGGTGCAGGAACCACTCGTGGATCTGCCGCACGCCGGTCATGCCGGTGTCCCGTCACCGGCAGACGCCTTCGTCGCCGTCCGGTAGCGGTCGCGCGCGACGAGGGTGAGCAGCAGATCCTCGATCGACGGGTCGACGAACTGCCTGCGGTACTCCTTGTCGGTGACCGCACGTGCCGCGAGGTACATGAACGTCAGGGCGGTCAGGAACATCGTGAGCTGGATCAGTGCCTGGGGGATGGGCAGCGTCATGCCCAGCAGTTCGCCGTCGCCGCGGCCACCGTCGGTCAGGGCGGCGAGCAGCTCGGGACTGACGAGGATCAGGCCGAGAACGACGAACAGCGCACCGGTCACCACGGACACCGTCAGCACCTGGATGATCTGTGAAAGTGCCAGCACGACAACGACGTTCATCCGCTCCGGGCGGGACAGGGGTACGCGGCGAGGTCGGTCCGGCATCGCCTCGAACGGCGTGCCGACGAGCATCTGTGCGTGCTCGGGCCGCTTGGCCTCCGGCGCCAGGATGGGCCGGACCAGGCCGAGGGTGCTGGACACCAGGAACGACGCGGCGA
Organism: Mycolicibacterium sp. 018/SC-01/001; assembly: GCF_007096635.1. Classification (GTDB taxonomy): domain Bacteria; phylum Actinomycetota; class Actinomycetes; order Mycobacteriales; family Mycobacteriaceae; genus Mycobacterium. Next base: position 5,339 of record NZ_VKAA01000024.1, read on the forward strand.
CGGCGAAGAGGAACAGCAGGCCCAGCCACAGCCTGCCGCGGCTGATGGTCGCCGCCATCGTCCACACCGGCCCGTTGAAGAACACCAGCACGGTCAGCAGCATCACCGGCAACGCCCGCAACAGCATGCTGCCCACCGACGCCACGTTGTGCAGTGTCACCTCCGCAGCCCAGCCCAGCACCGAGCCCAACCCGGTCGCCGTGCCCAGCAGGATCAGCCCGATCACGACGCCCTCGGAGACGAGGTCGACGACGATCCGCGCGCTCGGGCCGCCGAACACCGCCGCCACTGCCGCGACGACCACCGACGCTGCCGACACGGCGTCGCGGGATCGGCGTCGGGCGATCCGCGACACCAGCCGGCCCACCGTCACCGCGGCCGGCGCCACGAGGACGACGATCACCAGGACGAACCACTCCGTGCGGGTCGGGGTGCCGTCGATGTCGATCGTGTGCTTGCCGGTCACCGCGACGATCACGATCGAGAACGCCATGCACACCGCGAACGCCGCCAGCGCCGGCGCCGAACGCGACCACACGCCGCGCACCAGCGTGCCGGGTCGCAGCACCGCGGGCAGGCCCCGGCGCAGGAACCACTCTTCTGCGGCCGTGCGCAGGTCGGCGTCGCCGGATCGGGTGATCATGATCGTCCCCATCTCACCACGCCGCCCAGCTCATCGAGGGTATTCCGGACCGGGGCGCTGCGAGTACCCGAGCGCGCACCTCTAGGCTGGACATCATGCAAAGGATCATCGGAACGGAGGTCGAGTACGGCATCTCCTCGCCGTCCGATCCGACCGCCAATCCGATCTTGACGTCCACCCAGGCGGTCCTCGCCTACGCCGCCGCCGCAGGTCTGCAGCGGGCCAAGCGCACGCGCTGGGATTACGAGGTGGAGTCGCCGCTGCGCGATGCCCGGGGCTTCGACCTGAGCCGCTCGTCGGGGCCGCCCCCGATCGTCGACGCCGACGAGGTCGGCGCCGCGAACATGATCCTGACCAACGGGGCCCGGCTCTACGTCGACCACGCGCACCCCGAGTACTCCGCACCCGAGTGCACCGACCCGATGGACGCCGTGATCTGGGACAAGGCCGGCGAGCGGGTCATGGAGGCCGCCGCCCGCCATGTCGCGAGTGTGCCCGGCGCCGCGAAGCTGCAGCTCTACAAGAACAACGTGGACGGCAAGGGCGCCTCCTACGGTTCGCACGAGAACTACCTGATGTCACGGCAGACACCGTTCTCGGCGGTCATCGCCGGCCTGACCCCGTTCCTGGTGTCCCGGCAGGTCGTCACCGGCAGCGGTCGCGTCGGGATCGGCCCCTCGGGTGACGAGCCGGGCTTCCAGCTCTCGCAGCGCTCGGATTACATCGAGGTCGAGGTTGGCCTGGAGACCACACTCAAGCGCGGCATCATCAACACCCGCGACGAACCGCACGCCGACGCCGACAAGTACCGCCGGCTGCACGTGATCATCGGCGATGCCAACCTCGCCGAGACGTCGACCTATCTCAAGGTCGGCACCACCTCGCTGGTGCTCGACGTCATCGAGGAGGGTGCGCAGGTCGGCATCGATCTGAGCGACCTCGCGTTGGCCCGTCCCGTGCACGCGGTGCACGTCCTCTCCCGCGATCCGTCCCTGCGGGCGACGGTGGCGCTGGCCGACGGGCGTGAGCTGACCGGCCTTGCGCTGCAGCGGATCTACCTCGACCGGGTGGCCAAGCTCGTCGACAGCAAGGACCCCGATCCACGTGCCGACCACGTCCTGGAAACCTGGGCCCACGTGCTGGACCTGCTCGAACGCGACCCGATGGAGTGCGCCGACCTGCTCGACTGGCCGGCCAAGCTGCGATTGCTCGAGGGTTTCCGCCATCGGGAGAATCTGAGCTGGAACGCTCCGCGGCTGCACCTGGTGGATCTGCAGTACTCCGATGTGCGGCTCGACAAGGGCCTGTACAACCGGCTGGTGGCCCGCGGCTCGATGCAGCGGCTGGTCACCGAGCAGCAGGTGCTCGACGCGGTGGACAACCCGCCCACCGACACGCGGGCGTACTTCCGCGGGGAGTGCCTGCGCCGCTTCGGTGCCGACATCGCGGCGGCGAGCTGGGACTCGGTGATCTTCGACCTCGGTGGTGACTCGCTGGTGCGCATCCCCACCCTCGAACCGCTGCGGGGTAGCAAATCCCACGTCGGCGCGCTGCTGGACTCGGTGGACAGTGCGGTCGAGCTGGTCGAACAACTCACGACCTGAGTCGGGCTATGCCCGGCAATCCCACCGCTGACCGGTAGTGTGAAGGAACGGCGGGCCCGGACACCTCGGACATCGGAGGTACCGCGGCCCGGAGTGAGAGACGCAGGAGGCACCGATGGCGCAGGAGCAAACCAAGCGCGGCGGCGGAGGCGGCGAGGACGACGATCTCACCGGCAGCACGGCTGCCGGGCAGGAGCGCCGCGAGAAGCTGACCGAAGAGACCGACGATCTGCTCGACGAGATCGATGACGTCCTGGAAGAGAACGCAGAGGACTTCGTGCGTGCATACGTGCAGAAGGGTGGACAGTGACCTGGCCGCATCGCGATCAGACCTCTGCCCACCCGGTACCGGGAGCCTTTGACGCCCTGCCCGCAGGCCTGTCCCACGGCGGGGTGAATCCGTCGTCGTTCTCCGACTTCCTGCGTCACCAGGCCCCCCACCTCCTTCCGGGAGCCGGCGGCTCGGGTGCGCAGGTACCGACCACACTGCCGACCACCGACGCGGTGCCCCACGGCACCACGATCGTGGCGTTGAAGTTCCCCGGCGGCGTGCTGATGGCCGGTGACCGGCGTGCCACCCAGGGCAACATGATCGCCAGCCGCGACGTGCAGAAGGTCTACATCACCGACGACTACACCGTCACCGGCATCGCAGGCACCGCCGCGATCGCGGTCGAGTTCGCCCGCCTCTACGCTGTCGAGCTCGAACACTACGAGAAGCTCGAGGGTGTCCCGCTGACGTTCCCCGGCAAGGTGAACCGCCTGGCCACGATGGTCCGCGGCAACCTCGGCGCGGCGCTGCAGGGTTTCGTCGCGCTGCCGCTGCTCGCCGGTTACGACCTCGACGATCCGAATCCCGATGCGGCGGGGCGCATCGTGTCGTTCGACGCCGCCGGTGGCCACAATCTCGAAGAAGAGGGCTACCAGTCCGTCGGCTCGGGGTCGATCTTCGCCAAGTCGTCGATGAAGAAGCTGTATTCCCGGGTCCGCGACGCCGACTCGGCGCTGCGCGTGGCCGTCGAGGCGCTCTACGACGCCGCCGACGACGACTCGGCCACCGGTGGCCCGGACCTGGTGCGCGGCATCTATCCGACCGCCGTGGTGATCACCGCCGACGGCGCCGTCGAGGTGACGGAGCAGCAGATCGCCGCCCTCGCCCGTGAGATCATCGAAAGTCGTTCGCGGGCAGACACATTCGGCCCCGATGCCCAGGATGCCGGAGGTGAGTTGCAGTGAGCTTCCCGTACTTCATCTCGCCTGAGCAGGCGATGCGGGAGCGCTCCGAGCTCGCCCGCAAGGGAATCGCCAGGGGCCGCAGTGTGATCGCGCTCGCCTACGCCGACGGTGTGCTGTTCGTCGCGGAGAACCCGTCGCGTTCGCTGCAGAAGGTCAGCGAACTCTACGACCGCATCGGCTTCGCCGCCGTCGGGCGCTTCAACGAGTTCAACAACCTGCGCAGCGGCGGCATCCGGTTCGCCGACACGCAGGGCTACGCGTACTCCCGCCGCGACGTCACGGGCCGCCAGCTGGCCAATGTGTACGCCCAGACCCTCGGCACCATCTTCACCGAGCAGGCCAAGCCCTACGAGGTGGAGCTGTGCGTGGCGGAGGTGGCCCACCACGGCGAGACCAAGCCTCCCGAGCTGTACCGGATCACCTACGACGGGTCGATCGCCGACGAGCCGCATTTCGTGGTGATGGGCGGCACGACCGAACCGATCTCGACGGCACTCGGCGAGTCCTACTCCGAGAACCTCAGCCTGGGCGAGGCCGTGTCCACCGCCGTGACCGCGCTGGGCGCCGGCGGAAACGGCGCCGAGCCACGCGTGCTGGGGCCGGGGACCCTCGAGGTGGCGGTGCTGGACGCCAATCGGCCGCGGCGTGCGTTCCGGCGTATCACCGGCGCCGCGCTGCAGGCGCTGCTGCCGGCGTCTGCCGGTGAGACCGGCGCCGAATCCGCCGCCACGACCGAGGGCTGATCGGCCCGGAGGTCTTACCGCTTCGCCGATCCCGACGAACCACCGGGCGCAGAGTTCCCCGACTGGGTAGTGTCCCCGCTGGCGACGTCGAGAACACAGGCGAGGAGGCGGCGGCGGGCATGGACGGGGAACCTGACCTCTGGATCGGCGGTGTGTGGCGGCGTGCCTCCGACGGCGGGACCCGTCAGATCGTCAACCCGGCCGACGGCAGCGTGGCCGCCGTCGTCGACGAAGCCACCCCCGATGACGCCCGCGCCGCAGTTGCCGCCGCGCGGGCCGCGTTCGACGACGGGCCGTGGCGATCCACCACGGCCGCGGCGCGTTCCGAACTGCTCGACCGCATCGCCGATCTGCTGCAGCGCGACAAGGAGGAGCTCGCCCACCTCGAGACCCGCGACACCGGAAAGACGTTGGCGGAGAGCCGCATCGACATCGACGACGTCACCTCCGTGTTCCGCTACTACTCCCGGCTGATCGGCATCGAGGCCGACAGGCTGGTCGACGTCGGGGATCCGGCGATCGTCAGCCGCGTGGTCGCCGAACCCATCGGCGTGTGCGTATTGATCGCACCGTGGAACTACCCGCTGCTGCAGATGTCGTGGAAGGTGGCTCCCGCGCTGGCAGCGGGCGCCACGATGGTCGCCAAGCCCAGCGAAGTCACACCGCTCTCCACGATCGCGTTCGCCCGTCTGATCGACGAGGCGGGCGTGCCGGCAGGCGTGGTGAATCTGGTGCAGGGTAGCGGGGCCACGCTCGGGGCGGCGCTGACCGACAACCCGGACGTCGACTTCATCTCGTTCACCGGAGGGTTGTCGACCGGCCGCACGATCGCCGCGACCGCCGCCGCGCACGTCACCAAGGTGGCCCTCGAACTCGGCGGCAAGAACCCGCACATCGTCTTCGCCGACGTCCGCGACAGCGGCGACTGGGACGCCGCCGTCGACCACGTCCTCACCGGGGTGTTCCTGCACTCCGGTCAGGTGTGCTCGGCGGGCACGCGGGTCATCCTCGAAGACTCCATCGCCGACGACTTCGTCGCAGCCCTGGCGCACCGCGCCGCGACGATCCGCATCGGTGACGGCATGGACCCGGCCAGCGAGGCCGGCCCGCTGGTGTCGGAGCAGCACCGCGACAAGGTCGAAAGCTATGTGGCGCTGGGGATTTCCGAGGGTGCGACGTTGGTCTGCGGTGGGACGCGACCGTCTGATCCCGCGCTGGCCGACGGATACTTCTACCTGCCGACGATCTTCGATCACTGCGACCGGTCGATGCGCATCGTGACCGAAGAGACGTTCGGGCCGATCCTCACCGTCGAACGGTTCACGACCGAGGACGAGGCCATCGCGCTGGGCAACGACACCCGCTACGGCCTGGCCGCCGGTGTCCGCACCGCGGACACGGCGCGGGGCGAGCGGGTGGCGCGCGCGTTGCGGCACGGCACGGTGTGGCTCAACGACTTCGGCTACTACACCGCCGCCGCGGAGTGGGGCGGCTTCGGCGCCTCGGGTAACGGGCGCGAACTCGGGCCCAGTGGCCTGGCGGAATATCAGGAACTCAAACACATCTGGCACAACACGGCCCCCGCTGCCGCGGGCTGGTTCACACACTGAGGGCAGTCCCGGAGTAGAAGGGCAACACGCATGGTGATCAAAGATCCTCACCCCGACAGCGGCATGGAGGATTTCGGCTACAAGGAATCCCTGGACCGCAGCATCGGGAAGTTCGCCAGCTTCGCCGCCGGGGTCAGCTACATCTCGATCCTGACCGGCACCTTCCAGCTGTTCTACTTCGGATTCTCCAGTGCCGGACCGGCATACCTGTGGTCGTGGCCGATCGTGTTCGTCGGCCAGATGGCCGTCGCGCTGTGCTTCATGGAACTCGCCGCCAAGTATCCCGTCGCCGGATCGGTCTACAACTGGAGCAAGAAGCTGGCGAGCCGGCTGGTCGGCTGGACCTCGGGTTGGCTGATGCTGACCGCGTCGATCGTCACGATCTCCGCGGTGGCGCTGGCCTATCAGCTCAATCTGCCGAGGCTGTGGAGCGGGTTCCAGATCATCGGTGACGGCACCGGCGAATACGACTACGCCGCGAACGCGGTGCTCCTGGGTACCATCCTCATCGCATTCACCACGCTGGTCAACGCCCTGGGTGTGCGGCTGATGGCGATGATCAACAGCGCGGGCGTGTTCATCGAACTGATCGCCGCGGTGCTGATCGCGGTGCTGCTGGCCGTGAACATCGAGCGCGGGCCCGACGTCTTCTTCTCCACCAACGGTTACGGCGCCGGGGAGTCCATGGGGTACCTGGGCGCGTTCCTGGTCGCCTCGCTGGCGTCCGGGTATGTGATGTACGGCTTCGACACCGCCTCGTCGCTGGGTGAGGAGACCGTGGAGCCGCGCCGCACCGCACCCAAGGCGATCCTGCGGGCCATCCTGGCCTCGTTCGTCATCGGCGGCGCGATCCTGGTGTTCGCGGTGATGGCCGCGCCCAACCTCGACGACCCGAAGCTCGGGGAGAGCTCCGGTGGTCTGCAGTACATCGTCGAGTCGGTGATGTGGGGACCGCTGGGCAAGATCTTCCTGGTCTGCATCGTCGTGGCGGTGACGGTGTGCACGCTGGCCGTGCACACCGCGGCGATCCGGCTCACCTTCGCGATGGCCCGCGACAACGCGCTGCCCTTCGGTGAGCGGTTGGCCACCGTGCACCCGAAGACCCAGACCCCGATCGTGCCCGCGGTCACGATCGGCGTCATCGCGGTGATCATCCTGGTGATCAACATCGAACAGCCCAAGATCTTCACGGTGCTGACCTCGATCGCGATCATCATGATCTACCTGGCCTACCTGATGGTGACCGGCCCGCTGCTGAAGAAGCGGCTGCAGGGACAGTGGCCGCCGAAAGACCTCAAAGAGGGTGGCTACTTCACGATGGGCCGCTGGGGTCTGCCCGTGAACATCGTGGCCGTCGTCTGGGGCGTCGGGATGGCGCTGAACCTGGCGTGGCCGCGCACGGCGGTCTACGGGGAGCCCTGGTACAACACGTGGGGCGCGTTCGTCTACATCGGCGTCATCCTCGGTGCCGGGCTGCTGTGGTATTTCCTCAAGGGGCGCAACCACATCGGCACGCTCGAGTCGCACGCCGCCACGACCGTCGCGGAGGCGCGCACCGATGGCTGAGACGGGTGTGTTCGACTACGTGATCGCCGGCGGCGGCACCGCGGGATGCGTGCTCGCTGCCCGCTTGTCGGAGGATCCCGACGTCACGGTGTGCCTGATCGAGGCGGGCCCGTCCGACGTCGGGGACGACAAGATCCTGGTGCTCGCGGACTGGATGCACCTGCTGGACTCGGGATACGACTGGGACTATCCGGTCGAACCCCAGGAGCGCGGAAACTCGTTCATGCGCCACGCCCGCGGCAAGGTCCTCGGCGGGTGTTCCTCGCACAACTCGTGCATCGCGTTCCACCCGCCCGCCGAGGCGCTCGACGAATGGGCGGCGATGGGCGCGACCGGCTGGAGCGCCGCCGAGGTGCTCCCGCTGGTGCAGCGGCTCACGCAGACGGTCACGTTGCGCGACGTGCCGCCTGAGGACCCCTGCGGTGCAGCGGTTCTCGAGGCGGCCGCGATGGTGGGACTGCCGACGGTGGCCTTCAACCGCGGTGAGACGGTGCGCAACGGTGCCGGCTGGTTCCAGATCAACGCCGGAGAGGACGGCATCCGCAACTCGACGTCGCATGCGTTCCTGCATCCGATCCTGGGCACGCGGGCGAACCTCGAGGTACGCACCGACACGTGGGTGTCGGAGATCCTGTTCGACGACGCCCTGCGGGCCACCGGGGTGCGCTACCAGCGGCCCGACCTGACCGGGTATGACACCGTGGCGGCGCGTCGCGAGGTGATCGTGACCGCAGGCGCCATCGACACGCCGAAGCTGTTGATGCTCTCCGGAATCGGGCCCACCGCGCACCTGCGCGAGATCGGCGTCGACGTGCGTGTCGACTCGCCGGGGGTGGGTGCCAACCTCGACGACCACGTCGAGGGCCTGGTGTTCTGGGAGGCCGCCCAGCCGATGGTGAGCACGTCCACGCAGTGGTGGGAGATCGGGCTGTTCACCACGATCGACGAGGGCGTGAGCCAACCCGACATGATGATGCACTACGGCAGTGTGCCGTTCGACATGAACACGCTGCGCCGCGGATACCCGACCACCGACAACGGATTCTGCTTGACGCCCAATGTGACTCAGGGACGCTCGCGGGGAACGGTGCGGTTACGCACCCGCGATTTCCGGGACCGGCCGCGCGTCGACCCGCGCTACTTCACGGATCCGGACGGCTATGACGACCGGATCATGCTGGCCGGGGTCAAGCTGGCCCGCCGGATCGCCGAACAGTCGCCGCTCGCGCCGTGGGTGGCGCGCGAGCTCGCACCGGGGCCCGACGCGACCACGGACGAGGAACTGCTCGACTACATCCACCAGTGCCACAACACGGTCTACCACCCGGCCGCGACCGCTCGGATGGGTGCGGTGAGCGACCCGATGGCGGTGCTCGATCCGCAGCTGAGGGTCAAGGGGGTCAGCGGCCTGCGGGTGGTGGACGCGTCGGCGATGCCGAAACTGCCTGCGGTGAACCCGAACATCACCGTGATGACGATGGCGGAGAAGTGTGCCGACCTCATCCGAGCAGGCTGAGCGCGCCGCGCTGCCCGCGTTCCTGGCCGAGCACACGCCGTTCCAGAGTGCGACCGACGATGAGCTGACCGCGCTGGCCGCGGGTGCCGCGATCGAGACGCTGCCCGCCGACGTGGTGGTCGCCGACTTCGCGTCCCGGGTGCCCGATGCGGTGTGGCTGGTGCGCGACGGTCTGGTCGCCCTACGAGCCAGCGGGGACGGCGCGTTGATCGACGTCGTCGGTCCCGGCGGGATCTTCGGCTACCTGCCGCTGCTCAGCGGGGCCGGCATGGATTTCCGGGCCGAGACGTCCGTGCCCAGCACGGTGATCCGCCTGCCGGGCGCGCTGGTGCAGCAGCAGTTCGCGAAGCCGACCGGGTTGGCGTTCCTGGCGTCCGCGGGATGGCACCGGGCCGTCGAACGGCCGACCATCGCCCCGGCCACCGACGCCCGGCCGGTGTCGGAGTTGGTCCACGGCGACGTCCTGCTGGTCGCGCCGGACGAGACGGTGCGCGCGGCAGTGACGCAGATGACCGCCCATCACGTCTCGTACGCGCTGATCCGGTTGCCCGGCGGGGATCTGGGCATCTTCACCGACCGAGACCTGCGCACCCGGGTGGTCGCGGCCGGGCGGTCGGTCGACGTGCCGATCGCGTCGGTGATGAGCGCCCCGGCCCGCACCGTGACCTCGGATCTGACCGCCGACAGCGTGCTGATGGAGATGCTGGAGTGCGGACTGCGGCACATGCCGGTGCTCACGCCGCGCGGCGAGGTACTCGGGGTCCTCGAGGACGCCGACCTGTTGGCGGCCTCGGCGCGGCAGAGCTTCCTGCTGCGCCGTTCGATCGCCCAAGCCGACGACGCCGCTCAGTTGCGCGAGGTCGGCCGGCAGGTCACCGGGACCGCAGTCGATCTGTTCCGTAACGGCACCAAGGCGGTGGCGACGAGTGCGATCCTGTCGGTCGTCGTCGACAGCCTGGTCCGTCGCGCTCTGGAACTCGTTGTCGCCCAGCCCGACAGCGCGCCGGCGGACGGGTTCGCCTGGCTCACGCTGGGTAGCGTCGCGCGCCGCGAGGCGATGCCGTCCTCGGATGTCGACAGCGCGCTGTCGTGGCGCGACGATCTCGGCGCGCATGCCGGCGCGTTCCGGCACATCGCCGCCACGGTGCACCAGCTGCTCGAGCAGGCGGGCCTGCCGACCGATCGCAACGGCGCCACCGCCGACAAGCCCAAATTCGCACGCTCTCAATCGGACTGGCGTGCCGCCGCACAGGGCTGGCTGGCCGAACCGCTGCGGGGCCGCGGTTTGATGTTCTCCTCGCTGCTGATCGACGCGCGGGTGGTCTGGGGTGATGCGGGGCTGCACACCGCGCCGTCGGCCTACCACCGCATCCGCGAGCAGTACCCGGAGGCGCTGCGGTTGCAGTTGCTCGACGCGCTGTCGGGCCGCATGCGGACGCGATCGTTGCGCGACGTGCTGTCCCGCCGCGGAGGCACATTCGATCTGAAGAACCATGCGGTGACGCCGATCGTCAATCTCGCGCGGTGGGGTGGTCTGGCGGCCGGGGTCACCTCGGCCGCGACGCCGACCCGGTTGGCCGCAGCCGCCCAGGCCGGCGCGCTGACCGAACGCGACGCCGGCACGCTGACCGAGGTGTTCACGATGCTGCAGCGGATGCGGATGGCCCATCAGGTCGAGCAGGTCACCGCGGGCCGCCCGCCCGGCGACATCGTCGCCTACGCCGAACTGTCCCCGCTGGATCGCAGCCTGCTCGGCGACGGGCTGCGGGAGATCGCCGCCGTGCGCCGCCGGGTCGGCACCGTCGGGCTGACCGGGCGGTAGGGCGGGTCAGGTCCAGTACAGCGCGCGAGCGTTCGGCAGCGTCGCGGCGATCTCGTCGTCGAACCACGAATGCAGCTGCGCCATGGTGTCTTTCGGATAGACGTACTTCGTCGCTCCGAATTTGCCGAACTTCCTGGTGCGGGCGGACTCGTCCATCTCGAGCTTCGTGCGCGGGTACCACGACGTCAGGACCTCCTTGCTGGCCTGCGTGAACCGGTGCGTGATGCACTCGACGGTGAGGTCCAGTCCGGGGATGCCTGCGGTCGCGTCGGCCACCGACCGCAGGAGCTCGCCGTATCCGGCCTGCCAGTCGGGGATCGGCATGATCGGCGCGATGGTGAGCCCGACGGGATAGCCCGCGCTCGCGAGTCGGGCGAGCGCCGCGATGCGGCGCGACAGGCGGGCGGTGCCGCCCTCGAAGCGGCCCGCGACCTCCTCGGCGTTGACCGAGACCCGCACCCGGGTGCAGCCGTGGTGGGGCAGTTCCAGCAGCGGGTCGACGTTGTCGTACTTCGTGGTGAAACGCAGCCCCACCGGGGTGGGCCAGTCGCGGGAGCTGACGTGGGTGATCGCGGCCGACAGCGAACCGGTCAGGTGCTCCAGCGCCAGCGGATCGGTGTAGCAGGACGCCTCGAAGGTGGTGCCTTCGTCAGCGCGTGCCGTGGTCGACGTGACGGTCCCGTGGCCGACGTGCGCGTCCATTCCGGCGAGTATCTCGGGCAGGTTCGCGTAGACGCGGGTGATCGGCGGCCCGCCGAGGGAGCCGGCGAGGTAGCAGTACTGGCAGTGCCCGGGGCAGCCTTCGGCGAGGTCCATCCGCCAGTCCGCGCTCGGCGGGATGGGCTGCATGCGCCGTTTCGACGGCGGCGCCACCACCACGGCCAGCGTCCGTTTGGCCGCCGCGTACGTGGCTCGCTCGTCAGCGCCGCGCAGTCGGGGCAACCGGTCGCCGGGAAGCACGTCGATGGCCGGTACACCGGCGGCCTGACAACGCCGGATGATCTCCGCGCCGTGCGGGAGTTCGGCGGCCGAGCGGGTCACCAGGACACGCTGCGGAGTCCACAGCACAGGGGAGGGAGTGATCGTCATCGCCTGGGAAGCAACAGGATTGATCTTGTCCTGATTCCTGGTGGATGGTGTCGGCGTCAGTCGAGGCGCGCCTGCTCCCACGTCGCGGAATCCCCGGTGATCACGGCCAGGATCGTGCGCCACGAGTCCGACGGCCGGTTCAGCATGCCGCTGTGGGCGCCGAACCCGGCCACGAACCCGCCGTCGTCGTAGCGGCCGGCGGCCAGGGGGATCACCCCGGGCATCTCGTCGGGGTCCGCGCCGTGCGGTCCGCCCGGGATGCCCTGGACGATCTCGATGAAGTCGCCCGGCGCCGTCATCGAGAACCTCACCACGCCGGGGTTGCGGTTGTGCCACTCCGTCGGGTCGTCCACCCCGACACCCGCACCCGCCGCGGCCAGGAACAGGGTGCGGTCCGACGTCATGCCCAGCGTCTCGGCGGTGCCGACGATCGATCCGCCGTAGGAGTGCCCGATGACGGTCACGGGCACACCGGGGGCGACGGTGCGCTCGACGTCTTCGGTGAACGCGACCAGCCGTGGCGCCATGTCCAGCGCCCTGTCCGGATCAGCCGCCTCGAGCAACACGTCCAATGGATTGTGTACCTGGGGGAACGGGCCGCCCAGGTAGGTGATCACCGCGGCCTCACCCCCGGAGCCCGACACGAAGCGGCGGGCCGTCGCCGAATTGGCCGCCGACCCCTCGATCGTGGTGTTGACCCCGGGCACCAGCACGGCGACGCCACGCGCGGATGCCAGATCGCCGTGCAGCTCGAGCAGTGACGAGCGCGCCGGGTCGAAGCCGAGGATCTGGCGCCGGATGCGGCGACCCGGGTGGGCCGGATCGTCGACCTCGGCGAGCAGATCCCGGTAGAGCGCGAGCCGCCGGCGCGAGCCGTCGTCGGCACCCGATTCCGCGAGGATCGCCTCGGCGATGTTGATCCGGTTCGCGGCGGCCCGCAGCGGCCACGGCACGCCGTCGGTGTTGCCCGTCTCGCGGGGGAAGTCCGCGACCAGGCGGTCGCGCTGCTCGGCGCTCATCGCCGTGATCTGCGCTGCGATGGCGTCCTGGCCCATCCGCGGCCACGCGCTGACGATGTCGGTCTGAGACATTCCGGCGGGCACCGTCGCGGCCGGCCCCGCTGCGCCCTCGCGCTCCAATGCCGCGGTGATGTCGGCCGCGGCGTCCTCGTCGGCGGCGCCGAGCCGCTCGAGGCCCGCGGTGATCTGATCGCGCACCTCCGCGGCGCGCACGGCGCGGATCTCCGCGAGCGTCGCGGCATCCCCGCCGGTCAGCAGCACCAGCAGCGGGTCGGCGTCACCGGTCGGGGTGACCGAGCCGTCGTCGGCGACGGTGAATCCGTCACGCCGGGCCGTGTCGATGGTGTCCAGCAGATCGCTTCTGGCCCTTTCGATCTGGCTACCGCCGTCGCCGGCCGCGACCGATGCGGCGATCAGCGTGCGCGCCCGCGCGGCGGCGCCGGCGGCGAGTTCTCGTGCGCGGTCGGTCGCGGCGTCGGCCGCGTGGCCGGCCCAGTGCTCGCGGCCGGCCTCGATCAGTGCGGCGACGGAGTCGGCCGCGTCATCGACGAGGCGCGCAGTGGCGTCCCAGCGCTGGGCCAGCTCGGCCAGCGCCTCCGGTCGCCACGCTCGGGCCAGGGTGAGCGTCGGTCGGCTCACCCGGCGAGCCGACCGCCGCTGTCGCGGTCCGCGTCCTCGAACGCCTCCGCGGACCGGCGCGCGGCCAGCGCCCACCCGCGCAGCCCGGCGACCATGTCGTCGAACTCGTCGGCCAGCGCCGGCGCCCCGGCCACGTCGGCGACCGCCGAGCCCGGCAGTGCGGCGCCGTCCAGGGCCGGACACCGGAGCGCTTCGATGTCGTCGGCGATCGCGGCGATGCGGTCGGCCAGCTGTCGCAGGCGTTCGACATCGACCCGGGTGATTTCCCCCATGGCTCATGCTGGCACCCCGGCACCGCTGCCCCCGGTGGTTATCCACAGGCGTCTTGGGCGTGGACACCCACCTGTGCGCCGACCAGCTTGTAGTCTCGATGAGGTGCAGCGACGAATCATGGGCATCGAGACCGAATTCGGCGTGACCTGCACCTTTCACGGGCATCGCCGACTCAGTCCGGACGAGGTGGCCCGCTACCTGTTCCGGCGGGTGGTGTCGTGGGGCCGCAGCAGCAACGTCTTCCTCCGCAACGGCGCGCGCCTCTACCTGGACGTGGGCAGCCATCCCGAATACGCGACCGCCGAATGTGACAACCTCACGCAGCTGGTCACCCACGACCGGGCCGGCGAGCGGGTGCTCGAAGACCTGCTCATCGACGCCGAACAGCGCCTGGCCGACGAGGGCATCGGCGGGGACATCTACCTGTTCAAGAACAACACCGACTCGGCGGGCAACTCCTACGGCTGCCACGAGAACTACCTGATCGTGCGGGCCGGCGAGTTCTCCCGGATCTCCGACGTGCTGCTGCCCTTCCTGGTCACCCGTCAGCTGATCTGCGGCGCGGGCAAGGTGCTGCAGACGCCCAAGGCGGCGACGTTCTGCCTGTCGCAGCGTGCCGAGCACATCTGGGAGGGCGTCTCGAGCGCGACGACCCGCTCACGTCCGATCATCAACACCCGCGACGAGCCGCACGCCGACGCCGAGAAGTACCGGCGCCTGCACGTCATCGTCGGCGACTCGAACATGTGCGAGGCCACCACGATGCTCAAGGTGGGTTCGGCGTCGCTGGTGCTGGAGATGATCGAGGCCGGGGTCGCGTTCCGGGATTTCTCCCTGGACAACCCGATTCGGGCGATCCGCGAGGTCAGCCACGACCTGACCGGCCGGCGCCCCGTGCGGCTGGCCGGTGGCCGGCAGGCCAGCGCGCTGGACATCCAGCGCGAGTACTACGCGCGCGCCGTGGAGTACCTGCAGACCCGCGAACCCAACACCCAGATCGAGCAGGTCGTCGATCTGTGGGGGCGGCAACTCGACGCGGTGGAGAGCCAGGACTTCGCGAAGGTCGACACCGAGATCGACTGGGTGATCAAGCGCAAGCTGTTCCAGCGGTACCAGGACCGCTACGACATGGATCTCTCCGACGCCAAGATCAGCCAGCTCGATCTGGCCTATCACGACATCAAGCGCGGGCGCGGCGTGTTCGACCTGCTGCAGCGCAAGGGTCTGGCCACCCGGATCACCACCGACGAGGAGATCGAGGCCGCGGTGAACACCCCGCCGCAGACCACGCGGGCCAAGCTGCGCGGCGAGTTCATCAGTGCCGCACAGGAAGCCGGCCGCGACTTCACGGTCGACTGGGTGCACCTCAAGCTCAACGATCAGGCCCAGCGCACGGTGCTGTGCAAGGACCCGTTCCGGTCGGTGGACGAGAGGGTCAAGAGGCTCATCGCTTCTATGTAGGCCCAGCTTCTATGTGAGCTGTGTGAGCTCGTGCACGGAGACGGCGTAGTCCCCGCGCTCGAACGGCGCCTGCTCCCACGTCGCCCATCGGTGCAGCAGCGTCAGGCCCGCCGATTCGGTGATCTCGTCGTA
Organism: Mycolicibacterium sp. 018/SC-01/001; assembly: GCF_007096635.1. Classification (GTDB taxonomy): domain Bacteria; phylum Actinomycetota; class Actinomycetes; order Mycobacteriales; family Mycobacteriaceae; genus Mycobacterium. Next base: position 20,692 of record NZ_VKAA01000024.1, read on the forward strand.
GCGCTCGAGCGAGAGCCGGCCGTCGATGAGCTGGAACCCGCCGACCAGCAGGCCGCCGGGGGCAAGCGTGCCGGCGAGCGCGGCGACGACCGTCGCTTCGGTGCCCGGGTCGAGGAAGATCATCACGTTGCCGGCCAGGACCACCAGGTCGAACTCGCCGGTCACCGCTGAGGCCGTGTCGACGAGGTCGGCCTGGACCCATGCCAGATCGGGCGCCTTGTCCCGGGCCGCACTCAGCATCGCCGGATCGGCGTCGACCCCGGCCACGGAGAACCCGCGGCTCGCCAACTCGATGGCGACCCGCCCGGTGCCGCACCCGGCGTCGAGAACCCGGGTGCCACCGGAGGTGCGCAGCAGCGACTCCACCAGATCCGCCTCGCCGTGCACACTGCGCCCCGCGGCCTCGAGTCGGGCCCACCGCGCGTCGTACTCCGCGCCGCGCGGCCGATCGGAGGACTGCCAACGGCTGCTCACCGCGCCATGGTGCCATGGCGCGCCGCGACAGCCGTCCGGGCCCACCGCCGATTCGTCCTAAGCTCTACGCCGTGGGGATCTCGAAAGTCGAACGGTTGATGAACCTCGTCATCGCGCTGCTCTCAACCCGCTCGTTCATCACCGCCGACCGGATCCGCGAGACCGTCTACGGCTACTCCGACGAGGCGAGCGACGAAGCGTTCTCGCGCATGTTCGAGCGTGACAAGAACGAACTGCGCGATCTCGGCATCCCGTTGGAGACGGGCCGCGTGTCGTCCACCGACCCCACCGAGGGGTACCGCATCAACCGCGAGGCGTACGCGCTGCCGGCGGTCGAACTCACCGCGGACGAGGCCGCCGCCGTCGCGGTGGCCACCCAGCTGTGGGAGTCGCCCGAATTGATCACCGCCACGCAGAGTGCCCTGCTCAAGCTGCGGGCCGCCGGAGTGGACGTGGATGCGCCGGACGGTGACGTGACGATCACGTCCACCGCGGCGCTGCCCGGGCTGCGCGGCTCCGAGGACGTTCTCGGAATTCTGTTGTCCGCCATCGATTCCGGACGCGCGGTGCAGTTCCCGCACCGGCCGTCCCGCAGCGAGCCCTACACCACGCGCACCGTGGAGCCGTGGGGTGTGGTCACCGACCGCGGCCGCTGGTATCTGGTCGGGCACGACCGTGACCGCGACGCGGTGCGGACGTTCCGGCTCTCGCGGATCGGTGCCGACGTGACACCGATCGGTGAACCCGGCGCGGTGGTCCGGCCGCCGGAGGTGAATCTGCGCGAGATCGTCGCCCGCGTCGTGGGGGACTGGCCCGGCGCGGGGCAGGCCCGCGTCTGGGTCGCCGACGGGCGGGCGACCGCGCTGCGCCGCCAAGCCACCGTGGTCGGCGCGAAGACACTCGGCGGGCGGCTCGGCCAGGAGATCACCGTGGAGGTCGGCATGTTCGACCGGCTCGCCCGCGAGATCGCCAGTTACGGCGCCGATGCCGTGGTCCTGGAGCCCGCGTCGCTGCGCGACGACGTGATCGCGCGTCTGCAGGCCCAGGCCGGCGTCGAGCAGGTGCAGGCATGACCGCGCTGAGCACCCGGCTGGTCCGGCTGCTGAACATGGTGCCGTACTTCCAGGCCAACCCCCGGATCACCTACGACGAAGCCGCCGCCGACCTGGGGGTGAGCGTCAAACAGCTGCGCGACGACCTGAACCAGCTGTGGATGTGCGGCCTGCCCGGCTACGGGCCCGGCGATCTGATCGACTTCGAGTTCTCCGGCGACACGATCGAGGTGACCTTCACCGCGGGCATCGACCATCCGCTGCGGCTGACGTCGCCCGAGGCGACCGGAATCCTGGTCGCCCTGCGCGCGCTGGTCGACGTGCCGGGCATGGTCGATCCGGAAGCCGCCCGCAGCGCGATCGCCAAGATCGAATCCGCCGCGGGCAGTGCCTCGGTGGAGGGCACCGCGGTCGACGAGCCGGCGCCGGTGGAGAGCGAGGCGGCCGCCGCCGTGCGCACCGCGGTGCGTGGCGACCGTGCCCTGGCCATCGAGTACTACTCGGCCTCCCACGACATGTTGTCCAGCCGCGTGGTCGACCCGATCCGTGTGGTGCTGGTCGCCGACCACAGCTATCTCGAGGCGTGGTGCCGCACCGCTGAGGCGGTCCGGCTGTTCCGGTTCGACCGGATCGTCGACGCCCGCGTTCTCGACGAGCCGTCGGCTCCGCCGCCGCCGGCGGTGCAGGCGGGCCCGGACACGTCGCTGTTCGACCCCGACACCGCCGATCCGTCGCTGCCCACCGCGACGCTGCGCGTGGACCGGTCGGCGTCGTGGATGTTCGACTACTACCCGCTGCGGGTGGTGCAGGAGTATCCGGACGGATCGTGCGACGCCGTCATGACGTACGCCTCTGACAACTGGATGGCCCGTTTCGTGCTCGGCTTCGGGTCCGCGGTGCGGGTTCTCGAGCCGCAGGCCCTCGCCGAACGCGTGCAGCAGGCGGCCGTGGCCGCGTTGCACGCCTATCGGGTGGGCCCCGACGGCGGGTAGACTCGGCGCAGACGTCTGGAGGTAACCAAATTGGGTGGTCTACAACCCTGGCACTGGATCATCGTCATCGCTGTGTTCGTGCTGCTCTTCGGTGCCAAGAAGCTGCCGGACGCGGCCCGCTCGCTGGGTAAGTCGATGCGGATCTTCAAGTCCGAGATCAAGGAGATGCAGGCCGACGGCAAGCCGGACCAGCCCACGCAGATCTCCTCGGAGCGGGTTTCGGACACCGAGCGGCCGGGCGGTCACACCGAGCCGTCGTCGGACAAGCGCCCCGCCTGATTCGTCACCTCGACACGACGCGGGCGACGTCCGCGTCGTCATCGGATTGCCTGTGAACAGGTAGGCCCCACGCCCCGTGCAGATCCCTGGACTCTTCAAGAAGCTCGATCCGCGTCAGCGCCGCTCGCGGGTCAACCCCGACGGCACGATGTCGTTGGTCGACCATCTCACCGAGCTGCGCACCCGACTGCTGATCTCGGTGCTCGCGGTCCTGCTGACCACGATCCTCGGTTTCATCTGGTACAGCCACGGCGCGTTCGGGCTGCCCAGCCTCGGTGACTGGCTGCGCGGCCCGTACTGTTCGCTGCCGGCGTCGGCGCGGGCGACCATCGCCCCCGACGGCGAGTGCCGGCTCCTGGCCACCGCACCGTTCGACCAGTTCATGCTCCGGCTCAAGGTCGGCCTGACCGCAGGCCTGGTGATGGCGTGCCCGGTGTGGCTCTACCAGCTGTGGGCGTTCATCACCCCCGGTCTCTACAGCCGGGAACGCCGCTTTGCGATCGCGTTCGTCACGATGGGCGCCGCGTTGTTCGTCACCGGTTCCGTGCTGGCCTACGTGGTGCTGTCCAAGGCGCTGGGATTCCTGCTCACGGTCGGCAGCGACGTCCAGGTCACGGCCCTGTCCGGCGATCAGTACTTCGGTTTCCTGATCAACCTGCTGCTCGTGTTCGGTATCAGTTTCGAGTTCCCGCTGCTGATCGTCATGCTCAACCTGGTCGGCGTGCTCACCTACGAGCGGCTGCGGGCCTGGCGGCGCGGGTTGATCATGGGCCTGTTCGTCTTCGCCGCGTTCGCCACCCCGGGGTCTGACCCGTTCTCGATGCTGGCGCTGGCCCTGGCGCTGAGCCTGCTGCTGGAGGTGGCGATCCAGGTCGCCCGGCTCAACGATCGGCGCAAGGCGCGGCGCGCCGACGACGCCGTCGCCGACGACGAGGCCGCCCCGATCGGCGCCGCCGAACCCGTCGGCGCAGTTGAACAGGTCGGCGCAGTTGAACAGGTCGAAGCGCCGTCACCGGTGTCTGCGCCGTCGCGGCTGTCGTTTGACGACGATGCGACCTGACGCGCCGCCCGATTCGGTCGCCGCGTTCACCGAACTGCTCCCGTTCGCCCTGGACGGCTTCCAGCGCCGCGCCTGCGACGCGCTGGCCCAGGGCCACGGGGTACTGGTGTGCGCGCCGACGGGTGCGGGTAAGACCGTGGTGGGTGAGTTCGCCGTCCACCTGGCGCTCGCCGCGGGACGAAAGTGCTTCTACACCACGCCGATCAAGGCTCTGAGCAACCAGAAGCACACCGATCTCGTGCGCCGCTACGGCCCGGAGCGCATCGGCCTGCTGACCGGTGATCAGAACATCAACGGCGACGCCGACGTGGTGGTGATGACCACCGAGGTGCTGCGCAACATGCTCTACGCGGATTCTCCTGCCCTGCAGGGACTCTCACACGTGGTCATGGACGAGGTGCACTTCCTGGCCGACCGGATGCGCGGTGCGGTCTGGGAGGAGGTGATCCTGCACCTGTCCGAAGACGTGCGGCTGGTCAGCTTGTCGGCGACGGTGAGCAACGCCGAGGAATTCGGGGGCTGGATCCAGACCGTGCGCGGCGACACCACCGTCGTCGTCGACGAGCACCGGCCGGTGCCGCTGTGGCAGCACGTCATGGTCGGCAAACGCCTGATGGATCTGTTCGACTACCGGGCCTCCGGCTCGCCGCGTAACGGGCGCGACCTGCTCGTCGACCCAGAGTTGTTGCGCCACATCACCCATCGCCGCGAAGCCGACCGGCTCGCCGACTGGCAGCCTCAGGGGCGAGGAAGCCGAGGCGGCCGGGGAGGGCGCGCAGGGTCCAGCGGGCGCCCGTCGATCTACCGCACACCGGGCCGCTCCGACGTCATCTCCGTGCTCGAACAGCGCGACCTGTTGCCCGCCATCACGTTCATCTTCTCCCGCGCCGGCTGCGACGCCGCGGTCAAGCAGTGCCTGCGCTCGTCGCTTCGGCTCACCACCGACTCCGAGCGCGCACGGATCGCCGAGATCGTCGACCGCCGCACGGCCGACCTGAACGACTCCGACCTGATCGTGCTCGACTACCACGAATGGCGGGAGGGCCTGCTGCGCGGCCTGGCCGCCCACCACGCGGGCATGCTGCCCACGTTCCGCCACACCGTCGAGGAACTGTTCACCGCGGGGCTGGTCAAAGCGGTGTTCGCCACCGAGACGCTGGCGCTCGGCATCAACATGCCGGCCCGCACCGTCGTCCTCGAGCGACTCGTCAAGTTCAACGGCGAGCAGCACCTGCCCCTCACCGCGGGCGAGTTCACCCAGCTGACCGGGCGGGCCGGCCGGCGCGGCATCGACGTCGAGGGTCACGCAGTGGTGCTGTGGAACCCCGACATGGACCCCGCCGAGGTGGCCGGGTTGGCGTCGACGCGGACCTTTCCGCTGCGCAGCTCGTTCGCACCGACCTACAACATGACCATCAACCTGGTGCACCAGATGGGGCCCGAGCAGGCGCACCAGCTGCTCGAGCGGTCGTTCGCGCAGTACCAGGCCGACCGGTCGGTGGTCGGATTGGTGCGCGGCGTCGAACGCGCCGAGAAGCTGCTCGACGAGCTGGCCGCCGAGCTGGGCGGCCGGCAGGCGCCGATCCTCGACTACGCGCGGCTGCGCGCCCAGATCGGTGAGCGCGAACGCGCCCAGTCGCGCGCGTCGCGACTGCAGCGCCGGCAGGCCGCCAACGATGCGCTGAGCGCGCTGCGTCGCGGCGACATCATCACGATCACCCACGGCCGGCGCGGCGGTCTGGCGGTGGTGCTCGAGGCGGCGCGTGACGACGACGATCCGCGCCCGCTGGTGCTGACCGAGGACCGCTGGGCAGGCCGGATCTCCTCGGCTGACTACTCGGGTGCGACCGGCCCGGTGGGCCGCATGACGCTGCCCAAACGCGTCGAACACCGCAACCCCCGCGCCCGCCGCGATCTGGCATCGGCACTGCTGTCGGCAGCGGCGGGACTGGACACGCCGTCGGCCCGTCGGCGCCGCAGCGGTCCCGCCGCCGAACCCGACGTCGATCCCGAACTGGCCGCCCTGCGGGAACGCATGCGGGCCCACCGGGCGCACCAGCTGCCGGACCGGGAAGAGAAGGCGCGGCTGGCCGAGCGCTACCTGAAGATGGAGCGCGACAACGAGGCGTTACGGCGCAAGATCGCGGCCGCGACGAACTCGCTGGCGCACACCTTCGACCGGATCGTCGTGCTGCTCACCGAGCGTGGCTACATCGCGGGCGACGGCGAGTCCCGGTCGGTCACCGACGACGGCCGCCTGCTGGCCCGCATCTACAGCGAGGCCGACCTGCTCGTCGCCGAATGTCTGCGCACCGGGGTGTGGGACGACCTGGACGCGGCGGAACTGGCAGCGGCCCTGTCCTCGGTGCTCTACGAATCGCGCCGCGACGGCCACGGCCCGGGGGACGGCGCCGAGATCCCCACCGGCCGGCTGCGTCGTGCCCTGAACCGGACCCGCCGGCTGTGGACCGAACTGCGCACCGACGAGCAGCGCCATCGGCTCACGCCCAGCCGCGAACCGGACGACGGGTTCGTCACCGCGATGTACCGCTGGGCCAGCACCGGCGACCTCGCCTCGGCATTGGCGGCCAGCGACCCCGGCACCGGGGTCACCATGCCCGCGGGTGATTTCGTCCGCTGGTGCCGTCAGGTGCTCGATCTGGCCGATCAGGTCCGCACCGCCGCGCCGTCGCAGGCCTTGCGGGCGACCGCGAAACGCGCCATCGCCGACGTTCGGCGCGGCGTCGTCGCCGTTGATGCCGGGTAGGGTGTGGCCAGCTACATCGCCACACCGCGCACGACCGAGGAGAGAAATGAGCGGACCGCAGGGATCTGACCCGTCGCAGCAGTGGGGTCATCAGCCTGAGTCTGGCGCGGAGCAGCAGCCGTCGGGCGAATCCGCCGCCAACCAGGGCTGGCAGCCGCCGTCGGGCTCACAGCCGCCGCAGGCGCCGGATCAGCAGTCCTGGCAGCCGCCGGCCTACACGCCGCAGCAGTATCCGCAGTACCAGCAGCCGCCGGCTTATCCTCCCCAGCAGTACCCGCCGACCGAGCAGTACGGGACCAACCCCGCCGGCTACCCGCCGCCCGGCCAGTACGGGCAGCCCGGCGCGTACGGCCAGCAGCCCCAGTACGGTCAGCCCGGCGTCTACGGGCAGCAGCCCCAGTACGGTCAGCCGGGACAGCCCGGCCAGCCGGGTCAGTACGGGCAGTACCCGAACTACCAGCAGCCCCCGGCCGAGGAGGGCTCCAAGCGGTCGATGGCCGTCATCGGGACCGTCATCGGCGTGCTCGCCGCGATCATCGTCGCCGTCGTGCTGGTGCTCGGGTTCTGGAAGCCGGGTTTCTTCGTGACCACCAAGCTCGACGTCAACGCCGCGCAGACCGGTGTCCAGCAGATCCTCACCGATCAGACCAACGGGTACGGCGCCAAGAACGTCAGCAACGTCAAGTGCAACAACGGTGTCAGCCCCACGGTGAAGAAGGGCGACACCTTCGACTGCGAGGTCAGCATCGACGGCACCAAGCGCCAGGTGACGGTCACGTTCCAGGACGACAACGGCACCTACGAGGTCGGCCGGCCCAAGTAGTCCGCGCCGTCGGGGCAGTCCGTCAGGGAAGCCCGTCGAGGGCCTTCTGGAGGCGTGCGATCGAGGACGACACGCCGTAGCGCTCGGCGAGTTCGGCGACTTTGCGCGGGTGTGCCGCGGCCAGCGGCAACGTGTCGTCGGGCGTCGAGAACTCCACCGGCGCATCGGTGGCGACGCGTACGACGGGCTCTGCTGCCGCCAGGTAGTCGGCCGCTGAGCGCAGCTTCGTGCGTTGGGCCTTGGGGAGCGCGGACTTCGCATCGTCGATCGCGGCGCGCAGCTCGGCCAGTGAGCCGTACGTCGTGATCAGCGTCGACGCGGTCTTCTCGCCGATGCCGGCGACACCGGGCAGCCCGTCGGACGGATCGCCGCGCAGCAGCGCGAGTTCGGCGTAGGCCGGCCCGGCGCGGTCGATCGGCACGCCGTAGGTCTCGGCCACTTCCGCCGGCCCGTACTTGGTGGCCTTGGCCAGCCCGCGCCCGAGATAGAGCACCCGCACCGGCGTCGGCTCGTCGCGCACGAGCTGCAGCAGGTCGCGATCGCCGCTGACCACGACCACCGGGTCGCGGGTTTCCCTGCCGGCCAGCGTGCCCAGCACGTCGTCGGCCTCGTGTTCGGGTGCGCCCGCGGTCGCGATGCCGAAGGCGTCGAGGATCTCCATGATCATGTCGACCTGTGGGGTGAGCTCGTCGGGCACCTCCTCGACGTCGGGTTCGTCGCCGGGGTTCTCCTCGACGACCCGGTGGGCCTTGTACGACGGCACCAGGTCGACCCGCCACTGCGGGCGCCAGTCGTCGTCGCGGCAGACCACCAGGCGGCGGGGCTGCTCGCGGGTGATCACCGTCGCCACGGCATCGAGGAAGCCGCGCAGCGCGTTGACCGGCCGGCCGTCGGGTGCGGTGATCGACGACGGCACACCGAAATACGAGCGGAACCACATGCTCGCGCCGTCGAGGAGCACCAGGGGAGCAGTCACCCGGCCCATCCTGCCAGCCCGGTTTCTCTGGCGTGGGCCCCCACGAAGTAGGGGACAGACGCGAACTCGAGTGTTCTGCCCGGCGTGTCGCTCGAGTTCGCGTCTGCTCGCGCACAGGAAGGTGGGCACTAACCTGGTGGGTATGAGCGCGCAGTCCCGATTCAGCACCGACGTGTACGCCCACCGCCTGGCCGCCGCCGCGCGCGCCACCGCCGATGCCGGGCTCGCCGGCCTCGTCATCACTCCCGGTTACGACCTGCGCTACCTGACGGGCTCGCGCGCCCAGACGTTCGAGCGACTGACCGCCCTCGTGCTGCCCGCCGACGGCGCCGCGACGATCGTCGTACCGCGCATGGAGTTGGCCTCGCTCGCAGAGTCTGCGATTCCCGAACTCGAGGTGACGGTGCGGGACTGGGTCGACGGCGACGATCCCTACGCACTGGTCGCCGACGCGCTCGGCGGCGCTCCGGTGAGCGTCGCGGTGACCGACGCGATGCCCGCACTGCATCTCCTTCCGCTCGCCGCGGTGCTCGCCGCGGTGCCCGTGCTCGCCACCGACGTGCTGCGCACGCTGCGCATGATCAAGGACGCGAGCGAGATCGACGCGCTCAGCAAGGCCGGCGCCGCGATCGACCGTGTGCACGCCCGGGTCCCCGACTTCCTCGCACCCGGCCGCACCGAGGCCGACGTCGCCGCCGACATCGCCGAAGCCATTGTCGCCGAAGGGCATTCAGAGGCGGCATTCGTCATCGTCGGGTCAGGGCCGCACGGGGCCGATCCGCACCACGAGTGCTCCGATCGCGAACTGGCCGCAGGTGACATCGTCGTCGTCGACATCGGCGGACCGTACGAGCCCGGATACAACTCCGATTCCACGCGCACGTACAGCATCGGCGAACCCGATCCCGAGGTCGCCCGTCGCTACGCGGTGCTGCAGCGGGCCCAGCAGGCGGCGGTGGCCGCCGTCCGCCCCGGCGTCACCGCCGAACAGGTCGACGCCGCCGCCCGAGACGTCCTGGCCGCCGAACGCCTGGCCGACTACTTCGTCCATCGCACCGGCCACGGCATCGGCCTGTCGGTGCACGAGGAGCCCTACATCGTCAGCGGCAACGACCTCCCTCTGCAGGAGGGCATGGCCTTTTCCGTCGAGCCGGGCGTCTACTTCCCCGGGCAGTGGGGTGCGCGCATCGAGGACATCGTGATCGTCACCGCCGACGGCGCGGTGTCGGTGAACAACCGGCCGCACGACCTCGTCGTGGTGCCGGTGAACGGCTAGTTCTCGCCGCGGTCGAGCAGCCCCGAAGAGCCGAGCACGCGCTCCACCCGGACCTCGATCACGACCCGCTTGGGATTGGGGCGGGGCGTGCGGTAGCGCTGTGCGTACCGCCGTTCGGCGTCGCGCACCTTGTCTTCCTCGGTGTGGACCGTGGACGTGCCCTCGAGCGAGAGCCAGCGTGCGCCGTCGACCTGGCTGAGGACTGCGACACCGCGCTGGTCGGCGTTGACGGCCTTCTGCGAGCCGCCGGTGGTGATCACGCGGGCGATGTGGGTGGCCGGGTCGAACGTGAACCCGACGGCGACGACGTGCGGTGACTGGTCGGCGCGCAGCGTCGTGAGCATCGCCAGATGCCGCTCGGTCAGGAACGCGATCGCATCGCTCGTCAGCCGCGTGGTTGCCTTGCCCATCGGGTGCCACGCTAGCGCAGGACATAATCGCAGCCATGAAGGACACGGCTGAACGGGCCGACACCGATCTGATCGTGGTGTTCGGCGGCCGCAGCGAGATCGGTCTCGAAGTGGCGGCCCGGTTGGCCCGGGGCGCCACCGTCGTGCTGGCGGCGCGCCGGCCCGAGGACCTCGTAGTCGAAGCCGCGACGCTGCGCGACGCCGGCGCGCGTGAAGTACACACGGTCGCCTTCGACGCCGACGATCTCGCCGCCCACCCCGGCCTGGTCGCCGGAATCGTGGCGGAGCACGGCCCGATCGGAACCGCGGTGCTGGCGTTCGGGATCCTCGGCGATCAGGCTCGTGCCGAAAGCGATCCCGCGCACGCAGCCGCGATCGTGTACACCGATTACGTCGCTCAGGTCAGTCTGCTGACGGTGCTCGCCGAGCAGATGCGGGCCGCGCGCGGGGGCACGCTGATCGCCTTCTCGTCGGTGGCCGGGGTGCGGGCGCGGCGCGCCAACTACGTGTACGGGTCGGCCAAGGCCGGTCTCGATGCGTTCTGCAGTGGGCTGACCGACGCGCTGCACGGCACCGGCGTGCGACTGCTGCTCGTGCGGCCCGGCTTCGTCATCGGGCGGATGACCGAGGGGATGGCGCCCGCGCCGCTGTCCAGCACACCCGCACAGGTCGCCGACGCCACCGTGGCCGCGCTGCGGCGCGGACGCAGCGTGGTGTGGGTGCCCGCCATCCTGGTCGGTCTGGCCGCGGCATTCCGGATCACCCCGCGCCCGGTGTGGCGGAGGTTGCCCCGATGATCGTCGTCGTCGGTATCGGCGCCGACGGAATGGCCGGCCTCGGCCCGGCCTCACGCGCCGAATTGGCAAGGGCGACAGTGATCTACGGTTCGCAGCGGCAGTTGGACCTGCTCGACGACACCGTACCGGCGGTGCGGCGGGCCTGGCCGTCACCGATGCTGCCGGCGCTGCACACGCTGCTCGACGGGGTCGACGGTGACGTGCACGTGGTCGCCAGCGGCGATCCGTTGCTGCACGGTGTCGGCACGTCGCTGATCCGGGTGCACGGTGCGGACCGGGTCGCCGTCCTGCCACACGTGTCGTCGGTGACGCTGGCCTGCGCACGGGTGGGGTGGCCGGTACAGGACACCGAGATCATCAGCCTGGTGTGGCACGAACCGCACACTGCGGTGCGCCGCGGTGGGCGTGCGGTCGTGCTCTCGCGCGACCGCACGAGCCCGGGGGAACTGGCCCGGCTTCTCGCGGCAACCGGGCGCGGTGACTCCGAACTGACGATTCTCGAGCAACTCGGTGGTGCGCGCGAACGCCGCCGGTCGTCAACGGCCCGGGAGTGGGCGACCCGCCCGCCGGGCGATGTCGACGACCTCAACGTGATGGCGGTGCGGTACCTGCCCGACGAGCGCGTCGGCGGCACGCTGGCCGACGACTCCTTCGCTCACGACGGGCAATTGACCAAGCAGGCGATGCGGGCGATCACCGTGGCCGCGCTGGCGCCGAGGCCCGGCGAGCTGCTCTGGGATGTGGGCGCGGGATCGGGCAGCGTGGCGATCGAGTGGTGCCGCAGCGCACCGGGCTGCCGCGCGATCGCATTCGAGCGCGATGCCACCCGTCGCGCCCGGATCACGCAGAACGCCACGGCGTTCGGCGTTCGCGTCGAGGAGCAGTTCGACGCCCCGGAGTCCTTCGAGTTCTGCTCCCCGCCTGCGGCGGTCTTCATCGGCGGCGGCATCACGACTCCCGGCCTGCTCGAGGCGTGCTGGGAGCGGCTGCCTGCCGGTGGTCGGCTGGTCGCCAACATGGTGACCGCCGAATCCGAAGCGCTTGTCGTGCAGTGGTATTCGCGCCATGGCGGCCGGCTGACGAAATATCAGCACTACCGCGGGGAGCCGGTCGGCGCCTTCACCGGCTGGCGTCCCGCCATGCCCGTCACGCAGTGGTCGGTGACGAAGCCTGATACGACCTGATCACTTCGATCGTGCCGAGTTCGCGGACCGCGCGACAGCCGCGGCTGAGCATGGTCAGGATCATCTCGTCGCCGCGGTCGGTGGACGTGGAGAACGCGAACCCCAGCGCGGTCAGGAACGGTGCCTGCAGCGCACCGAGACGGTAATCCTGCCAGCAGGTTTCGAGGTCGTAACCGGTGACGCCGTAGCGGCACACCGCGGCGTGGTAGCGCGCCACCAGATCGCGTTCGACGGTGGCGCGGGTCTGCGGGAGCAGGCTGGTGGCGGTGAAGTAGGCGAGGTCACGGGCGGGCAACCCGAGTCCGACGGTCTGCCAGTCCACCACCGTGACGTGCGTGCGCTGCGGGTCGAACAGCAGGTTGTCCAGCCGGTAGTCACCGTGCAGCAACGAGTACCGCCCGGGTTCGGCCTGCAGCCACGGTGTCACGAGGCTCATCGATGTCAGCAGCGTCTCGCGGTCCGCGTCGCCGATCCGATCGCCGAGCCGGTCGAGGGTGATGGTGGCCGCCATCGCCGACACCTCACCCATGCCGGTGGCCGCGGCCTCGTCACCGGGCTTGGGCATGATGATCGAGGTCAGCTCGAACCACCGGGGCGCACACCAGCTCGGACCGTGCAGGCCGGCCAGCGCGTCGACGGCCAGCGCCGCCTCCTCAAGAGTGCAGCCGGCCAGCTGATCGCCCTGTTCGGCCGGTGCGAGATCGGCCAGTACGAGCACGAAATCGCCGCCGTCCGAAGAGATCTCGCTGTGCAGGCAGGCCGGCACCGGGACGGCGACCTCGGCGCTGACGGCGGTGTAGAACTCGACCTCCGACTTGTAGCCGAGCGCGACCCGCTCGCGCACCGCGTCGTCCTGCGCGGGCAGCTTCACCGCGAAGGTCGACGGCAGGGTCGTCGCGCCGGTGTAGGTCGCGTGCACCCGGTAGGTCGCACCGGTCTGTCCGGTACCGATCGGGGTCACGGCGACGGTGGTGACTTCGGTGTCCAGCACAGAGCTCAGCCACGGCGCGGTGAGGTCGGCAGGGGTGCGCGGAATGGTCACGGGCGGGCCTGCCTCACTGCGGGGGATAGTGGCGTGGGGTGAACACCCGGTCGGTGTTCGGATCATCTGAATACCACTGCGTCTGTGACGATCCGACGATCAGCAGGCAGCGCATGTCGATGTCGGCGGGATCGAGATCGGCGAGGCGGACCACCCGCACCGTCTCGGTGGGTCCGGACACGTCCCGGCCGATCACGACGGGTGTCCCCGCGTCGCGGTGCTCGAGCAGCAGGTCGCGCATCGCACCGACCTGCCAGGTCCGCGTCTTCGATGCCGGGTTGTAGATCGCCAGCACCATGTCGGCCCGGGCGGCCGCCTCCAGCCGCGTCGCGATGACGTCCCACGGCTTGAGCCGGTCCGAGAGCGAGATCACCGCGTAGTCGTGTCCGAGCGGGGCGCCGACCCGGCTGGCCACCGCCTGCGCGGCCGTCATCGCCGGGATCACCCGGACATCGACACCCGGCCACTGTTTGGCCTCCTCGAGCACCGCCGTGGCCATCGCGAAGACCCCCGGATCGCCGGACGACACCACGGCGACGGTGCGGCCCTGCTCGGCCAGCGAGCATGCCAGGCGGGCGCGGGCGGGTTCGTCGGTGTTGTCGCTCGGGTGGCGGCGCTGGCCGTCGCGGACGCCGACGCGGTCGAGGTAGGGCCCGTACCCGATCAGATCCGTCGCGGCCGCCAGCTCGCGCCGGCTCTGCGGGGTCATCCAGTCCACGTCGCCCGGCCCGAGGCCGACCACCGTCACCGATCCGGTCGCCGCTGGTGTCGCCGTCCGGCCCACCAGCATCGCCAGCGAGAAGTAGGGCACCGAGTTCTCGTCGACGTCGGCGGCCGGCGCGACCCGTTGCCTGCTGGTGCTGGCCCGCTCGACGTAGTACGCGTCGTCCAGCCGTCCCGCCTTCGACAGTGCTTCCCGCACAGCGGGATACGAACGTCCCAACTTCATGATGACTGCGGCGTCGGTGTCGGCCAGCCGGCGGCGCAGCTCCTCGGCCGGCAGCGTGCCCGGCAGGATCGTGAGGACCTGCTCGCCCTGCACCAGCGGGGTCGCGATCGCCGCGGAGGCGGCGCTGACCGATGTCACGCCCGGCACGATCACCGCGTCGAAGCGCTGCGTCAGCCGGGTGTGCATGTGCATGTAGGAGCTGTAGAACAGCGGATCACCTTCGGCGAGCAGCGCGACGTCGCGTCCGGCCTCGAGGTGCGCAGCGATGCGCGCGGCCGCCTCGCGGTAGAAGTCCTCCATCGCACCCGCGTAACCGCCGGGGTGCTCGGACGTCTCGGTGGTCACCGGGTAGACGAGGTGTTCCTCGATCTGGCCGTCGCGCAGGTAGGGCTCGGCAATGCCGCGGGCGATGCTGCGGCCGTGCTGCGCGCTGTGGTAGGCCACGACGTCGGCGGCGCCGATCACCCGCGCCGCCTTGACGGTCACCAGCTCGGGGTCACCGGGGCCCAGGCCGACCCCCCAGAGCGTGCCGCGCTCGCTCATTCTCGGGTCGTCGCGATCGCGTTGACGGCTGCGGCGGCCATCGCGCTGCCCCCGCGGCGGCCCGTCACGACCAGGTAGGCCATGCCTCGCGGGTCGTCGATGAGCTCCTGCTTGGACTGCGCGGACCCGACGAAGCCGACCGGGCCGCCGAGCACCGCGGCCGGCGGTGCGACGCCGCCGTCGACGAGCTCGAGGAGCCGGAACAGCGCCGTGGGGGCGTTGCCGATCGCCATCACGGCGCCGGAGAGCCGATCGGCCCAGAGGTCGATCGCCGCGGCGGAGCGGGTGGTGCCGTGCTCGGCGGCGAACGCCGGGGCGCGCTCGTCGGCCACCAGCGAGACGACCTCGTTGTCGGCGGGCAGCCGGGAGCGGGTGATCCCGGCGGCGACCATCGAGGAGTCGCACAGGATCGGGGCGCCGGCCACCAGCGCGTCATGGGCCCGGGCGACGACGTCGGGGGTGTAGGCGACGTGCTCGGGTACGTCGGTCTGCCCGCAGGTGTGGATCAGCCGGACGACGACGCGCGCGACGTCGGCCGGGAAGCCGGACAGATCGGACTCGGCACGGATCGTCGCGAACGACTGCCGGTAGATCTCCCCGGCATCGCGGATGTAGTCGAGCACCTGATCACCCTACGGGTGGGCCCGCCGCGCCCGGTAGCCGTCTCCTGTCGCTATCAGCACGTCCCCGTCGGCGGGGCTGCCGCACGCCCGGTCGCAGCCGACGAAGTGCCGGCGCCGGGCCGGGTCGCCTTCCTCCAGCGCCGCGGCGGCGTCGGCGCGCACGTCGGCCAGAGCGTGGGTGCACCCTGGGCGTCCGGTGCAGGCGGAGAGGGTGAGCCACGGCGAGGCCTCGTCGAAGACGAAACCCAGAGGCGCGAGCACCCGCAGAGCCGCGTCGGCCACCCCGTCGTCGAGGTCTGCGACGACCACCGACCGCCACGGGGTGATCACCAAGGGCGCCTGCATCACCGCCAGGTAGCGGCCGAGCTCGGCGTCGAGCACCCCCAGGGGCACCGCCGCGCCGAGCGCCACGCGGCCGTCGTCCTGGGGGATCCAGCCGACGGGCGGCCGGGTGGTCGCCGGCCACGTGCGGCCGGCGGGCTCGGTCGCCGTCAGGGAGCCGAGAACCACGTCCGGCGTCGTCAATTCTCTGATCCGCCAAGCACTTCCGCGCACCTCGACGAAGTGTCGGGCGATCGCGAGCAGGGTGTGGACCGCGTCGGCGACGGGCACCCGAACCCCGGTGTCGATGCCGGACAGCACCACTGCCACGGTGTTCTCGTCGACGGCGCACACGGCGGCGTCGGCGGCCAGTCCCGCGATGTCCCCGCGGCCGTCGTCGAGGCCGAACAGGAAGCGCCCCGGCAGATCGGCGAGCACCGGATCGGCCTGCAGCTCCGCGTCGAGGGTGTGGACGAGCGCCCTCACGTCGAGCAGTCCGCCCTGACGCCCCGACAGCGGGGACGCCACGATGTTGCGGATCTTCTCGCGGCTCGGCGAGGGCAGCAGACCGGCCTCGGTGAGCCGCCGCGCGAGCTCCGCGGCGTCGCGGATGCCGCGGATCTGCAGGTTGCCGCGGGAGGTCAGCTCCAGCGCCGGGGAGGCCAGGTCGAGTGCCGCGGTGGCGATCGCCTCCATCTGCGCGGCGGTCAGCATTCCGGCGGGCAACCGGACACGGGCGAGCTCGCCGTCGGCGGCACGATGGGTCTGCAGCGCGCCGGGACAGGCGTCGGTGTCCCGGGTTCTGGCCATCCGACCACGGTACGCGGCCGGTGCGTGCCCTCGCGTCAGCTGACCAGCCGCACCGGCACGACGATGTCGGAGTAATCCGAGGCGTCCCCGGTGATCACCCTGCTGCGCTCACCGTGGACGTCGACGGGGACGTCACCGGCGAGCGTGACGCGGCTCAGCCGCCGGAACTGGTCGTCGTAGTCGGCCACGGCGTAGTGCTGAGTGGCACGGTTGTCCCAGATCGCGAGGTCGCCGAGTTCCCAGTTCCATCGCACCGTGTGCTCGAGCTTGGTGATGCGCGCCTGGAACAGGTCGAACAGCGCGGCCGACTCGGTACGCCCCAGACCCACGAAGCCCTTGACGAAATTGCCCAGCAGCAGCACCCGCCGGCCGGTCTCGGGGTGAATCCGCACCACGGGGTGTTCCACCTCGTAGTAATCGGAGACGAATTCCTCCCGGTACTGACGTTCGGTGTCGGCCAACGCTTCTCGGCGCCCGTCGATGTCACGCGCGTAGTCGTAGGTGTTGGTGTGCACAGCCCACAGGTTCTCGGCGAGCGCGCGCAGCGGCGGGGGGAGCCGGTCGTAGGCGGCCTCCGTCGACGCCCACGTGGTGGTCCCGCCGTAGGGCGGGAGCGTGACCGCGCGCAGCAGCGACGCCTTCGGGATGCGGTCGACGAACGTGACGTCGGTGTGCCAGCTGTTGGCCTTGTCGTAGCGCGAGTCGATGGGCAGCACGGCGCGCCCGCGCGAGGTCACGGTCGGATGGGCGGTGGTGGGAGTGCCGAGGGCGCGGGCGACCGCGAGCTGGCCGTCGTCGTCGAGATCGTGCTGGCCGCGGAAGAAGATCACCTTGTGCTCGAGCAGGGCGTCGTTGATCTGCGCCGCCGTCCCGGCGTCGACACCGCGGGCCAGATCGACGCCGTCGATGCGTGCGCCGATCACAGCACCCAGCTTGACCACCCGAATCATCGAGTCACCTCCTCGCAGTCCTGCCCGGCGACTCTGCTCTGCGAGTGCACCGTCCGCCCAGGTTTTGGTTCATCGAGAACCGAACTCGGGCGGTTTCGCCCCGTGAGGGATCGGGTAAGGCAGCACGACGGGCGCACGGTGCGTCAGCAAAGACGCGCGGAATCGGGGGAACTGTGGGAGTGCAGCGGTGACCTCGAACTCGTCAGTCTGGGGGTATGTCTCCGCGCACTACGAACAGCTGATGTTCGACTCGTATCAGCACGTCAGCGCCGTCGTGCAGAGCGTGCTCATCGCGACGGTCATCGGTGTGGCGGTCGGGGTGCTGACCTACCGCAACGCGTTCGCGGCAAATCTGGCGACGACCACCTCGAGCGTGATCCTGACCGTTCCCGCGTTCGCTCTGCTCGGGTTGTTGATCCCGCTGTTCGGACTGGGGGTGATCCCGAGTGTGGCGGCACTGGTGCTCTACTCACTGCTGCCGATCATCCGGAACACGATCGTCGGACTCAACGCGATAGATCCGGCCCTGACCGACGCGGCACGCGGCATCGGGATGAGCCGGCTCGGCACGTTGACGCGGGTGGAGTTGCGGCTCGTGTGGCCGGCCATCCTGTCGGCGATGCGGTTGAGCACGCAGATGTCGATGGGTGTGCTCGCGATCGCGGCCTACGTCAAAGGCCCCGGGCTGGGCAACCTGATCTTCGCCGGGCTCGCGCGCGTCGGCAGCCCGACCGCGTTGCCGATGGCCCTGACCGCCACGTTGCTGATCGTGATCCTCGCGCTGGCCCTCGACGCACTCCTGGTGCTCGTCGGCCGGCTGACCACATCGAAAGGTGTTCGATGACAACCGAAGTCACTGGCGTTCGCATCGAACTCGACCACGTCAGCAAGGTCTATCCCGGCGCACGACAGCCCGCAGTCGACGATGTCTCGCTCGACATCCCGGCCGGCGAGATCGTCGTGTTCGTCGGGCCGTCGGGGTGTGGCAAGACCACCACGATGCGCATGATCAATCGGCTCAGCGAACCCACGTCCGGCCGCATCCTCATCGGGGACGACGATGCGCTGTCGATCAAGCCGACCGAACTGCGCCGCTCGATCGGGTATGCGATCCAGCAGGCAGGCCTGTTCCCGCACATGACGATTCGGCAGAACGTGGGCCTCGTGCCGGGCCTGCTCAAATGGGACCGTCAGCGGGTCGCCGACCGGGTGGACGAGCTGCTCGACCTGGTGGGCCTCGAGCCGTCACAGTACGCCGATCGCTATCCGCGCCAGCTCTCCGGCGGGCAGCAGCAGCGGGTCGGCGTCGCCCGTGCGCTGGCGGCCGACCCGCCGGTGCTGCTGATGGACGAGCCGTTCGGCGCGGTCGACCCGATCACCCGCAGCACGTTGCAGGACGAATTGCTGCGCCTGCAGGACGAATTGCACAAGACGATCGTGTTCGTCACGCACGACTTCGGCGAGGCGGTCAAACTCGGCGACCGCATCGCGGTGCTCGGCCAACAGTCCGCTGTGCTGCAGTACGACACCCCGCAGAACATCCTCGCCAGCCCGGCCGACGACACCGTGGCCGGCTTCGTCGGCACCGGGGCCTCCCTGCGGCAGCTCGGGCTGCTCCGCCTCAAAGACGTTGCGCTGGAGACCCGGCCGTCCGTGCACCAGCGCGACACCATCGACGCGGTGCGCGCAACCATCGCCGACAGCGACTGCGACTGGGCGGTGGTGCTCGACGACCGCGAGCGGCCGGTCAGCTGGGTGCGTGCCACGCGGTTGCGGCACGCGGGCGCCCTCGCCGACGCCGTGGAGCACCTCGACGTGGTCAGCACCCAAGCGACGCTGGAGGACGCTCTGGAAGCCATCCTGGCCGAACAGCATGCATCGGCGGTGGTGACAGGCCACGGCGGCCGGTACGAGGGCGTGGTCACGCTCGACACGCTGATCGAGACCATCACGCGCCTGCGCCGAGACGCCGAGAACGGGTCCTCGTGACGACGACCGAGCCGGCCGCCACGCGGGCAGGGGCCCGTGCCGCCGCCGAGCGGTTGCGGTTGTTCATCCAGCCGGTGCTGGTTCTCGTCGTCGCTGCCGCCGTGGTGTTCTGGGCATTCCATCGCGACCTGAGCGCCACTCAACAGGAGAACATCAACCCCGCCAATGTCGCGACGCTGATCTGGCAGCACCTGCTGATCACCGCGGCGGTCACGGCGATCGTCGTGCTGATCGGCGTGCCGCTCGGCGTCCTGGTCACCCGGCCAGGTGCGAAACTGTTGCGGCCCTTGGTCATCGGCGTCGCCAACGTCGGCCAGGCGGCGCCGGCGATCGGTTTGCTGGTCCTGCTGTTCCTACTGACCGCGCGCACCGGCTTCTGGATCGGCGTCCTGCCGATCGCGCTGTACTCGCTGCTGCCGGTGCTGTCGAGCACGATTCTGGGAATCGACCGCGTCGACCGCTCGCTGATCGACGCCGGTCTCGGACAGGGCATGTCGCGTGCCGCCTTGCTCGCGCGTGTCGAGTTGCCGCTCGCGGTGCCGTTCATCCTCGCCGGCCTGCGGACCTCGTTGGTGCTCGCGGTCGGGACGGCCACGTTGTCGTTCCTCGTCAACGCCGGCGGCCTCGGCATCCTCATCGACACCGGGTACAAGCTGCAGGACAACGTGACGCTGATCCTGGGCAGTGTGCTCGCGGTGTGCCTGGCGCTGCTGGTCGACTGGCTCGGCGGGCTCGCCGAGTTCTACGTCGGGCCCAAGGGGCTGCGATGAGCCGCCCCGTGCGTCGCCGTCGGCGCCTGGCCGCGCTCGCCGCCGTCGTCATGGTGGTGACGACGGCGTGCGGGCTCGGGTCGGGCAGCGCCGTGCCGTTGCAGGTCGGGCCGGGGTCGATCCGGCCGACGCCGGGTCTGGAGGGTGTACAGATCACCGTCGGTTCCAAGGAGTACACCGAGCAGGTCATCCTGGGTTACGTCCTGGAGTACACCCTCGCCGCGGCCGGCGCGCAGGTTCGTGACCTGACCGGCATCGTCGGCTCCCGCAGCACCCGCGGAGCTCAGCTCTCGGGGCAGGTCGACGTCGCCTACGAGTTCACCGGCAACGCGTGGATCAACTACCTCGGGCACGAGAAACCGCTGCCCGACACCCGCAAGCAGTACGAGGCGGTCCGCGACGAGGATCTCGCCCGCAACGACATGGTGTGGCTGGAGCCGGGGCCGATGGACGACACCTACGCTCTGGCCGCCAGCTCGCGCACCGTCGAGCGGACCGGCGTCCGGACACTGTCCGACTACGCCGCACTGGTGCAGCGTGACCCCGCGGCGGCGCGCACGTGCGTCGACACCGAATTCCGTGCGCGCCAAGACGGATTCCCGGGCATGGCAACGGCGTACGGGTTCGACCCGGCCCGCGCGATCACACCCATCCTCCAGGTCGGCATCATCTACCAGGCGACCGCGGATGGCACGCAGTGCGATTTCGGCGAGGTCTTCACCACCGACGGCCGCATCTCAGCGCTCGATCTCACCGTGTTGACCGACGACAAGCAGTTCTTCGCGCACTACAACCCGTCGGTGACGATGAAGCGCAGCTTCTTCGAAGCCCATCCCGAGATCGCGGAGGTGACGGCGCCGGTCACGGCGGCCATCACCAACGACGTGATCATCGAGCTGAACAAGCAGGTCGACGTCGAGGGACGTGACCCCAGCGTGGTCGCGCGCGACTGGATGGTGTCGCGCGGCTTCATCACGGCCGACTGACGTTCGAAAGTGACCGGCATCACATAATTCGGACGACAGTTCCCTGCCACACCTTTCCCGCGCACGAGCTGATACCGGCGGTACCGTCTGGCCTCAGAAGGCCCCGTGATCTGCGGGGTCGCGGGAAAGGAACAACGATGTTCGCACTCATCGGATTCGCCATCGTCGTGGCCGGGCTCGTCGTCGCCGCGGGCACGCCCTACCGGCAGACCTGGTACGGCCGCTGGAGCCGCTGACCGCTCACGCCAACGCGGGCCGGTAGGTGCCAAAGCTCCAGATGTTGCCGTGGGGGTCACGCGCGGCGAAGTCGCGCGACCCGTAGTCCTGGTCGCTGAGCCCACGCACGATGTCCGCTCCGGCCGCGGCCGCGCGATCGTGCAGCGCGTCGACGTCGGCCGCTGTGTCGATGACGACGTAGACGACCACCGGTCCCGGAAGGGCGAAAACACTGTCGCGCCCGGCATCGTCGACCATCACGATGCCGGTGCCGATCTGAACCTCGGCATGCTGCAGTGGCTGATCCGGCTCCGGCGGGACGATCAACGTCGGAATCGCGCCGAACACGCGCGACAGCCAGTCGATGGCCGCTCGCGGCTCGGCGTAGTGAACGATCGGTATGGCTCCGCAGACGCGTTCTGGTGTGGTCATGACGGCACCGTAGAACAGCTCAGCCGTCGACGTCTTGGACGGAATTGACCCCGCTGCGCAGTGCCGCCGGTGTGAGGCCGGACAGCTCGCGCACGTCCCGGCACAGGTGCGCCTGGTCGAAATAGCCGCAGTCGGTGGCGATCTCGGAGAGCGCCGCACCGGTGCGCACCTGCTCGAGCGCTCGTTCGAAGCGGACGATCCGTGCGATCGTCTTGGGCGGCAGACCTATCGCGTCGCGGTACCTGGTGATGAGCCTGCGATGACTCCAGCCGAGTTCCTCGGCCAGCGCGCCGATGGCGGTGCGCCCGCCGCTGGCGGTGATGCGGCCCAGCGACCACGCCACGCCGGGGTCGATGTCCGGCGCGTCGGCGAGCCGGCGCATCAGCAGCGCGTCGACGAGGGCGAACCGCTCCTCCCAGCAGCGTGCCTCGCCGATCCGCTGCACCAGGGCGGCCGCATCGCGCCCGAGCACGGCCTCGACGGGCACCGACCGGTTCGCCAGCTCCGACAGCGGCAGGCCGAGGACACGGCGGGCACCCAGCGGGGTGAGGTCGATCTGCAGGCAGCGCGCAGAGCCCCCGTGCGACACGAGGACGGGCGCATCGGTGAGGCCCGCCACGAATGACTGCAACCGTGTCGGGGCGTCCTGCCGGTGGGCGACGGACCAGCCCGCGCCGAGGTCGATGATGATCGGCACGAATGTGCAGGCCACCTCGCGAAATGTGACGGGCCCGACGCCATGGGTGGCGAACCCCTCGTAGCGCCGCACCACAGCGCGCAGCGACGGGTCCGGGGTGCCGACGGCGATGCCCGAGGTCACGAAGCTCACCGTAGTCCGGTACGAATGGGGGGTGAGCACTGTTCTGCTGCTGTCCACCTCCGACACCGACCTGATCACGGCTCGTGCGTGCGGGGCGCAGTACCGGTGGGCCAATCCGGCGCGGCTGGTCGACGGAGAACTGGAGGACCTGCTGGCCGGTGCCGACGTCGCGGTGGTCCGGATCCTCGGTGGTTACCGGGCCTGGGAGGACGGTATCGACGCCGTGGTCGCCAGCGGGGTGCCGGCCGTCGTGGTCAGCGGTGAGCAGGCCCCCGACGCCGACCTGATGAACCGGTCCACCACGCCCGCGGGTGTCGCGCTGCAGGCACACGTCTATCTCGCGCAGGGCGGTGTCGAGAACCTCGCGAACCTGCACGCGTTCCTGTCCGACACGTTGTTGATGACGGGGTTCGGTTTCGCGGAGCCGACGAGCACCCCCGCCTGGGGCGTGCTGGAACGGCCTGCCCGGCGAACCGACGGACCCGTCGTCGCGGTGCTGTACTACCGCGCGCAGCACCTGGCCGGCAACACCGCGTATGTGGAGGCGTTGTGCGACGCCATCGACGGCGCCGGGGGAGTGCCACTGCCGGTGTTCTGCGCGTCGCTGCGTACCCCCGCGCCCGAGTTGATCGACCTGCTCGGCACTGCGGATGCGATGATCACCACGGTGCTCGCGGCCGGCGGCGCGACGCCCGCGGCGGTCTCGGCGGGCGGGGCGGACGACACCTGGAACGTCGCTCACCTTGCCGCCCTCGATGTTCCGATCCTGCAAGGGCTGTGCCTGACATCGTCGCGAGCCCAGTGGGAGGCCAACGACGACGGCATGTCTCCGCTCGACGTGGCGACCCAGGTTGCCGTTCCCGAGTTCGACGGGCGCATCATCACGGTCCCCTTCTCGTTCAAGGAGATCGACGACGAGGGCCTCATCACCTACGTCGCCGACCCCGAACGGTGCGCCCGCGTCGCCGGGCTGGCCGTGCGACACGCCCGGCTGCGCTCGATCGCTCCCGCGGAGAAGCGCGTCGGCCTGGTCTTCTCGGCCTATCCGACCAAGCACGCCCGCATCGGCAACGCGGTGGGGCTGGACACCCCCGCGAGCGCGATCGCACTGCTGGGGGCGATGCGCGAGGCCGGCTACGACGTCGGTGACGTTCCCGGCCTGGAAGCCGGTGACGGTGACGCTCTGATCCACGCGCTCATCGAGCGCGGTGGCCAGGATCCGGATTGGCTCACCGAGACTCAGCTGGCGGGCAATCCGATCCGGGTGTCGGCGAGGGACTACCGGGCGTGGTTCGCGACGCTGCCCGCCGAGCTCGCCGACGCCGTCGTCGAACACTGGGGGCCGCCACCGGGCGAGCTGTTCGTCGACCGCAGTCACGATCCCGACGGCGAGATCGTCATCGCGGCAATGCAATCCGGCAACGTCGTGATCATGGTCCAGCCGCCCCGCGGTTTCGGCGAGAACCCCGTCGCGATCTACCACGATCCCGACCTGCCCCCCAGCCATCACTACCTGGCGGCCTACCGATGGTTGGACGGCGCGTTCGGCAACAGCTTTCGCGCCGACGTCGTCGTGCACCTCGGCAAGCACGGCAACCTCGAATGGCTGCCGGGTAAGACACTGGGCATGTCGTCGTCGTGCGGCACCGACGCCGCGCTGGGCGATCTCCCACTCGTGTACCCCTTCCTGGTCAACGATCCGGGGGAGGGCACCCAGGCCAAACGGCGCGCCCACGCGACGCTCATCGATCACCTGATCCCGCCGATGGCCCGGGCCGAAACCTACGGTGACATCGCGCGTCTGGAACAGCTCCTCGACGAGCACTCCACGATCTCGGCCCTCGATCCGGGCAAGCTCCCCGCGATCCGCCAGCAGATCTGGACGTTGATGCGGGCCGCCAAGATGGATCACGACCTCGGTCTGGAGGACCGGCCCGACGAGGACTCCTTCGACGACATGCTGCTGCACGTCGACGGATGGCTCTGCGAGATCAAGGACGTGCAGATCCGCGACGGTCTGCACATCCTCGGGCAACGGCCCGCGGACGACGGCGAACTCGACCTCGTGCTGGCGATCCTGCGGGCCCGGCAACTGTTCGGCGGCGAGCAGACCGTACCGGGACTGCGTCAGGCGCTCGGGCTGGCCGAGGACGGCAACGACGACCGCGCGGCCGTCGACGCGGCGGAGGCCAGGGCGCGCGAACTCGTTGCCGCACTTCAGGACAGCGGGTGGGACGCCAGTGTGGTCGACAGGCTGACCGACGCCCCCGACGTCGCGGCGATCCTGCGGTTCGCCGCCGACGAGGTGGTCCCGCGGTTGCGGCAGACCGCCGGGGAAATCGATCAGGTGCTGCGGGCCCTCGACGGCCACTTCATCCCGTCGGGGCCGTCGGGTTCCCCGCTGCGCGGGCTGGTCAACGTGCTGCCCACCGGGCGCAACTTCTACTCGGTGGACCCGAAGGCAGTCCCGTCCCGGTTGGCCTGGGAAACCGGTGTGGCGATGGCGGATTCGCTGCTCGAACGCTACCGCGCCGATCACGGGCGCTGGCCCGAATCGGTCGGGCTCTCGGTGTGGGGCACATCGGCCATGCGCACCGCCGGCGACGACATCGCCGAGGTGCTGGCGCTGCTGGGGGTGCGCCCGATCTGGGACGACGCGTCGCGGCGGGTGGTCGACCTCGACGCCATCCCGCTGGCGGAGCTGGGCAGGCCGCGCATCGACGTGACCGTGCGGATCTCGGGCTTCTTCCGTGACGCGTTTCCCCATGTGGTCGCGATGCTCGACGACGCGGTGCGCCTGGTCGCATCGCTGGACGAACCGGCCGAGGACAACCTCGTGCGCGCCCACGCTGCGGTGGACCTTGCCGAGCATGGCGACGAACGACGCGCGACGACACGGATTTTCGGCTCCAAGCCAGGCACGTACGGGGCGGGCCTGCTGCAGCTGATCGACAGCCGCAACTGGCGCGACGACGCCGACCTGGCCGAGGTCTACACGGCGTGGGGTGGGTTCGCCTACGGTCGGGGTCTCGAGGGTACGCCGGCCGCGGACGACATGAACCGGGCCTATCGGCGAATTGCCGTGGCCGCCAAGAACACCGACACCCGTGAGCACGACATCGCCGACTCCGACGACTACTTCCAGTATCACGGTGGCATGGTCGCCACGGTGCGCGCGCTGACCGGTACTGCACCGGCGGCATACATCGGCGACAACACGCGACCTGATGCGGTGCGCACGCGCACACTGTCGGAGGAGACGACCCGGGTGTTCCGCGCCCGGGTCGTCAACCCGCGCTGGATGAACGCGATGCGCAGGCACGGCTACAAGGGTGCGTTCGAGATGGCGGCCACGGTGGACTACCTGTTCGGTTACGACGCCACCGCCGGTGTGATGGCGGACTGGATGTACGAACAACTCTCGCAGAGTTACGTGCTCGACGACGAGAACCGCAAGTTCATGGACGAGTCCAATCCGTGGGCACTGCACGGCATGGCCGAGCGCCTGCTGGAGGCGGCCGGCCGCGGCATGTGGGCGGCACCCGAGCAGGCCACGCTCGACGCCCTGCGGCAGGTGCTGCTGGAGACCGAGGGCGATCTGGAGGGCTGAGCCCGCTACATTTGTGTGATGCCCGTGACGTTCGCCGAGGTCGCCAAGTCCGAATACATCCTGCTCACGACGTTCACCAAGGACGGCCGGCCCAAGCCGACCGCGATCTGGGCGGCGCCGGCGGGGGACAAGCTGATCGCCATCACCCAGGAGAAGTCGTGGAAGGTCAAGCGCATCCGCAACACCTCCCGGGTCACGATCGCGCCCTGCGACCGAGGCGGCAAACCCAAAGGTGAGGCCGTAGAGGCCACGGCGCGCATCCTCGACAAGTCCGCCAACGCGGCGACCTACGACGCGCTCGGCAAGCGCTACGGCCTGCTGGGCAAGGCGTTCAACTTCTTCTCCAAACTGCGCGGCGGCATGGACAAGAACGTCACAGTCGAGTTGGCGGCGAGCTGACCCATGGCACCCACCTTCGACGACGTCTACCGCGAGAAGTACCTGCTGCTGACCACGTTCACCAAGGACGGCCGCCCCAAGCCCACCCCCGTCTGGGGTGTCCCGCATGAGGGCAAACTGCTCATCAGCACCGACGACGGATCGTGGAAAACCAAGCGCATCAACAACACTCCGCGCGTGACGATCCAGAAGTGCGGTGTCCTGGGCAAGCCGAAGGGCGAACCCGTGGAGGCCGTCGCCCGCAACCTGCCCAAATCAGAGACCCGCCGCGTGTTCGACCTGGTGACCCGGCGGTACTGGTACCACGCCTGGTGGTGGATCCCGCAGGCCATCATCCGCGGCGGCGTCGAGAAGGTGCACGCCGCGATCGAGGTGACCGCCCCGCCCGCCGGGACCCGGTGACGCTGGCAGCGAGGAACCCAACGCGCTCCCCGGACGTTGACCGGACATGGCGATGAGGCTCTTCGTGCTCTACGTGGTGGTCGAGATGGCCGTCCTCGTGGCGCTGACCGCGACGATCGGGTTCGGCTGGACCGTGCTGCTGGTCGCGGGCGCGTTTCTGCTCGGCCTCGCGCTGGCCGGCTCCCAACTGCGCAGGCAGTTGCGCCGCCTGCAGTCCGGGCTCACCCCCGGCAACGCCGCCGGAGTGGTCACCGACAGCGCTCTGATGGCGCTCGGTACCGTGCTGGTCGTGATCCCCGGGCTGGCAAGTTCCGTCGTCGGCGCACTGCTGCTGCTTCCTCCCACGCGCTCGCTCGCGCGACCCGTCGTCACCGCGATGGCCGCCCGCCGGGCGCCGCTGATCGTCGGCGCCGGGACCGCCACACGATTCGCCTACCGGCCCGCGCGGACCGACTACATCGACGGTGAGGTCATCGACGTCGTCGACGACACGACCGGCCCCGCCGACATGGGTTGGCCTCAGGCCGAACGCCGCCGTCTGCCGGAGTGAGCGCCACCCGTCTCCTGATCGGTGGGCGCATCCACAGCCCCGCCATGCCCGACGCGACAGCGATGGCGGTCCGCGACGGGGTCATCGCCTGGCTGGGCACCGACGCCGTCGGTCGTGACCAGTTTCCCGAGGCTGACATCGTCGACCTCGACGGCGCATTCGTCGCTCCCGCATTCGTCGACAGCCACGTCCACGTCACGGCCACCGGCCTGAGCCTGACCGGCCTGGACCTGCGGGCGGCCACGTCCCGCCGGCAGTGCGTCGACCTGATCGCCGCCTACGCCCGCTCACATCCCGAGGGCGTGCTGTGGGCCCACGGCTGGGACGAGTCCGGCTGGCCCGAGCCGACGCCGCCGACCGTCGAGGAGGTCGACGCCGCCGTCGGCCCGGACCGGATGGCCTACCTCGCCCGGGTGGACGCGCACTCCGCGATCGCCTCGACGGCGCTGCAGCGCGCTGCGGGCGTCTCGGGACGGGGTCCGCTGACCGCCGACGAGCACCACCGCGTGCGTCGCGTCGCCCGCGAACACCTGACCGTCGCCCAGCGCGACGCCGCCCGCCGCGCGGCGCTCGATCTCGCCGCGTCCCGCGGCATCGTCGCCGTCCACGAATGCGCCGGGCCGGAGATCGGCGGGCTCGACGACTGGCGGGAGCTGCGGGCCATGTCGCACGGCGTCGACGTGATCGGCTACTGGGGTGAGGCCGTCGACTCCGCCGACGCCGCCCGCGCTCTGATCGCCGAGACGGGTGCGGCGGGACTCGCCGGTGACCTGTTCGTCGACGGCGCCCTCGGGTCACGCACGGCCTGGCTGCACGAGCCGTACTCCGATGCTCCACGAGGATGCGCCGCGCTGTACGGCAACACCTACCTGACCACCGACGCGATCACCGCACACCTGATGGCATGCACCGAGGGCGGCATCACCGCCGGCTTCCACGTCATCGGCGACGCCGCCGTCACCGCGGTCGTCGAGGCTCTCGGCGCGGTCGTCGACGAGCTCGGCAGTGTGGCGGTGGCGCGCTGCGGGCACCGCCTCGAACACGTGGAGATGGTCACCGAGGAGCAGGCGGCGCAGCTCGGCCGGTGGGGTGTGATCGCCAGCTTGCAACCCGCCTTCGACGCCCTGTGGGGCGGTGACGACGGGATGTACGCCCAGCGTGTGGGGCGTTCCCGGGCGTCGGGGATGAACAACTTCGCGCTGTTAGCATCCCAAGGCGTGCCCCTCGCTTTCGGGTCCGATTCCCCGGTGACCGACATGGATCCCTGGTTGGCGGTGCGCGCGGCCACCACCCACCGCACGCCCGGCAGCGCCGTCTCGGCGCGCGCCGCGTTCGCTGCGGCCACCCGGGGCGCGTGGCGGGCCGGTGGCGTGCGCGACGGTGTGACGGGCACCTTGGTGCCCGGGGCGCCCGCCTCGTACGCCGTCTGGGACGCCGACGAGTTCGACGTGGCCGCCCCCGCCGACGCGGTGCAGCGGTGGTCCACCGATCCCCGGTCCCGGGTGCCCGTGTTGCCCCGGCTGGACGGGCCGGCGCCGCGGTGCCGCCAGACGGTGCATCGAGGCACGATCCTTCATGGCTCCCCCCATGACTGAGGCCACCGACCGCGAACCCCAACCCGAAACCGTCACCACCGAGGCGCCGCCTCGACTCCGTCGGTTCGGCCGCGCTGTGCTGGATCGCCTGCCTCAGCTGACCGCGGCGCTGTTCGGCGGGCTGATGCTGTGTCTGAGTTTCCCGCCGTTCGGGTGGTGGCCGTTGGCGATCACCGCGTTCGCGGCGCTGGGCTGGCTGCTGACGCTGCGGTCCACCAGCGCCAAGGGCGGGTTCGGTTACGGCCTGCTCTTCGGCCTCGCGTTCTATGTTCCGCTGCTGCCGTGGATCAGCGGTCTGGTGGGCCCGCTGCCGTGGCTCGCGCTCAGCGCAGTCGAGGCGCTGTTCCCCGCGCTGTTCGGCCTCGCCGCGATCCTGACGCGCCGTGTGCCCGGCTGGCCCCTGTGGTTCGCGGGGCTGTGGTGCGCCCAGGAGTGGCTGAAGTCGACGGTGCCGTTCGGAGGCTTCCCGTGGGGTGTGGTCGGTTACTCGCAGACGCAGAGCCCGGTCTTGCCGCTGGCCTACATCGGTGGCGCACCCCTGGTCTCGTTCGGCGTGGCGCTGGTCGGTTTCGGTCTCGCTGCGCTGGTGATCGAGATCGTGAGGTGGTGGCGCAGCGACGCGGCCGCGCGCGCGGCTGCCCCGCCGGCGGTGGTGCTGCCGGGCCTGTGCGTCGCGGTGGTGATCCTCGCCGCCGCCCTGGCGTGGCCGCACGTTCGCAAGTCCGGTGCGACCGTCGGCGACGAACCGCCCGTCACGGTCGCCGTCGTGCAGGGCAACGTGCCTCGGCTGGGTCTCGACTTCAACGCCCAGCGCCGCGCGGTGCTCGACAACCATGTCACCGAGACGATGCGATTGGCGGACGACGTGCGAGCGGGCCGGGCGCCGCAGCCGATGGTGGTGATCTGGCCCGAGAACTCCTCGGACATCGATCCGCTCGCCAATGCCGATGCGGCTGCCGAGATCTCTGCGGCTGCTGCGGCGATCCGGGCGCCGATCCTGGTGGGGGGCGTGCTGGCCGCGCCCGGCTACCGGCGCGACAACCCGGTGTCGACGAACTCGGTGATCGTCTGGAACCCCGACACCGGACCCGCCGACCGGCACGACAAGCAGATCATCCAGCCGTTCGGCGAGTACCTGCCGTGGCGCAGCTTCTTCAGCAAGCTCTCGCCGTATGCCGAGCGGGCCGGATACTTCGTGCCTGGCCACGGTGACGGCGTCGTGCGCGCGGCCGGCATTCCGATCGGAGTCACCACCTGCTGGGAGGTGATCTTCGACCGCGCCGCGCGCGAGGCCGTCCGCAGCGGTGCGCAGATGCTGGCCGTCCCCAGCAACAACGCGACGTTCGACGAGGCGATGAGCGACCAGCAGCTCGCATTCGCTCGGTTGCGGGCCGTCGAGCACGATCGCTACGTCGTGGTGTCGGGCACCGTCGGTGTCAGCGCCGTGATCTCACCGGCCGGTCGCGAGCTCGCACGCACGCAGTTCTTCGAGGCTGCCCACCTGGATCAACAGATCCGGCTGAAGACGTCGCTGACCCCGGCGACACGCTTCGGTCCGTACATCGAGGCGGTGCTGGCGGGCATCGGTGTTGCAGGACTTCTGGCGGCCATGCTGCACAATGTTCTGTTCGTGGCCCGTTCCGGGCCATCCTGGATCAAGCGTCGGATGTCGACGTCCGAGAACGGCAAAGGAGCCTCATGAGCGTCCCCGGCAACCCCGGTGGCCAGGAAGCCGGCCCGGAAGCTGTGGCGAAACCCAGCGCACGCACCCTGGTGATCATTCCGACGTACAACGAGCGCGACAATCTGCTGAAGATCGTCGGCCGAGTCAACGAGGCGGCGCCGCAGGTGCACGTGTTGATTGTCGACGACGGCAGCCCCGACGGCACCGGCGCGCTCGCCGACGAGCTCGCGCTGGCCGACCCCGATCGCGTGCACGTCATGCACCGCACCTCCAAAGACGGTCTCGGCGCCGCGTACCTCGCCGGTTTCGCGTGGGGGCTGAGCAGGCAGTACACCGTCCTGGTGGAGATGGACGCCGACGGCAGTCACGCCCCGGAGCAGCTGTTCCGCCTGCTCGACGCGGTCGACGCCGGCGCGGACCTGGCGATCGGCTCACGCTATGTCGAGGGCGGGGAGGTGCGTAACTGGCCGCGGCGCCGGATGGTCCTGTCCAAGACGGCCAACGGATACTCCCGCATCCTGCTGGGCGTCGGTGTCCACGACATCACCGCCGGCTACCGCGCCTACCGGCGCGAGGTACTGGAGAAGATCGACCTCGCAGCCGTCGATTCGAAGGGGTACGGCTTCCAGGTCGACCTCACATGGCGATCGATCAACGCCGGGTTCACCGTCGTCGAGGTGCCGATCACGTTCACCGAACGTGAGCACGGCGTGTCGAAGATGGATGGGTCGACGATCCGCGAGGCCATCGTCAAGATCGCGCAGTGGGGCTTGCGGGCCCGGCTGGACCGGGCCCGGGGCGCCGCCCGCTGATCAGCCGCGGCGGCGCGTCTTGATGATGTCGAGGCGCTCCTTGAGCAGCTCTTCGAGTTCTTCGACGGAGCGCCGCTCGAGCAGCATGTCCCAGTGGGTGCGCGGCGGCTTGACCTTCTTGGGCTCGGGCACATCGCCCTCGATGAGTGTGCCCTCCATGCCGTTGCGGCACAGCCAGGTGCCGGGGATCTCGGCGTCGTCGGCGAACGGAACGTCGAATTCCTCACCGTTGTCGGTGCGGTAGCGGGCGACCTGACGCGGCGCCAAGTCGTGGTTGCGGTCCGTCTCGTAGCTCACGGCTCCGAGGCGGCTACCCCTCAAGACACGATCAGCCATCGTCAACTCCTCTTTCAGCGCTTTGGTCCGGGTGTATCAACGCAGAACTACTCGGCGGAGTTCCCGACTCGGCCCTCGATGATACCGGGATCCGGGCACCGATCGGTTTAGAGTCGCCCCGTGACCGCCACTGAAGACCGGCTGGCTCCCTCCCGCCGATCCCGCACGCGTCCGCAGATGTGCCGGTGGTGCGGCCGGGAGGTGCCGGATGCCGGGTTGGGCAGGCGGCGGCAGTACTGCCGGCAATCCTGCCGGCAGCGCGCCTATGAACAGCGCGCCATGGTCAAAGGGTCCGCGGTCGCCGAGGACGCGGTGGTGTTGAGTGCCGAGGAGGCGTCGGTGCTCTCCGACAGGGTCTACGAGGTGCGTTGCGCGGCCGAGGACATGGCCACGGCCCTGGACGAGGGCGCGGAAGCGAGCGAACTGCGCGAGCTGTGCGACGCGGTCATGCGCGCGGCCCGTGCGGCGGACGGCTGGCGCTGAGCCGCGCGCCGCTGCCTGATCTGATACAGCTTGCGGGTGGACGAGTGGTTCGAGCGCAGCCCGTTCGTGGGTTTCGTTCCGTGGATCATCTACTGGCTGGTCGCTGACGGGCCCAGCACCTGGCTGTTCGGTGCGATCTGCGCGGTGCTCGCGACGGTGATCCTCGGGGTGTCGGCCGGGTTCGCCGGGGTGCGCATGCTCGACATCGTCACGGTCGTGTTCTTCACCGGCGTGACCGTGCTGGGCCTCGTCATCGGCGCACAGGACCGCGACTGGATGGACACCTACGCCACGACGTTGTCGAGCGGGGTGCTCGCGGTGATGGCGGGGGTGTCGCTGGCCTTCGAACCGTTCACCGCGCAATACGCGCCCGCCGGGGCGGTGCGGCAGGACTGGGAGCAGGTGCCGTTCCGCCGCGTCAACCAGGTGCTGACCCTGATGTGGGCGCTGGTGTTCGCGTTGATCGCGGTGCTGGGCTACCTGGCGGCCACCGCGCCGGCGACGGTGTACCTCACCAAGGCCGTGATCCCGGTCGTCGTGATCGTCGGCGCCGTGGGGATGACGCAGGCCTATCCCGCTCGGGCCCGCGACAGGGCCCGTCGGCAGAGCCTATGAGCTCAGCAGCGGAACGCGGCCCCGACACCGTCGGGTGGCGCCACGGGCTGCAGGCATCCGAACGGCAGAACGCCGTCGGCGCTGATCCGCACCGCCGAGCGGTGCGCGTAGTCGACGCAGAACAGGCCGGCGGCGTCGCTGCGGCAGCGGGTGTCGCCGATGCTCAGGGTCTGACCGGCGGGCAGCTGCGGCCCCGACCCGGCGGCGAACGGCCCCGGGTCACCGCGTGACGCCCCGACCCGCAGCTCAGCGCCGGGGAACGTGACCCAGCCCGCCTTCCACACCCCCTCGGCGCCGGGCGGCGGAGGCGGCGGCGCGCTCAGTTCGAGCAGGCACGTCAGGCCCTCGGTGGTGGTCATGCACTGGGTGGTGCCCGACGGCACCCCTGACGGCGCGGTGAACGCGGTGTCCTCGCCCAGCCTGGTGGTGACGCCGTCGCGGAATGCGACGTGGAAGCCGGTCGCGTCCGCCGGCGCGCCGGCTTCGACGAACGCGATCACCTGCTCGATCGTCGCGCCCTCGCCCGGCGCGGGCGTGGGCCTGGCAGACGACGGCGGCGCGGCCGTGCTGGTGGTGCCCGTGGGTCGTGCTGCCTGCGGCGATGCCGACTCCGGCTGACCGTCGGTGGACTGCGCGCAGCCGGCCGCCAGAATCGCCACTGCGAGCAGGCCGGCCATGCGCATGACGACAGGCTAACGGCCGCCCGACACGGCGCAGCCGACGCGGCGGGTCGGGCGTGCAGCGGCTACCGTCGGGAGGATGCACGAGCACACCGTGCGGGTCAGAACCGCAGCCGGGGTCGTCGAGGGTTTCACGCGTGACGACGTCCACCGCTGGCGGTCGATCCCATACGCCAAGCCGCCCGTGGGCCCCCTGCGGTTCCGCGCCCCGGCCCCGGTTGCGCCCTGGTCGGGGGTGCGGCACTGTCACGGGTTCGGCGCCTGCGCGCCCCAGCAGCGGATGTACACGCTGCTGCGGCCCGGCAAGTACCAGCCGATGAGCGAGGACTGTCTGACGCTCAACGTCGTGACTCCTGCCCGCGAGCACACCGGTCCGCTACCGGTGATGGTGTTCATCCATGGGGGCGGCTACCTGCTGGGCAGCTCGGCGACCCCGATCTACGACGGTGCCGCGCTGGCGCGTCGCGGGTGTGTCTACGTATCGGTCAACTACCGGCTCGGGCCGCTCGGGTGTTTGGAGCTGTCGTCGCTGTCGACGCCGGAACACCCCATCGACGACAACCTGTTCCTGCGCGATCTGGTGATGGCGTTGCGCTGGGTGCGTGACAACGCCGCCGCCTTCGGCGGTGACCCGGACAACGTGACGATCTTCGGGGAGAGTGCCGGCGCCCACGCGGTGGCGACATTGCTCGCGACCCCGGACGCCGCCGGCCTGTTCGCCCGGGCGATCGCGCAGAGCCCCAGCAGCGGGATGACCCGCGGCGCCGACATCGCCGAGCAGTTCGCCCAGCGGTTCGCCCGCCACCTCGGCGCAGGAGAATCCGATGCCGCCGAGGTGCTGATGCGGACCCGGCCCGCCGAGCTGGTGACCGCACTCGAGCACCTGATCGTCGAGGGTCAGCGAGAGATGTTGGGCGCGTTCGCAATCGGGCCGACATTCGGCACCGATTACCTGCCGGCGAATCCGGCGGACGCGATGGCCGACGGCTCGGCGCACCGGGTGCCGCTGATCGTGGGCACCAACGCCGACGAGGGCAAACTGTTCACGCGTTTCCTCAAGCTGCTGCCGACCACCGAACCGGCCATCGAGCGCCTGTTCTCCCAGGCCGAACCTGGTGTGCGCGAACGCATTCTGGCGGCCTACCCCGGGTATCCGAAACCGGAGGCGTGCGTGCGACTCGGCGGCGACTTCATCTTCGCCTCGGCGATGTGGCAGATCGCCGAGGCGCACAGCCGGCACGCGCCGACGTACGTGTACCGCTACGACTACGCGACACGGGCTCTGCATCTGTCGGGTCTGGGAGCCACGCATGCGATGGAGCTGCTCGCCGTCTTCGACGTGTACCGCTCCCGGTACGGCAAGCTGTTGGCCGCCGGGCTGGATGCGCGCACCGCCGGCAAGGTCAGTGACGACATCCAGAAGCGTTGGCTGTCCTTCGCCGCCGACGGGCTGCCGGGAGCGGACTGGCCCCGGTACGACCACGACGATCGTGCTGTGATGGTGCTCGACCGGCGACGCAGGGTCGAGCACGACCCGCACTCCGAGCGGCGCGAGGTGTGGAAGACGTTCGAGTTCGCGTAATAGCGTGCTGACTGCTGCGGTCTGTGGTTGCGTGAACGGGTGTCCGATGCGCCTTCCGCTCCCGCCGACCATCCGCTCGATCCCCTCACCGAGGCCGAATTCCGCGCAGTGGCCGCGGCTTTGCGGCGCGACCACGGTGTGCAGGCGGCGCCGACAGCAGAACATCGGGGATGGCGGTTCGCCTCGATCGAGCTGATCGAGCCGTCCAAGGCCGAGCTCGCCGGGTTCGCGGCCGGTGAGACCGGGCCCAGGCCCGCGCGGCGTGCGATGGTCGTCTGCTTCGACCGCAGTGCGAACGCCACCTACAAGAGCGTGGTCTCGCTCACCGACGACCGGGTCGAATCGTTCGACCACATCCCCGGCGTGCAGGCCAACTTCACCGTCGACGAGTTCACCGAGTGCGACCGGCTGCTGCGAACCCACCCCGACGTGATCGCCGCACTGCGCGGCCGCGGCGTCACCGACCTCGATCTGGTGTTCTTCGACACCTGGACCTACGGGAACGCGGTCGCCCCACCGGAGTACCGCGACCGGCGCATCGGCTGGTCGGACAGCTGGGTCAAGGCCGCCCCGGGCGCCAACCCGTATGCCCGGATGCTCAGCGGTCTGCACTGTGTGATCGACCTCAACGCGATGGAACTTCTTCGCGTCGAGGACGTCGGGCCGTTCTCACCGGCCGGTGGTGCGGTGGCGCCGGAGGTGATGGGCGAGTACGTGCCGCGCCACATTCCCGAGCGTGTGCTCGCACGCGGCCGCCGGGAACCGCTGGCACCGCTGCACATCACCCAGCCCGACGGGCCGTCGTTCCGCGTCGAGGGCAACCTGGTGACGTGGCAGAACTGGTCGCTACGGGTCGGTTTCAACTATCGCGAGGGAATGACTCTGCACACGGTGCGGTACCGCGACGGCGATCGTGATCGGTCGATCGCGCACCGCATGTCGTTCGCCGAGATGGTCGTCCCGTACCGGGACCCCTCCCCGGATCACTACCGGCGCACGGCATTCGACATCGGGGAGTGGGGCCTGGGCTTCATGACCACATCGCTGGAACTGGGTTGCGACTGCCTGGGTGAGATCCGCTACCTGGACGCCGTCCTGCACGACAGCGCCGGTGAGCCCTACACGATCACCAACGCGATCTGTCTGCACGAGGAGGACAACGCCGTGCTCTGGAAGCACGTCGACCACGACATCGGCGCCGAAGTCCGGCGCATGCGCCGACTCACGCTGTCGTTCCACGTCACGGTCGCCAACTACGAATACCTCGTGTACTGGCGGCTCTACCAGGACGGCAACATCGAGTGCGAGGTCCGCGCCACCGGCATCATGGTGACCACACCCCTGCCGGTCGGTGCTCTTAGTCCGAACGGGACGATCGTCGACGAGCGCACGTATGCGCCCTTCCACCAACACTTCCTGGTCGCGCGTCTCGACATGGACATCGACGGGACCGACAACACCGTCGTCATGAGCGAGTCCGCGGCCGCACCCGTCGGCCCGGAGAACCCGTACGGCTTGTCGCTGGTGACCCGCAACGTCGCACTGCGAACCGAGAGCGAGGCGCGCCAGGACGTCGACTTCGGCACGCAGCGCGCCTGGAAGGTGGTCAATCCCAACGTGCGAACCGGTATCGGCGGGCATCCGGCCTACAAGCTGGTGCCCACCGGAGCGATCCCGCCGATGTTCGATCCGTCCTCGCCGGTGTTGCAGCGGGCCGGCGTGATCGCCCACACCCTGTGGGTCACCCCCAACCGGCCCGATGAGCGTTGGCCGGCAGGAGAATTCGTCAACCAATCGGAACGCGACACCGGGTTGACGCAGTGGACGGCGGCTGATCGCGCCATCGAGAACACCGACGTCGTGCTCTGGTACACCTTCGGTATCCACCACATCACCCGCCCGGAGGACTGGCCGGTCATGCCCGCCGACATCGTCTCGTTCTGGCTCAAGCCGTTCGGGTTCTTCGACCGCAACCCTGCGCTCGACGTCGTCGACACGCCGCCGCAGGCCTGTCACACGTCGAGCACCAGCGCCCACCACTGATTCCCGTGGTCGTCAGATCGGTCGCGTTGTTCGTGCTGGCAGCAGTCCTCGAGATCGGCGGAGCGTGGCTGGTGTGGCAGGGCGTTCGCGAGCACCGCGGCTGGCTGTGGATGGGTGCGGGCGTGATCGCCCTGGGCGCCTATGGATTCGTGGCCGCCTTCCAGCCCGATGCGCATTTCGGCAGGGTGCTGGCCGCCTATGGCGGCGTGTTCATCGCGGGCTCTCTGCTCTGGGGCATGGCACTCGACGGTTTCCGGCCCGACCGCTGGGATGTGGCCGGTGCAGTGGTCGCCCTGCTCGGCGTCGGGCTGATCATGTACGGCCCGCGCTGACCGGTCACCGTAGGTGGGCGCTGCCGTCGTCGAGGTCGTCGCGACTGAGGCCCATCGGTGTGCCGGCAGGTACGTCGCCGCCCGCGACCACGGCGCGGGTGATCGGTGTCAGCGCTGCGAACAAGGTCTCCACCTCGTCGTCGTCGAGCGCATCGAGAGCGGGCAGGGCGAGGGCGTCGGTCCTGTCCTCGATGTGCTGTTTGAGTCGCCTGCCCTCCTCGGTGATGGTGCCCGCCGCGTCGAGCAGTCCCCGGTCGTGCAGCGCCTGGCTGTGTGCCGCCCACTGGGCGTCGTCGTAGTCGCGGGTGCGCTTGATCATGTCGGCCGGTACCCGTCCCGCGGCGGCGTGGAGCACGTTGGATTCCCGGCCCGACAGACCTTCGGCGACGAGGACGGCGACGTGGCCGTCGCCGCGGTGTTCGCGCAGCAGGGTGGCCGCGTGCCACAGGTGCGCGGGCGGGTCGCTGGGCCATGGCAGCGACCGGTTGGCCGCGTACAGCGTGCGGCCGCTGACGTCGGCGCCGGTGGCCGCGCGGGCCGCCAGCTCGGCGACATCCCGCGCGTCGGAGTCGGTGACCCCGTAGCGGCGCAGCGCCGCCACCGCGCCCCGTTCGCGGGCACGCAGCGCGTCGGCGGGGGGTGCCACGTCCCAGGCGGCCGGCAGCGCCTTGGCGACCCGACCGGGTGCGAAGTTGTAGAACGCCGCGGTCACCACCTCCGCCGGCACGATGCCCAGCGGAGCGGACCGCGCCGCGAAGTAGCCCATCCAGAAACCGCGGTAGCCGAGGTCGTCGCACACCGCGCGGGCTTCCGGTGCGAAATAGGTGACGGCGTGCACCGGCTCGATCCGGTCGAAGAAGCGGCGGGCCAGCGTGATCGGGCGCCGAGAGCGGTTGTCCACTCCCGCAGTCAACCACCTCTGCCTGCGGGTTCTGCTAACGTCCCCTGCACTGTGGGTCGGGGGTGACGGACAAAGCAGATGGCCAAGCTGATCGGAGCGATCACCGTACTCGCCGGCGCCGTCGGCGTGCTGGTGGGGTGCGGTTCCCCGACTGGTTCCGATGCGATCCCGGCCGTGGCACCGCAGGATCTGCAGTCCGACATCGCCACTCGTCTGGCCGCGGCGGGGGAGCAGCCGCAATCGGTGGTCTGCAAAGACCCACTGGTCGGTGAGGTCGGCCAGTCCGCGCGGTGCGATGTGACGCTGAGCGCGACGAACAGTTTCGAGCCGATTGTCACTGTCACCGACATCGACGGGGGCTCGATCGTCTACGATATGATTCCCGCGCTGTCCCGCGCCCAGCTGGAACATGGTGTGGCGCGGCTGATCTCGAGCTCGCCGGACGCGGTGAGATGCCTCTCGGGGTTGCCGGGCCGTCCAGGTGCGGTGGCGATGTGTGACGTGGCCGCCGACGGTGCGACAGTACGCCGCACCGCGACGGTGACCGGCGTCAAGGGTTTGACGATGACGTTCGACGTGCTGCCGTTGCTGACCAAGGCCGAGGTGGAGACCTCACTGCTCGACGAGCTCGCCGCGCGCGTGAACAAGCGACCGGATTCCGCGGTGTGCGCCGGGAACCTGGAAGGCCGGATCGGCAACAGCGTGGACTGCACGGTGGTCTCGGGCCCGGAGCGTGCCGAGCTGAGGCTCACGGTGACCGCGGTCGACGGCACGACGATCGACTACAGCTACGCGCCGAAGCGGTGACCTCAGTCCTCGGTGGCCACCGCCGAGGCCGCCTCGTCGATGATCGCTCGCATCGCGTTCTCCGCGGCGTCGGGGTCGCCGAGCCGGACCGCGCGGGCCACTTCGTCGTGCAGTGCGATGGCGGCCGGATTCGGTGTGGCGGGCATCATGCCGTGATGGGTGCGGCCGGCGAGCACCTCGGCGACGACATCGTAGAGGGCGCGGAACATCTCGTTACCGCTGGCTTCCAGCATCGTGCGGTGAAACACCTTGTCGGCCAGCAGGTATGACTCCAGATCGCCGGACCGTCCGTGCATCACCATGTCGGACACGGCGGCGGCCATGATGCGGCACTGATGCGGGTCCGCGCGCTGCGCGGCCAGCGCGGCAGCCGCGGGCTCGAAACCGCGCCGCAGTTCCGACAGGGAGGCGAGTTGCCGGGCCCGATCGTCGGAGTCGAGGCGCCATCGGATCAAGCGGGGATCGAAGACGTTCCAGTTCGCGGCGGGCTGGATCGTGATGCCCACGCGACGCCGCGAGGCCACCATGCCCATGGACTCCAGGACCCGGATCGCCTCCCGGGCGACGCTGCGCGACACCCGATGACGAGAGCACACACCGTCGAGATTCAGCACATCGCCTTCGGCATGGACGCCCGACACGATCGCAGTGCCGAGCGCGCTCAGCACGCTGCCGTGCAGCGCGGCGGATGGCGTCTCGGTCACGCAATCATCCTGTCATAGGCGACAGCCGTGGCGAATGATCAGATTCCAATCGTCATCTACTTGAAATCGTATGCTGATTGAGGCATCGTGTGTGACGGCAAGCACAGCAGGGTAGTCGGGCGCGGTAGTAAGGAGTCAGGGTGGCGGCACCGGTCGTGGTCATGGGCGTATCGGGTTCGGGCAAGTCGACCGTCGGCGCGGCTCTCGCGCAACGACTGCGCGTACCGTTCGCCGACGCGGACGACTTCCATCCCCCCGCGAACATCGCCAAGATGACCGCCGGTCACGCCCTGGACGACGACGACCGGTATCCCTGGTTGGAAGCGATCGGCGACTGGCTGGCGCAGCGCTGCGACACGGGCGGCGTCATGAGTTGTTCGGCGCTCAAGCGCAGTTATCGCGAGCAGCTGCGCGGCCATTGCGCCGGCGTGCTGTTCTTGCATCTGAGCGGGACGCCGGACGTCATCGCCCGCAGGCAGGCCAGCCGGCCCGGGCACTTCATGCCCGCCTCGCTGCTGGACTCGCAGTTCGCGACCCTCGAACCGCTGGGCGCCGACGAGCCCGGCACCACCATCGACGTCGACCAGAGCATCGACGCGATCATCGACACCTATTGCGCGACAACCGCTTCGGCGACCGAACAGGAGAAGTGATGAAATCGTCCGTGCTCACCGTCCTCGCGGCGGACACCGAGCTCCCCGAACCGGTCGCGTCAGGCTGGCAACTGGTGCTCGCCGCGCTCGCGGGCATCGCGCTGATCGTCGTGCTCATCACCGTCGCGAAACTCCACCCGTTCCTGTCGCTGATCTTCGGCGCGCTGGCTGTCGGGATCGTCGCGGGCATGAACGTCGGGGATGTACTCGAGTCGTTCTCCGACGGATTCGGCACCACCGCAGCAGGTGTCGGCATCTTGATCGCATTGGGCGCCATGTTCGCCAAGCTGCTCGCCGACTCCGGCGGAGCCGACGAGATCGTCGACACCATCGTCGGGCGGGCCTCGCCGCGCGCGCTGCCCTGGGCGATGGCCGTGGTCGGCGCGATCATCGGCCTGCCGATGTTCTTCGAGATCGGCGTCGTGTTGCTGATGCCGGTCATCTACCTGGTCGCCAAGCGCTCGGGCCTGTCCCTGATCACGATCGGTATCCCCGCGCTGGCGGGCCTGTCGGCGATGCACGGGCTCGTCCCGCCGCATCCCGGCCCGCTCACCGCGATCGACCTGCTCGGCGCGGATCTCGGCGTGACGCTGGCGCTCGGTGTGGCAGTGGCGATTCCCACGGTCATCGTCGCCGGCCCGCTGTTCGGGAAACTGGCCGGCCGGTGGGTCGTCATCGACATCCCGGACCGTTTCGCCGCCGACGACGTCCGGGCCGACGGGGGTTCCGGCGGCACCGGCGCCGCAGCAACGGGAGGGGCCGGCGGCGGTGCGCAGGCCGGCACGCAGGTGGCGGCTCAACGCACCCGGCCGAGTTTCGGTATCACGATCTTCTCCGTGTTGCTGCCGGTCGCGCTGATGATGGGAAAGGCGCTCGTCGACATCTTCGTCGCCGACGAGAACAGCCTGCTGCGGCAGACGTTCGACATCCTGGGCCGGCCGCTGATGGCGCTGCTGATCGCGGTCATCGTCGGCATCTTCACCCTCGGCCGCGGCGCCGCGATGACGCGCGATCAGATCGTCAAGT
The DNA here is from genome assembly GCF_007096635.1 of Mycolicibacterium sp. 018/SC-01/001. Classification (GTDB taxonomy): domain Bacteria; phylum Actinomycetota; class Actinomycetes; order Mycobacteriales; family Mycobacteriaceae; genus Mycobacterium. Next base: position 62,447 of record NZ_VKAA01000024.1, read on the forward strand.
GCATCGAGTCGTCGCTGCCGCCGGTGGCCGGCATCATCCTGATCGTCGCGGCGGGCGGCGGATTCAAGCAGTTGCTCGTCGACACCGGCATCGGAACGCTGCTGGCCGACTGGGCCAAGGGTGCCAACGTCTCGGTCATCCTGCTGGCGTGGACCATTGCCGTGCTCATCCGCCTGGCGACGGGATCTGCGACGGTCGCCACCATCACCGCGTCGTCGTTGATGCTGGGCCTGGTGGACGGGCTCAGCACCGGTGAGGTGTCACTGGTCGTGCTGGCCGTAGGCGCCGGTTCGCTGTTCTTCTCCCACGTCAACGACGCCGGATTCTGGCTCATCAAGGAGTTCTTCGGAATGAGCGTCGGGCAGACCATCAAGAGCTGGTCGGTGATGGAGACCGTGCTGTCGGTGACGGGTCTGATCCTGGTGCTGCTGCTGGGGATCGTCATCTGATCCCCGGCGGCCTCACCTCAGGGGGCCTTGAGCACCTGGGTGCCACCCGCCAACTCGTCGTGCTTGCCCTGCTTGGTGGGGCTGCCGTTGATCGTCACCGCGATCACGACGATCGCCACCACGCCGAGCAGACCACCGATGAACGGGATGATCGGCAGCAGCGTCCACGAGTTGCGGATCGCCGATTGCGCGGCCGTCGGTTTGGGGGCGCCCCCGGGTCCGTGCACGCTGAGCCCCAACAGCTTCTTGCCGGGGGTCCAGCCCTGTGTCACCTCGAATGCAACGTAGTAGGCGAAGCTCAGAACTCCGGTGAACAACCCGGTGATCCACACGTTCGAGGTCGCGCCGATCGCGAACACGATGATGCTGCCGACGATGCCGACGATCAGACCGTCGATGATCCGCGCCGCGAAGCGCAGCCCGAGGCTACCCGGTTGCGCACCACCGGGCGGCGGGTACGAACCCGGGTAGCCGTACTGGCCGGACGACGGGGGATAGTCGCTGGTCATCGGAGCTCCTTCTCGCGGCGGCTGACTGCGGGTTCACCGTACCCAGCGGCCGCCGTCGGCGGGGAGCTTCGCGCTCAGCGCAGGTGCTTGCGGCGCTTCTTGACCTCGGAGCCCGCGGTGTCGGCCAGCTCGGCGGCCCGTTCCCGCGCCGCCTCGGCCGAACGCAGGGCGCGTTCGCGAGCCGCGTCGGCCAGATCCGGTGCGCGGTCGCGCGCCGTCTCGGCGAATTCCTCGCCGCGCTGACGCGCGAGCTCGGCCCACTCGCCACCCCGTTCGCGCGCCACCTCGGCGAGCTCGCCGCCCCGTTCGCGGGCGACCTCGGCCCATTCGCTACCGCGTTCGCGCGCGACCTCGGCGAGCTCGCCGCCCCGTTCGCGGGCGACCTCGGCCAGGCCGCCGGCGAGTTCACCGCCGCGCTCGCGCGCGATGTGGGCGAACTCGCGGCCGCGCTCTGCGCCGACCTGCAGTCCGTGGCCCAGTTTCTCGGCGAACTCGCTGTCGGCCAGCGAGCCGCCCGCCGCTGCGCCCACGGGCAGCGCCGCGGTCACCGCCTCGGCGGCCTTGCGCGCCGCGCGCCGTCCACGCCAGCCCAGCGACGGCTTGCCTTCGGTGTCGACCGCGGCGATGATCAGGCCGCCGATGAGGCTGATGTCGGTGACGAAGGCGCGCCGCTCGTCCGCCTTGCGCTCCGGGTCCGTCTCGTTCCAGAAGCTGTGTCCGCCCAGCGATCCGGGCACCACGGTGAGCGCGAGTGCCGCCGAGGCCACCCGGGGGAGCTTGCCGGTCGCGAGCAGCAGGCCGCCGCCGATCTGGACCGCTGCGTTGACCCGGGCCACCGTCTCGGCGTTGGACGGGATGTTCGAGCTGACCGGATCGGGCAGCTTGCTCAGCCCGTCGAGCGTGTTCTGGGTGGATTGCAGCACGGGTTTCGGGCTCCGAAGAGCCTCGATCCCGCGGGAGATGAACACGGCGGACAGCATGGGACGCGCGACGCGACGGATCAACATGGTCCGGAATGTTCCCACGCCCTTCGGCCACCAAACCCGAGAACGGCCGACTCGGGACGGCTTCGGTGGTGTCGGAGTAACTTCGACACTCGTGCCACTCGTCGCGGGAATCGACTCGTCCACCCAGTCGTGCAAGGTCCTGATCTGTGATGCCGAGACCGGCCGCCCGGTGCGCTCGGCATCGCGCCCGCACCCGGGCGGAACCGAGGTCGCGCCCGCGCACTGGTGGGATGCGCTCACCGCGGCGATCACCGAGCTCGGCGGCATCGACGACGTCGCCGCGGTCTCCGTCGGAGCCCAACAGCACGGCATGGTCTGCCTGGCCGACTCCGGCGATGTGGTCCGCGATGCGCTGCTGTGGAACGACACCCGATCCGCGCGCGCGGCCGCCGATCTGGTCGACGAACTCGGCGGCCCGGACGAGTGGGCGCGGCGCACCGGCGTCGTGCCCGTCGCCGCGATCACCGCCACCAAGCTGCGCTGGCTGGCCGATCACGAACCGGAGTACGCGGACGCCACCGCGGCGGTGTGCCTGCCGCATGACTGGCTGACGTGGCGGCTGGCCGGCTGCACCGACATCAACGAGCTGACCACCGACCGCAGCGACGCCAGCGGCACGGGATATTTTTCCGCGGCGACGGACGCCTACGACATGGACCTCCTCGAGCTCGCGCTGCGGGGGAGGCGGCCGGCCCTGCCGACGGTCGTCGATCCCGCGGGCTCGGCGCTCAAAACCGCCCACGGTGCGCTGCTGGCGGCCGGTGCCGGGGACAACGCCGCCGCCGCACTCGGGCTTGGCGCCGGGCCGGGAGACTGCGTGGTGTCGCTGGGCACCTCCGGGGTGGTCAGCGCCGTCGGGGCCACCGCACCGTGCGACCCCGACGGGATCGTGGCGGGCTTCGCCGATGCGACGGGCCGGCAGCTGCCGCTGGTGTGCACGCTCAACGGCGCACCGGTGCTGGCGGCGGTGGCCGCGATGCTCGGAGTCGAGTTCGACGAGTTCGACCGGCTCGCGCTCGACGCCGGGGTCGGAGCCGGCGGACTGACGCTGATTCCGTACTTCGATGGCGAGCGGTCTCCGAACCTGCCCGACGCCGCAGGCGCACTACACGGCATCACCACGCGAAACCTCAACTCCGCCAACATCGCCCGAGCCTCGGTCGAGGGTCTACTGGCGTCGATGGCGTATTGCATCGACAAGATCCGCGAGCACGGAGTCGCGGTCGATCGCATCATCCTGATCGGTGGCGGGGCCCGGTCCGAGGCGGTCCGCCAGATCGCACCGGCCGTTCTCGGGGCGCCCGTCCACGTACCGGCGCCGGCCGAGTACGTCGCTCTGGGCGCGGCACGGCAGGCGGCCTGGGCGCTGGCAGGGGGAGGGGACCCGCCGCGGTGGTCGCTGGCCGAGACCACCGTCTTCGAGGCCGACCCCACACCCGAGGTGCTCGACCGCTACCGCGCCGCCGAGACCCTGACGTTGCGCTGACCGTCAGGCGTGCTGCGCCTCCGGCCGCGGCCAGGCCGGCCGTGGTAGCGCGGCGCCCGGCGGCGGGCTCATCACGTCCAGCACGGCGCGCAGCGGCGGCCAGTCGGTGCGTCCGATCCTCGTGACGGCGTAGGCGGTGAGCACCACGTCGGGATCGGCCAGCGGCAGCACCGTGACCCCGGCCGCGGTCGGGCGCTCGATCGGCAGCAGCCCGACACCGAAACCCGCCACGATGAGTTCCTCCACGAGATCGAGGCTGTCGATCTGGTGGGCGATGCGCGGCGTGAAACCCGACAGCGACGCCAGCGTGCGTACGGCATCCTCGTCGGCGGTGTTGCGGGAGTTCACGATCCACGTGTGGTCGGCGTAATCGGCCAGTGCGGTCATGGTGCGGGCGGTGTCGGCCGGCACGCCCAGGCCCCAGCGGATCGACCACAGCGGCGCCGTTTCCAGCAGCGCACCAGGGGAGGCCGGCGCGAGGTTGTAGTCATAGGTGAGGGCCAGATCGAGATCGTCGGCGGTCAGCAACCGGAACGCTTCGACGGGTTCGTATTCGCTGATGATGAACTCCACCTGCGGCAATCGGGCCCGGAAGTCGGCGACGACCGGCAGCAGCGACACGCGGATGCCGGTGGCGAACCCCCCGACCCGGACCGTGCCGGCCGGGTCGGCATCGGCGTCGAGGTCGAGTCGGGCGCGGTCCACCGCGGCCAGGATGGTCACCGCGTGATCGGCGAGGCGGCGTCCCGCCGGTGTCAGGCGCACCCGGCGGCCCTGCGGCTCGATCAGTTGCGTGCCGGTCTCACGGGTGAGGGCAGCGATCTGCGCCGACACCGTTGACGTGGTCAGGTGGTACTCGTCGGCGACCGCCCGCATCGAACCGAGGCGTGACAGCGCGAGAAGGAGTTGCAGTCGGCGGAAGTCCACCCCGGGGATTCTGCTCTCCCACGTAGGGTTGGGTCGTGGACACGCTGCTCGGCATCGACATGGGTACCGGAAGCACCAAGGGCGTTCTCGTCGACAGCGCGGGCACCGTGCTCGCCACCGAGACCATCAGCCACGGCATGGACCTGCCACGGCCGGGGTGGGCCGAGGTCGACGCCGAGGCGGTGTGGTGGCGGGAGGTGTGCACGATCAGCGCCGCGCTGATGGCGAGCCAACCCGCCGGGGCGACGCTGGCCGGCGTCTGTGTCAGCGGTGTCGGACCGTGCCTGGTGCTCTGCGATGCCGATCTACGCCCCCTGCGGCCCGCCATCCTGTACGGTATCGACACTCGCGCACATGCTGAAATCGAGTCGCTGACAACAGAATTGGGCGAAGAGAAGATCCTCGAACGGGCCGGCACCCTGCTGTCCAGTCAGGCCGTGGGGCCCAAGCTCGAATGGGTGCGCCACCACGAACCGGAGGTGTTCGACGCGGCCGCCGGCTGGTACGGCTCGAACTCCTACATCGCCGCGAAACTCACCGGCGAGTACGTGATGGATCACCACACCGCCAGCCAGTGCGATCCGCTGTACGCCACCCGGGACTTCGAGTGGAACACCGAGTGGGCACAGCGCATCTGCGGGCCGCTGCCGCTGCCTTCCCTGGTGTGGCCGAGCGACATCGTCGGACGGGTGAGTGCCGCGGCTGCGCGCGAGACCGGTCTGCCGGCAGGGGTCCCGGTCGCCGCGGGCACGGTCGACGCGTACTCCGAGGCGTTCTCGGTCGGTGTGCGCCGCCCCGGAGATCAGATGCTGATGTACGGGTCGACGATGTTCCTGGTTCAGGTGATCGACGAGTACCACAGCGATCCCACGCTGTGGACGACTGCGGGAGTCGATCCGCGCACGCTGGCGCTCGCCGCAGGCACGTCGACGGCCGGCACGATGATCAGCTGGCTGCAATCGCTCACGGGGAAGCCGTCTTTCGAGGAGCTGACCGCCGAGGCGCTCGCCGTGCCGGCGGGCAGTGAGGGTCTGCTGATGCTGCCGTACCTCGCGGGTGAGCGCACCCCGGTGTTCGATCCGAACGCCCGCGGGGTGCTGGCCGGGCTCACGCTGCGGCACGGGCGCGGGCATCTGTTCCGGGCGGCCTACGAGGGCATCGCCTTCGGCATCCGGCAGATCCTCGACCGGTTCGACGACGCGCACTCGGCGACCCGCACCGTCGCGGTGGGCGGCGGGTTGAAGAGCCCGGTCTGGGCGCAGGCGGTCAGTGACGTCACGGGCCGCACGCAGTTGGTGCCCGAGCAGGCGATCGGGGCCAGCTACGGCGACGCATTACTGGCGGGCATCGGGGTCGGACTCGTGCCGCCGGATACGGACTGGGCCACGATCGAGAAAGAGATCACGCCGGACCCCCGCAACCGGGAACGCTACGAGGACCTGTTCGGCACCTGGGCGCAGCTGTATCCCGCGACGCGCGAACAGGTGCACAGGCTCGCCGCTGACGACGCCACCGGCTGAGCCGGGTCAGCCCATCGTGTAGCCGCCGTCGACGGGCAGGTCGACGCCGTTGATCATGCTCGCCGCGTCGGAGCACAGCCACACCACCGCATCGGACACCTCGTGCGGAACGGCGAAGCGGCCCAGCGGAATCCGGGCGATCATCGGCGCGGCCTTGGCCTCCTCGCCCCACACCCGCTGGCCCATGTCGGTGAGGACGACGGTCGGGCACACCGAGTTCGCGCGGATTCCGTGCGGTCCGAGCTCGCGGGCCAGGACCTTGGTGGCCATCACCAGGCCGGCCTTGGATGCGCAGTACGCGTAGTGGTCGGGCAGCGGCGCCAGCGCGGCCGCCGAGGCGACGGTGACGATGGCACCGCCGGTGCCCTGCTCGACCATCACCGCACCCACCTGGGCGGCCAGCAGTGCGGGAGCCCGCAGGTTGACCGCGATGGTGGCGTCGAAGTTCTCGGCCGTGGTGGCCGTGACAGCTTCGGGCACCGAGATACCGGCGTTGTTGACCAGGATGTCGATGCCGCCGAAGGCGTCGGTAGCGCTGCGGGACAACGTCGTCGGGCCGTCCGGTTCGGCGAGGTCGACAGCCGTGGACCGCACCGGGACACCGAACTCGTCGCTCAGTGCCTCGCGCGCGGATGCCAGGTCGGACTCGTCGCGCCCGCTCAGGATGAGACGGGCGCCTGCGGCGGCGAAGGCACGGGCGATGTCGGCGCCGATGCCCTTCGTGGCGCCCGTGATGAGCGCGCGCTTACCGTCCAGTCGCATGGCGCCGGCATACCGCCGCTCTACGGTGCTGGTCACGAAACCTCCTGTGCTGCCGTGCCATCGGTGGCCGCGAGCAGGGCTTCAGCCGTACCCGGGTCGGTGACGAGCCTGTTGAAGTAGCCGCCGCGGGCTCCGGCGGCGATGGACTCGACCTTGTCCTTCCCGATCGCCACCGCGATGGTGACCGGGATGTGGCGCAACGTCTCCAATTCGAGGGCGATGAGCCGTTCCGCGCCGTCGAAGTCGACTGGTGCCCCGGTGCGGTCGTAGAAGCGCGAACAGACGTCGCCGACAGCGGTGCGCAGCGATGTCGAATCGGTGGGAACGAACTGCGGGATGTCCGAACGGGTCAGAGGAGGCGCTCCGACACCCATCAGTGCACACCGCGCGTGCGGCCACTGGTGCAGCACCCGCTGGATGCTCGGATCGTCGAGCAGCGAATCGTAGAGGGCGGGTCCCGGCAGGGCGGGTGCGAACAGGTAGTTGGCGCGTCCGCCGACGCGGTTGGCGACGAGTCGGGTGATCTCGTTGGTCTGGTACCACTCGTAGGGCTGGTCGTTGCCGCCGACGGTCGGTGCCACCACCACACCCGGCAGCGGGGTGAGTTCGTGCTGGGCCAGCTCGTAGACCGTGCGGCCGGAGGACACCAGTAGGACGTCGCCCGGGAGCAAACCCGCTTCGCTGAGCGCGCGGCCCGCGGCAGGCGCCAGAACTCGGCCCATGATGTCGACCGTGCTGCGGCCGGGACCGGGTGCGGGCAACGGCGGCGAGAGATAGACGGTGTTCAGGTTGAGCGCGCGGGCCACGCGGTCGGCCAGTTCGCCCGCGCGGGCCTCGGCCGGGGGAACCACCTCGATGCGCACGATGCCTTGACGTTTCGCCTCGGCGAGCAGTCTGCTCACGGTCGCCCGGCTGGTGCCCAGCTTCTCGGCGATCTCGGCCTGTGTCGCCTCGTCCTCGTAGTAGAGCCGCGCGGCGGTGTACAGCATGGTGGCCGAGAAGTGACTGCTCTCCGTCTCGGGCGCGCCACCATCCGATTTCGCCGACGAGGCGGCGGGCGCGGACGGCCGGGGCATGGGCAAAGTATGACACCGAACGTCTGCTCAGGAAAGAAATTCACTGAACAGATGTTCTGGACAGATGTGCACCGGCTTCGCTACTGTGACTCCGAACACAGAGGGAGGAACCCGCGTTGTCCGATCAGATGTCGTCCGCTCAGATCCCCGAGAAGATGCAGGCAGTCATCTGCCACGGCCCCCACGACTACCGACTCGAGGAGGTGGCGGTTCCCCAGCGCCGCCCCGGTGAGGCGCTGATCAAAGTCGAAGCGGTCGGCATCTGCGCCAGTGACTTGAAGTGCTATCACGGCGCGGCCAAGTTCTGGGGCGACGAGAACCGGCCCGCCTGGGCGGAGACGATGGTCATCCCCGGCCACGAATTCGTCGGTCGTGTCGTCGATCTCGACGAGGCTGCCGCATCCCGCTGGGGCATCGAAGTCGGCGACCGGGTGGTCTCCGAGCAGATCGTGCCGTGCTGGGAATGCCGCTTCTGCAAGCGCGGCCAGTACCACATGTGCCAGCCGCACGATCTCTACGGCTTCAAGCGCCGGACCCCGGGCGCGATGGCCAGCTACATGGTGTATCCCGCAGAAGCATTGGTGCACAAGGTTTCTCCCGACGTCGCGCCACACCACGCCGCCTTTGCCGAACCGCTGTCGTGCTCACTGCACGCCGTGGAGCGCGCGCAGATCCTCTTTGAAGACGTCGTGGTGGTCGCCGGCTGCGGCCCGATCGGTCTGGGCATGGTCGCCGGCGCGCGGGCCAAGAACCCGATGCACGTCATCGCGCTGGACATGGCACCCGAGAAACTCGAGCTCGCCAAGCTGTGCGGTGCCGACATCACGATCAACATCGCCGAGCAGGATCCGGTCGCGATCGTCAAGGACCTGACCGACGGCTACGGAGCCGACGTGTACCTCGAGGGCACCGGGCATCCGTCGGCAGTGCCTCAGGGGCTGAACCTGTTACGCAAGCTCGGCCGGTACGTCGAGTACGGCGTCTTCGGCAGCGACGTGACCGTCGACTGGAGCATCATCAGCGACGACAAGGAACTCGACGTGCTCGGAGCACATCTGGGCCCCTACTGCTGGCCGGCGGCCATCAGGATGATCGAGTCCGGCGTGCTGCCCATGGACAAGATCTGCACCCACCAGCTGCCGCTGACGGAGTTCCAGCAGGGGCTCGACCTGGTGGCCAGTGGCAAGGAATCGGTCAAGGTCTCCCTGATCCCCGCCTGAGATAAGGACCATCGATGAGCCCTTCTTCGAATTTCCCACCGGGTCAGCAGTTCTCACGCAGGAAGATGCTCACGGCCCTGGGTGTCGCCGGCGCGGCGGCGGCGAGTGTGCCGCTGCTCAGCTCCTGCGGTGTCGGCGGCAAGGCCAGCCTGCCCAACGGCGCCGACGCGGTGACCGGTGGGTTCGACTGGCGCAAGGCGGCCGGGTCGACCATCAACATCCTGCAGACCCCGCATCCCTACCAGCTCTCGTATCAGCCTCTGCTCAAGGAGTTCACCGAGCTGACAGGCATCAACGTCAACGTCGACCTGGTGCCCGAGGCGGACTACTTCACCAAGCTGAACACCGAGTTGGCCGGCGGGTCGGGCAAACACGACGCGTTCATGCTCGGCGCGTACTTCATCTGGCAGTACGGCCCGCCCGGGTGGATCGAGGATCTCAACCCGTGGCTGGCCAACAGTGCCGCCACCAACGCCGAGTACGACTTCGAGGACATCTTCGATGGGTTGCGTACCTCGACCCGGTGGGATTTCGAGCTGGGTCAGCCGCTGGGCACCGGTGGGCAGTGGGCGATCCCGTGGGGATTCGAGAACAACGTGGTCGCCTACAACAAGCGGATCTTCGACGAGAAGGGCATCACCAAACTGCCCGACAACCTCGACGACTTCATCCAGCTGGCCGTCGACCTGACCGATCGATCGCAGAACCGGTACGGCATCTCCACGCGCGGCTCGAAGTCGTGGGCGACGATCCACCCCGGCTTCATGACGCAGTACACGCGCGAAGGCGCGGTCGACTACAAATGGAACGGCTCGGAGCTCATCGCCGAGATGGACAGCGACAAGGCCATCGACTTCACCAAGAAGTGGATCGCGATGCAGCACGAAGCCGGTCCGACATCGTGGACCACCTACGATTATCCCAACGCCACAGGCGATCTCGGCGACGGCAAGGCGATGATGGTCTACGACGCCGACAGCGCCACCTACCCGAAGAACAAGCCGGGGGCGAGCAAGGAAGCCGGCAACATCGCGTGGTACGCGGGCCCCGCCGGTCCGGACGGCAACTACAAGACCAACCTGTGGACGTGGAGTTGGGCGATGAGCGCCAACTCGAGAAACAAGCTGCCGGCCTGGCTGTTCATCCAGTGGGCCACCGGCAAGGAGTCGATGAACAAAGCCGTCGAGGGCGGCACCTACGCCGACCCGGTGCGCAAGTCGGTGTTCGACACCACCTTCAAGCGCGTCGCCGCGGACCAGTTCGGCTATCTGGAGGCGTTCGAAACCGTCATCGGCCAGTCCAAGATCCAGTTCACCCCGCAGAAGAAGTTCTTCGACACCACGCAGAACTGGGCGGTGGCGCTGCAGGACATCTACGGCGGTGAGGACGCGGCGTCCCGGTTGCGCAGCCTCGCCAAGACCAACACGTCCAAGGTCAACCTCTAGGAGCTCTGGCATCGATGACGACTCAGACATCCAAGGCGCCCGCGGCCTCGCCGCGCCCGGATGCCGGCGGCGGTGGCCGCACGCTCCCGGAGGTGCCGACGTGGCGGCGCAAGCTGCGGCCCTACCTGCTGTCGATCCCCGCGCTGGTGATCGTCATCGGGATCCTCTACCCGTTCTTCGTCGGCGCGTACTACGCCTTCCTGAATTACGCTGCCGTGAACCCGAATCCGCACTTCGTGTGGTTCGACAACTTCGCCTCGGTGCTCGGCGACCAGGTGTTCTGGCAGAGCGTCAAGGTCACCGCCATCTTCGCCATCGCCGCGACCGCGATCGAGACGGTGCTCGGCGTCGGACTGGCCTTGCTGCTCAACCGCTCGAGCATCATCGGCAAGATCTTCGAGAGGGTTCTGATCCTGCCGTTGATGATCGCGCCGGTGATCGCCGGTGTGATGTGGAAGCTGATGTTCAACCCGCAGTTCGGCATCCTCAATCACGTTCTCGGCCTGGGCAACACGTTCGACTGGCTCTCGGCGAACAACGCGCTGTTCTCGGTGATCCTGGTCGATGTCTGGATCTTCACCCCGTTCGTGGCGATCCTGGTGCTGGCGGGCATCCGGTCGCTGCCGAAGGAGCCGTTCGAGGCGTCCGACGTCGACGGCGCCAATTGGTTCTACATGTTCCGCAAGCTGATGCTGCCGATGCTGTGGCCCTACATCCTCGTCGCGGTGATCTTCCGGTTCATGGACAACCTGAAGGTCTTCGACCACATCTTCGTGCTCACCGCGGGCGGTCCCGGTGTCGCGACCCGCACCCTGCAGATCGGCGCCTTCGAGGACTCGATCATCAACCTGGACTACTCCCGCGGCAGCACCTACATGCTGCTGCTGTGGATCATCGTGTTCATCACCGCGCGCTACCTGGTGAGCGTGCTCGGAAAGGCGCAGCGCCGCGCTGCCGGAGCGGAGTCGTAGAAGTCATGGCCCTCAACCTGTCTCGAGCCGAACTGCAGCCCGGCCAGCGGCGCTGGTCCATCGGTGCTGTCGCCGCCGACGTGGGTCTGGTGATCTGGTTCATCTTCTCGTTGTTCCCGATCTTCTGGATGCTGATGCTGGCGCTCAAGAACGCCGAACAGCAGACCACGACGTACTTCTCGTTCAGCCCGACGTGGTCGAACTTCGCCACGGTGGTGTCCGACAAGGGCACACAGATGACCAGCGTCGACTTCAAAGCCTCGCTGCTGACCAGCTTGCTCAATTGTGGTGGCGCAGTGATCGTGTCGCTGGTGATCGGCATCCCCGCCGCCTACGCCGCGGGCCGCTGGCAGTACCGGGGGTCCAATGACCTGATGTTCCAGATGCTGTCGTTCCGATTCGCCCCGGAGCTCATGGTGATCGTGCCGCTGTTCGTGATCTACAACCAGATCGGGTTGTTCGACACCAAGGTCGGCATGATCTGGGTGCTGCAGCTGGTCACCATGCCGCTGGTGGTGTGGATCCTGCGGTCCTACTTCCAGGACCTGCCCGAGGATCTCGAACAGGCCGCGCTCCTCGACGGCTACACCCGCCGCCGCGCGTTCCTGATGGTCGCGCTGCCGATCGTGCGCCCCGGGATCGCCGCCGCAGCGCTGCTGGCGTTCATCTTCGCCTGGAACAACTACGTCTTCCCGCTGATCCTGGCCGACAGCAATGCCGGCACCGTCACCGTCGCCATCACCAAGTTCCTCGGCGGCGGCGGCCAGGCGTACTACAACCTCACGGCCGCCGCGGCGTTGATCGCCGCGCTGCCACCACTCGTCCTCGCGCTGACGATCCAGCGATACCTGGTGCGGGGCCTGTCATTCGGGGCGGTGAAAGCCTGATGGCCACAGTCGAGGTCACCGACATCTGCAAGACCTATGGCAAGGACGTCCGCGCCGTCGACGGCATCTCGCTCGACATCGCCGACGGCGAGTTCTTCGTGATCCTCGGTCCCAGCGGGGCCGGCAAGACCACGACGCTGAAGTCGATCGCCGGCCTCGTCGACGTCGACTCCGGCTCCGTCACGATCGGCGGAGTCGACATGACGGCGGTGGAGCCGTACCACCGCAACGTCGCGATGGCGTTCGAGAGCTATGCGCTGTATCCGCAGAAGACCGTCGCGGAGAATCTGGCGTCGCCGCTCAAATCGGGCCGCACCGGCAAGTATTCGGAGGCCGAGCGTGCCAAGCGCATCGATCAGGTCACCACGACACTGGGCATCGATCACCTGAAGAACCGACTGCCCCGGGAGCTGTCGAACGGTCAGCGTCAACGCGTGGCCCTGGGCCGCGTGCTGGTCCGCCCCGCCGATGTCTACCTGCTCGACGAGCCGCTGAGCCATCTGGACGCCAAGCTACGGGCAGCGATGCGCGCCGAACTGAAGCAACTCGGCGCGATGTCGAACACCACCACCATCTACGTCACGCACGACTACCAGGAGGCGCTGGCACTGGGCGATCGGATCGCGGTGATGCGCGAGGGCCGGATCGTGCAGATCGGTACGCCGGAGGAGATCTGGCGCAGGCCCGCCGACACCTTCGTCGCGCGTGCTCTCGGCCAGCCCGAGATCAACCTGCTCGACGGTGTCGTCGACGACGGTCGTATCCGGCTGGGTGACGGCTCCCTCGACGTGCCCGTCCCGTCGGACGTGCGCTGCGAGCGCGGCACCCGGGTGCGAGTGGGATTGCGCCCCTGCGATATCCATGTCACCAGCCGGGAGGGCTCGCTGCGGGGCCGGGTCCTGCTGGCCGAGCGACTCGGCCGCAACATCGAACTGACCGTCGACGTGGGCGGTGCCCAGCTGATCGCGCTGACCTCGGGACGCCACGGCGTCGGTGAAGGCGACGACGTCACGATGCGCATCGCCGAGTCCGACGTGCACGTCTTCTCCCCGGGTGACGGGGACACCAGCCGGTTCAGTGACCAGACCCTGGAGGCAGTGTGATGAGCGTCGCGACGAACACCACCGAGCAGCAGACCGCGCAGAGTCTCACGCTGCGCGACCTGGTCAAGACCTACTCGTCCCGCGGGCGGGATGCTGTGACCGCGGTCAAGGGCATCGACCTCGACATCCGGCCGGGTGAGCTCGTCGCGCTGCTCGGGCCGTCGGGCTGCGGCAAGACCACCACGCTGCGGATGATCGCCGGTCTGGAGACGGTCACCAGCGGTTCCATCAAGATCGGCGATCGCGAGATCTCCCAGCTGCCCGCCGCCAAGCGCGGGATCGGCGTGGGCTTCGAGAGTTACGCGCTTTACCCGCCGCTGTCGGTGCGCGACAACCTGCTCTATGGCTTGAAGGCGCGCAAGGTCAAGGGCGCCGAGAAGATGGTCGCCTCGATCAGCGACCGGCTCGAGATGAACGACCTGATGAACTTGCGCCCCGCCAGTCTGTCGAGCGGTCAGAAGCAGCGGGTGGCGTTGGCGCGTGCGCTGGTTCGCAACCCGCCGGTACTGCTTCTCGACGAGCCGTTGAGCCACCTCGACGCGTCCGCACGCAACCGGGTGCGGCGCGAACTGAAGGTCCTCCAGCGCGAATTCGGTTACACCACCATCGTGGTCACCCACGATCAGGTCGAGGCGCTGTCGCTCGCGGATCGGCTGGCCGTGATGGACGGCGGCGTCGTGCAGCAGTTCGGCACGCCCGACGAGGTGTTCGACGATCCGGCGAACCTGTTCGTCGCCGGCTTCGTCGGCGAGCCGGCGATCAACGTGCTGCCCGGCGTCGCGCGGGTCCGTGACGGTGTCGTTCACGTCGAGATCGGTTCGGGTGCAGGGTCTCTGGCGACGTCGGCGACATCGGTTGGTGACGGCACCGCGGTCACGGTCGGCATCCGCCCGCAGGATTGCGCGCTGGCCGAGCGGGGTGGCGAGGGGCTCGCGGCGACCGTCGCCTACTTCGAACACCTTCTCGAGTTCGGCCTGGCGACCACCACGGTCGCAGGAATCGAGGACGGTATCGTGGTGCAGACCCCGGCCGAGCAGAGCCATGAGTCCGAGCAGCAGGTGTCGGTGACCGCGCCGGCCGAGCGGGTCTACCTGTTCGACGCCGAGACCGGGGAGCGATTGCGATGACCAAGCTGTACAACGACCCGGCGCGCTTCACCGAGGACATGCTGGCCGGCTTCCTCGACGCCAACGCGCGCTACGTCGCCGGGGTGCCCGGCGGCGTGGTGCGCGCGCACCGGACCCGCCCGGGCAAGGTCGCCGTCGTCATCGGTGGCGGATCGGGTCACTACCCGGCGTTCTGCGGAACGGTCGGTGTCGGTTTCGCCGACGGAGCCGTCGTCGGCAACATCTTCACCTCGCCGTCGGCAGAGGAGGCGGCGTCGGTGGCGCGCGCCGCCCACGGCGATGCGGGCGTGCTGTTGACCACCGGCAACTACGCCGGCGATGTGATGAACTTCGGTCTCGCGGTGACGCAGTTGCGTGGTGAGGGCATCGAGGCGGAGTACTTCGCCGTCACCGACGACGTCGCCAGCGCGCCGCGGGGCGAAGAGGCCAAACGGCGCGGTATCGCCGGCGATTTCACCGTGTTCAAGTGCGCCAGCGCCGCCGCCGAGGAGGGCCTCGATCTCGCCGGCGTGGTCCGGGTCGCCGAGGCGGCGAACGCGGCGACGCGCACGCTGGGCGTCGCGTTCGACGGGTGCACGATGCCCGGCGCCGACCACCCGCTGTTCACGGTGCCCGAGGGCAAGATGGGTGTCGGGCTCGGCATCCACGGCGAGCCGGGGGTGGCCGACGAGCCGATGCCGACCGCTGAGTCGCTGGCCCAGACACTCGTCGACGGTGTGCTCGCCGATCGTCCCGACGCGACCTCGACGCGGCTCGCGGTGATCCTGAACGGGTTGGGCCGCACGAAGTACGAAGAGCTGTTCGTCGTGTGGGGGACCGTCGCGCGGCTGCTGCGGGAGCGCGGCTTCGAGATCGTCGAACCCGAAGTGGGCGAACTGGTCACGAGCCTGGACATGGCCGGCTGCTCGCTGACGGTAATGTGGCTCGACGAGGAACTGGAGCGCTACTGGACCGCCCCCGCCGACACCCCGGCCTACCGCAAGGGCGCACCGGCGGACGCCGCGAGCACCGGTGAGCGCCGCAGCGCGGAGGAACTCGAGGCCGGATCCTCAGCGCCGGCGTTGGACGAGCTGGCCGACGACGAGGGCCGTCGCGGTGCGGAGGTGGTGCTGCGCGCCTTGACCGCGATGGCCGACATGCTCGCCGATGCCGAGGACGAACTCGGCCGGATCGACGCTGTCGCCGGTGACGGTGACCACGGCAGGGGAATGGTTAAGGGCTCGTCTGCCGCCTGTTCAGCAGCGCAGCGGGCGGTCGACGCCGGCGGTGGTCAGGGTTCGGTGCTCGCCGAGGCCGGCAAAGAGTGGGCAGCGAAGGCGGGTGGCACTTCCGGGGTGCTGTGGGGTGCATTGCTGTCGGCTCTCGGTGCACGTCTGGGTGACACGGGCCGGCCCGATGGAGAGGCCGTGGCCGGCGGAATGCGCGACGGTTACGACGCGTTGGTGTCGCTCGGGGGCGCTGCCCCGGGAGACAAGACCATGCTGGACGCCTTGCTGCCGTTCGTCGAGGACTTCGAGCGCCACGTCGCCGACGGAACGTCGTGGCAGCAGGCGTGGGGTGAGGCGGCCGAGGTGGCAACCGAAGCCGCGCAGGCCACCGCCGACATGCGGCCCAAGGTGGGTCGGGCTCGTCCGTTGGCCGAGCGCAGCGTGGGTACCCCGGACGCGGGTGCGACGTCCCTGGCGATGTGCCTGCGCACCGTCGCCGGCACCTTCGATTCGACACGCGCAACAGCGAAAGGGGAGTGACCATCGTGGCAGGTCTCCGCATCGTCGTCGGTTCCGACGACGCCGGCTTCGACTACAAGGAAGCGCTCAAAAAGGATCTCCAGGCTGACGAGCGGGTCGCCGAGGTGACCGACGTCGGCGTCGGCGCCGACGAGAACACCGCGTACCCCCACGTCGCGGTAGCGGCTGCGCGGCTGATCGCCGACGGCAAGGCCGATCGGGCGCTGCTGGTCTGCGGCACCGGGCTCGGGGTGGCGATCAGCGCCAACAAGGTGCCGGGTATCCGGGCGGTCACTGCCCACGACAGTTTCTCGGTGGAGCGCTCCGTGCTGTCGAACAACGCGCAGGTGCTGTGCTTCGGGCAGCGGGTGATCGGTCTCGAACTCGCCCGCCGGCTCGCCAGGGAGTGGCTGGGTTACGAATTCGACCCGCAGAGCGCCTCCGCCGACAAGGTCGACGCGATCTGCTCGTACGAGCCCGCGCAAGCCACCAGCTGACTCACCGCCGGCTGACCAGCGGCAGGAACACGTCGTCGACGATCTCGGTGATCGTGTCCTGCGGTACCGCCGCCATGGTCATGAACAGCTCGTGGCGCAGCAGGTCCGCGGGCAGATTCAGGATGCGCGGCGGCGGCATCACCGCCAATTCGCCTCGGGCAACGGCACATTCGGCGATCTGCGTCATGATGCTCGGCCCGTCGGGCACGAAAATTTCACGTAGTTTCGCCGGTGGCATGCCCGCCTCGTCGTAGTAGGCACCCAACAGAGCGGCGAACAGGCCCATCGTGCGCGCTCGCCGATCGCTGAACTCGGTGAGCACCGCTATGACGTCACCGCGCAAGGTTCCGGTGTCGGGGACGCCGATGATGTCGGTTTCGCCGCGCCGGCGGATCACGGCCTCGAGAAGGTCCAACCGCGTCGGCCAGCGGCGATACAGCACGGAGCGTGCTGCCTGCGCCCTGGCGGCCACGGCGTCGATCGTGAAGCCGGTGTAACCGGCCTCGAGGAGTTGTTCCCAGCCGGCATCGAGGATCGCCGAGTCGAGTTCGGCGCCACGCCGACGGTGCGACACCGCAGCTTTAGAGGACACTTGCGTAGCTTAACGCACAGCGCTACCGTGGCGAACGTAAGCGACATTTATGTAGCTTATTCCGTCCGACGACTCCGAGGCTCTCATGACACGTAAAGCTGTGATCTCCGGCGCGAGCATCGCCGGCCCTGTTCTGGCGTTCTGGCTGGCCGAGGCGGGCTGGCACGTCACAGTTGTCGAGCGCGCAGATCAGTTGCGCACCAGCGGTTATCCTGTCGACGTCCGTGGTGCCGCCGTCGACGTCGTGACCCGGATGGGTCTTCACGAGCAGTTGGTCGAGCATCGCTACCGACACGTGCCCGTGGCTCTGCTCAGCCCGCGCGGTCACCGTCTCTGCACGCTCGATTACGGCAATCTGCTCGGCTCCTCGGGGGAAGGTGACGTCGAGATCTCCCGGGCAGAACTGAGTGCGGTGCTTTTCCAGGCGAGCGCCGACAGGGTCGAATACGTGTTCTCCGAGTCGATCACCGCACTGCGCGAACTCGATTCCGGGATCGAGGTGACGTTCGAACGCCGTCCCGCCGAGATCGTCGACGTCGTGATCGGCGCCGACGGGATCCACTCGAACGTCCGCGCGCTCGCTTTCGGCCCGGAGGATCGCTATCTACGTCACCTGGGGCCCTACGTGGCGGTCTGGGATCTGCCCGACGATGCATTCGCACCGGGGGCCGGGTTCTTCTACTCGCATCCGGGACGCACCGTGCTCGTCGAACGCCCCTTCGACGGCGCGCCAGGTCGCGCGTTCGCGACGTTCGTGCATCCGGCGCCGGGCACGATCGATCGTCGCGACAGCGCCGCCGTCGCCGATGCGTTCCGCACTGCCTTCGCCGAGGATCGCTGGCGCACAGCGGAAGTCCTTGACACCATGAGCGATTCGGGCGACGTCTACGTCGACACGGTCAGTCAAGTGCGCATGCCGCGTTGGAGCGAGGGTCGGGTCGCACTGGTCGGTGACGCGGCCTACGCGCCGGCGTTCCTCTCGGGTCAGGGCACCAGCATCGCGATCGCGGGCGCCTATGTGCTGGCACGTGAGCTGTGCGCACACGAGCGGCCGCAGGACGCCTTCATCGCCTACGAACGCCGTCTGCGCGACTACGTCACCAAGAATCAGGACCTGGCACTGCGTACCGACGGCACCGTGCTCGCGCGCACGCCCGGTCAACTCCTGCGGCGCAACGCAAAGCTGTGCGCGGTGCCCCTGCTGCAGCGGCTCGGCCTGATTGGCCTACTGCAGAAGCCGCTTCGCAGTGCTGCGACGAGCCTCGAGTTGACCGACGACGACCTGGGCCGTCCGTCAGAGATCTTGCAGCGCAGCGCTGGTCGATGAAGAAAATCGTCCGGTGGTCGGCGGTTCTGATCCTCGCCAACGTCGTCGCCGACGTGGTGGTGGGGTCACCGATGATGGTCATCCCGCATCTGCTGGATCGCTTCGACACCGATGAGGGGGCCTGGCTGACGACGAGCGCGCTGCTCGCCGGCGCCATCTGGTCGCCTCTATTGGCCAAGGCCGCCGACGTCCACGGCAAGCGCAGAATGCTCGTCGGTACTTTGCTGGTTGCGTGCGGGGGAGCGCTTCTGTGCGTCGTCGCACCCACCCTGTGGATCTTCATACTGGGTCGCGTCCTCCAGGGGGCAGGCTATGCCGCGGCGTTCCTGACCGTCGCCCTCGTCGTGCAGGTGCGTCCGCCGCGCGAGGCGATGTTCGTGGTGGGGCTGGTGACGTCCAGCTCGTCGGTCGTGGGCATGATCGAGCCGGTGCTGATGACGCCTGTCATCGAGCGCTTCGGCGACCGCGGCGTCTTCGTCGTGGCGGGTCTCCTTTCCGTAGTCGCGGCGGTGGGCGTGGCGAAGGTGCTGCCTGAGTCGCCGGTCCGTTCTGCTGGTCGCGTCGATGTCCCAGGAGCGCTACTGCTCGGCGGCTGTCTCGGTGGCGTCCTCGGTTACGTCAGTCTGGGCCGCGACTCCGGCTGGCTGTCAGCGTGGCCATCCGTTTTGCTGGCCGCAGGCCTGATCGCATTGGCGGGGTGGCTTGTTCGCTCCTATCGGATCGCCGAGCCGATCGTCGACCTGCGGTCACTGAGTCGCCCAGTACTTCTCACGCTGGCGGCGCTGGTGCTGGCCGGCGGGGCGTTCCGCTGCCTTCTGCATCTGTTCGGGGTGATCGGTCACGTGCCTGCCGAGCTCGATCTGGGCTATGGGCTCGCCGGGGCCGTTGCGGCGCTCTTCGCCGTGGCCAACCTCGGCATCGCGGTTGGAGGTGTCACGTCGGGCTGGCTGGCGGGACGGATCGGGCCGGCGGCCACCCTACTGGGCGGCATCGCCCTCAGCGCTGCGGCCACGGTCGCGATGACCGTCGGGGTGTCGGTTCTGCCTGTGGCGCTCGCTTGCGCTGCCGGGCTGGGGGCGGCGGCGGGCGCGATCGGAGCGTCCGGCTACATCGTGGCGACGCGCCATACGGCACCCGAACGGCAGGGCACCGTTGCCGGTCTGGTGTCGGTCGTGATGGCGCTCGGGGCAGCCGTGCTGACCATTGCCGGTGCCGAAATCCTCGAGGCGGCAACCATTCCCGGTGCTGCAGTAGCAGGCGCTAAGGTGTGTACGGCGGCCGGCGTTCTCACCTACATCGGCATGGCGGCCGTGCTGCTGCTGGCTGCGGCGGTGCCGGCAGCAGCGCTGGCCCGCGGCCGTTACGCCGCGACCGGCGTGGTCGCTTGCAGCACCGCCTCGACGAGCGCGTCGGCACGCAGGTGTTCGAAGCGCTGGTAGTCGGGATCGTCGATCATGTCGAGAAAATGCTGACGGCTGGGGTAGCGCACCAGCAGGACCATGTCCCAGTCCTGGCCCGGCTCGGCCGCCAATGCGACACCACCGGCGCCGGCATAGAGCACGTCGACCCCGTACCGGCTCTGCACACCGGACGTACCGAACTGCTCGATGTACCGGGCGTAGGTGTCCTGGCCTCCATCGGGCCTGAAGCGCAACAGATTCAGCATCACCACGGGCCCCTCGCTGTCTTCGGCGAGGTATGCATCGAGCGTTGAAGCGTCGAGTGCGATCATCGTCTCTCCTTCGTTGTCTGCCCCCACGCGGAACACTAAGCGGGGGTACCGACAGAAACGTCCGGCACTCTGAGTCAGTCGTCGGGTGGGCGGGGTTCGTAGGGTTGGTACCACCACCATCGGGCGCGTTCGCCGGTCGGGCCGGGGCACGGTGTGACGTCCGGCGGAGGCCGTGTCGGGGTTCTGGCCAGCGACGCTGAGGTCAGGGCTCGGCCGGCGGCGTCGGTGACGACGAGTTGATCGGCGGGGCCAGTCAGCGTGATGAGTCCGCGGTGATGGGCGCGGTGGTGATACGGGCACACCAGGGCGAGGTTCCAGAGTTCGGTGGGTCCGCCGTCCTCCCAGTGCACCAGGTGGTGGGCGTGCAACGCGCGGGTGGCCCCGCAGCCGGGGACCACGCAGGTGCGGTCGCGGTGCTCCAGCGCGCGGCGTAGCCGCCGGTTGACCGTGCGGGTGGATCGTCCCGCGCCGATCACCTGCCCGTCGCGGTGAAACCAGGCCTCGCAGGTGGCGTCGCAGGTCAGGTACTGCCGGTCGGCGTCGGTCAGGACGGGG
>NZ_VKAA01000025.1 GCF_007096635.1 Mycolicibacterium sp. 018/SC-01/001
GCCACGTTCCTGGCACCGTGGCTGTTCTCGCTGTTCATCGACATCTTCGACAGTGCCCGCGCCGACAGAACCCAGCCTGCCGGACCAGACGACGACACCGGTCACCCCCGGCGCCACCGACACCGTCGTCTACACGGTGTCGGGCACCGGGCGCGTCATCAACATCACCTACGTCGACACCGGTGGTCTGCTGCAGACCGAGTTCAACGTGATGCTGCCGTGGACCCGTGAGGTCTCGCTGCCCGAACCCGCCGAGCGCTCGGCCAGCGTCAGCATCATCAACGTGGGCCGGGAAGTGACGTGCTCGATCACCGTCAACGGAACCGAGGTGCAGCAGCGCGAAGGCGCCGGCCTCACGGTGTGCGCGGCGGCGCGGCGCTAAACGTCGACGTGCCGTCCGGGCACCCGGATCGGAGCGAACGCGACCAGACCGAGCGTCAGCACGACCAGCAGGCCGGCCAGCCCGGCGCGGTCACTGTCGAAGATGTCGATGAACAGCGAGAACAGCCACGGTGCCAGGAACGTGGCGGCGCGCCCCGCGGTGGCGTAGAGGCCGAACGTGATCCCCTCCTTGCCGTGCATCGCCATTCGCATCATCAGCGTGCGCGCCGAGGCCAGCACCGGCCCGATGAACAGGCACAGCGACAGCCCGAGAACCCAGAAGGCGACGGCGCCCGACAGTGTCATCAGCGTGATCCCGACCGCGATCATCGTCACCAGCGACACGATGATGACCCGTTTGGCGCCCAGTCGGTCATGGGCGTACCCGCCGATGACGGAGCCGACGGCCGCGATCACGCAGGCCGCGATCCCGAACAGCAGCACATCGGCAGACGAGATGCCGTACACCTGCACGCCGAGCACGGCACCGAAGGTGAACACTCCGGCCAGACCGTCGCGGAACAGCGCGCTGGCGCCCAGGTAGTAGATGACATTGCGGTCGCGGCGCCACTCGGTGCGGACCTCCTGCCAGATGCGGCGGTAGGCGCCGACGAAGCCCACCCGCTGCGGCAGTGCACCGTGGCCGGCAGGCCCGAGGAGCAACAGCGGCAGCGCGAACAACGCGAACCAGACCGCCACCAACAGCATTGCCGCACGCACGTTCTGACCGTCCGCAGTGGGCAGGCTCAGCAGACCGCGGGTGTCGCCGGTGCCGGAGATGAAGCCGACGTAGACGATGACCAGCACGACCACACTGCCGACGAAGCCCGCACCCAAGCCCATGCCGGACACCCGGCCCGCGGTCTGCGCAGTGGACAGATCGCGCAGCATCGCGTTGTAGGGCACCGTGGCCAGCTCGCTGAGCGCCGCGGTCGCAGCGAGCATCACCAACCCGGGCAGCAGGAACCTGTTGTCGTCGCGGATCAGACTCATCGACGCGGTGAGCACGACCATCACGCCGGTGATCAGCGCGAGCGCCCGGCGGCGCCGCCCCGGCGCATCCACCCACACACCGGTGACGGGAGCGAACACCGCGACGAGCAGGCCCGCCACGGCCAGCGCCCGGCCCAGCCAGCTCGCGGGGCTGGCATCGCCGGGCAGATCGTCACCCACGGCGTTGGTCAGATACACCGAGAACACGAACGTCACGACGATCGCATTGACCGGGGTGGCGCCGAAATCCCACAGCACCCAGGCCGCCACGCGGGATCGCACCGGACCGGCGACGGGAGCCTGGACCGGAGGCGACTCGCTCATGGGTGCCCACGATATAGTCAGCGCCCATGCCCGTACCCGGACCCAGTGCGCAGGCGCGCGCGGTCGTCACCGGCGCGTCCCAGAACATCGGCGAGGCGCTGGCCGTCGAGCTCGCGGCCCGCGGCCATCACCTGATCATCACCGCCCGGCGCGGCGAGGTGCTCGAAGCGCTCGCCGAACGCCTGCGCGCGGAGTACGGGGTGACGGTGGAGGTACGCGCGGTCGACCTGGCCGACCCGGCCGCGCGAGCAGAGCTCTGCACGGAGCTCGCCGAGCGGGAGATCTCGATCCTGTGCGCCAACGCCGGGACCGCGACGTTCGGACCGGTCGTGTCGCTGGACCCAGCGGATGAGCGCAAGCAGGTGCAGCTGAACGTGCTCGGGGTGCACGACCTGGTGCTCGCAGTGCTGCCCGGCATGGTCGCGCGCCGCGCCGGCGGCATCCTGATCTCCGGCTCCGCGGCCGGCAACTCCCCCATCCCGAACAACGCCACCTATGCCGCGACGAAGGCCTTCGCCAACACGTTCAGTGAATCGCTGCGCGGCGAGGTGAAATCCGCGGGCGTGCACGTCACCGTGCTGGCACCCGGGCCGGTGCGCACCGAACTGCCCGACCCGGACGAACAGTCCCTCGTCGAGCGCCTGATCCCCGATTTCCTGTGGATCGACACCGAGTACACCGCGAAGGAGTCGCTGGACGGACTGGACCGCAACAAGATGCGCGTCGTTCCCGGCATCACGTCCAAGGCGATGTCGGCGGCCAGCGGTTACGCACCGCGCGCGATCGTCGCCCCGATCGTCGGCGCGGTGTACAAAAAGCTCGGCGGCGACTAGCGGCGGCGCCGGCGGCGGCCGGTGCCGAAGATGCTGCGGGTGATCTCTCGGCCGATCACCGTCCCGGCCGAGCGCATGGCGCTCTTGAACGCCGGACTGTCCATCACGGTGTCCAGGAAGCCCGGTTCCCGCGGCTGCACCGGTTCCGGCATCGGCGGCAGATCCCACGTCTGCGGCAGCGGAACCTGTTGCTGCGGTTGGGCTTCCGCGGGCGGCTGCGGTGCGGGCGGCGCCAGTTTCGCGGCCAGGCGCTCGTAGGCGGACTCCCGATCGACGGTCTGGCCGTACTCCGCCTGCAGCGGGCTCGCCGCCGCCGCGGCCGCGATCGCCTCGGGTCCGATCGTGTCCATCAGCGACCGCGGCGCACGCACTCGCGTCCAGGCCACCGGTGTCGGCACCCCGTCCTCCGACAGCACCGTCACGATGGCCTCACCGATGCCCAGGGACGTCAGCGCGGACTGCAGGTCGTAGACGTCGGTCTTCGGATAGGTCCGCACCGTCTTGTTCAGTGCCTTCTCGTCGTCCGGGGTGAACGCGCGCAGCGCGTGCTGGATGCGCGCGCCGAGCTGGCTCAGCACGTCCTTGGGCACGTCGGTGGGCTGCTGCGTGCAGAAGAAGACACCGACGCCCTTGGACCGGATGAGCTTGACGGTCTGCTCGACCTGGGCCAGGAACGCCTTCGACGCGTCGGTGAACAGCAGGTGAGCCTCGTCGAAGACGAACACCAGCTTGGGTTTGTCGACGTCGCCGACCTCGGGCAGCGTGGTGAACAAATCGGCCAGCACCCACATCAGGAACGTCGAGAACATCACCGGCCGGGTGGCCTGAGCCCCGAGTTCGAACAGCGAGATCACGCCGCGGCCGGAGGAATCGACGCGCAGCAGGTCGGCGGGCTCGAGCTCCGGTTCACCGAAGAACGTGTCCGCGCCGTCGGCCTCCAGGTTGACCAATGCGCGCAGGATCACCCCGGCGGTCGTCGTCGACACCGCCCCCAGCGCCTTCAGCTCGGGTTTGCCCTGCTCGCTCGTCAGGAACTGGATCACGGAGCGCAGATCCTTGGTGTCCAGCAGCGGCAGCCCCTGCCGATCGGCCCAGTGGAAGATCAGTCCGAGCGTCGACTCCTGAGTTTGATTGAGCCCCAACACCTTCGACAGTAGGATCGGTCCGAAGCTGCTGACGGTCGCGCGCACCGGCACACCGGAGCCGGTGGTGCCCAACGAGAGGAACTCCACCGGGAAGGACGCCGGCGTCCACGCATCGCCGGTGTCGGCGGCCCGCTGGGTGATCTTGTCGCCCGCGGTACCCGGCCGTGACAACCCGGACAGGTCGCCTTTCACATCGGCCATCAGCACCGGCACGCCGGCCGCAGACAGCTGCTCGGCCAGCATCTGCAACGTCTTGGTCTTGCCGGTTCCCGTGGCTCCGGCCACCAGGCCATGCCGGTTGACCGTCGCCAACGGAATCCGGACGAGGGCGGTGGGATCACTGGCACCGTCGACGACGACCGACCCGAGTTCGAGTGCGGGACCCTCACCCGCGTAACCGGCCGCGATCTGCTGCGCAGCATTGCTTGACGACTCCGTCACCATGCGTCGCACCTTAGTGGGGTGCGAGGAATTAGTGTGGATCGCTGTGCGTGACGAACTGGTGTGGATCGACTGTGAGATGACCGGGCTGGACTTGAAGTCCGATCGGCTCATCGAGATCGCGGTCCTGGTGACGGACTCGGAGCTCAACATCCTGGGCGACGGGATCGACGTGGTGATCCACGCCGAAGAGGATGCGCTGACCTCGATGGTCGACGTCGTCACGCAGATGCATACGAAATCGGGCCTGATCGACGAGGTGCGGACCTCGACGATCGACCTCGCCACCGCCGAGACGATGGCGCTGGACTACATCCGCGAGCACGTCAAGCAGGCCAAGACAGCGCCGCTGTGCGGCAACTCGATCGCCACCGACCGCGGCTTCCTGGCCCGCGACATGCCCAAGCTCGACGACTACCTGCACTACCGGATGATCGACGTCAGCTCGATCAAGGAACTGTGCCGCCGCTGGTATCCGCGCATCTACTTCGGCCAGCCCGAGAAGGGTCTGGCGCATCGCGCGCTGGCCGACATCGAAGAATCGATCCGCGAATTGAAGTACTACCGCCAGACGGCATTCGTGCCGCCGCCAGGGCCGGCGACCAGCGAGATCGCGGAGATCGCTGCCCAGTTGGGGCCCGATTCAGCAACGGATTCGGCCTCCGGGGGTTCCACCGGCTAGTATCGACGACGCCGCGCGAGCGGCAATGGTGGCTGTAGTTCAGTTGGTAGAGCACCAGGTTGTGATCCTGGCTGTCGCGGGTTCGAGTCCCGTCAGCCACCCGAGGTTGGGTACATCGCCCCGTCCGCGTTTGCGGATGGGGCGATGTGCTTTCCACGGGAGTCTCGAGTCACCCGGCGTCGTCGATGTCGGCGTGTTCTCGGACGTACTCGGCGAATCCGGGTGCGGTGAAGCGCATCGTTCCGTGCGACGACGGCGCGATGAGTCCCTTGTCCATGAGCGATCGCCGCGCCATGCTGATTGCGGTCGACGTGGTTCCCATTTCTGCCGCGACGTCTTTGCGTTTGACATCGCCATCCCCCAGAGACGCCATCGCGGTGATGAACTTTGCTTCGACGCGAGTCGCCTGCGTCCACCGAGAACGAAAGAGCGCGTCTCGCGCAAGGAGGTACTCATCCCGCGCCGCCGGATGGTGATGCATGGTCAGTGCGCCGCCGGGACCCGGGTACCCGGCCGCTTCCCACATCTTGTCGCCGAACTCCTGCAGGAAATGCGGATAACCCTGCGTCTCTGCGAGGACCGCCTCCAGTGCAGGCAGTTCCCACCCGACTCCGCACGCTCGCGCCGGCTCGACCAGCGCCCTCAGCGCATCATCATGAGAAAGGTTGTCGAGGTGCCGATACTCGAAACGCTCACCGAAGGTCACCGCTTTGGCCACGGTGTCCGGCGTGTGGCTCAACCCGGCGGCGAATACCGCTGCGGGCAGGTCAGCCGCCTCCGCTTGCATGTGCTGCCAGGCGTACGCGAGCGCACGGATGCCGACGGGATCAGCGGCCTGCAACTCGTCGATGAAGACGACAAGCCCCACACCGCCTGCATCCATCACTCCGCGTGCGGCCGCGGTGAGTCCCGCCTGCAGGGCCCTGGCCGCCCCGACGAATTCAGGGGTGTCATGCCCGCCGACCGCCGAGAGCGCCACGGAGGCGACCCCGAAATTGAGCCGGATGGTTTTCAGGGTCTCCAGCAGGCTGACCTTCGCCGTGGCCGTCCACTTCTCGGTCACGAGCTTTCCGAGTTCGTTGGCGAGATCCACACAGAGGGACACGGAGTCGCCGCCCGTCGCCCACACTGTGGTGAAAGTTGCCGTCTCGGCGTCTTTTTGGGCCTTGCGCAGAAGGCTGGTCTTGCCGATCCCACGCGGCCCCACGAAGACGTGTATGCGCCCATCGAGCTGGCGGTAGACGCTCAGATTCGTCAAGCTGACGTCGATCCGATTCCGGTGAACGTCGCGGCCTGGCAGGCTGTGAGCGATCGAACCCGGAGTGAACGGACTTCGTTGCTGTGAGGCCACGCCATATACCTTCTTATAGATTCGCCACTCTCAGGGTTATTTATAAAGAAGTATACGGGCGGGCCAGGACATGTTCGCGAACTGACCGGCCCCTTTCTTGGGATCGGTAGCGCGAGCGCCCCTTTTGACTGTGTCTCGACCGCAACCGCGGAACACACCGTCGAAAGGACAGACCCATGAGGCTCCCCGCCGCACTCGAACAGCACGTCAACCGCGTCGACCGTCAGCGCGCCCTGATGATCGGCATCAGTACCGGCCTGGTGGCCTTCTGGTCGGCCTACCGCGTCTTCTGGTCGCTGTACCTGACGCTGAGCTACGACTTCCTGTTCGGCTCGCTGGTCTTCCAGATCGTGCTGTGGGGCGTCATCGGCGTCGCCGCCGGCATCACGTCCGCAGCGTTCATCCTTCGCTACATCCACGAGCCCGCGACCGACACGCAGCAGCAGCCGCCGTCGCATCCCTGAGCCCCGAAACCGCAATCGCCCCGCCGGCCGAGCCGGCGGGGCGATCGTGCTCAGATGTTGGCGTTACCGGCCTTCCACTGCTCCCAGGGGATGTTCCAGTCACCGAGGCCGTCGGTTCCAGGCAGCGGCGAGCCGACGGTGTTGACGATCTCGACGATGTCGCCTCGTTTGGCGTTGTCGTAGAACCACTTACCGTTACTCGTGCTGACGTTGATGCACCCGTGGCTGACATTGCTGTAGCCCTGGCTGCCCACCGACCACGGCGCGGCATGCACGTAGATGCCGCTGTAGGAGATCTGGGTGGCCCAATCAACCTCGGTGCGATAGCCGTTGGGCGATTCGACCGGCACCCCGTAGGTCGACGAATCCATCACCATGTGCGCACGCCGGTCACCGACGATGTAGGTGCCGTTGTTGGTCGGCGTGCTGTTCTTGCCCATGGACACCGGCATCGACTTGACGATCTCGCCGTTGCGCTTCACGGTCAGCGTCTTGGTGTTGTCGTCGACGGTCGTCACGACCTGGTCACCGATCGTGAACGACGTCGAGACGTTCTCCTGACCGAAGAGGCCGTCACCGAGATCGACGCCGTAGGTGTTGACGGCGACCTCGACCTTGGTGCCCGGCTTCCAGTATTCGGCCGGGCGCCACCGCACCTCGCGATTGCTCAGCCAGTAGAAGGCGCCTTCCACTTCCGGCGTGGTCTTGACGGTGATGGCACGTTGTGCCGCAAGCCGATTGGGGATGTTCTCGTCGAACCGGACGGCGACCGGCTGCCCCACGCCGACCACTTCCCCTTGGGCGGGCAGCACATAGGGCATCGTCAGGTTCTCCGGCGAATGCGTCTCGAACGTCATCTGCCGCTTGGTGACGCCGCCGAGACCCAGCGACTCCGCGGTCAGGGTGTAGCGCTTGTTGTAGCCCAGCGGTTCCGCGGTCTCCCACGTCACGCCATCGTCGGACACCCGGCCCTGCACAGGCTTGCCGTTCTGGTTGACCATGGTCACGGCCCCGAGCACGCCGAATTCCGCACTCACGGTCACCGGCGCGTCGACACTCACGCCGACCGCCCCGTCCTTGACCGATGACATCAGCTTCGGCACGAGCAGATCGCCGAACGGTGTGCCCTTCTCGTCGATGACCTGCGGTGCAGCCGTCTCGGTCCTGCTCCCGCACGCCGTCATCGCCAGCGCCATCGCGAGAACCAGCACAACGGCGGCCAGCCAGGCCCGCCCGCGTCGCGTGCGCGTCGCCGTGTTGCCCTGACCCATACTTCGCTCCACCTCTTCTACAGGCTCTTGACAGGAATACTGACAGCGGATTCCCAGGATTGTTGTCGCCGATTCTACGGTGCGTTCCGAGTGCGCGCCTGAACGCGACGTTGCGACGGGAAATGGCCGTGACGAGCGGATTCTTCGGCGATTTCCGTCCGGCGCCGCGGGCCTGTTATTGTCTCCCACGCGCGCCGTTAGCTCAGTTGGTAGAGCAGCTGACTCTTAATCAGCGGGTCCGGGGTTCGAAACCCTGACGGCGCACCACACAAACTCCCTGCTCAGGCGGGGTTTTTGTCGTTCTGGGGCGTTGGCTGGCTGTGACAGGGCGACAGCCGGAGCCCGAGGGTCTCCATGCGATGCTGCGGCCATGATTCGTGATACGCCACCCTTGCGGCTGGCACTCACACATCAGGGCCTCACGCCATTGGCTGAATCGACTGCAGGGTGAACAGTTGGGGATTCGCCGGATCGGGGACCCCACGGATCACGATGCTGCCCGAGGGCAGCTGTGCCGCAATGTCATTCAGTTGCCTGGGCAGGAATGCCCTGGCTTTACCTTCGCCGTACCAGTTGGGGTCTGCCGGATCCGGCACGCCGACGCCGGCGATCAGAGCATCCCACTGGGTCACCAGTGCGGGCGCAGCGCTGCCGAATCCGGTCGACGGGAGATAGAAGCCCGGCTCGCCGAAGATCGTCACCGGCGTCGTGGCGCCGAGCGGGGTGCCCGTCAGGGTTCCGTCGGTGCTGTCCGCGCTGACTGCGGACAGCCGTGCCATACAGCCGGCGCCGTCGGGGGTGTATCCCGTCGGGCAGCCCGGGTCGGCGCCGGCCGTCGGGGGGCCGGCGAGCAGCGCGCCCGCGAAGACCAGCACTGCGACGCCGGCCTTCATGCCCTCACATCCTGCTCGACTCGGCCGAACTCGACTGTCTTGCCGTTGAAGGGTCCGCTGCACGCCACGACGACGTGATAAGCCGACAGCGGCGGGGGCGCCGTGACGGTGAGGTTCGCGGTGCCCTTGGGGTCGATGGTGAAGTTCCGGTTCGTCCCCGGCAGTACCGGGTTGGTTGCCGCGTAGGTGCATGTGCCCGGAATGTCGGCTGTGCTCGTCACAGTGACCGTCCACTGCAGCACGCCGCGGGTGAACGACACCTGGACCGCATTCGTCGGCGGTAGCGGTGGTTCGGCAGCGGGAATCGGGGTCAGGGTGGGCTTGAGGTCGGGTGCGGGCGGCGCAGGTACGGCTCGAGGTGTTCCGAAGACAATGGCCACGGTGTCCTCTTCGAATTCCTCGTTGCGGATGAAGCCCACGCCGTACTCGGCGAGGCTGCAATTGTTGACGTTCTGAAACGCACCGTTGGCGAACGCCGAAGTGATCGCCTTTTCCTCAGGGTCGCCGTAACCCCAGCTCTTCACGGTGGTGCCGTCATAGCCGGTGACCTGGAAAGCCTGCGCGCTCGGAGCGCGCACCAGTTGCTGCGCCGCTGCCTCCAGCGCCGGGTTGTACGCCAAGGGAGCACAGGCGGTCCTGGCACGCTCCTGATTGACCGTTCCCCGGATGGGGGCAAGCGGATCGTCGGCGTGTGCGGTCGCCATGGTGGCCACCATGATCGTCGCTGCCACGGCGGAAGAAACCACTGCTCGCACGGCCATACCACTCACCCTCACCATCGCCTGAATCGCCCCGACGGAGTCCCCATCTCCGGGTCGCTACTCTCCCGCGTGGGACGTTAATGGGTGACGGCGCGCGAAGTAACTGGGTGATTCCCTAGGAAACCGTTGGCCTCCCGGGGGCTAGAGCCGCTCGATCAGCAGCGCTTTCGCCAAACCGCGGGATCGCGCTTTTGTGTCGTCGGGTTACAGGGTCCGCGCCAGGCGCGCAGCCAGCAGGTCCGCGAAGCGCGCCGGATCGTCGAGAGCACCACCTTCGGCCAGAAGTGCCGTGCCGTAGAGCAGTTCGGCCGTCTCCGCCACCGACGGATCCTCCGGACGATCCTGATGCGCCTGCTGCAGCCCCGTGACGAGCGGGTGGTCGGGGTTCAGTTCCAGAATGCGCTTGGCGACGGGAACCTCCTGCCCCGACGCCTTGTACAGGCGCGCCAGGGCCGGGGTGATGTCGAACGCGTCGGTGATCAGGCAGGCCGGCGATTCGGTCAGCCGCGACGACAACCGCACCTCCTTGACGTGCTCGTCGAGCGTCTCCTTCAGCCACGACAGCAGATCGGCGAACGTCTTGCCCTGCTCCTCGCGCTCGGCTTCGCGCGCCGATTTCTCCTCGTCGGATTCCAGGTCCACCTCTCCCCTGGCCACCGACTGCAGCGCCTTGCCATCGAACTCGGTGACGGTCTGCACCCAGACCTCGTCGACCGGATCCGTCAGCAGCAGCACCTCGTAGCCCTTGGCCTTGAACGCCTCCAGGTGCGGCGACTTGAGGATCTGCTCCCGCGTCTCGCCGGTGGCGTAGAAAATCTGCTCCTGACCGTCCTTCATGCGCTCGACGTAGCCGGCCAGCGTGGTCGGC
This sequence comes from Mycolicibacterium sp. 018/SC-01/001, assembly GCF_007096635.1. Taxonomy (GTDB): domain Bacteria; phylum Actinomycetota; class Actinomycetes; order Mycobacteriales; family Mycobacteriaceae; genus Mycobacterium. Next base: position 10,408 of record NZ_VKAA01000025.1, read on the forward strand.
CCCTCATCCGCATGGGTCGACACGAACGACGCGATCCGCAGCAGTGCGTCGCGGTTGTCGGCGTCGGAGAGCAGACCCTCCTTGACGACGCGGCCGAACTGCGTCCAGAACGTCCGGTAGTCCTCCGGACGGTCGGTCTGGATCTCGGCGATCGTCGAGATGACCTTCTTGGTCAGCCGCCGACGGATGGCCGTCACCTGGCGGTCCTGCTGCAGGATCTCACGAGACACGTTGAGCGACATGTCTTGTGCGTCCACGACACCCTTGACGAAGCGCAGATACTGCGGCAGCAACTCGTCGCAGTCGCCCATGATGAACACGCGTTTGACGTAGAGCTGGATGCCGACGTGCGCGTCGCGGTCGAACAGATCGAACGGCGCCTGCGACGGGATGAACAGCAGCGCCTGGTATTCGAAGGTGCCCTCGGCCTTCATCGCGATGACCTCGAGCGGTTCGTCCCAGGCCCGGGCGATGTGCCGGTAGAACTCGGTGTACTCCTCGCCTGACACCTCGTCCTTCGAGCGGGACCACAGCGCCTTCATCGAGTTCAACGTCTCGGTCTCGACCGTGACCGAGTCTTCGCCACCCTCCTCGGCGGCCGGCGTGCGGCGCTCGACCTGCATGCGCACGGGCCAGGAGATGAAGTCGGAGTACTTCTTCACCAGGTTCCGCAGCGTCCACTGCGCGGTGTAGTCGTGCAGCTGGTCCTCGGCGTCCTCAGGCTTGAGGTGCAGCGTGACCGAGGTGCCCTGCGGCGCGTCGGCGACCGCCGCGATCGTGTAGGTGCCATCACCGCTGGATTCCCACCGGGTGGCCTGAGTCTCCCCCGCTTTGCGGGTGAGCAACTCCACCCGGTCGGCGACCATGAACACCGAGTAGAAGCCGACGCCGAACTGGCCGATCAGCTGATCGCCGGCGGCGGCATCGCCGTCGGCCTCGCGCAGCTGCTGACGCATGCGCGCGGTGCCCGACTTGGCCAGCGTGCCGATCAGCTCGACCACCTCGTCGCGTGTCATGCCGATGCCGTTGTCCCGCACCGTCAGCGTGCGCGCCTGCGCATCGGGGATCAGCTCGATGTGCAGATCCGAGGTGTCGACATCGAGGTCCTTGTCGCGGAACGCCTCGAGCCGCAGCTTGTCCAGCGCATCCGAGGCATTCGAAATGAGCTCGCGCAGAAAGGATTCCTTGTGCGAATACACCGAGTGGATCATCAGATCGAGCAGCTGGCGTGCCTCGGCCTGGAATTCGAACTGCTCCACATCCGCGCTCATGATTCCTCCTTCTCAGCTCTGCTGGCGCAGTGGGATCAAGGGGTGTCGGCTCAGCGCCGGGGTGCACCGGGCCCGGGCTGACCCGTCAACGGGTTCGGGGCGGCGCCCGGCTGCGCCGGATGGTGCTGCTGCTGGTGCGCCTGCATCGCCTGCACGAGCGGGTTCTCCTTCATCAGCGCGCGCCGGTCGTCGTCGCTCAGTTCGTAGAAGGTCCACATCGCCCACGCGGCGGGCCGCACGTACAGCGTGACCTTCTGACGCTTGCGGTTGTTCTGCGGGAGCATCGCCGGAATGGGCACCACGCGGTCGAGCGTCACAGCGCTGACCAACTCCTGCGCCAGCTGGTCGACATCGGTCAAATCCTGCAGTTCGTAGACCGAAGCCTGATGGCTGGGCTGGGACGGGCCCTGCAGGGCGAGAAACCACGCCATCGCGCGTCTCCTTTGCTCGTGGTGGGTCAGCCGTCAGCGTAGATGACCCGCCGGAGGTTCCGTCCGACGCCTGTTTTTGACGATCATGCAAATTCTGCCCGTTGGATGGGACGGATTCGAGATGATGTGCTAGTCGCGGCTGTTCCGGGGCGCTATCGACTGCTGCGTCAACGCAGCGAGCGTGCCCGAACATTTCCTCAGTGCGCTGGCTGTATTGCGATTGCGCTGGCCATCGGCCACATCGGGTGTTATCGTGCCGTTAGCTGATCAGGACGGATCCGGGGTTGCACTCGATCTGCGACGCGAAACGAGGAACTTAGCTGATGTCAGGGCTGGTGGAGCCGCTCAAGACCGCGACAAGCGGCGGCGACACGGGTACTGCGGCTCACCATCCGGTGCTCGTCCACAGCTGTAGCCGTCTCGGCCGCGTGGCCAACCCGCCCGGGTTCTCGTTCTCGGACTGGTTCCGGTCGGCCCGACGTCGGTGACCCGTCAGCGGCGCGCGCGTCGCACGACCACGACCAGCACCAGCACGCCGACCCCGGCCAGCGAGATCGCCACCGGCGGACGCTTCACGAAGCGCACCACACCTGTTTTGAGATCGTCGGCCAGCCGACGCGGATTCGCCCGCTCCGCCAACGAGTCGACGGTCAGAGCCAGCTGATCGCGTGCCTGATCGATCTCGGCCTTGATGGTGTCGGGATCACGATCCGCCACGTATGCCTCCGCCCGTCTGCTTGTCCTGCCGCACTACCCTAGTTCAGCGGGCGCTGCGCGCAGCGCCCGGTCGCGCATCGATGCCACGGATCGAAGGAGAGCCACCAGCCATGCCCAAGACTCCCCGCCTCGAAGTGGGCGACACAGCCCCCGCGTTCAGCCTGCCCGACGCCGACGGCAACACCGTCGCGCTGTCGGACTTTAAAGGCCGCAAGGTCGTCGTCTACTTCTATCCCGCCGCCTCCACCCCCGGATGCACGAAGCAGGCCTGCGACTTCCGCGACAACCTGGCCGAGCTGAATGACGCCGGGCTCGACGTCGTCGGCATCTCGCCGGACAAGCCGGAGAAATTGGCCAAGTTCCGAGACAAGGAGGGGCTCACCTTCCCGCTGCTGTCCGATCCTGACAAGAAGGTGCTCGAGGCGTGGGGCGCCTACGGCGAGAAGACGATGTACGGCAAGACCGTGCAGGGCGTGATCCGCTCGACGTTCGTCGTCGACGAGAAGGGGAAGATCGAGGTGGCGCAGTACAACGTGCGCGCCACCGGTCACGTCGCGAAGCTACGACGCGACCTGTCCGTCTGATCCCGTTCTCGACGTGAGCGATGGGATGGTGGTCCCCCGAATCAACCGCCGAAGGTGCCGTAGTTACCCGATCCGTCGTCGTACCTGGGGATTGCTCTCTTTTGTTCGACTCCCATCGCGACGAACATCAGACTGAATGGGCCCATCAGAGGGCCCCCGATGACCCACAGCAGGAGCGGACGCAACTTCATCCGAATGGCGAGGCCGATGGTGAGCAGACCGAAACCCAACCAGACGAGCCCGATGATTCCCAATGCTGACATGGCGTTGACCCCCTTAAGACGAAAGTAGTGGTCTGGGTGGGTCGCGGTCCATGCCGTGATACGAAACTGTCGTCAGAACGCCGCTGAGGTGCCCTCCACGACGTCTCTGCCACCGGTCACGTCGCGAAGCTACGACGCGACCTGTCCGTCTGATCCGAGCTTCTCCAGCAGGAGCGCTTCAGCCGTCGCGGCGCGCTCCAAGACACCCAGGTGCAGGCTCTCGTTGATGCTGTGCGCCTGGGTATCCGGGTCCTCGACGCCGGTCACCAGGACCGTGGCGTCGGGGAACGCGTCGGCGAAGGCTGCGATGAACGGGATCGAGCCGCCCACACCGGCATCCACCGGGTCCTGACCCCACGCTTCGCGAAAGGCCGCGCGCGCCGCGTCGTAGATCGGACCGGTGGCGTCGATGGCGTACGGCTGGCCGATGTCGCCCGGGGTCACGGTGACGCGCGCACCCCACGGCGCATGCTGTTCCAGATGCCGGGTGAGGGCGGCCAGATGCTCGCCCGCGTCCCCGCCCGGGGCGACCCGCATGCTGACCTTGGCCCGCGCCGACGGGATCAACGTGTTCGACGCTTTCGCGATGGGCGTGGTGTCGATGCCGATCACCGTGATCGCGGGTTTGGCCCACAGCCGTTGCGCCACTGAGCCCGAACCGATCTCGTCGACCCCGTCGAGCACTCCGGTGTCGGCGCGCACGCGCTCGGGGGTGTAGTCGACATCCGCTGCGGTCGCCTCGTGCAGGCCCTCGACGGCCACGTTTCCCTCGTCGTCGTGCAGGCTGGCCAGCAGCCGCACCAGCACCATCAGCGCGTCGGGCACAACGCCGCCCCACATGCCGGAGTGCAGGCCGTGGTCGAGCGTCGAGACCTCGACCACGCAGTCGGCCAGGCCCCGCAGTGACACGGTCAGCGACGGGGTGTCGGTGCTCCAGTTGTCGGAGTCGGCAATCACGATGACATCGGCGGCCAGCGCGTCCTTGTGCGCATCGAGCAGGCGCGACAGCGACGGCGAGCCGGATTCCTCTTCACCTTCGACGAACACCGTCACACCGACGGGCGGATTGCCGTCGTGCGCCCGGAATGCCGCGAGATGCGTTGCGATACCAGCCTTGTCGTCAGCTGTACCGCGACCGTACAGGCGACCGTCGCGTTCGGTCGGCTCGAACGGCGCGCTGTGCCAGGCGGCGGGATCACCTTCGGGCTGGACGTCGTGGTGGGCGTACAGCAGCACCGTCGGCGCCCCCTCAGGCGCGGGATGGTGGGCGATCACCGCGGGCGCGCCACCCTCGGAGACGATGCGCACGTCGCCGAAACCGGCCTGCGACAACAGCTTCGACACTTCCTCGGCACTGCGATGCACCTCATCGCGGCGGGCGGGGTCGGCCCAGACCGACTCGATGCGGACCAGGGCCTCGAGGTCGGCCCGGACCGATGGCAGCACGTCGCGGACGCGCTGAACGAGATCACTCATAGCTCACACGTTAACCGCACTCTCGATCCGCGCGAGCGTGCGCTGATGCACACCGAATGCGGCGCGCCGACGCGCAGACACGCGCGCTCGCAAGCGGGAGGTGCCCCCAGCTCGCCGGGCAGGGGTCAGCGCTCCTCGAGGACGGCGACCGCGGCCGCGGTGTCCTTCTCGTGGGTGAGCGACAGGTGGATGGTCACCTCTTTGAGGTGCTCGGCCACCGCGCCCGTCAGGCGGACGCGGGGCCTGCCCCACATGTCGGTGATCACCTCGATGTCGCGGTGGATCGCCTCGGGCAACACCGGCCGCTTGGAGAACCGCGACCCGGACCACGCCTTGATCACGGCCTCCTTCGCCGCCCACCGCGCAGCCAGGTGGCGCGCCGCCGACGAACTCTTGTCGGCGGCGTCGCGCCGCTCCCCTGGCGTGAACGTCTCCGCGAACACCGTGCCCGGCCGGTCCACCTGCTCGGCGAAGTCGGGAATGGAGACGAGGTCGATACCTATCCCGACGATGCCCACGGCCAGCACGCTATCCCACGGATCACCGCTGATACACCCCGTTCTCGCCGAGACGCGACGCCGTGTCGAGCAGCATGGCCGCCTCCTGCGCCTTCTCGGGCTGATCGTGGTCGAAGCGACGTCCCTCGGGCCGCTCGTACATCGGCCGGCCGCCGGCGATCGCTGAGGCCAGCCGACGCTGACCGGCCAGCGTGCGCTCCTGAGCCTGGGCGGTGTAGGCCGCCCGCTGCTCCGGAGTCAGCGTCGCCAGGAACGCCTGCGGATGCACCAGCGCGATCAGACCCGACACGTGCCCGAACCCGAGGCTGGTCACCAGACCGGCCTTGAGCGGGTACTTGTCGCCGAGGCGCAGGGTCTCCCGCGGCCACACGAAGTGTGCCGAGGTGGCCAGTTCGTCGTCGACACAGTCCAGGCTGCGGTTCGGCGGGATCACGCCGTCGCGCAGCACCTGGCACAGGCCCATCATCTGGAAGACCGCGGCACCGCCCTTGGCGTGGCCGGTGAGGCTCTTCTGGCTGATGACGAACAGCGGCGCGCCCTCGGAGCGGCCCAGCGAGGCCGCGAGCCGCTCGTGCAGCTCGGTCTCGTTGGGGTCGTTGGCCAGCGTCGAGGTGTCGTGCTTGGAGATCACCGCGATGTCGTCGGCACCGACGCCCAGCTTGTTCAGCGAACGAGCCAGCACCGAGTCACGGCCACCGCGGCCGGCACCGAGGGCTCCTAACCCGGGGGCCGGGATCGAGGTGTGCACTCCGTCGGCGAAGGACTGCGCATAGCCGACCACCGCGAGCACCGGCAGACCCATCTTCAGCGCCAGGTCGCCGCGCGCCAGCAGGATCGTGCCGCCACCTTCGGCTTCCAGGAAGCCGAGCCGGCGCCGGTCGTTGGCCCGCGAGATCTTCGAGTCGCTGATGCCCTTGGCGCGCATCATCTCGGTGTCGGCGGTGGCCGCCATGTCACCGAAGCCGATGATCGCTTCCAGCGTCAGATCGTCGAAGCCGCCCGCGACGACCAGCTCGGCCTTGCCGAGCTTGATCTTGTCGACGCCCTCTTCGACCGAGACCGCGGCGGTCGCGCAGGCACCCACCGGGTGCACCATCGCGCCGTAGCCGCCGACATAGGACTGCATGACATGTGCTGCAACGACATTCGGCAACACCTCCTGCAGGATGTCGTTCGGCTTGCTGCGGCCCAGCAGGTTGCCGTGGTACATGGTCTGCATCGAGGTCATGCCGCCCATACCGGTGCCCTGCGTGGAGGCGACCAGGCTCGGGTGCACCCACCGCATCAGCTCGGACGGGGTGAAGCCCGACGACAGGAACGCATCCACGGTCGCAACGATGTTCCACAGCGCCACCCGGTCGATCGAGGTCGCCATGTCGGGGCTGACACCCCACACGGTCGGATCGAAGCCGGTCGGGATCTGGGCACCCACGGTCCGCGAGAGCTTGGTCTTGCGCGGCACGCGGATCTCGGTGCCGGCCTTGCGGATCACCTCCCAGTCGCCGGAGTCCGGGATCGGCCGGGCCACGGTGTGCTCGGGATCGAACGCGACGAACGCACGGGCGTCGGTCTCGCTGGACACCACGAACCGGAAGTCCTTGTCCAGGAACACACTGACCAGCAGCGGCGACGCGTGATCGGGATCGATCGCGCCGTCGTCGACGAACTCGCGGATGCCGCAGCGCTCCACGACCGCGTCGTGGTACCGCTCAACGAGCTCGGATTCGTCGACCAGGTCACCGGAAGCGGTGTCGTACCACCCCGGCTGCGGATCGTCCTCCCACGTGATGAGGCCGGTCGTCCACGCCAGCTCGAGCACACCGGCTGCCGACAGTTCGTTGTCGACCTCCATCTCGAAACGGGTGCGCGACGAGCCGTAGGGCCCGAGTTCCGCGCCGCCGACGATGACCACCAGATCGGCCGGGTCGACGTCGAGGTCGGCCCACTCCGGCACCGGCGCACCGGTCACCGGGCGAGGCGGTGACGGCAGAGCCGAAATCGTCTGCGCGACAGCCTCGTCCTCGGTGTCGTCCTCATCTGGCGATGACAGCGCGTCCTCGCGCGCCTTCGCGGCGAGCTCGGCCATGTCGAGGTTCGCCTCGGCCAGGCCACCGGTGAGGTCGGCCTCGACCGGCTCTCGCGCCGCCGCGACCTTGGTCTCGACGTCGCACAGGTCCAGCAGCATGCTCGCCATCTGCTCCGTGGAGTAGGTGGTGACGCCCGCTTCCTCGACCGCGTCGACGATCACGTCGTTGTGGCCCATCAGGCCGGTACCCCGGGTCCAGCCGATCAGCGCGTGCGCCAGGCTGACTCGCTGCGCCCACGACGTCTCGGCCTTCCAACGCGACACCAGCGCGTCGAGCGAGGCCTTCGCCTCACCGTAGGCACCGTCGCCACCGAACATGCCGCGGTTGGGCGAACCCGGGAGCACGACGTGCAGACGTGCCGCGATGTCGCGGTCGGCCCCGATGTGGGACAGCCCGGCGATCAACCGCTGCACGGACCACAGCAGAACCTTCATCTCCATCTCGGCGCGCGCACCGACATCGGACATGTCGCCACCCACCCGCGGTGCCGCGAACGGGAACAGCAGCGTGGGCGACAACGCGTCCTTGACGTGGATCGACTTGGGCCCGAGGCTCTCGGTCTGCTCGTTACCCACCCACTCGACGAGTGCGTCGATGTCGTTGTAGGAGGCCATGTTCGCCGGCAACACCCACAGCTTGGCGCCGAAGCAGGCGTTGTCGCGGTAGAGGTTGCGGTAGAACGCCAGCCGCGAATCGTCCAACTTCGACGTGGTCGCGATCACGGTCGCACCACCGGCGAGCAGCTGTGCGGCCACCGACGCCGCGATCGAACCCTTCGACGCACCGGTCACGACAGCGACCTCGTCGCTGTAGCGGCCCTTGCCCGGGTTCTCCGCACCCGCTGCCGCACGTGCGTACAGCGACGCATGGACGGTACGTCCTGCGGCCAGAGCCTTGCCCTGCCAGTAGGTGGCCTGCGTGCCGACCACGTGACCGGCACCCTCGAAGCGCTCCGACAGGCGCGCCCAGTTCGCGTCGATCTCGTCGTCGTCCATCAGCCAGATCTTGACCAGATCCTCACGCGCACTTGCCCACCGGTCGTCCAGCAGGACGGCCTTGCGGGCGTCGAACGACGGCGCCACCAGACGCGGCCAGTCCGAACCCAATTCGGCAGTCACCAGATCGATGAGCTCCGCGTCGGCAGCGGCCTCCGGGGTGACCAGCGGTCCGCCCAGGCCCAGCTGGTCGAGGATCGTGCGGGCCGCCGAGGCCAGCACGCCGTCGGGTCCGGTGACCTTCTCGGCGAACTCGCCCAGTGCCGCCGAGTCGACGACGCCACCACCGGCACCGCCGGCAGACGGCAGCGACACCGACACTCCGCGGCGCGCCGCCACCGCGGACACCGCGGCGTCGATCGCCTTGTCGACCGCGGACGCGTCGGCGAGCGCACCGTCGTGCAGGCCGCCCAGAGCTCCGCCGCGAACGCTGGAGCCCTCGCGGGTCCCCAGCGCCACCTCGACGGTGGCGTGCTTGGCCCAGCCCTCACCGAGCTCCCACGTCTTGGTGACACGCTCGGTGATGTAGGCCGGCCGCTTGCCCGACGGTCCGAGAACCGTGCGCAGCTGGTCGTTGATCGCGTCGGACAGCACGGGTCCGAACGGCTTGTAGGTCCGGGCCAGCTTGGTGACCTGACCCTTCAACCCGGCCAGATCCGCTTCTGCCGCACCGTCGATCGCGCCCAGGTTCAGCTCGGAGCCCAGGTCGACGAGCATCTGGTTGCGCCGCGAGGACGCACCGTCGGTGATGGACTCGATGGAATCCAGCGGCTCGATCTGATCGATCCGGATCTTCGCCGACAGCGCGATCAGCGCCATCGTCGCATCCGCCGCGTCGAACGCGATGTCGTCCGGACGGGGCCCACCCGACGGTGCTGCCGCCGGAGCGGGAGCAGCCGGGGCCGCCTCGACCGGCGCGGCAGCGGGCTCGGCGGACGCCGGCGGCGGCGGGGTGTCCTCGATCTCCGGTTCGGGATCGGTGTCGGTCGCGAACAGCACCGCGGCGTCACGCTCGGCGTTGAGCACCTCGGTGGTGTTGTGCGAGTACTCCGGCAGCTTCAGCGTGTTCGTGGCCAGGCCCGCGACGGTCGGCGCGTTCTTGACGCCGATCTCGACGAACCGCTCCACACCCAGGCCGCCCGCGGCCTCTTCGATGAACAGCAGGTCCTGGGTCTCGATCCAACGCACCGGGCTGGCGAACTGCCAGGCCAGCAATTCGATGACGATCTTGCGGCACAACTCCTTCGGCCGCTCGGTGCGCCAGGTGTCGTAGTCGGCGAGGATCTCGTCGAGCGGCTCGGCCGGCACCAGATCGCGGATCTCCTGCACGAAGTCGCGATCGAGGGTGAACGGCCGCGGCACCAGGTTCGGGATGTAGCGGCCGACCAGCAAATCGGGATCGCTGGGTTCGGGCATGACCCGCTCCAGCGCGCGGCGGAAGTCGGCGACACCGACCCGCAGCACCGAGGAGTGGAACGGCACGTCGATACCCGGCACCAGGATGAACGAGCGCTTGCCGCCGCTGATCTCACGACGGCGCTCGACCTCTTCCTCGAGCGCTTCCAGCCCGGCGACCGTGCCCGCGATGGCGTACTGGGAGCCACGCAGGTTGAAGTTCACGATCTCCAGGAATTCCCCTGTGCGCTCAGAGATCTCGGCGACGAAGGCCTTGACGTCGGCGTCGTCGAGATCGATCTGAGACGGGCGGATCGCGGCCAGCCGGTAGTTCGACCGTCCCGCGGCGTCGCGCGGAACGATGTCGTGCATCTTGGACCCGCGGTGGAACACGACCTCGAGCAGGGCGGGCAGCTCGTACACACCCGAAACGCATGCCAGAGCGGTGTACTCGCCGACGGAGTGACCGCAGGCGATCGCGCCCTCGACGAAGGCACCCTGCTCACGCATCTCGGCGACCTGCGCCGCCGCCACCGTCGCCATCGCGACCTGCGTGAACTGCGTCAGATACAGCACGCCTTCGGGGTGGTGGTAGTGCACACCGGAGGCGATCAGGCTCGTCGGATTGTCGCGCACCACGTGCAGCACCGAGAAGCCCAGCGTCTCGCGGGTGAACTTGTCGGCGATGTCCCACACCTTGCGGGCGGCCTTGGAACGCGCACGCACGTCCATGCCCATGCCCTTGGACTGGATGCCCTGGCCGGGGAACGCGTACACGGTCTTCGGCGCGGCCAGCTGCGCGGTGGCAGCCATCACCAGTTCGCCGGAGACCTTGGCCGAGACCTCGATGATCTCCGCGCCGCGGTCGATACCGACCCGGTCGACGCGGAACTCGATCTCGTCGCCGGGCAGCACCATGCCGAGGAAGCGCGACGTCCAACCCACCAGACGTGCCGGCGGGGTGGCCCGGCCGTCGGTCGCGGTGACTGCGTGCTGTGCGGCCGCCGAGAGCCACATGCCGTGCACGATGGGCGATTTGAGACCGGCGAGCAGAGCGGCGGCCCGATCCGTGTGAATCGGGTTGTGGTCACCGGAGACCACCGCGAACGCACTCATGTCGACCGGGGCGGTGACGACCACGTCACGGCGGCGGCGACGCGGGGTGTCGGTGGCGTTGTCGGTGATGGCTCCGCCGGCGCGCGCCGGATCCGTCAGCTCGGCAGCGCCGGTGCGGCCGCGGATGGCGAAGCGCTCTTCGAGCGTGGCCAGCACGGTGCCGTCGGTGTCGGCGATCGACACCTCGACCGGGACGACGCGTCCGACCTCGGTGTCGGTGGCCGCGAGAGTCGTTGCGGTGACCGTCAATTGGGACTTGTCGGTCGGCATCGGCGCCAGCAGGTGAGCGGCATGGTCGAGGTGCACCAGGCTCAGCAGACCCTCGACGACGGGGAAGCCGTCCTCGGTGAGCGCCGATCCGATGGCCGAGAACACCGCGGGCCAGCACAGCCCGACCAGCGCGTCCGGCACCAGCGTGAGACCGGGCGCCAGCGGGGCACCGAACGTGGCGGTGACGCCGGTGTGGTCGGCGACCTTCTCCGGATCCCACTCCACGGTCACCGTCGAGGTGTTGTCGACGACGGCGGGCAGGGCGTCCGGCCCGTCGACGCCGGCCGCGATTGCGAGCACGGCCCGCATCGCTGTGGAGGCATCCTCGACCGTCACGATCGGCATGCCGCCGTCGACGGTCGTCGAGGGCAGCGTGAAGCGGATGTCGATCCAGATGTCGGACAGCGGAACACTCAGCGTGATGCTCTGGTCCGCCGCGAGCTCCAGCCGCGCACCGGTGTTCGGGTGGGTCGCGCTCGGCTTGCCCGGCACGTCGTTGACCTGCCATTCACCGGGGGCACCGATGCGGTGGACGGGGTTGATGGCGGTCCGACCCGCCCACAGGACGTCGGGTGAATCGAGAACCACGGCGAGCGGGCCACCGACGTCGGCGCGCGCCTGACGGCGCGACACCACGGGCACCGGCTGCGCACCGTCGGCCAGCACGCGGTCGACGATCTCCTTCTCGAAGCGGTCCAGCAGCTCGCCGACGGGCTCATCGACACGGGTGATACCGGCGACGGCCTGCGTGCCCGGGATGATGCACACCTGATCGGCGGTGTAGCGGGCATCGTGGGCCTGCCACAGCGAGTCACTGCGCCACCACCGGCGGACGTCCTTGTCGATCACCGGCACGAAGTTGACCGGCTTGCCCGGCTTCTTGCACAGCGTCACGAAGAACGGCACGTCGGCAGGGTGCAGGCGGACGGATTCGGCGTCGGGGTAGCGGGTGAGCAGCGCATCGATGGCCTGCTGCGGCTCGTCGAGCAGAGTCTGGCCGTCGGCGGCGAAGAGGGTGTCGATCGGCCCGAAGTCCTTCTCGGACAACCGCGCTTCGGCGCGCTTGAGCATCTCTTCGAACCGGTCGCGCCACGTGTCGGCCAGCCAGGGACTGCCCGGGGCGGCAGTGTCGGCGGTCGTGTCGCCGTCGCCGATGGCCAGCTCGACATAGCGCTGCAGCCACTGCAGATAGGTCATGTCGCCGACGTCGCCGAAGTACGGCTTGGCGGTACCCGCCATCGCGGCGATGATCTCGTCACGCCGCTCGGCGACCGCATCCGCGTCGCCGGCGACCTCGTCGAGCAGGCGGCCGCATCGCGATGCAGCGTTGTCGATCTCGTGGATGTCGGCGCCCAATTGGCTACGGCCGCTGGCCATTCCGTTGATGGCGTGGCCGGCACCCACCCAGGTGTCGGTGCCGGTGGTCTCCACCAGCATCTGCTTGACCGCAGGCGAGGTGGTGGCCTCCTTGGTGGCCATGGCCGCGGTACCGACGAGGATGCCGTCGACCGGCATCGCCGGGAAGCCGTAGGGCTTGGCCCACTCACCCGACAGGTACTCGGCTGCGCGCTCCGGCGTGCCGATGCCGCCGCCGACGCAGATCGTGATGTTGCGATGCTTGCGCAGGTCCCCGTAGGTGGACAGCAGCAGGTCGTCGAGGTCCTCCCAGGAGTGGTGGCCACCGGCGCGGCCGCCCTCGATGTGCACGATGACGTCGCGGGTGGGCACCTCGACCGCGATCTTGATGACCGACTTGATCTGGTCGACCGTGCCGGGCTTGAAGCAGACGTGGGTGATGCCGACGGTGTTGAGCTCCTCGATGAGGTCGACGGCCTCTTCGAGATCGGGGATGCCCGCGGTGACGACGACGCCGTCGATGGGCGCGCCCGACTGGCGGGCCTTCTGCACCAGACGCTTGCCGCCGACCTGCAGCTTCCACAGGTAGGGGTCGAGGAACAGCGAGTTGAACTGCACCGCACGACCCGGCTCGAGAAGCTGCGTCAGCTGCTCGATGCGCGCGTCGAAGATCTCCTCGGTGACCTGACCGCCACCGGCGAGCTCGGCCCAGTGTCCGGCGTTGGCCGCGGCAGCGACGATCTTCGCGTCGACGGTGGTCGGGGTCATGCCGGCGAGCAGGATCGGCGACCGGCCGGTCAGGCGGGTGAACTTGGTCGACGCCTTGACGGAGCCGTCGGGCAGCGCGACCGGAGTGGGTGCGTAGCTGGACCAGGCCGGGGCGACGTCAGGGGCGGCGCCGACGGTGAACAGGCTGCGCTGGCCGGCACGGGTGGCGGCCGCGACGATGCCGATGCCGAGCCCTCTGATCACCGGAGCGGTCAGACGGGTGACGGTGTCGCTCGGGCCCAGATCGACGATCCATTTGGCCCCGGCCGCGGCGAGCCCCTCCACCTCGGAGACCCAGTCGACCGGCTTGATGAAGATGTGCTCGGTGAGCATGCGCGTGAGCTCGCGGTCCAGCCCGGTGCGCGCGGCCCATTCCTCGACCAGGTCGACACCATCGGCCAGACGCGGGGTGTGGAAGCCGACCTCGACGTTGAGCTGATTGAAGACCGGGCGGAAGATCGCGCCGCCGCGAGTCTTGTTCTTGCGCTCGGCCTCTTCGCGCTCGGTGATCTTCTCGCAGTACAGCTCGAAGCGGGCCAGCTGCTCGGGGGTGCCGGTGATGACGACGGACCGGCGTCCGTTACGGATGGACAATGCGGGCGCCAGGACGGTGCGCACGTCTTGGGCGAACTCGTCGAGCAGCGCGGCGATGCGGGCCGGGTCGACGTTGGTGACCGACACCATCGGCGACTTGTCGCCGCGGCCGACCATGCCCCGTCGCCGCGACACCAGCGAGCCCGCCGCCCCGATCAGCTGGCCGATCGCGAGCAGTTCGGCGTCCCGCGCACCGTGCGCCTTGAGCGACTCGACGGCGGTGATGCCCTGCGAGTGGCCGGCGATGGCGACGGGCGGATGCGCCTCGAGGTCCAGACCCTGGCGCTTGAGCGCGCGCTGGGCGGCCATCTGCGTGAGCAGGATGCCGGGGCCCGAGATCGCGGCGGTGGTGAGGTCCTTGGTCGACGGCAGCGGCTCGTCGGCGGCGAGCGCGCGGATCCACTTCATCGGCTCGAAGCCGATCGGGCGGACCACCACGAGCTCACGGGCCAGCGGCTCGAGCAGCAGCTCGGCCTCGGCGACCAGCTGGCTGATCTCGGACTCGATGCCCGCCGAGTTGACGAGCTCTTCCAGGTTCTCCAGCCAGGGTCCGCCCTGACCGCCGAACGCGACCGCGTAGGGCTCACCGGCGTGCAGCCGATCGACCAGCGCGTGCGCCCCTGCCAGGGGTTCGAAGGTCTGCCCGCCTTCGGAATCGGAACCTGAGTCGGACTGTGTGGTCGCACGGTGCTGGTCGTTGATCGTCACGTCGTGTGTTCTCCTCGGTGTACGTTGCGCGGCTCGGTGGGGCGCGTGGGTCTCGTGCGCGCTCGGTGGGGCTGGTCAGCTCGTCGTCGACGGCAGGCGAGCCCGCGTCGTGGGCCAGGGCGATTCGGCGTCGAATCCGGCTGGTCTCGACCACAGGACCTCGGACACATGAGGCACCGTGGCGGACACTTCAGCCGTACTAAGAGTGTCATAAGAGACAGCTCGATTCTGGTGCCTGAAATGGTTACTGGCGAGTTCTACGCACGGGTAACAGATGTGCACGTAACGCGGGGCCGAACACGGCCGGTCAGCTCACGGGACAAACGTCCTGCTGGCAGGTGGTTACGGTTCAGTAGGGTAGAAGCGCAGTTCAAAGCCACATTGTTATGCAATCGTTATCTGAAAATTTTTGTTTTCAGATTGCGCAGGGGCGCGGCGGGGCGATTCGGCTACGTCGGACGTGCGGTGCACCCGCGCTCTCGCGGACTCGACACGTGTTTGCTGGGGATCTTACTGATCAGTAGGTATCGGCCCGGCCGGCACACCCGTCAGCCGGTCGGGCGCTCCCACGTGCCGCTCAGCAGGATGCCGGCACTGTAGTCCGAACCCGACGACGCCATCAGCCTGCGCGTCGCCAGATCAAAGCGTGCGGCCATGACCTTCTTGCCGATGGTGCGGTAGTCCTCGACGACCTGACGCAGACGGCCCAATTCGTCCGGCTTCGGCAGATAGGAGCCGCCGACCTCGGTCCGGTAGAGCTCCACCAGGCTGTCCACGAACGCCTCGGCGAGCTTGTCCACCGATGTGTCCGCCGCCTCGACGAACCGGAGAAGAGTCCGCACCAACACCGTCTGGTCGTGGGAACGCGCCAGGATCTCGGCGGTCTCGGAGTCGCTCAGCACCACCTTGCGACCCTTCACTTCGGCCAGCCCGTGGGCGATCAGCGTGCGCGCTTCCGGCGAGTCGGGCTCGATAGCCAGCGCTGCGTGACCCTGCTCATCGATGTCAGGGCCCAGGACGGCACGCTGCAGGCCGAGGATGTCGGCGAGATCCTCGCCCTCGCGCATGCTCGTGAAGAATTCGGCGATGTGCGCGGAGTTGTATCCCTTGCGCAGAAGCTGGCTGATGGTGTTCAGCTGCGAGAGGTGGTAGTCGTCGTAGAGAGCGGAACGGCCCACCCGACGCGGCGGATCGAGCAGCC
Organism: Mycolicibacterium sp. 018/SC-01/001; assembly: GCF_007096635.1. GTDB lineage: Bacteria > Actinomycetota > Actinomycetes > Mycobacteriales > Mycobacteriaceae > Mycobacterium. The sequence goes on from NZ_VKAA01000025.1 coordinate 26,158, forward strand.
CGCGTTCGCGATAAGCACGGATGTTGCGCGTACTGACGCCGGACACCCGAGCCAGATCCTCGAGTCGATATTCAGCCACAGTCGCAACCCCCTTGACACCGCCAGGACACCGCCCTCTTACAGCCCGGCAGCAGGCCGGTCCTCTCACTGTAAACCGTCTGGCAACCGTTTGAGCGAAGTGAACGATCATTTGCTTACCGACGAGTAAGATTCTTCTTGATGGCTCCCCATCAGCGGCGATCGGTGATCGCCAGCGGAGAACACCACCTAGCTGTGCAGTTCCAGTGAACAAGACTGTCTGCGACGCGAGGATCGGGAGGCCGGCCACCGGGAAAGCGGTTGGCGTCGGAACGGTCTCGTGGGGGACCATGGACGGGCGGTCCGGCCCCGCCGAACCGCCCGTCCCGAACTCGTGAAGCGCAGAGAGGTTCATCGTGCGCCCCTGGATCATCTGGGCGACCGGACTTCTCGCCTACATCGTGGCTGTCCTCGATCGCACCACCCTGGGCGTCTCCGGCCTGCCCGCCGCCGAGCGGTTCGCCGCAGGCCCCAGCCTGCTGTCGACGTTCGTCGTGCTGCAGGTGGTCGTGTACGCCGGAGCGCAGATCCCCGCGGGACTGCTGCTCGACCGGTACGGATCGCGGGCGCTGATCCTGGCCGGGGCGACGCTGATGGCCGCCGGGCAGTTGACCCTCGCGCTGACGGCGTCGCTTCCGGTCGCCATCGGCGCGCGCGCGGTGGTGGGCCTGGGCGACGCGATGACGTTCATCTCCGTCCTGCGCCTGGTCCCCCGGTGGTTCGCGCCGCGGCGCGTTCCGCTCGTGACCCAGCTGACCGGCATCTGCGGCCAGCTCGGGCAGGTGCTCAGCGCGGTGCCGTTCCTGGCGCTGCTGTCCGCGTCCGGCTGGACCCCTGCCTACGCATCGGCCGCCGCGCTCGGCGCGCTCGTCCTCGTACTGGTCGCCGTCCTGGTCAGGAATGCGCCTGAGGGCGTGGCCGTCACCGCGGAGACGATGAGTGTGCGGGAGACCCTGGCGAGCGTGAAGACGGTCTGGCTCCGGCCGGGAACACGGCTCGGTTTCTTCACCCACATGGGCACGCAGTTCTCGGTGACGGTGTTCGCCCTGATGTGGGGTGTGCCCTATCTGACCGTGGCCCAGGGCCTGTCGGCCGCGGCCGCGGGCACGTTGCTGACGGTCTCGGTCGCCGCGGCGATCGCGGCCGGACTCGTCATCGGGGTGCTCACCGGCCGGTTGCCGCACCGGCGCTCCCGCCTGGTGCTCGCGATCATCGCGAGCAACGCCGCTGCCTGGACCGTCGTGCTGGCGTTACCGGACAGGGCGCCGATGTGGCTGCTGGTGGTACTCGTGGTCGTCATCTCGGTCGGCGGTCCGGGATCCATGGTCGGTTTCGACTTCGCCCGCACCTTCAACCCCAGCCACACGCTCGGTACCGCGCAAGGCATGGTCAACATGGGCGGATTTCTAGCATCGCTGCTGCTCATGCAGCTGATGGGGGTGATCCTGCAGGCTGCCGGCGGGCTCTCCTTCGACTCCTTCCGGCTGGCCTGGACCCTTCAGTACGCCGTGTGGGCGCTCGCGGTGATCGGCATTCTCATCACGCGCCGCAAAGCCCGCCGGCTACTCGCTCAGCAGGACGACCGCATTCTGCTCGAGGGCATCAACGGCTAGTCCGTGCCCACCGCACGCGCCACCGCCGCTGCGGTGTGCCGGTGACCCCGGACTTCGTGCGCCACGACCGAGACCACCGGAGCGAGCGTCACGACCAGCAGGCAGTTGGCCATCGAGATCCCCGCTGCCGCCAGCGCCACCGCCGTCGCCAGCACCACCGCCGTCACCACCAGCACCGCCCCGTGGAACAGCGAGAACGCGCGCATCACGACCGCCCCCAGCACGTAGACCATCATCAGATAGATCCCGACCGGCACGACGACGGTCGACACCGTGGCCACCGATCCGAGCTCCGAGTGGTGCTCCAGGTAGTACGCCGCAGCATGCAGCCCCGCGCCGGTCGCGACGATCGCCCCGAACAGCACGATGTGCAGGTAACCGAACCAGAACGACCGCTCGCGACGCACGTGCAGGACCTCGGCCTGCGGTAGCGCGAAGTAGGTCCACCACATGCCGAACGTCAGCCCGATACCGGCGATCGCGACGAACGCGGCATCGAACGTCCAGCCCTGGGCCTCGACGACGGCGGTCAGCGAGGCGACCGTGCCCACCACCCCTTCGCCGAGCGCGATGATCGTGAACAGCCCGTAGCGCTCGACGATGTGGTGCGCGTGCCACGGTGTGCCACCATGGGTGGACTCGGCCAGGACCGGGCCCATCATCTCGACCAGCACCAGCCCGACGACGATGACGGCGGTCACCGCCAGCGAGGTGTGGACGAAGATCGCGACGATCCACCCCACCTGGGCGAGCGTGATCCACAGGGCATAGGTCAGGCACGCCCGGCGCCGGGCGGGGTCCTGGCGCGCCGCGCGCAACCACTGCGTCACCATCGCGACCCGCATCACGACGTAGCCGGCGACCACGACGGCGTTGTCCACGTGCTCACCGTGTTCGATCGAGCTGTACATCTGCGGAATCCCCAGGGCCAGCACGATCACCCCCACCATCTGCACCATGGTGGTCACGCGATACACCCAGTCGTCGGTGTCGAACGCCGACGCGAACCAGCTGAAGTTGATCCACGCCCAGCTCACCGCGAAGGTCGCGAAGAAGAAGGCCGCCAATCCGGCGACGACGTGACCCGCAGCGAACAGGTGGGCCAACTGGGAGGCCGCGATCCCGAACGCCACCACGAAGGTCAGGTCGAACAGCAGCTCGAGCGGCGTCGCGACGCGGTGGGACTCGTGCGGATCGCGCCCGACCATCCTGCGCACGCGGTGCGGACCGGTCCGTGCACCCGAACTCGGTGCATGCTGCTGTTCTGCCACCGACTACTCCCCTTCCACGCTGGGAGTGGACCGTACCGGAGATAGTGTGCGTGCATGGGTCCCGTGGCGGTGGCGGTCGTTCTGGCCGCCGGTATCGGCTCCCGTGTCGGCGCCGGCGGCAACAAGGCATTCCTGACCTTGGACGGCCGCAGCATGCTGGTGTGGTCGCTGGACACGCTCGGGCGCGTGCCCGTCGTGGCGCGCACTGTGCTTGTGTACCGCCAGGGCGAGGCCGAGTTGGCGCGCGCCACCGTGGCGGGCGAACTGGGCGCGGACACCCCTGTCGAGTTCGTCGAAGGGGGTGCGACCCGACACCGGTCCGAACTGAACGTGCTGCGGTACCTGGCCGGCGACATCGACGCGGGCGCGGTCGACGTGGTGCTGATCCACGATGCCGCCCGCCCCCTCGCCGGCGCCGACATGTTCACGACGGCCGTCGCACTGGCCCGCGAATCCGGCGGAGCGCTGCCGGCGCTGGAGGTCACCGGCCTGGCCAGGGTGCGCGCCGGGACGGCCGAACCGCTCCTGGAGACCACGATCCGCGTCCAGACGCCGCAGGCGTTCCGCGCGCGAGACGTCCTCGACGCCTACCGCTGCTCCGAACGCGACGGCTTCGAAGGCACCGACACATCCTCGTGCGTCGAGCGCTACACCGACGTCGAGGTACGCACATTCCCGGGCAGTGCGGCGAACCTGAAGGTGACCTACCCCGGCGACATCGCGGTGGCACACCACCTGCTCAGCGCGCAGAATCGGACTGCCGGCTCGCGATGACGGCCGCGAGATAGTCTGCGTCGCGGGGCAATTCGACGCCGAACGCGTGAGGATCACCGGCGACCAACTCCAGGGTGGCGCGGGCCGACAGCTCGCCGTCGAGGTCGTCGAACCGGGCGGCCGCAGCGCCGTCCACAGTGCGCCGCAGCACGTCGGCGGCGAAACCGCGCGGGTACTGCATCACCTCCAACTCGGCCCGGTCCAGTGTCGCGACCACAGCACCGTCGTCGCCGACGACCTTGATGCTGTCGGTGACGGGGCGGGCGGGCACCACCCAGCGCGCACCCGCCCGCAGCGCGGACGTGAGCCGGTCGACCACGCCGGGGTCCACCAGCGGCCACCCGACGTCGTGCACCAGGACCGCGTCGGTGACCAGGTCGTGCGCCAGTGCGGCCGCCACGCACTGCGCGATATCCCCCGGTGCGGCCGCAACGACCACCGGGACTCTAGAAAAACCGTGCGCCGCAACAAGTTCAGTGACGGCTTCGGTCAGCACGGGCGCAGTGGCGACGAGGACGGGTACGAGCTCACCCAACGCTCGCACGACCCGGACCAGCTGGGAGTCACCGGCGACCGGTGTCAGCACCGCGTCGGCCCGATCGGCCAGACCGGCAGGCACCGGGAGTATCGCGGTCACGTCCACGCGGCCGAGGTTATACCGAAGAACGCCGAAACGCCCCGCCGCCGGCACCACCGGAGACAGGGTGGACAGAGTGCACCGCGACGAGGAGGCCGCATGTGGGACTTCACGACCGACCCCGACTATCAGGAGCTGCTGAACTGGGCCGACGAGTTCGTCCGTGACGAGGTCGAACCGCTCGACCTGGCCTGGCCGCACCTGCAGTACACGCCGCTGACCCCGGCGCGCCGGACCGTCGTCGACGACCTCAAGCGCCGTGTACGGGCGAAGGGCCTGTGGGCGACACACTTGAACCCCGACCTCGGCGGACAAGGTTACGGACAGCTCAAGCTGGCACTGCTCAACGAAATCCTCGGACGGTCCGCATGGGCGCCGGTCATCTTCGGCTGCCAGGCCCCCGACACCGGCAACGCGGAGATTCTCGCCCATTACGGCACACCCGAGCAGAAGGAGCGCTACCTGCGCCCGCTCCTCGACGGCGAACTGTTCTCCAGTTATTCGATGACCGAACCCCAGGGCGGTGCCGATCCGACCCAGTTCACGACGCGCGCAGTCCGCGACGGTGACCACTGGGTGATCAATGGCTGGAAGTATTTCTCGTCCAACGCCCACACCGCGTCCTTCCTGATCGTGATGGTCGTGACGAACCCGGATGTCAGCCCGTACCAAGGCATGTCGATGTTCCTGGTGCCCTCGGACACGCCCGGGGTCGACATCGTGCGCAACGTCGGTCTCCACGGTGAGCCCGACGGCGAGGGCAGCCACGCACTCATCCACTATCGCGATGTGCGCGTGCCGGACTCGGCGCTGCTGGGAGGGGAGGGCCAGGCCTTCGCGATCGCCCAGACCCGCCTGGGTGGCGGCCGCATCCACCACGCCATGCGCACGATCGGCCTGGCCCGCAAGGCGATCGACATGATGTGCGAGAGGGCCCTGAGCCGGCGGACCGCGGGCAGCCTGCTGGCAGACAAGCAGACGGTGCAGAGCTACATCGCCGACAGCTATGCCCAACTGCTGCAGTTCCGTCTGCTGGTCCTCTACACGGCGTGGCAGATCGACAGATTCAACGATTACACGATGGTGCGCAAGGACATCGCGACGGTGAAGGTCGTGATGCCGACGGTGCTGCACGACATCGCGTGGCGCGCCATGCAGGTCCACGGCGCGCTCGGGGTCAGCAACGAGATGCCGCTGCTCGGCATGGTGACCGCCGCCGCGGTGATGGGCCTGGCCGACGGCCCCACCGAGGTGCACAGGACCACGGTGGCCAAGCAGGTACTGCGCGGCTACTCGCCGAGCGACGACGTGTGGCCGTCAGAGTGGCTGCCGCGCAAGCGCGAAGCGGCACGGGAACGCCTCGCCGAGCATCTCGAACGCGATGTCGGCAACCGGTGATCGGTCACGCCACCAGTTCGACCACGGTCGCGTTGGCGGTGCCGCCGCCCTCGCACATCGTCTGCAGTCCGTAGCGAATGCCGTTGTCGCGCATGTGATGGATCATCCGGGTCATCAGCACCGCACCCGACGCGCCGAGAGGATGCCCGAGTGCGATGGCGCCGCCGAGCGGGTTGAGCCGGGCTTCGTCGGCACCCGTGTCGGCCAGCCAGGCCAGCGGCACCGGCGCGAAAGCCTCGTTCACCTCGAACACCCCGATGTCCTCCAGCCGCAGTCCGGCCTTGTGCAGGACCTTCTCCGTCGCCGGGATCGGGGCGGTCAACATCAGCCTCGGATCCGCCCCGGTCACCGCACCTGCGCGATAGCGCACCAGCGGTGTCACCCCCAGGTGCACGGCGTTCTCCGCCGTCGTGACCAGCAGCGCTGCCGCACCGTCGGAAATCTGGGACGAGTTGCCGGCGTGGATCACCCCGTCGTCGGTGAACGCGGGTTTCAGCGCCGCCAACGTCTCTGCGGTCGTGCCCCGGCGGATCCCTTCGTCGGCGGTCACGACGTCGCCGTCGGTGAAGACCGGCACGATCTGATCGACGAAGGCGCCGCGGTCCTGGGCGGCCGCGGCCAACTCGTGCGAGCGCGCCGAGAATTGGTCGAGGCGGGTACGCGACAGGTTCCAGCGGCGGGCGATCATCTCGGCGGAGAGCCCCTGGTTGAACGAGAAGCCGTCGTAGCGGGCAAGTACTTTCGGCCCGTAGGGCATCCCGGTCGCACGAGCAGCGCCCAGCGGAACCCGACTCATCACCTCGACTCCCCCGGCGACGACCACGTCCTGCTGGCCCGACATGACCGCCTGCACAGCGAAATCGAGCGCCTGCTGGCTGGACCCGCAGGCCCGGTTCACGGTGGTGCCGGGAATGTGCTCGGGCCAGCCCGCCGCCAGCACCGCGAAGCGGCCGATGTTGCTCGACTGGTCACCGACCTGCGACACGCACCCCCAGACGACGTCATCGACGAGGTCGACGTCGACCCCCGTCCGCTCGAGGAGTTCGTTGAGGACCAGTGCCGACAGATCGGCCGCGTGCTGCTCGGACAGTGCCCCGTTACGTTTCCCGACGGGCGTGCGCACCGCTGCCACGATGACGGTCTCGCGCATGGACCGAACCTACACCCCGGTGTTCGTCACGAGACCGCTCGGTGGGCAGGCGCGTACCGCAGCATCGTGACGCCGCGCTCGGGGTAGTCGCAGAAGATCGGCCGCACCCGCATGCCGATTTGGATGTCCGCCGCTTCGACGTCGGCCAACTCGGTCGAAAATCGCGGCCCCTCATCCCATTCCACGATCGCCAGGATCTGGGGCACCGCGTCGGCGAAATGCGGTCCGACTGGCCGGCGCGCGATCGTGTACGAGTAGAGCGTGCCCATCCCGGAGATCTCGCGCCATTCGAGGTCATCGGCCAGCGTGCGCGGGGCGCGCACCCGCGGATAGAAGACGTATGTCTGCGACGACGGCGAGTACTGGATCATCACCCGGTGCTCGGCCAGCGCATCCCAGAAGGGCGCCGTGGTCGGCGTTTTCACCGGCATCGGCCGCTCGAGGTCCATCTAGTCACCCTCCAGGACGAGCGCGGTCTGTTCGGACAGGATTCCGCCGTTGCCGGACACGAACGCGCGATCGCAGTCCGGAACCTGGGCCGCTCCTGCGCGGCCCATGATCTGCCGCGCCGCATCGCAGACGTGATGCATCCCGCCGGCATTGCCGGCCTGGCCGAACCCGAGCTGCCCGCCGGCGGTGTTGAGCGGGAAGTCACCGCGGAACGTCAGGTCGTGCTCGGCGATGAACCGCATGCCGGCGCCCTTCTCGCAGAAGCCCGCGTCCTCGAGACTCAGCAGCACGGTGATCGTGTAGCAGTCGTAGATCGACACCATGTCCATCTGGGTCCGGTCGAGACCCGACATCGCGAAGGCCGTCTCGGCGGCCCGGATCATCGGCGTGTGCAACAGATCCTGCGCGTAGGTGGGTGTCTTGTGGGGGACCTGCTCGCCGAACCCCCTGATCCATACCGGCCGCCGTGCAGCACGGGCGGCCGTGTCGGGGTTCGCGACGACGACGGCGGCCCCGCCCACGCAGGGCATCACGATCTCCAGCAGGTGCAGCGGGTCGGCGATCACCGGGCTCGCCAGCACGTCCTCGATCGTCAGGGGCGTGTCCTGCCAGATCGCGCCGACGGTGTGATTGGCGTTCACCCGCTGGTCGACGACGATCTTCGCCAGCGCCCGTTCGTCGTAGCCGTACATGGCCGCGTAGCGCTGGGCCACCTGACCGTACGGACCGTTCTGGCCGATATTGCCGTACGGGATCTCGAATTCGGCCTGCGGAGAACCGTACTGGTTGCTCGACGCACCGAAGAACACCGCGTCGGTCAGCGGTCTCGGCCGTCGCTCCGACATGGGCGTGATGTAGCGCGCGGGGATGGCGCAGACGACGACGTCGCAGATGCCGAGCTCGATCGCGGCAGCCGCACGCCAGACCATCGCCACCGCGCTGGCCCCGCCGAGATCGACTAACTCGGCGAAATTGGCACTCACGCCGAGATATTCGGCCACGGTCGAGGGCACGAAGATCTCCGACTCGGCGAGGTGGGTGGTGACGATGCCGTCGACGTCCTCACCGGACAGGCCGGCATCGGCCAGCGCGGCCGCGGCCAGTTCCGCCCACTGCTCGATCATGAACGGCGCCACACCCGCGGCCTTCATTCGCTCGGGTGGCAGCTCGACGTAACCGACGATGGCTGCCTCGCCGCGTAAACCCATGGGCACTCCTGCCGCTCAGGATCGGGGTAACCCGAGGATGAACTGGGCGATGATGTTGAGCTGGATCTCTTTGGTGCCCCCGCCGATCAACTCGGCCGGCAGGTGGAAGTACTGCTCGACCAACGGCACACCGTCGTCCGCTGGGCTCTCCAACAATCCTGCAGGAGAGGACAGTTCGAGGGTCGCCGCGAAAGTTCGCCGCAGCATCACGTTCATCGCCACCTTCGCGATGCTCGACGCCGGTCCGGGCGTTTGCCCGTCGAGCAACCGCATCACCTCGCGCACGGCCAGCACCTTGATCGCGATCGCGTGCGCGTCGGCTTCGCCGAGCGCGGTGAGCACCTGGACGTGCTCGGGCCCGCCACGGCCGGCCAGCTCACGCAGGATCGTGGCGCGGTCGTCCTTGATGTAGGCGCTGATCGCCACCCTCTCCTGGGCCATGGTCTCGATCGCCAGCCGCCAGCCGTCCGTCGGGCCGCCGAGGAGCCGGTCGTCGGGAACGAACACATCGGTGAGGAACACCTCGTTGAAATGCGCCTCGCCGGTCGCCTGCCGGATGGGGTGCAGATCGATGCCCTCGGACCGCATGTCGACGACGAAGTAGCCGATGCCGCGATGTTTGGCGGCATCGGGATCGGTGCGTGCGAGCAGCGCACCGTAGTCGGCGGTGTGCGCCGAGGACGTCCAGATCTTGTGGCCGGTGATGCGCCAGCCACCGTCGACCTTGGTGGCGCGGGTGGTGAGCGCCGCCAGATCGGAGCCCGCACCGGGCTCACTGAACAGCTGACACCAGCCCAGCTCGCCGCGCAGCGTCGGCGGAATCAGTTCTCGCGAAACGTGGTCGGGTGCCGCACTGATCAGCGAGGGCACAATCCATTCCGCGATGCCGAGCGAGGGGCGTACCAGCCCCGGCCGCTTGGCGAACTCCTCGTCGAGGATCAGCTGCTGACGGGTGGTGGCCTCGACACCCCAGGGTCGAGGCCAGTGCGGGGCGATCAACCCTGCGTCGGCCAGCAGGGTGCGCTGCGGTCCGGTGGCGAGATTCGGGTAATCGCCCTGACGCCCGGGACGGTCGTTGCGCAGCTGCGCGGCCTCGTCGAGCGCAGCAACCACGAACGCGCGGAAGTCACCGTCGAGATCACCGAGTTTGACCGAAACGTCCCGACTTTCGGTACGCGTCAGGTCGCCGAGCTGCTGGGCGTACCGGCTGGTCGGTCCGATCGAGGCGGCCAGGCTGGTGGCCTTGCGCCAGTACAGGTGCAGATCGTGTTCCCAGGTGTATCCGATCGCGCCGAACATCGTGAGTGTGTCGAGCACGAGGCCGGGTGCCGGACCGATCGCCATCACCGCCGCGGAGGCGCTTGCGATCCTGTTCTGCGTCACCGACTCCGACGCCGAACGGGCGGCGTCCCACGCCGCGGCCGTGGCGAGTTCGCTGGACACCAGCAGCATCGCGGCCTGATGCTGCAGCGCCTGGAACGACCCGATCGGCCTGCCGAACTGCTCGCGGCTGCTCAGATGCCCGGTCACTGCGCTCACGCACCACCGGATGATTCCCGACGCGGCCGCCGCGGTCAGCGCCAGGGACAGGCAGTGCGCGCGGGCGTCGTCGATTCCGGTGAGCCGGTCGCGCGTCGGGCAGTGGTAGTCGGCCAGGCGGAGGACGCCGACGTCGACGGTCTTGTCGGTGCCCTCGAGCGGCGTCACGTCGACACCCTCGGCGCGCGGATCCACGATCAGCCACAGCGTCCGGCCCGCAGTCCGGGCGGTCACGAGAAGGACCTGCGCCGAGCAGAGGCCGAGGACAGCCGTCGTCGTGCCACCAAGCGTCCAGCCGTCCTCCGTTGCCGTCGCGTGCAGACCGTCGCGGTCGGCGACGACGGCGGCCGGCAGTCCGTGCGCCAACCGCCGGAGAAGGTCCTGCCCGGCGCACTCGTCGTCAGCCAGCGCGGCGACGGCACACGCGATGACCGTGGACAGCACCGGGCCCGGCAGCATCGCCGTGGCGGCCGCTTCGATCACGCACGCCGCGTCGGTCAGGTCACCACCGCCGCCGCCGAACTGCTCGGGCACGTGCACTGCGTGAAAACCATTGGCGGTGAACATCTCCCACCACTCGGGTAGTTCACCGGCGGTGAGCGCGCCGAACGCGGCGCGCGTCTTCTCGATCGGCGCGTGTCGCGCGGCGAAGTCCGCGACCGCTGAGGCGAGCTGCTGCTGTTCGGGGGTGAGCCCGATCGACGCCGCGACTGCCACTGCGCTCACCCTTCCGGTCCCTGCCGAGACTCTCACGAGACGGACCGTCTCGTCTTGTGGCACACTAACGGGCACGTCGCGGCGTGTAAAGCGGTGAGGAGGGAGTCCGGCGATGGCAGCCACGGTCAGAGCACCGGCCGACGCACCGCGCCGGCGCAGCGAGAGGTCCCGGCAGGCGATCGTCACCGCCACGCGTGAACTCCTGCTGCTGCGCGGCTTCGACAAGTTGACGATCGAAGCGGTGGCAGCACGGGCGGGTGTCGGGAAGCAGACGATCTATCGCTGGTGGCCGAGCAGGCACGCGCTGGTGGCCGACGTGATCCTCGCCGACGCCGACCGCATCCTCCGTCCGGTGCCTGCGACCTCGGACGTCACCGCCGACCTGTGTGCGTGGGCCGTCGACCTCGCGACCGCGCTGACCACCGCCCGAGGCAACGCGATGCTGACGATCCTGACCATCGCCGGCATGGAACACCCCGAGACGGGGCAGCGGCTTCGCGCGGGATTCTCGACACCACTTCACGGCGCTGTTCACGACCGACTTCGCGACGACGGCCATGCGCAGGCGGCTGCAGCTGACGCCGCCGATGCCATCGTGGGCGGCATCGTCTACGCCGTGCTGACCGAGGGCCGGGCGTTTCCCACCTCCCGCGCCGAGGCGATCACGCGCACGGTGCTCGCCGGGCTACTCCGGACTCCCTGAACCATGTGCACGCTGCGCGCGGGGGACGAACAGGCCGTCGCGCAGCAACGTGTCCACCGACCGCTGCCAGCGCTCGAGTTGCACCGGGTCCGTCAGAGGCGCGGGGAGGTGCCGGTCGACGTGGTATCGGAGGCTGATCGCCCCCATGGCCAACAGGATGGCGTTGATCACCGCCCAGGTGATGTCGACGTCCGGACGCACCTCGCCGCGGTCGATGCGTTGCTGCCAGCGCGCTGTACCCACGTCGATCAGGGCGTCGAAGAGCCGGACCCCGACCTGGCTGCCGTCGACCATCGCTCGACTCAGATAGTCGGCGACATCCGGATACTCGGCGAGTATCCCGGTGACGCGGCCGCCGATCTCGGCCACCGAGTCGACGGGCGGTTCCGGCAACGGGCGCGCCATTGCCGACACCACGAGCTCGAGGACGAACTCGTCGACCGCGGCGATCAACCCGGCCTTGGTGGCGAAGTGGTGCTGCACCAGGCCGAGCGACACTCCGGCGGCAGCGGCCACCCCACGCATCGTCGTGGCGTCGGTACCGCTGCGAGCGAAACTCTGGAGCGCGGCCTGCCGGATCCGCTCGACGTTGCGGGGCTCGTCGGATCGTCCGGCGCGCGCGTCAGAGGCCACGGGACAACCGTAGACACTTCGCGCCCGGGCGCACACCACCATACATATGTATCGTCTTTGCCATACAGGCGTATCGTCGTCGCAAACGGGGAATACGCGGGACCGAGAAAAGAGGTGTGGCCATGAATCCGATATCCGTAGAGGAAGTGCCGTGGACCGCGCCGTGCACGCGCGACCCCGACCGGTGGACCACCCACGCCGACGAAGGGGCCAAAGAACTGTGCCGGTCGTGCCCGCGGCGGTGGCAGTGCGCCCGCGAAGCATGCGTGACACCAGGGGCCGTCGGACTGTGGGCAGGGATCGTGCTGCCCGAGGGAGGACGCAACCGACAGTTCGCTCTCAAGCAGTTGCGGTCGCTGGCCGAGCGCAACGGCCACCCCGTTCGTGAGCGCTGACCGCGTCAGCGCGACGGTTCGGGACGCTGCAGCACCGACTCCCCCGACTCGTCTTGCTGTGCCGTGAGGAAGTCGTCGATGAGATCGACCACCACGTCGGGCCGCTCGACGTGCGGAAAGTGCCCGACGCCGGGAAGAAGTTCGAGACGGCACGCCGGACGCTGTTCGGCGAGCGCGCGCCCGTGCTCGACCGGGATGATCTGATCGTCCTCGCCCCATATCACCAGGGTCGGCAGCTCCGAGGTCAGGTACAACCGGTTCAGCGCGCTCACGGCCTGTCCGCGGTAGTCGACCACCGAACGCAAGGTCCGCAGGAACGCTGCCCGCGTCTGCCTGTCCGACAGCGACGCGTAGGCGCTCCACATCTCGGCGCCGCGCGGTGACTGGATGCTGTGCGCAGAGAACCAGCGCCGCAGCGCTTCGCCGATCCGCACCACGGGCTGCGGGGCGATGATCGGCAGCACGAGCTCCGCCCCCGGCGCCGACAGCAGTCGCAGGGTCCACCCGACGTCCTGCCCCAAGCCGCCGCTGCTGATGAGGATCAGCCGGCGGCAGTACTCCCGATGCTGGTAGGCGAATTGCATCGCTACTCCGCCACCGAGCGACTGGCCGACCACCGTCGCACGAGGGATGGCGAGCTCGTCGAGCAGATCGCGCAGGAACACCGTGAACGCACCCAGCGAGTAGTCGCTGCGGGGCTTCGCGGATCGTCCGTGGCCCAGCAGGTCGGGGGCGATCACGCGATAGCGCTTGGAGAGTTGCGGTATCACCGACCGCCACGTGTCGGAGCTGCCCGCCATGCCGTGGATGAGGAGCAAGACCTCGTCGCCGCTGCCCTCGTCCCGGTAGGCCAGCCGATCACCGTGCAGATCCAGGAACTTCAGATCGCTCATGGTGGGTGAGTTCCCCTGTCAGCGGGCGTCATACGACCGATCGTCAGAAAACCCACCCACGGGGGTGCGGCGTGACCATGGTCACGCCCGCCCAGGTTTTCGCCGATTGACGAGCGGGTAACTTCCCCGTCGACACGCAGTGCAGCCAGCCGGAGCGCATGGAGGACGAAGACATGGCCCACACGCCGCGGACCGTCGACGCCGACGACCCGTTCAACGAGGCCGTCGCGACAACAGGCTTGTTCCTGCTCGTCTCCGCGATCATCGCCCTGGCCTTCGCCCTCGGCAGCTGGAGCCTGTCCGAGACCGTGTTCGCGATCCTCTCGGGCGCGGTGGCCGTGCTCAGTTTCACCGCCAGCATCTTCTGCTTCACCTCCCAGGCACGTGAACCGGCTCCCGTCGAGGTGTCTGCCTGACCCTGACCCGTGCGGGAATGGCTGCACAGTCTTCCTTGTTGGCCGAGCTGAGAGATATCAGCTGACACCAGGAGACCTACTGTGAGGCTTGACAACGAAGCTCGCGCGTTCATCGGCGACGGCGCCGACGCCACATTGGTCACGATCAACGCCGATGGCAGCCCGCAGGTGTCCCTCGTGTGGGTGGCGCTCCGATCGACGCCCGAGGGCGACGAGCTCGTCAGCGCCCATCTCAACGAGTATCAGAAGACGAAGAACATCCGCCGGGATCCGCGCGTCGCGGTGACCATCGTGTCCACGAAACCCCATCCGGGATCGACGACTCCCTATCTGACCATCACCGGCGAGGCTCGCATCGTCGAGGGGGGCGCGCCCGAACTCCTGACCGAGCTGGCCGAAGTCATGCTCGGCTCCAGCGAGCACTTTCCGCCGCCGGATTCTCCGCCGGGCCTCCTGACCAGGATCCGCATCCACAAGGCCCGCGTCAGCTGACGGCGGCGTTGTCGCCGAATCGCCTGACCGTCATGTGAATTCGGCCGCAACCTCACACACCTTCCGGACAGCGTCGGGGTCGTCCAGCAGCGGCATCATGAGCAGGTCGGTGGCACCCGCGTCGAGGTAGCGCTGCAGTCCCGCCGCGACCTCCGGCGCGCTGCCGATCACCGCGAGGTCCGCGACACGGTCCACCCCTTCACGACGGTTGATGCGCTGATACGACGGGACCTGGTCGTACATCGCCAAGCTCTCGGAGGCCACCGCCCGGGCAGCGTCGACATCGTCGGTGACCGCGACGTTGACCAGCCCGAACACCCGCGGAGCCGGCCGGCCCGCAGCGTCCGCCGCGTGGGTGATCGCCGGCAGGATGTACTCCTCGAGCGTGCGCGGGCCGCCGTAGGGAAGGGTCCCGTCGGCCAGCTCGCCGGTCACCTCGAGCGCGAGGGGTCCCATCGCCGCGACGTAGATCGGATACGGCGCGGCCGACGGCAGCGCGACCGGCATGACGTGCGGGTCGACCGCCGTGAGGTGGCTGCCGCGAAACTCGACGGTGCCGGTGTCACGGATCGCACGCAGGACGGTCAGGTACTCCCGAAGTCGTTGCGCGACATGATCGGTCGGTACTCCGAACGCGATCTGCTCGAGGACCGCGACGCCGAGACCCAGGCCGAGACTGAACCGTCCGTGCGCAGCGGACTGGGCGGTCTGCGCCGCCGCCGCGACCGTCAGCGGATGACGCGGGTTGATCGGCACGACCGAGGTCCCGACGGCCACATCGGGCACCATCGCACCGATCACCGCGGCCATCGCCAGGGCATCGAGATCGAGCTGCTGACCGAGCCACACCTGCCCCACCCCGGCATCGCGCGCCTGCCGCGCCTTGTCCACGACGTCGTCGACGACGTGGGTGGCGGAACGGTCGGGACTGATCAGTACGCCGGCGGTCATGGGATCACCGTGCGCGCTCGCACGCACCCATGTCCAAGGCCCATCCCTCATCGATCGATGCCCATGAGGCATCAGGTGAGGTCGGACGTACGCTGACGGCATGCCCAGGCCGGTCGATCTCGACCTCCGCGTCGTCCGCTACTTCGCCACCGTCGCGCAACACCGACACTTCGGGCGGGCCGCCGCCGCCCTGCACATGACCCAGCCGTCGTTGAGCCGACAGATCGCCGGACTCGAAAAACGGCTCGGGACAACGCTGTTCGAACGTACCGCACAGGGAAGCCTCCTCACAGAGGCCGGCGTTGCCTTCGCCACCTACGCCGAGGTGCTGCTCGACACCGCCGCCCGCGCAGTCGCACACACCCGGGCGGCCGGCCAGCCGCGACGCCTCGTGGTCGGATACACGTCGAACCTGGTCGTCACCGCCGCCGTCCACGCGCTGCGTCAGCGCCACCCCGACGCGGAGGTGATCACCCAGCACCTGCCCTGGAACGGCGCCCGGGCGGCACTCCTCGATCGCCGAGTCGACATCGCGGTGACGCGGCTGCCCATCGCGGCCAACGGCCTCGACGTCGCCGTGCTCTACCAAGAACCCCGCGCCGTGCTGCTGTCGCGGGAGCACCGGTTGGCGGGGCGCGCCCACCTGAGCCTTGCCGACATCGCCGGGGAACCCATCCCCCGCACCGGTGACCCCGGCTGGGATACGTTCTGGCGCAACGAGCCCCATCCGGCTGACGCGACGTCGGATGCTCCGGTGATCGACGACGTGGCCGCGCTGGTCGACCACCTCGCCAGCGGCGCCGCCGTCGCGATCGTGCCGGCCGACAGCAGACTGCCCGACCTGCATCCCGCGCTGGTGGCCGTGCCGTTGCCCGGCGTCGAGCCCGGCGAGGTGGCGGTGGCGCGGCGATCCGGCGAAACCGGTCCGCTGATCGATGCGTTCCACCAATTCGCGGCGGCGCGCCTGAGCGCCGGTGCGCCCAGCGTCCGGCACGCGTAGGGCACTATGCGAACACCCACACCACGAAGGAGCCCGATGCCGGCACCGCACGGCACCGCCACACACGAACCGGCGGTCACACACGGGGCTCGTCGCGCCTGGACTGCCGTCGCAGTGCTCGTCGCCGTCGGCACCCTCAACTACGTCGACCGTTTCCTGCCGGGTGTGCTGGCCGAGCCCATCAAGGGTGAGCTGGCGTTGTCGGACACCGCGATCGGGGTGATCAACGGTTTCGGGTTCCTGATCGTCTACGCCGTCCTGGGCATCGTCGTCGCCCGCACTGCCGATCGCGGCATGTTCGGCACGGTCATCGCGGGCTGCCTGACGCTGTGGGGTGCGATGACCATGCTCGGCGGTGCAGTCCAATCCGGCCTTCAGCTCGCACTGACTCGCGTCGGAGTCGCCGTCGGTGAAGCGGGCAGCACCCCGGCGGCACACGCGTACGTCGCACACAACTTCACCCCTGAGAAGAGGTCGGCGCCGCTGGCCGTCATCACCATGTCCATCCCGCTGGCCAGCGCCGCCAGCCTGCTCGGCGGCGGTCTTCTCGCCGAACACATGGGATGGCGGTCGGCGTTCGTCGTGATGGGCGGGCTCAGCGTGCTGCTCGCTCCACTGGTGTTGTGGGTGCTGGGTCGCAGGCAGACGCTGCCCAGCGCACCGCAGGTGCGCGCCGGTGCGCCGAGTCGCTGGCAGCTGCTGACCAAGCCCAGCTTCCTGGCCGTCGTATGCGGTACGTCGCTGGTGTCGGCCGCCGGCTATTCACTGACGACCTTCGCGCCGGCGTTCCTGATGCGCGGTCGTGGCATGTCGATCGGCGAGGTCGGCATCGAATACGGAATCGCCACCGGCCTGCTCGGAATCCTCGGGCTGCTCGTCGTCGGCCGGATCGCCGACCGGCTCGCCGCCCGCGACCCACGCTGGTTGCTGTGGATCGTGGTCGTGGTGATCGCGGCGCTGCTGCCGGCGTCGGCCTTGGCGTTCACCGTGTCGAACCGCACGGTCTGCGTGTGGTTGCTGGCGCTGGCCTACGTCATCGGCACCGCGTACCTCGCACCGTCGATCGCGGCGATCCAACGGTTGGTTCCAGCGGAACAGCGCGCCACCGCGTCCGCGATCTTCCTGTTCTTCAACGCGACGCTGGGCGCGGTGGGGCCGTTCCTGACCGGTGTGATCAGCGATGCGCTGACCGCCGATCTCGGACCGCAGGCGCTGGGCCGCGCCCTGCTGATCCTGGTGCCGACCATGCAGCTGGTGGCGATCGGCTGCTACGCGCTGGCCGCCCGGCGCTACCGCCGGGACATCATCGAGGAGTCGTGAGCTGGTGTCGGCAATCTGAGTGCGCGAGGGGGGACTCGAACCCCCACGCCCATCGGGCAATGGAACCTAAATCCATCTCGTCTGCCAGTTCCGACACTCGCGCAAGCCCGCCGATACTAGCGCGCCGATCATCGATTCGATGTGTCGGACAGGACCCATATTCTGACCTCAGCCAAGAGGCAGGGGGAGCCG
Organism: Mycolicibacterium sp. 018/SC-01/001; assembly: GCF_007096635.1. Taxonomy (GTDB): domain Bacteria; phylum Actinomycetota; class Actinomycetes; order Mycobacteriales; family Mycobacteriaceae; genus Mycobacterium. Next base: position 43,988 of record NZ_VKAA01000025.1, read on the forward strand.
ACATCCGATCCGAAGAAGAATTCGACGAAGTTCGACGTCTGATCCGCGACGGCTTCAATGACTGCGAGATCTCGCGGCAGACGGGCATTCCGCGCAAGACGGTATGGGAGTGGCGTCGTCACCCAACCCGTAGGCGCCCGGGCTCTCGTTCGTGCCCACGCAACCGCACACTTGACGCCCTCCCGGAGGGGCCGTATGCCTACGTGCTCGGAATGTATCTCGGCGACGGTTGCATCTCGCGCCAAGCGCGCACATACATACTCCGCATCACCTGCGACAAGCGATACCCCGCCATCATAGAAAGATGTCGCGCCGCCATCGACGCGTTGTTTCCGCCACAGAGTTCAGGCGTGTACTGGCGACCCGAAGGGTGTGCTGACGTGTACCTCTGTTCGAAGCACTGGCCATGCCTGCTGCCGCAGCACGGACCGGGTCGTAAGCACCACCGCCGCATCACTCTGGAACCGTGGCAGCAGGCGATCGTCGACAACGAGGCCGAGGAGTTCGTCCTCGGGCTTCTGCACAGTGACGGGTGCCGCGTCGTCGCCAACGATCGGGGAATCTTGAGCGTCAGGTATCACTTCAGCAATCGGTCCGAGGACATCATCGGACTGTTCACTGCTGCCCTCGACCTTCTCGACATACCGTGGCGGCGATCGGATGACCACACGGTGTCCATCTACCGCAAGGTCGGAACTGAGCGCCTCGATGAGTTCGTCGGCCCGAAGGACAGCGCGGTACCGTTGACCGGTGTCCACTACGCGGCGTAGGAGGCCGGCGCTGATCCTGTTGGTGATCGTCGCTGCCTCCGGTTGCCTCGCATTGGCGTGGTGGCAGTGGACACGCTTCGAATCCACCTCGGGCAGCTTCCAGAACCTCGGGTACGCGCTGCAGTGGCCGGCCTTCGCGGGATTCTGCGTGTACGCCTACGTCAAGTTCGTCCGCTACGAGGACGCACCGCCCGCGCCGCACAAAGCGGACACGCTCACCGAGATCCCGGCGGGCCTGCTGCCCGAACGCCCGAGCGCAGCGAAGACCGACGCCGATGTGACGCTGCGCGAATACAACGCCTACCTGGCCGAACTCGCCAGAGCAGATGCCGAATCGGCCAGAAACGACGACAAGATGACAGGAACCGGCACGTGACCGCACCCGAATCTCCCTCGCCGCTCGCCTCCGTCGAGACCGTCCGCAAGGCCCTGACCGGCTATCGCGTCATGGCCTGGGCGACCGGCGTCTGGCTGATCGCCCTGTGCTACGAGATGGTGATGAAGTACGGCTTCGGCGACGACTCGCTCAGCTGGATCGCCGTCGTGCACGGCTGGGTCTACTTCGTCTACCTGCTGTTCACCGCGAATCTGGCGGTGAAGGTCCGCTGGCCGATCGCCAAGACCGTCGGCATCCTGCTGGCGGGCACGATTCCGCTGGTCGGCATCATCGTCGAGCACTTCCAGACCCAGAACATCAAGGCTCAGTTCGGACTGAGCTGACCCGTCACACCAGCGCGCGCAGCGACGGCACCAGCGCGGCGAGCGCCCGGCCGCGATGCGACGCCGCATCCTTCTCCTGTGGGCTGAGCTCGGCGGCGGTCCGGTCCGATCCCGCAGGCAGGAACACCGGGTCGTACCCGAACCCACCGTCGCCGCGCGGCTCGCGCACGATGGCGCCGCGCCATTCGCCGCGCACGACGACGATGTCGGCGGCGCCGGGGCCGTGGACCAGCGCGCAGGCCGACACGAACGCGGCGCCGCGCCGCTCGTCGGGCACGTCGGCGAGCTGGCCGAGCAGCAGCGCGGTGTTGGCGGCGTCGTCCCCGTGCCGGCCCGCCCACCGCGCGCTGAGTACGCCCGGCATGCCGTTGAGTGCGTCGACCTCGAGGCCGGAGTCGTCGGCCACGCTCGGCAGCCCTGTCGCGACGTAGGCATCTCGCGCCTTGGCCAGCGCGTTCTCCTCGAACGTCGCACCCGTCTCGGGCGCTTCATCGAACGCGGGGACATCGGCCAGTGACAGCAGCGTCACACCGGCCACTCCGGCCGCGTCGAGCACCCGGTGGAGCTCGGTGAGTTTCTTGGCGTTGCGCGTGGCAACCAGGAGCCGGGTCAGCTTCCGAACGCCTTCTTCGCGGGCTCGCCCGACTCGGGCAGCGTCCCCGGGTACGGCAGCTCCAGCGCCTCGCGCTGGATCACGAACAGCTGGTCGCAGGCGGCCATCGCCGCGTCGAGCATCTTGTCCAGGGTGGAGCGGGGGAACGTGGCGCCCTCACCCGTGCCCTGGATCTCGACGAGAGTCCCGGTGTCGGTCGCGACGACGTTCATGTCCACCTCGGCGCGCGAATCCTCGGTGTAGGGCAGATCCACGCGAATCCGTCCGTCGACGACGCCGACGCTGACCGCGGCGATCGCGCACGACAGCGGGCGCGGGTCCTTGAGCTTGCCCGCTGCCGCCAGATAGGTCACCGCGTCGGCCAATGCCACATAGGCACCGGTGATGGCCGCGGTGCGCGTACCGCCGTCGGCCTGCAGGACGTCGCAGTCGATCGCGATCGTGTTCTCCCCCAGCGCGGCCAGGTCGATGCACGCGCGCAGCGAACGCCCGACGAGTCGGCTGATCTCCTGCGTGCGGCCGCCCACCCGGCCCTTCACCGACTCCCGGTCGGACCGGTCGTGGGTGGCGGCCGGCAGCATCGCGTACTCGGCGGTCAGCCAACCCTGGCCGGAGCCCTTGCGCCATCGCGGCACACCCTCGGTGACGCTCGCCGTGCACATCACGCGGGTCTGTCCGAACTCGACCAGCACCGAGCCGGCCGGATGCGTGGTGAAGCCGCGGGTCAACGTGACCGGGCGCAGTTCGTCGTCGAGCCGGCCGTCTTCTCGTCTGGACACGGCCCAACCCTAGCCGGTCGTCATGACCGCGCCGAGATCGACGTAAAGGCGGGGATCTCTCGCACTTTCTCGCCCAAACGTCGGTTTGGGCGGGAAGTCAGCGACGGGTGATGTCGAAAGCCTCATTGGCGACGACCGCGTGCACGGGCCCGTCGAACTCGGCCTTGGCCTCACTGATGACGTCCTCGCGCGATGTCCACGGCGGAATGTGGGTGAGCAGGAGTTCGCCCACGCCCGCACGAGCGGCCGCGCGGCCGGCCTCGGTGCCCGAGAGGTGCAGGCGCGGCGGGCGGTCCGGATCGTGGGTCCATGACGCCTCGCACAGGAACACGTCGGCATCGCGGGCCAGGTCGATCAGCGCATCGCAGTAGCCGGTGTCACCGCTGTACACGAGCGTGGCGCCCGAGGGGTCGACGATGCGCATGCCGTAGGACTCGGTCGGATGGCAGACCAGCCGCGGCACGATCGTCAGCGAGCCGATCTCGACGGGCTGATTGTCGACCCAGTGCCGGATGTCGAAGATGTCGGTGAAGTCGTCGATCTCACCGCCCTCGGGCGAGGAAGCCGAACCGAGGCGCGCCCACGTGTTGGCCGGACCGTAGATGACCCCCCGCTCTGTCGCGGGACTCGGGTGATACCGACGCCAGACGAAAAGGCCGGGCAGGTCCAGGCAGTGATCGGCGTGCAGGTGCGACAGCAGGACATGCACCGAATTCGGGTCCGCGTGGCGCTGCAGCGCCCCGAGAACTCCCCCGCCGAAGTCGAGCACGAGCGGGGGCGTGTCGGGCGCGGTCACCAGATATCCGGACGCGGGCGAATCAGGTCCGACCACGCTGCCGGAACACCCCAGAACGGTGATTCGCACGCCCACTAGCTTGCCATGCCCACCGGAGTCATGCGGAAAACATGGCCGCTTTCCGTGGCCGTTTCGGAGGCCGTTTCGGAGGCCGTTTCGGAGTCCCGGGTCATGTCCTGCTGCCGGCGTGACCGCCGACATGGCGCACCCCGTCGAGGGTGGGCCCCAGGAAACGCGCCGCCAACCGTGTGAACGCCTCGGGATCGCCCGTCGCCTCGAACGCCCGCTGCGGCGCGGGCAGCCCGTCGCCCGGGTGGGCGCGCAGCAGATCACGCTCCGTCAGCACCCGCAGCAGATCCTTTGCTGTCTCCTCCGCGCTCGACACCAGCGTGACGTCCTGGCCCATCGCGAGCTGGATCAGACCCGACAGCATCGGGTAGTGCGTGCACCCAAGCACCAGGGTGTCGACCTGAGCCTGCTGCAGCGGTTCCAGGTACCCCTCGGCAAGCCCGAGCACCTGCCGGCCGCTCGTGACCCCGCGCTCGACGAAATCGACGAACCGGGGGCAGGCCACCGAGAACACCTCGATGCCGCGAGCCGCGGCGAACGCGTCCTGGTAGGCGCCGGACGCGATCGTCGCGGCCGTGCCGATGACGCCGACGCGACCGGTGCGGGTGGTACTCACCGCGCGCCGCACCGCGGGCAGGATCACCTCGACGACGGGGATCGGCGCGTACCGCTCCCGCGCGTCGCGCAGGCAGGCCGACGACGCGGTGTTGCAGGCGATCACCAGCGCCTTGATGCCCCGCTCGGCGAGGTCGTCGCCGATGGCCAGAGCGTGCTCCCGGATCTGCGGGACCGTGAGCGGGCCGTAGGGGCCGTTGGCCGTGTCGCCGACGTAGACGATGTGCTCGTCGGGCAGCTGGTCGATGATCGCGCGGGCCACGGTCAGCCCACCGACGCCGGAATCGAAGATCCCGATCGGCAGGTCCGCGCTCATCGGGAGAGGTACGGCGAGGCCGGGGCGCCTCGACCGAGCGCTCGGGTGCGCCGCTCCGGGCCGGACAGCAGGTAGGCGGCGAGCACGCCGGCCACTGCACCGCTCAGATGGCCCTGCCAGGACACACCGAACGTGCCCGGCAGGACGCCGAGCAGCACGCTGCCGTAGAAGAAGAGCACCAGCACGCCGACGACGATCTGCCACACCTTGCGGGTGAAGAACCCGAAGACGATCAGGAACGTGAGCCAGCCGAAGATCAGTCCCGACGCACCGATGTGGTTGGTCTCGCAGCGCACCCCGACGTACGGGCACTGTGCGCCGACGTTGCCGATCAGCCAGGTGCCGAGTCCGCCGACGAGCCAGATGACGGCCGTCGCGACGAAGAACCGTGACAGTCCGGCCAGCGTCACCAGGAAGCCGAGCACCAGCGCTGGAACGGTGTTGGCCATCAGGTGTTCCCAATTGGCATGCAGCAGAGGCGCGAACAGGATGCCGGCCAGCCCGTCGGTCTCCAACGGTCGAATACCGTTGTCGTCCAAGCGATGCCCGCTCACCGCGTCGAAAGCCTCGATGACCCAGAGCAGTACGACGAACGACACGACGGTGACCCCGCCGACGAGCCAGGCGGGGCGTTGCCGTCCCGCGGTCGGGCCGGGGCCACCGCCGGTGCCCGTCATGCCCATAGTTGCCCTTCCAACGCATCCTCTGCGTCGTCCAGGCTACCGGCGTAGGCGCCGGTCGACAGATACTTCCATCCCGCATCGCACACCGTGAACGCGATGTCGGCGCGTTCCCCCGCCTTGACGGCCTTGGCCGCCATGCCCAGCGCCGCGTGCAGGATCGCCCCGGTGGAGATGCCGGCGAAGATGCCCTCCACCTGGATGAGTTCCCGGGTGCGGCGCACCGCGTCAAACGACCCGACCGCGAATCGCGTGGTCAGCACATCGGGATCGTAGAGCTCGGGGATGAAGCCCTCGTCGATGTTGCGCAGCGCGTACACACCCTCGCCGTAGCGGGGCTCGGCCGCGACGATCTGCACACCGGGCACGTTCTCGCGCAGGAATCGGCCCGTGCCCATCAGGGTGCCGGTGGTGCCCAGGCCCGCCACGAAGTGGGTGATCTCGGGCAGATCGGCCAGCAGTTCGGGGCCGGTGCCCTCGTAGTGTGCGGCCGCGTTGGCGGGGTTGCCGTACTGGTAGAGCATGATCCACGACGGGTTCTGCGCCGCAAGCTCTTTGGCGTGGGCGACGGCGGTGTTGGAGCCACCCTCTGCCGGTGAGTAGATGATCCGCGCCCCGTAGAGCTCGAGCAGCTGGCGGCGCTCGATCGAGGTGTTCTCCGGCATCACGCAGATCATGTTGTAGCCCTTGAGCAGCGCCGCCATCGCGAGCGAGATGCCGGTGTTGCCGCTCGTGGGTTCGAGGATCGTCGCCCCCGGATGGAGGCGGCCCTCACGCTCGGCCTCCTCGATCATGCGCAGTGCCGGGCGGTCCTTGATGGAGCCGGTCGGATTACGGTCTTCGAGTTTGGCCCACAGCCGGACGTGCGGCTCGCCATCCCAGGCCGGCGAGAGCCTCGGTAGCCCGACCAGAGGCGTACCGCCGAGAGCCTGCAGCAGAGAGTCGTACCTCATCAGCCTCCCGCCACCGCGGGCAGGATCGTCACCGAATCACCGTCGGAGATCTCGGTGTTCAACCCGCCGGAGAACCGCACGTCCTCGTCGTTGACGTAGATGTTGACGAACTTGTGCAGCTTGCCGTTATCGACGAGGCGCTCGGTGATCCCCGAGTAGTTGGCTTCCAGATCGTCGATCACCGCCTGCAGGGTGTCGCCGGAGGCGGTCACTCGCTTCTCGCCGCCGGTGTGGGTGCGCAGGATCGTCGGGATGGACACGGTCACGGACATGGGAAGGCTCCTCGGTTGGGGGTCTGATCAGTACTGCTCGACGACGGTGACGGGTTCCTCGGTGACCACGCCGTCCACGATGCGATAGCTGCGCAGCTCGTGATCGTCGGGGTCACGCGTGGACACCAGCACGTAGTGGGCGTCGGGCTCGGAGGCGTACGAGATGTCGGTGCGACTCGGGTAGGCCTCGGTGGCGGTGTGCGAGTGGTAGATCACGATCGGCGCCTCGTCGGCGTCCTCCATGGCCCGCCAGACCTTCAATTGCTCGCCGGAGTCGAATCGGTAGAACGTCGGCGATCGCTCGGCGTTGACCATCGCGATGAACCGCTCCGGCCGATCGGACCCCTCGGGTCCGGCGATCACCCCGCACGCCTCGTCGGGATGGTCGGCGCGGGCATGCTCGACCATCGCCGCGACCAGGTCAGCACGAATCGTCAGCACCCGCTCTCCTTCACTCGAACGCTCCGGGCAACAGACCACGGTAGGTGGGTATTCCGGCGATCTGATCGGCGGCCAGCACTGCGGCCAGCACCGCGGTGGCCAGGACGTCGGCCGCGGCGGCACCGACCGCCGTCGTCAACGGCACCTCGGGCGACATCGCCGCCGGGATCGTCGGGTCGGGTTCGACCTCGACGGCACCCGTGGCCAGCGCGAACACCGTGTCACCGTCGAGCGGGGTGTGGCACGGCCGGATGGTGCGGGCCAGGCCGTCCTGCGCGGCCACCGCGACGCGGCGGCAGGCCGCCTTGCTCAGCGCTGCATCGGTGGCGACGACGGCGATCGTGGTGTTGAGCGGACTCAGTTCACCGTGGCGGTCGGCGTGGGCAGCGACCTGGTCGGCCGGGGGTGCCACCAGTCCGAATTCCTCGATGTGACCGGCCTGCCAGGGCAGCCCGGTGGCGGGGTCGACGACGTCGCCGGCGGAGTTCACGACGACCAGCGCACCCACGGTGACGCCGATGCCGAGCGTCACCGACGCCGTCCCGACGCCGCCCTTGAGCACCCCGGCCCGCGCGCCGACACCCGCCCCGACCGTGCCGATCGCGGTGTCGGGGGCCGCGCCGGCCGCCGCGCGGTAGCCGAACTCGGCCGTCGGCCGGCACTGCCAGCCGCCGACGGGCAGGTCGAAGATCACCGCGGCGGGCACGATCGGCACCACCCCGCCATCCATCGCGACGCCGCGCTGCTGCTCCTCCAGCCACGCCATCACACCGTCCGCGGCCGCCAGGCCGAAGGCACTGCCTCCGGTCAGCACGACCGCGTCGACGTGCCGAACCGAGTTGCCCGGATCCAGCAGATCGGTCTCGCGCGTGCCGGGTGCGCCGCCACGGCTGTCGACGGCACCCGTGGTGCCCGGCGGTGTGAGAACGACGGTCGTTCCCGTCGCCCAGCCGGAACCGAGTGTGGCGTCCGGGTCGATCGCGTGGTGGTGGCCGACGCGGATACCCGCGACGTCGGTGATCGCGCCGGGCATCAGCGCGCCGTGCCCAACAGGCTGACCACGAGGTACTCCTGCAGCACGGTCAGCCACTGGTAGACGTCGAGGTGCCCGGCCATCGGGTGGTCGCCCGGCAGCCGGTCGGGCCCGTCCGGACCGATCTCGAGCATCGTGCCCAGCGCCAGGCGCACGTCGTTGACCGCCGACACCCACGCCTGCGCGTCGTCCTCGGACAGCTCGAACTTCCCGCCTTGGGGCGGCAGCGTCGCCAAGAGCTGCTGGGCCGCCGCACGTTTGGCGTCGATGATCTCGGGCTCGTGCAGGCTGCGGAGCGCACTGTTGAGGCTCTCCGCCGGACCCGACCCCGCCGGGTGCTCGGTTGCGGGGCGGTAGAAGTCGGGCAGCAGCCGCTTCATCGTATCGTCTTGCGGCGCAGTCGAATTGCCCGTCCGGATGCCGGTGATCTCGGCGAGCTCGTCCACCGGCGCCGACGCGGCGCGATCGTCGAGCATGTCGAGCAGGGACGTCACCAGGCTGGACAGCAGGTCGGCCTCGTGTGCGGCCAGCGCCGACCGGAACCGCGGGCCGTCGCCGCCGTCGACCCTCTTCCACTTACGCACAGCCGGGTCAGCGGTCCTGTTGCAGCGTCGCCCACAGGCCGGCGGCGTGGAGTTTGGACACGTCGACCTCCATGGATTCGCGGCTGCCGGCCGAGACGACGGCCTTGCCTTCGTTGTGCACCTGCAGCATCAGCTTCGTGGCGTGCGACTCGCTGTACCCGAAGAGCTTCTGGAACACGTAGGTCACGTAGGTCATCAGGTTCACCGGGTCGTCCCAGACGATCGTGACCCAGGGGGTGTCCGCCGCGGCGTCGGTACTCACCTCACGCTCTACGGAGGTATCCGGTCGTGCCTTCGCCGGCGTCACCATGCCCGCAAGAATACCGGGGTCGTCCCCGGGCTCCGAACCGATACGGTTGGGCGGTGACCTCGTCGCCGGAGAACCCGTCTGCGCGCCCCTCACCGGCCCTGCTGACCGACAAGTACGAGCTGACCATGCTCGCCGCAGCGCTCAAGGACGGCACCGCACACCGCCGAACCTCGTTCGAGGTGTTCGCCCGCCGGTTACCCGACGGCCGTCGCTACGGCGTCACGGGCGGGACGGGCCGGTTCCTGGAAGCGTTGCCGCAGTTCAGGTTCGGCGAGGCCGAGCTGGCCGCGCTCGAGCCGTTCTGCGATGCCGACACACTCGCCTATCTCGCCGGCTACCGCTTCAGCGGGGACATCGACGGTTATCCGGAGGGCGAGCTGTACTTCCCCGGTTCACCGGTGCTCGCGGTGCACGGCACCTTCGCCGAATGCGTGCTGCTCGAGACGCTGGTGCTGTCGATCTTCAATCACGACACCGCCATCGCCTCGGCGGCGGCGCGCATGGTCAGCGCCGCGGCAGGCCGCCCGCTGATCGAGATGGGCTCGCGCCGCACCCATGAGTTCGCCGCGGTCGCCGCGTCGCGCGCCGCCTACCTCGCCGGGTTCACCGGCTCGTCGAACCTCGAGGCCGAGCGCACGCACGGCGTGCCCGCGCTCGGCACCAGCGCCCATGCGTTCACGCTGCTGCACAGCAGTGCCGGCCAGTCCGCCTCCGACGGCGAGAAGGCAGCGTTCCGGGCGCAGGTCGACGCACTCGGTGTCGGCACCACGCTGCTGGTCGACACCTACGACATCAGCGCCGGTGTCGCGAACGCGATCGACGTGACGGGTCCGGAGCTGGGCGCGGTGCGGATCGATTCCGGCGACCTGGGCGTGCTGGCACGGCAGGTGCGTGCCCAGCTCGACGGACTGGGCGCCACCGGAACCAAGATCGTGGTCTCCGGCGACCTCGACGAGTTCGCGATCGCCGCGCTGCGCGCCGAACCGGTCGACATCTACGGCGTCGGTACCTCGGTGGTGACCGGCTCGGGTGCGCCGACTGCGAGCATGGTCTACAAGCTGGTCGAGGTCGACGGCCTCCCGGTGGCCAAACGCAGCAGCCACAAGGAGTCCCACGGCGGCCGCAAGCGGGCCGTCCGGCTGGCCAAGGAGTCCGGCACGATCGTCGAGGAGATCGTGTGCCCCGTCGAGGCGGAGACCGAGGTGCCGTCCGGTCTCGTCGGCCGCGACGTGACGACGGCTCTGGTGCGCGACGGCCGCTCGGTGGCCGATCTGTCGCTGACCGCCGCCCGCGACCGCGTGCAGCAGGGCCTGCTCAGTCTGCCGTGGGACGGGTTGAAACTCTCCAAGGGCGAGCCGGCGGTCCCGACGCGGATGATCGCCCCGACGGGGCGGTAGGGCGCCATGGGCACCCGGCCGGGCGAGGTCACCGAACTCCTCGCCGCCGCCGTCGCCGCCGTGGGCGGTGCGCATCGCGACGGCCAGGTCGCGATGGCCGAGGCGGTCGCGCAGGCCTTCACCAGCGGTGAGCACCTGGCCGTGCAGGCGGGGACGGGCACCGGCAAGTCGCTGGCCTATCTGGTGCCCGCCATCGCGCACGCGGTCGCCGACGAGAGAACGGTGGTCGTGTCCACCGCCACCATCGCGCTGCAACGTCAGCTCGTCGACCGCGACCTGCCGCGCCTGGCCGATTCGCTGACGCCCCACCTGCCCCGACGGCCGGAGTTCGCGTTGCTCAAGGGACGGGGGAACTACCTGTGCCTGAACAAGATTCACAACGGCTCCGGGACCGGAGCCAAGGAACCCGGCGACGACCAGCCGCAGGACCAGCTGTTCAATCCCGTCGCGTCCAGCGCACTGGGTCGCGACGTCGCCCGGCTCACCGAGTGGTCGGACACGACGCAGACCGGCGACCGCGACGACGTCGTGCCGGGTGTGTCCGACCGGGCGTGGTCTCAGGTCAGCGTCTCGGCGCGCGAGTGCATCGGGGTGTCGCGCTGCCCGTTCGGGACCGACTGCTTCGCCGAGCGGGCCCGCGACCGTGCCGCGGCCGCCGACGTGGTGGTGACCAACCACGCGCTGCTGGCCATCGACGCGATCGGTGATGCCAACGTGCTGCCCGAACACGACCTGCTGGTGGTCGACGAGGCCCACGAACTGGTGGACCGGGTGACGGGCGTGGCGACGGCCGAACTGTCCGCGACGTCGTTGGGTGTCGCGCAGCGCCGGGCGGCACGCGTGATCGATGCCGAACTCGCCGAACGATTCGAGGCCGCCGCGGCGACGTTCACGTCGGCGCTGTTCGACGCCCGGCCAGGCCGCATCGACGTGCTCGACGACGAGCTGGCGAGTTACCTCGGCGTGCTGCGCGACACCGCGAGCCGGGCCCGCAGCGCGGTCGAGACCGCGCCGAACGATCCGACGACGACGACGGCGCGGGCCGAGGCCGCGACGTCGCTCGGGGACGTCGCCGACACGGCGGCGCGAGTCCTCGCGTCGTTCGTGCCCGCCATCGCGGATCGCACCGACATCGTCTGGGTCGAGCACATCGAGGACGCCCGCACCGGGTCCCGCTCGCTGTTGCGCGTCGCCCCGCTGTCGGTCGCCGGGTTGCTGCGGACCCGCCTGTTCGGCACCACCACCGCGGTGCTCACCTCGGCGACGCTGACCGTGGGCGGAGATTTCGACGCGATGGCCGCGTCGTGGGGACTCACCGGATCCCCGGAGGCCGGATCCCCGGAGGCCGACGTCAGCTGGCGCGGACTCGACGTCGGCTCCCCGTTCGATCACGCCCGCTCGGCGATCCTCTACGTCGCCGCGCACCTGCCACCGCCGGGACGCGACGGGGTCGGCTCGGCCGAACAGCTCGACGAGATCGCCGATCTGATCGAGGCGGCCGGCGGCCGCACGCTGGGCCTGTTCTCGTCGATGCGGGCCGCGCGGGCCACCGCCGAGGTGATGCGCGGCCGGCTCACCACGCCGGTGCTGTGTCAGGGCGAGGACAGCACGGCCACCCTGGTCGCCCGGTTCGCCGCCGACGAACCGACCTCGCTGTTCGGCACCCTGTCGCTGTGGCAGGGCGTCGACGTGCCCGGGCCGTCCCTGTCGCTGGTCCTGATCGACCGGATTCCGTTCCCCCGGCCGGACGATCCGCTGCTGACGGCCCGCCAGCGCGCCGTCGCGGCGCGCGGCGGCAACGGATTCATGGCGGTGGCCGCCAGCCATGCGGCGCTGCTGCTCGCTCAGGGCGCGGGCCGGCTGCTGCGCCGCGTCGACGACCGCGGCGTGATCGCCGTTCTGGACTCCCGCATGGCCACCGCGCGCTACAGCGGCTATCTGCGATCGTCGCTGCCGCCGTTCTGGGCGACCACCGACGGCGAGGCCGTACGGGCCGCGCTGCGGCGGCTCCACGCCACCGGCTGATCGAGGTTCTCCGTCCGCCCGGCGGCGGGCGGGGCCGGTCACTATTGTCGACCTCGCAGGCGACGGTACGACCCGAAAGGCGGCACCATGGGTCCGTCGACACCATCACGACCGTTCCTGGGCGTCGTCGTCGCAGTCGGCGCCGTGCTGTGTGTGGCGGCCTGTTCGACGAGCGTGCAGGGCAACGCGGTGTCCGTGTTCAGCGATCCGTTCTCGGTGGCCGGAATGCCGGCGACCGACGGTCCGACGGGACTGCGCCCCAACGCCGAGGGGCCGGGCCGTGACGTCGAGGACACCGATGGCGGCGATGTCGATCGGCTGGCCGCGAGCGCGGTCAGCGACATCGAGCAGTACTGGCAGAGCACCTATCCGGAGAATTTCGACGGCGACTTCACCCCAGCCAAGGCGCTGATCTCCTGGGACTCGGGGAGTTTCGGCGGCAACTTCTGCGGCGAGGACACGTTCGGGTTGGTCAACGCGGCCTACTGCTACCCCGACCGGACGATCGGGTGGGACCGCGGCGAGCTGCTGCCCAGTCTGCGCCGCGCCTACGGCGACATCGGCGTCGCCATGGTGCTCGCGCACGAGTACGGCCACGCCGTCAGCCGCGCCGCCAAGCTCGCGACCAGCGACACCCCGACGCTGGTGGCCGAACAGCAGGCCGACTGCCTGGCCGGGTCCTACATGCGCTGGGTCGCCGAGGACAACTCGCCACGCTTTTCGCTGAGCACCGGCGACGGGCTCAACAACGTTCTGGCCGGCGTGATCTCGTTCCGCGACCCCCTTCTCCAGGAGGGCGACCCGGAGGCCGGCATGGACGAGCACGGCTCGGCCTTCGAGCGCATCTCAGCGTTCCAGTTCGGCTTCACCGACGGCCCGTCGGCGTGCGCCGGGATCGACATGCGTGAGATCGGACAGCGCAGAGGTGACCTCCCCGTACTCCTGCCCGAGGACGAGTCGGGCGAGCTGGCGATCGACGAGGGTTCGGTGCGCTCCATCGTCGATGCGATGGGAATCCTGTTCTCTCCCAAGAACCCTCCGGCGTTGAGCTTCGACGCTGCGGCAGCCGGGGCGTGTGCCGACGCGCGCCCGAGCCCGCCCGCGTCGTACTGTCCCGCGACCAACACCATCGTCGTGGACCTGCCCGCGCTGGCCGAGCTCGGTGCACAGAACACCGACGAGGGTCTGGCCTCCGGCGACAACGTCGCCTACTCCGTCTTGGTCTCCCGCTACATGCAGGCGATCCAGCACGAGCACGGCGGGGTGCCGCTCGACAACGCCGAGGCCGCGTTGCGCACCGCCTGTCTCACCGGCGTCGCAACCGTCAAGATGTCCAAGCAAGTCACCACTCCCGATGGCGCGACGATCGCGCTGACGGCGGGCGACGTGGACGAAGCGGTCTCGGGCCTGCTCACCAACGGCCTCGCCGCCAGCGACGTCAACGGCGAATCCGTACCCGCGGGCTTCTCCCGCATCGACGCGTTCCGCGTCGGCGTCCTCGGTGACACCGACCGCTGCTTCGCCCGCTTTCGATGATCTCCCCCAGCGATATCCCCTCGAGGATCAGCCCGCCAGCGTCACCAGCCCCAGCTCGTTGTCGCCGGCCAGCAACCGGTGATGGGGCATCACCCGCACGGTGTACCCGACCGGGCCGGTCACCGGCAGCGGCGTGCTCGCCGTGAACAGGTCCTCGCCGTCGTCGGACACGCCCGAATGCACCATCGGCACCGTCACCGGATCCACCAGTGCGTCACCGGTGTCCACGCGGCCGAGCACCGCCTCCACCGTGACCTCGTCGGGGCGCAGCCCCTCCAGGCAGACCCGCGCGGTCAGCGTCAGCTCCGAACCGAGCAGCGGCGTGTCGGGCAGCCCGTAGCTGTCCACCTCGACGATGCGGACATCCGGCCACGCCTTCTGCACCTTCTGCCGATACAGCGCGAGCTCGCGCGCCGCACCGAACGGCATGCCGAAGTCGCCCTCGGACGGCTCTCCGGGCTCGATCGAACGCCGCAGCGCGCGTGCCGCCGGCAGGTAGTAGCGCTCGGTGTAGTCCTGCACCATCCGTGACGCCAGCACCTTCGGACCGAGGACCTGGAGCGTGTGCCGCACCATCTCGACCCAGCGGGTCGGCACGCCACGGTCGTCACGGTCGTAGAACTTCGGCACCACCGCCCGCTCGAGCAGGTCGTAGAGCGCCGCCGCCTCCAGGTCGTCGCGCCGGTTCTCGTCGGCCAGCCCGTCGGCGGTCGGTATCTCCCAACCGTTTTCGCCGTCGTACCACTCGTCCCACCACCCGTCGCGGATCGACAGGTTCAATCCGCCGTTGAGAGCGCTCTTCATGCCCGACGTGCCGCAGGCCTCCAGGGGCCGCAGCGGATTGTTCAGCCACACGTCGCAGCCGTGGTAGAGAGTGCGCGCCATCGACATGTCGTAGTCGGGCAGGAACGCGATGCGGTGCCGCACGTCGGCCTGGTCGGCGAAGCGCACCACCTGCTGGATCAACGCCTTGCCGCCTTCGTCGGCAGGGTGCGACTTCCCGGCGACGATCAGCTGCAGCGGGCGTTCGGGATCGAGCAGCAGGCGCCGCAGCCGCTCGGGGTCGCGCAGCATCAGGGTCAGGCGTTTGTATGTCGGCACCCGTCGCGCGAAGCCGATCGTCAACACATTCGGGTCGAAAGCGGTTGCGATCCAGCCCAATTCGGCTTCAGCAGCACCGCGCTCCAGCCAGGACCGACGCACGCGGTCGCGGACGTCGCGCACCAGCGCCTCGCGCAGCTGCGAACGGATCCACCACAGATGCCCGGGATCGACCTCGTGCAGCCGCTCCCATGTGTCGGGCTCGGCCAGCGAGCTCAGATCCTGGCTGCCGAGCAGCTCCCGGCCGAGTTCGAGCCACTGCGGGGCCGCCCATGTCGGGCCGTGCACACCGTTGGTGATCGAGCCGATCGGCACCTCGGCGGGGTCGAAGCCGGGCCACAGGTTGTTGAACATCTCGCGGCTGACCCTGCCGTGCAGCAGGGACACGCCGTTGGCGCGCTGAGCCAGCCGCAGGCCCATGTGCGCCATGTTGAACTTCGTCGGGTCGTCCTCGGACCCGAAGGCCAGGATGCGCTCGACAGGCACGCCGGGCAGCAACCGCGAGCTCGACCCGCCCGGGTCGGCACCGAAGTACCGCGCGACCATGTCCACCGGGAACCGGTCGATGCCCGCCGGCACCGGAGTGTGGGTGGTGAACACCGTCGACGAGCGCACCACGGTCAGCGCGGTGTCGAAGTCGAGACCCGCTTCGATCAGCTCGCGAATCCGCTCGGCTCCGAGGAAGCCGGCGTGCCCCTCGTTCATGTGGAAGACCTCGGGCGCGGCGAGCCCCTCGACCTGCGTGAAGGCTCGTATCGCACGCACGCCACCGATGCCGGCCAGCAACTCCTGCCGGATGCGGTGTTCCTGGTCGCCGCCGTAGAGCCGGTCGGTCACCGCGCGCAGCTGATGGTCGTTCTCGGGGATGTCGGAATCGAGCAGCAACAGCGGAATCCGGCCGACCTGAGCGATCCAGACCCGGGCGAACAGCTGCGCGGAGTCGGGCAACGCCAGGCTGACCAGCACCGTCTCCCCGGACGCATCGGTCAGCAGGCGCAACGGCAGGCCCTGGGGGTCGAGCAGCGGATAGTTCTCGTGCTGCCATCCGTCGGCTGTCAGCGACTGCCGGAAGTACCCCGACCGGTAGTAGAGCCCGACCGCGATCAACGGAAGCCCCAGGTCGGAGGCTGATTTCAGATGGTCACCGGCCAGGATGCCCAGCCCGCCGGAGTAGTTCGGCAGCACCTCGGCGACGCCGAACTCCATCGAGAAATACGCGATCCCGTTGGGCACACCGGAGGTGTCGCGCGCTGCGAGCTGCTGGTACCACATCGGACGGCTGAGGTAGTCGTCCAGATCCGCGGCGAGCGCCCCCAGCCGCTGCACGAAGTGATCGTCGGAGGCCAGCTCCTCCAACCGTTGCGGGCTGACGTGGCCGAGCATCGCCACCGGATCGGCGCCGACCTCTGACCACAGCTGCGGATCGATCATCTCGAACAGATCCTGGGTCGGTTTGTCCCACGACCACCGCAAATTGATCGAGAGCCGCTCCAGCGCGGCCAGCGGTTGCGGGAGGTGGGCGCGGACGGTGAACCGACGGAGAGCTTTCACGCGTGCTCACCTTACTGCCGCGGAGCCCGCCGATGGGTGACGTGTTCCACTTCGATCTCGCCCCGGGGTTGAGGCGGACACTACGGTGGGTATAGGCGCCACGAGGGTGCACGACGAGCTGTGAACCAGACCATCCAACGACGGCGCGCGGCCGGGTCCGAACCGGGTCGCGCCCGACATGCGACGTGTTAGGGAGTGCTTGAGTGACCGCCGGTCGGATCGAAATCGACGACGTCCAACCTGTGGTGTCCGGTGGGCGGTTCCCCGCCAAGGCGGTGGTCGGCGAGGTGGTGCCGGTGACCGCGACGGTGTGGCGGGAGGGCCACGATGCGGTCGCGGCCACGCTGGTCGTCCGCTACCACGGCACCGGCTACCCGGCCCTCGCCGATGAACCGCCGGGCCGGGCCAAGACCGCGGAGGCCGTGCCGATCGAGGACGTCGTGACCCCGTCGGCGGCGCGGGTGCGCCCCTCGGCGCTGCCGATGGCCACCGGCCGCACGCCCGATGTCTTCCACGGCCAGTTCACCCCTGACGCTGTCGGGTTGTGGACGTTCCGCGTCGACGGGTGGAGCGATCCGATCTCGACGTGGCGTCACCACGTGGTGGCCAAGCTCGACGCCGGGCAGAGCGAGGGCGAGCTGTCCAACGACCTGCTCGTCGGCGCGAAGCTGCTCGAGCGTGCATCCGCGGGCGTCCCGCGCCAGATGCGCTACCCGCTGATCGAGGCCGCCGAACGGCTGCGCACGCCGGGCGATCCGTTCTACCGAGCCGGCGCCGCACTGTCGCCGGAGGTCACCGAACTGGTCG
Organism: Mycolicibacterium sp. 018/SC-01/001; assembly: GCF_007096635.1. Taxonomy (GTDB): domain Bacteria; phylum Actinomycetota; class Actinomycetes; order Mycobacteriales; family Mycobacteriaceae; genus Mycobacterium. The sequence continues at coordinate 61,356 of NZ_VKAA01000025.1, forward strand.
ACCAGTATCCGCTGCGGGAGCTGATCACCCGTGGTCAGGCCTACGGCATCTGGGTCGACAGGCCGCTGGCCCGGTTCAGCTCGTGGTACGAGTTCTTCCCGCGCTCCACCGGCGGCTGGGACAGTTCCGGCAACCCGGTGCACGGCACGTTCGCGACGGCGACCAAGGCGTTGCCCCGAGTGGCGCGGATGGGCTTCGACATCGCCTACCTGCCCCCGATCCACCCGATCGGCAAGGTGCACCGCAAGGGCCGCAACAACAGCGTCACCGCCGGCCCGAACGACGTGGGCTCACCGTGGGCCATCGGCAGCGACGAGGGTGGGCACGACGCCGTGCACCCGCAGCTGGGCACGATCGACGACTTCGACGAGTTCGTCGCCGCCGCGCGCGACGAAGGGCTCGAAGTCGCCCTCGACTTGGCGCTGCAGTGCGCACCCGACCATCCGTGGGCCAAGGAGCACCCGGAGTGGTTCACCGTGCTGCCCGACGGCACGATCGCCTATGCGGAGAACCCGCCCAAGAAGTACCAGGACATCTACCCGCTGAACTTCGACAACGACCCGACCGGTCTCTACGAAGAAGTGCTGCGCGTGGTGAAGTTCTGGGTGTCCCACGGTGTCAAGGTGTTTCGCGTCGACAACCCGCACACCAAGCCGCCGAACTTCTGGGCCTGGCTGATCGGCGAGATCAAGAACGTCGACCCCGACGTGCTGTTCCTCGCCGAGGCGTTCACCCGGCCGGCGCGACTGTTCGGGCTGGCCAAACTGGGCTACACGCAGTCCTACACGTACTTCACGTGGCGTACCGCGAAGTGGGAGCTGATCGAATTCGGCCAATCGATCGCCGAGCACGCCGACTACGCGCGGCAGAGTCTGTGGACCAACACCCCGGACATCCTGCACGAGAGCCTGCAGCACGGCGGGCCGGGGATGTTCGCGATCCGGGCCGCGCTCGCCGCGACGATGAGCCCGACGTGGGGCGTCTACTCCGGGTACGAGCTGTTCGAACACCGGGCCGTGCGTGAGGGCAGCGAGGAGTACCTCGATTCCGAGAAGTACGAGCTGCGGCCGCGCGACTTCGACGCGGCGCTGGCCGACGGGGAGTCACTGGAGCCGTTCCTGGCCCGCCTCAACGAGATCCGTCGGCTGCATCCGGCGCTGCACCAGCTGCGCACGATCCGGTTCCACCACATCGACAACGACGCGCTGCTGGCCTACAGCAAGTTCGACCCGGTGACGGGCGATCAGGTGCTCGTCGTCGTGACGCTCAACCCCTTCGGCGCCGAAGAGGGCATGGTGTGGTTGGACATGGGCGCACTGGGAATGGATCCGCAGGAACGGTTCTGGGTGCGCGACGAGATCACCGGCGAGGAGTACCAGTGGGGCCAGAACAACTACGTGCGCCTCGAACCCGCCCGCGCGGTGGCACACGTGCTGAACATGCCCCAGATCCCGGCCGACCAACGAACGAACCTTCTGCGTAGGGAGTGACGAGATGGCCAAAGCGTCCAACCTGACCAACCAGATCGACAGCCCACACCTGCGGCCGCACACCGCCGATCTGAATCGGCTGCTCGCGGGTGAGCACCACGATCCGCATTCGGTGCTCGGCGCGCACGAGTACGACGACCACACCGTGATCCGGGCTTACCGCCCGCACGCGGTCACCGTGACCGCGCTGATCGGCGGCGCGCGCTATCCCCTGCAGCACATCGAAGCAGGGGTGTTCGCGGTCGCCGTGCCGTTCACCGACCTGATCGACTACCGCCTCGAGGTGGACTACTCGGGCGAGGAGTCCGGCTTCGTACACACCGTCGCCGACCCCTACCGGTTCCTGCCGACGCTCGGCGAGGTCGATCTGCACCTGTTCGCCGAGGGTCGCCATGAGCGGCTCTGGGAGATCCTGGGCGCGCACCCCCGCAGCTTCGAGACCCCCGACGGCGTGGTCAGCGGTGTCTCGTTCGCCGTGTGGGCGCCGAATGCCAAGGGCGTCAGCGTGATCGGCGACTTCAACCACTGGGGCAACGAGGCACAGATGCGCGTGCTGGGCTCCACGGGCGTGTGGGAGCTGTTCTGGCCCAACTTCCCCGAGAACGGCCTCTACAAGTTCCGCGTGCACGGCGCCGACGGTGCGGTGACCGAGCGGGCCGATCCGATGGCGTTCGCGACCGAGGTGCCCCCGCAGACCGCATCCAAGGTGTTCGCGAGCGACTACACGTGGGCCGACGACCAGTGGATGGCCGACCGGGCGCTGCGTAACCCGGTGTTCGAACCGATGAGCACCTACGAGGTGCACCTGGGCTCGTGGCGGCCGGGGCTCTCCTACACCGAGCTCGCCGAACAACTGACCGCCTACGTGGTGGAGCACGGTTTCACCCACGTCGAGATGCTGCCCGTCGCCGAGCATCCGTTCGGCGGGTCCTGGGGCTACCAGGTGACGTCGTACTACGCCCCGTCCTCGCGGTTCGGGACCCCCGACGAATTCCGCCATTTGGTCGACACGCTGCACCAGGCGGGCATCGGCGTGATCGTCGACTGGGTGCCGGCCCACTTCCCCAAGGACGCGTGGGCGCTGGGCCGGTTCGACGGCACCGCGCTCTACGAGCACGGCGATCCTCGCCGTGGTGAGCAATTGGACTGGGGTACCTACGTTTTCGACTTCGGTCGGGCAGAGGTACGCAACTTCCTGGTGGCCAATGCGCTGTACTGGTTGCAGGAGTACCACGTCGACGGGCTGCGCGTGGACGCCGTCGCCTCGATGCTGTACCTGGATTACTCGCGCCCCGAGGGCGGTTGGACGCCGAACATCTACGGCGGCCGGGAGAACCTGGAGGCCGTGCAGTTCCTGCAGGAGATGAACGCGACCGTCCACAAGATCAACCCGGGCATCGTGACGATCGCCGAGGAGTCGACGTCCTGGCCGGGCGTCACGCGGCCGACAAATCTTGGCGGTCTTGGCTTTTCGATGAAGTGGAACATGGGCTGGATGAACGACACGCTCGAGTTCATCAAGCGTGACCCGATCCACCGCAGCTACCACCACGGCGAGATCACGTTCTCGATGATCTATGCGTTCAGCGAGAACTTCGTGCTCCCGATCAGCCATGACGAGGTGGTGCACGGCAAGGGCACGCTGTGGGGCCGCATGCCGGGCGACGACCACATGAAGGCTGCGGGCATCCGCGGGCTGCTGGCCTACCAGTGGGCACACCCGGGCAAGCAGCTGCTGTTCATGGGTCAGGAGTTCGGCCAGCGCGCCGAGTGGTCCGAGGAGCGCGGCGTCGACTGGTGGCAACTCGACGAGCAGGGTTTCTCCGACGGCATCCTGCGGATGATGACCGATGCCAACGGCATCTACCGCACCCGCCGCGCGCTGTGGTCGCGCGACACCCAGCCCGAGGGGTACTCGTGGATCGATGCCAACGACTCGGCGAACAACGTGCTGAGCTTCCTGCGGTTCGGCGACGACGGCTCGATGATGGCGTGCGTGTTCAACTTCTCGGGGTCCGAGCACAGTAGCTACCGGCTGGGTCTACCCCACGCGGGACGGTGGCGCGAGGTCCTCAACACCGACAGCGACACCTACCACGGGTCGGGCATCGGCAACTACGGTGCGGTCGAGGCGACCGCCGACCCGTGGCACGGCCGCCCGGCGTCGGCGGTGATGGTGCTGCCGCCGCTGGCCGCGCTGTGGTTCGAGCCGGAACGGCCCGCCTAGATCTCCACCCGTTCTTCCCGAGCAGACGCGAACTGGACCTCTCGAGCCCCCAAAGAGCTCGAGTTCGCGTCTGCTCGCGCGGGAGAAATCTCAGTAGAGCGCGTTGGCGAGGTTGCGCCGCCCGGCGATGACCTCGGGGTCCGCCGGGTCGAAGAGGTCGAACAGCTCGATCAGCCGGGTGCGTGCACGGCCGCGGTCGTCGCCTGCCGTGCGCTTGATCAGTGCGATCAACCGGTCGAATGCGGCAGAAACGTCCTGATGGAGGACCTCCACATCCGCGGCGGCCAGTGCAGCGTCGACGTCGGCCGGGTCGGCATCCGCGCGCGCCACCGCGTCCTGCGGATGGGTCGTCGCGCGTGTGAGGAAATCGATCTGACGTACTGCACCCTTGGCCTCGGCGTGCTGCGGATCCGCGTCCAGGATCGCCTGGTAGGCGTCGCGGGCGGCGTCGAAGTCGCCGGCGTCGAGGAGCGCACGGGCGTTGTCCACCGCCGGATCGCTCTGTTCGCCGTCCTCCGCGCCGGGACCGCCGCTGAGCTTCCCGGCTGTCGCGTCCAGCAGCGAATCGACCCACCGCCGCAGCTGGTCCGGCGGCTGCATGCCCTGAAAGCTCGACAGCGGCTGACCGGCAGCCAGCGCGACCACCGTCGGCACGGCCTGCACGCCGAACATCTGTGCCACCCGCGGGGTGGTGTCGACGTTGACGGTGGCCAGCGACCACGTCCCGCGGTCGGCCCGTGCCAGCTCGCCCAGGACATCGGCGAGCTGGATGCTGGAGTCGCTGCGCGGCGACCAGAGCAGCACCACGACGGGCACTTCGTTGGACCGGACGAGGACTTCGGCCTCGAAGTTGACCTCGGTCACCTCGACACCGGGTGAGGTGCCGCCGGGCGCACCTGCACCGGGCGGCGCAGAGCGATCCTCGGAGGCCGGGGCCGGCCGCTGCTTGAGTGCGGACAGATCGACAGCGCCCGCCAGGGCAGGCGAGATGCGGGGTCCTGGACGTGTCACGAAAACAAGTCTGTCACGACTCGCATCAGGTGGTTTCGGGTGCCGTCCCGCGCACCGTTGCCGAGCCGACGCCGACCGCTGTCGCCCCTGCCGAACGCTCCATTCGACCCGTCCGATCAGCCCATATGAGGAAGATCACACTACCCAGTGGCACGATGCTGCCCAGCAACGCCAGCAACCACGTGCCGGGGCGCCAGCGCAGCGCCATGCCGGTGAACACCGCCGCGATCACGAAGGCGATGAAGACACCCCCGTGGATCGGGCCGAAGATCTTCACACCGATTTCGGTGCGCGGCGTGCCCAGGTACTTGAAGTACATGCCGGCCAGCAGGCCGATCCAGGACAGTGCCTCGGCGAAGGCGATCAGCCGGAACCACGCCGCGGCGTTGCGGACGTCGAATGCGCGTGTCATGGCGCCATTGTGCCGCAATTCGGCACCAGCTACTACACAGCGTCGTTTTACTGGCCGATGGCCGGCACCGGTCTCAGGGCCTGCGCAGGATCAGCGCGTCGCCCTGTCCGCCGGCGCCGCAGAGTGCGGCGACCGCGTAGCCGCTGCCGCGACGGGCGAGTTCGAGTGCCGCGTGCAGCGTGATCCGCGCGCCCGACATGCCGATCGGATGACCGATCGCGATCGCGCCACCACTGCGGTTGACCTTGTCGGGGTCGACGCCGAGCTCCTTAGTCGATGCCAGCGCGACTGCCGAGAACGCCTCGTTGATCTCGATGACGTCGAGTTGCTCGAGTGAGATGCCTTCTTTGGCAACGGCCTTCTTGATGGCGTTGGCCGGTTGGCTCTGCAGCGTCGAATCGGGTCCGGCCACCACCCCGTGCGCCCCGATCTCGCACAGCCAGGTCAGCCCCAACTCCTGCGCCTTGGCCTTGCTCATCACCACGACCGCACAGGCGCCGTCGGAGATCTGCGACGCGGAGCCAGCGGTGATCGTGCCGTCCTTGCGGAACGCCGGTCGCAGACCGGCCAGCGACTCCGCGGTCGTGTCGGCGCGGATGCCCTCGTCTTCGGTGAACTCGATCGACTGAGCCGATCCCCCGGTCGCTGCGCTCCTGCCCGCTGGGCCCTTGCGCTGCGGGATCTGCACCGGGACGACCTCGTCGGCGAAGACACCGTCCTTCCACGCCCGGGCGGCCTTCTGGTGGGAGTTCGCCGCGAACTCGTCCTGTTCGGCGCGGGTGAACTTGTCGACGTCGTTGCGCTGTTCGGTCAGTGCACCCATCGGCTGGTCGGTGAACACGTCATGCAGGCCGTCGTAGGCCATGTGGTCGAGGACGGTGACGTCGCCGTACTTGTAGCCCGAGCGGCTGTTCATCAGCAGGTGCGGCGCCTGGGTCATGGATTCCTGGCCACCGGCCACCACGACCTCGAATTCGCCGGCCCGGATCAGCTGGTCGGCCAGCGCGATCGCGTCGATGCCGGACAGGCACATCTTGTTGATGGTCAGCGCCGGGACATCCCAGCCGATGCCCGCGGCAACCGCAGACTGACGCGCCGGCATCTGACCCGCGCCGGCGGTCAGCACCTGGCCCATGATCACGTAGTCGACGGCCGATGCCGGCACCCCGCTCTTCTCCAGCGCACCGCGGATAGCGACGGCGCCGAGGTCGCTGCCCGAGAAATCCTTCAGCGAACCCATCAGCTTGCCCACCGGAGTACGGGCCCCAGCAACGATCACCGACGTCGTCATGACTACCTCCACCTGAGTTTCGAGCGGCTGCCATGAGGCTATCCGTAGTCACCGATCTATTCGAAACCGATCTTGTTAGGTAACTTCGCTGTTATGACCGCCGAGCAGACTGACGCCCGTCCTGTCCTGGCCACTGCGCTGGTCACCGCCATCGATCACGTGGGCATCGCGGTGCCCGACCTCGACGCGGCAATCCGCTGGTACCACGACCATCTCGGCATGATCGTCCTGCATGAAGAGGTCAACGAAGAGCAGGGCATCCGCGAGGCGATGCTGTCGGTGCGCGGCGCAGCCGTCGGTAGCACGCAGATCCAGCTGATGGCGCCCATCAACGACGAGTCGACGATCGCGAAGTTCCTCGACAAGCGCGGACCGGGCCTGCAGCAGTTCGCCTATCGGGTCAGCGATCTCGACGCGCTCACCGAGCGCCTGCGCGCGCAGGGCGTGCGGCTGATCTACGACGCGCCGCGTCGTGGCACGTCGAACTCTCGGATCAACTTCATCCACCCCAAGGACGGCGGCGGCGTGCTGATCGAGCTCGTCGAGCCCGCCGCCGACGCCCACTGATCTCAGCCCGTCCTCACGACCAGCGCCGAGTAGGCCCCCTGGTCGCGCGATGGGTCCAGCACGGCGTGTGCCAGTGCCGGCGATCGTCGACGCTGGTCTCTGTCGCGTCGGCGGGCCAGACAACGACGTGCGCGACGCCGGGCCGGATCTCGTGATCGCAGCCCGGGCAGCGATACACCTTCACCGCGCGGGCGCCGGGAACCGACCGCACCTCGTAGTCGTAGCCGTCAGGCCCCACCTCGATCCGCCGCGGCGCGGGCAGCGGCGCGTGCTGCCGGGGCTTCCGTGCCGGACGCCGCGCCATCAGAACAGTCGGAACTCGTCGTTGTCCATCCCGCGCATCTTGTCGTAATCCAAAGTGAGACAACGAATTCCACGATCGGTCGCAAGAGTGCGAGCCTGCGGTTTGATCTGCTGGGCGGCGAACACCCCAGCCACCGGCGCCAGCAGCGAGTCCCTGTTCAGCAGCTCGAGGTAGCGGGTGAGTTGCTCGACACCGTCGATCTCGCCACGGCGCTTGATCTCCACGGCGACCGAGCGGCCCTGCTCGTCGCGGCACAGCAGGTCAACAGGTCCGATCGGGGTCATGTACTCCCGCCGCACCAACGTGTATCCGGCGCCGAGCAACTCCACGTGTTCGGCCAGAAGCGCCTGCAGGTGCGCCTCGACGCCGTCTTTGACCAACCCGGGGTCGACCCCGAGCTCGTGGCTGGAGTCGTGCTCGATCGATTCGACGGTGATGCGCAACTGCTCCCCCGCCTTGTTCTCCACCACCCACACCGGCGTCTCGCCGTCTGGCGCCTCGGTGACCCAGCACGGTGGCGACATCCAGTTCAACGGCTTGTAGGCGCGGTCGTCGGCGTGCACGCTCACCGATCCGTCGGCTTTGAACAGCAGGAGCCGCTTGGCCGACGGCAGGTGTGCGGTGAGGCGGCCGATGTAGTCGACGGTGCACTGGGCGATCACGAGACGCACCGAACCACCATAGATGGCCGCCTGCACTCACTAGGCTGAGGCAACAATGAACGCCACGACGAGCGTCCCGCGCCGGTTGGGCAAAGTGCTGGAGCGGGTGACCCGGCAGAGCGGACGGCTGGACACGCCCGATTACGGCTCCTGGCTGTTGGGCCGGCCAGAAGAGAGCCAAGCCCGCCGACGCGTCCGGATCCAGATCATCCTGACCGTCTTCCTGCTGTTCACCAACGTCCTGGGCATCGGGGTGTCGCTGCTGCTCAACACCGTCGCGATCCCGGTCCCCAGCGTGTTCACCGATGCCCCGGCCTGGTTGACGTTCGGCGTGGTACCCGCCTACATCTTCGTGGCACTGATCCTCGGCACCGCGTGGATCACCGCGCGGACCGTGAACTCGCTGCGATGGGCGGTCGAGGAACGCACGCCGACACGCGACGATCAGCGCAACGTGTTCCGCGCGCCGGCCCGCGTCGCCAAGAGCGCGCTCATCCTGTGGGGCGTCGGCACCGCATTGCTGACGCTTCTGTACGGCCTGCAGGACTCCGCCTTCATCCCCCGGTTCCTGTTCGCGGTCGGTTTCCCGGGGATCGTCGTGGCGACCGCGTGCTACATGATCACCGAGTTCGCGTTGCGGCCCGTCGCCGCGCAGGCACTCGAGGCCGGCCGGCCGCCGCGCCGCCTGACCCACGGCGTCATGGGGCGCACCATGACGGTGTGGCTGCTGAGCTCCGGCGTGCCCGTGCTGGGCATCCTGCTGCTGGGGATCTTCGCCGTGACGTTGAGCAACCTGACCAACACCCAGTTCGCGGTGGCGGTGATGATCATCGCGCTGGTATCGCTGATCTTCGGGCTGGTCCTGATGTGGCTACTGTCCTGGCTGATCGCGACTCCGGTGCGCGTGGTGCGCACCGCACTCAAGCAGGTCGAGGACGGCGATCTGGACTGCAATCTCGTGGTCTTCGACGGCACGGAACTCGGCGAGTTGCAGCGCGGCTTCAACGCGATGGTGCACGGTCTGCGGGAACGGGAGCGGGTGCGCGATCTGTTCGGCCGCCATGTGGGTCGTGAAGTGGCGCTGGCGGCGGAAAAGCAGCAGATCGAACTGGGCGGCGAGGAACGCTACGCCGCCGTCATCTTCGTCGACATCATCGGATCGACGAAACTGGTCACGAGCCGGCCTGCGGTCGAGGTCGTCGAGTTGCTCAACCGGTTCTTCGATGTCGTGGTCGACGAGGTCGACAACCACCACGGGCTGGTGAACAAGTTCGAGGGCGATGCCGTCCTTGCAGTGTTCGGTGCGCCTGTGCCGCTGGACAATCCGGAAGCCGAGGCGTTGGCGGCGGCGCGCGCGATGGCGCGGCGGCTGCGGGCCGAGGTGCCAGAGTGTGATGCGGGCATCGGCGTGGCGGCCGGGCAGGTCGTGGCCGGAAACGTGGGGGCCAAGGAGCGGTTCGAGTACACGGTGATCGGCGAGCCCGTCAACGAGGCCGCCCGGCTGTGCGAGCTGGCCAAGAAGGTCGACGGGCATCTCGTCGCGTCGTCGGACGCCGTGACGAAAGCGACCGAGGACGAGCGGAACCGCTGGGTGCTCGGAGAGAGCGTCACGCTGCGCGGCTACTCCGAACCCACCCGCCTGGCCACGCCGGTCGGCGAAGCCTGAAACTTTCGTTCACCCGATGTTGGCGACGCGTTCATCGTGCGGGGTCGACGCAGTCGGATCGATGGCTGACGATCGAGGGTGATGACGGGACGACGTGACCCGGACGGCGAGATCCCCGACACCGGGATTCCCGCCGACGCAGCCGCGCGCATGTCGATGGCCGAACAGCATGAGTGGCACCGCGCCTATCTGAGGCGTCACCCGGTCTCGCGCCGGAACTTCCTGCTCGGGTCCGCGGCGCTGGCCGCCGTCGGAGCGGCCGGAATGTCTCCGTTCGGCAGCCGGGCCTACGCACAGGACGCGCCGCTCGGGGTGGCCAACCGTCGCGTCGGCTTCGGCGCCGACGCGGCGAGCCAACTGCGATTGAGCGCCCAGTTGTCCCGAAACCCGGGTACGACAAGAGTTTTCCTCGACTACGGTCCCAGCCCGGCACTGGGGGCGACCGTGGACGCCGAAGTCCGCAATCTGATCACCCAGATTCCCGACAGCCGCGGCGGAGTGCTGGCCGCCGAGCAGTTCTACGTCCATGCGCCGATCGACGGGCTGCCTGCCCGGCAGCCGCAGTTCTACCGATGGCGCACCGATGACGGCTTCACCTCTGACGTCCGGTCAGCGGCCACCGCGATGCCGTCGGCGCGGTCTGCACTCGCGCCGTTCCGCTTCACGATGATGGGCGATCAGGGCACTGACGAAACCCCCACTCTGCCACCAGGTCTCGCGCCCGGCGATTACGACGACCGCTACTACGCACCGGACAACGATCCGGCGGTCCCCCACACCGACAACGTCTTGGCGCAGATCATCAACGCGCGCCCGGACTTTCACGTCCTCGCCGGCGACATCGCCTACGCGGACCCCTCGGGACTGGGCAAAGCTCCCACGTTCGTCCCGTTCGGCGGTCAGCTGCCGTCGGGCTTCGACAAGTTCAACCCGTACGTGTGGGACGTCTACCTGGGTTCGATCGAGGCGAGCGCGTCGACCACGCCCTGGATGTTCGCCACCGGTAACCACGACATGGAGGCCGCGTACCCCGTGCACGGGTACGGCGGTCATCTCGCGCGGATGGACTTTCCCGGCAACGGCCCGAAGGCGTGTCCGTCAGTGCACTCGTTCACCTACGGCGATGTCGCGGTGCTCTCGCTCGACGCCAACGACGTCAGTGACGAGATCACCGCCAACACAGGGTATTCGGGCGGCACGCAGACCACATGGGTGGAGCAGACTCTGGCCCGCTACCGGGCCGACCCCGCCATCGACTTCATCGTCTGCTTCTTCCACCACTGTGCGTACTCGACGGTGGCAACGCACGCCAGCGACGGCGGGGTGCGTGCCGCGTGGGCCACGCTGTTCGACCGCTACCGGGTCGACCTCGTGTTGCAGGCGCACAATCATGCGTTCGAACGGTCGGATCCGATTCGCGCTGGGCTACCCACGAAATCGGCCCCCGACCGCTCGGTGATCGAACCGGATCGCGACGGCACCCTGTACTACACCGTGGGTTCGGCCGGTCGACCGCGTTACAGCTTCGCGCCGGGCGAGGTGGTGAGCTACCGCGGTCACGAAGCCGCCGACACGTTCGTGCCGAACAGCTACGTGTGGACACCGGATGGCGAGAAGCAGCCGGAGGCGGTGGCCTGGTCTCGCGTGCGATTCCGCGACTACGCGTTCGTGCGGATCGACGTCCGACCCGGCGTGCTGGTCAGTGAGATGGATGTCGTCGGTGTCGACGAGTACGGACGGGAATTCGACGCGGTGACGTTGCGGCGTCCGGTGCGCGGCTGAACAGCTGACACTGCCATGTCGTTTTTCCGCTAGTTCTTGTCGGTGGCGCGTGCCATTGTCGAGGCATGCATTCCGATTTCGACCGCTGTTACCGCGCCGTCCAGGCCAAGGACGCGAGGTTCGACGGCTGGTTCGTCACGGCTGTGCTCACGACCAAGATCTACTGTCGGCCGAGCTGTCCGGCCAGGCCGCCGTTCGCCCGTAACGTCCGGTTCTTTCCGACTGCGGCCGCTGCTCAGCGCGAGGGATTCCGGGCCTGCAAGCGATGCCGACCCGACGCCTCCCCGGGTTCGCCGGAGTGGAACGTCCGCGGAGACGTCGTCGCTCGCGCGATGCGCCTGATCGCCGACGGCACCGTCGACCGCGACGGCGTCACCGGTCTGGCTGCTCGTCTCGGCTACACCGTGCGGCAATTGGAACGGGTGATGCACGCCGAGGTGGGGGCGACGCCACTGGTACTGGCCAGAGCGCAGCGCACGCAGATGGCGCGGGTGCTCATCGAGACCACCGAGATGCCGTTCAGCGACGTGGCCTTCGCCGCAGGCTTCACCAGCATTCGGCAGTTCAACGACACGATCCGGACGGTGTGCGATCTGACGCCGACACTGCTGCGCCAACGCGCGCGCGACCGGTTCACCGACGACGCGGGCAGCAGTGGTGTGCTCTCTTTGCGTCTGCCTGCCCGCACGCCGTTCGCCTACGAGGGCGTGTTCGGCCATTTGGCAGCCACCGCGATCCCGGGCGTCGAAGAGACACGGGACGCCACCTACCGGCGCACCGTGCGGCTACCCCACGGCAGTGGCATCGTCGAGTTGACGCCACATCCCGACCACGTCAGGTGTGTGCTGCGCCTGCAGGACTTCCGGGATCTGCCCGCCGCGATGGCACGCTGTCGCCGGCTGCTGGACCTCGACGCAGACCCTGAGGCCATCGTCGACGCGCTGAGCGGTGACGAGCGGATGGCTGCGGTGGTGGCGAAGGCTCCGGGACAACGCATTCCGCGGACCGTCGACGAACACGAGCTGGCGTTGCGTGTCGTGCTGGGCCAGCAGGTCTCGACCGCGGCCGCACGAACACACGCGGCCCGACTGGCGACGGCCTACGGGCACCCGGTCAGCGACCCCGGCGGAGGCCTGACGCACACGTTCCCGGCGACGGAGGATCTCGGCGACATCGACATGCGGCACCTGGCGGTGCCGAAAGCACGGCAGCGCACCGTGATGGCGCTCATCGGTGCGCTCGACGCCGGCGCGCTGGTCCTCGATTCGGGGTGTTCGTGGGACCGCAGTCGCGAGCAACTGCTGGCGCTGCCCGGCATCGGGCCGTGGACGGCGGAGATGATCGCGATGCGCGGGCTCGGCGATCCGGACGCGTTTCCGTCCTCGGATCTCGGCGTGCTGGTGGCCGCCCGCCACCTGGGCCTACCCGGGGACGCCAAGTCGCTCACTGCGCACAGCGATCGCTGGCGGCCATGGCGTTCCTATGTGACACAACATCTTTGGACGACACTCGAGCACTCGGTCAACCAGTGGCCGCCGAAGGAGAAATGATGGACAGCGTGAGATACCGGACCGTCGACAGCCCCATCGGGGTGCTCACACTCGCCGGCACGGGAGGCCGACTGCAGCACATCCGAATGGTCGAGCAGACGTATGAACCGAGCCGCGACGGGTGGCGACCCGACGAGGAGGCTTTTGCCGATGTCGTGACGCAGCTCGAGGAGTACTTCCGAGGCGAGCGGCAGGACTTCGACGTCGAACTGGATTTGGTGGGCACCGAGTTCCAGCGCCGCGTGTGGACTGCACTGCAGACGATCCCGTACGGCGAGACGCGGTCTTACGGACAGATCGCGGCGCAGATCGGAGCCCCGGGCGCGTCACGGGCGGTTGGTTTGGCCAACGGGCACAACCCGATCAGCATCATCGTTCCGTGCCATCGCGTGATCGGAGCCAACGGCAGCCTCACCGGCTACGGCGGCGGGCTGGAGCGGAAGAAATCTTTGCTGGGCATGGAGAAGCGGTATGCGCCGGCGGCCGCCACACTGTTCGACTGACACCGTTCCTCAGGCGCATGAATGCACAAATGCCTGTGCCCCCCAACAGAATTGGGGGGCACAGGGCTTCAATGTGTGTTCGGCGGTGTCCTACTTTTCCACCCGGGTGGGTAGTATCATCGGCGCTGGTAGGCTTAGCTTCCGGG
>NZ_VKAA01000026.1 GCF_007096635.1 Mycolicibacterium sp. 018/SC-01/001
AACCAAACCGCCGACCACTGCTCACTCAGCAACTCCTCACACCACCGGATGTTGCAGTGACCGTATGAATCCGCCCGACGATCAGCAGCCAGGAATGCTATTCCGCGGCTTTGTCAGTAGGCCATGAACAGGATCGCGTCGCGGTCGTACTCGCGGCCGGGGTGCACCTCGGACAGATGCGCCTGAGCCTTCTCGACCAGATCGTCTTCGTCCTTGCCCTGAATGGCCTCGCCGCACGGGCAGCTCAAATGAGTCTTCATGACTTCACAATGGCACAGATGGACTCCGGACAGGTCGCGGGTTCGCTTACACCGAACGCGTCGACGGCGTGGCTTTCACCTGCAACGCGGCCGTGCGTGAGACCGTGAGCGGGTGACGGTGACGCTGGGCTACGCGACGGCCTGCCCGCCGTCGGCCGACCTCGCGGAACAACTCGCCTCGCTCGCCGAAGCGGGGGTCGACTCGCGGCGCATCTTCACCGACAGAGCTGTCGGTTCCGCAGACAAACTGCGCCCGGGTCTGCTCGCCCTGCTCAGCTATGCCCGCCCCGGCGACGTCGTCGTCGTCAACAGTCTCGATCGGCTGGGACGCTCCTCGGCCGAAGTGGTGCAGATCGTGGCGGACCTGACCGGCCGCGAGATCACGCTGCGCTGCCTGGCCAACGGCCTCGACACGTCGAGCGCGGCAGGTCGCGCGGTGGCGGGGGTGCTGGAAGAACTGGCCGCCCTCGACGCCGAGACTGCGCACAGATCGTGACGCAGCCGAATTCGGCGATCTGCCGGCAGTCTCGGCGCTAGAAAATCAGGCCTTGGCCGTCTTGGCCGTCTTGGCCGTCTTCGACTCCTTGCTCTTGGCCTTCATCTCCTTCTTGTACGAGCGCACCTTCTGCAGCGAGCCCGCGTCCTTCACATCGGCCACCGACATGTGGGTGCCGGCCTTGCCGTAGTCGCCAGCAGCTGCGCGCCAGCCGGACGGCGTCACGCCGTACTGCTTGCCGAGCAGTGCGAGGAAGATCTTGGCCTTCTGCTCGCCGAAGCCGGGCAGCGCCTTGAGCCGCCGCAGCACCGTCGCACCGTCGGCGCCGTCGGACCACAGCGCCGTCACGTCGCCGCCGTACTCGTCGACGATCGTCTGCGCCAGGGCCTGCACCCGCTTGGCCATCGATCCCGGAAAGCGGTGCACCGCAGGGGTTTGCGCGCACAGAGCGGCGAACTCGTCGGGATCGCAGTCGGCGATCGTCGCGGCGTCGAAGCCGCCCATCCGGTCGGCGATCTTCTTCGGCCCGGCGAAGGCCACCTCCATCGGAATCTGCTGATCGAGCAGCATGCCGACCAGCAGCGCGAGGGGGTTGTCGGCCAGCAACGCATCGGCCATCGGTTCCTGAACCAGCTGCAATTTCGCCACGCGGCCAGTTTAAGGTGAGCCCACCAGCACGCGAGGAGCGTGAACATGTCCGGCCAGCTCGCCATCGCCCTGACCGCCGCGCTGATCGTCATCGCGGTGGCGGCCGTCGTGCTGGCGCTGCGTACCCGGCGTGTCGTCGCGACACCGACCGAACGGGCCGTGCACGCCGCACTGCACACCGCCTCACTCGCCGCCCGCGCGCTCCGGCAGGGACTCACTCAGGACTCCGCGCGCGCGGCGGCGCCGTTCCTGCGCGAGCTCACCGGCACCGACCGGCTGGCCTTGTTCGACAGCACCGGCAATCTGCTGGCCGCCGACCCCGACGGTGACTGGGACGCCGGCCTGCGGGCCGAATGCGCAACTGCCGCCGAAGACTCACTGTCCGGTCAGCGTCGCGTGATGGGCCACGCGCCGACCGCCGCAGTCGTCGCTCAACCGCTGCTCGCCGATGGCGGCGACGTGCTCGGGGTGCTGGTGGTGGTCACGACACACTCCCCCGGGCCAGGACTGCTCGGCGCCGTCGGCGAGGTCGCCCGCTACGCCGCCAGCCAGATCGAGCTCGCCGAACTGGACGCGTCTCGTGCCCGCCTCGACCGCGCCGAAGTGCTCGCACTGCGCGCCCAGATCAGCCCGCACTTCCTCTACAACGCGCTCAACACCATCGCCTCGTTCGTGCGCACCGACCCCGACCGCGCCCGCGAGCTCGTGCTCGAATTCGCCGACTTCACCCGTTACTCGTTCCGCGCGGCAGGCCAATTCACCACTCTCGCTGATGAATTGCGCAACATCGACCGGTACCTCACCCTCGAACGGGCCCGCTTCGGCAATTCGCTGCGGGTGACGCTGCAGGTGGCGCCGGAGGTACTGAACGTCACCGTGCCCTTTCTCGCGCTACAACCGCTGGTGGAGAACGCCGTTCGGCACGGCTTCGCCGGTCGCGGCGGCGGGTCCATCGAGCTGATCGCCCGCGACGAGGGCACCGACTGTGTGATCTCCGTCGAGGACGACGGCGTCGGCATGGACCCCGAGACGCTGCGTGCAGGCCCGGGCGACGCGCTGTCGAGCGGCGACACCGAAGGTCCCTCGGCGCACGTCGGGCTGACCAATGTGGACCATCGCCTGCGCGCGGCGTTCGGCAACGATTACGGTCTGGTGGTCGAGACAGCGATCGGCGCCGGCACCAAGGTGATCATGCGGGTGCCCAAGTTCCGGTCCGGAGTGCGGGCCGACGGAGGGACGTACGGGGTGGGTCGACATGGGTAGGCGTGTCTAAGCAGTGAGCGGATCTCTCACCGTGCTCGCGGTCGACGACGAGGCACCTGCGCTGGACGAGGTGGCGTTCCTGCTGAGCCGGCACCCCGATATCGGTGAGGTGATCCGCGCCGCGGACGCCACCTCGGCGCTGCGGGAACTCAACCGTCGCCGCATCGACGCGGTCTTCCTCGACATCAACATGCCCGGTCTGTCGGGAATCGAACTGGCCGGCGTCCTCGCCCATTACGCCCGACCACCGGCCATCGTGTTCGTCACCGCCCACGAGGACAAAGCCGTCACCGCATTCGACCTCGGCGCAATCGACTACCTGCTCAAGCCGATTCGCGACGACCGTCTCGACGAAGCCGTGCGTCGCGTCGTCAGCTCCCGCCCGGCCGACGCGCCCACGGAACGCGACGACACCGACTCCGACGTCATCCCCGCCGAGGTCGCCGGCGTCACCCACCTGATCCCACGGGACAGCATCAGCTGGGTGGAGGCCGAGGGTGATTACGCCCGCCTGCATTCCGCGTCGGGGTCGCATCTGGTGCGCATCCCACTGGGCACCCTGGAAAACCGTTGGAGGGAGCACGGTTTCCAACGGGTACATCGGTCCTACCTGGTCGCGCTGCCGTTCGTGACGGGTCTGCGCAGCACCGACGGCGCGGTACTGGTGCGCCTGCGCGACAACGGCGCCTCACCGGCGGTGGAGCTGCCCGTGAGCCGGCGGCAGGCCCGCGAGCTCCGAGATCGCGTGGTGCGCACTCCGATGCGCAGCCTGCGCCCCGGCGGCGCCGATGAGTGACCGCCCGCAACGCCAACGGGTGGTGCTCGCCCACCGGCGCGGCGCCCGCATGGTCCGCACCCGGGTCGAGGTGCAGGAGCAGACCCCTGTCGGTGACGCGCTGGTGCGCGGACTCGTGCGCGCCCAGCTCGGTCTCGCACTGCGCCTCGGCGCAGTCCTGGTCGTGCTCGTCGGAGCCATCCCGCTGCTGAACGCGCTGTTTCCCGGCCTCGGCGCCGTCACGGTGTTCGGCATCAGACTGAACTGGCTGGTGCTGGCGGGGCTGGTCTATCCGCTGCTGTACGGCGTCGGCTGGGCATACGTGCGGCTCGCCGAGCAGAGCGAGCGGGACTTCGTCGGCGTGGTGGACGCCGAACCGTGACCGGTTCACCGCTGACCGCCGCCGCCCTGCTGGTCGCGGCCGGTGCCACGATCGCGATCGGAGCCTACGGAGTTCGCTTCTCCCGCACGACCTCCGACTTCCTCGTCGCATCCCGCACCGTCGGGTCGCAGTGGAATGCCGCCGCGATCTCCGGTGAGTACCTCTCCGCCGCATCGTTTCTCGGGGTCGCCGGGCTGATCGCCAAATACGGCGCCGACGCGCTGTGGTATCCGGTCGGTTTCACGGCCGGCTATCTGGGGCTCCTTCTGTTCGTCGCCGCGCCGCTGCGCCGTTCCGGGGCCTACACCGTCCCCGACTTCGCCGAGTTCCGGCTCGGCTCACTGCGGTTGCGCAAGGTCGCGATGCTCGTCGTGGTGGTGATCTGTGTCTTCTATCTGGTACCGCAGTACCAGGGGGCGGGCCTGACGCTGAGCACTCTGCTCGGTACGCCGGTGTGGTTGGGGCCGTTGGCCGTCGGCGCCATCGTGCTGACCAACGTGGTCGCCGGGGGCATGCGCTCGATCACGTTCGTGCAGGCGTTCCAGTACTGGCTGAAGCTGACCGCAGTGGCGATCCCCGCGCTCGCGCTGGCGGCACTGTTCCTCGGTGACCGCGCCGGTGACCTCGGCGGCCCACTGCCCCCGACCGTCGCGCAGGACACCACGGTGGCGATCGACACCGATGTCGTGGTCCAGGTGGTCGCCCCGGCGGGCGTGACCGTCACCGGCATGCTCGACGGGCGCCCGGTGGCCGACGCACCCGTCGGCGTCGCCGGGGAACACTCCCTCGGTGCCGGCAGCACACTGCGGCTGGCGTCGGGCGCAGCGACCCCGGTGGTGGCGGGTACCCCCGCCGCCGGCGCCGACTGGATCGCCTCGGGCGGCGGGTTGGGCGGGTCCCATCCGATGTATCAGGTGTTCTCGATCATGGTGGCGACGTTCCTCGGCACGATGGGGTTGCCGCACGTCCTGGTGCGCTTCTACACCAATCCCGACGGCCGCGCGGCGCGGCGGACGGCGCTCGCGGTGATCGCGCTGCTGTCGCTGTTCTACCTGTTTCCGACGCTGCTCGGGGTGTTCTCGAGGCTCTACGTACCGCAGCTGCTGATCACCGGGACGGCGGACGCGGCGGTGCTACTGGCTCCCGGCTCGGCGGTGGGCGGCGCGGCCGGGCAGCTGTTGGCGGCACTGGTGGCTGCGGGTGCGATCGCGGCATTCCTGGCCACCTCGTCGGGTCTGCTGGTCAGCTTCGCCGGCGCGCTGGCCACCGATGTCCTGGGCGGGCGCGTCCGAGATTTCCGGGTCGCGGCGGTGATCGGCGGGTTGATCCCGATCCCGCTCGCGCTGGCCGCATCCGGCAATCTCGAGTTGTCCCGCAGCGTGGGGCTGGCGTTCGCGGTGGCAGCCTCGACGCTGTGCCCCCTTCTCGTGCTGGGCATCTGGTGGCGCGGCCTGACCGCGACGGGCGCAGGGTGGGGGTTGGCCGTCGGCGGGTTGCTGTCCGGCGTGGCGGTGACGGTCGCGGTCACCGGGGGTGTCGACGACGACGTCGCCGGGGGCTGGCCCGCTGTGCTGATCGGCTACCCCGCCGCGATCAGCGTGCCGCTGGCGTTCGCGACGATGATCGGGGTCAGCCGGCTCACTCGCGCCGCGGCGCCGCCCGACGTGGCGCAGACGTTCGCGCGGATGCACCTGCCGGAGAACCTGGGGATGGTCGTCGACCGCGTGCCCGGTGAGGCCTGAGCCGCTCGTCGCCGCTGATCGACCGCTCACCGCAGCGGCACCCGACCTCGTCGTGCCGCCGTGATTGCGCCTGTTTTTGTGACCCACATCTCAACTACGGTCCATTCCACAGCCGGTTCACAGCAGTCAGGAGCGACATCACCGTGTCCGACACCGATCTACCCATCCGCCCGGACGCGATCAGCGGGCAACGCTATCTGGAAGTCCAGGCCAGCCCCGAGTTCCAGGAGTTGCGAAACAGACTGCGCCGCTTCGTGTTCCCGATGACCGGGATCTTCCTCGTCTGGTACGCCGTCTACGTGCTGCTGGGCGCCTTCGCGCACGACTTCATGGCCACCAGGGTGTGGGGCGACATCAACGTCGGGCTGATCATCGGCCTGGGCCAGTTCCTGTCGACCTTCCTCATCACCGGCCTCTACGTCCGTTTCGCCAACCGCGAGCTCGATCCGCGCGCCGAGGCGATCCGCACCGAACTGGAGGGCGACCTGCGATGACCACCGTCCTCGCCGCGTCCGAGACCGTCGGCAACCCGATCGCCAACATCGGCATCTTCAGCCTGTTCGTCGTCGTCACGATGATCGTCGTGATCCGCGCCAGCAAGCGCAACGCCACGGCCGACGAGTTCTTCACCGGCGGGCGCGGATTCTCCGGCCCGCAGAACGGCATCGCGATCGCCGGCGACTACCTGTCTGCGGCCAGCTTCCTCGGCATCGCCGGCGCCATTGCGGTCTACGGCTACGACGGCTTCCTCTACTCGATCGGCTTCCTCGTCGCCTGGCTGGTCGCGCTGCTGCTCGTCGCCGAATTGCTTCGCAACACCGGCAAATTCACGATGGCCGACGTGCTGAGCTTCCGGCTCAAGCAGCGCCCGGTCCGCCTGGCCGCGGCCACCAACACGCTCACGGTCTCGCTGTTCTATCTGCTCGCCCAGATGGCGGGCGCCGGCGGGCTGGTCGCGCTGCTGCTGGACATCCGCAGCCGCACCGGCCAGTCGGTCGTCATCGCCGTCGTCGGCGTGCTGATGATCGTCTACGTCCTGGTCGGCGGCATGAAGGGCACCACGTGGGTGCAGATCATCAAGGCGGTGCTGCTGATCGCGGGCGCCGGCTTCATGACGGTCATGGTGCTGGCCAAGTTCGGGCTGAACTTCTCGGAGATCCTCGGCTCGGCGCAATCGGCGATCAGCGGCGCCACCACAGAAGGCGTTGCCAAACGTGACGTACTCGCCCCCGGCGCCCAGTACGGCGGATCGCTGACCTCTCAGATCAACTTCATCTCCCTGGCCCTGGCGCTGGTGCTCGGCACCGCGGGTCTGCCGCACGTGCTGATGCGCTTCTACACGGTGCCGACGGCCAAGGAAGCCCGGCGCAGCGTCGTGTGGGCGATCGCGCTGATCGGCGCCTTCTACCTCTTCACGCTGGTGCTCGGCTACGGCGCGGCCGCCCTCGTCGGTCCCGACCGCATTCTCGGCGCCGCCGGTGGCGTGAACTCCGCGGCGCCGCTGCTGGCCTTCGAGCTGGGTGGCGTGGTCCTGCTGGGCGTGATCTCGGCGGTGGCCTTCGCGACGATCCTCGCCGTCGTCGCCGGCCTGACGATCACCGCGTCCGCGTCGTTCGCCCATGACATCTACGCGAGCGTTCTGAAGAAGAACAAGGTGACCGAAGCCGAGCAGGTGAAGGTCTCCCGGATCACCGCGGTGGTGCTCGGCGTGTTCGCGATCGGCCTCGGCATCCTCGCCAACGGCCAGAACGTGGCGTTCCTCGTCGCCCTCGCGTTCGCCGTGGCGGCGGCGGCCAACCTTCCGACGATCGTGTACTCGCTCTACTGGAAGCGGTTCAACACCCGCGGCGCGCTGTGGAGCATGTACGGCGGGCTGATCTCCACGATCGTGCTGATCGTGTTCTCCCCCGCGGTGTCGGGAGCCAAGACCGCGATGATCCCGGGCGCGGACTTCGCCTGGTTCCCGCTCGCCAACCCCGGCATCGTGTCGATCCCGCTGGCGTTCGTGCTGGGCATCGTCGGCACCCTGACGTCGAAGGACCGCGGCAACCCCGAGATCAACGCCGAGATGGAGGTCCGCTCGCTGACCGGCATCGGCGCGGAGAAGGCGGTCGCGCACTAGCCCGGTCTGCGGAATAGCCTCAGCGGGTATGCCGCTGAGAATGACCGTGCACCGCTACTCGATGGCCCTGCTGAGCTATGCGTTCGCCGCGATCATGGCCGGTACCACGCTGCCCACCCCGATGTATGCGTTGTTCGCCGAGGAACTCCACTTCCACGTGCTGACGACGACGATCATCTTCGCCGCATACGCCGGCGGGGTGCTCACCGCGCTGCTGCTGTTCGGCCGCTGGTCCGACGTGGTGGGTCGCCGCCCGATCCTGCTGGCCGGCGTCGCGATGGCCGTGGCCAGCGCCGTGGTGTTCACTCTGGCCGACTCCGTGCCGGAGCTGCTGGTGGGCCGCGTGCTCTCTGGGTTGTCGGCGGGACTGTTCACCGGGACGGCGACGGCCGCGGTGATCGAGGCGGCGCCGCCGGCGTGGCGGGGCCGGGCCGCCGCGGTGGCCTCGGTGGTGAACATCGGCGGCCTGGGGCTGGGGCCGGTCCTGGCCGGGGTGCTCGTGCAGTACGCGCCGAAACCGCTCGATCTGAGCTTCGTCGTGCATCTGGCGCTCGCGGGGGCCGCCGGCGTCGCGGTCCTGTGCGCACGCGAGACCTCACCGCGGCGGGGCCGACTGGGGTTGCAGCGCCTGGCCGTGCCCGCCGAGGCGCGCTCGGTGTTCGTGGTGGCCGCGCTGGCGGCCTTCGCCGGGTTCGCCGTGACGGGCCTGTTCGCGGCTGTCTCGCCGTCGTTCCTGGCCGATGTCGTCGGCATCGGGAACCACGCGCTCGCCGGACTCATCGCCGGCACGATCTTCTTGACGTCCGCCGTCGCGCAGGTCGCGGCGCGGGCGATGAATCCGGAGCGGGCCGTGGCGTGGGGCTGCGCCATCCTGATCGCGGGCATGGCGACGCTCGCCGTCTCTCTGCACGTCGGCTCGCTGCCGGGTTTGATCGCCGCGGCCGTCGTCTCCGGTATCGGCCAGGGCATCAGCTTCAGCCGCGGCTTGGCCGCAGTGTCAGAACGCACGCCGCCCGATCGTCGCGCCGAGGTCAGCTCCACCTACTTCGTCGTCGCGTACGTCGCGATCGCGATCCCCGTGGTCGGCGAGGGCCTGGCCGCCCAGGCATGGGGATTGCGCACGTCCGGCGTGGTGTTCGCGGTCGCGGTCGCCGTTCTCGCCGCCGGTTGCCTCGTCGCGATCTTGAGTCTTTCTACTCATTCGAAGGACGGGACGCCGCAACTAGTTTCGGAGCATGAGCCTTCGGACGCAGTTTCCTAGCCCTGCAGAGGTCGAGGCGGCCACCCCGCCGGAGCGGGATCGCGCGATCGACGTCATCCGCATCACGGCCCTTGTGGGCGTGGTCGTCGGGCACACCGTGATGGCGACCAGCACGATTCGCGACGGCGTGTTCGTCTGGACCAACCTGTTGGCGGCCTCACCGGCGCTGCAGGCACTGACGTGGGTCTTCCAGATCATGCCGCTGTTCTTCTTCGCCGGGGTGGCCGCGTCGGTGCAGACGTGGACGCCGGGTACGAGTTGGGGTGACTGGCTGATGCGCCGCTGCACCCGGCTGTACCGGCCCGTGTTCTCCTACCTCGCGTTCTGGGGCGTGACGCTGGTCGCGGCGAAACAGGTGTTGCCGGTGCACGTCTACGAACCCGTGGCCGGCATCTCCATTCAACTGCTGTGGTTCCTCGGCGCCTACGTCCTGGTTCTCGCGACGGTGCCACTGCTCGCGCGGATCACCTCGACCCGCCGCTTCGTCGCGACGGTGGCGGTGCTCTACGGTGTCGTGGCCGCGGTCGACGTGCTGCGCGTCGCCGGGGGCGCGACCACGCTGGGCTATCTGAATTTCGCGATGTGGGTGATCCCCGGCGCATTCGGGGTCGCCTACCGGCGCGGCCTGCTGACCGGTCGCGCCGCGGTGACGACGGCGGCGGTCGCGTTCGTCGTCAACGTGGCGCTGGTGGCGTTCGGCCCGTACGAGCTCAGCCTGGTGGGGCTGGAGAGTCAGCACCTGAAGAACATGACACCGCCGTCGCTGCTGCTGGCGGGACACGCGATCATGATGTGCGCGTTGGCGATTGCCGCCGCTCCCGCGATCCGACGGTGGGCACGGCGACCGCGGGTGTGGTGGGCGACGGCCATCGGAAACTCCGGTGCGATGACGCTGTACCTGTGGCACATCCCGCCGCTGCTGGCCATCCACCTGGCGTTCGACTACCTGGGCGTCCCGCGGTTATACCCCGCCGCGCCGGACTTCCTGCTCGTCTCGCTTCTCCAGGTGGCGATCATGGCGGCTTCGGTGGCCGCGGCGTTCGTCGTGCTCCGGCCGCTGGAGAACGGCCCGCTTCCGTTCTGGGACGGTGGGCATGTCGCGCGGCCGGGGCCACGCAGTGCCGCGGTGGGCGCACTGTTGTGCCTCACCGGGGCAGCGACGCTGGCGTCGGTCGGGTGGGGCCTGAAGGATCTGGGCCTCCCGCTGATCGCCGCGATGCTGTGCGCCCTCGGCTGCGCACGGGCACTGGCCTCCGACGGACGCACGATCACGCGGCCGCGCCGCGAGGTGGCCGGCGCAACGACATCGCCATGATGGTCCGCTGGACTTGGAGGAACTGGCGCCGCAGCGGACCGCTCGTGTAGGGCAGGTCGTACTTGTCGCACAGGGCACGCACCCGGGCCGCGATCTGCGGGTAGCGCCGGCTGGGCAGATCGGGGAACAGATGGTGCTCGATCTGATAGCACAGGTGCCCGCTGGCCACCGCCATCAGGGGCCCGGCGTCGAAGTTGGCCGAACCGAGCATCTGCCGCAGATACCAGTCCGCCCGGGTCTCGCCCTCGATGGCCTCGGGCGCGAAGATCCCGACCCCGTCGGCGAAATGACCGCAGACGATGACGATGTAGGTCCAGAGATTGCGAAACACGTTGGCGGACAACGAACACATCAACGTCGATCGCCAGCGTCGACCCGACAGTGCGGGAAAGATCGCATAGTCCTTGACCAGCTGGCGGGCGATCTTGCCACCGAACGCCGCGCACGCGGTCCGCCTGCCGCGGGGATCCGAGGCGCGCCGGATCGCGGCGTCGAGGTCGTACAGCGCGATCGCCCACTCGAAAGTCGCTGCCAGGAGCAGGTTCTGGGCGGGTTGCGCGAGGTGGCGCGCGGACCACGGCTGTTCCTGGGTGACGCGCAGGATCGAGAACCCGATGTCGTCGTCCATGCCGAGGACGTTGGTGAAGACGTGATGGCGGTAGTTGTGGGCGTAACGCCATTGCGCCGACGCGCCGACCATGTCCCATTCCCACGTACTCGAGTGGATCTCGGGGTCGTTCATCCAGTCCCACTGCCCGTGGGAGATGTTGTGGCCGAGCTCCATGTTCTCGAGGCATTTTGCGGCCGCCAACCCTGCTGTCCCGAGCCATCGGCCGGTGCGCCAGGGGCTGAGCAGGATGGCGGCCCTGGCCGCGACGTCCAGACTGCGTTGAATCCGGATGAGGCGGTGGATGTAATCGGCGTCGCGTGCGCCGAGCGAATCCTGGATGTCGCTGCGCACCGCGTCGAGTTCGGCGCCGATGGCCTCGATGTCGGCGCGGTCGAGATGGGCGTACGCGCCGATGTCGGAGATGGCCATACAGCCACAGTCCGCACGACGCGGCCGTGTCACCACCCGGGGTGCGTGACGTCCCCGATTCGTAAGATTTGGCGACGTCGGGCGAAGCGCAGAAATAGCTTCCGATCAGCTATTTCAGCACCTACGATAATGTACAGCAACGTCGCAGCAACACCATCTGACGCAGCCAAGGTGCCGAATTCCGCGCACGACGGCGCGGTGCGAGCACCAGGGACGGGGGGCTAACCGCTCTTGCGGCGGAACTCGCGGCGGTTCTCCACGGGGCCGTGCGCCCGGGGTTGCTTCGTCCCTCCGTCGCGATGGGCGGAGCCGCCGCCGGCCTGGGCCTTCTTGCGCTCCAGCGCCTCACGGAACTTGCGCTTGTTGTCGTCCTCGGGAGTATCCGACGACCCGGCCGACCCTTGGGATGCCATGCGGGTAAGCCTAACCGCTCACGGCGCCGCTCAGCGCTTGCCGGGCGGCAAGCCGTACAGGTGGCTGATGGGTAGCCGCATCAGCACCCGCCGGTCGTGGACCATCGCTCGGCGGTAGTCGTCCCAGTCGGGGTGCTCCCCCGCGATCTCACGGTAGAGCGCGACGAGGCCGGCCACAGTCTCGTCGTTCGGGTCCGCAGCCGGCGGGGTGAGCACGGCGTCGCCCTCGGCCACCGCGTAGGCCCAGCCGTCGTCAGAGCTGACGTGGACGGCCGCGCGCGGATCCCGGCGCAGGTTGCGGGTCTTGGCCCGCGGCTCCGTGATCGACACGGAGATCGTCAGCGTGCGCGGGTCGAAGTGGTAGGTGACGTTGGACAGCTGCGGTCGGCCGTCGCGTTTGAGGGTGGCCAGCACGCCGAGCGAGTTCCCGGCGATCAGCGCCAGCAGCTTGTCGTCGAAAACATCGCGTGTCATCACCTGAGGGTACGTCGGCGACGGAAAGTGGAATGATCGAACAGGTGGACCGACCGATCAGAGCCGAGGGCGCGCCGTGACCAGATATGCGGCACTGCTGCGCGGGGTGAACGTCGGCGGAGTGAAGTTGACGATGCCAGGCGTCGCGCGTGCCCTTTCCGACGCCGGCTTCACCGAGGTCGAGACCGTGCTGGCGACGGGCAACGTCCTGCTGAGCAGCAGGGCGGGCTCCGCAGGCGTGCGGAAGAAGGCCGAGAAGGCGCTGCGCGACGAGTTCGGTTACGACGCTTGGGTTCTGGTCTACGATCTCGACACGCTGGCCGAGATCTCGGCGGCCTATCCGTTTCCGCGGGAGCGCAACGGCCACCAGTCCTACGTCACGTTCGTCAGTGACGCCGAGGTGTTCGACGAACTGGCGGGCCTCGAGGCCGGGCGCGGTGAGAAGATCGGCGCCGGCGACGGGGTCATCTACTGGCAGGTGCCCAAGGGGTCGACGCTGGACAGCACGGTCGGCAAGACGATGGGCGACAAGCGCTTCAAACCGTCGACCACCACCCGGAATCTGCGCACCATCGACAAGTTGCTCGCACGCTGACCAAGGAGCATCGCAGATGTCACGATCACCGAAACACGCGCCCGATCTGACCGGGGTGTCGGAGACCGCGTTGATGACCCTGGCGGTCCGCGCGACAGAGGCTCGCCGACCCGACGGGATCATCGACGACCCGATGGCCATCCTCCTGATGGACTCGATCGACGCCGACTTCGCCAAGTTCGGTTTCACCCGCCGGCAGGACATGGCGTTGCGGGCCAACCTGTTCGACCACTACACGCGCCGCTATCTGCGTGATCACCCGAAGGCGACGGTGGTGGCTCTGGCCGAGGGCCTCCAGACCAGTTTCTACCGCCTCGACACCACCGGCGGTGTCGGCCACGACTTCTCGTGGCTCAGCGTCGACCTCCCACCGATGATCGAGCTCCGCAAGGCCATCCTGCCGGGGTCCGACCGCATCACCGAATGCGCACAGTCCGCGCTCGACTTCAGCTGGATGGACAGAGTCGACGCCGGCAACACCGCCGACGACGGCGTCTTCATCACGGCCGAAGGGCTGCTGATGTACCTGCAGCCCGAGGAGGCGATGTCGATCATCCGCGAGTGCGCGGCCCGCTTTCCCGGCGGCCAGATGATCTTCGATCTGCCGCCGTCGGGGTTCGCGGCACTGGCTCGCCGCGGGATGCGCACCTCGCTGCGCTATCGCGTTCCGCCGATGCCGTTTTCGCTGACCGTCGCCGAGGCCGCCGACCTCGTCAACACCGTGCCCGGGGTGCGCGCGGTGCACGACCTGCCCGCCGAGCCCGCCCGGGGACGTCTGCTCAACGCGCTGCTGTGGACGTGGCAACGGCTTCCACTGCTGGACCCGCTGCGGCCGCTGACCACGCTGCTCGAATTCGGCTGATCAGCCGAAGGCCGCCTCCACGTAGCGCAGCGCCTGACCTTTGCCGACCCCCAGCGCCCGGGCCGCCGACACGTAGGTGTGCGCGGCGCTGGCCAGCGCTGAGTCGGCCGGGTCGGAACTGGCGACGAACGTGCCGAACCGGCCGCGGGTTTCCAGGATGCCCGCGGCTTCCAGTTCGCGATATGCCCGGGCCACGGTGTTGACCGCCAGACCGAGTTGACCGGCGAGTTCCCGCACCGTGGGCAGACGAGTGCCGGGGGTGAGCCGGCCGTCCCGGATTCCTTCGATGATCTGCGTCCTGAGCTGGTCGAACAGCGGCCGGGCAGCCTGCGTGTCGACGTGCACCCAATCCCCCAGCTCGGCCACGTGCTCAGTATCGCTCACTGCGGCTAGTTTGGTGGGGTGCAAGTGACGGTGTTCAGTGGCGCCGGGATCTCGGCCGAAAGCGGTGTGCCGACGTTCCGGGACGTCGAGACCGGGTTGTGGGCGCAGGTCGATCCCTACGAGATCTCGAGCTCGCAGGGGTGGCAGGCGCATCCGGACCGGGTGTGGGCGTGGTATCTGTGGCGCCACCACATGATGGCCGCCGTCGCACCCAACGACGCCCACCGCGCCGTCGCGGCCTGGCAGGATCACGCCGACGTGCACGTCGTCACCCAGAACGTCGACGACCTGCACGAGCGCGCGGGCAGCACGAAGGTCTATCACGTGCACGGAAGCCTGTTCGAATTCCATTGCGACAGTTGTGGAACGCCGTACCCCGACGAGGTGCCCGACATGCCGGAGCCGGTCGAATCCGTCGACCCGCCGCACTGCGGGGTCTGCGGGGGACTGATCAGGCCCAACGTGGTGTGGTTCGGCGAGTCGCTGCCCGACCGGGCGTGGCAGCAGTCGGTGGACGCGGTCATCGGCGCCGACGTCGTGGTGGTGGTCGGGACGTCGTCGGTGGTCTATCCGGCGGCCGGGCTGCCCGAGCTGGCGGTGGCCAGGGGTACCCCCGTGATCGAGGTGAATCCGGAGCCGACGCCGCTGTCGAGCAGCGCCACGGTGTCGCTGCGCGAGAAGGCGGGCATCGCGCTGCCGGGCCTTCTGCAGCGGCTCCCCGCTCTGATCGGTTAGGCCGCCGGCTTCACCGCCCGCCCGATCGCGAACTCGGCGACCGGCAGCGGCACCCAGCGGGGCAGCGTCCATTCTCGCCGCTGCCCTTCCAGGCGGAACCCGGCCGCGGCGATCGTCTCCTCGGTGTGGCGATGGCTGTGGCAATTGCCCGCCAGCCGCGGCCACATCGTCGCGTCGGCGATCGTCTGCAGCCCGGCTCTGGCTCCGGAGCCGGCGACATGCTCCAGGTAGCGCATCTCGCCGCCGGGCTTGAGCTGCGAGAACAGTTGTGCGACAACCTCACCCGGATTCTCGACCGAGCACAGCACCAGGGAGCACACCACGGCGTCGAAGCGCTCACCGGCGCCGAATCCTTCGACCGTGTCGGCGGTGAGAGTGACGGGCACCGGGGCCAGCGTGGCCGCGTGCCCGGCGACCTCGGCGAGCCTGCGCTCGGGTTCGACGGCGACGACCTCGGTGACCGTGGCGGGATAGAACGCGAAGTTCGTTCCGGTGCCTGCGCCGACCTCGAGCACGCGGCCCGTCAGCCCGGCCAGATTCTCCCGGCGCAGGCGTCTCAGCGATTCCGGTTCGCGGGCCGACATCACCGTCCACATGCGAGCGAAGAACGGATGATCGACAGTGGTGGCCATCGGCGAACTCCTCCTGCGCGGTCAGCTCTCGCGCAATCCTATGCGTTCGTGGAGACGGGCCAGCGGCGCCGGCGCCCACCAGTTCCACCGCCCCAGGACGTGCATGAACGCCGGTACGAGCAGCATCCGCACCAGCGTCGCGTCGGCGAGAACCGCCAGTGTCAGCCCGACACCGAACATCCGCATGAAGGACACCTGCGCGGCGATCAGCGCGGCGAACGAGATCGCCATCAGCAGCGCCGCCGCGGTGACCACCCGCCCGGTGCGGGCCAGTCCGAGTGCCACGCTCTCGTCGTTGGCCGCCGTACTGCGGTCCGACGCCAGCCAGTACTCCCGGATGCGCGAGACCAGGAACACCTCGTAGTCCATCGACAGCCCGAAGGCGATGCAGAACAACAGCACCGGCATGTTCGCCACCAGCGTGCCCGTCGGCGTGGTGCCCAGCGCGCCGAGGTGGCCGTCCTGGAAGATCCACACCAACGCCCCGAAAGCCGCGGTCAGGGACAACACGTTGAGCACCAACGCTTTCAGCGGTAGCACCACGGAGCCGGTGAGCAGGAACAGCAGCACGAAGGTGATGGCGGCGATGACGCCGAGCACCGCGGGCAACCGCGAGGTGATCGATGCGGAGCTGTCGCGATTGACCTGCGCCAGTCCGGTCAGCAGCACGTGCCGACCGTCAGGCGCACCGACGGCGTGCAGCTGGTCGAGCTGATGCTCCGACGCATCGGAGAACAGCGGCGCAGAACTGCCGACCGTGAGAAACGCTCTCCCGTCGGCCATTCCGGTCGCAGCCGCCGGCGGGCCCGCCTTCACCCCGTCGACGAAGGCGCCGCCCGGCGCCGACACCGTCGTCACGTCGCCGACACGGGACAGCGCCGCGGCGTACCCGTCGAGCTGCTCGGGGGTGACACCACCCACGTCGGGCAGCACGACCACGACGTTGTTCGACGAATCGACCGCGAATTCCTGCCGCATGTCGTCGCCGACCTGCCGCGCCGACGCGGACTGCGGCAGCACACGATCGTCGGGGAACCCCCACCTCGCCCCGAGGAACGGCAACCCCAGCAGGAGCAGAACCGCCACCACGGCCAGGCCGATCGGAATCGGCCGGCGCATCACGAATTTCGTGGACCGATACCAGAACACCTGCTCGATCGGAACGGGCCCGGGCTCAGGGCGCCGCAGACGCCGCCGCACCACGCGCCGGACGTCGAGCGCGTCGAGCCGATCTCCGGCGAGCGCGATCGCCGCGGGCGCCACCACGATCGCGGCGAGCGCGGCGAACGCCACCACGGCGATGCCGGCGTAGGCGAACGACTTCAGGAAGTACATCGGGAAGATCACCATCGCGACCATCGACAGCGCCACGGTGAGCGCCGAGAACAGCACGGTTCGGCCGGCCGTGGTCATCGTGCGGATCAGCGCCCGTTCGCAGTCGGCGCCGTCGGCGAGCTCGTCGCGGTACCGACTGATGATCAGCAGGGTGTAGTCGATCGACAGCGCCAGCCCCATCGCGATCGACAGGTTGAGGGCGAAGATCGACACATCGGTGACCAGCGTGACCGCCCGCAGCACCGCCATCGAGCCGAGAATGGCGAACCCGCCGACGGCCAACGGCAGCCCGGCCGCGAGCAGTCCGCCGAACACCCAGACCAGCACGACGAAGCTCAGCGGGATCGCGATCGACTCCATCCGCAGCAGATCCCGTTCGGTTTGCGCGTTGATCTGCACGTAGGTCATCGCGACTCCGCCCGCGCGCACGGTCACCCCGTCGCGGTCGTACAGCAGCGCATCGCTGAGCTCCTCGGCATTGCGTTGTGCGCCCGTCTCCCCACCCGTGATGCCGGCGACGATCAACCCCGTCTTGCCGTCGCGGCTGACCAGCGCCGCGGCCGCGGGCGGCGGCGCGGTCCACGCCGAGGTGACCTGACTGACGTGGGGTGATGCGGCGAGGCCGGCGACGATCTCGGCGGCGACGGGGCGTGCCGCCTCAATGCCACCGTCGGCGGTGACGCTCACCAGGAGATCCATGTCGCCCTGATCGAAATGATCGACGAGTACCTGCGTGGCCCGCGACGACTCGGAGGCCGGATCGGCGAAGCCGCCGGCTGACAGCGTGCCCGCGACCGGGATGCCGAAGATCCCGCAGGCCACCATCACCAGGGCGGCGGCGACAAGGATGCGACGGGGCGCGGCGATGGCCGTCGAAGCGATTCGCTGCAACACCTTCGCCTCCTGCGATGTCGCCGTCATGCTAGCGGCGATCGGGGCCGCCAAAGCGATCATGACCAGGCCGTAAGGACTCGGCTCACGGGCGTTTCGGGGAGCTGGTCCCGTGCCGACGGCCCGCCGACCTTACCCACGGGTAGGAATTGCCACAGTTTTCCGAATCGAGGCTCAAAGATCTCTTAGAGCCCGAGGTTACTGTTCAGTACATGTGGATCGACGACACCAATGCTGATGTCATCAAGGTTGATTTCGACGCCCTCTACCACGGCGATGTTCTCGTCGAGGGGCTGACGTCGGAGCAGCTCGACGACGAACAGACCCTGCCCACCGCAGTCTGAGGAAACAGCGCGCGCCCTGACGGACGCGCGCTGTCTGCCGAGCCGCTGCTACACCGCTGAGGTCTGCGCGACCATCCCGGCCAACCGGCCGCGGATCAGGTCCTCCGCCTCAGCCACGATGCGCGACACCAGGTCGCCCACCGTCGGGATGTCGTTGATCAGGCCCATGGCCGTTCCGACTGTCCAGATCCCGGCATCGACATCTCCGTCGTCGAACACCTTCCGGCCCCGCGATCCGGCCACCAGATCCTTGACGTCGTCGAACTGACCGCCACCCTTGAGGATCTCCACGACCTCCCGCGACACCACGTTCGATGCCACCCGCGCCGTGTTGTGCAGGCTGCGGAAGATGAGTTCGGTCCCCCGCTCGTCACCGGCGACGATCGCCTGTTTGACGTTGTCGTGGATGCACGACTCGACGGTGCACATGAACCGCGATCCCATGTTGATGCCGTCGGCGCCCAGCGCCAGCGCGGCCACCAGTCCCCGAGCATCGGCGAACCCGCCGGAGGCGATCATCGGGATCTCGATCTTGTCCGCAGCCGCCGGGATCAGCACCAAGCCGGGGATGTCGTCCTCCCCGGGATGCCCCGCACATTCGAAGCCGTCGATGCTGATGCCGTCCACACCTAGGCTCTGCGCCTTCACCGCGTGCCGCACCGAGGTGCACTTGTGCAGCACCTTGATGCCGTTGTCGTGGAACATCGGCAGGTGCGGCGCCGGGTTGGAGCCCGCCGTCTCGACGATCGTGATGCCCGCATCGACGATCACCTGGCGGTACTCGTCGTACGGGGGCGGGTTGATCGCCGGCAGGATCGTCAGGTTCACCCCGAACGGCTTGTCGGTCAGATCCCGCGTCTTGGCGATCTCGTTGGCCAGGTCCGCCGGCGTCGGCTGCGTCAGCGCCGTGAGGAACCCCAGCCCACCCGCATTGGCCACGGCCGCAACGAGTTCCGCGCGGCCCACCCACTGCATACCGCCCTGGGCGATCGGATGCTCGACACCGAAGATCTCGGTGAACTTGGTCCGGATACTCATCGGAATTACCTCGGCGCCATCCGGATCGCACCGTCCAAACGGATCGTCTCCCCGTTCAGCATCGGGTTCTCGACGATGTGCGTGGCCAGCGCGCCGTACTCGTCGGGATCACCCAGACGCGCCGGATGGGGCACCTGCTTGCCCAGCGACGCCTGCGCCTCCTCGGGCAGCGAACCCAGCAACGGCGTCTTGAACAGACCCGGCGCGATGGTGACGACACGGATCAGATCGCGGGACAGGTCGCGCGCGATCGGCAACGTCATCCCGACCACGCCACCTTTGGAGGCCGAGTACGCGGCCTGCCCGATCTGCCCGTCGAACGCGGCCACCGACGCGGTGTTGATGATCACGCCGCGTTCCCCGCCGATGGGCTCGGTCTTGGCAATACGTTCTGCCGCAAGGCGAATCACGTTGAACGTACCGATCAGGTTGACCTCGACCACCTTGCGGAAGCCGTCGAGCGGGAAGGGCCCCTCCTTGCCGAGGGTCTTGATCGCGTTGCCGATGCCCGCACAGTTGACGTCGATGCGGACCGGGCCCATCTCCTCGGCCGCATCCAGCGCCGCGGCGACCTGCTCGGCATCGGTGACGTTGGCCTCGACGAACTTCGCGCGCGGCCCCAGCTCGGCGACCGCGTCGGCGCCCTTGAGGTCGATCACGACGACGGATGCGCCGCGGTCCAGCAGGCGCTTCGTGGTGGCCAGACCGAGGCCGGAGGCACCTCCGGTGACGACCGCGACGGCGTCCTTGATCTCCATTGATCGGTTCCTTTCTGTTGGCTAAACCCAGTCCTGCAGAACAGCGTCGGTGTCGGCGCCCGGCACGCCCGGCGCCTTCGGGGCGTCCGGCACAGTGCGGGAGAACCGGGGCGCCGGCGCCGGGTACAGGTTTCCGTTCTCGCGATAGAAGGTGTCGCGCTCGGTGTTGTGCGCTTCGCTTTCCACCTCGGCGAACGACAGCACCGGCGTGACGCAGGCATCGGTGCCGGCGAACACCGCCGCCCAGTGGTCGCGGTCGTGCGCGCCGATCGCCTCGGTCAGCCGCGCCCGCAACTCCGGCCACCGGCTCACGTCGTTCTGGTCGGGCAGATCCGCCGCGTCGAGGCCCAGCCCCTCGAGCATCTCGGCGTAGAACTGCGGCTCGATCGCCCCGACCGCGACGTAGCGCCCGTCGGCGCAGGTGTAGGTGTCGTAGTAGGGCGCGCCGGTGTCGAGCATGTTGGTGCCGCGCTCGTCACTCCACATGCCGGTGCCGCGGAACGCCCACATCATCGCGGTCAGCACGCTGGAGCCGTCGACCATCGCCGCGTCGACGACCTGGCCCTTACCCGAGGTCTGGCGTTCGTAGAGTGCGGCGAGCACCCCGACCAGCAGGAACATCGAGCCGCCGCCGAAATCGCCGACGAGGTTCAGCGGCGGTACCGGACGCTCACCGGCCCGGCCGATCGCGTGCAGCGTGCCGTTGAGCGAGATGTAGTTGATGTCGTGGCCGGCCTGCTGAGCCCGCGGCCCGTCCTGACCCCAGCCCGTCATCCGCGCGTAGATCAGGCGGTCGTTCACCTTCGCGCAGTCCTCGGGACCCAGGCCGAGCCGTTCGGTGACACCGGGCCGGAAACCTTCGATCAGCACGTCGGCCTTCGCGATCAGGCCCAGTACCTTCTCCACGTCGGCCGGGTCTTTCAGATTGGCCCCGATCGATCGCCGATTGCGCAGGAGGTAATCCCCGCTCGGTGTGCCGCCGCCCTTGCCGGGACGTTCCACGCGCACCACGTCGGCGCCCAGGTCGCCGAGGATCATCGCCGCGTGGGGGCCGGGACCGATGCCCGCCAACTCCACCACGCGCAGTCCCTGCAGAGGTCCAGCCATCTCCACCCGCCCTTCGTATCGGTCGCTCGGTCGAGCCCGACATAGCTTACTTGTATAACCTTCTCGGCCCACCTAGGGTGCCTGACTATGGCGACGACGCAGGATTACGTGGGAATCGATGACCTCCGGGTGCGCCGGGAGGGCGGCGTGCTGACCGTCACCCTTCACCGCCCGGACAGCCTGAACTCGCTGACCGGCCCGATGCTCGACACCCTCGCCGACGCCCTCGATCGGGCCGCCGGTGACCCCGAGGTGCGGGTGGTCCGCATCGAAGGCGCCGGCCGCGGCTTCTGCTCGGGGGCGGGGATCAGCGAAGCCGACCACGCCGATCCGGATTCTGCGGGCACACCGACCGAGGTGCTCGACGCGGCCAACCGCTGCGTCCGGACGATCGCCGGGCTGCCGCAACCGGTCGTCGCGGTCGTCCAGGGTGCCGCAGCGGGCGTGGGCGTATCGCTGGCGCTGGCGTGCGACGTCGTATTGGCCTCGGAGAAGGCCTTTTTCATGCTGG
Source organism: Mycolicibacterium sp. 018/SC-01/001 (assembly GCF_007096635.1). Classification (GTDB taxonomy): domain Bacteria; phylum Actinomycetota; class Actinomycetes; order Mycobacteriales; family Mycobacteriaceae; genus Mycobacterium. The sequence goes on from NZ_VKAA01000026.1 coordinate 21,383, forward strand.
CGTTCACCAAGATCGGGTTGATGCCCGACGGCGGAGCATCGGCGTTGGTCGCCGCCGCGATCGGGCGCATCCGCGCGATGCGCATGGCGTTGCTCGCCGAACGCATCCCCGCCGCGCAGGCGCTGGACTGGGGGCTGGTGAGCGCGGTCCACCCGGCCGACGACCTCGCAGCGGAGGCCGACGCGGTCGTGGCACGGCTGGCGCGCGGACCCGCGGTGGCACAGCGCAAGACGAAGCAGGCCGTCAACGCCGCGACGCTGACCGAACTCGAGGGCGCGATCGAGCGCGAGTCGGAGGGTCAGCTGATCCTGCTGGACGCCAACGACTTCCGCGAGGGAGCCCGCGCTTTCCAGCAGCGCCGCGACCCCACCTTCACCGACACCTGACATCTCCGCCCAAACCAACGTTTGGGCGCGAAAGTGCGAGTGGATCTCACCATTTCGTCGATCTCGGCACCACGTGCTCAGCACCACCCTGGCCCGAAAATCGTTCGACGCGAGCACCACTCGTCGGTCACCATCGGTCGGTGAGCACACACTACGAGACAAACGAGGTGACCCCCGCGCCGGCGGCGGACACCCGCTGGCGTGTGCTCGCACCGTTCCAGTTCCGCGAATACCGCCTGCTCATCGCCGCGGTGTCCCTGTCGATCTTCGCCGAAGGCATGTGGGCAGTGGTGATGACGCTGCAGGTCATCGCCATCGACAACGACCCCACCTCACTGTCGGTGGTCGCGACGTGCCTCGGCCTCGGCCTGGTCGCGTTCGTCCTCGTCGGCGGATTGGCCGCGGACCGACTCCCCCAGCGCGCCATCATCATCGCCGTCGAGCTCGTCAACACCGCGGTGGTCTCCACCGTCGCCGTGCTCGGCTTCACCGGTGCGCTGCGGATCTGGCACCTCGCGGTGGCGGCCGGTGCGCTCGGCACGGCGGCCGCGTTCTTCTTCCCTGCCTACAGCGCGCTGCTGCCGCGCATCCTGCCGGCCGAGCACCTGCTCGCCGCCAACGGTGTCGAGGGCGTCGTGCGGCCGGTGTTCCAGCGCGCCGCCGGGCCGGCGGTGGCGGGCCTGCTGGTCGGCGCGACGTTCCCGGCGGCAGGCGCGCTGTTGGTGGCGATCCTGTTCGCCGTCGGGCTGGTGTTGCTCATCGCGACCCGCCCGCCGAGCAGACCCGTTGTCGCACAATCGCAGTCACGTCTGCTGCGCGATCTGCGCGACGGTGTCGGCTTCGTGTGGCGCACACCGTGGCTGCTGTGGACTCTGCTGTTCGCCAGCGTGTTCGTCTTGGTGGTGCTGGGACCCATCGAGGTGCTGCTGCCGTTCATCGTCGCCGACCGCTTCGCCGACGGTGAGCAGACCTACGGGTTGGTCCTGGCGTTCTTCGGCCTCGGGAGTGCGCTGGGCGCCCTGACCGTGTCGTCACGACGGCTGCCGCGCCGCTACCTCACCGTCATGATGACGATGTGGGGACTGGGTTCGCTGCCGCTGGCGATCGTCGGCGTCACGTCGTCGTTCCCGGTGATGGCGTCGGCCACGTTCGTCATCGGGGTCACCGACGGCGCGGGCATGGTCATCTGGGGCACGCTGCTGCAACGGCGGGTTCCGGCCGCGATGCTGGGCCGGGTCTCGAGCCTCGACTTCTTCGTCTCGCTCGCGTTCATGCCGGTGTCGTTCGCGATCATCGGTCCGCTGTCGAAGGTCGTCTCGATGCAGACGATCTTCCTGACCGCGGGCGTGGTGCCGGTGGCGCTGGCGGCGGTCGCGGTCCTCGCGGCGCGGATGCGGCGCGACGAGCTCGCGCACCCGCTGGCTTAGACGCCGAACAGCGGGGGCAGCGCCAGCACCATCACCAGACCCCAGAAGAAGTGGGTCAGCATCGGGGCCAGCACCCCGCCGGTCGCGCGGCGCTCCAGCGCACACACGGTGCCGAGGATGATGGCGGCGAACCCGAGCATCGGGTTGCCGGTCGTCGCGGCGGTCGCGATGACGTAGAGCACGGTCGACACCAGCACCGGCTTGTATTTCCACAGCGCGGTGTACAGCGCGCCGCGGAAGAACATCTCCTCGGCCAGCCCGTTGATCACGGTGATGAACGCGATCGCCCACAGCGGCGCCGTGTTGACGTACTCGAGCACGCTGGTGATGTAGTCGCGTACCGGCGGGATCTGGCGCACCACAAGCGCGCCGACGACGAACACGAGGCCGAGTCCGAGCCCGACGCCGGTGCCGGTGATGACGGGTCGCTGGTTGCGGCCGCGGAAGCTGACGTGCCCCCAGTGCAGCGGGCCGGACAGGAACGCCCCGATCGCCCACACCGCGGCCAGCGCGAGAGTGAGCCACACGAACGAACTGTCCCCGGGCGGACGACTGAGCGAATATCCGAGCAGGGCGGCACCGATCAGCAGGAACACCGCGACGACGAACTTGCGGCGGGTGATCATCGCCGGCGGTTCGTTGAACGCGGGCGCCTTGGTGCGCGCGATCTGTTTGATCTCGCCGGACAGCGGCGTGTGCTCTGAGCTGTTCACGCAGTACTCCCCTTGGGCACCAGTCCGATCACGTGATCGAGACCGGTGCGGACGGCAGCGGCGACGGGTCCCGGCACCAGACCTATCAGTCCGAGTACCGGGTGGACGACGTGGGGGGTGACGGCACTGGCGAGTTGACGCAGGCGCAGCGCGTCCCCGCCCGCCCAGTCCGGATCGGTGTCGGCGAGATGGTGCGGGTCGGCGAGCGCGTCCACGGGCTTGCGGGGCGGACTCGTGACCGAGGCGCGGATCGCATCTTCGATACCGGTGAGCCCGCCGGGCGGGTCAGGGACCAGGCTGTCGAGCCCGTCCTGGGTGGCCATCATCGGGAAATCGAGCGATTCGATCAGATCGCCCGCCAAACCGCCGGGGACCGGAAGGATGACGCCGCTGACCATCGACACCAGAGACGTGTCGACGCCGTAGACGGGCACCGGGGTGCGCCAGATGCCGGCGATCCGCGCGTACGTGCGCAGCAGGTCGCCGTAGGTGGTGGTCTCGGGGCCGCGGATGTCGTAGGAGCCTGCGGGAACCCTCTCGTCAGCGGCGGCGACGAGGTAGTGGAGCACGTCGCGAATCGAGATCGGGTCGATGGGGTTGGCCGACCATTCCGGCATCGGCAGCAGCAGGAACCGGTCGGCCACGTAGCGCATCATCTCGAACGACGTCGAGCCCGCACCGAGCACGATCGCAGCACCCAGCCACACCAGGTCGGGTCCGCCGTCGATCTGCAGTGCGTGGGCGACCTCGGCCCGGCTGGTCAGGTGCTCGGAGAGTGGTCCGCCGTCGGGCGCCTGCGGTACGAAGCCGCCGAGGTAGACGATGCGGCGCACACCGGCGGCTTTGGCCGCCTCGGCGACGTTCGCGGCGGCCTGGTTGTCGGCCTCCCGGAAACCGGGCTGCCCGATGCCGTGCACCAGGTAGTAGACGACGTCGACGGGTCCGGCCTCGTCGAACGCCCGCCGGGCCGACGCGGGATCGTGGGCATCCAATTCGACCGCCGAAACGCGGTCGTGCCAACCGAACTCGCTCAGCTTGCCAGGGTCGCGACTGACGGCGACGACGTCGTTGCCGTCGGCCAGGAGTGCCGCCACTAGGCGCGAACCGATGTAACCGCTCGCACCGGTGACCAGAGTCCGATTACCCACGGTAGGGCTGTACCCCAACGACCCTGATGTCAGACGTTGCCTGTGTCACGGTGCAGTTTGACCAGCTCGCGGTACAGCAGCGCGTTGGTCCGGATGCCTTCTTTCTCGCCGTCGCCGAGCTCGCGGCGCACCTTGGCCGGCACCCCCGCGACCATGTGTCCGGGCGGGATCACCGCCCCCTGGGCCACGACAGCGCCGGCGGCGATCAGGCACCCGGGGCCCACGGTGGCGCCGTTGAGCACGACCGCACCCATCCCGACCAGAGTGTCGTCGCCGATGGTGCACCCGTGCAGCACCGCGTTGTGCCCGACCGTCACCCCGGCACCGATGTGCGCGGGGAACCCCGGATCCACGTGGACGGTCACGCCGTCCTGGATGTTGCTGCCCTCCCCGATCTCGATGTTCTCGGTCTCCGCGCGCAGCGTCGCGCCGTACCAGACGCTGGCGCCGGCGGCGAGGACGACGCGACCGACGAGGGTGGAATTCGGTGCGGCCCAACTGTCCGGGTGCAGCTGCGGGGCGTGCCCGGCGATGGGGAGGATCAGTGGCTCCGGCATGCCGCCATCGTAGGGTCGGTTCCCGCGGCATCCGTGCGCGCGTGCGATCCTCTCGTCGTGACAGTGACGTCGACCCCCACCGCCCTGCAGATCGTCGACGGTGTCGATCTGTCCGGCAGGACCATCGTGATCACCGGCGCGACGTCGGGGTTGGGCCGCGAGTCGGCCCGGTGCCTGGCACACACCGGTGCTCGGGTGATCCTGACCGGCCGCGACGACCCTGCGCTGGCCGAGACCCGGGCATGGGTGCATGACCAGGTGCCGGGGGCGGAGACCGCCACGGTCCGGATGGATCTGGCGTCGCTCGAGTCGGTGAGCGACGCCGCGGCGCAGATCATGGATCTGACGCCGGCCGTGCACGTGCTGATGAACAACGCCGGGGTGATGTTCACACCGTTGCGACGGACGGTCGACGGGTTCGAGATGCAGTTCGGCACGAACTATCTCGGTCACTTCGAGCTGACCCGCTGCCTGCTGCCCGCGCTGGTCGCCGCTGACGGTGCCCGGGTGGTGAACCTGTCGTCGGCCGGTCACCGGCTCGGCGACATCGACCTCGACGACCCGAACTGGGAGCTGCGCGACTACGACAAGTTCGCCGCATACGGCGCGTCGAAGACGGCCAACGTGCTGCACGCCGTCGAGACGGATCGCCGCCTGCGCGACAGCGGGGTCCGCGCCTACGCGGTGCACCCCGGCATCGTCGCCACCGCCCTCGCCCGCCACATGGACGAGCAGGATTTCGCCGACCTCGATCGGCGGGGCCGCACCAACCGGCAATTCACGACACCGGAGTACGGTGCGGCCACTCAGGTGTGGGCCGCCGTCAGTGACGAGGTCGTCGAGGCGGGGAGCGTCTACCTCGCGGATTGCGCGGTTGGTGACGTCGAGTCGTACGCCGTCGACGAGGCCAGGGCGCTGACGCTGTGGGATCTGTCCGAACGGCTCTGCACGGCGGTCGTCAGCGCACGATAACCGCAGATCAGCGGTTCTTCGGTAACGCTTCGTGGCCGAACGGCGACACAAACTCGACTTGGTCGTGACCCGACCGTGCGCATAGCATGCCAGGCGACCTGACGAGTACAAGGAGCAGAACGTGAAGACCCGCCCGAGCAAGGCCATCGGAATCGCCGCGAGTGCCGCCGCGATCGCCCTGTCGGTGCCGTTGGCTGTCAACGCCTCCGCCCAGCCGACGACGACGACCGCTCCGGTGGCCCCGATCCCCGACCCGCAGGGTTCGCAGTGCGATGCGTTCAAGACTGCGGTGCCGAACTGGAAGAGCCTGGCCAACGTGCCGGTCAGCAAGGTGCTCGCCAGCATCCCGGACATCAGCTCGTTCAATGCCGCGGTCTCGGGCCAGCTGAACCCGGCTGTCAACATCGACCCGGTGCTCGACAACGGTCCGTTCGTGGTGTTCGCCCCCACCAACGAGGCCTTCGCGGAGCTGCCGCCCGAGCAGCAGGAGATGCTGCGCACCGATCCGGCTGCGCTGACCAGCCTGCTGTACTACCACGTGTTCCTGGGCCTGCTGGGCCCCGATGACGTCAAGGGCCAGCGGCCCACCCAGGAGGGCACCGAGATCGAGGTGACCGGCTCCGGCGGCGACCTCAAGGTCAACGAGACCACGAAGGTGGTCTGCGGTGGCATCCAGGCGCAGAATGCGCGCGTCTACCTGGTCGATCACGTGCTCAACCCGGCCGATGCCCCGGCCCCGGTCACGGCGACCTCGACCAGCTCGTCGGCGACCCCGACCAGCACCTCGTCGACCACCGCGGCTCCCGCCGCGCCGGCGGAGACGCCCACCACCCCGGCTGCAGAAGCCCCGATCGGTTAGTGATTTCGGCGTGGTTGTCGTCGCCCAGCGACGACAACCACGCCGAAATCGCAGCTACAGGCCCAGGTCTCGGCCGATGATCTCTTTCATGATCTCGGTCGTGCCACCGAAGATCGTCATGATGCGGCCGTCGACGTAGTCACGGCAGACGCGGTACTCCATCATCCAGCCGTAGCCGCCGTGCAACTGCACGCACTGATCGACCACCTTCTTGGCGACCTCGGTCGCCCACCACTTGGCCTTGGCCGCTTCGACCGCGGTCAGTTCACCGTCGACCACGGCCTGCAGGCACCGGTCCACGTACTGTTCGGTGACATCGAGCTCGGTGTCCATCTCCGCCAGCAGGAACCGGTTGTGCTGGAAGCTGCCGATCGGCTGCCCGAACGCCTTGCGATCCTTGGCGTATTGCAGTGTCTGACGCCATGTTTCGCGCGCCCCGGCGATCGCGGAGATCGCGATCGACAACCGCTCGGACGGCAGGTTCTGCATCAGGTGGTAGAAGCCACGCCCTTCCTTGCCGAGCACGTTGGCGTTCGGCACCCGAACGTTCTCGAAGTGCAGTTCGGCGGTGTCCTGAGCGTGCATACCCATCTTGTCGAGCTTGCGGCCACGGGTGAACCCGGGCATGTCCCGCTCGACCACCAGCAGTGTGAAGCCCTTGTGACCGGCTTCCGGATCCGTGCGGGTCACGACGACGACGAGGTCGCTGTTGATGCCCGACGAGATGAACGTCTTGGAGCCGTTGAGAATCCAGTCGTCCCCGTCGCGCACGGCCGAGGTGCGGATGCCCGCGAGGTCGCTGCCGGCGCCGGGCTCGGTCATCGCGACCGCGATGATCGTCTCGCCGCTGATGATCCCCGGAAGCCACCGCTCCTTCTGCTCATCGGTGGTCAGGTCCTTGAAATACGGCCCGACGACGTCGTTGTGGAGGCTGAGCCCGGGTCCGGGCACACCGGCCTTGGCGATCTCCTCGTCGATGATCGCGTTGAACCGGAAATCGTCGGTACCGCCGCCGCCGTACTCCTCGGGCATGTTGAACCCGATCAGCCCGTGTTTGCCCGCCGCGACATAGGCGGACCGGTCGACGAGCCGGTCGGCTTCCCACTTCTCGGTGTTGGGCACGAGTTCGCTCTCGATGTAGCCGCGCACGGTGTCGCGGAACGCCTCGTGCTCGGCTTCGTAGATGGTGCGCTTCATATCGACTCCTTCACTTGGCTTTCCAGACCGGCTGGCGCTTCTGCGCGAACGCCAGCGGCCCTTCCTTGGCGTCCTCGGAGCTGAACACCACGACAGCTTCGCGCATGGTGCGGGTCCAGCCCGGTTCCTCGTCGACGACGACGCCGTCATCGGCCCCGCGGGCGACCCGTTTGCTGGCCTGCACCGCCAGCGGGGCGTTGACGGTGATGCGTTCGGCCAGCGCGAGCGCCGCGTCGAGCACCCCGCCATCCGGGACGACCTCGTTGACCAATCCCCAGCGCTGGGCGTCGGCCGCGCTGATGGGCTCGCCGGTCAGCATCATCTGCATCGCGACCTTGCGCGGAATCTGCTCGACGATCCGGAACACGCCGCCCGCACCGGCGATCAGGCCCCGCTTCACCTCGGGCAGACCGAATGTCGCGCTCTCCTGAGCCACGACCAGATCACTGGCCAGCGCCAGCTCGGTGCCGCCACCCAGCGCGGTGCCGTTGACCGCGGCGATGGTCGGCTTGTCGATGAAATGGCGCACGTAACCGGCGAATCCCCACTTGGGATGGTCGGGGTGTCCGATGTTCTCGCCGCGCGACAGTGCCTTGAGATCGGCTCCGGCACAGAAGGATTTGTCTCCCGAGCCGGTGACGACGACGACCCAGACGTCGGGATCGTTCTGCGCCTCCTCCAGCGCGTCGCCGAGCGCGATCGACACCGCAGAATTGATGGCGTTGCGCGCCTCGGGACGGTTGATCGTCACCACCATGACGTTGCCGCGGCGCTCGACCAGCGCGCCCTCCGTCGAGGTCACAGCAGCTCCAGGATGGTGGCGTTGGCCTGCCCGCCACCCTCGCACATGGTCTGCAGTCCGTACTGAATTCCGTTGTCGCGCATGTGGTAGAGCAGCGTGGTCATGATCCGCGCGCCCGAGCCGCCGAGCGGATGGCCGAGTGCGATCGCCCCACCGTTGGGGTTGAGCTTCTTCTCGTCGGCGCCGATGTCCTTCAGCCACGCCATCGGCACGGGCGCGAACGCCTCGTTGACTTCGAAGGCGCCGATCTGGTCCAGTGACAGCCCGGAACGCTTGAGCGCCTTCTGCGTCGCGGGAATCGGCGCAGTGAGCATGATCACCGGATCGGCACCGGCCAGCACGGCGGTGTGCACCTTGGCCAACGGCTTGAGGCCGAGCTCCTTGGCCTTCTCCGCCGACATGAACAGCAGCGCCGCGGACCCGTCGGAGATCTGAGAGCTGTTGCCGGCGTGAATGACTCCGTCGTCGCGGAACGCGGGCTTGAGCTGGCCCATCTTCTCCAGCGTGGTGCCGCGGCGGATGCCCTCGTCCTTCAGAACCGGATTACCGTCCTGGTCCTTGATGGCCACGATCTGGTCGTCGAACGCGCCGGAATCCTGTGCGGCAGCGGCCTTCTCGTGGGAGTCCAGCGAGTACTGGTCGAGATCGGTGCGGCTGAAGCCCCACTGCTCGGCGATCATCTCCGCGCCGATGCCCTGGTTCGGGGTCCGCTCATAACGGTCCTTGAACCGGGCCGGGTACGGGTTGCCACCACCGGCCAGCGACGAGCCCATCGGGGTCCGCGACATCGACTCGACACCGCCGGCGACGACGACGTCGTAGTGTCCGGCGACCACGCCGGCCGCGGCGAAGTGCACCGACTGCTGGCTCGATCCGCACTGCCGGTCCACGGTCACACCGGGTACCGACTCCGGCCAGCCGGCCGTCAGCAGCGCGGTGCGGGCGATGTCGAGCGCCTGCTCACCGGCCTGCATCACGCAGCCCCAGATGACGTCGTCGACCAGTGCCGGGTCGACTCCGGCTCGCTCGACCAGACCGTTGAGAACCTGGGCGGACAGCTCGGCCGGATGCACTCCGGAGAGTCCGCCGTTGCGCTTGCCGACTGGGGACCGTACAGCTTCGACGATGACGGCTTCAGGCATTGGGCACTCCTTCATGGGACGGGATGCCTCGAACGTAAACGAACAAGGTTTACTAGGTCAACTTCCTCACTGACGGCGGGCGGCGCGGTCTGCCGCGTCGGTCAGCTCGTCCCGGAACAGCGGGTGCGAGATGGCCGCCAACGCGTGTCCACGCTCGCGCACCGACAGTCCTTCCAGCTCGGCGGCGCCGTACTCGGTGACGATGACGTCGACGTGGTGGCGCGGTGTGGTGACGACCGCGCCGGCGGCGAACTGCGCGACGATGCGCGAATGGATGACGCCGTCGCGCTCGAACGTCGACGGCAGGCAGATCAGGGACCGATCGGACAGCTCGAGGCCGACGCCGGCGACGAAATCCTCGGCACCGCCGATCCCGCTGAACTGTTCGTCGCCGATGGTGTCGGCCACCACCTGACCGTGCACGTCGACCGCCAGCGCTCCGTTGATCGAGATCATGTCGGTGTTGGCCGCGATCACCTCGGGCGCGTTGACCACCTCGACGGGCAGGAAAGCGACCTCGGCGTTGCCGTCGAGCCAGGCGTAGAGGTCCGCCGACCCGAGGGCGAAGGTCGTGACGCTGACACCGTCGTACTGGCCTTTGTGCGCGTTGGTGACCTTGCCCGCCTGATGCAGCCGCATGCAGCCGTCGGTGAACATCTCGCTGTGCAGCCCGAAGTCGCCGACGTCGCCCTCGGCGAGCAGGGTCGCGATCTGACTCGGGATCGCACCGATCCCGGTCTGCAGCGTGGCCCCGGAGCCGATGAACTCCACCGCATGTCGCGCGATCGCCCGGTCGGTGTCGGTGGGGTCCGCGCCGGGCAGCGCGAGCGGCGGTTCGGTCGACGGGATCAGCACGTCGATCTCGTCGACGTGCAGCGCATGGCGGTATCGCTCGCCCCACCCGCCCGTGCGCGGAAACGCCTCGGAGGCTTCGACGATCAGCAGCCGGTCCGGATCGGCTCCGGCCCGGTGCAGTTCGGCGACGGTGGCGCCGGCGTGCAGCGACAGCGAGCACCAGCCGTCGGGGTCAGGTGGTGTCGCGACCGTGGCCATCACGCGGGGTCGCTGCCGTTCCAGCAGCGGCGCGAATCGCCGGAAGTCGGCGGGCATGAAGTCGACGTCGGCGCCGGAGTCGCGCAGTGCGCGTTCCAGCGGGCCGTAGAACCCCGACAGGTACCGGACCCCCGGGCGGGAGAACAGCTCTGTGCCGACCGTCAGCAACGCGCCGTAGACCCGCAGGTCCGTCCAGTCGGTTCGCGCGCCGAGCGCCCGCAGGAACGTGGGCGGCTGTCCTGGACCGAGGGGAACGCCCAGCGTGTCGACGGGCCGAAGCCGATCGGCGGCCATCTCGGCGCTCACGTCCTCCGCCATGCCGCTACCCTGCCACGCAGGTCAGTGTGTCGGGCGCAAGAACGCGGACTGATTCCGAGGACGCGACATGGTTTACTGAGTTGCACAGCTCGCCGCGACGCGCGGTGACCCGAGCCAGTTGGACGTGGAGACACCGTGACGCGCAGTACCCGGTTGGCGCCGATGATCGATGCCGCTGGCTCACGCGCCGGGGTGCGCTCGCCGAAGACGGCAGAGCTGGTCGCCGGCACGTTGCGCCGGATGGTCGTCGAAGGCCAATTGACCGACGGCGACTTCCTGCCCAACGAAGCCGAGCTGATGGCCCACTTCGGCGTGAGCCGCCCGACGCTGCGCGAAGCGGTTCGCGTACTGGAATCCGAACGGCTGGTCGAGGTACGACGTGGGTCGCGCACCGGCGCACGGGTGCGCGTGCCGGGGCCCGAGGTGGTGGCCCGCCCAGCCGGGCTGCTGCTCGAGCTGTCGGGGGCCACGATCGCCGATCTGCTCACCGCCAAATCCGGCATCGAACCGCTGGCGGCGCGGCTGCTCGCCGAGTCCGGCTCCGCAGAAGCCTTCGCCGAACTCGACGCGCTGCTGGAGGAGCTGGCCGCCCAGGGCTGCGACTCCGATCGGCTGGCCGAGAGCACCGGTGCGTTCCATCTGCGCGTGGTGCAGCTGTCGGGTAACGAGACGCTGTCCATCGTCGCGGGCATGTTGCACGAGATCACCGTGCGGCACACGGCATTCGTCTTCAACGAACGCCGCCCGGTCTCGAAAGCCGACTACGACAAGCTGATTCGCTCCTACCGCAAGTTGATGGCCTACCTGCGGGCCGGTGACGGCCCAGGCGCTGAGCAACACTGGCGCAAGCACCTCGACGTCTCGCGCGAGCTCCTGCTCACCGGCCTGGAGAGCGTGCCGATCCGCGACGTGATGGGCTGACCTATGGGGCGTCGGCCCCGTCGCGCTGCCACGTCACGTGCACCGGCACCGTGTCGTCCCACGGCTGCCGGGTGACCATGTCGGCGACCAGGATGTACCCGCGTTCGAACTCCCCCGTCGCCGCGTCGACGAGACGGTACTGCTGGCGCTGCCGGTGGATCGGTTGCGCGTCGAGCAGCAGCACGCGCACCTCGCCGGGCTCGAAGTGGCAGCGCTTCTGCAGCGCGGCGATCAACTGCTCGTTGTGCATGTGGCCGTCGCCGAAGTTCCACCCGATTGCCGTGCTGCAGATGCGTTCTCCGTCGGTCAGCACGTAGTCGGCTTCGTCGTGCCCGGCCATCAGCCGGTGCGCGAGCGTGAACATCGCGCGGCCGTGGGTGTTGAACGAACGGAACGCATATCCCATGTACTGGTACATCTCGGCGGTCTCGCGGCTGCCGTAGAACTTCTCCATCTGCGCGGCGGGCATGCTCGCGATCGCGACGATGCCGCTGGCGATCTTGGCGTCGGCTGAGGGCTTGATGCACCACAGCGACGTGTCCCAGTTCCCCGCGTAGTACCGCATGCCGGGGAGGAAGGACACCTTGCGAGGGAACAGGTTTCCGGTCACGACGGTGCCGGCGGAGACCGCGAAGAGCACCAGCGGCCAGGGGCTGCTCAGATCGCCGAGACCGATGCCGGCATTGCCGACGAACAGTGCCAGCACGGAGAACATCATGAACACGTTCCACTCCAGCGGCACGCCCATCGGGATGGCCGAGAGGATGCCGAAGTGGAAGCACAGCATCACGAAGGCTGCGATCGCGGTGGGCCAGCCGCCGTGGGAGAAGAACAGCACCAGCGGCACGAGCATCTCGATCGCCGTCGAGACGTGCGCCAGCCACCGCGATGCCCGGCCGGGCCGCAGGTCGTCCGGGAAGTGTTCGAAGAACTTCCGTTTGATCCAGCGCGGGCGGATCACCGGGTTGTTGCTCATCATCGTCGAGATGACGAACGGGAAGTGCTTGTTCAGTTTCGAGGTCGCCGCGCCCATCCAGATGACCAGGCACACCAGCTTGGCCGCGATCACGATGTCGGCGCCGCTGAACAGGAAACAGACGGCCAGCGCGCCGTACACCTCTCCGCGCGCCGCGAGGAACAGCACCTTGTCGCGCAGGCCGGCGAGCGCGAGCAGCACGAGGATCGCCGCGGTCTGCCAGACCGGCAGCACGCCGATCTGCGAGCCGAGTTCCGGGATGGGCCCGGTCCCGTCGGAGCACAGCGCGACCACGAGCATCACCAGCAGCGCGCCGTAGAGCGCGACGTCGACGGGCGTGCGGGCGTCACCGCGGGTCAGCGGAACCCTGTTCGGCCACGGTGGCAGCCGAATCGTGCTGGGCCGCAACCAGTACAGGATCGAGCCCATCGGCGGGAAGAACCGGTTGTTCAACGGTCCGAAGCCGCAGCCCAGCCCGACGATCTCGAACAGCATCGTGTAGAAGACGACCTTCTGGTACACGATCGGCTCGTGGTACCAGGCCGCCACGTTGGTGAAGCCGTCCACACCCGTGGTGATCAGCACGATCAGCCACGCGGCCAGCACGTACAGCAGGATCTTGACGACGTAGAACAGGTGCATCACCACGGGCGTGCCGAAGCCCACCTCGGCCCAGTGTCTGGCCATCGGGACGATCCGCTCCGCGCGGGTTCCCTTGCTCCATTCGGCGTAGTCGACGACGGGTGCGTCTTGCTTGAGAAACCCCATGGCTCCCCAGACTAGAACGTGTTCCAGTTCCGGTGAACGCGAACAGACACAAAATCGCGGGAAATCGCGGCGAAACGCCGGAGTTCGCGTCTGCTCGCCGGAGAAAGGCTAGGCGGGAACCCAGTTGCCGTGGAAGCCGGCCGGCACACGATGCGGGAGCTTGATCGCGGCGACGTCGTCGAGGGTCTGTGCGTCGAGGATCATCAGCTCGCTGCTGTCGGTGGCGCGGTCGTAGACGTAGCCCATCAGCACGCCGTCGTCCTCGTCGGCGTCGGCGGCGTTAGGCTCGAAGACGAACTCGCCGACGGCCTTCCCGGCCCCGAACGAGCGCGCCGCCGAATTGTGGCCCACCAGATCGTGTTTGAACAATGTTTCCTCCCCCTCGGCAGAGAAGCCGGGCGCGTAACCGTAACGGTGCCGCTTGCCGACGAGCCGCTCGTCGACGCGGGGGAACTCCTGCGGGCGGTCGTCGACGCGGGACTCGCGGACCTTGCCGTCGGCGAGATCCACCGTCCAGCGGTCCAGCGTCGGCGGGCCGTCATTGGGTCCGAGGTGGTCGGTGTCGAACATCTTCGGGTGACGGATGACATCGAGGACGACGGTGTCGCCGGAGTCGTAGGCGTTCATCGGGTGGAACACGTAGCAGGGCTCGACGTCGAACCACCGGACGTCGGCGTTGCCGCCCTCGCGCGGCATCACGCCGATGCGCGCCGGATAGCGTGGATTCCACGAGTAGGGGAAGCGCCGGTCGGCGCTCGGCGCAGCCGGCATCCGGGCCGCGACGGGATCGGGGATGCGCACACGTCCCAGCAGCGCCGACATCATCAGCCGGGCCGGCAGGCGCAGCGCCCGCGGCACGGTCATCTCCACGGCCTGTTCCACGTCGAAGGTGACGGGCAGGTCGTAGAACACGACATACCGCTCGGTGAGCGAGAAGTCGTGCATCATCGGACTTCCCGTCACGTCGATGTCCACGGTCCGGCGGGCGCGGCCGTCGGCCCCGATCACCGAGTACTGCACGGTGTTCTTCTGCCCGAGGCGGTAGGACACCGCGTGCAGTTCCCCGGTGTCGGGGTCGCGCTTGGGGTGGGCGGTGTAACCGCCGCGCAGAGTGCCGTCGAAGTCGCAGACCCCGATCGTGTCCAGGTCGTCGGTGAGCTCGTAGGCCGGGACACCCGCCTCGATCAATGCGAGCGTCTTGCCGGCATGCCCGATGACGTTGGTGTTCGCGCCGATGGGTGACACCGCGACGCGCTGGACGGGCGCCGACTCACCGAGCGCGCGGGCCGTCCCCGGGCCGCGGACCCAGCGGTTGCGGTACCACTCGGCGCGCCCGTCGCGCAGGCGGATGCCGTGCACCATGCCGTCGCCGACGAACCAGTGGTAGAGCAACGGGTCGATCTCACCGATCGGGTTGGGGCCGTTGCGCAGGTACCGGCCGTCCAGATGCTCCGGGATCGATCCCGTCACCTCCAGATCGGTGAGCGTGACTTCCTCCGACAGCGGCGCATACACACCCTCGAGGTAGCGATTGGCCATGTCTGCCTCCTATAACAACGTTATCGTTGGTCTTGTATAACACCGTTATGGCACGATGGCAACCATGACAGCGATGCCGGAAGCCGTGATCGCCGCGGGTGTGCGCCTGCTCGAGCGCGACGGCGTGGCGGCACTGCGGGCACGAACCGTCGCCGCCGAGGCGGGCACGTCGACGATGGCGGTGTACACCCACTTCGGCGGCATGACGGGACTGCTCGACGCGATCGCACGCGAGGTCTTCGACCGCTTCGCCGCCGTGCTGACCGAGGTGCCGCAGACCGACGACCCGGTGGCCGATTTCTTCGCGATGGGCCGGGCCTATCACCGGTTCGCCCTGGAGAATCCCCAGCGCTATCAGCTGATGTTCGGCACCTCGACCCCGTCCTCCATCGCCCGGCACCGGGTCGACCTGACGTCGACCGACACCCCGTCCGACCGTGCCGACTGGGCGGCGTCGTTCGACGCTCTGCGCGAGGCCGTGCGCCGGATGATGGCCGCGGGTCGCATCCGGCCCGACGACGAGGCCGTGGTCGCGGGCCGGATGTGGAGTGTCAACCACGGCGCGGTGATGCTCGAGACGGCCGGGTTCTTCGGCCGGGAAGGACACGGACTCAGCCAGATCCTCGGCCCGCTCGTCGTCGACGCGCTGGTCGGCATGGGCGACGATCGCGACGCGGTGATGCGGTCGCTGCGCGCCGCCCTGGCGAGCGAGGCGGCCGATCAGCCGAGCGCGGCGTCGAGCCGCTCGACATAGGCGTCGATGTCGCCGATCGCCGAATCGACGGCGTGCACGCTGACCACCACCGTGTCGCCGATGCCGTGCACGCCGTGGGTGAGGCCCATCATCGGCGACAACGCGGGGAATCCGGCGGTGAGTACGACGGGCGCACCGCCGAGCGACAGGTCGGCGGGGCCGCGGTTCACGCTGGAGACGACGGTGTTGCCGGCGACCGTCTGCGAACGCTGCTCCGGGTCGAATTGCCCCATCCCCCAGTACAACAGCGGGGCGGGCACCGCGGCGAACGCCGCATCCTGCGCGGCCATCGCCGGATGTGACGCCCGCCGCCGGCGGTCGCGCAATTCCGCTGCGATCGCCTGCATCCGCTGCCGGGCCGGCAGGTCCGGGTGCAGTGCGACGCTGACGTTGCCGAAGTGGTTGTTGGCCCGTCGTGCACCGGGTTTCGCCATCGGTATCTCCGCGCGCAGCTGCGCGGGGTCGTCGCCGTAGGCGCGGACGTGGTCAGCCAGCGCCTCCGAGATCGCGCTCAGCGCAGTGACGGTGACGGTCGGGCCGGCCAGCTGGCCCCGCCTGCGGACGACGGTCCGCACGTGCGCCGCCCCTGTGGGCCTGCTGTTGCACCGCAGTGCCGGGCACGGATTCGCCTGCGCGGGAACGAGTCCCGCGTCCGTGTCACGGACCAGGCGCCGGTGCGCCAGGGCGGCCATCGCCGACCTGCCCAGAAAGCCGCGGGTCGGCCGCGGCGTGAGCGGCTCGATGGCCGCGGCACGCCCGAACAACCGGGCCGCCAGTGCCGATGCTCGCGAACCATCTGCCAGCGCATGCGAAATCTGCAGCACGGCAACAGAACCCACATCCGCACCGGGAAGCCCGTCGACGACGGGGAAGACGTGGAGTCGCCACGGACGGTCGTGGGCGTCGACCTGCTCGCCCGCAAGCGACGTCATCGTGGCCAGCACGCCCGCCCACCCCGTCGCGTCGTGCACCACGAACTGCTCGTCCGCGGTGTCGCAGGGCCGCCACACGGGGTAACGCCAGACACCACGGTCTCGCGCCTGCACCGCCAACTCGGGGCACCGGTTCGCGTGCTCACGGACCACCTCGAGCGCGGCCCCGGGATCGACCGGTGCGCCGAATCCGTAGAGCAGGAACTGGTCGTTGGGTGTGGCCGCGGCCAGCAGGAGCATCTGCGCGTCGACCGCGGTGAGTCGGCGCGCGGTCATGATGCCAAGGTTAGGCTGACGTCATGCCGCTGCTGCCACCCGTCACCGAGACCGGGGCGGTGCTGGTCACCGGCGCATCGTCGGGCATCGGTGAGCAGATCGCCCGCGAGTTCGCCGGCCGTGGCTACCCGGTGGTGCTGGTGGCCAGACGCGCCGACAAGCTGACCGCGCTGGCTCAGTCCCTCGACTCCCGCGCCTACGTTCTGCCCGCCGACCTGGCCGACCCGGCGCAGCGCACGGCGCTGCCCGATCAGGTGGCGGCGCTAGGGATCACCGCCGAGATCCTGGTGAACAACGCGGGTATGTCCAACCTGGGAGCGGTCGCGCGCGTCAGCCCGTCCGACGAGCTGCGGCTGATAGAACTCGACGTCGCCGCGGTCGTGGATCTGTGCGCCCGGTTCGTGCCCGCCATGGTGGCGCGTGGTCGAGGTGCGGTGCTCAACGTGGCCTCGGTCGGCGCGTTCGGGCCGGTCCCGTTCCAGGCGTCCTACGGGGCGGCCAAGGCGTTCGTGCTGTCCTACACCGAGGCCATGCGGGAGGAGCTGCGTGGCAGCGGCGTGACGGCGGCCGTCGTGTGCCCGGGCCCGGTGCGCACCGAATTCGGCGCCACCGCAGGCATTCCCGACGAGGAAGCCGAGAAGATGCTGCCCGCGTTCCTGTGGGAGCAGGCCGATGCGGTCGCGCGGACCGCGATCGACGGCCTGGACCGGGGCCGCGGTGTGATCGTCCCCGGCGCGCCGAACCGAGCGGCCGCGATGCTCTACCGCTTCGCGCCACACCGGGTGCTGCTGCCGTTGCTGGGGCGCAGCCACCCCGGCCGCAACTCCTGATCAGACGGGATCGAAGGCGGAGATCAGCCAGCGGTCGCCGATCTTGTCGAGGGCGATGCGCACACTGGACTTCTTGTCGGTCGGCGCGTCGCGGTCGACCGTGACGCGCTGATCGACGAACACCACCACGACGGCTGTCTGCGTGGACGCCGACACCGACGCCGCCGCGGGCACCGTCGCGATCGCGGTGATCCGCTTCTGCTTGACACCCGGGATGACGACGTCGTTGGCCAGCGACGCGTACGAGGTGCGGAAGTCGCCGGTCAACAGATCCCGGGCGACATCGAGCTGCTGGTCGACGTCATCCGGGGTGTAGGACAGCAGTGCGACGGTGCCGTCCCTGGCTGCCTGCGTCGACGCCGCGGCGGCGATCTGGTTGTCGCGCACGGTATCTGCCCGCCACTTGAGATAGCCCGCACCGACCGCGAGTGCCATGAGGACGACGGGCAGCACCGCGAACGCGGCGACCCGTGACCAGCGGGGGCGCGCCGTTGTTCCGGACCGCTCGGCCGACCGCTCCATGTCGGAGTGCTCCTCGATCACGAGACGAAGTCCACCTGGGACACCTTGGCCTGGTCACCGATCTTCTCGACGACGATGCGCATCCGCCAGGCCCGCTGCTGCCCTTCGGGGGCACCGGCGTTCGTCGACGTCACCCGCACCGCGACCAACACCTGACCGGCGCTGTCGGTCGCGGACTCCAGACCCGCTTCCGTGATCGTGCCCTCAGATGTCGATCTGGCCTGCTTCACCACGTCGGCGAACGCCTGCGCCCGGCGCCGGTAATCGTCGTAGAAGGTTCCCGTGGCCGAGTCCAGAACCCGCTGCACGTCGGCGTCCACCTGCTGCCAGTTGAACGTCGACAGGTTCACCGCGCCCTCACGTGCCACCTGGAGGAACAGCTCGCGCGCCTGCTCGGCGCGCTGCGCCTGCACGGCTCGGTACCCCAACCAGCCGGTGAGGCCGCCCAGCGCCACCGTCCCGGCCAGCCCCGCCACGAGAGCGACCTTGACCGGCGACCACGCGGCACGCCCGGGCAATCCCCGGCCCGCATCGACACCGGTGGCCGTGTCGGGGAACGTCGATTCCCCCGCCGCGGGAGCGGCATCGTCTGGCATGGGCACTCCTCTGCCGCGTGTCCGGCGGAGCGGAGGACACATCGCTGGCCGTCATGGTAGGCGCCGGCCTCTCCCGGCGACGTCGCCGGGAGAGGCCGGACAGCGGTGCGGCGGGACCTATTCGGCGGCCACGGCGCCGACGGCCCGCAGCGCGAAGTCGAGCAACCGTGACTCGGCCAGTTTGACCGCCTGCACGTCCTCTGGAGCGACGCCGGACATGATGCGGCTGACCACCGCACTGATCGCCACGGCGTCGTGGTCGGGATCGGCGAGGGGAAACGAGCCGGCGTCGCGGCCACGGCGCAGGATCTCGGCGAGCGACCGCTCCCGGCTCTCGTGTGAACGCTCCCGCATGTCCCGGTAGCCGACCGCGGAGCGCACCTCTTCGGAGTCGATCACCGCCATCTGCATCCGCTGGCGCGGGTCTGCCATCAGATCGAAGATCGCCCCGATCCAGGCCGCCAGCTGATCCGCGGGGGAACCGGCCGCGGCGGCGGCCACCCGTTCGACCCTGGCCGCGATCTCGTCGGCGCCCTGCTGCAGCAACGCCAGGAACAGATCGTCCTTCGAGCGGAAGTGGCGGTAGAACGCCCGGCTCGAGACACCCGCAGCCCGCAGGATCGCCGACATCTTGACCGGCTTCCGAGGAGATTCGGACGGGCCGGACAGGCAGAGGTAGGTGGCGTCGATGATGCGGCGCCGCTCCTCGTCCGAACCGGCATCAATTTGCACAAACGAAAATATTAGGTCGATCCCGGCCTGACGGGACCCCGGATCGGCAGAACCGGTGCGCTCGGTAATCTCAGCTGGCGACGGACGGTGAGAGGACTCGGTGGACGATGACCAGCGGTGATGCGACGATCACGACGTTCACCGGCGCTGACGGCCTGCGCTTGGTTGCCGACGAATGGAACCGCCCGGCTGCCGGTCGCGATGCCGGCAGTGCGCACCCATCGGTGCTGATGCTCCACGGCGGCGGCCAGAACCGCTGGTCGTGGAAGAACACCGGGCAGGTGCTGGCAGCGCGGGGGCTGCACGTCGTGGCGCTGGACAGTCGCGGCCACGGGGACAGTGACCGGTCCCCCGACGCCCGGTACAGCATCGACGCGATGTCCGCCGACACCCTGGCCGTTCTCGAGCAGATCGGGCGCCCGACGGTGCTGATCGGCGCCAGCATGGGCGGCTTGACCGGTATCCCGGCCGCCCGCGATGCCGGCCCGGAGCGGGTCACCGGCCTGGTGCTCGTCGACGTGGTGCCGCGGTACGAGAAGGACGGCAGCGCGCGCATTCGCGACTTCATGTTCAGCCACATCCACGGATTCGATTCGCTGGAGGACGCCGCCGACGCGGTGGCCGCGTACCTGCCGCACCGCACCCGGCCGCAGAACCCGGAGGGCCTCAAGAAGAACCTGCGTCGCCGTGACGGGCGCTGGTACTGGCACTGGGATCCGGCGTTCCTCACCGCACCTGGCGATGACCCGTTCCTGCGGGTGGAGCAGCTCGAGCAGGCGGCGATCGAGCTGACGATTCCGATTCTGTTGATCCGCGGCAAGCTGTCTGACGTCGTCAGCGAGGAGGCCGTCGCAGATTTCCTGACGAAAGTCCCGAACGCCGAGTTCGTCGAGCTCGCAGGCGCAGGGCACACCGCAGCCGGTGACGACAACGACGCGTTCTCCGACGCCGTCGTGTCGTTCGTCCTGCGGTGATCCACACCGACAGCCAGCAGGAAATACTGAACGGGTGACCGGCATGCAGATCGTCGCACTGGCCCTGGCCGCCGTCGCGATCGGCGAGGCGATCGGGATCGGGGTTCTCCTGCGGCGGGCGCGCGCCGCCGAGGCCGAGGCCGACGAGCTGCGCGGGCGCCTCGACACCCGGCAGCTGCTGGTGTCGGGCGGCACCAGAGCCGTCAAGACGGTGTGGCAGACGGCGAACATCCTGCGCCGCGACGGGCTCGGTGCAGCGGTGCGGTCCTCTATCGAGGATCTCGCGGACTGGGCCGAGGTGGAGCGCCCGGACCTCGCCCGGCTCTCCCCCAACGGACGGCTCGCGATCATGTTCTCCGACATCGAGGAGTCGACAGCACTCAACGAACGGATCGGCGACCGGGCGTTCGTCCGGCTGCTGGCCAGGCACGACAGAGCGGTGCGCCGGCACGTCGAGCGCCATGACGGCCACGTGGTCAAGAGCCAGGGCGACGGGTTCATGGTCGCGTTCGCCCGGCCGGAGCAGGCGGTGCGCTGCGCCATCGACCTGCAACGCGCATTGGCCAAGCGGCGCAACGGCATTCGGGTACGCATCGGCATCCACACCGGCAAGTCGGTGCTGCGCGGTGACGACGTGTTCGGCCGCAATGTGGCGATGGCGGCACGGATCGCAGCCCAGGCCGACGGCGGACAGGTCCTGGTCAGTTCCGCGGTGCGCGACGCCCTCGACGACTGTGCCGATGTGACCATCGAGCCGAGCGGCGACGTCGAGCTGAAAGGCTTCTCCGGCACCCACACTCTCTACGAGATCACCTGACGTCGGACTGCTGAGCCTGCGCCAGCCGCTGGTGCAGCCGCGCCCGAATGTCCTCCGGGGTGTAGGCATTACGCCGCCGCTGATCGCGAGCCACCAACACACCGCCGGCCACCACACCGGCCGCGCCGGCCAGCCCCACCCATTTCCAGATGCCTCGCATGACTGCCCAGTCTGCCTAAGCTGCGGGCATGAATCCAAGCACGGTGTCGCTCGATCGCGCGCTGGAGCAGACACGGACGGGCGACATCTGGTTGTTCCGGGGCCACTCGGGTCCCGACCGGGCGATCCAGTCGATGACCAACAGCCCCGTGAACCACGTCGGAATGACGGTCGCTCTCGACGACCTGCCGCCGCTGATCTGGCATGCCGAGCTCGGCGACAAACTCCTCGATCTGTGGACCGGGACCCACCACCGCGGCGTGCAACTCAACGATCTGCGCGCAGCCGTGCACCGCTGGATGAACACCTACGGTCAGCGGTGCTGGCTACGGCAGCTCACGCCGCACGCCGACCGGGAGCAGGAAGACCGCATGCTCAGGGTGATCGCCCGCATGGACGGCACCCCGTTCCCGTCGACGGCACGCCTCACCGGCCGGTGGCTACGCGGTCGAATCCCCACCGTCAGCGACTTCACCCGCGGAATACCGTTGGTGCACAAGGCTGTTCGCCACGCGGCCGACAAGCGCAAATCCGAGCGCACACGCGTGGGTCTGCAGACCGCCTACTGCGCGGAGACCGTGGCGATCACCTACGAGGAGATGGGCCTGCTGGTCACCGAGAAGAATGCGAACTGGTTCGACCCCGGATCGTTCTGGAGTGGCGACGATCTACCGCTGGCGCACGGCTACCGCCTCATCGACGAGATCGCGGTCCTGCCCTGAAGAACTCGATGAAACGCCGCACCGGCTACCAGCGTGGGCGCTGTCGCAGTGCTTTGCTGTCCGCAGACACTGCGAGACGAGGGAGCGTCAGCGATGACCGTCACCGCCCAGGCCCCGGCTGACGGCGATCACGATCGGCGGCGACCACGGTTCCGGCGTCGCGCTCTGTCCATCGTCGCTGCCTCGCTCGGCACGCTGGCGATCGCCGTCGTCCTGCTCATTTCCCGCCCGCCCACCGCGCTCGAGGTGCAATCGATTCCCGCGCGACCCGCTCCGGTGCAGCAATCGGTGGCCGAGCCGGCCCAGCCCTCGCTGCAGCCGTCGCCGCAAGCTTCACGGCAGCCACCTCCGGCGCCGCCGCCCGCACCCCGCCCCGCACCGGCAGCGCCCGCCCCGGCCGGTCTGCCGATGGACAGCAACGGCTACATCGACTCGGCGGCCCGGTGCGACAGCGGCCAGCAGGCCGTCGCCGTGGCCCGCACGGAACGCGCCGCCGTCGCGGTGTGCCGCGGTGACGACGGATACTCCTATCACGGGGTTCGACTGCGTGACGGCGCAGCATTGCGCTCCGACGACGTCCGTCTGATCCCGGCCGGCTTCGAGGCGCGCAACGGCACCACCACCTACCGGCTCACCGACACCGAACTCGTCGTCATCGATGGCGAAGCTCTGCAGAGCCGCGACCCGGTCATCGAATACCGCGCCGGCTGAGGCGGTTTCGGCATGGCCGCCCTCACCGTGATTCGCCATCCCGGGCTGAACGCGCCCTCGGGCATCATCGCGGCCGCCGGAGACATCTGGTTCACCAACATCGGTGACGATCGGATCGGGCGGGTGCGCGACGGCCGGGTCGAACTCTTCGGCGCGGCACCGGGAGTGCTCCGCTTCCCCGCCAACATCTTTCCCGGGGCCGATGGTCGGGTGTGGTGCACCAGCCTCGGCTCCGACGCGCTGGTGTCCATCGATCCGATGAGCCCCGACCCGGCGTCGACGATCACCGCCCACCCGCTGCCTACCGGCAGCCGCCCGGTGGCGCTGAAATCGGCTCCCGACGGGCGGCTCTGGTTTTCGCTGCGCGGTAGCGACGCCATCGGCTCCCTCGATCCGCGCGCCGCCGATCCCGTCGCGTCCCTGCGCGTGATCAGCTCCGACGGGATCGTTGCCCCCGCTGCGCTCTACGTGACCAGCGATGGGCAGCCGTGGTGGGTCAACGCGGCGTCGATCGGCTGCTGTGACCCACTCACCGGGGACGTGACGACGATCGACTCACTGCCGGCGACGCCGCGAGCGTGGACGCAGGCGGTCGACGGCGCGCTGTGGCTGACGACCCGGGACCCGGCGGGACTGCTGTCCTTCAATCCCACGAATCCCGCGGGCACCATGTGCCACTTCACTCACTCCGAGCTGGTCGAACCGGACGGGATCTGCACCGGTGTCGACGGCCGCCTGTGGTTCGTAGACGCGTCCTCCGACCGCGTCGTCGGTGTTGCGCCGCAGCAGGCGGGCGACCGGCACGCGTGGACGTTCGTCAGTTCGCCCGACGTGCGGGGCCCGTTCGACATCAAGCCTGGCCCCGACCCGGATGTGGTGTGGTTCACAAACAAGGCAGGAAACAGCCTTGGCCTGCTTTCCGTCGCACGCTGACCGTTTGCCGACCCCGCTCGCGGCCGGGGTGGGTTTACTTGCCACATTCTGTGGCTACGCTGAGAAATTGGTTCGGGGCGTCGTTGCGTTGCTTACAACGACTCTTGAGGAGGGTTTCGATGCAGTTCAAGAAGATCGCCGCCGGTGCTGTGGCGGCAGTAGCTCTCAGTTCAGCAGTACTCGGTGCGGGCGCGGGGATCGCACAGGCCAAGCCGGGACACGGTCACGACGACATCTGGCTGCCGGGCGATCCGCCTGGCCACAACCCGTTCGGCCCGCCGGGGCTGGTCGCGAAGGGCCCTGGCCCGCTTGCAGGCCCGCCCGGACACTGGGGTGACCCGGTGCGCCTGGGGCTTCCGCCCGTGTGGCGGCCCGCCAACTGGATCGACCTCGGTATCCGCGATCCGCAGCCGCTGGTGTGGAACCCCGGCAGCAACTCGTGGGGCATCTGGTGGAACGGGCTGTTCATCGGCTACGTCGGCTGATCTGTCATGTAGCCCGGCTGTGACCTGATTACGATCGCAGTCAGGAAGGCTGTCACCGTGGCCGTCATCATCGTGTTGTCGCTGATGGCGGCCACGGGTCTGTCCGGCTACTACCTCGGTCGTCGCTCGTCGTCGCGATCACGCAGCTGGCGCCAGCGGACCCGTCGGCCCGTTCTCGCCCGTCAGGCAGTCGGCCTGTTGGCGCTGGTCGCCGTCAGCCAATTGCAGCGCAGCGCCCAGCGGAGGGTCGCCCCACGCCGCCGATGAGTCCGGCAGCGCCGCTCGGGTAGCTTTCCCGGTATGCCGCTTCGCCACGTCGACCCGCACCGCAAACGGGGCCGCTCCTACCAGCGCGGGGTGCGCTTCGGGCGTTCGCCGCTCGGGCAGTTCTTCGCCCGCCACATCGCGCGGCGCACCGACCCGTACCTGTTCCGGCTCACCGGCGGTCGCATCAACATGGGCCCGATCATCAATGCTCCGCTCGTGTCGATGGGGGCGAAGTCGGGGCAGCGGCGTCAAACTCAGCTGACGTACTTTCACGACGGCTCCGACGTCATCCTGGTGGCGTCGAACTACGGCAAGCGACGGCACCCGTCCTGGTACTACAACCTCACCGCGCATCCTGAGTGCGAGTTCGGCGACGAGCCGTTCACCGCCGCCGAGGTCACCGACCCGCAGGAACACGCCAGGCTGTTCGCGTTGGCCGAGAAGGTGTACGCCGGATACGACGACTACCGGGAGAAGACCGCCGAGACGGGCCGCCAGATCCCGATCATGAGGTTGACACCGCGCTGAACTTGGCCCGTGCCGCGTCGGTGACCGGGGTGAAGAGGTTCACCAGATTGCCGTCGGGGTCGCGGAACAGCAGCGCGCGGTTTCCCCACGGCATCGTGGTCGGTTCGGTGACGACATCATCCAGATGCGCTCGGAGACGGGCGTATTCGGCGTCGACATCGGCGACCAGGAACTCGATGATCGCGCTCCGGTTGGCGGCCGGCTCGGCGGACCCGACGCCGAACAGCGGCACGGTCTTGTCGCTGCCGATGGCCAGCGTGCCGACTGGTGACGGGATCTCGGCGAACAGTTCGTTGGCCCAGACCGCTGGTATGGAGGTGACCGCCTCGTAGAACGAGACGAGGCGCGCTACGTCGGCGGTGATGAGACGGATGGAGAGCAGCTTCATGCCGGCAGACGCTAGACCGGGGTACCGACAACCCGGGTGGCGACGAGGTCGGTGGGGTCGGTGTTCGCCCCGCACAGGATCACGCAGGTGGTCTTTCCCTTGACGAGATGCGCTACTTCCGGGCTGCGCAGACCGGCCAGGGCGGTGGCTGCGGCGTGTTCGACGACGATCCGGCGCTCCTCCCACAGGTCCTGTCGGGCGCGGACGATGTCTGCGTCGGGCACCGTCACGCTGTGCACGTCGTCGCGCTGGGCGGCGCGCAGCGCGAGCATCGATGCGCGGCGAGCGCCGAGCGAGTCCGCGGCCACCGAATCGATGGTGACGTCCACGGGCCGGCCCGCCTCGATCGCGGCGTTCAGCGCGCGGCACCGCTCGGGTTCCACGGCGATCGTCGTCACGCCGTGGTGTCCCGCGACGGTGGCGATGCCGGCGAAGAGCCCGCCACCGCCCACTGCGACGACGACGACGTCGAGGTCGGGGAGCCGGCCGAGGATCTCCTGCATCAGTGTTCCCGCGCCGGCAGCGATCAGCGGATGGTCGTAGGCATGGGAGAGGAGCGCACCGCTGGTGGCGGCGAAATCCTGGCAGGCGGCAACGGCCTCCGCGTAGTCCGCACCGACGGCTCGGACGTCAGCACCGTAGCCGCGCAATCGATCGACCTTCACCCGCGGGGCATTGGCGGGAACGAAGACCGTCGCAGGAACCTCGTGTCGCGCCGCGGCCCACGCGCACGCCAGCCCTGCGTTCCCGCCTGAGGCGATGGTGACGCCTTCTACGGGCAACGCGCCCGCATCGCGATGTGCCCGCAGGAAGTTCCAGGCGCCACGGGCCTTGAATGTGCCTGTGTGCTGGAGGAATTCGAGGGCGAGGAAGGTGGATTCGTCGGCGGCTGCGACGGCGACCGGGCGCACCGCGCCGGCCGTCCGCGTCGACGCGGCGTCGACGTCGGCGATGCTCAGCTGCGCGTCCACGGCCTCACTCTTCCATTGCCCATGTGAAGGCGGTACCTCAGCTGCGGTTGACGCGCACCGCTTCGTGGATGAGCGCGGTGAACGCGTCGGGGTCCAGTTCGTCGTCTTCGCGCAGATCGATGCACCGCCGGACGGACGCGTCGAGGCTTGCATTGAACAGCTGATCGGGGTCGTCCATGGACGCGCCCTTGGCGAACGTCATCTTGACCTTGTCCTTGTAGGTCTCCAGCGTGCAGATCAGCCCGTCGAGCGAGAATGTGGGCACGCCATCAGGATTCGACGGTTTGCGCCACTTGACCTCCTCGACGGCATCGGGTTCTGCACGGGTGATCAGCGAGCGGATCTCCTGGATACGGTCGGCACGCCAGTCCTCACTCACAGCCGTGAATGTACTCCGGTGCGACTCCCCATCAGCCCGGCAGATCGCACACCAGGAGATGGAAGGCGCCCTCACCGGCACCGACGCGCTTGTCCTCCGTCGTGCGCAAGCCCGCCTCGTGAATGACCGGCAGCAATTCGTCGACGGGGCGAAGCCGGAACCCGTGGCGAGTGAAGGGCATCTTCGACATCTGGCTCGGGTCGCCGACCCCGAGAACCAGACGTCCACCCGGTCGCAGGACACGCGCGAATTCACGCAGGACGGCGGGCAGATCGGCGACGAAGTAGATCGTGTTCGTCGAGATGATCGCGTCGAGTGCGGAATCGTCGAGTGGCAGGCTCTCCATCCGCCCCGAATGAAGGCGTAACCGGCCGCTGGCGATGCTGTCGGAGAACCGGCGCTTGGCCTCGGCGAGCATGGTCTCCGACATCTCGACCCCGTGAACGACCGCGGCGTCGCTGTCGAGCAGCATGCCGAGCCCGACCCCTCCCCCGAACCCGATGTCGGCGACGTCGGCGCCGGGCCTGGCCTGCGTAGCAGCGACGGCGGCGGCGACGATAGACCGATTGCCCCGATTCAGGAGGCGTCCGACGACACGGCCGGCGAACCCGGAGGGTTCGCCGAGCTGGCGAGCCAGCCCGGCAAGCGCACGATCCGCGATCGCCATGTTGATCATTAGACCAGCCGACACCCCGTCGCGCCCGAAATGTGAGCACCCTCTGCCGACAGTGCTTCTACGGTCGTGACCGCCGTCGAATCGCAACCCTCAGCGCACTCTCGCGGCGGCGTAGCGCGCCTCGCCGTCAGGCGACACTCACCCAGACGATCTGCCCCACGGCGAGTAGAGCGACGATGACCAGCAGAGCCACGTCGACGCGTCGGATGTGCGAGCTCTCGGCAGGCTCGAGCCTCAACTCGCGGGCAATGAGGAACAGAGGGAACGTGAAGCTGATGGCAGTGGCAAACCCGCCGAAGACGTAGAGCCACACGAACTTCACGCCATGCTTGCGCCCCTCCACCACCATCACGATCACAGCGGCGAGCGCCAACGCGGTGAGATCGCCGGTGTACGACCGGCTCGCCGGTGTGACTGTGAGATCGCTCATGTAGTGGGCCATGAAACCGCCGAACGAGTAGCTGAGGTTCGGAACCCACGTGACGACGAGACCGATGACGGCGACACATCCGTAGATGGCGCACCGGAGGTTTCGTGACGTAGTTGCGCGCGGCGATGCGTCCGCTCCGTCGACTGAAGACATTTCCACAGGCTATGAGCCCGCGAGCTTTCATGCGGCAGCCTGTCCTCGAGACGCGAACCGGAATTCCACCACGGCGCCGTCGGCGCTACTGCTGGGCGATTTGCCTGCGAACGTCGTCCCTGTCGATCACCGACCACACTTCGGTTATCCGCCCGTCGTCGAATCTGTAGAAGGCGTGCTCGGCGAACGACACCTGCCGACCCGTCGGTTCGAAACCCAGGAAAACGTGGTGCGGAGTGCACCGAAAGAACAGGCGGCAGGACACGAACTGGTCGTCGGCGATCAGGATCTCGGGGACGAACTGAAGATCCGGTGCGGCTCGGGTGTCATCCTCCAACATCGCCCGATAGCCGCTGAGCCGCAGCCGTACTCCGTTGTGTACGACGTCATCGGAGACGAAGTGACCGAGATCGTCCCACCGCCGCGAGTTCAAGCACTCCAGATAGTCACGGTATGTCGTGAGCAGGTCATCCTCAGTCATCACACCCACTCTCACACGCCGAACCGGAACTCCACCATGTTCCGTTACCGATAAATGTCACGACGGTGGGCGATATGAATGACGCGGACGACAATCCTGTCGTCGAAAACCTGGTAGACAACCCGGAATTCGCCGCGTCGTGCGGAGTACCGGCCCTCCAACTGGCCCCGGAGCGGCTTTCCCACCCGGTATGGGCTGTCCGCCAACGGACCCCGGATGAACTCCCAACACGCGACCGCCACAGCCTCGGGAAGAACCTCGGTCAGTGCCCGCTTCGCGGCGCTGGTGAGCTCGACGCGATAGGTCACCGCGGCAGACGCCCGGTGGCGCGCATCTCCTCGGTCACCTCGTCGAGAGTGAAGATCGCGCCACGCTCGGCCTCGGACTCGGCTGCCCGAATGTCACGCATCAAGTCCTGGTCACTGAGAATCGCCAGCGTCTCCATGATCGAGTCATAGTCGTCGGCACCGAGAATCACCGCGGCGCGACGACCCTGACGGGTCACCTCGATACGCTCATGGGTGCGGACAGCTTCATCGACGAGCTTGGACAAGTTGGCCCGAACTTCGGCCAAGGGCAGTGTCGCCATGTACAGAATTCTAGCGTGATCGCCATGGCCTCGACGTGTTCAGACGAAGACACGCGCAGACGCGCCACCTAGAGTCGACCTCGTGACGGAAGCCGCTGTCTGGCGACGCTATGCCGAGGTTGCTGACGTCTACACACGCCTGTTCGGCACCGCCGCGAGTGTCCATCCTGACGACCTCCGATTCCTCGAACGCAACTTCAGGGGATGCGGAGGGACGATCCTCGATGCCGGCTGCGGACCCGGCCACTTGACCGGCTACTTGACGAACCTCGGACTCAAGGCGATGGGCTTGGATCTGGTCCCCGCGTTCGTCGAAACCGCCCGCGCGCACCGGCCGAAGGTCGAGTTCGCCGTCGGTTCGATGCATCCCCTCGACCTACCGCGCGGTTCACTCGGCGGAATTCTGGCTTGGTACTCCCTGATCCACTACGAACCGGTCGTCGTCCCAGAAGTCCTTCGATCATTTCGGGCCGCGCTGTGCGACAACGGAATTCTCGTGATCGGCTTCTTCGAGGGTGATGACGTCGAACCCTTCGAACACAAGGTCACCACAGCCTATCGGTGGCCCGTCGAAACCTTGTCAGAGATGCTGTCGGTGGTCGGATTCGTCGAGGTGGATCGCGTACGTCGACCCGGCACCGATCAGGTCAGATCGCACGCCGCTCTCGCATTCCAAGCTCAACAAGATCCAGCCATCGAACGGGAATCCACCTACACGTTGAAACGGAACTCCACGACATCGCCGTCAGCCATCACGTAGTCCTTGCCCTCCATGCGGACCTTGCCGGCCGCCTTCGCGGCGGCCATCGAACCGGCGGCCACCAGATCGTCGAACGACACGATCTCGGCTTTGATGAAACCCTTCTCGAAGTCGGAGTGGATCACCCCGGCCGCCTTCGGCGCGGTGTCCCCCTGGTGAATCGTCCACGCGCGCGCCTCTTTCGGCCCCGCGGTCAAATAGGTCTGCAGCTTCAGCGTGTGAAAACCCGCGCGCGCCAACGCATCCAGGCCGCGTTCCGTCTGACCGATCGACTCCAGCAGCTCGGCGGCCGATTCCTCGTCCAACTCCTGCAGCTCCGCCTCGATCTTCGCGTCCAGGAACACCGCGTCGGCAGGGGCGACCAGCTCCCGCAGCTCTGCGACGCGCGCGGTGTCGGTCAGCACCGACTCGTCCGCGTTGAACACGTACAGGAACGGCTTGGAGGTCATCAGATTCAGCTCACGCAACAGCGAGACGTCGGTACCGGCGGCGAACAGCGTCGTGCCGCCGTCGAGCACCTGCTGCGCCGCGAGCGCCGCCTCGTGGACGGGTTTGCGGTCCTTGTTGGTCCGCGCTTCCTTCTCCAGCCTCGGCAGCGCCCTCTCCAGGGTCTGCAGGTCGGCCAGGATCAGCTCGGTCTCGATGATCTCGATGTCGGACTTAGGGTCCACCCGGCCGTCGACGTGCACGACGTCGTCGTCGGCGAACACGCGCACCACCTGGCAGATGGCGTCACTCTCCCGAATGTTGGCGAGGAACTTGTTGCCCAGGCCGGCACCCTCGGACGCGCCCTTGACGATGCCGGCGATGTCGACGAACGTCACCGGCGCCGGCACGATCTTGTCCGAACCGAACATCTCGGCCAGCTTGTCGAGGCGGGGATCCGGGAGCGCCACCACGCCCTCGTTCGGCTCGATCGTCGCGAACGGATAGTTGGCAGCCAGTACGTCGTTGCGCGTCAGCGCATTGAACAAAGTCGACTTGCCCACGTTCGGCAGCCCGACGATTCCCAGATTCAAGCTCACGGAGTCCACAGTCTGCCAGATGTCACCGCCACGCAGGCCTCCGCTGGCGGCGTGCGGTCACCCCAGCCGGTACGGTCGACGTGTGTCAGGACAGCGTGCGCGCTCGGCGGTGCCAGCCGAACTCCGCTCCGCGCACCCCACGATCAAGGGAGTGCCCTGGTGGGGCGCGATTTTGATCGCCGTCGTCGCCTCCGCGGTGGGCTTCGCCATCGACGCCGGCTCCGGCGGCGGTGCGCTGACATCCACGTTCTCCGTGTTCTACGTCATGGGATGCCTCACGGCCGTGCTCGCGGTCCGGCGCAACGGCCTGTTCACGGCCGCCATCCAGCCGCCGCTGCTGTTGTTCGTCAGCGTGCCGGGCGCCTACTTCCTGATGCACACCAAGGACATCAAAGGCATCAAAGACCTGTTGATCAACTGTGGGTATCCGCTGATCGAGCGCTTCCCGCTGATGTTCTTCACCTCTGCGGCGGTGCTGCTCGTCGCCATTGCACGCCGCTTCTTCGGCGCCTCGCCGGCAGCCCACAGCAGCTCGGTGTCGGCGAAGCTGTCGAAGTTCGTCACCGGCGGTGACGCTGGCGACCAGGCCGCAGAAGCCCCCGCGAAGAAGCCCCGCCGGCGCCACACCGCGAGCAGTCGCACCGAGGCCGCGGGGCGCCGCGACGCCGCGAAGGCCCGCACGCAGCGGCCGACCCGGCGTGCCGCGCCCTCGCGGTCACGGCACGCCCGCCCACCGGACCCCACCGAGATCATCGAGCCGGTGGTCGATCTGGACCGGCCCCGCAGGCGCCGGCCCCGCCCGGACGAGGCGACCCCATCGGAGACCAGGCGCCGGCCCCGGCCGGCGCGGGAGTCGACCCGCGAGTCCCGCGTTCCCCCTGCCGAGCGCCTCAGCGGTTACGACCGCCCGGCGCGCCGGCCCCGCTACGACGAGTACGAGTCACCGCGCGAGAGCACTCATCACCCGGTGTCCCGGGTCCGTTACCGCGGCAGCGACGGCAACACCCATTCCGACGAGCCCGAGTACCGGCCGCGGCGGCGGCCGTCCCGCGACGTCGACGCCGATCGCTGGGAGTACGACATCTAGGACCGCAGGAACTGTCCCGCGGCGTCGACCGCCGGCGTGGACGTCCCAGCGTCGGCGACGAACACCGCCACCGCGAGATCGTCGCGGATACCGACGAACCAGCCGTGCGCGCGCTGGACGCCGTCCGGCCCGACGTATTCGGCGGTGCCGGTCTTGCCCAGCATGCCGGGGATGTCCTGCAGTTGGGTGGCGGTGCCCCCGGTGATGGTCTCGCGCATCATCGCCTTGACCTGCTCCGCCACGCCCGCGGGGAGCGGCTGCGGCGTGTGGTCCGCGGTGGCCGGCTGACCGGCGACGATGGCCGGCATGGGCACCGATCCGCGCGCCAGCGTCGCGGCCACCAGCGCCATCCCGAACGGTGATGCCGTGACCTTGCCCTGTCCGATGCCCTCCTCGACACGCAGCGCAGAGGTGTCGGCGACCGGAACCGAGCCCGTCACCGTCGTCATGCCCGGCGCGGTGAAGTCGACGCCCAACCCCAGCTGAGCCGCGGCGTTGGTGAGCCCGTCGGGCGGCAGATTTACCGCCAGGCGTCCCATGGTGGTGTTGCACGACTTGGCGAAGGCGGTGTGCAGCGGTACGTCGCCCAGGTCGAATTCGTCGTCGTTCGGGATCTGCCGGCCCTCGATGTTCTCGGTCCCCGGGCAGCCGACGACGCTGTCCGGGGTGACCTGGCCCGCCTGCAGCGCGGCGGACACCGTCACCGTCTTGAACGTGGACCCGGGCGGGTACAGACCGGTCAGCGCGATCGGTCCCTGTGCGTCGGCGGGAGCGTTCTGCGCGACGGCGAGCAGATTCCCCGTGGACGGCTGGATCGCGACGAGAGCAGCAGGCGTCGGCAGCGGCGCGAGCGCGTTCTCCGCGGCGCGCAACATACCGATGTCCAGCGTGCTGGCGATGTCGCCGACCGGCTTGGCGTCCGCACCTCCGACGCGCTGCGCGCCGGCCGCGGTCTGCGCCGTCACCGCCCACCCGGCCGCGGCGTCCATGCGCTGCTGCCAGAGGTCGGACAGCCCGGACAGCGTGGGTGAGGTCAGCGTGCGATCGGTGGCGAGCAGCCGGGTCTGCGGCCGCAGCGTGACGTTCGGCAGGGCCGAGAGTTGATCCTTGATCGGGGCCAGGTCCTCGTCGCGCAGGGTGATCGCCGTGACGGTCTTGCCGCCGGCCAGCTCACCGGCCAGCGACTCCGGCGTGATCGTGGGTGCGATCGGATTGAGCAGTGCGGCAACGGCATTGACGTCGACTCCGGGTGCGAGGTCGACCAGCGTGACGACGTGCTGGGTGAGCAGGTCGGCGCCGGCGCGGTCGAGAACCCGGGCAGCGGGCTGGGCGACCAGCGTGGAGAACGACAGCGGCCCCTTGTCCAGGCCGGGCGCGACCGTGGTGGCGTCCCACTGGATCTTCCAGTCGTCGCCGGCACTCTGGGCTTTGCCCGTGCTGCTGTAGGTCCACTGGATCTTCTTCTCAGGACCGAACTTCCACGTCGTGTCGAGCGCGAAGGTCCCCGCACCGTCCTGGTCCTGGACCTGGCCGGGCGCGACGTGCACGTCTTTGCCCAAACTGTCGAACAGCCCCGTCAGCGTCGTGCGGGCGGCGTTCTCGTCGGTCGTCAGGGCGCCAGCGGCGGCGGCGTCACCGCGGCTCAGCGCGTCGGCGAAGGCCGCCACGGTGGACTGCAGCCGGTCCTTCGCATCGCTGCACCCCGTGAGCAGAAGGACGACGACGAACAGGACAGCCGATGATCGCTTCAGCACACCCACGGGTGCCGAACGTACCCGCGCTAGGCGCGTGCGGGCCTGATCTCCCGCGGCAGGGCGAACACGAGTGTCTCGTTGGCGGTGGTCACCGGTTGCACGGTCGCGAAGCCGTGCTCGGCCAGTCGGTCGAGCACTCCGCGGACCAGGATCTCGGGCACCGACGCGCCTGAGGTCACCCCCACCGTCGTCACCCCGTCGAGCCAGGACGGGTCGATGTCCTCGGCGTAGTCGACCAGGTGCGCGGCGGACGCGCCGGCCCCCAGCGCCACCTCGACGAGCCGCACGGAATTCGACGAGTTCTTGGAGCCGACGACGATGACGAGGTCGCACTCCGGCGCCATCGCTTTGACCGCCACCTGACGGTTCTGGGTGGCGTAGCAGATGTCGTCGCTGGGCGGGTCCTGCAGCGTGGGGAACTTCTCCCGCAGCCGCCGCACGGTCTCCATCGTCTCGTCGACCGACAGCGTCGTCTGGGACAGCCAGACCACCTTGTCGGGGTTGCGGACGGTGACGTTGTCGACCGCGTCGGGATTGTCGACGACCTGGACGTGGTCGGGAGCCTCACCGGCGGTCCCGACGACCTCCTCGTGGCCCTCGTGGCCGACCAGCAGGATGTCGTAGTCGTCGCGGGCGTAGCGCTTGGCCTCGTTGTGCACCTTGGTCACCAGCGGGCAGGTGGCGTCGATGGTCTGCAGGTTCCTCGCCTTGGCCTCGACATGCACCGTCGGTGCGACACCATGAGCGGAGAACACGACGATGGCGCCCTCGGGCACCTCGTCGGTCTGCTCGACGAAGACCGCTCCGGCTTTGGCCAGCGTGTCGACCACGTAGCGGTTGTGCACGATCTCGTGCCGCACGTAGACCGGCGCCCCGTGCTTCTCCAGCGCCCGCTCGACGGTCTCCACCGCGCGGTCCACACCGGCGCAGTAGCCGCGCGGCTCGGCCAGCAGCACCCGCTTGCCCGCGTCGTCGCCGGGGACCGTGCCGAGCGCGGATCTGCTGGCACCGGGAATCCCCATGTTGACAGTCGGAGGCATGGGTCCAGGGTACTGATCCGCCCCTCGCCCCGGCCAGCCGTAGGCTGTGGCCATGGCAACTGCACCGTACGGGGTCCGTCTGCTGGTGGGTGCAGCGGTGACCGCGATCGAGGAAACCCGCAAGCTTCCGCAGACCATCCTGATGTACCCGATGACGTTCGCGAGCCAGATCGCGCAGTTGGTCATGAAGGTGCAGCAGGACGTCGCCGTCCTGGTGATCAAGGGCGACGAGACGCTCGACACGATGTTCCCGCCCAAGGACGAACAACCGGAGTGGGCGACGTTCGACGAGGACCTGCCGTCCGACGAGCAGTCCGGCGCCGACATCGTGACGTTGCCGGTGCGCGACGGCGAACGGCTCACCGAAGGCCGGTTCGCCCTGTTCAGCGAGGAGCCGGAGACGCCGAACACCACCGCCGCGGGCGCCGCGGACGCGGCGACCGCCACGTCGGATGCCCCGGAGATCGTCACCGAGATCGACTACCAGAACCTGACGCTGGCCCAGCTGCGCGCCCGTCTGACCTCGCTGCGGATCCCGGATCTGGAGGCGCTGCTCGCCTACGAGGAGACGACGAAGGCGCGTGCCCCGTTCCAGACGCTGCTCGCCAACAGGATCACGCGCGCGTCGGCGAAGTGACCAGCCCCGGGCAGTCGCCGGAGAACCCGTTCCCCGTCCGCGGTGTCGCGATCCGCGTCGCCGGCTGGATCGACAAGCTCGGCGCGGTCTGGGTCGAGGGCCAGATCGCGCAGCTGACGCTGCGGCCGAACTCGAACACCGCGTTCATCACACTGCGGGACCCGGCTGCGGACATGTCGCTGTCGCTGACCTGCCCCCGCGACCTGGTCACCAACGCGCCGGTGAAGATGACCGACGGCACGCAGGTGATCGTCTACGGCAAACCGAACTTCTACACCGGCCGCGGCACGTTCTCGCTGCGGGTCAGCGAGATCCGAGCGGTCGGCATCGGCGAGCTGCTGGCCCGCATCGATCGGCTGCGTCGCCTACTCGACGCCGAGGGCCTGTTCGACGCCCGGCTGAAGCGGCCGATCCCGTTCCTGCCCGGCACGATCGGGCTGATCACCGGCCGGGCGTCGGCGGCGGAACACGACATCACCGCCGTCGCGTCGGCGCGGTGGCCCGCAGTGCGCTTCGACGTGCGCAACACCGTGGTGCAGGGCCCCAACGCGGTGCCCCAGATCGTCGAGGCGCTGCGCGCGCTCGACGCCGACCCCGAGGTGGACGTCATCGTGCTGGCCCGCGGCGGCGGCAGCGTCGAGGACCTGCTCCCGTTCTCCGACGAGACCCTCTGTCGGGAGATCGCCACGTGCACGACGCCGGTGGTCAGCGCCATCGGTCACGAACCCGACAATCCGCTCTGCGATCTGGTGGCCGATCTGCGGGCCGCCACCCCGACCGATGCTGCCAAACGCATCGTGCCCGACACGTCCGCCGAGCTGGCACTCGTCGCCGACCTGCGCCGCCGTAGCGCGCGGGCGTTGCGGAACTGGGTCAACCGCGAGCAGCACACACTGACCCAGCTGCGCAGCCGGCCGGTGCTGGCCCGCCCGCTGGACGCCGTCGCCGCCCGGGCCGACGAGATCCACCGCGCACGCCGCGCTGCCCGCCGCGACATCGCCCGGCTGCTCGACGGGGAGTCCGAGCGGATCGGGCACCTGTCGGCACGGTTGAGCACACTGGGTCCTGCCGCGACGCTCGCGCGCGGCTACGCCGTCGTGCAGGCCGTTCCAGACGGCGGGCCGCCCCAGGTGCTGCACTCCGTGGCCGACGCGCCGGCCGGGGTGCGTCTGCGGATACGGGTGGCCGACGGTGCGGTGACGGCGATCAGCGAGGGCCAGGCGGGAGACGAGGTATGACGAAGCCTATTAGCGAACTGGGCTACGAAGAGGCGCGCGACGAGCTGATCGACGTCGTGCAGCAGCTCGAGCATGGCGGCCTCGACCTCGATGCGTCGCTGAAGTTGTGGGAACGCGGCGAAGCGCTGGCAAAATGCTGCGAAGAGCACTTAGCTGGGGCGCGCAAGCGAGTGGCCGACGCGCTGGCCGCGAGCGACGATTCCGGAGACTGACCGCGGGACCGCCTAACGGGTGATGCTGGAAAATTGGAACACGTTTCAGTTATTGTGCCCGCATGGGTGATGCATCGTTGACGACGGAGCTGGGTCGGGTGCTGGTGACCGGCGGCTCCGGCTTCGTGGGCGCCAACCTGGTGACCGAACTGCTCGACCGCGGGCTCGAGGTCCGCAGCTTCGACCGCGTGGCTTCTGCGCTGCCCCCGCACCCTCGACTCGAGGTCATCGAGGGCGACATCACCGACACCGACGACGTCGCCCGCGCGGTCGACGGTATCGACACGGTGTTCCACACCGCGGCGATCATCGACCTGACCGGTGGCGGCGCGGTCAGCGAGCAGTTTCGGCAGCGCAGTTTCGCGGTGAACGTCACCGGTACGCAGAACCTGGTGCGCGCCGCACAGCAGGCGGGCAACCGACGCTTCGTCTACACGGCGTCCAACAGCGTCGTCATGGGTGGACAGCGCATCGCCGGCGGCGACGAATCACTGCCCTACACCGCGCGATTCAACGACCTCTACACCGAGACGAAGGTGACGGCCGAGAAGTTCGTCCTCGCCGCCAACGGCGAGCACGGCATGCTCACCTGCTCCATCCGGCCCAGCGGTATCTGGGGCCGCGGCGACCAGACGATGTTCCGCCGCGTGTTCGAAAGCGTGCTGGCCGGCCACGTCAAGGTGCTCGTCGGCAGCAAGAACGTCAAGCTCGACAACTCCTACATCGCCAACCTGGTGCACGGCTTCATCCTGGCCGCCGAGCACCTGGTGCCCGGCGGCACCGCGCCCGGTCAGGCGTATTTCATCAACGACGGCGAGCCGATCAACATGTTCGAGTTCTCCCGTCCGGTGGTGGAGGCGTGCGGCCAGCCGTATCCGCGGCTGCGGGTGCCGGGCCGGCTGGTGTGGTTCGCGATGACGGTCTGGCAGTTCCTGCACTTCCGCTTCGGGGCGCCCAAGCCGCTGCTGGAACCCCTTGCGGTGGAACGGCTTTACCTCGACAACTACTTCT
Source organism: Mycolicibacterium sp. 018/SC-01/001 (assembly GCF_007096635.1). GTDB lineage: Bacteria > Actinomycetota > Actinomycetes > Mycobacteriales > Mycobacteriaceae > Mycobacterium. The sequence continues at coordinate 59,230 of NZ_VKAA01000026.1, forward strand.
CCATCGCCAAGGCGCAGCGTGATCTGGGTTACCGGCCGCTGTTCACCACCGAGGAGGCGCTGCAACAGTGCCTCCCCTACTACGTCGAACTGTTCGACCGCATGAAGGCCGCCGCGGGCGAGCCGCTGGTGCACGCCTCTGCCCCGGCTCCGCCGGAGGGCTAAAACTTCTCGGCCGCCGCCTTGATCGCCGACAGGGTGGCCGGGATACCGTCGCGGGCCGCCTCGCTGCGCGTGGCGATCTCCTCGTCCGCGGCGTCACCGTAGCGCTCCCGGAAGCCCTCGAGCCCGGCCGGCAGGAACTCCCAGTGCTCGGTCAGCCGGGTGCCGTCGCCCTCGGGCTCGAAGGTGTAACCCCACCGCACCCAGCCGTTGTTGACCTCCCAGGCGAACTCGCGACCCGGCTCGGCCGCGACCACCTGGCTGCGCGTCTCCCAGGTGCGTTCGGGCAGGACGTTGCGGCCGGTGAACCACGCGCCGACGCGGGGGCCGTCGCCATCGTCCCACCAGCACGCCTTGCAGATCGGGCTCCACTGCCCCATGTTCGTCACGTCGGACACCAGGGCGTAGAGCTCGTCGGGCGGCACCGCCACCGAGATCGACTCGGATCGCTGCAATTCGGTCACGACGGTGAGTCTGCCAGCCGGGATGACTGGTAGAACAATGACCGTGACCGCCACCGGCCCGGCCGCCTTCACCGTCACACAGAAGCGCGCGCTGGCCGTCGCGACGGTGGTCGCCCTCGGGTTCGGCGCGTACTTCCTGCGCATCTACCTCCTGCTCATCGCAGTGGCCGCGGTGCTGGCGTTCCTGTTCCATCCGCTGTACCGACGGCTGCGGGCGCGGATGAACACGGGGTTGTCGGCGACGGCGACTCTGCTGGCCGCGATCGCCACCGTCGCCGTCCCGCTGGCCGGGGTGATCTCGCTGGCCGTCCTGCAGGTCAACGAGTTGGTGACCAGCGTCGGCCGCTGGGCCGACCAGACCGACTTCACCGCGCTGGCGCAGCGGCTGCTGGACTCCGCGAACGGGGTGCTGGCGCGCATCCCGTTCGTGGACATCACGCTGACGCAGGAGTCCGTGCGCGAGGCGGCCACCAAGGTCGGCCAGGGCGCGGGCCAGTTCGCGCTCGACTTCGCCCGCGACTCGGTGGGCAGCATCGCTGCGACGGTGACCGCGCTCGTGCTCTTCCTCTACGTGTTCCTGGCGCTGGTGACCAACGGCGCCGCGGTGGCCGACCTGTTCCGCGACCTGAACCCGTTGGGGCGCGAGGTGTCCGACATCTATCTCGCGAAGGTCGGCGCGATGGTGTCGGCCACCGTCAAGGGCCAGTTCATCATCGCGGTGTGTCAGGGCGCCGCCGGCGCGGTCTCGATCTACATCGCCGGCCTGCACGACGGGTTCTTCATGTTCCTGATCTTCCTGACCGCGCTGTCGTTCATCCCGTTGGGCAGCGGGATCGTCACGATCCCGCTCGGGATCGGCCTGGCGATCTTCGGCAACGTCGCCGGCGGCGTCTTCATCGTGGTGTTCCACGTCCTGGTGACCACCAGCATCGACAATCTGCTGCGACCGTTCCTGGTGCCCAAGAGCGCGCACCTGCATCCGGCGCTGATGCTGCTCGCGGTGTTCGCGGGACTGAAGATGTTCGGCTTCTGGGGCATCGTGCTCGGACCCGTGCTGATGATCGTGATCGTGACGACCGTCAGCGTCTACCTGGCCGCGGACAAAGGGACGCCGCTGGATTCGATCACCGGCACCCGCGGGGACCCGGCCGACGACGACGCGCAGCCGCCGTGGTGGCGACGACTCGTGCCGGTGCGGCTCAGGTCAAGCGGGACGTGAGGAATTCGACGACCCGTTTGCGTGCCTCGTAGGCCGGCTGGCCGTCGACCTCGCGAACCTGGTCGGTGAGCACGGAGTGAGCCGTCCGGCCGAAGCCGTCCGGATTGCCCTTCTTGGAGTTGATCTCGATGCACTCGAAGGCGTCGCCGAGACGACTCTTCAGCGTCGCGAACCGCTCCCCCGGCGACATCGCGTCCTCGCTGAACCGCAGACCCATCACGCACAGGCCCTCGGTGCGGGCGCGCTGCTCGATCGTCGCCATCTCGGCCTCGGACACCCCGGGATCGCGTTTGTGCTTGAGCGTCAAGGGAAGCGGCACCGACGGCTGGCTCATCACCGGGGCCAGCACGCTGTCGTCGACAGCTGCCGCCAGCGCGAACCCACCGGTGAAGCACTGTCCGATCACGCCCACGCCCTTGCCGGGAGTCTTGGCGTTGAGATCGCGCGCGAGCGCCCGCAGATAGTGCGCGACCGGCCGGTCTGCGTTCGTCGTCAGCGCCGCGAACTCCTTGGCCACACACCCTTTCAGCAGCGTCGGCACCGCGCTGGGGCGCAGCGCCGGCGCGCCCGGCGTACCGAACAGCGATGGCGCGGCCACGGTGAAACCGTTGTCCACCAGATGATTTCCCAGTGCCAGCACCCCGGGGTGCAGGCCGGGCATCTCGGGGATCAGCACGACACCGGGTCCCTCGCCCTTGCGGTACACGTCGTGGGTGTAACCGGCGGCGGTGAAGGGCTCGGCGACCCACCCGGACAGGTCTGCAACAGGAAAGGTCACGGCGTCTCCAGTGTCGAGTCGGGTGAGTCGGTCAGGTCGCGTTCAGCGGCTGCTGCGACTGCGTCGCTGCGGCCAGCGTACGGTACTCGTCGGTACCCGCGGCGCCCCTCAGCGCGATCTGGGCCGGTCCCGTCGGGCCGCGCAGCTGGGCGGTCCACACCGGCTCGGCCGCTCGGCCGTCCTGCTCGCCGCCCCGGTAGACCACCCACTGCACCCCGTCGACGTCCTCGGTGCCCGTCGGCACCAGGTCGGGTCCGAACGAGGCGATCAGCTTGTCCTCGTCGGCGTTGCTCTGCGTGAGGCTCAGGTACATCCCGCTGGGCGCCAGGTAGCCGATCGTCGACGCCACCGCGCGCACCTGCTGGCCGGTCTGCGGATCGGTGCGACCCCCCTCGATGCCCTTGCGGCTGCCGGAGTTGGCCCGCCAGTCCCGCGGCAGCTGCGGCATCCGGATCGGGATCTTCAACGCATCGGCGTCGGCCTGCAGCGCCGCCCGCGCGTCGTACTCGGGGGCGGGACCCTGGCCGGGGCCCGTCGGCGCGAACGAACACATCCCCAGCACGCCCGCCAGCACGACACACGCGATCACCAGCGGACCGATCGACCAGAACATGTCGCGGCCGTCCTGCAGCAGTCGGGACTTCGCGGGCTTGGCGATGGGCACCGCATACCCGGCCGCGGAGCGCTCGGCGCCCTCGCTGCCTGCGGGCCGACCGGGGTCGGGCGGCGTGGTCATGACAGCCAGTATCCCAGCTCCCGAGCGGCGGCCCGCTAATGGGACAATCTGGCCCATGACGCAATCGAGGCGGGAAGCCCCCGACCGCAACCTGGCGCTGGAACTCGTCCGCGTGACCGAGGCGGGCGCGATGGCGGCGGGCCGCTGGGTGGGCCGCGGGGACAAAGAGGGTGGGGACGGCGCCGCGGTCGACGCGATGCGCGAGTTGGTGAACTCGGTGTCGATGCGGGGCGTGGTGGTCATCGGCGAGGGCGAGAAGGACAACGCCCCGATGCTCTACAACGGCGAGGAAGTCGGCAATGGCGACGGGCCCGATTGCGACTTCGCCGTCGACCCCGTCGACGGCACCACGCTGATGAGCAAGGGTATGCCCAACGCCATCTCGGTGCTGGCGGTGGCCGAGCGCGGCGCGATGTTCGATCCGTCGGCGGTGTTCTACATGCACAAGATCGCCGTCGGCCCCGACGCGGCCGACGTCATCGACATCACCGCGCCGATCGCCGAGAACATCCGCCAGGTCGCGAAGGTGAAGAACTCCAGCGTGCGCGATCTGACGGTGTGCATCCTGGACCGTCCACGCCATGAGCAGCTGATGGCCGAGGTCCGCGAGGCCGGGGCGCGCATCCGGCTGATCTCCGACGGTGACGTCGCGGGCGCGATCGCCGCATGCCGGCCGGGGTCGGGCACCGACATCCTCGTCGGCGTCGGCGGCACCCCCGAGGGCATCATCGCCGCGGCCGCCATCCGCTGCATGGGCGGCGCGATCCAGGCGAAGCTGGCGCCCAAGGACGACGAGGAACGGCAGAAGGCCATCGACCGCGGGTACGACCTGGACCGTGTGCTGACCACCGAGGACCTGGTGTCTGGTGAGAACGTCTTCTTCTGCGCGACCGGCGTCACCGACGGTGACCTGCTCAAGGGCGTGCAGTACTACAGCGGTGGCTGCACCACGCAGTCGATCGTGATGCGCTCGAAGTCGGGCACGGTCCGCATGATCGAGGCATACCACCGGCTGTCCAAGCTCAACGAGTACTCGGCGGTCGACTTCACGGGAGACAGCTCCGCCGCCTATCCCCTGCCGTAACCCACCTTTTCCGACCAACCCCGACAGACACGAACAGGAAGCGAATGAGCGACAACGAGGTCGAGTACCGCATCGAGCACGACACCATGGGCGAGGTCAGGGTGCCCAAGAACGCGCTGTGGCGGGCCCAGACCCAGCGTGCGGTGGAGAACTTCCCGATTTCGTTCCGGCCGCTGGAGCGCACCCAGATCCGTGCGCTCGGCTTGCTCAAAGGCGCCTGCGCACAGGTGAACAAGGACCTGGGGCTGCTCGACGCCGAGAAGGCCGACGCGATCATCGCTGCCGCCGCCGAGATCGCCGACGGCCAGCACGACGACCAGTTCCCGATCGACGTGTTCCAGACCGGGTCGGGCACCAGCTCGAACATGAACGCCAACGAGGTCATCGCGTCGATCGCAGCCGCCAACGGCGTGACGGTGCACCCGAACGACCACGTCAACATGTCGCAGAGCTCGAACGACACCTTCCCCACCGCGACGCACATCGCGGCCACGGAAGCCGCTGTGCGCCATCTGATCCCGGCGCTGGAGGTGCTGCACGAGTCGCTGGCCGGCAAGGCCCGTCAATGGCGCACGACGGTCAAGTCGGGCCGCACCCACCTGATGGACGCGGTGCCCGTGACGCTGGGCCAGGAGTTCGGCGGTTACGCCCGGCAGGTCGAGGCAGGCATCGAACGGGTGAAGGCGACGTTGCCCCGCCTCGGTGAGCTCGCCATCGGCGGCACCGCCGTCGGCACCGGGCTCAACGCGCCCGACGGCTTCGGCGAGAAGGTCGTCGAGGTGCTCGTCGACCAGACCGGGATCGCCGAATTGCGCCCTGCCGTCGACCATTTCGAGGCCCAGGCCGCCCGGGACGGGTTGGTCGAGGCCTCGGGGGCGTTGAAGACCATCGCCGCGTCACTGACCAAGATCGCCAACGACATCCGGTGGATGGGCTCGGGTCCGCTGACCGGACTCGGTGAGATCCAGCTCCCCGACCTGCAGCCCGGCAGCTCGATCATGCCCGGCAAGGTGAATCCCGTTCTGCCCGAGGCGGTCACACAGGTGGCCGCGCAGGTGATCGGTAACGACGCCGCCGTGACCGTCGGCGGCCTGTCGGGAGCGTTCGAACTGAACGTGTACATCCCGATGATGGCGCGCAACGTGCTGGAGTCGTTCACGTTGCTGGCCAACGTGTCTCGGCTGTTCGCCGAGAAGTGCATCGACGGCCTGGTCGCCCACGACGAGCGGCTGCGCGAGCTCGCCGAATCGTCGCCGTCGATCGTGACGCCGTTGAATTCGGCGATCGGCTACGAGGAGGCGGCCAAGGTTGCCAAGCAGGCGCTCGCGGAGAAGAAGACGATCCGGCAGACGGTCATCGACCGAGGTCTGATCGGCGACAAGCTTTCCGAAGAGGAACTGGACAGCCGCCTCGACGTGCTGAAGATGGCGAAGGTTCGCGACGGCGAGTAGGGCTCACCCACCCCCGCGAGAAGACACGAACTCGAGCTTTTTCACGGCGTGTCCGCTCGAGTTCGCGTCTTCTCGCCGGCCTCAGGCGCCGTTGTTGGGGCCGCCCGAGTTCTGGCCGGGGATGTCGGTGATCGGGAAGTTCGGCATCGGCGCGGGCGACGGCGTCGCGGGCAGCGGCGGGATCTGATCGGGCGGCAGGTCGACGAGACCGTTGACGGGGGGCCCGTTCTCGCGGCTGCCGTACACCGTGCCCGGTGTGCGCGGTCCGAGCATCCGGCTGACCGTCACCATGTGGTAGCCGTTGGCCTTGAGCACGGGGAGGAATTCCTCCACCAGGTCGACCGTCGACGAGTACGTGTCGTGCATCAGCACCACCGAATTGGGCGCGATCTGACTCATCAGCAGTGCGCGGGTGGCCGCGGTGTTGCTGTCGTTGGCCCAGTCGAACGGGATGACATCCCAGTTGATGTCGGCCAGACCCTGCCGGCCCTCCTCGGCGAGCACCGCGTCGTTGACCAGCCCACCGGCCGTACGCGCCAGCGTGGGCCGTACACCGGTCGCGGCGACGATCGCGTCGACGCCCTTGCTGAACTGCGCGGCGATGTCCTGGGGAGGGATCGTGGTCATGTTCGGGTGTTCCCACGTGTGGGTGCCGATCTCCATGCCGGCGTCGGCGATCCGCTTGGCGCCCTCGGGGTTGGCGGCCACCTTGTTGCCGATCAGGAAGAACGTCGCGTCGGCGTTGTTGGCGCGCAGGATCGACAGCAACCGGTCGGTGAACGGCGAGGGCCCGTCGTCGAAGGTCAGAGCCACGCATTTGACCTGGGCACAGTCGACGTCGTCGGCGTTGGCGGGACGCACATGGCCGGTGAGGCCGCCGATCACGAGCACGGCCACCGCGGCCAGCGTACCGAGGACGGTTCTGCCATAACGCCAGGTCACACTGTCGGGACGCCTTCGCACGTCGGGCAGCCTACCGCGCGAGTCTGGCACGCCGCCCAACGCGCGGCGTGCCGGACTCACCGGCTCACGGCAGGGCGCCGGGGCTGATCTCCTCGAGCATCTCGGTCACCAGCGCCGCGATCGGGGATCGCTCGCTGCGCAGCAGCGTGATGTGGGCGAACAACGGATGACCCTTGAGCTTCTCGATGACGGCGGCGACGCCGTCGTGCCGGCCGACCCGCAGGTTGTCGCGCTGAGCGACGTCGTGGGTCAGCACCACTCGCGACCCGCTGCCCAACCGCGACAGCACCGTCAGCAGCACGTTGCGCTCCAGCGACTGCGCCTCGTCGACGATCACGAACGAATCGTGCAGCGACCGGCCGCGGATGTGGGTCAGCGGCAGCACCTCGAGCATGCCGCGGGACAGCACCTCCTCCAGCACCGCCGGCGATGCCAGTCCTTCGAGGGTGTCGAAGACGGCCTGCGCCCACGGCCCCATCTTGTCGCTCTCGCTGCCGGGCAGGTAGCCCAGGTCCTGGCCGCCGACCGCGTACAGCGGCCGGAACACCACGACCTTGCGCTGGGTGCGCCGTTCGAGCACGGCTTCCAGGCCGGCGCACAGGGCCAGCGCGGACTTGCCGGTGCCGGCCTTGCCGCCCAGCGACACGATCCCGACGGACTCGTCGAGCAGCAGATCGAGGGCGACGCGTTGTTCGGCTGACCTTCCCCGGAGGCCGAACACCTCGCGATCCCCTCGGACCAGTTGCACCCGCTTGTCCGGGTTGACCCGGCCGAGTGCGTGAGAGTTGCTGCCCAGCAGGCGAATTCCGGTGTGACAGGGCATGTCGCGGGCCGCCTCGAGGTCGATCTCCCCGTCGGCGAACAGCGCGTCGACGTCCTCGGCCGACACGTCGAGCTCGGCCATCCCGGTCCAGCCGGACGTCACGACGTCCTGCGCGTGGTACTCGTCGGCGAGCAGGCCCACCGCACCGGCCTTCACGCGCAGCGGGATGTCCTTGCTGACCAGCGTGACCTGTTTGCCCTCCGCGGCCAGGTTGGCGGCGACGGTGAGGATCCTGGTGTCGTTGCTCTCGGTGCGGAAGCCCGAGGGCAGCACGGTCGGATCGCTGTGATTGAGCTCGACGTGCAGCGTACCGCCTTGTGTCCCAACGGGAACCGGCTGATCGAGTCGTCCGTGTTCCAGGCGCAGATCGTCGAACATCCGCAGTGCCTGGCGGGCGAACCAGCCCAGTTCGTGGTGATGGCGTTTGGCCTCGAGTTCGCTGATCACCACCAGCGGAACCACGACCTCGTGCTCGGCGAACCTCGTGATGGCCCAGGGATCGGACAGCAGGACAGAGGTGTCGAGAACGTAGGTCCGGACGGGAGAATCGATCACGTAGCGCTCCTCGAGGCTGCGCGAGTTCGCGGAGCCCCGACGCGAACATCTCGGTGGACGCGGGCGCGGCCGAAAGGACCGGGGCCGGTCCTTTCGTCGAAACGATTCGGACCGCCCGGATAGCAGAGCAATTCGCTAGCCATCGAAAACGACGCTACTCCCGCGCGGGCATCTGCGCTGCGCAGGCGCGCCGGACGGAAACGGCGGCGCCGTTACGAGCTGGTGAACTCCACGAGACGCGGCTCGTCGGTGAGCCCCCAGGCCGCGATCGAGTCGGCGATGACCCGGCCTAGCGCGGCCCGGTCGAAGATGCCGGCCTCGGCGACGGTGGCCACCTTGTCGGTGTAGGCGTCGATGTCGGCGCCGACCACGTCGAGGCCCGCCGCACGGGTGACGATCGCGTCCACGGTCTCGTCGCGCATCGATGTCAGGCAGTGGGCCACCAGGTTGGTGAAGAACTCGGCGTGGCGTTCCTCGTCGCGCGCGATCTTCTCGATCAGGCCGCGCAGTACCGGCTCGTCGGTCTGCGCGGCGAGGTTGCGGCAGAAGACGCCGTGGGCGCGCTCCCACATCGCCATGAACGCCAGCGTCTCGATCTGGCTGTAGGTGTCGGCGCGGTAGCCCTTCATCACGTGCTCGACGCGCACGTCCTCGTTGGCCGACGGGTCCACCTCACGTGTGACGACGAGGTAGTTGCGCAGCGCGACGGCGTGCAGATGCTCCTCGGCGGTCCAGCGGCCCAGCCACCGGCCCCACTTGTCCTCGAGGATGAAGTGCTCGACCAGCTCGCGGTGGTAGCCGGCCAGATTGTCCTTGGTGATGAGCAGGATCTCGACGGCGTCGGTGACCTTCTCGGGCAGCGTCACGTCGGAGGCGTCCCAGTCACGTCCGCCGAGGAACGCGAAGTTCTCACCCTGGTCGAAGGGCACGTAATCGTGGGCGAACCAGGCGTCCTCGGTGTCGAGGTGACGCCTCAGCTGCTCCTCGACGACGGGCTCGAGTTCGAGGGTCAGCGCGTTAGCGACAGGTTTCTGTGCCATGCGGTTACAGTAACCCAATTCTGTGGGAATCGTAAAATTCCCACGCCGTCTCGTCGGCGGATGTCAGAGGGTCAGACCGGGGTAGAGCGGGTTCGCATCCAGCAGCTCGGCAGCGGCGGCGCGCACCCGGTCCGCGGTGCCGTCGGCCAGCGTGTACTTGGCCTTCGAGGGTCCGTTCGGGCCGGCCGCGGGCTGGGTGTTGGACAGCACCTCGACCACCAGCTCGGCGACCCGGTCGAAGTCGTCGGCCCCGAATCCACGCGTGGTCAGCGCCGGGGTGCCGAAGCGGATGCCGCTGGTGTACCAGGCGCCGTTGGGGTCGGCCGGGACGGCGTTGCGGTTGGTGACGATGCCGGAGTCCAGCAGCGCCGACTCGGCCTGCCGGCCGGTGAGCCCGAACGACGTGACGTCGAGCAGCACCAGATGGTTGTCCGTACCGCCGGTGACCAGCGTCGCGTCCCGCTTGACGAAGCCGTCGGCGAGTGACTGCGCGTTGTCGGCGACGGCTTGCGCGTACGTGCGGAACTCGGGCTGGCGGGCCTCGGCGAGCGCGACGGCCTTGGCGGCCATCACGTGCGACAGCGGACCGCCGAGCACCATCGGGCAGCCCTTGTCGACGGCGGGCGCGTACTCCTCGGTGGCCAGCACCAGGCCGCCACGCGGGCCGCGCAGCGACTTGTGCGTCGTCGTCGTCACCACATGCGCGTGCGGCACCGGGTCCTCGTCGCCGGTGAACACCTTGCCCGCCACCAGGCCCGCGAAGTGCGCCATGTCGACCATGAACGTGGCACCCACCTCGTCGGCGATCTCGCGCATCTTCGCGAAGTTGACCCGGCGCGGGTACGCCGAGTAGCCGGCGACCAGGATCAGCGGCTTGAACTCGCGCACGGCTGCCGCGACGGCGTCGTAGTCGATGAACCCCGTCTCGGGGTTGGTGCCGTACTGGCGCTGGTGGAACATCTTGCCCGAGATGTTGGGCCGGAACCCGTGGGTGAGGTGACCGCCGGTGTCCAGCGACATACCCATCAGCTTCTGGTTGCCCAGCTTCGCTCGCAGCGTCTCCCAGTCCGCTTCGGAGAGGTCGTTGATGTGTTTGGCGCCGATCTCGGCCAGACCCGGGGTCTCGACCCGGGTGGCCAGGATCGCCCAGTACGCCACCAGGTTCGCGTCGATGCCCGAGTGCGGCTGGGCGTAGGCATACGGCGCGCCGAACAGCTCCCGCGCGTGCTCGGCGGCCAGCGCCTCGACGGTGTCGACGTTCTGGCAGGCCGCATAGAAGCGGTGCCCGACGGTGCCCTCGGCGTACTTGTCGGAGAACCAGGTGCCCATCGTCAGCAGCACGGCCGGCGAGGCGTAGTTCTCACTGGCGATCAGCTTCAGTGAGTGCCGTTGATCGTCGAGCTCTTTGCGGGTGGCCTCGGCGATGCGCGGCTCCACGCTCTCGATCACCTGCAGGGCGGCGCGGTAGGCCTCGCTTGCGGTGTCGGCGTATTCGATGCCCTGACCTTTGGCGGAGGTGGCAGTCATGCCGTCGAGCCTAGTCCGCGACGGGCCCGCCCGGAAAACCCGGCGGCGGGTTCAGGCGGCCCGCAACGACGACGGGATCAGCGGCTCGTCGAGCAGCGTGGTGAACCGCTGGGTCAGCGTGACGCCATCAGGCCGGTCGTCGAGCCAGCCGCGCAGCAGCCGGTAGCCCTCGACGTAGGTGCTGGTGTAGGCCCGCCACAGCGGCGACGACAGGAACCGCAGCATCTGCCGGGCGCGCTCGTCGTCGACGAGCAGCCAGCGCTTGAGGAACGCGACGACGTCGTCGACGTCGCGGTGCTCGTCGTGCAGCATCAGCGCGGCGTCCTGGCGGACATCGGCCAGCGCGGCCGTCGCCTCCGAGATCGTCTCGGACCGTGCGCCGTCGAACCGCAGACCCAGGTCGGCGTAGATCTCGGCGGCCCAGCTCCCCCACCCCGGCCCGACCGCCGCGTACAGCGCGAGATCGGCCAGGCCCTCGGCCATCAGGCACTGCGGCGTGTTGACGAGGAAGATCGTCTGCTCGGCCTGGCCTTTGCCCTCGACCAGCCCGGCCTCCTTGCGGCAGTGCTCGGTGTGGTGACCGGGGTAGGACTCGTGGGCGACCAGCCGGGGCAGGTTCGCCATCTGCTGCTTGAGGTCGGCGTTGACGGCGACGGTGGACCGGTAGTCGCCCAGGTAGTAGTTGAATCCCGACCACGGCTTGTCGGTGACCACCTCGTAGGTGATGGTCTCGCGGTCCGGCAGCGGGAACGTCGCGCGCACGCGATCGCGCAGCGCGCTGGAGAACGCGTGGATGGCTTCCTCGAGGCGCGCCGGCGGAATCTCCTCGGCCGCGCGATGGGCGGCGATCCGGTCGGCCAGCGGACCGGTGCCGCCGAGCGCGTCGTCGAGCTTGGCGTGGGCCTCCCGGTAGCGCTCGGGATCGCCCTTGCCGATGCGGACGTCGAAGTACGCCTCGACCTCGTCGACGAACCCCACCTTCTCCCCCGCGAAGGTGCGTGCCGCGCACTCGAGTGCGCGCAGGTGGGCGCCGACGAACGCGGCTCGATCCGCGTCGAGCCCGCCGGGCAGTTCGCCGAGCAATCGGCGCGCGTCGCGCGCCAGGTCCGCGGGCTCCGGCGGGGGCTCGTCGGCCACGGCGCGGCGCAGCGCGGGGTCGCCGGTGAACGAGTCGACGTAGCCCTCTTCGATGCGGTCGAAGCGCAACCCGAGCATCAGGTAGTCGCGCACCAGCGAGTCAGAACCAGTACCGGCGTCCATGGTCACCACGCTAACTGCAAGACTGTGCCCATGGCTCGGCTGAGCGAACCCAGCCCCTACGTGGAGTTCGACCGACGTCAGTGGCGGGCACTGCGGATGTCGACCCCGTTGAAGCTGACCGAGGACGAACTGGTCCGGTTGCGGGGTCTCGGCGAGAAGATCGACCTGCTCGAAGTCGAAGAGGTCTACCTGCCGCTCGCCCGACTGATCCACCTGCAGGTGGCGGCTCGCCAGGCGTTGTTCTCCACCACCGCCGACTTTCTCGGTGAACCACAGCAGAACCCGGACCGGCCGGTGCCGTTCGTCATCGGCGTGGCCGGCAGTGTGGCGGTCGGCAAGTCCACCACCGCGCGCGTTCTCCAGGCGCTGCTGGCCCGCTGGGAACACCATCCCCGGGTTGACCTCGTCACCACCGACGGCTTCCTCTACCCGAACGCCGAGCTCTCCCGACGAAACCTGATGCATCGCAAGGGTTTTCCTGAGTCCTACGATCGCCGGGCACTGATGCGCTTCGTCACCGCGGTGAAGTCGGGCGCCGACGCCGCATGCGCCCCGGTGTATTCGCACCTGCTCTACGACATCGTGCCGAGCGAGAAGCAGGTCATCGCGCATCCGGACATCCTGATCCTGGAGGGACTCAACGTCTTACAGACCGGACCCGCGCTGATGGTGTCGGACCTGTTCGACTTCTCCGTCTACGTCGACGCCCGCATCGAGGACATCGAGAACTGGTACATCTCCCGATTCCTGTCGATGCGGGAGGGCGCCTTCGCCGACCCGGCCTCGCACTTCCACCACTACTCCACGCTGACCGACGAGCAGGCCGTGTTCGCCGCCCGCGACATCTGGCATTCGATCAACCGGCCCAACCTGATCGAGAACATCCTGCCGACCCGGCCCCGCGCCACGCTGGTGCTGCGCAAGGACTCCGACCACTCCATCAACCGGCTGCGACTGCGCAAACTCTAGATGCGCCGCACGCCGCGATACTGCAGCTCGGCCATCACGAGCGTGTAGGCGCCGCAGCCCAGCGTCAGCACGACCCCCGTCGTGGTCAGCGGCCACACCCCGGCCAGTACGACGACGACGGAGGCGACGCTGTACAGCGCATTGCCGACCGCGACGGCCAGCCCGGAGGTGCGGATCGCCGGGCGCGCCGCGAGAGCCGCCACGACGGCTGCGAACACGACGAACAACGCACCGGTCGCGTACTCGACTGCTGCTGTGGTGCCCGACAGCTCGGCGACTTTCGGCGCGAACGCCAGCAGCGCGACACCGGTCAGCCCGCTGAGCACGGCGTCGGCGCGCATCGCGATGCGCAGCAGGGAGTCGCGCGATGTTCCGAGGGGGGCGGTGGTGGTGGTCATGACGATTTCCTTCC
>NZ_VKAA01000027.1 GCF_007096635.1 Mycolicibacterium sp. 018/SC-01/001
GGTCGATCTCGGCGGCGATCTCCACGATCCGGGCATCGATCGCGTTGCGCTGTCCCGTCAGCTCCGCCAACTCCTCGCGCAACACCGACAACCGCTCATCGATGGCACGAGAACTGATCGGAGACATGACCCCACACAACCACAGGCCACCGACAAGTCGCAGCCGTCGACCTCAGTGCACCCGAAAATCGTTGCCGCCCAGCACTGTCGGGAATTGCTCGGCATCTTGCTCCTGCGGCTGGCCGAGCCCGATCCGGCTCACCTCGTCGAGGCTTTCGTAGTGGGCACCCAGGTCGACATCGAGTGCGGCGAGGTAATTGTCGAGCTGATCGACGGTTCGCGGACCGATGATCGGCACGATTCCGGTACTCGACCGGCGGGACCGCTCGAGCAGCCACGCGATCGCCACCTGCGCGGCCGGCACAGCCAGCTCGTCGGCCGCTGCGAGCACCGCGTCGACGACCGCTGCCTTGTGCGGGTCGTCGTCGGTGTGTATCACCCGGTTCCATGCCTGCAGGCGACCGGTTCCGCCGCTGCGGTACTTGCCGGTGAGCAGCCCTCCGCCCAACGGCGACCACAGCGCGGCACCCAATCCGAGCGCTTCGACCATCGGCAGGTTGTCCCGGTCGGCACTGCGTTCGATGAGGCTGTACTCGATCTGCACGGCCGCGACCGGCGCCCAGCCACGGACCTCTGCCAGCGTGGCACCGCGCGCCGTCAGCCACGCCGGGAAATTGGACAGGCCGACGTAGAGCACCTTGCCGGAGCTGACGAGATCGTCGAAGGTCCGCACGATCTCCTCGATCGGCGTCACGAAATCGGGCCAGTGTACCCACAGCAGATCGATGTAATCGGTGTCGAGCCGGCGCAGACTGTGTTCCACCGAACGCACCATCGCTCGCCTGTTGTTTCCCGTCTGCAGGACTCCGCTGCCCTCGGCCGTGCCGCCTACGGCGAATTTGGTGGCGATGCTGAACTGGTCGCGACGGCCCGCCAGCGCTCGTCCGAGGATCTCTTTGGACTCTCCCACCTGATAGCTGGCAGCGGTGTCGATGAACGTGCCGCCGGCCTCAGCGAAGCGGTCGACGATCGCACGGGCAGCCGGTTCCTCGGCGCCGTGACCCCACCGGGTTCCGAAGTTCCCCGCCCCGAGGGCCAGTGCCGAGATCCGCAGACCGTTGTTGCGGCCGAAGGTGAAGTGCTCCATTGGGAGCACAAGTCAGCCCGGCCGAGGTTTATTTCGCACTGCTCGCCGTGGACACGGCACGGCAGCAGGCGCGCGGCCCCTGCCCGATGATGTGACACCATCGGTGCAGCGACGAGCGGAGGGTCATGCCGGTATCGATATCGGTGGTCAGGGGGACGCAACCAGCCAAGCTGGTGGATGCGGCCGCCGAACTCGGGCGCACGTACACCGAGGTCCAGACCGTCATCGCCGGCGAGCGGGAGACCCTGTCGCATCTGCAGGACCACTGGAAGGGAGCCGCCGCCGAGGCGGCCATCGCACGCGGCCTCAAGGACATCGCGATCCAGGAGCGGACCGCGATGCGCCTGCAGCAACTGCAATCGGCACTGCAGAACGCCGGTCTGCAGATGGGCGCTCTGCGCGACACGCTGCTCGACCTCGTGTCGTCGATCGAGAAGATGGGGTTCTCGGTGGCCGACGACGGCACCGTCACCCCGCATCAGTGGCTGATCGGCCGCTTCTTGGACAGCATCGCCCGCAACTTCACCACCGTGCTCGAGAAGATCCTCGAGCTGTTCACCGACCTCGACGAGAACACAGCGGCCGCCATCGACCAGGCCGACGGCCCGAACCTGGACAATCCCACGGTCACGGTGGGCGGTCAGGACGTGCAGATCCCGTCGATGGACACCGCGCCTGCGGACGTCAAACAGTGGTGGGACAGTCTCACCGACCAGCAGCGCCAGGAGCTGATCGCCAAGCACCCGCCGATCCTGGGAAACCTCAACGGACTGCCCGCGGAGGTCCGCGACAAGGTCAACGTCGCGGTGATGGACGACGATCTGGACCGCGTGGAGAACACCGCGCGCCAGCACGGGGTGTCGGTCGACGACGTGAAGTCCGATCCCGGCCGCTTCGGGCTGTCCTCCGATGACGTGACCCGCTACGACAACGCCAAGCGCACGCAGGACGGCCTGCTGCACCAGATGGGCATCGACGGCGACGAACGCAACAATCGCCGCTACAGCGACATCACCCCGCAGGAGCGGCTCGACCGCAACCTCCGGCCGACGATGCTGTGGGCTTATGAGCCAACGGCTTTCGACGGCAAGGGCCGGGCGGCTGTCTCGATCGGCAACCCGGACAAGTCCCCGAACACCGCCGTCATCGTGCCCGGCACCGGCTCGAGTGTGCGCGACGGGTGGCTCTCCGACGGCCACAATGACGCCCGCAATCTCTACGACCAGTCGCTGCGGGCCGATCCGAACAATCCGACCGCGGTGATGTCGTGGATGGGCTACGACACCCCGGAGAGTTTCACCGATCCCAACATCGCGACTCCGGGCCTGGCGCGCACCGGCGGCGACGCGCTGGCCTGGGACGTCAACAGCTTCGGGGTGACTCACGACCCGTCGGTACCGCAACACACGACGGTCATCGGGCATTCGTACGGGTCGACGACGGTGGCGGATGCGTTCGCGCGCAGCGGGATGCAGGCCAACGATGCGGTACTGCTCGGCTGCCCGGGCACCGACGCCGCCCGCAGCGCCGCGGACTTCCACCTCAACGGCGGACAGGTGTACGTCGGCGACGCCTCCACCGATCCGGTCGGCATGCTCGGGGAAGCCGGACCGGGACTACCCAACGCGCTCAACGACAAGCTGGGCAACATGATGGGCGTCTCGGCGGGGCTGGGCACCGACCCCGCCGGCCAGGACTTCGGATCGGTCAGGTTCCGCGCCGAGGTCGTCGGCGCGGACGGTATCGACCCCGCCGACCATTCGAACTACTACACGGTCGGTAGCGAGTCATTGCGCGGCATCACCGACATCGCGTCCGGCAACGCCGACCGCCTCGCCACCGACAATCTGATCGCCGAACACCGCCATCCGGTCACGGTGAGCACGCCCCGCGAGATCGACGTGCCCGTCATCGGCAAGGTGCCGATTCCCGGGGTCGACGTGCAGACCCCGATCATCTACGACCCCGAGTGGGACCGAGAGAATGTCACCAATGACCATAGCTACTGATATGCGGTTACGGCGCTGCGTCGCAGCGTCGTTCGTCATGCTCGCCGCCCTCACAGGAGGTTGCTCATCGATGTCGCCCACGCCACGGGACAGCGCATCCCCCTCTCCCTCCGCGCAGGGCCTGCCCGACGCCGAGGCACGTGCGCAGGTCGTCGATGCAGCCAAGGAGATCGCCCGCGCGGCGAATCTGCGTGTCACCTATGCCACCTTCGAGTGGGAATGGTGCAACGACCAAGGGGAGCCGCCGTACCACGGTCGCGTCGACGTGGCCTATGAGGTGCCGGCCGGCACGCAGAGCGCAGCGATGGCCAAGCAGGTCGCGGCGGTCGCGGCCCGGCAGCCGGGATGGGCGCCCGGCCCACCGCCGGGACTCAACCCCTACGGCGAGGTCGTGCACAAGGGCGGCGTCATGGCGATCGCATCGGTGGGCAATTACCCCGAGCGTGGTGCGCTACAGATCTTCGGCGAATGCCGGAACATGACCGACCACCGCGACGACAGTGCACTGAAGGACATCACCGGCGAGGTGCGGGGCCACTGAACGGCACCGGGGCACCTCAGCGATCAGAGGCCGCCGACGAGAAGACCCAGGCCGTCACCCACACGATGGTGCCGACGATCAACAGTGCCCCCGGAATGTGGAACTTGAGGGTGTCCCCCTCCCCCAGCGCGGCCTGGATGAACGAGTAGACGAACGCGATCCCGGCGACCACCACCGTCCACCAACCGCGGCGCCGGTAGAACGCGAGGCCCGCCAGAGCGGCCGTCAAACCGGCGGTGACGACGTGCAGCGCGATCGCCGCGCCGCCGTGGACGTCCTTCAGTTCGTGCAACTGCACCAGTTCCCCTGCGGTCACGAACAGCACGATCACCACTACGACGGAAGCCACCGCGAACCCGCGGGCCGTGGTGAGGAATGCGTTGGCTGACGTCCCTGCGTTCGTCTCCGGCATGGCAACCCTTTCGGTCGTCGGTGGTCCACCGACAATATGCCGAGACCGAGCCTAACCCAGGTGTTCCACACGCGTTTCACAGCGGAAACACACCATGGGAACACCTTTCGTACCGCTGACGAGAGGTGCACAGATGTCCGACATCGCGCGAGACGCCGCAGAAGCCCTGTGGACGGGGCTGGGGCGGCGGGATTTCCTGCGCGCGGTAGCCGCGGTGGGCGCCGGGACCGGCGTCGCCGGTGTCGCTGCCGCATGTTCCTCGACCACCTCGTCGCCGGCGTCGCCGTCGGCCACTGCAGGCAGCTTCACCGTCCTGCAACCGGGTCAGGGCGACCCCACCGGTGATCACTACCTCCAGTCGCGCCCCGACGAGGTGCTGTGGGGCTACGTGCCGACCGTGCACGCCGGCCCCGTGCTGCAGATGACGTCGGGCCAGACCGTCAGCATCGACGCCGTCAGCCACGAGGGCATTCTCGAAGATCAGGGCCGCAACCCGGTCGAGTACTTCGGCGGGCACGGCGTCGCCGAAGCCGACGTGCTCGCCGATGCGGTCGCCATCGCCTCGGACTACCGCAGGACACCGCGCGACTTCGACAAGGACGGCCCGCACATCGTCACCGGGCCGGTCTTCGTCGAGGGAGCGCAGCAGGGCGATGTGTTGAAAATCGAAGTGCTGGAGGCGATCCCGCGCGTGCCGTACGGCGTGGTGTCCAGCAGGCACGGGAAGGGTGCGCTCGGTCGCACGTCGGACGGCAGCCCGCCTGCCGGTGTGACACTGGCGGAGGTCATGCCCCCGACGGCCACTGACGGGCGCGCGAACGACGATCCCGCCCGCTACGGAAACGTCTCGACGTTCACCGCCGTCGAGGACGATCACGGTGTGATGACCTATGGCACCGCGCGGGTGCGGTTTCCACTGCGGCCGTTCATGGGCATGATGGGCGTCGCGTATTCGCAGGACACCGAATTGACCGCGGCGAGCGCCAATTCGATCCCACCGACCGTCGGTGGCGGCAACATCGACATCCGCCTGCTCGGTCCCGGGTCGACGTTCTATTTGCCCGTCTTCGCTGAGGGAGCGCTGTTCTACGTCGGCGATCCGCACATGGCGATGGGTGACGGTGAGGTCGCACTCACCGCGATGGAGGGGTCGCTGCGCGGTACGTACCGGTTGACGGTGTGCAAGCCGGGCTCGGGTGACGCTCCGTCGGTGTCCTACCGCTACCCGTTCGCCGAGACGGCGGATGCCTGGGTGCCGATCGGGTTGTCGGACCCCGACGGCTCTGTCGGCGGGCAGGACAGCGACCTCGACGTGGCGATGCGGCGGGCCGTGGTGAACGCGCTGGACTTCCTGGAGACCGACCGAGGGATGGATCGCGCGACGGCCTATGCGTATCTGTCCGCCGCGGCGGACTTCTGCGTATCGCAGGTGGTGGATCGCACGGTCGGCGTGCACGGACAGGTGTACAAGGCGCACTTCGCCTGAGGCCGTCGGGCTAGGCTGGATGCCATGGCCGGCAGGATGTCCGAGCGGCGCACCGCGGACACGATCTCCAACTTTGTTGCAGCGCAGAGGTATACGCGGGACGAGGTGTTCTCCGATGCCGATCCGGTACCGGCCCGACCCGGTGCGCACGGCTGGTGGTTCCGGGAGATTCCGGGCGGCATCGACGTCTCCGGATGCGAGCAGCGCGACGGCTGGACGCTGCTCTACGTCGGGGTGAGCCCCGGCCCTCCGCGCGCCGACGGGAAACCGCACACGCCGCAGGATCTGCGCAAGCGCATCCGCTACCACTTCGGCGCGGGCAACGCCGGAGCCGACGGCTCGACCCTGCGCAAGTCGCTGGGCGTCCTGCTCGGTCCCGAGTTGGGATTCGCCTTGCGCCGGGTGGGATCGGGCAGGCGGCAGACCTTCGCCGGTGGCGAAGCGATCCTGACTCGGTGGATGGCAGAGAACGTGACGGTGTCGTGGGTGCTGCACCCGGAACCGTGGCATGTGGAGGCGAAACTGCTCAAGGCAGTGGAGCTGCCGCTGAATCTGCAGGGCAACGAGCGCAATGCGTTCGCACCGGAGCTGAAGCGGCTGCGGCGCGACGCCGCGGTGAAGGCGGCCAAGATGCGGGTGCTCGCGGAGTGGAACTGACGTCTGCCGCGAGCTGCCGATCCCCCGTTCACAGGGCCCGGACATGTGACTGACGGCTGCGTCAGCAAGGGATTCCCCCGATTCCCTTCACAGGGATCTCCCAGCATGATCAGCAAATGACTCGACGGGGAGAGCAGCCGATGACATCAGAACGAGCACGAGACATGTACATCGGCCGGGTGGGTGCGCTTGCCCTCGCCTTGGGTATCGGTTCCGCGATCGTGGCGGTGCCCGGTGTCGCCTGGGCCGAGCCCGACAGCACGAGCGCCACGTCACAGAACGCCACCAGTCCCTCTGCGGGCACGGCTGCCGAGAAACTCTCGCGACCCCGACTGTTCAAGAACCGCCCGGCGAAGGATGCACCCGCGGCGGACAGCTCGGATGCCGACGATCCCGTCACCGACCTCCCGACGTCGAAGAAGAAGCGGCCCGCCCTGACGCGGAGCACGAGCCGGGCGGAGAAGGCCACCGAACCTGACACCAACGAGGCCGAGACGATCGAGCGGCCGTCGGTCGCGCCAACGGCAACAGATGACGACCCAGTCGAGACCACACCGCCCGCCGAGGCTGAGTCCGCGACGGCACCTGACAAGACCGACCCGCCGCCGGCAACCGGCGCGGACACGGCCCCGGAACCGCTGCGTCCGCTCGCGAAAGCGCTGACCACGCTGTTCACCCCGAGAGCGCTGACCTCCGAGGACGACGCCCCCGACTCCCCCGCGGCGTCGTCTGCCCTGCTGTGGACGGTGCTCGCCTCGGTCCGTCGCCAACCGACCGACGAGATCCTTACTGCGACAAACGCGTCCGGTGTCGTGGCGTCGCGGAGGGTGCAGGCCGCCGCGGTCGAGACCTTCCCGGGCAACGCCTACCAGTCCCCGATCGTGGCAGCGGACGGCACGACCTACCTGGCCACGTACGACGTCAACACCGGCAGCACCGTGTCGATCATCGACCGCGACGGGCAGGTGCTCGCCACCAGTGGCACGATCGACGGTTTCGTGCGCGGTGGCGCGGTGACGCGCCCGGACGGCTCACTGATCGTGGTCACCGCCGCGCTGCGCGGCAACCGGTCGACGATCCGGTCGATCGACAGCGATGGCACGGTGACCAACCTCGCGACCGTGAGCGGTGTTCCCGACCTGCAGGTGCGGACGGGAGCCGACGGGTCGCTGTATTTCAGCACCCGTCGCCCGAATCCGTTCGACCCCTTCGGAACCCTGCCCAATCGCTACTACCGGATCTCGCCCACGAACACGGTGCAGTCGCTGCCGTACAACACATCGCTGTCGCTGACGCCGGACGGGGGCGCGTACCTGGTGTCGCGGCAGGGTGCGAGCTCGACCCTGAGGGTGTACACGCCCACCGGCAACCGGACCATCTTCCTCCCGTTCGGCGCGACCGCCGGCAGCCCGATCGTCGGCCAGGACGGCACCGTGTACGTCACCGCGGCTCAACGAGGCTTGTTCGGTACCAAGACAACTCGCGTGTACACGTTGGATGGGACCACGAGCACGACGAGCACCGTGACCGGCTTGCCGGGGGCGACGGTCGTCACCGCCGACGGTCTCTATCTCGAGACGTTCACCTTCCCCGGTACCACCGATCCCGGAACCGGGACCACCTACATCTCGATGATCACCGCGGATGGCGCGCGGACGTCCGATCCGATCACCGGACGCCTCGCGGGATTCACCTTCCAGGTGACCGACGACGGCACCGTCTATGCGCCGCTGCTCGACCCGTCGTCGTCGGCCACCGGGCGCGTCGCCGTCGTCTCCCCCGACGGCGCAGTCACCACCGCGACGCTGCCGGGACCGATCGTGACCCGGACCGTCCGCACCGATGGCGCGGCGACGACCGGCTCGCAGAACGTCGGCTACGTCAACTACCGCGCCGGGGGCATCGACCATGTGGCCGTCCTCGATCCTGACGGCACCATCGCCCGCACCATCGACCTACCGGCCGGGGCGACGGCCAGCACGGTGTTCTTCGGACCCGACGGCGCCGCCTTCCAGCTGCTCGACTACCGCGGTCCCGAGGGACAGACCACCGCGCGGCAGCTCATCGCGCTCGAGACCGGGACACTGACCGAGGTCGTGCAGGGCGGAACCGCCCCCGGGTCGTTCGACGTGGTTTTCGGCCCCGACGGCGTGGGCTACTTCCTCACCAGCGGCGACTCCACCACCACCAAAGTCCTCGGATTCGACAGCTCGGGCGCCACCGTCGTACCGCTGTCGACCTTCGTCCAGCCCGTCGACGCCCAGACCAACGACGGGGACTTCCCCGAGAACCAGTACCTGTCCTTCGCGCCCGATGGCACCGCGTACGTCCTCGACTACACAGTCCAACCGACCGCCGGTGTGTACGCGCTGACATCGTCCGGGGCGCAACTGGTCCAACCGATCGATCGCGCCGGCGGCGTACGCGCTACCGCCCCGACGTTCAGCAAAGATGGCACAACGGGTTTCGTGACCATCGCCGACGGCCCCGGCCCCGGCCCCGGCCCCGGCCCCGGCGGCATACTGCTGTACAGCTTCCCGACCGTGAGCACGCTCTGACAACTCAGGATTTGTCGAGGCGCGTCACCTGAGCCCGGTAGAGGTCGGGCAAGGCTGCCGCGAGCGCCGGGTCGAACCTTCCCCCGCGAGGGCCCGGGGTGTACTCCGCCGTCACCAGCACCCCGCGGTGGACGCCGACGATCATCGCGATGTCCCAGGCCAGTGACTGCGTGTCCGTGCTCGTGCGAGTGTGCATCAGCACGGCGACGGAGCCGGCCGGCACGTCGCCGAAAGGCGGTGCTGCGAGCCGTGTTTCAGAATGAAGCGCCGGAGTCGTCAGCGAGAACGACGCGCACCTGTCGGCGAGGCCGTCGATCCGGACCGGTGTGGGAGTCAGCGCGAGTTCGACGCCGATGGCCGCGCCGTTCATCGACCGCAGTCCCAACGCTTTCTGCGTGACGTCGCCCTGGGAGAGGAACACCCCGCATTCGGCGGGCCGGACCGGAGCAGGGCCGCCCTGGGGGGAGGCGACGATGGTGGCCCACTGCGTTCCGGTCATGCTGGGCACCGCACTCTGGTCGACGAGCATCGCCTCGGTGAGGTAGGTCAGGTCCGGGAGTACCGGAGGACCGGCAGCGCGCGCGTGCCGCGTCGCCAGACCACTGACCACCACGATGCCGAGCGCGGCCAGGACAACGTGGAGGAGTGTCAGGAGCACCCGGACAGCGCTAGGCGACGGGCGGATGTCGATCGACTCGTTCCACGAACACCGGCACGCTAGCGCTCCCGCCTCCGTCGATGCTGGCGATCAGCGCGACGCGTCCCGTCGCGTGGGCGGTCAGCCCGAAGTCGCTGATCCAGAAGTGGTTCTCGCCCTGACGGTGTCCCCCGGGGATCTCCTGGTCGCCGAGCACGATGACGTCGCCGGTGGAGGAGACGACCTCCAGTGTCATCCGGAAGGGCCTGCCCTCGTCGTCGGGTCCGGCCTGCATCAACGTCACCAGGCTCAGCGGCAGTGCCAGCTGTTCGCCGCGCTCGTTGGTCAGACCCACTGCCGGCGCCTTGACCAGGTCGAGGACACCGCCGGTCACGTTGAGCTTGCCGTCGACGATCTCCGCGTGCTCGGCCAGGAACGCCCCGGTGATCTGCATGTCCCCGACAGTAGTCAGCGCATCTATGGCGGCTGTAACACCGCGAGTTCCGACGCCGACTCTCAGTGTGACCGCCGTGACGCACGATGCGCAACGGCACTTGTGTGAGTGAGGTCTGCCGATGACTGGTCGAAGTGGCTACCTGAACGCCTTCACGCACACGCACAGCCTTCGGCTACCGCCGCCGATCCAGGAGTCGTGGAGCTGGCAGTGGCGGGGCACCTGCCGCGACTATCCCGTGGAGATGTTCTTCCCCGACGACCCGCACCGCGCGGTGGTGCGGCGCAAGGAGAAGGCTGCGGTGGCGATCTGCCGCCAGTGTCCCGTTCTCCAGCAGTGCCGTGACCATGCGTTGCGCACTCCCGAGCAGCACGGCGTCTGGGGCGCGATGACTGCCGGCGAACGCGGCCGGCTCCTACGGCACCGGTCGGCCTGATCGGACTCCAGCGAGTTTTGGGAAGTTCACAGCTGGCGCCGACACGATGGAGGCATGCCGCCGCCGACGCCGACACCGCAGCCACCGCTGCCGCAGCTCCCGGCCCCTGACTTCCACGAATTCCGCCGCGGCATCTCGCTGCTGGGCGGATGGTTCCCGCTGACCGTCGAGATCGTCGCCGTCGTGGTGCTGATCGCCGTCATCGGCTGGCGGACCCGGCGGTGGCGGTTCTTCTGGGTGCCGGTCTCCGTCATCGTCGGCGTCCTCGTCGCACTGGCGGCCCGCACCTACATGAACTCCGAGGGGCTGGCGTCGGACCCGGCCCCGTTCACCCTGTGGGTGTGGACGGCGGTGTTCGGAGCCGCGGTCGCGATCGCAGTGCTCGGCTGGCGGCACAACCGATGGTGGCGCCGGGGGTTGTCGGTGCTGGCCGTACCGCTGACCCTGTTGGCCGCGGCAGTCTCACTGAACCAATGGGTCGGCTACTACCCGTCGCTGCAGTCGGCCTGGGGCGCGATCACCGCGGGCCCGCTCCCTCACGAGGTCGACGCCTCGGCGTTGCCCGCGCTGCGCAACACCACCCCGCACACGGGCAAGGTGGTCAAGGTCGACATCCCCGACACCGCAAGCGGTTTCAAGCACCGCAGTGAGTACATCTATCTGCCACCGGCCTGGTTCGCCGGCAACACCCCGCCGCGACTGCCGGTGGTCATGATGATCGCCGGCGAGTTCAACACCCCGGCGGACTGGATGCGCAGCGGCAACATCATGCCGATCATCGACCAGTACGCCGGCCAACACCACGGTCAGACACCGATTTTCGTGTTCGTCGACGTCGGCGGCAGCTTCAACAACGACACCGAATGCGTCAACGGGCCGCGGGGCAACGCCGCCGACCACCTGACCGAAGACGTCCGCCCCTACCTGGTCGCGAACTACGGCGCGTCCGACGCAGCGATCAACTGGGCGGTCGTCGGCTGGTCGATGGGGGGCACGTGTGCGGTGGACCTGACCGTGATGCACCCCGATCTGTTCGCGACGTTCGAGGACATCGCGGGCGATCATGGCCCGACCGCGGGCACCAAACAGCAGACGATCGACCGGCTCTATGGCGGTGATGCCGCGCAGTGGGACGCCTTCGATCCGCGCACGGTGATGGCCAAACACGGTCCCTACACCGACGTCGCGGGCTGGTTCGAGGACACCGTCACACCCGCCAATGCCGACCAGCTGATGAAGAATGCCGGCCTGCACCGACCGCAGTCCAGTTCTCCGTCAGGGTTCGGCGGCCATGACGGGGAGCGCGACACCGACGAGTTGGGCGCCGCCGAAGATCTCTGCGCGGCCGGCCAGGCCGTCGGGATCTCCTGCTCCGTCCACAAGATCATCAGCTTCCACACCTGGCAGTTCGCCGAACACGCCTTCTCGGACGCGCTGCCATGGCTCGCCGAGCGGGTGCAGACGCCGGACGCCTAGTACCGGGCCTCTAGGAGATTGCCTTTCGATAGCTCGGAGGTAGGGGCATTCCGCGTTCCGCCATGACCTGTCGCAATCTCGTCGGGTAGTCGGTGATGATGCCATCGGCTCCCGCGTCGATCTGAGCATTCATCGTGTCGGCGTCGTTGACGGTCCACGGAATCACCCTCAGCCCCAGCGCGTGCGCCCGATCGATGAACGCTCGATCGGCCACCAGCGCGAAGCCCGGGTCCTTCGGAGTCAGTCCGTAGGGCACGGAGTAGCCGGGCGAGACGACGGTGGCGCCGACGGACACAGCACCCGCAAGCGGGTCGCCGGTCACCGTCGGGTCGACGCCGTTCAGCCACGGGGAGCCGGGCTTCCATGTCGTCTCGTCCCAGAGCGCCACCAGCGGAACGGACGGCTCCTGGCGGTGGACCAATGGCAGGGTCCGCCAGTCGAAACTCTGAATCTCCACCCGGTCGAGCTTGCCCGCCTCGCGGACCGTGGTCAGAATGACGTCCACGAATTGCTCTGGCGCCGCGGACTGGTCTGGTTTGTCGGCTTCGACCTTGGTCTCGATGTTGTACCGTACGTCTGCGCGGTACGAGTCGGTGAGGGCGAAAACCTCAGGTAGCGTTGCGATTTTGTTGCCGGTCACCACCTCGGCGGTGGGGAATGCGTCCAGTCGTTCACCGCAATCGAGGGTGTGCAGCTGCGCGGCCGTCAGGTCGACGACGAGCTTTCCGACATACGGATACTCCGGGTCCCCCGCGTACAACGGCCCGGTGTCGCTGCACTTGTCCGCCTGGATGACAGGGTCATGCCACACCATCGGCTGTCCGTCCTTCGACAGGACGATGTCCAACTCCAGTGTGCTGACGCCGAGTTCCAGCGCTTTGGCGAACGCGCGCAGCGACTCTTCGGTGGTCTCACCCCGTCCGCCGCGATGCGCCTGGAGGTCGAAACTGCCATCGTCCGCAGTCGCCGTGGCGGGCGACACCAGCGCGGCCAGGAGAGCGACGACTGCAAAGACCGGGCGCGAGGACCTCATTCCCCGAGCCTAACCGTCACGTGTGCATTCCACCGTCGCCGCCGATCACCCGACCTGTACCGCGAAGCTCGCGTCCGTCTTGTCGGTGACGTTCTGCCCGGCGGTGATGGCCGGATACTTGGGCGGGGTCGACGGGCTGACACAGGTCGGAACCGTCTCGATGACCGCGTCGTAGTTGGGTTGGCAGAAGAACGGCAACGACAGCCGACGGCTGGCCGGACCGGTGAGGGTGGGGTTCTGCACCCGGTGCAGGGTCGAGGTCCATCTGTCGTTGGTCCACCGTGCCATCAGGTCCCCGATGTTGACGACGAAGCTGTCGGCGACGGGGGCTACGGGGACCCATACGCCGTCGAGTCGCACTTCGAGCCCGCCGACCACGTCGCGCTGATAGAGCAGCGTGAGGCTGCCGTAGTCGGTGTGTTCCCCGATGCGCAGCTGTCCGGGATCGGGCGTTTCCTGCAGCGGCGGATAGTGATTCGCGAACAGATTGCTGATCGGTCTGTCGACCTTGTCGTCGAACCAGTGCTCGTCCAAGCCGAGCGCGAGCGCGAACAGACGCATCATGTCGAAGGCGAGTCCCGCCATCTCGGCGTAGTAGCGCTCCCAGATCGCCCGGAAGCCGGGGATCGCCGGCCAGATGTTGTCGTGGAAGTGCCCGCGCCGACGGGCTTCGCCGAACCACGGATCGTCGCCAGGAACGTCGGGCAGTCCGATCGAGAAGAACTCGACGAGGTCCGCCGGTGTCATCTGTCCTCGCGTGCGCGCGAGCGCGCGGGATTTCGGTGGCATGTAACCGCGGTCCGTGCCGGGTTCGGCACGCACGGAGAGCTTCACGCTCTCGTCGCTGTCGAAGAATTCGGCGGTCACGGCGTACATGTCGTCGAGCAACTGCGTGCAGACACCGTGGTTGACCACGGCCAGGAATCCGATGTGGCAGTTGGCATCGTCGATCTGGCGGGCCAGTCGTCGGCGGTCGTGCGCGCTGCCGCGGGCCCGGGCGAGGTCGATCAAGGGGACGGGGTCAGGCATGGGTGTCTCCGGATTCTGTCGAGATGGGCCACCCCGGGCGTCGCTTGGGTCGCGGGGCGGCATAGGTACGAATTGTGCTGGTGGTCAATGACAGAGCAGCGAGACTCTCAGCGACGGACACCGCCGCGGTGACGCCGTCGACGACGGGCACGCCGAGTTTGACGCTCAGCCGCTCGCTCATTCCGGCCATCCCTGCGCAGCCGAGCACCAGGGCTTCCGCACCGGCCTCGATCGCCCGCCGGCCCGCGCTGTGCATCGCGTCGACGGCGGCCTCGGGATCGGTTTCCAGATCCAGGACGCCCAGCTCTGCTGCTTCGATCGCTGCGCAGCGCGCCATCAGGCCCGCGGTGGTCAGGCTGTCGCGGATCTGCGCGCAGGCACGGCCCAATGTCGTCACCACCCCGTAGCGCGGCGCCAGGAGCATTGCGAATTGCGCTGCGGCCTCGGTGATGTCGACGACGGGAATGGAGAGCAGTTCGCGGGCCCCTTCCCGGCCGTGCTCCCCGAACCCCGCCATCACCAGTGCGTCGACATCGGGCGGCAGGTCGTGCAGGCGATCGAGAACGGCGGCCGCGGTGATGAAGCTGTCGTAGTAGCCCTCGGCGGATTCTGGGCCCCAGTGCGGCTGCCAGGCCTCGATGACGGTGCCGGGGCGGGCGTACGAACGCGCATGCCGCCCGATCTCGCGTGTCATGGATTCGCTGGTGTTGCAGTTCATCACGACGATGTGCGTCACGCCGGCACCTCCGCCGACGCTGTCTGGCGGCTGCACCACGCGATCGGCACATAGAACGCGGTGGCCAGGATGGCGCCGATGGCCCAGGAGAACGGCGCCCAGACGCCGAACGCCGGAACCAACGCGAGCACGGCCGCGACGACGGTGGCGGGGACCAGCGCGATCAGCGCCCTCGGATTGACTCCGCGGGTGTAGTAGTACTTGCCTCCCGGATCGGCCCGGAACAGTTCGGCGACGTCGACATGGCCTCTGCGGATGATCCAGAAGTCCGCCATGAGAACCCCGAACAGCGGCCCGAGGAAAGCGCCCAGTCCACCGACGAAGTACGCGATCGACTCCGGATTGTTGTACAGATGCCACGGCAGCGGCAGGACCGAGAGCACGGCGGCGATCAGTCCACCGCGGAAGAAGTTGACGTGCCTGGGGGCGACGTTGGAGAAGTCGTAGGCACACGAGATGAAGTCGGCGACGATGTTGATGCCGATGGTGGCGATCGTGAAGACCAGCGCTCCCAACAGGATGACGGCTGTGCTGTCGGTCTTTTCGATGAGCTTGACGGGGTCGGTGATCGCCTCCCCGAACACCACGATGCTGGCTGATGTCACGGTCACGGCGACGATCGCGAACATCACGAAGTTGACCGGTAAACCGAAGAAGTTGCCGCGGCTGATGGTCTTCTCGTTCGGCGCCAGGCGTCCGAAATCGGCGAAGTTGACCAGGAACGTCGCGAAGAACGACACGTTCAGGGCGATGGCGGCGCACATCTCGTAGGTGAGGTTCCATCCGTGTGCCGGGTCGGGACTCAGGTCGAATGACACGTTGCCGCCGGCCTTGACGACCATCCAGATGGCGAGGGCGAACATCACCACCCAGACGGCCGGTCCGGCCCAGTCCTGGAATCTGCGGACCGCGTCCATACCGTGGCGTACGACCAGCAGCTGGATCACCCACATGGCGGCAAAGCAGATCCACCCCAGTGCGTGCAGTCCGAGAAATGTTGGGTGCGTGAGCGGTTCGACGGCATCGTGGGCCACCCGCAGTGCGGCGATCTGCAGGCCGGTGGAGCCGAGATAGGTGAGAATCCCGTAGTAGATGACCGCGATCCCGGCGCGGATCAGAGCCGGGATGTTGGCGCCCCAGATCCCGAAGCTGGAGCGTGCCAACACGGGAAACGGGACCCCGGTGCGCTGCCCGGCGATGCCGCTGAGGTTCATCAATCCCCAGATGATCAGTACGCTGACGGTGAGCGCGATGAAGACCTGACCGCCGTTGAGCCCCATGAAGAACAACGATGCGGCGAAGGTGTAGACCGTGATGCTGTGGATGTCCTGCATCCACATCGCGAAGAAGTTGTAGACACCCCAGTTGCGCTTGGCGACGGGTGCGAGGTCGGCGTTGTAGAGGCGGGTGGAGGTGGCTACCGGGACGTCGATGGTCGACGTTTCGGGTAATGAGCTGATGGACATGATGTTTCGCTTCCAGCTGTGCAGACGG
Organism: Mycolicibacterium sp. 018/SC-01/001; assembly: GCF_007096635.1. GTDB lineage: Bacteria > Actinomycetota > Actinomycetes > Mycobacteriales > Mycobacteriaceae > Mycobacterium. Next base: position 16,166 of record NZ_VKAA01000027.1, read on the forward strand.
TGCTGCGAGATTCGAGTGGGCCGCGGGACCGGAGGGGTTCTCACACCCGACGGTTTTCAGTGCGGCAAGTACGACGAGTGATCCGCGGATGTGGTACAGGATCGACTCGAGACGAGTGGTGTCCGCAGGGGACGGTGCCCGATCGAGGGCACACGGGTGGCGCGGTTAGTGGTACTCGCGCTCTCTGGTGATCGACAGCAGCGCCATCTGCACCCGCTGCGAGGCGATGGCACGCAGGCACTCTTCGACCGTGAAGGTGATGCCGGACATCACCATCGCGAACGAACTGCCGCGTACGACCATGCTCCCGCCGCTCCTGTCGTCCCACCTCCGGTGCGAAGGCCTGTCGCAGAGGAAACTAGCGGGCGAGTGCTACCGGCGTGTTACGCGCGGAAACATCAGCGTGAAGGTCAGCTCGCCGACAGCTGCCGCCAGGTACGCACGAGGTGACCGAATTCCTTGACCTGGACCAGCACGTGGTCACGAGCCGCGTTCTCGGCGGCCCCGGCCTCGCCCTGTGCGATGGCGTCGGCGATCATCCGATGCTCGGCCATCGAGCGCCGCATGCGATCGGGCACGCGCAGTTGCAGGCGCCGATAGGGCTGCAGCACTCGCTTCAGAGCGTGGGCTTGCTGACGCAGGTAGTCGTTGCCGCAGGAGTCGTACACGACGCCGTGGAACCGGGCGTTGGCGTAGTAGTAGCCGTCGGCGTCTCCTTCGATCGCGTGGCGCTCACACTCCTGCAGAGCGGATTCGAGCTCCGCCAGCGCGTCCCGTTCGATACGGCCGGCACAGAGTCGCGCCGCCATGCCTTCGAGTTCGGCCATGACCTCGAAGCGTTCGGCTACTTCCGAGATGCTGAGTTCGGTGACGAAGGTGCCCTGCTTGGGGCGGATCTGCACCAACCCGGAACGCTCCAACGCCTGCAGAGCTTCGCGGATCGGAGTGCGGGAACAGCCGAACTCCTTCTCGAGCTGGGCCGGGTCCAGCCGCTCGCCCGGCCGGTAGTGGCCGTCGACGACAGCATTCTCGAGCGCGTCACGCACCCGCTGCGATTCCGGGACCCGGACCATGCGCCACCTCCTCGGCACAGATTAATCATCGCGGGGGTGGTGCAGCTCACTTTTATACGTTACGGTCATCGTTATATATATCACGTCGGCGGATGGATATTGCGTCCGTCACACCGCTGACGGGTGCGCTACCGGGCACCGAGGAGGAACTCACATGGAATGCGTTGACAGCCGGTCGCTGACCGATCTGCTCGCCGCGTGCGACACGCTGATGAGCGACGTCGGCGAAGCATCGCTGCGGGAGATCGCGACAGCGGCGCTCAGCGCGTACGCCGACCTCGACGACGACGCCAAGCTCCAGTTCCTCTGCCACATCACCACCGCCTACGACGTCGACGCCGATCGCGTCCGCGCGGCGTTCCAGCAATGGGACGACGTCCGCGGGTCCGGCTCGCACGCAGGAGACGAGCTGATCGGGCTGTTCACCGCAGTCGAGCCGGCGCGCCAGCAGCTCCTCCGCAGGATGAACTATGCGCCTGGTGCGACCCTGGCGCTGGTCGAGATGCGTTCCGATCTTCGTCGCCTGATGCGCCGCCATCCCGGCCTGCGAACTCTCGACCACGATTTCCACCATCTGCTCAGATCCTGGTTCAACCGCGGATTCCTGCACATGGCCGAAGTGACGTGGAACTCGCCGCCGCAGCTGCGCCGGCACCTGCTGCGGTACGAGAGCGTTCACCCGATGGCCGGAGACGCCGAGCTCCGCCGGCGCCTGCAACCCGACGACCGCCGCGTCTACGCCTTCTTCCACCCCGCGACCGGCGATGTGCCGCTGATCTTCGTCGAAGTCGCTCTCGTGCAGGGCATTCCCGATCGAATCACCCCCCTGCTGGAGGCCGATTCGACGCTCGATCCGGCGAGCGCGGACACAGCAGCCCTGTACTCGATCAACAACGCACTCGACGGGCTGGCCGGCGTGTCGTTCGGTAGCTTCCTGATCAAGCAGGTCATCGAGCAGGTCAGCGCAGAACTCCCCCACCTGCGACAGTTCGCCACCCTCTCGCCGATCCCCGGCTTTCGCACCTGGCTCGAAGCCACGTCGGACGACGATCCCGAATTGCGTTCACTGGCTGATGAACTGGATCAGTTGGCGCCTCAGGATCTGACCTCGCCACACGTCACGCGGCTTCGCAACCGGTTCCTACCAGCGTTGTTCACCTATCTGACCGTGGCACGGCGCGACGACGGGCGCCCGATCGACGCGGTCGCCCGCTTCCACCTCGGCAATGGCGCGGCCGCGTGGCGGCTGAACTGGCCGGCGAGCCCGAGTGCCGAAGCCTGGCAGCAGTCCTACGGAGCAATGGTCAACTACCTCTACGAACCCAGCCAGCTCGAGCGCCGCCACGAGGAGTTCGTCCGCCGGCGCACCGTCGCCGTCACCGGGCCACTCGAAGCCCTGGCGCACGCGACGTCCTAGAGATCCCACAAGAGAGGAACACCGCCGATGGCGCATCACCCCACCATCTACCGCATGTTCGCCGAACATGTTGCCCGCCAGCCGGAAAAGGTGCTGTTCGACCTGCCCGACGGGCGCGCCGTGAGCTACCGCGACACTGCGGAGACCGTGCACCGCATCGCTGCGCGACTGGTGGCCGACGGTGTCACGCCGGGCGACCGAGTCGCCATGCAGGTGGCGAAGTCACCGGAGGCTGTTGCGCTCTATCTGGCGACCCTGCAGATCGGCGGCGTGTTCCTCCCCCTCAACACGGCCTACACCGTCGCCGAGATGAGGTACTTCCTCGGCGACGCGCAGCCCCGGGTGCTGGTCTGCGCACCCGAACGGCTGGCCGACTACACCGATATCGCCGATGACGTCACCGATGGCCTCGTCGTCGAGACCCTCGGCGAATCCGGCGACGGCACCCTGCTGCGCGACCGGAACCGACACGAAAAGGTCTTCGACGCCGACGCAACCGATCAAGCGGCCATTCTCTACACCTCCGGAACCACCGGCCGGTCCAAGGGCGCGATGCTCACCCACGGCAACCTGGCGTCCAACTGTGAAGCGCTGCTGGAGGCTTGGCAGTACACCGCCGATGATCGACTCATCCACGCGCTGCCGATCTTCCACATCCACGGCCTGTTCGTCGCAGTCAACATGACGTTGGCGGCGGGCGCATCGATGTACTACCTCACCAAGTTCGACACCGACGCCATCGTCGACCTGCTGCCGCACGCCACCGTGTTGATGGGCGTACCCACCTTTTACACCCGGTTGCTGAAGAGCCCGCGGTTGACCGCCGAGCGCTGCGAGCAGATGCGCCTGTTCGTGTCGGGTTCCGCACCGCTGCTGGCCAGCGATCACGAGGCGTTCGCCGCCCGCACAGGCCACGCGATCCTCGAGCGCTACGGCATGACCGAGACGGGGATGAACACCACCAATCCCTTGGCCGGGTCCCGCAAGCCCGGCACCGTCGGAAAGCCGCTGCCGGGCACCGAGATCCGCGTTGTCGATCGCGAGACCGGACAGTCGGTGCCCGATGGCGACGTCGGTATCGTCGAGGTCCGCGGACCCAACGTGTTCTCGGGATACTGGCAGATGCCGGACAAGACGGTCGCCGAGTTCCGGCCGGACGGTTTCTTCATCACCGGCGATCTGGGCCGTATCGACGAGGACGGCTACCTCTGCATCGTCGGCAGAGACAAAGACCTGGTGATCTCCGGGGGATACAACATCTACCCCAAGGAGATCGAGGAGCTGCTCGACAGCCACCCCAAAGTGCTGGAGTCCGCCGTGATCGGCGTGCCCCATCCGGAGTTCGGCGAAACCGTGGTGGCCGTGGTCGTCCCGACACCGGGTGAGCAGCCCAGGGACAGCGAGTTGTTGGACTATGTGGCCGGCGATCTCGCGCGCTTCAAACAACCCCGCGCCGTACGCGTGGTGGAGGCCCTGCCCCGCAATGTCATGGGGAAGGTGCAAAAGGCCGAACTTCGCAAGCGCTACGCCGATCTGTTCGACGGCGTGGACGCCTAGGTTTCCCTCAACACAGGAGTACACGATGGTTCTCTACGGAGTAGCAGCATTGGCGCTGTGCATGCTCGTCGGCTCGGCCGTCGGCGAACTGCTCGGCGTCGCGCTGGGCGTCGACGCCAACGTCGGCGGTGTCGGTTTCGCGATGATCATGCTGATCCTCGTCACCGAATGGTTGCGACGAAAAGGTAAGTTCCCGAAGCCAACTGAACAGGGCGTGCTCTTCTGGAGCGCCATGTACATTCCGATCGTCATCGCGATGGCCTCCACGCAGAACGTGGCCAAGGCGATCACCGGCGGCCCGATGGCCGTCCTCGCCGGGCTCGGAGCGCTCTCCGCAGGCGCAGCGCTGGTTCCCGTGCTGTCCCGCATCGGCGAGCCGGCCGAACCGCTGCCGCCGCTGACCGAAGAAGAGAAGCAGGACGCCTGAGATGGAGATGCTCAGTTCGGTACTCGAGAAGAACGACCTGCTGGTCGCTTTCGTGGTCGTCGGCGCGCTGGTGCTGCTCTCCGGCTTCCTGTCCCGCACCCTCACGCGCGGCCGACTCCATGGATCCGCCATCGCGATCATCATCGGCCTGGCCCTGGCCTACTGGGGCGGTGTGGTGACCGGTGGCGAGCACGGGCTGGCCGACTTCGCCGTGCTGTCCGGCCTCGGTCTCATGGGCGGCGCGATGCTGCGCGATCTGGCTATCGTGTCCACCGCCTACGGTGTCGACTTGAAGGAGATCAAGCGCTCCGGTCTGGCCGGCGCTCTGTCGATCCTGCTGGGCGTCGTGGTCTCGTTCATCGTCGGCGCCTGCGTCGCAGCGGCATTCGGTTACCGCGACGCCGAATCGCTGGCGACGATCGGTGCCGGTGCTGCCACCTACATCGTCGGCCCGGTGACCGGAACCGCGGTCGGCGCGAGCTCGGAGGTGATCGCGCTGTCGGTCGCCGCCGGCTTGGTGAAGTCGGTCGTCGTGATGGTCGGCACCCCGATGATCGCCCGGGTCATCGGACTGAACAACCCGAAGTCCGCGATGGCCTACGGCGGTCTGATGGGGACCACATCCGGCGTGGCCGGCGGCCTCGCGGCCACCGACAAACGCCTCGTGCCGTACGGAGCGATGACCGCGACTTTCTACACCGGCATCGGTTGCCTGCTCGGGCCGTCCGTGTTCTATGTGGCACTGAGGGCCCTCGTCGGGGGCTAAAGGAACCGCGGCGGAGGGGGCTCTGTCAGTGCCCGCACGGACAGAGCCTTCCCGCCCCCAGAGAGGCGACCTAGCGTGTGATGACCGGTCCACGGCCCACCTCACGCAACGGAGCCAACCATGTCCACCGTCCACTTCACCTCTCGCACTGATCTTTTCGACCTGTCGGGGAAGGTCGCCCTCGTCACCGGAGGCACCAGCGGAATCGGGACCATGATCGCCCGCGGGCTACTGCGCGCGGGCGCTCGGGTGATTATCAGCTCCCGCCGCGAGCTGGCGTGCGCGCGGACCCGAGAGGCGCTGTCCGACGTCGGCGAGGTGCGGGCCATCCCGGCCGACCTCTCCCGGCACGACGAATGTCGGCGTCTCGCCGAGCTCGTCACCGCCGACGGCGGCCGGCTCGACATCCTGGTCAACAACGCAGGAGCGATGTGGCGCGAGCCGCTGTCGACCTTCCCCGTCGAGGCGTGGGACACCGTCCTCGACCTCAATCTCAAAGCACCGTTCTGGCTGGTGCAGGCACTGCTGCCGGCACTCGAGAAGGCAGGCACCGCCGATGATCCGGCACGGATCATCAACATCGGCAGCATCGCCGCCATTCACGTCGCGCAATCGCCCAATTACTCCTACGCCAGCAGCAAAGCAGCGCTGCATCAGCTCACCAGGGTGCTGGCCCGCGAACTGGGCCCGCGGCATGTGACGGTGAATGCCGTTGCACCAGGAGTGTTCCCGTCGCAGATGATGGACGACACTCTCGAAACGATGGGCGACACGATTCGGGCAGCGACGCCGCTGCGTCGACTCGGCCGTGACGACGACATGGCCGGTGTGGCCGTGTTCCTCGCCAGCACGGCCGGGGCGTTCGTGACGGGGGCCATCGTCCCGGTCGACGGGGGGATCGCTACCACTGCCTCGGGCGTGTAACGGGGCACCTGCAGTACCTCCCGCGGGCCGCGGCCCGGTCGTACGGTGAAGAGATGACCACGACGGAAGCACGCGCCGAGATCCGGGAATTCCTCCGGTCCCGCCGTGCCCGCATCGCACCCCAGCACTCGGGCCTGCCTGCCTACGGCGGGAATCGCCGGGTCGCCGGGCTAAGGCGCGAGGAGGTCGCACTGCTCGCGGGGATTTCGGTCGACTACTACGTGCGGATCGAACGGGGCAGTGTGGCGGGAACGTCGCCGGAAGTGCTCGACGCGGTGGCATCGGCTCTGCAACTCGACGAGGCCGAACGCCTGCACCTGCTACACCTCGCGCGTCACTGCGGGAAGCCCCGGGAACCGCGCCGGGCCAGGACCACGGTGGCCGTGCGCCCCGGTCTGCAGCAGGTTCTCGACGCGATCACCGACGCGCCCGCCTGGATCCGCAACTGCCGCTTCGACGTGCTCGCCATGAACCGGCTCGCCCGCGCGCTGTATTCGCCGATACTGGTCGATTCGCGTCGCCCAGCCAACATCGCGCGGTTCGTGTACCTCCAACCGGATGCCGCGCGAGCTCTTTTCGTCGACTACGACCAGATCGTGCGGGATGTCGCCGCGAAACTGCGTATGGAGGCGGGCCGCACTCCGCACGACGAGGACTTGAGCGCGCTCATCGGCGAATTGGCCACGCGCAGTGAGCCATTCCGGCAGCGGTGGGCGTCGCATGACGTCAGAGTGCTGCGAACGGGGCGCAAACGCCTGAACCACCCGGTCGTCGGGCGGCTGGATCTGGACTACGAGTCGATGCATCTGGCCTCCGAGCAGGAGTTGCATCTGAACGTGTACACCGCACCCGCCGGGACGGCGGCCGCAGACGGCCTCGCCGTCCTGGCCTCCTGGGCCGCCAGCCAGGAGGCCCTCCCGACCGAGGTCTAGGTGGGCGCGGCCGGCTGGGAGTCGGGTTCCCAGCCGGCCGGCCTCTTCCCTCCCCGAATCAGGTGCGTGGTTTGTGCAGCGGTGAGGCCTGATCACCGGTGCCGAACAGGCCGGTGGGTCCGGTCTTGCCCAGGAGCCCGCCTCGTCCGCCGGGTCCCCCGTCGCCGCCGACGCCCGTCCGGCCGATGTTGTGGCCGTTGCCGCCCCTGCCGCCGCTACCGCCGTTGCCGTGCAGACCCTCTGCGTTTCCGCCCTTGCCGCCGTCGCCTCCGGTGGCCGTGCCGGTCCCGCCGGTGGCGTCGCCACCGCGTCCGCCCGTGCCGCCGGTTCCCGTGTCGCCGACGTCACCGCCCGCGCCGCCCTTCCCGCCTGTTGCGCTGCCCGTCGAGATCGCATTGCCTCCTGCTCCCCCGGCGCCGGCCGTTCCCTTGATGGCGCCGCTTCTGCCGCCCGCACCGCCGTCGCCGCCGGTGACGTCACCGGTGCCGATCACCGAAGCTCCGTTGCCTCCGTTGCCACCGTCGCCGAACAGCAGCCCGCCGCGGCCACCTGCGCCGCCTGCGCCATCGTCGACTCCGGCCACGCCGTTGCCACCGGCACCACCGTTGCCGTAGAACAGACCGGCGCGGCCACCGGTTCCGCCGTTGGCGCCGTTACCCCCGTTGCCGCCGAGTAGTCCCGCCTTGCCGCCGTTGCAGGCGGCGCCCGTGCAGTTGATCGTGGCGTTGAGACCGTCGCCGTAGAGCCAGCCACCAGCACCGAACATCGGACGCATCGTCGGCACGTCGGTCGCGGCGGCCGGGGTGACGCGGTGGTTGTCGCCGGTGCACGCCGCGGCGGTATCCGGATCACAGGGGGACTCGACCGAGGTGAGTTGGACGGCGTAGGACGCAGGCGACGGCAGGCCGGGGTGTTGGGTGAGCAGCGTTGCGCCGGCGACGGCGAAGGCGGCGCCCGTGATGCCCGCGGCGGCGATCGCACGTCGCGGTGCTGTGGGCGCGGTTGGTCGAGCCATGGGAGATCCCCCGAATCTGTGAGGTGCCGGCCGCCGCGGAATAGGCTGCCGCAATCTCGTTTTACGCGCAGCAGCATCACGATCTACCAGCAATCAGCTAACACACAGCGGCTTGGTAGCGGTTGGCAACATTGCCCTTTTGTGTCCGTTGGCAATTCGAATGCTGACGCATGCGCCGCCGGGCAGACCGCTTCCAGCTATCGATCGGAAATACGGAGACCGGGCGTCAGCGGAGGTTCCGGCCGGACCCCTCGTCGCGGACGATGGTTCGCGCACCCCGTATTCATGTGCACGCGCAACAAACCAGGCTGCCATTCCATGGTGGCCTCGAAAATTCGAATCCACACCAAATGCAAATCGAATTGGCCAATAGCGTCGCAAACGGATTGTCAGAATTTAATCTGTTCCAATCGGCACGGGAATCCGCTCACCGGCCGCAGAAGATAAGAGCAGAGAATGAACACATTCGCAGACCGGCTGAACAGACTTTTCGACACGGTTTATCCGCCCGGACGCGGACCGCACACATCCGCCGAAGTGGTCGCGGCATTGAAGGCGGAGGGGCTGACGATGTCGGCTCCCTACCTGTCGCAGTTGAGATCGGGGAATCGGACCAATCCGTCCAGCGCGACGATGGCCGCCCTGGCCAACTTTTTTCGCATCAGACCTGAGTTCTTCACCGATGACGCTTACTATGCGAAGCTCAATCAAGAGCTGAACCTGCTTGCCGGTCTTCGCGACGAGGGAGTACGCCGTGTGGCCGCACGAACCATCGGACTGTCGCCGGAAGCGCAGCGCGATGTCGTGGAGAAAGTCGACGAATTGCGGCGCAGGGAACACCTTGCCGACCGTGCGTCGGAGTGACCGAGACCGTCTCGCGACAACGAGCCCGGACATAGCGATGGGTCGACGGGCCCGGCCACCCGGCACTTACCCCGTGCCGGCATGGCGGCTCATCGCCGCGGGCGGGGCGATCTCATCGATACTCGTCGTCTTCGGCGGCGGCGCCGTCGCGTACGCCGACGACGGCGCGGCGAAATCCGTCGACTCGAGCAGCCGGGACAGCCCCTCTGTCACGGACCGATCGGAGCACGCATCATCTCGGGAACCGGCGTCGGATTCGTCGTCGCCGTCGCAGACAGAGACCACCGCCACGGACCCCGGCCACTCCGACGAGTCCGGTGAGTCTGGGCGGACGGAGGATGCCGCCCCACCGTCCTCGGAACCGGACACGTCCACGGACAGCACGGTGGATTCGCCGCCCTCGGTGCCCGACACCGAGTCGCCCGAGGACGTTCCGGTGATCGACCCACCCGCTGAGGACGGCGAATCCGGCGCCGAGACCACGACGTCGAGCACCCACACAGATTCGTCGTCAGGGTCGATACCCGTCGCCACCGCAACAACGACTGCAGACGACGCCACCGCGGACGTCCCGGCAAGCCCCTCGAGCACAGACGCCGTGAACTCCGACGCCGTGAACACCGACACTGTGAGCATCCCCGCGCCTGCTGTCGACACCACGCCAAGCGGCGGCGCCTCCCCCGTCGACGGCAGTGCCCCCGCCACCGTCGATGCACCGATCGCACCTGCCGCCTACCCGGATGCCGCTGCACCCGTGGCGGTTCCGGCGGCCGCGACGACGGTGGTATCGCTCGTCTCCGCAACGGCGGTGGCCCCACCGACCAATCTGGTGCAGTGGTTCGTCTTGCTGACCTGGGCCCAGTTGCAGTGGCTGATCCAGCAGCAGCTCAGTGGCTCGCCTGTGACACCGGATCGCTTGACTGGTGCAGATCCCCGGCTGATCCGTGCCGTGTACCCGAACCCTTCGTCGACGGCTGGTCTCTCGACGCAGTTCCCCTGGCTGGGGACGTCACTGGACGCCCTTCAGGGGATGCGACTCCTCACCCTTCCGATCGACCCAGCGCTGCTGACGAAGACGTTCCCGACGTTGGCGGCCGAGACGGCGGCGCTACCCGCGATCGTGAAGGCACTCACCGATCAGGTCAGCGCTCGTTCGGGACTGCAGCCGGGCTCTCCCTGCGTCGGCACGATCATCCGCACGGTCTCGATGTGGGCTCTGTTCACCGCTGCCGCCCTCGGAATCTTCGGCATGATCAGCATGACCGGTATCGGGACCATGGTCGGCTTCCGCCAAGCCAAGGCGGGCTACGCGCTGAGGGCAGCCGGCCTGGCTCGATTCGCCGGCCCCGGCCCGTTGGGGATCGTGCGGGAAACGGGGCTCGTTCAGATCGGGTCGCGAGGCTCGAGTGCTCAGCCGCCGCGTCTGCGAGTCGTCACGACACACCAGCGCGACAGCGCCTGACTTCCCGTCGGCGTACACGGGAGTCAGGTGCCGGCGGCGTCCTGTTGCGACGGTCGGGGACTGTTGCGCCGCGATACCCACCTCGTGGCGGTCTCGGCGGGGAGAAAGGCGAGGTAGAGCACGAGCATGGCAGGAGAAAAGAAGCCGACGGCGATGGTCGCCATGATCGCCAGGTGCAGCGTCACGCCGATCGTCGCGACCACCCGCCGGAAACGACGGAACCAGATCAGGATCCCGATCAGCACTTCGGCCACCAGAACCGCCCACGTGCCCACGTTCATCAGCAACGGGTTCTCGGAGATCAGCCGGGGGACGCGGATGATCAGCATGTCCTCGAGCCGAAATGCGTACGACAGAGCGGTGCCATCGGGCCACTTCTCCCCCGTCAGCCGCGCGACGAAGGTCGCCGTGTAGATGATCGTCAACTGAATCTGCAGTAGCCGCAACGGCCACGGTGCGCGGCTCTGCGCCGACCAGAACGAACCGTATCGGCGCCGTTCGTCCAGGGACAGGGCCGCACCCGCCGGCGCCAGTGCGATGACGAGTGCTTCGACTCTGACGAGTACGTCTCCGGCGTTGAACACCAGCGGATTCCGGTACTGGAAGGACAGCACGAGCACGAACACGGCGAGCGCAGCCAGTCGACTGTGCCAACCGAGGGTCAACGCGATGCCGGCCAGCAGCAGGACCCACCAGCCGATCGACACGGTGGTGTCGCTGACATGGTGGAAGATGTTCCACTCGAACGCATCGCTTCTCGGTTGCGCGACAACCCCTTTCGAGGTGAAGAAGTCGGTGAGATCAGTCCGGAATGACAACGTCCACGCCACGATGAGGACGCCGAAGACGATGCGCACCATGCCGAGGACGTACATCGGTTGGGGATGAAACCAGAACGTGAGCCAGGCCGTTCGCGCTCGATCGACGTGTATCGTCACGGCACTGCGCGCACCTCGCTGCGGTACACCGTCCGCACTGTCACCATGCCTGGGCGGTGCGCACCGGGCGCCTGCAGCGCCTCCCGATGCACCAGGACCGTTGCACGGACGGGGCGTTCGCCTGGCGATGTCAGTTCGCCGACCACCCAGCGCACGAAATCGGGCATCGCCGCGTTGTTGCGGATGAGTTGTTCTTTGAGCTTCTGCCAGTGATACCACTGCAGAGAACTGATCGCGGGGTGGGTGCGTTCGGACGTCCACGTGCGGACGCCGCCCTCTGCCATCTCGACCCTCACCTCCAGCGTCTCCACCACCGAGATCGGGTCGGGCGCGTACATGCTCCACTTCTGTTGCAGTCCGGTGGATTCGGCGATGGGTTGCAGCGGTTCGACGAGTCGTTCTCTGAGATGGGATGCGGGCAGGTTCCAGACGATGCCGATCAGGACGACCACCGACACCAGGACGCTGATCAAGCATTCGCCGGCCGGGGACCGCTCGACTCGACACCCCAACGTCGAGGACGACGCCTGCTTCCCGGCCATTCGATGGTCATCCGAACCTGTTGCGGCGCCATCCAAGGAAAGAGATGAAGGCCAGAAGGAGGGCACAGACAACGGCAACCGAGACCAACAGCTGATCGTCTCGCCCTGAGCCCGCCGGGGACGCACTGGACTTGATCTCGGGCGCCACGAACGGCGTCACCGCCGGCGCTTGGCCTCGAGCGACCGGTACGCCGCCGGTCAGGAGTTCGAACGCCGTCGGGGGTGACTGCCGCTCGACCGGGGGTGGAGGCGGACCGGTCGCCGCCAGCAATGCCGCCCAGATGGACGACGGCGGCGGCACTGGTGCGACGGGCACCGGCGGCGCTGGAGCGACGGGCACTGGCGGCGTGGGAGCGATGATCTCTGGAATCACCGCATCCGCGATCGGGTCCGGGGTCAGTACCGTGGGGGTGGCTTCGGCCGGGGGACCGTCCGAGTGGACGGGAAGGGTCCCCCCGCCGCCCGAACCGCCGGTGTCGCCGGGTGTCGAGGTGCTTCCGGACGTGCTGGTGTCACCCGATGTGGTCGAGTCCCCTGTCGTCGAGTCGCCCGACGTGGACGAGTCGCCGCTGCTGGAGTCGCCGGTCGAGGTATCACCGGATGTGGAGGTGTCTCCGGTGCTCGTGTCGTCGCCGGTGCTGGTGTCGCCCGATGTCGACGTGTCGCCAGTCGTGGATGCGTTTCCGGTGCCCGAGTCACCAGAGGAACTGGTGTCGCCCGAGGAACTCGAGTCGCCCGAGGAACCGGAGTCACCTGACGAGTTGGACCCGGTCGAGCTCGACCCGCCGGACGAATCGGAGTCTCCTCCCGGCTGGTTCGTCAGCACGATCCGCGGACGCTCACCGTCGGGTGCGTCCAGGAGGTTGACTCCCGCCAGCAGTGCGATGACCGCGAGTGCGGCAGCGGCCGATCGGCCGACCGACGCCCGACACATCCTCACATTGCCCCCCGGCGACTGGTGGCGACTCCGTCTGCCGATCCCCCTCGGGCAGTGCCCCATCGAAAGGCCGCGGGGTCGCCGCTGTTGCCGTGAGCCTACCGCAGGGCCGAACAGACAGCGTCGTCCTGTCAGAACGCCATTGCCGAGTGGTTGCTATTTCGGTGCGCGCGTGTCGGTTTCGGCGTCGGCGGGCCGCCGGTTGGTCGACCCGAAGACTGGCCTGCGGCCGTCACGGCACGAGGTGATCGCCACTGATGGCAACGGAATTGCCACAATCGGGGTTCGCCGACTGTGGCGCGAGCTTTTGCTTTGCTGGCCGCGGACTCACGTAGCGCAGGACAACGAGCGGCGCAGACGACGAGATGGCCGGAGGCCGCGCTAACGCTCGTGGCCGGCGAAGACCTTGCGATAACTCGACGGTGACATGCCCAGCCCGCGTCGCAGGTGATGCCGGAGGTTGCCGCCCGAGCCCAGCCCGCAGCGCCGGGCGATCTCGTCGACACTGAGGTCGTGGCCCTCGAGGAGTTCACGGGCGCGGTCGATGCGGCGGTTGCGAATCCACTCCCCTGGCGGCTGGCCGGTCTCGTCCCGGAAGCGACGGATGAATGTTCGCGTACTCATGCCCGCATGCTCGGCGAGGTGGCTGATCGTCAACGGTTCGTGCAGATTCTGCGCCGCCCACGTCCTGGTCGCCGCCGTGGACGCGGAATCGTCTGTCGGGACGTGGCTTTCGATGAACTGCGCCTGCCCGCCCTCACGCCATGGCGGCACCACGCAGTAGCGCGCGACGGCGTTCGCGACCTGCGTTCCGTGGTCGCCCCGAATGATGTGCAGGCACAGGTCGATACCGGCAGCAAGACCCGCGGAGGTGAGCACGTCGCCGTCGTCGACGAAGAGCACGTTCTCGTCGACCAGCACTCGCGGGTGTAGCGCGCGGAGTGAGGCGGCGTGCTTCCAGTGCGTCGTGGCGGGTCGTCCGTCGAGCAACCCCGCCGCGGCGAGCACGAAGGCGCCCGTGCAGATCGAGACGACGCGGGCCGTGGCCGGGATGTTGTGCAATGCCTCCGCCACCTGCGGGTCGAGCCGGCCGTCGGTTCGCGCCGGCCGGTACTTCGTGCCCGGGACGACCACGGTGTCGGCGGCGGCCAGGGCCTCCGCACCCGCCGTTGGGATCATCGAGAACCCGTTGTCGGCGAGGACGGGATCGGTCGTCATCCCGCAGGTGGTCACCTCGTAGAGCGGCACGCCGTCGGAATCGTGGGCCGCGCCGAACAGCGTCGGCGCGATCGCGGCGTCGAAGCCGATGACCGGCTCGAGCAGCAGCACGACGACCCGGTGAGCGGACATGGCGCCATGATGGCATGTTTTTGACGAATATCGGCAGTCTTGCCACTAGCCTCTACGGCCGGGGGCCGACATAGTCGAGCGGTGACCGTCACAGACCCGTCTGCGCGCGCGACCCTCCGCCTGCACTGGGCCTGGGTGGTGGCCGCAGTCAGTTTCGTCGCGCTGCTCGGCGCCGCCGGCTTCCGCTCCGTGCCCGGGGTGATGATGAACCCGTTGCACCACGAGTTCGGCTGGTCGCACGGAACGGTCGGGCTCGCGATGTCGGTGAACATGACGCTGTTCGGCCTGACCGCGCCGTTCGCCGCGGCCTTGATGGATCGCTTCGGTGTTCGCCCGGTGCTGACCGCCGCGCTCACATTGATCGCGGCCGGCAGCGCGCTGAGCGTCACGATGACCGCCAGCTGGCAGTTGGTGCTGCTGTGGGGTGTGCTCGTCGGTGTGGGGACCGGGGCCATCTCCATGGGTTTCGTCGCGACGATCGCGACTCGGTGGTTCGACGCACGGCGCGGGCTGGTCACCGGCGTGCTGACCGCCGCCAGTGCGACAGGTCAGCTCATCTTCCTGCCGGTGGTCGCCGCCGTCACCACGCAGCACGGCTGGCGCTGGGCTTCGCTGCTGGTCGCCGCCGCCGCGCTCGCCGTGATTCCGCCCGTCCTGCTGCTGATGCGAAACTGGCCGCGGGACAAAGGCCTTGGGCGTTATGGTCAGCCGGCCGCCGTGGCTGCGGAGCCGGTACCGCGGCCCCCCGGCAGCAGTTCCGCGGCGGCGTTGTCCGGGTTGGCACTCGGCGCACGGGTGCCGGCCTTCTGGCTGCTGGCAGGCAGTTTCGCCATCTGCGGGATGACCACCAACGGGCTCATCGGCACCCACTTCATCCCCGCCGCCAACGACCACGGGATGCCGACGACCGTCGCCGCCGGACTGCTCGCCGTGGTCGGCGTCCTCGACGTCGCAGGCACCGTGTTCTCCGGGTGGTTGACCGACCGTGTGGACGCACGTGTGCTGCTGGTCATCTACTACACCGGGCGGGGGTTGTCGCTGCTCGCCCTGCCGGCCCTGCTCTCCCCGCACGCCGAGCCGGGCACGTGGGTGTTCATCATCTTCTACGGCCTGGACTGGGTGGCCACGGTGCCGCCGACGATTGCCCTGTGCCGCAACTACTTCGGCGACAAGACGCCGGTCGTGTTCGGGTGGGTGTTCGCGTCCCACCAGCTCGGCGCAGCCGTCGCCGCCGCGGGTGCCGGATGGATTCGCGATCTGCGCGGCGACTACGACCTCGCTTTCTACCTCGCGGCGGGCCTGTGCGCCGTCGCGGCGGTCATGTGCCTGTCGGTGCGCAAGGTGGGCGCAAGGCAGCGGGACGAGATGCTCGATGTCGTCGAGTGAGGCATCTCGTCTCTCGCATGACCAAAAAGCGCAATGAGCGTCAGCAACGCGGCGCAATCAAATAGACGCCCATTCACGCCACCCCATAGGAGGTGGCCAACCACGCCGCGACGAACGGTGCGATCGCCGCGCCGAGGATGCTCGAGCCGTTGTACGCGACACCGGACCCGGTGTATCGGACGTCAGTCGCAACATGAGCCGCATCAACGTCATTCCGATGGTCAGGAACACCGACGTCGAGGTGCTGGTCGCAGTCAGGAACGCCATGAATGACAATTGCCTCGAAGGACACGTCCGGTTCGTGTCAGTCTTCTTCTTCGTCGGCTTTCGTTTCAACGGTGAGGATGGAGACTTCGGAACGAAGGGTGCGATGCACCGGGCACTTGTCGGCGATCTCGAGCAATGTGGCGCGTTGATCGTCGTCGAGCGGGCCAATGAGGGTGATGTCACGATCAATCCGGTCGACCATTCCCGTGGCGGTCTCGCATTCGGCGCAATCCTTCGCATGAATGCGAAAGTGGCGCGAGTTGACGACGATGCGTTCAAGCGGCCACTGCTTCCGGTCGGCATACATCCGCACCGTCATCGACGTGCATGCTCCCAGCGCAGCCAGAAGTAGTTCGTACGGAGTGGGCCCGGTGTCTTCGCCGACCGGGTGGGGTTCGTCTGCCGTCAGACGATGCCGGCGCACACTAATCTCCTCACTCAGTCTGCCGGTCCGGCTTTCCGCAACCCGCACGACGCCATCGGCGAGACCCTCGGTGTCCGTGACGCGGGTACTCGTGGATGGCGCTGCTATGTACTTGCTGGTCCAGGCGGCGAGGACGCTCGCCGCGTACTCGGCGTCGGACCGGTTGCTGAGAAGGTGGTCGGCGCCGTCGAGTGAAATGAATGACTTGGGATGCCGGGCGGTATCGAAGATTTCCCGCGCGTTGGTCACCGACACCACCTCGTCGGTGGGTGCGTGCATGACGAGTAACGCGGCGCGAAGTCTCGAGATGCGCTCACGCTGCGGTTGCTCAGCGATGTCATCAAGGAAGCTGCGGCGCAGCCGAAATGGTCGACCCCCGATTGACACCGTGGCCTCGCCGGATTCGATGGCGGGCAACGCGTTGCTCAGCAGTCCGGTGACGTGGGCCGGGTCGGCCGGGGCGCCGATGGTGACGACTGCGCGAACCTCAGGGATGTGCGGACGGGCTGCTAGGACTGCCGCACCGCCCAGAGAATGTCCGATGAGGATCGCTGGCGCGACAAATTGCTCACGGAGATAGTCTGCGGCACAGATCAAGTCCTGAACGTTGGAACTGAAGCCGGTCGCGGCGAAGTCACCATCGGACTCGCCCAAGCCGGTGAAGTCGAATCGCAGAACCGCAATACCCTGGTTGGCCAGGGCACGCGAAATCCGGCCTGCAGCAATGTTGTCCTTGCCGCAGGTGAAGCAGTGCGCAAACAGTGCCCAGGCTTGCGGGGTGCCGGTCGGCATCTCCAGCTTCCCGGCCAAATCTCCACTGCTGCCGCGGAAGACCGTTTTGGTTGGGGTGTTCACATCGCTCCTTGCCTGATGATGATTCAGACGAACTGTACTATACGGAACAGTTTTAGTTCCGGTAGCGGGCTGACGGACGGCGTCTCCGTACGCGCGTAAGACCGATTCCGCCAAATCCAGCCCTCTGAGCGGCCCGTGCTAATTCCTATGATCAGACCGAGCTGAACACCGCGGCGAAGTGGATGCCGTGCCATTCGCAGGACTCGAATGCGTATCAGCACCAGACTGTTTCACAAAACCCGCGGCATTCATGTGCATCCGTTCGTTAGCGACCTATTTCGCCACCGCGCCCGTACCCTCGATTGTTCACAGGCGTCGCAGCGATCACGATGTTGTGGGACGACGGCATTTTCGCTTGATGCAGGAGTAGATCACCGCCATTGCAACCGGAGTGCACACGAACAGCAAGAGCAAGATGCGGGCGGTCCCATCTTGAATCAAGGCATTGGAACCCACGAAGATGACGAAGGCAACTCTGACCTTTACCCGCCTTCGGAACTGCGCACCGTCTCGCCACCCGACGGTTCTCCACATCAGGTAACCAATGATGGCTGTCGTGGTTGCCACCTGCGATGTCGCTGCAAGCGTAGTCATCCCGGCCTCATTTCGTCGAGAGATCCAGTCGCACAGAACTACTGCCTCACTTACATCTATCGGCGACCTACCCGGGGATTACTACGCGACGTGAATGAACTGCCACGGGCTTCGATGCGCTTCATCGTCCGCACCAGGACCAAGGTCGGCGGCGGACAGCCATCGATCTTCGACCGGGCAATTGCCGGATGTACCGCAGCGTACAGTTATCCAGGCCCGCGGCTCGGCATATTCCCGGTCGCCTCGAATGCCTTTCTGGCAGCGATCGCGTCGAACAATTGATCGACTGTACTCGATGGTACATACATCGCACAGGCGAACTCAAGATCGTCCTCACACTGGAGCCTCGGGACGTGGCCGACAATCCTGTGTCGAGGCTTGACTGACAGTCGGAGTGTTGAACACTTCGTTGCCGCTTGGGTTGTACGAGCGCTGGACAGCGCACTCGCCCCTAACTCGATGGCGCACATCGTTCACCAGTGGATCCGTCGCGGAGAAAAATCGAGACTGTACCTTTGGTCTCGAAGATCGCTAAATGAATCCTGTTCGCATCGCGGTGGCCATGTTGGCGCAAGATCGCGTCGAGGTCAGCTGCGGTCAGCCCGCACCGACGGACGTTGTTCTCGATGATGAGGCCGTCCCGGATGAGTATTCGTTGCGGCGGGTCGATCATGCGCTGCAGTCGCGGGAACAATCGAAGCCTCGCGAGCAGGGCGTGAGTCGTGAGCAGGCTGACGAGCGCGACAGTCGCCGAAAGCCACGAGGTGTCGGGGGCGGTGGCCGTTCGTCCGACGATTGCGCCCGCAGCTGCGGTGACAAGCCAGTCGAAGGGGGCGAAGTCGGCCAGGTTGCGTCGCCCGCTCAACCGGAAGAGCGCGGTTGCAGTCAGGAAGAGTGCCACGGCCTTGACCGCGTTGCCCGCCAGCGTGGAGAGGTCCCCGATCAAAGCATGCAGAACGTGCTCCATGATCTTCCCTTGTTGAATCAGCTGACAGTTGGCATTGGCGGCCGACCGCTCCTATTGGTGGCGAGGGCGCGCAATGCGCCAGTTCCCCGAGCGAGATGTCAACTCACTTCGTACTTTTGAAAGGCCTTCGGCCATCGCGACGGATCAGTCGTCGTTGGCTCAGAGCCTTGCCTTCTGGGGTTTGGTCGCCGACTATACGGCACCAGTCGACGTCCCGTCGTTTGCGGCGACGAGCTGTATCGCGTTCTTCAGCAGACGATTTGGAGTCACTAAAGGCTGGCATCAGGACTGAACGTCGCTGCATGCCGCGTGCATCACCCATATACACGCGACCGTGCAAGTCCGCGATCCGCTGAGGAAAGCCGTTGCATCGGAGCCTATCGGCGGCACGGTCCACACCACATCCGAGACGAGTCTTGGCGCCGGCCCGCCGGACATGGGCCGACGGTGGGTGGATCTCTGACGCCCGAGTCCGCCGACTCATCCACTGCCTCCGTACCTTTCGCCTTGACAGACTCGCACGATATCCAACAAACTGTCATTATGCCAATGTGCATGCATCTATGCCACACTTTGGCTGGGAGGACGTCGCTCGCCACGAGGCGCCGAATCCGCGGTCGCGTGAAAGGCGAATTGCCCTGCTCTGCTGGTTTCGACGATCTGTCCGCTGACAGCCCCACAATCGGGGAATCAACAATGAAGAGAAGGAACGAAAATGCCGAACGTGGAACTGTTCGTTACGCCCGGATACGGCGAGGCCATGGTCAAACGGCTGCGCTACAGTCAAGCGCTTCGCATCGGTGACCGCGTCGAGACATCAGGCCAAGGAGGATGGGACGACGAGTTCAACATCCCGGAAGCGCTAGACGCGGAAATCCGGCTGGCCTTTGACAACCTGACTCGTACGCTCGCCCTTGCTGGTGCGAAGTGGTCTGACGTCGTCCATATCAACTCCTACCACGTCATCGATGACGAGCGGGGGGCCTCTTGGGAAGACCACAATGCCGTCATGACACCACAATTCGCCGAACACTTGGGGGATGTAGCGCCAATCTGGACGCAAAGTGGTGTCACCAGTTTGGGGCTACCTGCTATGCGAGTCGAGATTCGCGTCACCGCGATACTCAACCAAACATAGGACCGAGTCGTGCGCGTCCGCGCCCGAAGCGAGAAGGAACAGCGCGGTGGGCTGCGGAGCAACAGTGGTCTCGTACAGTTCGGCCGGGGCAGGGAATCTGAATGTTCTCGTCAAAGTAGTAGCGACACCGAGGAACTGATAACACTTCAGACGGCATGCGCCTAGTTTCGGTGGGCGTCGGGCCGGCCAGTTCAGTATGGCCGGCCCGATTCCCGCCACGACACCGTCCAACGACTCCGGCACGCTGGGTCGAGGAAACGCATTCCCACCAGCCTCGGCATCTACGGATCGCATACCGCGTCGACCACGCCACGTTCACACCTTTGGATGCTGAGCGTTGAGGAAAAGTCCAGGGCTCAAAAAGGTCTCGGTCGGAGATCTGCAGTCCAGCTGCATTGCTCGGGGACTCAACGACCATTTTCTCATCGGGCGCACCCAGACGTGTCTGCTGAGGTTGGCTCCGCACCAGGGCCTTTCGAGGCGAGGCGCTCCATCTAGTCTGCCTACCTGCCATCGACGGCTGTCACCCTGCGTCATACACGCACTATCGATCGACGCGAGCAGGCCGGCACCGCCTCGGGTAGAGGCGCACCCGCGCCGCCAGGTTCAAGCGGGATCAGCGCAAGGGAACCAACATCGAGTCACACTTGTCGCCGACGTCGGGGTTCTTGCATCGACCGACTTTCGGGTGAGCTCATGGGTTGGACTGGCCACCACTTCCGGCACCCGACTTCAGTGCGGCCCACTGAAAGTTCGAACTCCGGCGCACTCGATCCGGTGTGAGCCGTTGAGGCCGATTGACTCGTGGCGGGTGTGGTGTCCTCACCCAGCGCCGGCTGGGGTGACCATGGTTGACGCACGGTGGCAGATTGCTTCCAACTACGGCGTGTTCGCCCACTGACGCGCTTCGTCGAACCTGATGTCGACCTGAGCCGGGCCCTGGCCGTGTGTCACATACCCCCGTGCCGGCCGGGCGTGCACACTCACGAGAACGGAGGTCGGAGTCGCAATGCGCGGCTATACGTAGCCGACATCAGAGAGGAACTCGCGCACGGCTTGGTTGAACTCCACAGGGTTTTCGATCATCGGGTAGTGACCGGTGCCTGCTAGCAGGGCGATGCGGCTCCCACTGATACGCGCGGCAGTGGCCTCGACCTGTTCTTGCGACACCAGCCAGTCTGCGTCGCCACGCAACAGCAACACCGGATCGGAAATGCGACCCATGTCATCGCGCTTGTCGAAGTGCCCGTATCCGATCAGGTCGCTGACCATGACCTCGGCGGGGTTTCTTTGAATTTGCCAGACGACGTCGTCTCGGCGATCGGCCGGTGTTCGGTTTCCGATCATCGATTGGCACCATGCGTCGACGATCTGGTGACCGTCGGTGCGCATCATTTCCAGAAAGAAATCTGAGACCGTAGGCGTGTAGTCCGCGCCTTCACTGGAGACGATCGCGCTGTAGGCACCCGGCTGGCGAGCTGCCAATTCCAGCACCTGGTTGCCGGCGAACGAGCAGCCGATGAGAGCGGGTCGGTCCAGCTCGAGCACCCTCATGAACGCCTCGTTGAACTCGGCGTGTTGGGTGATGCTTGTGAACAAGCCGCCGACCGGGGGATGAGATTTGCAATGTCCTGGCGCGTCGAGGGCGATCACCCGGTACGAGTCCGACAGCCCCTC
Source organism: Mycolicibacterium sp. 018/SC-01/001 (assembly GCF_007096635.1). GTDB lineage: Bacteria > Actinomycetota > Actinomycetes > Mycobacteriales > Mycobacteriaceae > Mycobacterium. Next base: position 37,678 of record NZ_VKAA01000027.1, read on the forward strand.
CAGCACGTGTCGGTACATCATGGCGTCCTGGGACGCCGCGTGCAGGCAGACGATGGCTGGACCATCGCCAGCCTCCTCGTAGTACGTACGCGAACCGTTGACCGTGACGTACCGGCCGGTGATGTCGTGGCCCGACGGGCTGGGCGAAGGTGATGGCTGCGGTATGGCAGCAGCTGGCTTGTCGACCCGGCTCAGTGCGCCCAGCATCAACCACATGCTCTTCGCATTGCGCATGGCTGCAACCACGTCGCCGGAAACGACGAGCCGCCCCAGACCAGGTGACGTGGCCTCGAACCAATCGATGTCGCCTTCCAGCAGCCGAGCCCATTCACTGCGCGGCGCCGTCAGCACAATGTCCGCACCGCGGCCGGGGAAACCGAATTGAACCCCGAGAGCGCGGCCTTGGCGAACCTCCAAGCCGGCAACCGGTTCGTCGTCGACCACGAAGAGCACGCGGGCGTCCACCCACCGCGACGCCGCGCGCCACTGCGCGTCCTCGTTGAGCGTCTGCTGATACCTATCCCACCACTGAGCACCAAACATCAAGCCACCTCATAGCTGTTATATTGTGCAACATACTGTGCAATAGTGACGATTGTGGTCAGGTAGTTCTGGCGTTGTCAAGGGTCAGTAGGGCGCAGTCGCCCCCATGCCGTGGGATTCATCCATCGCCCAGCAAATCCCCCCGGTGGCCCGACAGCCGCGGGGAACTACCACGCCACCCGGCCGGACTTCGCCGCACGCACCGGGGGTGGAGCTGTCGACGCTCGATTGGACGGCGACAGCAGCAAAGCCGCGACGCGTGGGATGACGGACCGACTAGAGCGCGTCAATCGGCCTGTGCAATGGTGAAACCATCTGTCCGACTGTGCTACTTTAGGCGAGTTTCGGCAAGGAGAGGATGATGGTCGACGAAAGTGAGGACGCGGCCTCGTCGGGTGAACCGGATCAGGCCCGGCGAGCGGGCCGGATTCAGTCGGTAGCTCGAGCGTTGGCCATTCTCGACGAGATCAGTGCGAACCGCAGTATGCGTGGACAGGAGATCGCGTCATCGCTTGGTTTGAACCTGACCACGGCCGTCCACCTGCTGAACACGCTGACGGAATGCGGTTACCTCGCCAAACACGGTAGGACATACTCTCTGTCGACGGAGAAAGTGCTGTCGCTCTACTCCCAGATCGAAGCCGATGTCAAGCCGTCCCCAGCGGTGCTGTCTGCGCTGCACCAGGTCACCGAACAGACCGGCGAATCCGGTTACGCCTCCTGCTGGACAGGCGATGACGTCATGATCATCGCGGTCGCCGAGGGTAACCACGCCATCCGCGTGGCAGCACTTCAAATCGGACGCGCTGGCGACATCCACGCGCGTTCCTCGGGCAAGTGCCTTCTCGCTTTCGCGCCGCACGACCACGCCGAACGCCTGTTGACAAGCCGTACTCTCACGCGGCGCACTGCCAACACCATCGTCGATGTCGACGCGATGCGCGCTGAGCTCGCCCAAATACGAGAGCGCGGCTATGCCATCGACCGCGGCGAGTACCTTGACGGCGTGTGGGGCATAGCCGTCCCCATGTACCTCGGCGAACGCCACCCGCAATGTGCGCTCACCCTCACGATGCCCGCTGATCGCTTCGCGGCCAACGAAACCGCCTACGTCGAGGCACTTTTGGCTGCTGCAAGCGTCTGAGGGATACATCCGTAGCGGGTGAGCCCACTGCACTTCTCGTCCATTGAATCGCACGGCGAGTCGAGCTGTGCCCTGTTTCTGTGTCACCGCCACCGTGGGGACGTTTGACGACGGGCAGCCGAAGCGACCTCACGAATCCTGTCGGGCTCCGGTCCATCTCTGAGCGGCCCGCTCCGGGGTGAGTTCTGGTCAACGTCGCAACACCGGCGGACTTCGCGAGGCTAGCGAGGTGGCGAATACGTCCGCGAGACAACGGACTTGCAGGACTCTCCGGCGACGGTTGTTGAGTTCGCTTTCCACAGCTGTGGATTCTCGGGCGAGCGGTCCCGCAGGGTCACGCCCCTGGGGGTGCAATCCCGCAGTAGCCGGTTCGTGCTCATTGCTGCCGCGTTACCAGGGTGAGCGTAGATCGCAGAAATGAACAGGCGCGTACAGCTTTTCGGCGGTCGCAAGGTGACGCGTCATCTCGGTGCCCTGGTCCCAGGTGATCGATCGCTTCGGCGTTGGTGGCAACGAGTCGGAGTCGGCGTGTGGCAGGCAAATCAGCCGCAGCATCCAGGCCTGAGGCTGAACCAGCGTGCCGATCGCCTAAAGGTTGATCTCGCGTACCTTGAGCCGGCTCACGACGGGACGACCCCCAACTTCGACAACGATACGGAAAACCTCGTGACGCCAGTCTATTTCGCCACTGCTCACGAGTTTGACCGGAACCGACGAATCTTCGGTGTAGCGACGGGAATGCGGCGGTTGGTTCCGTCATCACCTCGGCGCAGTGTAATCGTTTTGCAAACAACAGAATTCGTCTATGTCGCCATTGAATCTCTCCAATCACGAATCCACTGCGCATATATCGTCGAGTTCGCCACCTAGGCCGGCGCCGCGTGCGCTGAGATGACACACCACCTGCTCACCGCCTGCGGTTCTTTGCAACCTGCCTCGCACTTCCTCTTGACACGGCAACACCGGTCGGCGAGACTATCTCTATTACACATGGTGTTGGTTCATTACACAGTTTGGAGGTAACGCGGGTAGCGGATCTGCAACTCGCCCGACTAAGTACCTGCGCACCCTGCCCCCTTCGGTATTCCCGTCTGGGCGGCAGAGTCACTCACCCGTCCGCCCGAGTCCGATGTGACGACGCGGTGGATGTTCGCTACATGGTCACGGCCCAATTTTCGTCATAAGACCAGGGCGGCACGGAAGCCGAATCTTCTGTGTCCATCGGCTTTTGAGGCATCACCCGGGATGAGTGACCGTTTCATCGAGTAGTACTCGCGCCGTCGACGTCTGCGCTCTGGACGTGTCGAGCAACCACACCTGTCCATGCATGAGGTGCTCATCGAAGCTACGGCGCATCGCCCGATCACCCCAAAATGAATGACTCGGAGAATCATGGTTCGGAAATCGTTCTGTTGCAGCGTCTTTGTGGCGGTCATTGCGTTGGTTACGCAAGCCTGTTCCTCGGGACTCGATAACGCTGCCGCAACAGGTGCTGATAAGGCAGTCGTCGATGTGTCGGCCTACGAGAACGCCAGCCAAGCGGCCATGAAACCGGTCACGACGTGGCCGGGACCAACCCAGGGGCCGCGCGCTCGACCGGGCGTGAAGGTGATGTGGATTGCCTGCGGGTTCGCAGCAGAAGGTTGCAAAGGTCCAGCTGAAGCCGCAGAAATTGCCGCGAACGCCCTCGGCTGGAACCTGCGGGTAGTCGACGGCCAACTCGACCCACGAATTCAGAACCGCGCGATCAGCGAGGCCGTCGACCAGGACTACGACGCAATCATCCTCAGTGCAGTGTCCGTCGAGGCGGTAGCGGGCGCCGTCCAGCGGGCTCGTGGCGCGGGGATTGTGGTCGGCAGCTGGGACGGTGGTAACGAGCCCTCCCCCACTGGGGTGTCTTTCGAGGTCGACCAGCCCATCGCCGAACAAGGCGTCAACTTGGCCAATTACATGATCTGGCAGTCCGGCGGACAAGCGCGGGCCTATCTCACCGAGGCCCCCGAGTTCAACGTTGTGCGGGAGTGGATTAGAGGAGCCCGCGAAACCCTGCAGGCGTGCAAGACATGTGAGATCGTGCGTGAGGATAAATTCACCGCGGCTGAAGCTTCCACTCGGGTGCCGAGTTTGATGGTCAGTGCTCTCCGCGAGAACCCAAAGATCAACACCGTCATCGGCGCGTACGACGCATCGATGCTCAGCGCATTGCCGTCCATCCGCGGTGCCGGGTTCGACAGTGTGCGTGTGGGGGGCTTCAACGGGATCGCTCCCTGGCTACAGCTCATCCGCAATGGGCAGGCCAACGCCACCTCTGCGGTGCCGATCAAATGGGGCGCGTGGGCTGCGTTCGACAACGTCAACCGTCTGTTGTCGGGCCAGGACATCGTGGAACAACACGTGCCTACCCGACTCATCACCACCGACAACATTGCCGACATTCCGCAGCAGGGTCAGTGGGAAGGTGACATCGACTACATGTCGGAGTACCGACGAATCTGGTTGGGCTCATGAGTATCTCGACGGCGAATCGCTCTCCGGCGCTCAGAGCCGAGTCGGTCAGTAAGAGCTTCGGTGACAACGCAGCACTCGACGACTTTCACGTCGAGATTCCGGCCGCTAGCGTTCATGCACTCGTCGGAATGAACGGTTCGGGGAAATCGACATTCGTCAAAATCCTCGCGGGCTTCTACCAGCGTGATGCCGGCAGCCTGGAAGTCGGCGGTGACGGCCACAACTTCAGCGAAAGAGTCGCATTCGTCCACCAAGACCTTGCTCTGGTCGAGTCGTTGACCGTGCTGGAGAACCTCAGCCTGGGGCGCAACATCCCGACTCGGCGGTGGCGGATCGACCAGCGTCTCGAGCGGGCAGCGGTGATCGAAGCACTCGAGCCGTTCGATCTCGAGTCAAAGATCGACACCCCGGTCGACGCCTTGACCAAGGCCGAGAAGACCATCGTGGCGATCGCCCGCGGCCTGCAGGCCAGCGCCGACTGCTCGCTCCTCGTTCTTGACGAGCCGACGTCCACACTGCCGGCGCGGGAGACACAACGCCTTCTGGACGTGACCACGCAGTGCGCCGCCTCCGGTCTGGGCGTGTTGTTCATTTCGCATCGACTAGGCGAGGTGATGCGGGTCAGTGATGCAGTCACGGTGCTGCGCAACGGTAAAGCGGTTCACAGTGCACCGACGTCAGAACTGTCCGTCGACCGGATCGTCACCGCAATGGGCGGTACGAGTCTCGCACCGGTGGCCGTGTCAGCACCGTCTACGACGACGACCACGCGGGTCGACCGGCCTCTCGTGTTGCGTGCCGCCGCACTCAGAGGCGAGACGCTTCGTGGGATCGATCTGGACGTACACCGCGGGGAGGTCGTCGGTGTCGCCGGCATCTTGGGCAGCGGCGTCGAGGAGCTGGGATCGCTGCTCACCGGCAGGGCAGAGCCGACGGGCGGATCCGTCGAGCTGGGTGAGACCAAGGTCGCGCGCGCCCCGCGCATGGTCGGTTTCGTGCCGGCCAACCGCGCGACCCAAGCGGTCCTGCCCGGCCTCACCGCCCGCGAGAACGCCACGGTGTCCGACATGCGTCCCTACCTGTCGCGCGGACGAATAAACGTGAAAAGCGAACGGACCCGCATGTACGAACTCTTCGATTCCATGGGAGTCCATCCACTCGACCCCGACGTCGACATGCTCGCACTCTCGGGCGGAAACCAGCAGAAGGTGCTCTTCAGCCGATGGCTCGCGGTCAATCCTCACGTTCTGGTGGCCGACGAACCGACTCAGGGCGTGGACGTCTACGCCAAGGGCGACATCTTGTCGAAGCTGAGGCAACACGCCGCCGACGGTCTCGCGGTCGTATTGATCAGCGGCGAACCAGAAGAGATCGCCGCTGCGTGCGACCGGATGGTGGTCATCAACAACGGACAAGTGTCAGCCGAGATAACGGCACCAGTCGACGTCTCGTCGGTGCTCACCGAAATGCACAAAGGAGAAATTCATGGCCACAGCTGAGGTGACGACGCACCTACACCGTCAACCCGCCCGAGAATGGGGAAAGGTCGCGGCCAAGCTCGCGGTTCCGGGTCTGCTCATCCTGCTCATCCTGGTGTTCAGCCTGCTCCGGCCCGAAACATTCGCCACGGCGGCAAACGCCGAAACCATCCTCGTCGAGAGCGCGGTGCTGACAATGCTCAGCCTGGCCGTGATGTTGCCGCTGATCGTCGACGAATTCGACCTGTCGCTTGCTGCAGTCTTGGGAATGTCCGCGATGCTGGCCGCGGGACTGCCGGCACGGCAGGGATTCAGCGTCGTGGCGACACTAGCTGCCATCGTAATCATGGCACTCGTGGTGGGGGCCATTCATTCGCTCCTCATCGTCAAGTTCAACCTTCCATCCTTCGTCGTGACCCTCGGCACCAATTCCGTTCTGGCAGGGTTGATTTTGTTCTACTCGGACGGCGCAGTCGTGTACGAGGCCATACCCGACGGAATCCGGATCATCGGAACCGCGTCCGTCGCCGGAATAGGTCTTCCCATCCTGATCACCGCAGGAATCACCGCGTCGTTGTGGTTCATGTTGACGCAACGACCCATCGGACGCCTCTTCTACGCCGTCGGCGCCAACGAGCCTGCCGCGCGACTGGCTGGCGTACCCACGGCCAAGATCCGCACGGTGGCGTTGCTCGGCGCTCCGGTACTCGCCGCGATAGCCGGACTGGTCCTCACGGCTCGGGTCGGCTCGGCCAACCCGACGTCCTACAGCGCATTCTTCCTGCCCGCGTTCGCGGCAGCGTTCTTGAGTCTGGCGGCAATACAGATCGGAAAGTTCAACCCCTTGGGCGTCGTCGCCTCTGTCTACCTACTTGCCGTGGGAGTGGCAGGACTCGCCCAACTCGGGGTGCCCTCCTGGGTGGACCCGGTCTTCAACGGGGCCGCGCTGGTCATCGCCATCGCACTGTCCCGACTGACGTCCAACCGCCGGTCAGCACAGGCGATTTGAGACCCACTCGCGCCTGGCGCAAAGCCGAAAGGACATCGATGCAACCGCAACTCCCCTCGTCCCGAGTCGACCAACTTGGCTTCCTGGTACCAGATCTCGCCCGGGGCGTTCGAGAATGGACTGCCGCGCTCGGCGCACCGCGGTGGCAGATCTACAGTTACGCACCCGGTAAAGCCGGGGCACGCTACGGCTATCGTGGCGAACCGGGTCGGTTCGCCATGCGACTCGCACTGGCCGACACGGTGCCCCAAATCGAACTCATCGAGCCCATCAATGGGCCCAGTATCTACCACGATTGGATCGACGAACACGGCTACGGGTTGCACCACGTCGGATTCTTCGTCTCGTCAGTTGACGACATCGTCGACGCCTATCGCACGCACGGTTTGGAGCCTACCCAGACGGGTGCCGGGTACGGCGTCGACGGTGACGGTGGATTCGCGTACTACGAAACGCAGGACACACTCGGCGCCGTCGTCGAGTTCATCGAAATACCCGCACGACGGGTTCCCAGCGAAACCCTTTGAAGAGCTTCACCTCAACACAACCACTGAAGGAGTGAACATGACCAACACCATCGAGCAACTCACCCGGAGGGTTGCACGCCTGGACGCTGCCGAACAGATTCGTCGCCTCAAGCTGCAGTACGCCGTGGCATGCGACAACGACTATCAACCCGACGTCATAGCGCCCATGTTCACCGAGGACGCGGTCTGGGACGGCGGCGACCGCTGGGGACGCCACGTCGGCCGCCAAGCCATCTACGACTTCTTCGCCGCAACCAGCGAGACCATCACCTTCGCGCTGCACCTCATGATCGGCGGCGACATCGACGTCGACGAAACGGCGACGACAGCGACCGGCTTTTGGCAGCTCTACGAACCCGTCGCCATCTCGGACGGTGGCCAGGGGTTTTCAGCAATCATGGCGGGTACGTACAACGACGAATATCGACTGACCGACGAGGGGTGGAAGTTCTCCGTCGTGCGGCTGAACTGGGCCATGCAAGCGCGAATCGATCACGGCTGGCACGACAGTCGCTTCCATATCTGACCGGCCCGAGTCGGATTCACGAGCTCGAGGAGGAGCGATTCCATGACCCGAACGCGGACCGATGTCGCCGCGCTGGCGGCGACCTGGGGACTGTCCGAAAGCAAAGGCATCGACGACATCATCAAGATGGTCAACGTCCAACTCGATGCCGCGGAGCCGATGGCGGCCATGCCGTCTCCAGTCCACCCCCCCACCCACTGGCGCCGGTCGACGCCGCTGGACGACCCCCTGAATGCCGTTGTGCGCTGGTGTGATCTGCCTCCGACTGGCGACGGTCCGCTTTCGGGTCGCACCATTTCAGTGAAGGACTCGATTTCGGTCGCGGGAGTGCCGGCCACATGCGGTTACACGGGACTGGAAGACTTCGTTCCCGTCGCCCATGCGACAGTCGTCGACCGCATCCTTCGCGCTGGTGGTCGTGTGGTGGCGACCACCAACATGGATTGCTTCGGTTTTGCTGCGTCGGGTGAGACCAGTTCCTACGGGCCTACGGTCAATCCGAACTCCGCAGCGCACCTCGCCGGAGGGTCTTCCAGCGGCGCTGCGGCCGCACTGTCCTACCCCGGGATCGACATGGCCGTGGGTTGCGACCAGGGTGGATCCATCCGCATTCCGGCGGCGTGGTGCGGGGCACTGGGCCTCAAACCCACTCACGGGTGGGTGCCGTACACCGGTATCGCGGGAATCGATCAGATCATCGACCACGCAGGGCCCATCGCCCGGTCAGTCGCAGACATCGCGACATTGATGGACGTACTCGTCGGCAGGGACGACGAAGACCCGCGACAACCCGCCCAGATCCCCCCACCGATGTTCACCAGGCGGGTCGAGAACGCACGAAAATCCCTCGCCGGCCTCACGATCGGGGTCGTCGACGAAGCCGTCGACCTCACCCGTCAGCACGGGTCCACGGAGATCCTCGATGTCTTCGAACAGACCCTCACCCAGCTGCAGGCGTTGGGCGCACGAATTGAACGCGTGTCGATCCCCGAACACCTCACCATTGCCGAGGCGGCGTTCGTCTGCAACATCGAAGGCATGGCCTCGCTGTTGCGATCCGGGGGCCAAGGATACGGACACCTCGGTCGCTACGACCCGCTGTTCTCGGCGCGGCTGCACAGTGCGCTGCAGAACCGTGCTCTCGAGCTGTCACCGCAAGTGAAACTGGCGTGGTTGGCCGGGACGACGATGTCGACCACGTACGGCGGCGCCTTGTATGCCAGGGCCCGAAACCAGCTTGCCAGCCAAACAGCCACGTACGAGCTCGTTTTCAGGTCGCTCGATATGCTCGTCATGCCTACCACGCCGATTGCCCCGCTCTTGGCGGGCGACCACGCCAACGTCGAACAAGTCTTGGAGCGAGGGTGGACGATGCTGGGTAACACCTCGCCTTTCAACAGCACGGGGATGCCGGCACTGAGCATGCCTGTAGGACGCGCGAACGGACTCCCGGTCGGTGTGATGCTGGCGGGACCGAAAGGCACCGATGCAGAGTTGCTCGAGGTTGCGCGGCTCTACGAGGCAGAGGTCGGCTGGAAGCTGGGCCTAGAACGTCACGTGACGACGCGAGATTGGAGCACTGGCCAATGCAATTCGGATTGAACCTCCCCACCCACGGCGTGATGAGCCGCGACGTGGACGGAGACTGCTTCTTGACCAATATCGATCCTCAGGACATGAAGCCAGTCGAACGCAGCGTCCGCGCCGAGGAGCTTGGCTACCACTCCGTCTGGCTGAGCGATCACATCGTGACCGAACGACAGACAGACGAGGTGCACCCGGCCAACTCGTCAGGTAAGCGAGCATATCCCGACAGGCCGGTGATGCTGGACGTGGCAACGACTTTCGGCGCCATCGCAAGCAGGACCTCTACCCTGCGCTTCTGTCCGACCGTTTATATCGCCCCTTATCGACACCCGCTTGTCACCGCTCATGAATGGGCGACTCTGGATGTGCTGTCGGGTGGCAGAGCCATGATGGCCGTCGGCGTCGGCTGGGAGACAGGCGAGTTCGCGGCCCTGGGCGCAAATTTCGACCAGCGTGGCGGCGTACTCTGGGAGAGCATTCAAATCTATCGCCAGGCCTGGGAACACTCCGACATCGAGTTTCGGGGAAAGTACTTCGACATCGACGGCGTGTCGATGGATTTGAAGCCGATCCAAAGTAGAATTCCGATCTGGTACGGGGGAATGTCGAAGATCGCCGCAAAGCGGGCGGCCCGCTTGTGTGACGGCTTCTACCCGATGCTGTTGGACGGACGCACGCAACCATCGGATCTCGACTTTCTGCGGACGGTGATCCGGAAGGAAGCAGACGAACTGCAGCGCGACCTATCCGACTTCACCATGGGCGCATACTGTCAAGTCCGACTGACGACAACGGCGCAGCCAGACGGATCCTTCAGATACGGCCGTCCCGTCTTGACCGGCAACGTCGAGCAGATTGTCGGGGATCTCGAGCGATTGGCCGGCCACGGCTATCAGCACATCACCGTGCAGTTCGACTGTCCTGGAGGCACAGTGACTGAGTACGCAGAGCAGACCGAGCAGTTCGCCCTCGAGGTGCTACCCCAGGTCAGCTCGATTGCCGCTGCGCCCATGACCTCATAACTCGAACGACTACCCTTTACGATTCGCTGTGGCGTTGGCGCACGGCGAACGAGCCATGGCGCGCCCAGAAAGGCGCAGTGTTTGTGCGTGACGGCCGAAGAGGTGTCTTGCACCTATCGCGGTTCATTCGGCATCCGCTCGATCGCCATTGTTCATGAGGAGCAGGCACACTCGGTACAGGCCCCCTGCGCCATTGCGCAGCTGCTCGGAATCTAGGACCACGTTGAAATGGGCGATCGTGTGGGTCGATTCATGTCCATCGTCCCTGCGTCGGTAGCGGCTCGTCGCGCTCGCGGTTGGTGCGGCGAGAGCATTACGGGCTGTGTGCGTTGATGACTGTGCGAAGAGCCACCGGGGGCGGCGCGACGATAGCCGACAACCACGAACACGCGAACGACGGGGTGGATTCAGTCCAGCTCGTCACGATCTGTCGTGTGAGATGACTCCTTCGGAGGTTCCGTCACAGGAGAATTCGCATGGGAGTCTCGATTATGCTGATGAAAGTCTTCATCCACTCGGCCGCCACCGCGCCGTCGACCGGACGGTGATCGACGGACAGCGTGAACTGCACCATGGTGGCGATGGCCAGATGATCGTCGATCACGACCGCCTGTTTCATGGCCCCGCCGACGGCAAGGATTGCCGATTGTGGCGGGTTGATGATGGCGGCGAACTCCTGGGTGCCGTACATGCCCAGATTGCTGATGGTCAGCGTGCCGCCGTTGAGTTCGTGCTGTTTGAGGCCGCCGGAGCGGGCTCGCTCGGCCAGGTCGCGGGTTGTCGTCGCAATGGCGGTGATCGACTGGCCGTCGACGTCGCGGACGACGGGGGTGACCAGGCCGCCCTCGGAAGCGACGGCAATGGCCAAATCCACACTGTGATACTGCCTTATCGCATCGGGGGTCCAGATCACGTTCATTTCGGGCACGGCGATGTGCGCGGCCGCGGCGGCCTTCACCAACATGTCGTTCACCGAGACCTTGGTGGCGGCGGAGTCGTTGATCACCGCCCGCAGGGCCAGCAGTTCACCGACGTCTGCGCTGCCGCGCAGATAGAAGTGAGGCGCCTGATGCTTGCTCTCGGTGAGACGCGCAGCGATGGCTCGGCGGATTCGGGTGTGAGGCAGATCGGTGTAGCCGGGCGCACCGGTCTCGGGCAGTGACGTCGGAGATTGGGAGGCGGGGGGCTGAGGTGTAGCGGGTGCGGGCGCTGCCGTGGGCTCTGCGGGTGTGGCAGGCGCGTTCAACAGATCGATGATGTCGCGCTTGACCATTCGCCCATTGGGCCCTGTGCCGACGACGGCATCGAGGTCGAGGTTGTGTTCGGCGGCAAGTCGTCGCACCAGTGGCGCGACGAAGCGGCGTCCTTTGCTTGCGGTGCCCTCCGTCGACGCAGGAGCTGGTGCGGGCGCCGGCGCAGCTTTGGTTGTGCGTTCTGGAGTATGGTCGGCGTCGGCCGCGGCGGGCAGCACATCGGCCTCCGGTGTGCCGACCCCGACCGCGGAGCCGTCGACACCAAGTTCGGCCAGAGCGGCGTCGATGTCGGGGACGGACTGTCCGACGTCGGCGATGAAGGCGATCGCGTCACCGACCTCGACACGGGTTCCTGCCTCGACGAGATGGCGCAAAATCACCCCCGCCGTCTCGGCTTCTATGTCGACGCTGGCCTTGTCGGTCTCCACGGTGACAAGCGTGTCACCCTCTGCGAATTCAGCGTTCTCCGCGACGAGCCACTCCGAGAGCAGCGCGTCGGTGGTGCCTGCGGCGACTTCGGGCATGCGGTAGAGGGCGGGCATGGGTCAGGCCTCCGTGACTTCGGTCAGCTTGGCGGTGGCCTCTGCCGCCTGGGCGATAGCGGCCCGCTCGAGGACCTTGCTGATGCTTGGCGACGCCTCGCCACCGGTGATTCGCTCGACGGGGTGGTCGAGCCAGTCGAAGTACCGGCGCTGGATCTCGTCGGCGAGCCAGCCGCCGTAGCTGGTGCCACGGGCACCCTGCTCGGCGACTATCACGCGGTTGGTTTTCTTGATGCTGTGTTCGATCGTCTCCCAGTCGATGCTCGCGCGATCGAGCCATCTCAAATCGATGACGTCGGCGTCGAAGCCACCGTCGTCGACCGCCTCGAGGACATAGTTCGTCATCGCAAGGTATGTGAGGACAGTGACGGCGTCGCCAGTTCGGCGCTTGGCGGCCTTGCCAACCGGTAGGTAGTAGTCGTGGTCGTCCACGGGTGCGTCGCCGGTGCTCGCGTAGAGGTCCACGTGTTCGAGGACGACCACCGGATCCTTGCAGCGAAGCGCGGTGTTCATCAAACCGACATAGTCGAACGGTGTTGACGGCGCGACGATGCGCCAGCCCGGCTGAGTCGCGAAGATGCCTGCGGGGTCCATTGAGTGCTGAGACCCGTAGCCGGTGCCCATGGCCACCTTGCTGCGCAAGACGAAGGGGACATCGTTGTCGCCTCCAAACATGTGGCGGGCCTTGCCAATTTGATTGAACAGTTGATCGGCGGCGACCCACATGAAGTCGGCGTACATGAACTCGACGACCGGCTTGTACCGACCGTCCAGGGCCATGCCACCGCCTAGACCAGTGAAGGCGTTCTCACTGATCGGAGTACCCAGAATGCGGTCGGGCCACTTGTCCGAGATGCCACGGGTGGCGCCGTTGGTACCTCCGTTGAGGCGGTGAACGTCCTCACCCATGATCACAACGGTGTCGTCGCGATCCATCTGTCGAGCCAATACGGTCGCGATCTCGTCGATGAACTTGCTTTGCTTCACCTCACCCGTGAAGGTGTCGCGATCGGTGAACTCCGTGTCGTCGAATTCGGACAAATCCCCACGCACCCCCATGTCGACGAAGTCGGTGTTGGGGAGTTCGCTCGGTTTGATTCGGCGTTCGCGTGGCTTGCCGCCGGGCTTCGGCTCGAGGATCACGTCGCCGAGTTCCTGCATTGTCGCCTTGACGCTTGCAGTGAAAGTGTCGAGCTGTTCCTGGTCGGCGATCTCGCGGCGCAACAGGTTCCTGGCGAGTTGGGCGATGGGATCACGGTCGCGGTAGGCGCGTTCCTCGTCCTTGGTGCGATAGCCGAACGCGCTGCCGGGAAAGGCCCCATTTTGATGAAAGTAACGGTAGACCTCAGCTTCGATGAGAGTCGGACCGTTTCCGGCCCGCATATGCTCGACGGCCTCGTTCATCGCGAGATGGACTGCAAGAGTGTCCATCCCATCGACTTTCCAGCTCGGGATACCGAACCCGGGGCCGCGTGCCGACAGGCGTGGTTCGCCGGTGGCCTCCTCGACGGTGGTGGACACCGCATACCGATTGTTCTCGATGAAGAAACAGATTGGCAGCGTCCATGCTGCAGCGAGATTCAGCGTCTCCAGTGTCGATCCGATGTTGGTTGCGCCATCGCCGAAGTAGGTGACAGCCACGGCGTCGGTATTGGCATGACGCTGAGCCCACGCGTAGCCGGCTGCCAGGGGCACCCCACCTCCGACGATGGCGTTTGTTCCTACCGCGCCGGCTTCTCGCCACTGCAGGTGCATCGATCCACCTCTACCGCGGCAGAATCCACGCGAAAGCCCGCAGATCTCGGCGAGGGTGCGCAGCAACACCGTGCGAACGTCCTCGTCGAGCTCAGTCGTCACGTCTATTCCTTCAGCCGCGACGTGATGCAGCGACTTGGCCAGAAATTGGTGATGCCCGCGGTGCGTGCCATTGACCACGTCGGAACTGGTCAGGGAGAGCACGGATCCGACGGCGCCGCCCTCCTGCCCGATACTCGAATGCGCGGGACCGTGGATCAGCCCTTGACCGGCAAGGTCGAGAACGTACTCCTCGAACACCCGAATCACGGTCGCTTGAGTGAACATCGACGTCAGTAGCGCCGGGTGGGCGTCGTCCCAATCGTCTTCGGTGACCGAGACCTCGATCCAGTCGACGGCTGGTTGCAGCGCGTTCTTGTTGCTCATACGAACTTCGACTCCCCTGAGTTCTCGGTCACATGCCTGTGCCAAAATGTAGCCATTATTGCCGTCTAGAGTCAAGAAGTCTGGACAAATCTACGACTATGGATCCATTATGGATATCGTGATGGCGATACCGGGAGCACACCACGGTGCGCTGCCGTCTCCACGCGGTCGCGTCGCGCACCCAAACGGCGTGACGCAGAAGCCGGCCGAGAAAATGAGCCAGTCATCTCGCTACCGGGCGAGTAAGAGTTACGTCATGTCAGCAGAAGACGTGAAATCACCGTCCCCCTCCGCCGCTGCAACCGCCGCGAGCGAGCGGGTGGCCGACCACCTGCGAAAAATCATCCTTGCGGGAGAGATCGGGCCCGGGGAACGCATTCGCCAAGAGGAGATTGCAGACCGATTCGGCATGAGTCGCCTACCCGTTCGCGAAGCGCTCCGCATGCTCGAACTCGAAGGGCTCACCGAACTCCAGACCAACCGTGGCGCTCGAGTGCCCGCCCTGACCAGCCACGAAGCCGACATGATTTACCGGATGCGGGAATCCCTGGAACCGCTGGTCCTCGGCGAGAGCATCGATGCACTCAGCGACGCCGACATCGCCGAACTCTCCGACATCCAGGACCGGATCGAAGCCCGCGACAACCTGGCGGACTTCATGGAACTGGACCGAGCCTTCCATCTCACGTCCTACCGAGGATGCACGGTCGAACCCCTGGCCTCGACGGTCGTCCGGTTGTGGAACATGACTCAGCATTACCGGCGGGAATTCGTTCGGATCACCGGCCCCAGCCGCCGCTGGGTCGTGATCGCCGAGCACCGCCTTCTGCTCGACGCAATCACCCAGCGGGACAGGACGATTGCGGCCACGATCCTGAAGACCCACGTCGAGCGTACGCGTATGGAAATTCTCAACCACCCCGAGATATTCACAGTGAAGGGAACCACCTGACATGAGCGAGCGCTTCGACGTCGTCGTCCTCGGCGCAGGCCCCGGCGGATACGTCGCGGCGATACGCGCAAGCCAGCTCGGCCTGCGGACCGCGATCGTGGAGAAGCAGTATTGGGGCGGCGTCTGTCTCAACGTCGGCTGCATCCCGTCAAAGTCTCTGCTACGCAACGCCGAACTCACTCATCTCCTCCGGGATCGCGCCGAAGAGTTCGGCCTCTCCGGTGGGTACAACACCGCCGATTACCGCGCAGCATTCGACCGCAGCCGCATGGTCGCGAACTCCCGCGTCAAAGGTGTGCACTACCTGATGAAAAAGAACTCGATCACTGAATTCTTCGGTAGCGCGTCATTTGTCGATCCGCACCAAATCGAAGTCACCAGAACTGACGGTGGCACGGCGACAGTCGAATTCGACCACGCCATCATAGCCACCGGAAGCACCACCAAGCTGCTGCCCGGCACCACCTTGAGCCCAAACGTGGTGACCTATGAAGAACAGATCATGGCCTGTGACCTTCCCAAGTCAATCCTCATCGTGGGCGCCGGCGCCATCGGCGTGGAGTTCGCCTACGTGCTCGTCAACTACGGCGTCGACGTGACGATCGTGGAATACCTCGACCGAGTGCTCCCTAGCGAAGATTCTGACGTCTCGGACGTGCTGCGGAAGCAGTACGGCAAGCTCGGGGTGACGATCAAGACGGCCACGACGGTCTCCGAGCTGCACGACGACGGGCACAATGTGACCGTCACCTTGACCGACAACGCAACCTCCCGCTCCGAGACGATTGTCGTCGACAAGGTCATGCAGTCAGTGGGATTCCTTCCGCGCGTCGACGGATTCGGCCTCGAGTCCACGGGCGTCGCGCTGACGGCGGACGGCGCCATCGAAATCTCCGACCGTATGCAGACCTCGGTTTCTCACATCTACGCGGTCGGTGACGTCACCGCGAAGCTGCAACTCGCTCACGTCGCCGAGGCGCAGGCCCTCGTGGCCGCCGAGACGATCGCCGGTCACGACACCGACCCGATCGGTGACTACGGGATGATGCCACGCGCCACGTTCAGTCAACCGCAGGTGGCCAGCTTCGGACTGACCGAACAGCAAGCGACCGAGCAAGCCGCAACTCGAGGCTCGTCGAGCATCCGCACCGCTAAGTTCCCCTTCTCCGCCAACGGCAAGGCTCACGGGCTGGGCGAACCAATCGGCTTCGTGAAGCTCATCGCCGACGACGAATACGGAGAGCTTCTCGGGGCGCATCTCGTCGGACCCGATGTCTCCGAACTACTTCCTGAACTGACCCTGGCGCAGCGGTGGGACCTCACCGTCTACGAACTCGCAAAGAACGTGCACACCCATCCGACCCTGTCTGAAGCGCTCCAGGAAGCCATCCACGGACTGGCCGGCCACATGATCAACATGTGATGACAACGTCTGCCCTCTCGACTCCACCCGCCTCCATCGAAAGGCACACTCATGGCGATTGCCACCACTAATCCGGCCACCGGGAAAGTCGAACAGTTCTTCACCCCACACGACGAGACCGAGGTCGACTGTCGGATCAGCTTGGCCCACGACACTTTTCTCGCCCTCGCGGAGACCTCATTCGCCGAGCGGGCAGTGTGGATGAATTCCGCAGCCGACGTGTTGGAAACGGACGTCGACGACGTCGCGCGGTTGCTCACGCTGGAGATGGGAAAGCCCCTCACCCAAGCCCGAGCCGAAGTACTGAAGTCGGCCCATACCATGCGGTTCTACGCCGAGAACGCCGAGGAATTCCTCACCGGACGCTTCCTGCCAGACCCGTCCGCTGTGAATGCCAGCGCGGCCTACACCCGCTACGAGGCGATGGGTGTCGTGCTTGCGGTCATGCCGTGGAACTACCCCATCTGGCAGGTGATCCGCTTCGCCGCGCCCGCGCTCATGGCCGGCAACGTAGGGCTACTCAAGCACGCGTCGAACGTGCCCCAGGCCGCAATGTACCTCGACACGCTCTTCGACAGGGGCGGGTTTCCCGCGGGATGCTTTCAGTCCCTGATGATCCCCGCCGCTGGCGTCGAGCGCGTGGCACGGGACAAGCGTGTGGCCGCCATGACACTAACCGGCTCGGAGCCGGCCGGCCGCTCGCTGGCCGCAATAGCAGGCTCGGAGGTGAAGCCAGTAGTGCTCGAACTCGGTGGTTCCGACCCCTTCATCGTCACCCCGTCCGCGGACCTCGACGCCGCGGTCAGCACGGCGGTCGCAGCACGCACCTCGAATAACGGTCAAGCTTGCATCAACGCCAAGCGGTTCATCGTCCACGAAGACGTCTACGACGCGTTTGTCGATCAGTTCACCACGGCGATGGCCGCACTTGTCGTGGGCGATCCGTTCGACGAACGCACCGACATCGGACCGTTGGCCACAGAGTCCGGCCGCCGCGACATCGAAGAATTGGTCATCGACGCTCGCGACAAGGGAGCGAGCGTCATGACCGGCGGTGTCGTTCCCGACGGCGACGGCTGGTACTACCCTCCGACTGTCGTCGCCGGCGTCACCCCCGAAATGAAGCTGTACGCAGAGGAGGCATTCGGTCCGCTGGCGTCGCTCTACCGGGTTGCCGACCGCGCCGAAGCACTCGCACTGGCCAACGCCACCACATTCGGATTGAGTTCGGCCGTGTGGACTAACGACCCCGCCGACGAAGAGTTCTTCGTCAGCGGCCTCGCGGCCGGCGCCGTGTTCGTCAACGGAATGTCCGTCTCCTACCCGCAACTACCGTTCGGAGGCGTCAAGGATTCCGGTGTGGGACAAGAACTCTCTTCAGAGGGTATCCGCGCCTTCTGCAATCTGAAATCCGTGTGGCGCAGATGAATGTGCCACGGCCGGGACCCCAAAGCCTCAACGACCACTGAAGAACGCGTGTGAAAAACGCGTGGTAGTCACCAACAGAATCACCCATAGAGCGTGATGATCGTGACCGATGAAGGATCAGGGCGACGGAATCACCAATAAGGGCCCCTGGATCGCCTGTGCGGCGCTGTCGCTCGATCGCGCGGACCATTTCCACTACTGCCATGCATCACGGGGTTCGGCGAGGATCACCGCGCTCTGAGGCAACGCCGATATTCAGCATCGATTCAGCGCTACCAATTAATGTACTGTCGAGTACAGTACGATCAGTTCGTTCCGCCCAAGCCACCGCCGTACCCCACGAGCAGCGACAGTGATCGCTCTGTCCGCAACACGACACACTGTTCCGACTCTGTTGAGTGCAGAAAGTCACGATCCACGCCGCCCGCGTTCAACGCTGGAGGCCGCTGGCACGCCGCCTCGATCACCGCCAGGGGCGATCAGAGCCCCCATCACAGTCCGTTTCAGACCAATCAGATTGCGAAGGAAGCAGATAGTGAGAACCAACAAGATCCTGTTCAGTTCGGGAGTGGTGCCGCTCGCCATGGCTGCGCTGACGACCACCGTTGCGCCATCCACGTCGGCCGTGGCGTGTCCCGATGTCGAGGTCATCTTTGCTCGGGGAACGCATGAGCCTCCGGGTCCCGGGCCCATCGGTGATGCGTTCGTCGACGCCTTGCGTCCCCAAATCGGCCAACGATCACTTGAGGTCTACCCGGTCAACTACCCTGCCAGCGATCAGTGGGCTACAGGCGTTGACGGTGTGAGAGACGCCGCCGCTCGTGTTGTCTCGATTTCGAAGACGTGCCCCCAAGCCAACATTGTTCTTGGGGGCTACTCCCAGGGAGCCGCCGTTGCAGGCTTCGTGACGTCGTCTACGGTGCCCGGAGGTATCGATCCCACGACCGTCCCTGAACCATTGCAACCAGCTGTTGCCGAGCACGTTGCGGCAGTAGTGCTGTTCGGCATGCCGAACGGTCGTGCCATGAGCTTTCTGGGTCAGCCGCCGGTGACGATCGGCCCTCTGTATGAGAACAAGACGCGCGCGCTGTGCGTTGTCGACGACCCCGTTTGCTCGGATGGCCTTAACTTCGCGGGACACAACCCGGCCAACTACGTCGGCGACCCGGCAAGCCAGGGCGCTTCATTCGCTGCCGGTCGCCTGACTAGCACATCGTTATGAGCGCGTGTCACCGGTTTGTCCATCAGTAGACTCAGTCGCAGCAAAGAGATTCAGCATGAGGGCTTTTCACGTATAGCGGTCTGGGTGTGAAGGTGGGAGGCGGTAGAGTCTCGGGGATTGAAAGCGCGTAGCGATCCGACCCTGGATCTCGTCGTAATCGCGACCGATCTCCCTCCAGGCGAATCGCCGATATCTCGCCGGTGCGTTGAGTCGCCGCGTCCATCGTGCAGGCGGATCGCCACGTTCCGTCACGTCTGCCCGCTGACGAACACATCGCCAGTCAAATCAGAGCGCTTCGCTACGGCCGCAGTGCACTTTCAGAGGCCGAAAGGAACTGTCCATGGAACTGACACCTGCGACTCACGGTGGCGTTTCACCCGGCTGTACAGATCCATGGCGCGCTAAAATCACTGTTGCGCAACGCGATTGTGAAGTTGCCCTTGCTCATCTCGAGCACGCGCTCGACGCTCAGGAGCCGGCCTACTTCACGCGCCACATGCCGACGTGCGAGGGCACTTACCGCCTCTCCCGAGATACGGCGCGCGTCCATCCTTCGCCGACGGTAGGACCCTCGTCGTGGAGCACCCAGGAACCGGTGTCGCGCGATCGGCTGATGGTCAGCTTTGCAGAGGCGACGAAGTCGTGGTGAGCAAATGATCGACGAGTCGGGATTGATCCTGGCTTTGCGAAGCGGAGATCAAGCGGCGTTCACGGAACTGGTCAACTCTCATACACCGGCACTTCTTCGCGCGGCGCGCGGGTACGTCCCCAGCCATGCCGTCGCCGAGGAGGTCGTCCAGGAGACCTGGATCGCGCTGATGAAGGGCGTCGCAGGGTTCGAGGGTCGATCCTCGCTGCGTGCGTGGTTGTTTGTGGTGATGACCAATATCGCCAAGGCGCGCGGTATCCGTGAGCGACGCGACAGGGAAGTGCTACTTCTCTCGGCGGGTTCCCACGTCGACACTGCCACCATTCGCGGACCGGGGGTTCCCAGCGCGGGGAGGCGGAAGGAGCGCCCGGCGGACCTTCGCCATTCTCCAGAGGGCTCGATCTTGGGGCGCGAACTGCGCGCCGTCGCTCAGCGAGCGGTCGACACGTTGCCGCCGCGGCAACGAAAAGTGGTCATGTTGCGCGACTTCATGGGCTTCGACTCCACGGAGGTCTGCGAGGTGCTCGACATCAGTGCAGCCAATCAGCGTGTCCTGCTCCATCGGGGTCGCGCGGCGATCCGGCGAATTCTGGAGGACTACGCGACGGGCTCAGAATGACCGTGCTCAACGTGAGCAATCATCGCGGCGCGTCGGCCTTTGCGCCGTCCGAGAGAAGGCCCTCCGCCCTCGATTGAGGATCTGGCGTGCGCAGCTCGGACGACATCGGCGCACACGGTTACCGGATCAGGCGGTCAACCACGATGAACTCCTTGCTGCAGACCGACGCCTCCCCGCCTTTCCCCGACTCGACGTCGCCACTGCGTTCGACGAACCTGCCCAGGTGGCGGCGAGCCGTATGAGGCACTTCCCTTACGTGGTGTCTTATACGCTTTGTAGATGTCTGGGTCCCCGCCCGTCGGCAATGCCCGACCTTTACCCGCCACCGAGCGCGGCCGACGCGCCCGGGCGGCAATAGTTGATGCCGCGGCCACCTTGATGTATCAGCGTGGCGTGCGCGCCACAAGCCTCGACGATGTCCTGGCCGCGGCGGGCTCGGGCAAGAGTCAGCTTTATCACTACTTCGACGGCAAGTCCGACCTCGTCCATGCTGTCATCGATCGTCAACTGCAGCTCGTTCTCGAAGAACAGGAACCCACCCTCAGTCACACCGATTCCTGGGCGGGCATTGACGCGTGGGCCGCGCAGTACTTGGAGTTGCATGCTCCCCCGGAGGGCCCCTTCGCCTGTCCGCTGGGCACGATGGCCGCTGAACTCAAGAACGACGAGGCATACCGACCCAGCCTGGATGCGGCATTCCGCCGTTGGGAAGCCCCGCTGGCCCGCGGGTTGGCGACGATGAAGAGGCGCGGAGAGCTGTCTCGGACGGCTGACCCTCAGCGGCTCGCCGCCATGGTCATCGCGGCCCTTCAGGGTGGAATGCTGATGGCGCGTGTCCGCGACGACGTCACTCCCCTGCACGACTCGCTCACCGCGGCGCTCACCGAGCTTCGCCGCTGGACGCCGCGTTCGCGACCAGTCAGCACCCGCGCGAAGGCCAGGTGAGAGTCGCGCAATCCCGTGGCGAGAACGGAGTCTCGATGACGGCCGAGCCATGGACGTCCCGGCCGTCGTGGTAGTGCTCGAACCGGTCCCGATGGCGTCACGCGCGTCGTCATTGTGGGCGCCCGGCTCGACGGTTCGATGCCGGCCACCTGTAGATGCTCCCGCAGATCATGTTTCAGTTAACGAGGCCTTGAAGCTCAGTTGCCGCATGCGCTTTCGCCAGCTCGGCAATCGTGGATGACACAACCGTGATCTAGCCGCGATCCCCGACAATTCGGGCATCCTTCGCGGACTGCGCAATCAGCGCCTCGCCGAGTGTCCACACCGCAGCACCGAGCAGGGCCACGTCCTTGATCAAAAAGCCTCCGACTTCGGTCACCAGCGGAACGTGCAGCGATGAGGACGCGACGACGTCGGGGGTGGTGAAGAGGAAGCTGATCGTGGAGACGAACAACAGTGCCGCAATGCCACTGCCAATCGCCGAGAGGCGTGCCGAGACCGGCCTGATCGCGATGAGCATGGCGGCCAAGAGTTCGAGGCAGCCGAGCACATTGGAGAACGCCTGGACACTGAAGACGTCGTAAACCCAACGCATAAGCGGCTGATGGCTGACCAGTGGCATGATGGCGGCGGCTTCGGCACTGGTGAACTTCGCAATCCCAATCCACGCCAGCGGGATGATCAGACCCAACCGAAGGATTATCGCTCCTGCGGTTGAGATCGCCTGATAGGCGCGACTAGTGCTTTGCTGGCCGGGGACAAACGGGGTGGCCATATGAGCTCCTTCGTCGAATGGGGTGCATCTCACCCAACCTTGTGGTCTCGCACCGTGGCGGCGTTACACACTGCTGCGCGAAGGCGGCACGCGATGGTGAGCATGCCGGCCGCGACCTTCCGCCGACGGGCGTGGTCGCAATCCTCAATTCCGCCAACTGCGTCCGCAGGTCGATGCTGCCATCCGGTTCGGACCGCCCTTCGATACGAGGCAATCCGAAGAATCGAGTCGGCGGGCGCTGCATCACCATTGCGATCGCCAGCTTGGCCTACCTGCCGATCGCAGGCTCATCGTGGTCACGGGCGAAACGATGCTGCCTGGCGCTCGAAGTCTCCGAGGTCGAAATAGTCCCGCCATTGGGTGATCGCTCCCGACTCGACGACCATGCTACCCATTATCGGCAGGACGATCTCCGCCCCGTTTCTGTGACGGAAGATGTCGATTCGCTCGGTAAGGACCGCGTTTCCCGACTGCGCGATACGTGTCAGCTGCCAATCGATCGTCACCCGGGATCCGACGCCGAAGCCCTTGTGAAAGTCCCTGACGTTATCGCGACCCACCATTTCCGGCAGAGGGATGTTGTGGTAGAAGACATCCTCGCTCAGCAGATCGGTCGCCTCGTCGAACTTGTCGGAGTTGACCAGATCGAAGAAGTTCCGGACGAGGGCCGTCTCGCTGGGCTCGTTGTCTACGGTCGGCATATTGTCAATTCCTACTTCCAGATGGGCTTTTCAAGAATGGTCGGGGAGGATCGATCTTCAGCACACGACGCGAGACTGGTCTGTAGCCATCTGCGTCTACTGTACCAGACAGTACATCAAGCCTACACGCAAGTGGACTACCCGCGACCTGCATTCAGGCCCTGCAACATAATTGACCCAGCGTCTAGTAACCGTGCCATCCGGAGATGGGCTCAGATTCAGGGGTCTTCCATCTCAGGCGGGTGCCCGACTCTTTGGTGCCTGCATCATATCCAGTGAAGTCGCGGTGATTTCGATGAAACGGAACGCGATGAATCCGACACACAGTGTTCTATGACCTGCTGCCGGAAGTTGGTCATGTGATGCGAGTCAGGACGGATCGCCAAACGTGGCTATCGGAATGCCGACGGCAGGAAACGATGATTGAAAGCGAGGACATTGTCACGATGAGTATGTCTGTAGGAGATCGTTTTCCCGCCATGAGAGTACTCAGCACCGACGGAGAGCTGGATTTGGCGAACCTGTGGTCCAGCGGGCCCTTGGTGATTGCCTTTCACCGAATGTGGTGCCCCTTTTGCCAGCAGGCCGCGATCCAGCTCAGTGGCGCCGCATCAGAGCTCACACGTTTGGGCGCGGTCACCGTAATCGTGTACCGCGAGGACCTCAACGCGGTGGCAGCGGCCTGCACGGAACGTCACACCGCAGCGGTTTGCGTCAGTGACGCTCACCGATCGTTGGAGGACGCCGTCGATCTACAACGCTTCAAGCTGTTGCGCTACCTCGCCTTCTCACCCCGGCGGCTTCTGGCGGCCCGCCACGCGGGATCCAAAGTCCTTGGCATGGGCACGAACGTCTTGCAAGGCCGCGGCACTTACGTCGTGGGTTGTGACGGCAGGGTCGTCTATGTCCATGAAGCGAAGACTGCAGCCGACATCCCGCCGGTCGAAGAAATCGTCTCCGCGGTGCGAGCGTCCATTCTACCCTGACTTCCCAACGTTTTTCGGCACACAGAGCCGCCAACGGTAGCAAAACAACGTGGCGAGGTCCGATCGCTACCGCACGGAGTGAGTCAACGCCTACTCGACGGCTGACCGCATGAAACATACTCAGACGTTGGTGAACGCGACTTTTGGACTCGACGACTGCCGCCGTGCCATGTCCCTTGACGCCCGCTGTCGCGGAGCGACGCCGACACTGCGAGCGCTCGCGCAGGCCGCGTTCCGACTCCGCGGAGCCGGGGGCGCACACCATCGGCAGCCCGTACTACCGAAAAGCCCCGACTTGTCGGCATGGGCAGGCTGGCTTGACGCCGTCGGCGTTTCGCTCGCTCGCGCCGTGAACCGAAGTGTGTTCTGCATAAACGGCTTTGGTGGAGGGTCGCGTCTGGCCACTCAAACCATTCGCCATTGTGTCAGCCGCATCGGAGATCACGGCGAGGGTCAGCCCGTTCATCGCGGTTGAGTTCAGCGAACCGTCGGACTTCCTGGGGATCACGGCCACCAACCCGACACCGCAGGCGTGCAGCACCGGCATGAGCTCGGCCTGCAAGATGCGGGTCCGACCCGCAGAATTCCTTGAACGACGAACAGCCCTACCGACACCAATATCTCGAAGGTCCGTGACATGGTTGCGTTCCGGATGCACCGACGATTGCGTGTAACGGCTCAATGGATGCAAGACACCGTTGACTGTGTACCTCTCGAATCAGGCATCCCCTTCGGTATCAATGACGGTGGCGCCGGCATGCGGCTCCGTTAGGCCGACCGCACCGCCCTCCTCGACAAGGCGCGGATGGCACCGTAGATGAACCGCCTTTTTCACCCCGGCCGGGTCGTATTCGATCGCATCGTCCGCACCCGGGTGCCCACACACACCCAAAGGTTGTTCGATACTGCCTGTGTGCTCGGCGGCAGTGTCGCTGGACTGTTGGCTGCACGTGTGCTCGCCGATCACGCCACGACGGTGCTCATTCTCGAACGCGACGACGCTGACGAACCTCCGCGTACCGGTGTCCCCCAAGATCGCCAAGGGCACGTCCTGCTGCCAGGTGGGCATATGCAGATCGAAAAGTGGCTGCCCGGCTTCAGCGGCGACTTGCAGGACCAGGGTGCCGTTCTCGTCGAGTCGAAGCATCAGGCTGTCTACCTCGACGGTCGTCCGCGGCTGCCGAACCGCGACCTGCCCATTTTGTCGGCCACTCGACCGTTTCTCGAGGCGGCAATCCGCAGCCGTGTCCTGGCATACCCCAACGTCTCGGCGCTGCCTGCCCGAGTGACCGGGCTCGAGTTCGACAACGATGAGGTCTGTGCCGTTCGGTACGAGACTGACGACGGCCCGCGGGTTTTGGCTGCCGAGTTCGTAGTCGACGCCATGGGCCGCTCCAGCAAGGCAGCGGGGTGGGTCGAACGCGCGGGTTTCCAACGACCCATAGAGCAGCGGCTGCGTAGCGACATCAATTACGCCACTGCTCTATTCAAACGGTCCGATGATGTCGCAGAGCACCCCTTGACCACACTTGCGCTGTTCACCAGCCCCGGAGCCCCGGACGCAGTGGCGCTCGGCGCTGCACTCGCCGCCGAACGCGACCAGTGGATGGTCATGCTCACGGCATATGAGCCCGATCGACCTCCCGCATCGCTAGAACAGTTCCGTGCCACCTGCGCCAAGCTGCCACCCGTCTTCGCCCACGCAGCCAAGGGTCTGCTCACCCGCGAGATACGGACCTACCGCCAAGCCGATAGCCGTCGCCGCGACTTCACCGCACTGCAGCACTTTCCGGCCCGCCTGGTCAGCGTCGGAGACGCTGTGGCCTCCTTCAACCCAATTCACGGTCAGGGAATGTCTTCCGCGGCGTTACACGGAAACTGCCTATCGATGTACCTGTCCTCCGGTCCGCGGTTGAGTCAGGCCGCCACGCAGTTCTTCCACCTCCAATCCGTCGTCACTGACGCCGCTTGGGCCCTTTCAACTGGCCCCGACGCCGCCCGGCTCGACGCCTTACATGGCAACGAAGTGGCCAGTGACGTCGCCCAGCAGAGGTGGAATTTCGACCAAGTGCTGCAGGCAACTTTGCATGATCAGTCGGTCGCGGACGTTTACACAGCCGTCTCCTTCATGGCGGCCCACCCATCTCTCCTCGTCGAACCGGCGCTGGTGGAACGAGCAGTCAGAGCTAACGAACGCAGCTCTACCCCCTAGACGACATCAGCCCTACTCGCCGGGTAAGCCCACGACCAGTTCGATGCCGAAGGGGTGGTGCGCGTCTCCGGGTCACGCGTCGTTACGGCGTGCGAAAACCCCAGATCGCGACATCCTTCGGTGCCGCCTTGGCATGGCACCGCCGACGAGATGCCACGGATGTTCCCCGAGTTGAAGCGACCCGGACGGTTCGTCAGCTTGGAGGACCCTGCACGATGGCTTCGAACACGGCCTCCAAGATGTCCGTGAGCCCGTCCATGTCGCGGCTGTTCAGCGCTCGTGTCCCCACCACCCGTCGCATCAGGAGCACTCCGCTGATCACGGACAGCACGACGTCGCTGCGCAACTGCCTGCCGGGGCCGGACAGCTGCCTCGCCAAGCGCCTGCCCACGTGCCGCTCGATGGCGTCGACCACGATCTCAGCGGAGCGCGGGTTCGAGGCGGACCGGAGCATGATCAGGAATGGGGCCAGCTCATCGCCGTCCGGCGCCGAGCGAGCCACCAGTGCGGCTGCCGTCTCTCGCGCCGAGAACTGCGGCTGCTCCGCGACGAAAGCCGGTGCCGCAAAAGATGCTTCGACCGCCTCTGCGAACAAGTGCTCCTTGGAGCCGAAATACCTGTTCACCAGCATGGCGGTGACACCGGCATCGCCCGCGATCTCGCGAACCCCCACTCCGTCATAGCCGGCGCGCGCGAAATTGCGCACCGCCGAGGCCAGGATGGCCTCCCGAGTGGCCGCCGCGTTGCGCGGTCGGGACGGGC
>NZ_VKAA01000028.1 GCF_007096635.1 Mycolicibacterium sp. 018/SC-01/001
CGGGCGCACGAGTCGTATCTGGCCGAGCGCGACGCGATCGAGCCGCTCGGCACGACGTTCTCCGGCGGCGGCATGCCGGACCGGGTCAAGTGCCTGCACGTCGTTATCGCGCACGCGCTCGCGAAGGGGCCGGGTGTCAACCCGTTCGGTGACGAGGCGTTGGCGCTGCTGGCCGCCGAGCCGGAGATGGCCGGAATTCTCGATCCGGAGGTGTGGACGTGACCAGGGTGGCTGCGGTGGACTGCGGCACGAATTCGATCCGGCTGCTGATCGCTGACGTCGACGGCGGGCGGCTCACCGATGTGCACCGCGAGATGCGGATCGTGCGGCTGGGTCAGGGCGTGGACGCCACCGGCGAGTTCGCGCCCGAGGCGCTGGCCCGCACCCGGGCGGCTCTGCAGGCGTACGCCGCGCTGATGCGCGATCACGACGTGTCGGCGGTGCGGATGGTGGCGACGTCAGCTGCCCGTGACGCCGGCAACCGCGACGAGTTCTTCGCGATGACCTCCGAGGTGCTCGGCGAGGTGGTGCCGGGCGCGGTGGCGGAGGTGATCACCGGCGAGCAGGAGGCGCGGCTGTCGTTCCTCGGCGCCGTCGGCGAGTTGGATTCCGCGGCAGCACCTTTCGTGGTCGTCGACCTCGGCGGCGGCTCGACGGAGGTGGTGCTCGGTTCCGGCGACGTCGAGGCCGCGTACTCGGCGGACATCGGGTGCGTCCGGCTGACCGAGCGGTGCCTGCGCTCCGATCCGCCCACCCGTGCGGAGACCGACGCCGCCCGGGCGGTGGTGCGCGAGGCTCTCGACGCCGTGCTCGCGGTGGTGCCGGTGCAGCAGGCCCGCACCTGGGTGGGCGTCGCGGGCACGATGACGACGCTGGCCGCGCTGGCGCGGAAGATGACCACCTACGATTCCGACGCGATCCACCTGTCGTCGGTGAGCTTCGACGATCTGCTGCCGGTGTGTGCGGACCTGCTGGCGATGACGCGCGCTCAGCGAGCCGTGCTGGGACCGATGCACGAAGGGCGGGTCGACGTGATCGGTGGCGGTGCGCTGATCGTGACGGAGCTCGCCGCGATGCTGGGCGACCGTGCCGGTATCGATCGCCTGCTGGTCAGCGAGCACGACATCCTCGACGGGATCGCGCTCTCGATCGCCCCGTGACCGGCCGCCGAATGCACGGTTTCTGACGGAAATCGCCGGAAATCCATCACAAAGCGTGCACTCGGCGGGCAGCGCTCAGTGGCTGGCCGCCCGCCGGACCCGCGAGCGCCGCTTGGTCGGATCGTGTTGGCCGGCAAGGGTGATGGCGAGCAGCACCATCACCGCTCCGGTGCCCGCGTGCAACCAGTTGTCGGCGCCATTGAGTGGGAGGACGTGGGCGTTGGAGCCGCGTTCGACCAGCAGTCCGTACAGCCACAGCCCCAGGTAGATCAGCCCTCCGCCGAGCAGATAGGCGCGTGCGGCGGCGTAGCTGCGGGCTCCGGCGAACCCCGCGACGCCCACCACGATGTGCACGACGTTGAGCAGCACCGACACCAGGAACGTCCCGAACAGCAGGGCGCCGGAGTGCTGTCCGGCCCAGCTGAGCCGGTCCACGTCGGAGGTGACGCCCGGAATGAAACCCAGCACTCCGATCACGGTCAGTGCGACCGCGACGATCAGCGCCGCGCCCTGGACCGCCATGTATTTGGGGCTCTGCGCCATGCCGACTCCCTTCGCCGCGTCATATTGACGCGCGTGCTGGAGAAGTACCCCGTGCGGCGGCGGGATAACACCGCTCAGGGACGCAGGATCGAGCCCAGCTTCTCGAGGACGGTGGGGTCCTCGATCGTCGACGGAACGGGTTCGTCGCGGCCGGTCGCCAGGCCCCGCATCGTCTTGCGCAGGATCTTGCCCGAGCGGGTCTTCGGCAGGGCCGGGACGACGTCGACGAGCCGGAATGCGGCGACCGCGCCGATCTCGTCGCGCACCAGTTGGACCAGTTCGTCGGCCAGTCCGTCGGTGGAGGCACCCGCCTTGACGACGACGAGGCCGCGGGGCGCCTGCCCCTTGATTTCGTCGGGGACCCCGATCACCGCGCATTCGGCGACCGCGGGATGGGTCGCCAGGACCTCTTCGATCGCTCCGGTGGACAGCCGGTGCCCGGCGACGTTGATGACGTCGTCGATGCGTCCCATCACGAACAGGTAGCCGTCGGCGTCGAAGTGGCCGCCGTCGCCGGTCAGGTAGTAGCCGCGATACTCGGACAGGTACGACTGCTCGTAGCGCTCGTCGGCACGCCACAGCGTGGGTAGTGTTCCCGGCGGCAACGGCAACTTGATGCAGATCGCCCCCTCCTGCTCCGGTGCGCAGTCGCTGCCGTCCTCACGCAGGATGTGCACGTCGTAGCCGGGCATGGGCACCGTCGGGGACCCGGCCTTGATCGGAAGTGCTTCTGTGCCCATCGGATTGGCGGCGATGGACCAGCCGGTCTCGGTCTGCCACCAGTGGTCGATCACCGGTATGCCGAGCTTCTCGGCAGCCCAGTGGTAGGTGTCGGGGTCGAGGCGTTCACCGGCGAGGAACAGGTATTTTAGCGACGAGAGGTCGTACTCGTCGAGGTACTTTCCCTCGGGGTCCTCCTTGCGGATGGCGCGGATCGCGGTCGGCGCGGTGAACAACGCCCGGACGCGGTGTTCGGAGGCCACCCGCCAGAACGCGCCCGGGTCGGGGGTGCCGACCGGTTTGCCTTCGTAGAGCACGGTGGTCGCACCGAAAAGCAGTGGGGCGTAGACGATGTAGGAATGGCCGACCACCCAGCCCACGTCGGAGGCCGCCCAGAACACGTCGCCGGGGCTGATGTCGTAGATGTGGCTCATGCTCCACAGCAGCGCGACGGCGTGACCGCCGTTGTCGCGGACGATGCCTTTGGGTTTTCCGGTGGTGCCCGATGTGTAGAGCACGTAGAGCGGGTCGGTGGCGGCCACCGGTACCGGATCGACCGGACTCGCGGCCGCCATCGCGTCGGCCCAGTCCACGTCGCGGCCCTCGATCAGCTCGCAGCGGTGCCGATCCCGTTGCACCACAACGCAATGCTGCGGCGGGTGGCTCGACATGCCGATCGCGGCGTCGAGCATCGGCTTGTAGTCGACGACGCGCGTGGGCTCGATCCCGCAGGACGCGGACACGATCACGGTCGGCTGCACGTCGTCGATGCGGACCGCAAGCTCGTGCGGTGCGAACCCGCCGAACACCACCGAGTGCACCGCGCCCAGCCGCGCGCAGGCCAGCATCGCGATCACGGCTTCGGGGATCATCGGCATGTAGATGATCACCCGGTCACCGCGGCCGACGCCGAGGTCGCGCAGCGCACCGGCGAATCGCGCTGTGAGCTCGGTCAATTCGGCATAGGTGTAGACGCGCTGGGTGTCGGTGACGGCGGAGTCGTAGATCAGTGCCGGCTGCTCACCGCGGCCGGCGTCGACATGGCGATCCAGCGCGTTGGCGCAGGTGTTCAGCTCGGCGTCGGGGAACCACCGGTAGAACGGCGGGCGGCTGTCGTCGAGGATCCGCTGCGGCGCGCGAGTCCAGGTGACGGCGGTCGCGGCGTCGGCCCAAAACGCTTCGGGGTCGGAGATGCTGGCGTCGAACAGGTCGCGGTACCCGGGCATATCAGCACCGTAGACCCTCCCCGTTAGTCTCAGGGGCATGTCGAACCAACCCCCGCCGATCGCCGGGGTCCGCCGCAGTCACGTGACCGCGCGAGGTGTCCGTTTCCACGTCACTGAGGCCGGCCCCGAGGACGGCCGGCCGGTACTCGCGCTGCACGGGTGGCCCCAGCACCACTGGGCCTACCGCGACCTGCTGGCCGACCCGCCGCCCGGGCTGCGGATCATCGCACCCGACCTGCCCGGCTACGGGTGGTCGGGTCCGGCGCCACACAGGTGGGCCAAGGAGGACGTGGTCAGCGATCTGGTGGCGCTGATGGACGAGCTCGGGCTGGCGCAT
Organism: Mycolicibacterium sp. 018/SC-01/001; assembly: GCF_007096635.1. GTDB lineage: Bacteria > Actinomycetota > Actinomycetes > Mycobacteriales > Mycobacteriaceae > Mycobacterium. The sequence goes on from NZ_VKAA01000028.1 coordinate 3,987, forward strand.
GTCCTGCTGGTCGGCCACGACTGGGGCGGCTTCATCGGGCATCTGCTGACGCTGCGGGTCCCGGAGCGGATCGACGGCTACCTGGTGCTCAACATCCCGCACCCGTGGGTGTCGGCCAAGGCGCTGGCGCCGCACCTGTGGCGCTTTCTGCTCTATCAGCCGTTCGTCGCGTCGATCGGGGTGCCGCTGCAGCGGCGCACGCCGTATCTGGAGCGGGTGATCTTCGGAGTCGCCGCCCCGACGATCGACCGGCAGACCGCGAAGGTGTACGCCGACGCGTTCCGCGACCCGATGGTCGCCCGGAGCGCCCGCGACACCTACCGGACGTTCCTGATGCGCGAGGCGCGCGAGGCTGCGCGCAACCCGGAGCGGCGCTGGTCGACGGTCCCGACGCGCGCACTGTTCGGCAAGGACGACACGGCGATTCATCCGTCGCTGGCCGCTGCCGAGACCGCCCGTGCCGACGATTACACGCTGGAGCTCGTCGACGGCGGCCATTTCATCCTCGACGAGCAGCCGGAGTTGGTGCGCGCCAGGCTGATCGCGCTCGCCGCCGAGATCCCGCCCGGCTAGTTAGTCCCGCGAGCAGACGCGAACTCGAGCTATTCAGGCCCCTGAGAGCTCGAGTTCGCGTCTGCTCGGCGTCAAAGATCAGCCTGCAGACGTCAAGATGTCGCAAGGATCGCGCTCGGCTCCGCGCTGACGGCGTAGACCGAGAGCATGGCCGTCCTCGATGTCCCCAGTCCCACCCGCCACCTGTCCCGTCGACTGTCCCTGTCGATCCGCGGCATGCACAGGCGGTTGCCGATGTCCACCTGCAGCGTGCCGGCCCCGGCGCTGTGCGACGCTGGGGTGGCGGCGTGGGTGCGTGCGCACGGGGTCACCGTGTTCGTCGCGGGGGCCGACGAGCTGCAGCGGACCTGCTACGCGGGCATCCGCGCGGAGCACATCGTGCTGCGCTGCGGCGTGGACACGTCGACGATCCGGGCGGCGGTGGCCGCGGGTGTGACGCGCTTCGTGGTCAGCTCCGACCGCCACGTCGACGTCCTCGCCTCGACGGATCGCCCCGAGATCGCGGTGTACCTGGACGAGGCCGGCCCGGCGGTGATCGGCGAGCGGCGCCTGGCGGTGATCGGGCTGCACGCCGCGGTCGACGACGGGGCGGGCGCCGTCGAGTGGGGGATGGCGGCCGAGCGGCTGCTGTGCCGCACGGCGATCCTGCGGACCTGCGGGTTGCCCCTGGCGCGGATCTTCCTGACCGGCGGCGACGTCTCCGGCTGGCTGCACAGTGGTGCCGCAGTGGCCGGGGAGGTCGACGATGCGCTCACCGAGGGCTGCGCACGCTGGCGCCTGGCCCGGCCGTCCGTGCTCCTGGGTGCCGCGACGTGACCGGCTAGTGGCCCGGTTCGCTGGCCACCAGCCCGGCTGTCCGGGCGCGGGCGACGGTGTTCTCCCACGCGGTTTCGCCGACGACGAGCACCGCGAGGGCGATGATCAATGCCGACGTCGACACCATCGAGGACAACAGGGGCGACATCGCACCCGGCGTCGCCATCAACATCGCCGCGAGGCTGGCCGGGAGGGCGAGAACAGCTGCACACCCGAGCAGCCGGGTGTCGATCGATGCGAACATGACTCCACGGTCCGGCTGCCGGTTAAGAACATGCCTATCGACGGCTGTGGAAAGGCTATGAGTTCGCTGCTCAGCCGGGCGGCGGCTCGTTGGTCAGCGCCTGGTACCCGCGGGCGCCCGCGCGCTGCAGACTGGCCCGCACCAGGCCCACGATCAGACCCTGGATGGCGCCGGCGATCAACACCGACGACGTCGAGTAGCTGAGGTCCTTGGGGTCCGGAGGTTCCGGGTCGTTCTGGCCGACACGCTTCCAGATCTGGCCGAAGATCTGACCGGCCAGCAGGCCGCCGCCGACCCCGGTCGCCACTGACAGCGGGGTGTACAAGTTCCTGGACAGCCTGCTCATGGAGGCTGTGTTACCCGAGCCCGTGGTCGCCAAACTCGATGCGTCGCGGCGGGTCGGGTGCGAAGATCGACGCCGTGGACGCACATCCCCTCGACGACGACGGCGGATGGGATCAGCGCGCCCGGAACGAGACGAAAACCCAACGGCTGGACCGTAATTGGGCCAGCTTGCTGCAGGAGCTGCGCGTCGTGCAGACCGGTGTGCAGCTGCTGACCGGTTTCCTGCTGACGCTGCCGTTCCAGCAGCGGTTCACGATCCTGGGTGACCGGATGCAGGTGGTGTACCTGGCGACGGTGAGCGCTGCGGTGGTGTCGACCGCATTGCTCATCGCACCGGTGGGGATGCACCGCATGCTGTTCCGGCGACACCGCCTCGACACCCTGGTCCGGGCTGCGCACCGGTGCGCGTATGCCGGTTTGCTTCTTCTCGGTGTGGCGGTCGCCGGCATGACGGTCATCATCTTCGACGCCGTCGCCGGGACAGCTGCAGCTCTGGTCGCGGGAGTGGTGGCGCTCCTGTTGTTCGCCTCGTTCTGGGTGGTGCTGCCGTTCGCGATGCGGCGAATCGGCCCGTAGTTTCGCGTCCCCGACCAGGGGTACGGGGACGCCCTGACAGCCCACGAGCGTTCAGGAGGCCCGATGCCCGACGGTGTGATCACCTACCCCGGCGAGACAGCGGAGATGGCCGACAGGCCACGCGACGAGATGTCCGACTACGTCGGCAGGGGGCTTCTCGCGGGTAAACGCGCGCTGATCACCGGCGGGGATTCCGGCATCGGGCGCGCTGTCGCGGTGGCATTCGCCAAGGAGGGAGCCGACGTCGCGATCGCCTTCCTCGAGGAGCTCGACGACGCCGCACACACGGTGTTCTTGATCGAGAAGGCGGGCCGGCAGGCGATCTCTCTACCCGGCGATCTCGCCGACGCCGCGCACTGCCGTTCCGTGGTCGACGAGACGGTGAAACAGCTTGGTGGATTGGACATCGTCGTCAACAACGTCGCCTTCCAGTCACCGGTGTCCGATCTCACCGAGATCAGCGACGAGCAGTGGCGGCGCACCTTCGCGGTCAACATCGACAGCTTCTTCCACGTCACCAAGGCGGCGCTGGCGCACCTGCCCGACGGTTCGGCGATCATCAACACCGGCTCGATCAACGGGTTGCGCGGCAACAAGTCGCTCATCGACTACTCGGCGACCAAAGGCGCGGTGATCGCGCTGACATACTCACTGGCCCAGTCGCTCGCCGATCGCAACATCCGGGTCAATTGTGTTGCACCCGGGCCGGTCTGGACTCCGCTAATCCCGGCGACGATGCCCGCCGAGAAGGTCGAGTCCTTCGGTGAACAGGTGCCGATGGGGCGGGCCGCGCAACCCGACGAGATCGCGCCGTCGTACCTGTTCTTCGCCGCGGGCCGTCTGTCGTCGTACTACAGCGGAGAAGTGCTGGCGCCCATCGGCGGGGAGACGCTGCCAGGCTGAGCGCGTTTCAACCGATTCCGCCCGGGTACGGCAGGCGGCATGAAGGCAGTGACATGGCACGGTCGCCGCGATGTGCGCGTCGACACCGTCGACGACCCGCGGATCCAGGAACCGACGGACGCGATCATCGAGGTGACGTCGACCAACATCTGCGGGTCGGATCTGCACCTCTACGAGGTCCTCGGTGCGTTCATGAACGCCGGCGACATCCTCGGCCACGAGGCGATGGGCGTGGTGCGCGAGGTCGGTACAGGGGTGTCGAATCTCGCGGTGGGCGATCGCATCGTGGTGCCGTTCCAGATCTCGTGCGGGCACTGCTTCATGTGCGATCAGCAGCTCTACACGCAGTGCGAGACGACGCAGGTGCGCGAGCACGGTATGGGTGCCGCGCTGTTCGGCTACTCCGAGCTCTACGGCGAGGTGCCGGGCGGGCAGGCCGAGTACCTGCGTATTCCCCAGGCGCAGTTCACCCACATCAAAGTGCCGGAAGGACCGCCTGATTCGCGGTTCGTGTACCTGTCCGACGTGCTGCCCACCGCGTGGCAGGGCGTGGCGTATGCGGGCATTCCCGACGGTGGGTCGGTGACCGTCCTCGGGTTGGGGCCGATCGGTGACATGGCCGCCCGCATCGCCACCCACCTCGGCTACCGCGTGATCGGCGTCGACCGCGTGCCGGAGCGTCTGGCGCGGGCGACCGCGCGCGGTATCGAGACCATCGACATGGTCGGCCTGCATGGCTCGGTCGGGGATGCGGTGCGCGATCTGACCGACGGGCGGGGCACCGATTCGGTGATCGACGCGGTCGGGATGGAGGCGCACGGTTCGCCGATCGCTCAGGCCGCGCAGACGGCCGCGGCGTTCCTGCCCGACGTCGTCGCGAAACCGTTCATGCAGAAGGCCGGCGTGGACCGGCTCGGTGCGCTGTACTCGGCCATCGACTGTGTGCGCCGGGGTGGGACGATCTCGCTGAGCGGCGTGTACGGCGGCATGGCCGACCCGCTGCCGATGCTCACGTTGTTCGACAAGCAGATTCAGCTGCGGATGGGGCAGGCCAACGTCAAGCGGTGGGTCGACGACATCATGCCGTTGCTCACCGACGGCGACCCGTTGGGAGTCGACTCGTTCGCCACCCATGTGCTGCCGCTCGATCAGGCCCCGCATGCCTATGACATCTTCCAGAAGAAGCAGGACGGCGCGGTGAAGGTGATGCTGCAGCCGTGAGCGGGTATCCCGCCGTGACACATCGACGGGACCGAGGAGTGCGGCGGGATGCGGCTGGCGCGGAGCAAACTGGACACGCCGGGAATCGTGCGCAAGAGGCGCGGAAACGGCTTCGCCTATTACGGGCCCGACGGTGAGTTGCTCGCTGACCCCGACACGGCGCAACGGATCAAGGATCTGGTGATTCCGCCGGCGTGGAAGAACGTGTGGATCAGCCCGCGACCCAACGGCCACATCCAGGCGGTCGGCACCGACGCCGCGGGCCGTCGCCAGTACCTGTATCACGAGAGATGGCAACAGGAACGCGCCGAGGAGAAGTTCGACCGGGTGCTGGAGTTGTCGACGCGGCTACCGGAGTGGCGCTCGCAGATCGCGCGGGATCTGGCGGGGCGCGGGCTGACTCGGGATCGTGTGCTGGCTCTGGCATTGCAACTGCTGGACCGCGGGTACTTCCGGGCGGGTGGCGAGCAGTCGGCTGAGGAGTTCGAGCATTACGGGCTGGCGACGCTGCTGTGCAAGCACGTGACCGTGAAGAAGAACGCGGTGGAGTTCGACTACCCCGCCAAGAGCGGGGTGCAACGCAGCGTCGAAATCGACGATCCGGAGGTGGTGCGCGCGGTGCGGTCGCTGATGCGGCGCACGGAACGCACCGAGCGGCTCCTGGTGTGCCGCAGCGGTGACAGCGGCTGGGTCGACGTGAAGGCCGACGATCTGAATGCGCGGTTCAAGGAGATCGTCGGCGCGGAGTTCACGGTCAAGGACTTGCGGACCTGGCATGGCACGGTGCTGGCCGCCGCGGCGTTCGCGGCCGCCAAGCCGCCCACCTCGAAAACCACGATCAAGCGGGAGACGTCGGCGGTGATGAAGGAGGTGTCGTCCGAACTGGGCAACACCCCGGCGGTGGCCCGGGCGTCGTATGTCGACCCACGGGTGGTGAAGGGCTACGAGAACGGGTTGACGATCGCCTCGGCGACCAAGAGAGCGGACTCGATGCGCGATCTCGACAAAGCGCAGGCCGTGTTGGAGAAGGCGACCCGCCAGTTGATCCGGCGGGTCGCGAAGAGCTAGCGAGGTGTTTGGTAACTGACGCTCGCGGAAAACCTAATGGTCATCGACGACGTTGAAGGAGGTCGGACATGCCGAATTCGTCGATCAAGAACGAGAAGATGTACGAGGATCTTCGGCGCGAGGGGAATTCGAAGGAGAAGTCGGCCCGCATCGCCAACGCCGCTGCGGCGCGCGGCGCATCAGCGGTCGGACGCAAGGGTGGCCGATCGGGCTCCTACGACGACTGGAAGGTCGACGAGCTCAAGAAGCGCGCCAAAGAGCTTGGTCTGAGCGGCTATTCGCGGCTCAGCAAGGACAAGCTGATCTCCAAGCTCCGCAATCACTGACGGTCACGGCCGCGCCGTCGCCAGCAGGGCCTGAGCCAGCCGAGCGGCTGGCGCGGTCATGCGAGAGGCCGCGGGCGAGGCCAGATACACCGACCACATCGGCGGGTCGGCCACCTCGATGGTCCGAAGGTGAGTGAAACGCGCGGCCTCGCTCCGCGGCATGAACGCGGTGCCCAGGCCGTTGGCGACCAGATCTGCGACGGCGTGGAACCCCGCAGGCACTTCATAGCGTGTGGTGGCTACGAGGCCGGCGGCATGGAAGGCATTGTCGACGAGACTGCGCAGACCGAATCCCGGCGGGAAGCCGACAAGGTCCTCGTCCGCCACATCCCCGACCGTCACCTGTGAGTGGCCGGCGAGAAGATGGTCCTGCGGACAGACGAAGACCAGTGGATCTTCGAACAACAGCCGCATGTCGAGGGCCGTGGGGAAGCGGTCAGGCACCGACACCAACGCCAGATCCAACGAGCCGTCGAGCAGCGACGCAATATAGGCCGACGCTCCGGTTTGACTGAGCCGCAGGCGAAGCCGAACGTGGGGATGCTCGCGGCGAAAGTCTCCGAGAGCGCGGGCGACGTTCAGCGGGCCGAACGCGATCAACGATCCGAACTCGACGGTTCCCATCAACGCGCCTCGGAATTCGGAGACGGAGTCGAGTGCGAGGCGGCCCGCCCGCACCACGTCGAGCGCATGACTGCGGAACCGCTCTCCTGCCGGGGTCAGCGAGATCTGCTGGCGGGAGCGGTCGAACAGCTGAACCCCGAGTTCGCGTTCGAGCTTGCCCACCGACGTCGACAGCGCTGATTGCACGACGTGTGCGCGCTCGGCGGCACGGGTGAAGCTCATCTCGCCGGCGACGGCGAGGAAGTGCTCGAGCTGACGGAACTCCACGCCACCATGCTATCTGCAGCATTGATGACCGGCATCAAAAACAATCGTTGGCATTGATGGCTGGGCTCCGCTGTGATGAACCCATGAACGTGAGCAGACGGCAGTTCGGCGCGGTGGTGACAGCCGCGGCAGGCGCGGCGGCGCTGGCAGCATGCGCGCCGGACCGCGCGGCGGCCGCACCGCCCCCGGCGCCGGCGCACCCGCTCGGCCCCGTGCAGCAGATCGCGGCCGGCGATCTCGACGTCGGCTACGTCGACGCCGGCCCGCGCGACGGTCAACCCGTCATCCTGCTGCACGGATGGCCCTACGACATCCACAGCTACGCCGACGTCACCGACATCCTGACCGGGCAGGGCTTCCGCGTCATCGTGCCGTTCCTGCGCGGCTTCGGGAGCACGCGCTTCCGCTCGCCACGTACTCTGCGCAACGGCCAGCAGGCCGCACTGGCGCACGATGTGATCGCGTTGATGGACGCGCTCGGCTTCCGCGAGGCCATCCTCGGCGGTTACGACTGGGGCGGTCGCACGGCGAACGTCGTCGCCGCACTGTGGCCGGAGCGGTGCACGGGGCTGGTCGCCGTCAGCGGCTACATCATCGTCAACCGCGAGGCCAACCTGCAGCCGCTCGCGCCGCAGGCCGAGTACGGGTGGTGGTACCAGTACTACTTCGCCACGGAACGTGGCGAGCGCGGATACCGAAGCAACACAGCTGAATTCAACGAACTGATCTGGCGCAATGCCTCACCGCTGTGGCACTTCGCCGACACCACGTACGACCTGACGGCCGCGTCGTTCACCAACCCCGACCACACCGACGTCGTCATCCACAACTACCGGTGGCGCCTCAGCCTGGCCGAGGGGGAGGCGCGGTACGACAAGGACGAACGGCGCCTCGCAGCGCGGCCCGCCATCGACGTACCCACCATCACCATCGCTTCCGACTTCGACGGGCCCGCGAAAGACGGTGCCGCCTACCGCGCGCTCTACACCGGGCCGTATCACCACCGCGTCCTCGATGGCATCGGGCACAACGTGCCCCAGGAGGCGCCCCGCGACTTCGCGTCGGCAATCGCCGACGTGACCCGACAGTGAGGAAAGACATGACCACATCAGAACTCTTGGCCGGACGCACCGCCCTGGTCACGGGCTCGACATCGGGCCTGGGCGCGGGTATCGCGACCGCGCTCGCCGCCGCCGGCGCGCACGTCGTGATCACCGGACGCACCCGCAGCCGCGGTGAGGAGGTCGTCGGGAACATCGAATCATCGGGCGGGAAAGCCGCTTTCGTCCAAGCCGACTTCGCCGAACCGCTGCGCGCCGCTGCAGAGGTCGCGTCTGAGGCCGCCGACGTCGTCGGTGGCCGGCTCGACATCCTCGTCAACAACGTTGCCACGCTGGTGTTTCCGAAACCCACAGCAGACGTGACCCCTGAGGAGATCAACGACGCGTTCGCCGTCAGCGTCACCGCCCCGTTCCTGCTCACGGGTCTCATTGCGCCGGTGATGGCCGAACGCGGCGAGGGCGCCATCGTCAACATCGGTTCCATCAGTGGGCTCTTCGGCGCGTCGGGCTCGGCGCTCTACGGAGCGACCAAGGCCAGCGTGCATCTGCTGACGAAGTCATGGGCGGCCGAATACGGGCCGTCCGGGGTGCGGGTCAACGCGGTCGCACCCGGACCGATCGCCACCGAACGCATGGTGGAGTTCGGTGAAGCCGTCAACCCCGTGCTGGCGCGGGTGCCGTCGAACCGCATGAGCAGCATCGAGGAAGTCGCCGCCGCGGTGTTGTTCCTCGCCGGCCCTCAGGCTGCCAACATCCACGGCGCGATCCTCACGGTCGACGGCGGATTCGCGGCGGTCTGACAGGGTGATCTCCGTGCACCATCTCATCACCGATCCGCTGGCGCGCCTGTTCGCGGCGACGGTCGACCCCGCACCGAAGCCGGCGGTGCGATTCCCCCGCATCGTGGGCCGCACCACGGTGATCGACATTCCCACGCGACACGGCCCCGTCGGCGCCACCGTCTACCGGCCCGACCCGCGCGTGCACCGCCCAGCGGTGTACGTGAACATCCACGGCGGCGGCTTCGTCGTGGGGCATCGCGAGCAGGACGATCCGTGGTGCAGATATCTAGCCGACGCCGCGGGGGTAGTAGTCGTGAACACCGACTATCTGCTGGCTCCTCGACACCGCTTTCCTGTTGCGGCAGAACAGATCTACGATGTGGTCCGGTGGGCCACCGATGATGCGCGAGACTGGGACGGCACACGATTGGCGGTCGGCGGGCAGAGCGCAGGCGGCAATCTCGCCGCTGCAGCGGCCCGTCAGGCTCTGGACCATCGCGGTCCGCGGATCGGACTGCAGGTTCTGCACTACCCACCGCTGGATCTGGTCACCGAAGTCAGGGACAAGCCGTCGCCCCTCGGTGGGCGGGCGGTCATGAAACCGTGGATGGGGCAGGTGTTCGACAACGCCTACGTACCGGACCGACGCCGTCGTCGTGACCCGCTGGTCTCGCCCGCCTGGGGGGCGAACGCCGACGACATCATCGGCATCGCACCTGCGGTCGTGGTCACCGCCGAGTACGACCGCCTGCGCGACGAAGCGCGTCGGTATGCGGACAGGCTGGGCGCAGCGGGCTCGCTCGTCGACTACATCGAGGTGCCCGGGGCGGACCACGGCTACAACATCATGAGCGACGCGGGGTCCGTCACGGAACGCGTCTACGCGCAGATCGCGGAGCACGTCGCGCGCGTCGCATCGCCTTAGTCCTGCTGGGCCCGCGCCTCGGCTCCGGACTCCTGGGTGTCGATGTCGTCGTCGGACCCGGCGCGCCCGACGTACGGGCCCTCAGCCTGATCGTCGTCATCCTCACTGGCCCGCGAACCGGCGACCTTGGGATCGGGCTCGACGTCGGATTCGGCCTTCTCGGACTCCGGATTGCTCATCTGTTCCTCCTGATCGGTTCGAGCAGACATGCCCAGACCGCGGGACGACAAACCGACATGTTTGGAAGGGCGCGGAGTGGAAATCACGAAGGTCACGTGTGACTTCGACGCAGGAAGCCGCAGGAAAACGATGACTGAGTTGTGACCGGTCCTCGCGCGTCGTTTGTCGGGTGCAACCACGGGTAACGCTCCTGCATGGCCGAAAGCAGCACCGCGCAGCGCGCGGACCGCCTGCTCGCCCTGAAAGGAGTGACCATGCCGAACACATCGAGAGATCCCGTCGACCATTCCCGCACCTACCGTCAGTACGCCGGCGAAACGATGAAGGCCGGCAAGAACGCAGTGGGCCTGATCGGTGTCGCTCTCGGTGTGCTGTCACTCGTGATCGCACTGTTCTCCTTCGCGAACGGGTCGCGCACAGCCGGAATAGTCGGAGTGATTATGGCCGTGGTGCTGGCCGGTGCCGGGTTCGCGTGGATCAGGTACCGCCATCAGAAGGTCGTCGCCAAAACCGAAGAGTGGTACCGGGATCATCCCGAGGTGCCCTACGAGCCGCCGACGGCCTGAGGGTCAGCGGCCGGCGGTGAAGCGCTGCAGGAACTTCCGGGTGCGTTCTTCCCGCGGGGTGTCCAACACGGCTGCTGCCGTTCCTTTTTCGACGATCTGACCGCCGTCGAGGAAGCACACGGTGTCGGCGACGTCGCGGGCGAAGGCCATCTCGTGGGTGGCCATCACGATCGTCGCTCCGGCTGCCGCGAGTTCACCGACGAGGGTGAGCACTTCGCCGACCAGCTCGGGGTCCAGGGCGCTGGTGATCTCGTCGAGCAGCAGCAGCTTGGGTTCGTAGGCCAGCGCCCTGGCGATGGCGACGCGCTGCTGTTGCCCGCCGGACAGCTTGTCGGGGTAGGACTGTGCGTGCGTCTCCATGCCCACCCGGGCCAACAGTTCCCGGGCGCGAGCTTCGGCGTCGCGGCGCGTCTGACCGTGCACCACGCGCGGAGCCAGAGCGACATTGCCGAGCGCTGTCATGTGCGGGAACAGGTTGAACGACTGGAACACCATGCCGACGGCCTGGCGTGCTTCTTCGGCGTCGATACGCGGATCGCTGATATCGCGCCCGGCCAACAGTATTCGGCCGTCGTCGATCTCCTCGAGCAGGTCGATGCACCGGAGCAGTGTCGACTTGCCCGACCCGGAGGCGCCGATCAGCACCACCACCTCGTGCTCGGCGACGTCCAGATCGACACCGGCCAGCACGCTGCGATCGTGGTACGCCTTGACCAACCCCTGGACTTGCAGCAGCGGCGTCACAGCGCGCCCTGCCGTGTCGCGGAGCGGCGGGCGACCCAGTCGGCCAATCGGGCCGACGGAACGGCGAGCGCGACGAACAGCAGACCGGCCACGACGTACGGGGTGAAGTTGTAGGTCGTGGCGGACTGGATCTGCGCGGCCCGTACGGCGTCCACGGCACCGAGGACGGAGATCAGCCCGCAGTCTTTCTGCAGCGCGACGAAATCGTTGAGCAGCGCGGGTGTGACGCGGCGCGTGGCTTGGGGGAGCACCACCAGTCGCATGGTCTGGCGGTAGGTCAGGCCCAGTGAGCGGGCGGCGGCGAACTGCGACGGGTGCACCGATTCGATTCCGGCGCGCAGGACTTCGGCGACGTAGGCCGAGTAGACCAGCACCAGTGCAAGTCCGCCCAGGATCACGGGGCTGGTGGGCAGCCCGGTGAGGCGCAGGCCGGGCAGACCGAAGCCGACGAGGTACAGGCAGATGAGCAGCGGCAGTCCCCGGAACAGGTCGACGTAGCCGGTGGCCAAGGCGCGCAACGGAAACCACACCGGCCCGCGCAGGGTGCGCAGCGCGGCCAGGGTGAGGCCGACGACGAGCACGAGGATCTGGCAGACGATGAGGACGCGGATGTTGAGCCACAGCCCCGACAGCAGGGCGGGCAGGCTGTCCCACCCGATGCGCAGGTTGAAGAACGAATCGCGCACTCGCGGCCAGCCGGGCGACGAGGTGACGGCGAACAGCAGCACCGCGGCGAACACCACCGTCGACAGCAGCGCCACCAGCGTCGAGCGGCGCGCCCGCGCCTGCCGGTAGGCGACGCGGTCGATGCCGACGGTCGTCACGACAGGACCGGAGCGTTCCCCGCCTGGGCCAGCCACGTCTTCTGCAGCTCGGCGAGTTCGCCGCGGTCACGGAGCTGGTCGACGGCACGGGAGACGCACGCGGTCAGTGGGCTGCCCTTGTCGAGGACGATGCCGAACTGTTCGGGCTTGTCCGTGCCGGCTGGGAGCTGGCCGACGATCTTGCCGTCGGTGAGTTCGGACTGGATCTGGAAGGCGGTCGGCAGGTCGACGACGAGACCGTCGATCTGCCCGTTGGCGAGAGCGGCCTTGGCGTCGTCGTTGTTGTTGAACACCGCGACGCCGGGGTCGATCTTCTGGGCGGCCGTGTAGCTGGTGGAGCCCACCTGCGCGCCGAGCTTGAGGCCTTTGAGGCCGTCGACGGTGGTCACGTTGGCAGCGGGAGAGGACTTCAGCGCGACGACGGTCTGGGTGACGTCGTAGTACGGGGAGGAGAAGTCGACGGCCGCCTTGCGTTCGTCGGTGATGGAGAACTCGTTGAGGTCGGCGTCGAACTGCTTGGGTCCGGGGGCGATCGCGGCGTTGAAGGGGACGCGGACCCAGGTGACGTTCTCCTTCGCGTAACCGAGTTCTTCGGCGACGGCGTAGGCGACGGCCGACTCGAAGCCCTTGCCGTTGGCGGGGTCGTCGCTGTCGAACCAGGGGGCGTAGGCGGGCTGGTCGGTGGCGACGGTGAAGGTGCCTGGCTTGAGGGTCTTGAGGTTGTCCTTGGTACAGGTGTCGGCGCTCGCGGAGGCCGTCGACGAGGCGGCCGGCTGCTCGTCGGCCGGAGCGCAGGCGGTCATGGCCGCGGGGACGAGGGCGAGCGCGCAGAGGACACCAGTGAGGCGATGCATGCGGCGCATCATCGCGCATCTGGTCGGCTCACGCCACGGATCGGCTCCAGTTGATCTCTGACGTCGAGATCACCCGTGCCGGCGTCGATACTCCGCAGCCGCCCCCCGATGCAGGGCAACTGTGCCGGTCTGGATCAGCGATTGCGCGTCGAGGAACTGACTTCCGATCGCCTGGGCCGGGACGAGCGACGAGGGATCGTCGAGGAGCACGTCGACCATCCCCGCGACCAGCGGGTCGGCGACGCCGCGGCGTGCGAGCAGCAGGTTGGCCACTCCGACGGTGGTGACGGCGGGGTGGGAGCCGTACACATTCGCCGGGACCGAGACCGGTTCGTAGATGGTGCCGTATCGCTGCCGCAGCGTCGCGACCACGGGCCCCAGATCGAGCAGCCGGAATTCGGCCGCCACGTCGGCGAAGGCGGGGGTGGGCAGGCCGCCCGCCCACATCGCCGCGTCCACCTCGCCGGCAGCGAGTTGTGCTGCGGCACTTCGCATCGGCTGTTCGACCCGGCGCACCTGCCCGGAGATCCCGACGGTGTCGAGCACACGGCCCGACAGGGTGGTGGCCCCGGAGCCCGGTGCTCCGATGTTGACGACCCGGCCGGCCAGCTGCTCTGGCGTCCGCACCGGAGAGTCGTTGCGCACCGCCACCTGGAAGTAGTTCTCATAGACACGGCCGATGGCGGTCAGGTCGTCCGCGGCCGCGAGGTCTTGCGCGATGTCGCCGAGGCTCATCGCCAGCTCGGCGCGGCCGGACTGCAGCATCTGCAGGTTCTCGACGGAGCCGCCGGTCTGGATCGGCTCGAGGCTGGCGATCTTCGAGCGGTCCGCCGCGGCGGCGAGCAGACCCGAGAACTCCCAGAAGAACCCGCCCGGTTCACCGGCGGCCAGCCGCGCGCGAGGCCCGTCCGTGGTCCGGCAGGAGGCAGCCGCCAGAACCATCGGAAGCAGCGCGATGCCCCGCATGACGGACCTGCGATCCGTCAGCGGGGACATCGGCGTCATAACGGCCCAGAGTAGAGACTCAGACGAAGGCGCGGCCCTGTTCGCGGTCCAGGGCGGTCTCCGCCTTGTTCTTGAGCACGAACACGTACACCAGCAGCGAGATGGCCACCACGACGGTGACGTAGCCGATGAACCAGCCGACGTGGCCCCCGCCCTTGGCGGCCTGGTAGATCAGCGGCGCCGTTCCGCCGAACGCGGAGTTGGCCAGTGCGTATCCCAGGCCGACGCCGAGGGCGCGGACGTGAGACGGGAACAGCTCGGCCTTCACGATGGCGTTGATGGACGTGTAGCCGGTCAGGATGATGTAGCCGACGCAGACGAGCGTCAATGCCATTGCCCACGAGGTGGTTTGGGGCAGGAAGGTGATCAGGACCCAGGTGTAGACGAGTGCGCCGACGCCGAAGAACACCAGCAGCGGCTTGCGGCCGACCTTGTCGCTGATCAGCCCGCCGACGGGCTGGATGAGCATCAGGAAGGTCAGGCCCACCAGGTTGATCCACGTCGCCGTCATGCCCTGGTCCTCGAAGGCGGTCTTGACGATGGCCGGCGCGTTGACGCTGTAGGTGTAGAACGCGATGGTGCCGCCGATGGTGACCAGGAAGCAGATCAGCAGAGCCCGCCACTGCCTCGTGAAGAGTTCCCTGATGGAACCCGAGCCGTGGTCCTCGCCGCGGCGCACCGCGTCGATCTGTTCCGCGGTCAGGGATTCGTCCATGGCGCGCCGCAGCCAGAACACCACCACGGCGGCGACGCCACCGATGAGAAACGCGATGCGCCAGCCGTATTCGGAGATCTGCTCGCGGGTCATGAACGCCTGCATGATCAGCAGTGTCAGCTGCGCCAGAACGTGGCCGCCGACGAGTGTGACGTACTGGAACGACGAGAAGAAGCCGCGCCGCTCCCGGGTCGCTGCCTCGGACATGTAAGTCGCCGACGTTCCGTACTCACCTCCGGTGGCGAAGCCCTGCACGAGTCGGCACAGGATCAGGATCACGGCGGCCCAGACGCCGATGCTCTCCCGGCCGGGTGTCAGGGCGATGACCAACGAGCATGCGGCCATGAGGGACACGCTGAACGTCAGGGCGGCGCGCCGGCCGCGGCGGTCGGCGAAGCGTCCGAAGAACCAGGAACCGACGGGGCGCATGAGGAACGTCACGGCGAAGATGCCGTACACGTAGAGGGTCGAGTTCTTGTCCGCCGAATCGAAGAACTGGCTCTCGAAGTAGGTGGCGAACACGGTGTAGACGTACACGTCGTACCACTCGACGAGGTTGCCCGAGGATCCGCGCAACGTGTTGAGAATGGCTCGGCGAGTGGCGGTCCGCGACGATGCGAGCGCTGGTGCGACTCCGTCGTGCCGTGGGTCTCGAGTGGTCGAGTGGGTCATGGCTGTGCCTCCTAGTCCGCGACCGGCGGAGCCAGACCTGGAGTGGTCGACATCGCCGTCGTTCTTCACTGTGAAGGCAGTCACAGCAGGCTCGGAAGGTGCTCGGGCGATCCCTAACAGTCCCTTAGGACGAAAGTTCGCCGCCCGCGGCCGGGTCGTCGGCGCGGGGCAGCCTCAGTTCGATGCGCAGCCCGCCCGTGTCGCTCGCACTGACCCGGAAGCCGCCGCCGGCGCGCTCGGTCAGGGCGCACGCGATCGACAGCCCGAGGCCGGTGCCCTGCCCGACGGTGTTGGCCGCGCGGAAGAAACGGGTCGCGATCAGCGGCAGATCCTCCTCGGACACTCCGGGGCCGTCGTCGTCGACCCAGATGACGATCTGTTCGCCGTCGCGTCGGGCGCCGAGCGCGAGGTGGGCGCCCGACCTGGCGTACTTGACGGCATTGCTCAACGCGGTGTCGAGGATCTGGGTCAGGTCAGTGTCGGGAATGGCTGCGTACAGATCGTCGGGCGTGGTCACGGTGGCCGCGATGCCGGCATCTGCCAGGGACGTCGACCAGAAGTCGTGGCGCTCGGTGAGCACGGCACCGACGTCGGCGGCTGGGTATGGATCTGCGTGGCGCGTCTCGGCGCTCGCCAGCGCGAGCAGATCGGCGACGATCCCTTCGAGGCGCTCGACCTCGACGGTGGTCTTGCGGTGGGCGGCCGTTGCGGAGTCTGGAACGGCCATGCCGAGTGTGTCGAGGCGAATGCGCAACGCGGCCAACGGGTTGCGCAGGGCGTGAGCGGAGTCGGCGACGAAGCGCCGCTGCGCGGTGGCGGCGGCCTCGACGTCGCGGGCCATGGTGTCGAAGGCTGCCGAGAGGCGGCGCACCTCCTGGGGTCCGGCGTAGTGGCTGCTGTCGGTGTCCTGGTCGTGGGGGATGGCGTCGCTGGGTTCCAGGACGCGGTTCTTCAGGGCGGACACTCTCGCGGCGAGGTCGGTGAGTGGTCGAACGGTCCAGCGGGACAGCGCAACTGCAATCAGGGAGGCGACGAGCAGCAGCGCTGTCGCGCCGGCGACGATGGTCAGCCAGGCCCGGGTCACGTCATTCTTCGCGACCGCGGTGTTGGCGGCGAGGACGACGGCCCCGTCGACCTGGGTGCCGGTGCCGACGGGGACGGCGACCAGGACCTCAGGCGGCGACCAGGGTGTCACGGATTCCGGGATGCGACTGCGCTGGTTGCGTAGTGCCTCGGAGACGGCGTCGGCGACGTTCTGCCGCGTGCCGGTGACGCCGGCGGAGGCGCGTGGAGTGCCGTCCCGCCCGACGACGAGGACGGGTTCGCCGTAGAGGCCGTAGTAGCGTTCGACGGCCTGTTGCAGATCGACGGCGTGCGAATCGTCCTGGCGGGCGGCGAGATCGGCGAAGTAGGCGGCCGCCGAGAACCTGTTCTCGCTGAAGCGTTGCAGCCGTTCGCGACTGAGGGTGATGGCCAAGGGGATCGCGAGTCCGACGACGGCGATGGTGGAGTAGATGACGAGCACCAGCAGGACGCGGCGCCACATGTCAGCAGCTCCACCGGTAGCCGTAGCCGCGGATGGTCGCGATGGCATCTGGGCGGGCGAGTTTGGCGCGCAGGGACGTCATGTGGACGTCGAGGCTGCGGGAGATCGCGACGTAGGCGTCGCCCCAGATGGCGTCCATGAGTTCTTGGCGGCTGACGGCCTCGCCCCGGCGTGCGACCAGGTAGGCCAGTACGTCGAACTCTTTGGGAGCCAACGCGATTTCTTGCCCGGCGACCTCGACGCGGCGGGCGCCCAGGTCGACGGTGATGTCGCCGGCTTCGACGACGTCGGGTTCGGGTTCGTCCACGGGGCCGCGACGGCGAGCAGCCACCTCGATGCGGGCACGTAGCTCGCCCAGGCGAGCCGGCTTGACGACGTAGTCGTCGGCGCCGGTGCGGAGGGCACGAACGACGGAGCGTTCGTCGTCGCGCGCGGTGAGCACGACGACGGGGATCTGGCTGACGGCGCGCAGTTGGCGCAGGATGGTCAGGCCGTCGGCGTCGGGCAGGCCGAGATCGAGCAGGGCGAGGTCGACGTCGCGGTGACCGAGCAGCAGATCGGCCCCACGGCGCATGCGGACGGGGCTGTGGCCGACCTCGGCGAGGGCGTCGACCAGCGCCTCACCGACGCCGTCGTCGTCTTCCACCACCGCGATGCGCATCGTGACCACGGTACGACAGCGTGCGACGGGCCCGGCTCTCGTTGGCGGTTCCGGCGACTGTGCCGGATCAGGCCGGCACGGACGACGGTGCGGACACCGGGCGGGAGGGGAGGGCGAGCAGCACGAAGAGCGCTCCGGCGAGGCACACCCCCGTCGCGGTCAGACACCCGGCGCTCAGGCCGGACAGGAAAGCGTCGCTGACGGCGCCGCGAACGGAGCCGGCGATGGGTGCGGGGGACTGCGCCGCGACGGCAAGGCCCTGCGCCAGACCTTCTCCGGCGACTGCGCGGGCGGGCTCGGGCAACATCTGCAGCGCTGCAGCATCATTCACGCGGGAGAGGTACAACGTCGAGAAGACACTGCCGAGGACGGCAACGCCGAGAGTGCCCCCGACCTGGCGGGTGGCGTCGTTGACGGCCGACCCGGCGCCGGCCTGCTCGGGCCGCACGACGCCCATGATCGACTCGGTCGCCGGCGCACTGGTCAGGCCGAGTCCGCCGCCGAGAAGCACCATCTGGGCGGCCATCTCCGGATAGCCGATGCTCACGTCGGCGGTGCTGATCCAGGCGAAAGACGCCGCCATCAGGATCAGGCCCAGCGCGACGATGACCTTGGTGCCGATAGGGCCGACGGCGAGCCGGGTGCCGAGCAGCGATCCCACGGCGATCGAGAGTGCGACCGGCAGAATCCGAACGCCGGTCTCCAACGGGCCGAATCCTTGTAGCAGCTGCATGAATTGGGTGATCAGGAAGATGAAGCCGAACAGCGCGAAGAACGCCACCGTGACGGCTCCGCTGGCCGCGCTGAAGCGCAGATTCGTAAACAGGCTGACATCGATCAGTGGGTCGTTCTGGCGACTCTCCCACACGGCGAACGCGACGCCGGCGACGACCGCGACCGCGAAACCGGTCAGGGTCGGAAGCGATGCCCACCCCCGTTCCGGCGCTTCGATGATCGTGTAGACGAGCGCGGCGAGCATGACCACCGACAGCAGCAATCCGCCGCGATCGAGGCGCGACGATGCGTCGGGTTTCGCGGCGGGAATCACCACGGGCGCGGCGACGGCCGCGACGAGCGCGATCGGGGCGAGCGCGAGGAAGAGGCTGCCCCACCAGAACGCTTCGAGCAGTGCGCCGCCGAGGATCGGACCGATGGCCACGCCGAGGCCGGTGACCGCGCCCCACAGACCGATCGCTGCGGCGCGTTGGCGGGGTTCACGGAAGGTGTCGGTGATGATCGCGAGTGTCGTGGGGTAGATGAGCGCCGACGCCACGCCCATCACCACACGCATCGCAATCAGCTCGTCTGTGGTGGTGCACAGCGCCGCGCCGACGCTGGCTGCGGCGAAAAGAATCAGGCCGGCGATCAGCGTGCGGCGGCGGCCGACCTTGTCGCCGATGGTGCCGCCGGCGAGGACCAGAGCCGCGAACGCCAGGTTGTAGGCGTCGACGATCCACTGAAGGCCGCGTGTGGATGCATCCAGTGACGAATTCAGCGTGGGGAGAGCGACATTGACGATCGTGGTCTCGACGTTGATCGCCAAGGCGGCCACGAGGACGACGGCCAGTACCGCGGCGGGTCGCTGCAGCCGGGTGGAGCGGCCGGCCGTGGAACGGTCGAGCGTGTGTGAGGCCATGGGAGAACCGCCTTATGTTGACGCTGATAACTTCACCGAGCATGGCAGCAGAAGTTATCGCTGTCAACATGGGGGGTGCAGGCTAGGCGATGCCCGCGCCGATGACGTCGAGCAGGCGCTCGGTGATCACCTTCTTGCGGGCGTCGTCGGTCGTGGAGAGCGGCCCGTCGAGGTAGAGGACGGAGAGGCCGTGGACCGAGGCCCAGGCGGCTTCGTCCAGCCCGTCGCGCTTGCGTTCGTCGAGGAGGCCGACGGTCACGAGGTCGTCGATGCAGCCGCTGAGGATGTGGAAGGGATGGCGACTCGTCGGTATGACGTCGTCGGTGCGACTCGGCCCGCCGGGGGTGAATGCGGCGCGGAACAGGCCGGGTTCGGCGAGAGCGAAGCTCACGTACGCCTGGCCGGTGGCGCGCAAGCGCGCCACGGCGCGGGGGCCGCGGGGGCCGCGATTGGGAACGTGGGACAGCGTGTCGAGCATCTGGTCACCGAGGAGGCCCATGGCGTACTCCTTGACGGCGGCCAGGAGTGCGTGACGGTCGGAGTAATGCCGGTATGCCGCAGCATTACTCACGCCGACGGCGCGTTGGACGTCGCGCATGACGACGGCATCGGGTCCGCCGGTGCGGGCGAGTTCGACGGCCTGCTCGAGCAGGGCCTGTCGCAGATTGCCGTGGTGATACGAGCTCGCCGCCATGTTGACCAGTCTTACATCGGGTGCGCGGTGATCAGGGGCAAGCTGGCCTGAAGTATGTTCTGAGGGCGTGCGCCCCCATAGCCCAATTGGCAGAGGCAGCGGACTTAAAATCCGCCAAGTGTCGGTTCGAGTCCGACTGGGGGCACCGAGAACCCGCAGGTAGGGGCGGTTTCGGCCGCTCGGACTGTCGAGAAAGCCGCTCTCGTCGCGGTGTCGTCGCTGCGCGCGGCAGGATCGCGGCGGCGAGGTCGGCGCGCTAGCTAACTTCACCGTCGATCCCTGGGCGTGTGCTCCGCGGGCCGTCTGGCGAATGAATTCGACTTCCCAAGATGTAGTGAGGGCCGAACTGCGGCCCTACCGCCTTAAAACACGGCGAGCATAGCGGGCGAGGTCTTCGGCTCTCCCGGCGTACGCGGCAAGGTCGCGGTCCCCTTCTGGAAGGCCGCCACGGCCGCCGGCTACTGCGATCTCAGTTCCGGGCGGCGGCATTTCGCGTGGCACGCGCGTCTCGTAATCGTGCCGGTGATCGCTCCTCGCGCCGCGATGCGTCCCCGAATGCGGAGCGGGCCCAGGGAGCGCCCACACGATTCCTTGCCCGGGTACGTAGTAGCAAGTATGGGGCGACCTCGCGTCGGATTCTTCGCCTATGCCCCATCCCTCGCCAACTAGAGAGTAGGTAATCAATACGCGGTGTACATACCGGGTTCCGGTCAGGAAATTCCCTTTTTTGGTCGTCTCAGCATCATGACGCTCTTCGAGGAAGACAAGTGTGGGCTTCCTTCCGTTGCGCTTCATCAGCGTCACAAAGTCATCGAGCAGGCGACGACCGGCTTCGACGGCATCCCGTTTGGGCTCGTTTGCGACCGCCTCCTCCTGCTGCTGCCGTGCAATCGCCTCTTCGAGGCTGAGCCCCTTTGTCGGCGGGTCTGGCTGCTTCGGTCGCCATCCCGCCCGGATATCATCAAAACTTGGATTCCCCCATTCATCCACGTCGCGAGTATTCCACCTACGTCTGTCCGAGGCGATCCTATTCAGCGCGCTCACAGCAACGTCGAGACGCAACACCCCCGGGCCGGTTGACGCAAGCACCGTCGGCGGGCACGGGTGATTAGCAAGGCCCATGGACTGGATCTAAATAGGCGCATCTTTCGATTCCGATTCGACGCCGCTCTTGATGAGGTAAAGCTGTAGCAGACTGTCGTAGTCCACAATCTCAAAATTGCCGAGGCGCAGTTGAGCTTGTCTCACTTTTTCTGAATCAATATTTTCGTAGTTGCCAACAATTAGCGTGTAACGAGGTTCGTTGAAACGCACCCCATATTTTTCTTCCGCGTGCCTTGCATTCTGTGGATTGTCCAGAAATTCTTTGTAATGGGCCAGCTGGGCGATGCCATCTTCGATGGTATACACAAATCTACGGCGGCGGCTACTAGACGTGGTGACGCTTTTCTTGTCCAGCAAAGCTAATTTCAGATCATAGACGTCCCAGAAGGCATCTTCTCGCTGAATAAAGAGGTCCGGGTTGATTGCGGTCTCCTCTGGGTCGAGAGGTTGAACCTGCCAGTCCAGAGAAGGTTCAGAAACGAGATCGGATGCGCCGAGGGCCGTCAGAATAATCTCGCGGTGTTGGTCGATGAACGTTCCGATGCTCGTTTCGCGCAACTTATTCATCAGGAATAAGTTGGCGAATTGGGCAGCGCGATGGACGACCTCTGCTTCACCCCTGGGTAATAAGGCAAAGCCTACGATCGAAGAACCATTAGCTACGGTCAAGATTTCCTCGAGTTTGGTCTGGAGGATTTCGGCGGTGGTTTCGCGCGTTACCAACAAAGCGAAACGTATGTGTCGGATTCGCACCATTCTGTCGAGCGAATTAGCAAGAAGCATGTCGTTCAACTGAAAAAAATTGGCTTCAGGCTGCACGCGAATTGTGGTGCCGAACGTATCTCCCATGAAAGATAGCTGTGAAGGAAAGAGCTGCAGGACGCCGGGAAATCGGCGCTCCAGTTCGGAGCGAGCCGCCGCGGTTGTTATTGCAATTGAATTGAATGACGAACTGTTCCCTACTACGTTAATCATGGGTTTCGATTCAGGGGAGAACTCGAACTGGCCGAGGAATTCATCGACACCCGCCAGCTCACGTTTTACCACTCTCATGCGTTTTGGTGTAGTGCGCGCACCGATCAGTTCGACGGCGAAATGATGTGGTGTCTCTGTTACGACGATTGACTGTGGGAAGGAAGGTACAGGGTCAACCGCATCTGACCGAATATATCCTCGGGACAACGCCGATTGGACCTTCTCGAAATACCCGTTGAGCATCTTTTCTGCCACACGGCCGAACTGAACTAGATCCATAAACCCGCCCCTCGAATCGCCTAGGCAATCCCGCCATAGCCTGGTTTCACCGATTCATCGTCTCACTCAACTCGGACAACAAAGGGGCCACCGTCCAGGTCTGGATGACTAGCTAACGCGCGGCAGCTCGTCTCGTCGCGGCGCCAACGCGGCGACCGGGGGCGATTCGAGGGCGAATCGGGGCCGGACCGGAATCGCCCAAAACCGCCTCTGATCAGGGTGCTAAAGGCTTGCAATCGAACATCTCCGCTGGTGTTCGAAAGCCGCCTAGCCTTGCTCAATATCCGCCAAATGTCGGTTCGAGTCCGACTGGGGCACCGTGAACCGCAGCTAGATTCGGTTCAGCCGTTCGAACTGACGAGAAAAGCGCTCTCATCGCGCCGTTGTTGCAGCGCGCGGCGGCGGATGGGTCAGCGCATCTCACCGCGCGGCCTCTCGCAGCGTCCCTCACTCCGAACGCTCGGCCATGACCCGGGCGAGCGGCTTGGTGTCGGGATGCGCGTCTGGCTGGGGAGCGTCGGCGCTCGTCACTGCTTCGCTGTCGGGCCGCAGCGCGGTCAGTCCACCCGCGAGGACGGCAAGAATAAGCACTGCACCCGCCGGCACCAGAAAAGCCTCCTCGCCGAAGTAATGCTGAAGGAAGCCACCCATGACCGCCCCTACGGTCAACCCGAGCCACAAGGGACCCTGTATCCAGAACGACGGAGCGGGCTTGTGCAGCAACATATTCGCCAGCCCGGCGCCGAACCGGACGACCGTGCCGGTCACGTATGTCAAAGCGAGGCTGCGCCCGGCCTCATCCTGCAGCGTCGCGTTCTGCAGCCCCAGTGCCAGCACGATCGGATACACGTGCCAGGGCACCGCGTCCGGCCCGTGCGGCACGAACACCCCGACGAGGATCAGCGTCCCCTGCACGCCGAGCAAGGCCGTCAGGCGCCAGCGCCCCGACCACGCGGCGATGAGGGTGCCAAGGAACGCGCCGAGGCAGAACACCAGGATCACGCCGCCGAAGCGCGCGACACCGATCCAGTCGCTGTCGCTGGCGGCCTCGCCGAACCGAGTCGTGTTGCCGCTCATGAACGACATGAACAGCTGCGCATACTCGATGAAACCGATCGCATCGGCCATGCCCGCGAGCAGCGACAGCGACACCGCGAATCGCAGGCGGGTCCGGTCGTCAGCGGGGAAACTACGAACTGTCACGTCGGCTCCTCGAGAGGTGTGGCGTGGCAAGGGGGGTGGCCGGCTAGCCCGCCACCCCGTCGCCTTTGACGGCGTGACGTTGTCGTGCGACTTCCGGTGATGTGATCGGCGTCCGCGGACGTGAGTTCCACCGCCCGATCATGTTGCGTGTGTCGTACCCCGGCGGACAACACGGCCAAACCGCACAAAGATGACCGGAAGCGAACATCCCGCGAAACCCAACCGCCGTTGCGCGTCGAAGCCAGTCTGTGTTGTCGCGATCACACCGGTGCGGCAGAACCACGTGATGGTCCTGTGATGTAGGCGTGGGTCGACTGGGTACGGCGGCGCGCAGCGCGTACAGTGCTAATCCAATTCCCGCCGAGGAGCTTTCACATGCCCTCGGCGCCGCGCGAGGTGAGCCGTTACGACACTATGAACGACGTGTTCGTTCCCTGGCGCGCAATCCGGTACGAGTACCGGTCGGTCAACTCGTGACCGCGGCGGTTGTGCCGATCACGGCTCCGGTGTGGTCGAGGGCCTGCACCTGGTAGCTCAGTCCCTGATTGGGGATGGTGAATGTGGTGTCAGCGCCGGTGGCGGGGATCGTCAGGGCAGTGGGGGTGAGGTGGCCGGCATCGGGTCCGGACAGCACCTTCCATTGCGTGACCGCGGTGGCTCCATTCCACTGGGCATGAGCGGTGGTTCCGTCGATCTGCAAGATCGGGTTGTCCTGGGGTGTTCCCTGCCAGTTGTCGAAGAAGGCCCGGTAGGTCCCCGCGCCGGGCAGCGAGACGTCGTAGATCAGCTCACCCGCCGGGCCGAATTCGGAGATGTGTCCGGCGGTGCCCCACCCTGAGAACGTGTTTCCACGCCCGATCTGCTGCAGATTTCCCATCGCGCCGGCAACAAGTTGGTCCGGATGAGTCTGGTTGCGCACGAGTGTCGCGACGTGTGTGACGGGATCGATGTGAATCCACTCCAGACTCGACAATCCGCCGCCGCCGGTCCCGGAATTCGAGTTGTTGTTGAACAGGGTCACGGTGTTGGCGTCAGGCATCTCAGCGTCATGCTGGAACGCGAACTCGACGCCATCGGCCAGGTGGAAGGTCGATTGCTTACCACCTAGCTGCCAATTGATCTGCCCTGAGGTGGGGTTGACGTCGAACACGGTCGACGTGTGTCGTAGCGAGACCACGAGGTTTCCCGCTGGATCGAGGGCGATCGAGTTCATGTGGTACGGGTCCCAGATACGGCCGGGCGCGTACTTCACATAACTGTCGGTGAGGGGAACGTGCTGCAGAGCGTCCCAGTGCGACAGGGGTTTTCCGGTGGCGACGTCGACCACGGTGGCGATGCAGTCGTACATCTGTCCGTCCTTGGGGCCGCCGACGGAGGAAAGGTCGGCGGTGACTTCCTTGTAGGCAGTGATCAAGGCATGACCGTCAGGGGTCAGGCGGAACTCGTGTGCGTCGGCGCTCAGTCCGTCACCGGGGGTGAGTGTCTTGATGAGGTGGTAGTGAGTATCGACGATGTAGTCCTCACCAGTCCCGTGGCCGTTCACGCGACTCCCGACCCACCAGGTCAGCACCGGTTCGCCATTGAGTGTCTGGGTGCGAAAATTGTTGGTACCTTTGCCTGCCGGAGCATTCCAACCCCAGATGAGGTGTCCGTCCTTGGACATGATCCGTACCCCAGGGGAGACCCCGCCCTGCGGCGCAGGAGAATTTCTGCTCGGTTCCTGGGACGGACTCTGCGGAGCAGCACCGCGGGTTCTGTCGAGGTCGACGGCCGCGCTGAAGCCAGTGGTGTAGAAGACGTCGCCGGTCAAGCCGTCCGGGTTGTTCACATTCACGCTGTAGGCGATGCCGCGCAGTACATCGTCGACCGCGGTGGGGGAGAACGCCTCGACGCTCGCGTCGGCCGGCGCCGCGGACGCCCGCGTTGGTGTGCTGCCGGATCCACACCCCGCCAGCAGGACCACACCCGTGGTGAACACCGCGGCACTGATCATCCCGCGACTTCTACGGCGACGCATCCGCGACACCTCCTTCATGCAGGCAAGCCCTCGACGGCAGGTGACCCCACGCTATCGGGTCGTCCCGGCGCCGACCTGTGCCGGACGTGTGTAGACGCTATGGCTTTCAGCGACTCCGGGACGCCGTCTCACACGCCCGCGTGCTGAGCGGGCCCGCGTGCGATGAGCCTCTCCCAGTTCCCGGATGCGATCCCGTTCCGTTCGGCTTCGGTTGCCGGCAGGTTCTCTATAAGGTCCGTGCCGCGCCGCCGGTGTTGTCAATGTAGGGATAATCCGTCGCGGTCATGATCCGTTCGGTGCCGACGACCTCGGCCGCCCAGCGGTAATAGCGTTCGCTGAGCATGCCGCTGCCAGTCACCGAGACGTTCTGGCGTAACACTTCCGACAGGGGTCGCTGCAGGTGCAAGCCCGTCTGCTCGAGGGTCGGTGCCCACCGTTCGTAGTAGAAGAGCACGAGCTCGCCCCAATGGCCGAGGATGACCTGGAGATCGGGGAACCGGTCGAAGACACCGCCAATGGCCATGCGTAGGAACTGAATGCCCGTCTCGTAGTGCCAGCCGATCGCCGGCGAGGACAGGACGAAGTCCAGGTCGCCGAACCCGGAGTAATACGCGTCACGAACCGCTGGTGTGGGTTCTTGAGGATGGAGGTAGATCGGTGCTCCGAATCGTTCCGCGACCCCATACAGATCGTCGAACACGCGGTTGTCCATGCTCACGTCACCGGTACGTCCGTTGATCAGAGCGCCAGGGAATCCGAGTGTGCCCACAGCGCGCTCGAATTCGGCAGCGGCGGCCGGCGGATCAGGAGTGGGAATCGCGGCGAAACCCTGCAGTCGATCGGGATGTGCGGCAACGACATCGGCGAGGGCATCGTTGACCTGCCGGGCGACCGTGACGGCGTCAGGTGCGGACAGATTCTGCATGCCGGGTGAGGTGAGCGACAGGACTTGCACGTCGACACCCTGATCGTCCATCGCGGCGATCCGTTGCTCGCCGGTGTCGAGAAGTGCCCGCTGCACCCGACGCGTCCGCTCGAGCACACTATCTGCCTCGTCGTGTCCGCCTGGACCGTCCTGCCATGCGTCCATGAGTTCGGGGACGACGAAGTGTTCCTCCAAGGCGACGATCTTCGGCGCCCGTGATGCCGGTGATGTAGTGCTCACCCGACAACGCTACAGGCGTCAACTCGCAGACAGCTGTGAACAACCTGCTGCTGCCCACGAGCGAGGCCCGGCGTCAGCAGACGTCCAGCGCAGCCCTGATGATGCTGTCGGTGTCGATGCCGTGGTGCCGGTAGACGGAGTCGAGGTCACCGACTTGGCCGAATTCGCTGACGCCCAACGATTTACATCGCACCCGGTTGATCGTGGCGAGGAAGGCCAGGGTGTGGGGATGCCCGTCGAGCACGGTGACCATCGGCGCCGCCCGTTCGGCCGGGAAGACCTGGTCGAGGATCGAGGATTGCCCCGCCGCGAGACCGTCGCGGGCACGGATGGCCCGGTAGAGCAGATCGGGACTCGTCACGCAGATGACCTCGGCCGCCACACCCATCTCGGCGAGCCGGTCCGCCGCCGCCACGGCCTCGGTGACCAACGCACCCATCGTCACAATGCACACCGCAGGTGTGGTGGTCGGACGCAAGGTGTAGGCGCCGGCCAGCACATGGCGACGGCGTCGTTCTCGGGCGGCCGGATCCGTTGGGATGGCGGCCAATTCCTGGCGGACCGGTCGAGTCGACAGCCGCAGGTAAGACGACGTCCCGTCAGGCTTGCCCAGACGGCTGAGGCATTCCAGCAGAATCCACTCGACTTCTGCGGCGAACGCCGGCTCGCAACTGACGCAGCCGGGCTGCTCGAGACCGATGGATGGCGTCGTGATCGACTGGTGCGCACCGCCTTCGGCGGCCAGAGTGACTCCGGACGGGGTGCCGACGAGAATCGATTGCCCACCCGCGTAGATGCCGAAAGACCATGGCTCCAGGGCACGTTCGACGAAGGGGTCGTAGAGCACGCCGATGGGCAGGAGCGGCTGGCCCCATCGACTCCAGGTGGCGCCCAGTTCTCCGAGCAGGCCGACCAGGTTCACCTCGGCGATGCCGAGTTCCATGTGCTGACCGCTCGGATTCTCGCGCCAGTGCATGATCGTGTCCGAGTCGTCGGCGAACCAGTCGGGCCGTTCCGACGGTGACCACACGCCCACCTTGTTGAGCCAGCCGGCCAGGTTCGTGCTGGAGCTGACGTCCGGGCTCACGGTGACGATGCGTTGTGCGACATCGGGTGCTTCTCGCGTCAGGTCCAGCAGTGTGCGCCCCAGTGCGCTCTGGGTGTTGGTCACTGCCGGCGGGTTGCGCCCGATGTCGACCGGGACCCGCGGGGGCTCCACCAGACGGACGGGTTCTCGCTGCAACCGTTCGGAGACCTGCCGGCAGAGCCGGCCGGGGGAGGAGTGAGGATCGAACCGTCGGAAGGGTTGCTCGGGATTCTCACCCAGAGTCCATGCCAATTCGACGAATTGGTCGTCGGTCAGCAGTGACGAGTGGTTCTGCGGGTGTCCCTGGGTGGGGAGCCCGAAGCCCTTGATGGTGTAGGCGAGGATGACGGTGGGCCGGGTGTCGTCGATCTGGTCGTAGGCGTCGAGCAACGAGGTGAGGTCGTGGCCGCCGAGGTTTGCGATGGCCCGGACCAGCGTGGCGTCGTCGAGGTCGGCGATCAGCGCAGCCACTCCGGCGGATTCCGGGCCGGTGCCGGGCAACCGGGTGCGCAGTTCGTCGGCCGAACAGCGCAGCAGCCGTTGGTATTCGGGGTTGGGCATGGTCACGATGCGCGTCCGCAGGTCCTCACCGCCGGGGCGGCGGAACAGCGCGTCGAGCAGGGTTCCGAATTTCACGGTGAGCACCTGCCATCCCGCGGCGGCGAACATGGCCTCCAGCCGTCCGGAGGCGATGTGGGGCACGACGCGGTCGAGCGACTGGCGGTTCATGTCGACGATCCAGACGATCTCCCCGAGCTCGGGCACCACCGGATCCAGTATCGCTTCCCAGATCGCACCCTCGTCGAGTTCCGCGTCGCCGACGAGCGAGTACTGGCGGCCGGTTCCGCTGCCGCCGAACACGGTGTCGATGTAGCGGCGCGCGAAGGTGGCCCAGATCGGCGCCGTCGCACCGATACCCACCGATCCCGTCGAGTAGTCGACCGGGTCGGGGTCCTTCGTACGACTCGGATAGCTCTGCAGACCGCCGAATTCCCGCAGGCTCGTCATGTGCTGCTCGTCGAGAGTCCCGAGCAGATAGTTGATGCTGTGCAGCACCGGAGACGCGTGAGGCTTGACGGACACCCTGTCCCCGGCCCGGAGCCGTCCGAAGTACAGCGAGGTCATGATGCCCACGATCGACGCCGACGACGCCTGATGGCCGCCGACTTTCATGCCGCTGGGGTTGGGACGCACCCGGTTGGCGTGGTGCACCATCGCCGTCGAGAGCCACAGCACACGGGAGGCGATCGCTTCCAGATCCGCGAGCGTCGCGGCATCGTCGGGTCGGGACACGGGTTCGGATGAGTGCGCGATCGTCATGGTGTCACCTGTCCTCGCCGCTCGGTGGAATCTTCACCATGATGCGCGCTCGCGCGGCCGTAGACATCACGCCATGCGCGATCGACGAACGTCACGAGTTGGTCAACCGACGAGGGACCGGTTCGGGTCCGCCAGACCACGTGGCCGTCGGGCCTGACGACGACCGCGCCATGGTCACCCACCTCCAGCAGAGCCTCAGCGCGGGGGACACCGACGACGGCGAGCGGCACGGAGACGGGATGATCTGCGAGGGCCTCCGTCCACTGCCGCGGATCGGCCGTGAATACGGTCAGCCCGGTGGGCCGGATGGCGTCGTGGGTGGACGTCTCGGCGCCGTCGCGCGACGGGAGGATCACGTGCGGGAGACGCGCCCCGGGGTGGGTGGTCGGGTGATACAGCCCGACGTCTCCGTCGGGGCAGCGGCCTTCGGAGTCGTCGATCAACGCACTGTGGTAGGCGTAGCCGAACTCCAGGCCGCTGGCGACGAAGTGTTCCTCCTGTCCCGGGATGGCCTCGGCCATCGTCAGCCGTAATCGCTGGCTGCGGGCACCGTGCCGCAGCAGGCGCCGGGTACGTGACGTCTGCGCGGCGACCAGGGCATCCGCCACACGCCCGACCACGGTGTCGGGCAACCAGTTCAGCGGCAGCTTGTCGATGATCTCGGTGGCCCGGTGCAGCGACCGGTTGGTGATACCCAGGGGCGCGGTGACGTGGTCGAGCGCGAAGTGGTTGTGGGTACTCTGCCCGGCGAATCTCTCGATCACCGGCCGCCGCTCGACGTCGTAGGTGTCCAGCAGCGATTCCGGCGCGCCGTCGTGCAGGACCGCGGCGAGCTTCCACGCGAGGTTGTGCGCGTCCTGCACTCCGCTGTTGAGGCCGAAGCCGCCGGTGTGCGGAAACCGGTGGGCAGCGTCGCCGATGAGCAGCAGCGGGCCCTGGCGGAATCGGTCGGCAATCTGCCGGGTCATGGTCCACGTGCCGGTCGAGCGGATCTGATACTCGGCGGCGCCGATCACATCGGGCAGGATCGTATTCCAGTAGCGTCGGCTGTCACGGGCGATCGGTTGTGCAGCATGCAGATACGGTGTCATCAGGATGTAGTCGTCGTCGGCGTGCGCGATCATCACGCCGCTGAAGCGGGGGTGGTAGATCCAGCTGAGTAGTGGCCGGCTCGCGCTCTCGGGGTACAGGCCGGGGGCGTGGAAGAAGACACTACCCATGTGGGCGAGCACGGGGCCCGTCATCGTGATCCCGGCGGAATCACGCAGCGTGCTGTTCGCGCCGTCGGCGGCGATGACGAAGCGTGGCACGACCGAATCGGCGCCGCTACCTCGGGACCGAAGAAGCACTCTGCTGCCTAGCATTTCAGCCCGGTAGCCGCGGCGGAACTCGACGAGGGGCTCGGCGTCGACCGCGTCCCACAGCTTCGGCATGAGCAGATGCTGACCGATGTGCGAGATGAGATGGCGACTGTGCGAGCGGACTTCCGCGAGCCGGTCCGGCTGGGAGAGCAGATCGATCTCGCCGATGGGATCGGAGCGGACGTCGGTACACCAGCGGATGATGTTGACCGTGTCGATCGGCGGTGTGATCGAATCGAGTACGGTGCCCAGGTTGGGGGCAGCCTGGTTCCAGATCTCCAACGTCCGGGCGTTGATGACATGCGCGGCGGGATGCAGGCGCGGGTCCTGACGCTCCTCGACGAGGGTGCTGGCGATCCCGTAGCGCGCCAGCAGCAGCGCCATGGTGGACCCGGCCGCGCCGGCGCCGACGATCATGATCGGTTCATCGGTCATGTGTCACAACGTCTTCCACGTGATGGCCCGCTTGTTCGACCGCTGCTTGGTGCCGGGACGCGTGCCCGCGCCCCGGGCGAGCAGCTGCTCGGAGTCGACACCGGCGCGCAACTGCTCGAGAAGGTAGTCGGGGTCGATGTTGGTGCCGATCGGATTGTCGTCGAATTCGCGGCTGTTGAAGTAGTCCGCGGTCTCCTGCGCGGTGGGAAAGTTCTCGGTCTGGAACTCCAGCCGGATTCCTTCCGGATCCTCGTAGTAGAGGCTGGTCGTCGGTCCGTGGTTGATGGCCCACACCGGGGTGATGCCGACGCCTTTGAGTCGTTCATAGGTCAGGAGCAGCTTCTCGACCGAGACGAACGTGAACGCCAGGTGGTCGATGCCGTAGGTCTTGCGGCGCCACCGCGACAGGGGGAACGCGTAGCGCACGGGTGGCGGGAGTTTGACCAGGGCCAGCCGGTGGCTCTCGTGATCCCACGTGAGAAATGCGATCTGGCTGTCTTCGTGGACCACGCGGGCTCCGAAGACGTGGCCGTACCACTCGATCATCTCGGCACTGCGCGCGGTCTTGACGACCCAGTGCGCGATGAAGTCGGGGACCAACCGAACCGGCAGGCCCTCCAGATCCGGTGCTTTCGTGGTCGTGTCGGCGTCGTCGGTGTTGTTGGGTTGCAGCGGATTGGGTGTGGCGCTCATGGATGCAGATCCCTTCAGCGGTTGGCGATGGTGGTGCGCTGCGTGCCCAGATCGAGGGTTCCGGAGGCGTTGCGGATCGATGCCGTCACGACGTCACCGGGACGCAGATAGGGCTTGCGCTGGTTCATCTTCACGAAGGCCGCCCACAGCTTGTGTTCGGGCAGAAGCGCCGTGGCGAGGCGGCGGACCACGGCGGGGGGCGATCCCGCGACGATGCCGTGCGGTGTGCCGGTCAGCAGGACGTCACCAGGGTCGGAGTTGCAGAATTCGCTCATCTCCGTGAGTGTTTCGGCCGGTTTGTAGAGCATGTTCGCGGTGTTGTCGCTCTGCCGCAGTGACCCGTTGACCTCCAATCGCAGCTCCAGATCGTCGAGCAAGCC
Organism: Mycolicibacterium sp. 018/SC-01/001; assembly: GCF_007096635.1. GTDB lineage: Bacteria > Actinomycetota > Actinomycetes > Mycobacteriales > Mycobacteriaceae > Mycobacterium. Next base: position 35,834 of record NZ_VKAA01000028.1, read on the forward strand.
GAAGTCGTCGGGTTCGAGGACCGCGAGCACCGGTCCGAGCGGACAGAATCCGCGATAGCTCTTGCCTTTCAGGAACTGTCCCTGGGGCAGCTGGACGTCACGGGCCGAGAGGTCGTTGCCGATGGTCACGCCGAAGACGTACTCGGGGAGGTTCTCGGCGGTGACCACGATGGGCGCGTCGACCCTGCCGCGCAGCACCAGTGCGAGTTCGATCTCGTAGTCGAGCAGGGTGACGTGGGCCGGGCGGACGACCGGATCGTACGGTCCGGTGACGGACGCGTCGGTTTTGTCGAAGAAGAGATTGAATTCCCGCGCGTCCGGGTCCATTCCGGATTCGATGGCGTGCTGGCGGTAGTTGGCGCCCTGGCACATCACCCGGCATGGAGTGGTGACCGGGGAGAGCAGGTCGACGTCGTTCAGCACGATCGTCCCTGGCTGCGTCGCGGCTGACGTCCAGTCGGCCTGACCGTGCTCGATCAGGTCGGCGGTGCGCGGATAGTCTCCGCTCAGTGGCGAGATGCGTTCACCGGTGAGAACGCCCCACGACGCGCGCTCGTTGCGCGAGTATCGGACGAGGTGGACGACCATCGACGACTCCTGGTCTGCCGGTCCCTCGACCGGCTCGATGGCCAGTCAACCGCGGGGCGGAACCGCGACACCTGGTCTCGAGTTCAAAAGTGGCGCGCCGAAGTGGGATGTCAGTCCAATGGGTGTGACGTCGGTCCCAGGACGACGTCACCGAGCTCGTCGACCAGGGTGAGTGCAGCGTGCACCTGCAGGCGGCGCACCGTCGCGGGCCGGCCACGCAGCTGCTCTGCGCGCTGCACGCGGTAGGCGACGGTGTTCCTCGCGACCTGCAGATCCGCCGCGGCACCGGCCAGGCTTCGGTCCCGGTCGAGGTAGCACTTCAGGGTGTCGCGCACGGTTCTCACCGCCTCGGAACGGCCTGCCAAGTCCCCGAGTTCACGCGCGACGAACTCCCGGGCGGCGGCCAGGTCGGTGCTGAGCATTGCCACGATGTCCAAGTCCTCGTAACAGTACACGCGGGCCGCTCGCGTCGACATGGAGCCGATTCTGGCCACTTCCGTTGCGCGCCGGTGGGTCTCGCGGAAGCCGTCGATTCCGGCACCCGCTGTCCCGATTGCGATACGGACTCCCGGCGGGGGTGGGGCCGCGGGCATCACTGCCTCAGGTGGTGTCGTCGTCCGCGAACCCCAGGCCCACACGCGCTGCGCACCGACGGGGAGGACGAGTGTCGAGGCGCAGCCCGCCGCGCTCAGGGTCTCCGCCGCAACGGCCTTGAGCTGCGCCGGTTCGGCGGACTCTGCCGGCCCGGTCCAGACGATGATCCCGAGGTGCCAGCGGTTCAGGTCGTAGCCGAGGACTCGAACGGCCCGATCGGTGGGCACGGGGTTTCCCGCCAGCACGTCTTCCACGATCTGCATGCGGAGCGCGACCGAACTCGCCAGCCATTCCTCGTGGGCGCGCGTGTATTCCGCGGCCATATGCGTGGTGAGGACGTCGACGACGCCGAAGAGCACCTCGTTGATGCGTCGCATCTCCGAGAACCGCTCCGCCTCGGGCACGAGACGTTCGGCTGCGTCGAGGAGGAACCCGACCGCCGTGGAGTGGGCGAGATGAATGCTCCTCAGCATGTGCTCGATCCCTATGCCGCGTGCGACCACCTCCATCGGCCCCGCCAGGATTTCGGGCATCGTCGCAAACGCCACGTCGTCGTCGAGCGCGACCAGCGACAGCGCACCCAGCGCAACCGCTTCGCACCCCCGGGCGACCTCGTCTGCGACGACGTCCACGGCCAGCTCGGGTATCGCGGCGGTGACGCGCGAGGCCATGAACGCGCCCAGTTCGATGGCCCAGCCCGTCGGACCGGGGCCCAGCGCTTCGGCCACCAGCTGGGCTCGTTCCGGCAGTGCAGAGGCGTCCGGGAAGGCATGCGGCGCTTGCGGTTCGAGTGCAGCGAACCAGGGCTTGATCCGCACCGGCGGATCTTTGTCAGCCAACGTCGATCGGCAGGGTCGCCCATCCGCGCAGCACGCGGGTGTCGCGTCGTCGGCCGCCACCGGCCAGCGTGGGGTCCGGGTATCGATCGAAGAACGTGCGCAGACCGATCGCACCCTCCGACCTGGCGAGTGCGGCGCCCAGACAGAAGTGCCGGCCCCCGGAGAACGACAGGTGCCGCCCCGCGTTCTCGCGGGTCACGTCGAAGACGTGGGGGTTCGCGAAAACCTCGGGGTCCCGGTTGGCGCCGGCCAGATACAGCACGACCCCATCACCGGCCCGGATCGTGTGTCCCGCGATCTCGGTGTCCGCCACGGCGATGCGCGCGGTGAGCTGTACCGGCGATTCGAGCCGCAGGATCTCCTCGACGGCGTTGGGCCACAGGTCGGGTTGTTCACGCAGCAGACCCAATTGATCAGGGTGGCGGAGCAGGAGTTCGATCCCGTTACCGAGCAGATTCACCGTGGTCTCGAAACCCGCGGCCAGCACCAGACCTGCGGTGGCGAGCAACTCGGAGTCATCGAGTCGGGTGCCGTCGTCGGTGGCGTCGATGAGCTGACTCATCAGATCGTCTCCCGGCGAGGTTCTCAACTCCCGAATGTGCTGTGTCAACCACTCCGTGAAACTGCTGAGGCCCTCCTCGACGCGAAGGAACTGAGGCCAGGACAACCCGATATCGAGGCTCGGGGCCGCGAGTTCACCGAACTGCAGGATCTTCGGACGATCCTGTTCGGGTACGCCGAGGATGTCGCCGATCACCGTCACCGGCAGCTGCGAGCAGTATCGGTCGACGATGTCCACGACGCCGGACTCGCCGTCGAGATCTTTGATGAGCTCGACGGCAGTGGACTCGATGCGCTCCTGCAGCGCCGCCACCGCCCGGGCGGTGAAGACCGAGGAGACGGTTCGGCGGTAGCGGGTGTGGTCGGGCGGCTCCACCGACAGCAGCGAGGGGGGGAGCAGCGGGTGGATGCGGTCACGGGCGCGCAAGCGTTCCTCGATTCGGCCGAGGAGCGACGGCAGGGAGTTGCCGCTCGTCGTCACGGCGAAGTCGTCGGAGCGCAGAACCTGATGGACGACGCCGTGATCGGCTGTCAGCCAGGCCGCGCGAGCGCGGGCGAGTTTCCCGTGGCTGCGGATCTCGTCGGAGAACTCGCCGGGGTTCGCGCGCGCGGCGGGATCGGCGATCAATCGACCCTGGAGGTCGCCGCGGCGGGCCCCGACCGTGGTGAGTGCGCGAATCACGCCGTGCAGAGTCAACCAGTGCAGGCGCTGTCGAACCGTCATGACGCCAGAGTAGAGACAACGGGGCATCAACTACTTGGATTACAGTCCAAGGCCAGCCCCCAGCGCGTTGGTCATGGGACCAAGGCGTCAGCCGACTGACACCGTGAGGTGGAGCCGGTAGACGATCCGGAGCGCTTGCGCGGGCTCGCCACCGTCGAACACCGCGGCGTGGATTCCACGCATGGCGCCCGTGATTTCGTGAGCTGCCGCGCGCACGTCGGTGTCGGGATCGATGGCCCCGCCGGCAGCGCATTGTGCCAAGAGCTGCTCGACGGCGTGTTCGAAGGTGTCGTGCCATCGCTGGGAGAAGCATTCCGAACGCGGGACTCCGAGGTCGCGGAACAGGACATGCGCCGACGGTGTGGCGTAGATGGCTTCGGCGGACAGGCCCAGGAACGTGCTCAACTGCGACAGCGGGTCGGCGGGCCATTGGGCTTCCCGATACCGGTGCTGCATTGCCTCGACGAGGACCATGGCCGCGTTGTCGATCGCTGCTCGGAACAGTTCGCGCTTGCTCTCGAAGTGATGGAAGGCCGTGCGCAGCGCGACGCCGGAGTGCCGGGCGACGTCCTCGACGGTGATCTGGCTGTAGTCCTGGTCGCGGAGAAGCTCCTGCGTGGCGAGCATCAGGCGCAGATCGGTGGGAACGGAACCGGTGCCGCCGGCGGAGGCGGCATTGATCCATCGGTGCACGGTGGACGGGTGTACGCCCGCCTCTTCGGCAACGACGGCTACCGAGTGACCGCTGAGCACTCGTTCGACAGCGGCCTGCCGCGCGGCGATTCCGCGACTCGACCTATCGGCCATCCGCCGATCGTACGGCCAGCGCTTGTTGCAATTTTTGCATTCCACATGCAATAGTCGCATCAATGAGGCGGTGCCCTGTCGGGCGATCCGGACTGGGCAGCCGATATGCAAGGGAGGCATACGGTGAGCAAAGACGACCGAAAGGCTCGCGCGCTGGTGACCGGTGCCAGCTCTGGAATCGGGGAGGCATTCGCCGAGGCGCTCGCTGCGCGCGGTTGCGACCTGGTGCTGGTGGCGCGCCGCCGGGATCGGCTCGACCGCTTGGCGAAACGGCTGGAAAAGACACACGGAATCGTCTGCACCACAGTCGTTGTGGATCTCGCGGAGCCGAATCCAGGGGGCCGTCTACGGGAACTCGTCGATGGGGACATCGACCTGTTGATCAACAGCGCCGGGTTCGCCACCCAGGGGCCCTTCATCGAAGGTGACGCCGACGACTTCGCCCGCGTTCTGGCCGTCGACGTCGGAGCGGTCGTGGATCTGTGCCGGGCCTTCCTCCCGGACATGGTTCGGCGACGCCGCGGAGCCATCATGAACGTGTCCAGTACGACGGCCTACCAACCGGTTCCGAGCCTGGCCGTCTACGCCGCGGCAAAAGCCTTCGTGCTCAGTTTCAGTCAGTCCCTGTGGTACGAAGCCCGACAACACGGCGTCACCGTGTTCTCGTTCGCGCCCGGTCCGACGCATACCGAGTTCTTCGACGTGATCGGTGACAACGCCACCGCCGTCGGCCGCATGCAGTCCGCTCACCAGGTCGCGGCGGCCGGCTTGCGGGCACTCGACCGCCGGTTCACCCCGCCGTCCGCGGTCTCGGGCGTCAGCAACACGATCACCGCGGCACTGGCGCGGCTCGTCCCGCGACGTGTGCTGATGCCGGCGCTCGCCCGATCGCTACGACCTGTCGACTCCACACGGTGAAGTCAGCACGTAAACCTCTGAGCAGCAGCCATTTTGATCTTCGAGATAGGAGCTCACCATGATTCTGGTCACCAGCGCAGCCGGTGGCGTCGGACGCCCCCTGGTCCGACAGCTCGTCGCTGACGGGCAGCCCGTTCGGGCGTTCGTGAAGAACGACGAGCAGGCGCGACGGTCGCGAGCAGACGGGGCGACCGAGACCGTGCTCGGTGACCTGAGGCGACCCGGCGATCTGGAGAACGCGCTGCGCGGAGCCCGCCAGATCTACCATGCCGCGCCCACTCAGCTGATCGACGAACGTCCGGTGGCTGAGCGACTGATCGCGGCGGCCACAGCAGAGGAGCTCGAGCACGTCGTGTTCCATTCGGTCATCCACCCTGACATCGCCGAACTTCCACACCATCGGCAGAAGCTCGAGGTCGAAGGACTCCTGCGCGACTCGGGCCTGCCCGTGACAGTGCTGCGCCCCTCGCATTACATGCAGAACGTTCTGGACTTCTGGGCCTTCTTCAGCTCCGGGCTCCTGCCGTACCCCACCTCGCCCGACAGCCGTATGGGTGTCGTCGACGTGGAGGACATCGCCACCGCGGCGGCCACCGTGTTGACCAAGCCCGACGGGCACATCGGAAAGACCTATGACTTGTCGACGGTCGAACTCACCCGCCACGACATGGCGCGCATCTGGAGCACGGTGCTCGGCCACCCCATGAGGGCTGTCCGAATTCCCCCGCAGGCGCTGAAGAATCCGCTGACGGCCGTCGCGCCGTTCGGTTCTGCCATTGTCACATCGTTGCTGTCGACCCGACTGCGGTCCCTTCCCGACATCATTCGGGGATTACGCGAGGCGCCGAACACGCGGGGATTCCAGAGCTGGTCGCAGGACGCGAAAGACACGTACGTCCAGATGATGACGTTCTACGACACGCATGGGCTCCCCGCCGGCGACTTCGACGATCTGCCGAAGGTGTTGCCGCGGCCGGCAATCGGTTACGAGCAGTTCGCCCGCCGCACCGCTGCTGAACGCGGGGCGGCGGCGCGTTGAGTGGGTATCCCCAACCTCATGACCCGCATCCTCGTCGTGTTCGCGGTACTCCTCGTCGCCGCCGCTGGCTCGCCCGCGACAACCGAAGCGCAGCCCGCCACGCCGCGGAACCCCACCGCGCCCGCCGACTTCGTCGTGTTGTCCGACATCGACTCGACGATCCTGCATGACATCCGTTACGCGACGCCGCACAACTTCACCGGTGAACCGGTCGCCGGCTACACGGAGCCGTTGTGCATCCTGACCCGCGCTGCAGCCGACGCGCTGTCCAGAGCGCAACGCCTTCTCCTGACGCAGGGCTATTCACTCAAGGTCTACGACTGCTACCGGCCTCAGCGCGCCGTCGACTATTTCGTCTCCTGGGCCCAGGACATCCCTGATCAACGCATGAAGGCCGAGTTCTATCCGCGGGTGGACAAAACCACCCTGTTCGCCGACGGCTACATCGCCGACAAGTCCGGTCACAGCCGCGGCAGCACCGTCGACCTGACGGTGGTACGGCTGCCGGCCGCCACGACAGCGCCCTACGTCGTCGGCCAACCTCTGGTGGATTGTGCTGCACCACAACCGGTTCGCTTCCCCGACAACAGCATCGACATGGGCACCGGCTTCGACTGCTTCGACACGCTCAGCCACACGTTCGACCCACGTGTTCAGGGCGCTCAGCTGTCGAACCGACTGCTTCTGAAGGACGCGCTGGAGGCGCAAGGGTTCGAGTTCTACGACAGCGAGTGGTGGCACTTCACGCTCGCCGACGAACCGTATCCCGACACCTTCTTCGACGTCCCCGTCGACCGGGCAGCCGTCCACCCCCGCTGACACCCCTCACGCAACCTGGGAGATGGCTGTGAGGTGGTGGCAACACGACTGTTCACACCCCGTTGCGAATCGGCAATACGATCCGGGAACCCTTCGGACAACGGCCCCTCCCGAAAGGTTCTCCATGTCGTATGTGAGCCCGAGTGAGTTCGTCGGCAAGATGATCGACGCCGGTGAGTCGAAAGCGCTGATGTCGACCCGAGACACGTTGATTCGATCGTTCATGGCGGGCGCCATCCTCGCCCTCGCTGCGGCGTTCGCCGTGAGCATCACCGTGCAGACCGGTAACGCGTTGCTCGGCGCGGTCCTGTTCCCGGTCGGTTTCTGCCTCCTCTATCTCCTCGGATTCGACCTCCTGACAGGCGTTTTCACCCTCGTCCCCCTGGCCATGCTCGACAAGCGCCGCGGCGTGACCTTCAGGTCGATGATGCGCAACTGGGGCCTGGTCTTCGTCGGCAACTTCGCCGGCGCCATCCTGGTGGCGCTCATGATGGCGATCGTCTTCACCTACGGCTTCAGTGTCGACCCCAACGAGGTCGGCCAGCGGCTCGGCGAGATCGGGCACAGCCGCACGGTGGGATACGCCGAGCACGGCGCCGCAGGCATGCTGACACTGTTCATCCGCGGCGTGCTGTGCAACTGGATGGTCTCCACCGGCGTCGTGGCGGCGATGATGTCCACCAGCGTCTCGGGCAAGGTCATCGCGATGTGGATGCCCATCATGCTGTTCTTCTACATGGGTTTCGAGCACTCCATCGTGAACATGTTCCTGTTCCCGTCGGGACTCATGCTCGGTGGCGACTTCTCGATCGGCGACTATCTGATCTGGAACGAAATACCCACGGTGATAGGCAATCTCGTCGGCGGACTGACATTCGTCGGGCTGACGCTCTTCGCCACACACGCCCGGACCGGCGACACACGACTGGTCGAACTACCCTCGGAGGATCGCTCGCTGATGACGACAGGACGGAGTGCTCGATGACCCCGATCATGGCCAAGAACGAGGCCGCGGAGCTGATCAAGGCCGCGCGCATCCGCAAGAAGCTCGAATGGTCTGACATCGCGGCGGAGATCGATGCGCCCCTGGTGTGGTGCGTGGCCGCCCTGCTCGGCCAGCACCCCATGCCGGCCGCTCAGGCCGAGCGGGTGTGCGCGCTGCTCGAGCTCGGCAGCGAGGTGGCCGAGAGCCTCGCCCTGCAACCCAGCCGCGGACTCGACCCCGCGCTCATGTCCGATCCGACCATCTACCGATTCCACGAGGCGCTCGCCGTCTACGCGCCCGCAATCAAGGAGCTGATCCACGAGGAGTTCGGTGACGGCATCATGAGCGCCATCAACTTCAAGGTCGACATCAAACGCCGCGAGGATCCCGACGGCGACCGAGTCGTGGTCACCTTCGACGGGAAGTTCCTCGACTACCGCTGGTGATCCGAACACCACTCGCGTGCCGACGCCGATCACGGCAGCCTGGGTACTTGCTGTGAGTTGACGAGTTCCAGGGCTGAAGACCCTCGCGCCGGGGTAAGGAAACCCGCAGATGCGCGACGGGTCGCCGCGGGCCCAGGAAGCGAGGCGGTCGGCGATGGTGCGAATCGGGGTCGTGGCGGGATTGGCGGCCCTCGCCGCCGTGCTGGCCGCCGGCGGCTTCTTCCTGCACTGGGGATGGTGGATACCGGCGGCGCTGGTTGCGGCGCTGGCTGCGGTCGGTTGCTATGACCTCGTGCAGCGGCGACACGCGGTCCTGCGCAACTATCCGGTCCTCGGCCACATGCGCTATCTGCTCGAGGCCCTCCGTCCCGAGCTCCAGCAGTACTTCATCGAACGCAACTTCGACGGGCGGCCCTTCGACCGCGACGTGCGATCGCTGATCTACGAGCGCGCGAAAGGCACTGCGGCCGAGCTGTCCTATGGCACCGAACGGGACATCGACGTGCCCGGTTACGAGTACCTCGTGCACTCGACCGCCCCGATCGAGCAGCCGTCGGAGCCCCACCGGGTGCGCATCGGCGGCCCCGACTGTCGCCGCCCCTACAACATGGCGCTGATGAACATCTCGTCGATGAGCTTCGGGGCGTTGTCCGGCAACGCATTACGCGCACTCAACAACGGTGCCAAGCGAGGCGGCTTCGCCCACGACACCGGCGAGGGCGGGCTGACGCCGTATCACCTCGGCGGCGCAGATGTGGTGTGGGAGATCGGTTCTGGCTACTTCGGCACGCGCACGAAGGACGGCGCCTTCGATCCGGACCAGTTCGAGGACAAGGCGGCCAACGACGCCGTCAAGTGCATCTCCATCAAGCTCAGTCAGGGCGCCAAACCGGGTGTCGGCGGCGTGCTACCCGCCTCCAAGGTCAGCGAGGAGATCGCCCGCTATCGCGGCGTACCGGCCGGCGAGAAATGCGTCAGCCCGGCCGCGCACTCGGCGTTCCACACACCGCGGGAGCTGATCGGCTTCGTCGCTCGGCTGCGCGAGCTCGCCGACGGCAAGCCGGTCGGCTTCAAACTGTGCATCGGCTCGCGGGTGGATGTTCTGGCGATCTGCAAAGCAATGCTCAGCGAGGGGATCACGCCGGACTTCATCATCGTCGACGGCGCAGAAGGCGGTACCGCCGCGGCTCCGCTGGAGTACGAGGACCACGTCGGTCTGCCCCTGACCGACGGCTTGATGACCATGCACAACGCGTTGGTCGGCACCGGGCTGCGCAGCCGCATTCGAATCGGGGCCAGCGGCAAGGTCGCCACCGGAACGGACATCGTGAAACGTCTCATCCAGGGCGCCGACTACACCAACGCGGCGCGATCGATGATGATGGCGACCGGCTGCATCCAATCCCAGCGCTGCCACACCAACCACTGCCCGGTCGGGGTCGCCACCCAGGACCCGCGCCGCGCCCGTGCCCTGGACGTCGGCGACAAGAGTGAACGCGTCTACCGTTACCAGCAGGCGACGGTCGCCGAAGCGATGCGGTTGATGGCATCGATGGGCATCTCCGATCCCGCCGACTTGTCGCCGCACTTGCTGCGTAAGCGCCTCTCGGCCACCGAGCAGCGGTCGTACGCCGAGATTTTCGAGTGGTTGCCGGCAAAGGCTCTGCTCGACGACGCGGTGCCGTCGTGGCGCTCGGACTGGAACGCCGCCGATGCGGACTCGTTCACCCCTGCTGGTCTCCGACACCGGTGAGACCAAAACAGAAAGGAGCGACATGGCCACCGTCGCCTCGACCCTCGTCTCCGCACTGGCCGATCTCGGCGTCCGGCAGGTGTGGGGGGTGGTCGGTGACGCGCTGAACCCCATCACCGACGCAATCCGCCGCCAGGACACCCTGGAATGGATCGGTGTGCGTCATGAGGAGGCAGCGGCGTTCGCCGCCGGGGCCCAGGCCCAGCTCACCGGTTCACTCGGGGTCTGTATGGGCACCGTCGGACCGGGCTCACTGCATCTGCTCAACGGTCTGTACGACGCGAAGAAATCGCATGCCCCCGTGCTGGCGATCTGCGGCCAGGTTCCCACATCGGAGATGTGGAGCAACTTCTTCCAGGAGGTCGACAACGACGCGGTGTTCGCCGACGTGGCGGTGTACCACGCCACCGTCACCGCGCCCACACAGCTGCCGTATCTGCTCGAGCAGGCGGTGAACTCGGCGCTGGCCCGACGCGGGGTCGCGGTCCTGACGATTCCCGGCGACATTGGGGATCAGGAGGTCGCCGACCAACAGCGGTCCTTCGCGGTGCAGCGCTCGCGGCAGGTGGCCGCGCCCGCTGATGTCGAGGCTGCCGCGGCGCTACTCAACGACGCCGACACGGTGACGATGCTCGTCGGCTGCGGCGCCCGAGAAGCGCGCGAGCAGGTGCTCTCGGCGGCGAAAACGCTGGCGGCGCCGATGGTTCTGACGTTGAAGGGCAAGGAGGGACTGGAGGGGGACAACCCCTACCAGGTCGGTCAGTCGGGCCTGATCGGTAACCCCGCCGCGCACCTGGCCCTGCACCAGGCCGACGCCCTGCTACTGGTGGGAACCGACTTCCCCTACCGGGACTGGCTGCCGCAAGACAAGCAGGTGGTCCAGCTCGACAGCAGGCCTGAACACATCGGACGCCGCCTGCCCGTCGCGGCTCCGCTGGTCGGTGATGCCAAAGACACGCTCGCACAGCTACTTCCGTTGCTCCAGCGACGATCGGACACCACCTTCCTCGACCACCACCGCAAAGAATTCGAGCTGTGGCACGCCGCGCAATGCCGCCTCACCGACCCCGATCACGACCGCAAGCTGCTGGGCCGGCTGCGTAAACACCTGGACAACCCCGACGAGTTGATCCGACCCGAGGCGGTGGCAGCCGCGATCGACGCCGCCGCAGCCGACGACGCCATCTTCACCTCGGACACGGGCATGTCCACGGTGTGGTTGTCGCGATTCGTCGAGATGCGCGGCCGGCGGCGGCTGCTCGGCTCCTACAACCTCGGCTCGATGGCCAACGCGATGCCGCAGGCGCTGGGAGCAGCAGCACTCGACCGCCGGCGACAAGTCATCGCGTTCTGTGGCGACGGTGGGCTGATGATGCTGCTGGGCGATCTCCGGACGGCCGTGACCTACCGTCTGCCCGCGACGTTCGTCGTGTTCAACAACGGACGTCTGGGAATGGTCAAGCTCGAGCAGGAACAGAGCGGACTACCCGAACACGGCACCGAACTCGACAACCCCGACATCGCTGAGGTCGCTGCCGCCATGGGGTTGCACGCTCGCCGCGTGACCCGCCCGCACGACATCGCCGACGCTGTCACCGAGGCGCTCACTCACGACGGTCCGTCTCTGCTGGACTTCCGGACCAACCCCGCCGAGATCTCGATACCGCCGAAGCCGACCGTCGAGCAGGGCTGGGGTTTCGCCATCGCGAAGATGAAGGAGAACCTCACCAGCCGCGAATGATCGCGACACCCAAAGCTTTCGAGATGGCCTCGGACACGATGGAGGCAGAAGCACGCGAGGGGCTACCGCATCGTCCGCTCACACTGCTTCCAGAAGCTGGTGAACGACGCATACGACTTGTCCGGCACGTCCGGAAACATCCGCGGCATCTCGTCGGCGGTGCCACGCCAATGCGGGACCGACGGGTGAGCCATGAAGAAGATCTCGTTCCCGAGATCCAGGTCGTCGAACTCGGCGACGACCACCCGGGCGCCCGGTATCTCCCGCGCGCAACGCAGCACGTAGTCGGTGACCTTCGGCGAGACCGGGAAGCGGTCGAACCAGCTGGGTTCCAGCAGGACGATCCGGTTGGCGTCCAGGTCTGCGCGCCACGCCGCGTTCAGCCAGAACGAGTGATAGAGCAGCGTGGGCTTGGCCGGATCGATCGCCGCCGTATCGCTGTGCGGCGGCGACCACGTCAGGTCGAGGTCGGCGCGCTCGGTCAGCACATCGGGCACCGCCATGTCGGCGAGCACACCGTAGCCGTGGTCGATGACGGTGCCGTGCTGCCGCAGCGGGGAGTACTTGTTGATGTTCTGCTGGGCCGGCACGTATTTCTTGCCGCTGTTGGTGCCCGCTACCCACTGCCACGACAGGCTGTTGCTGGCCGGGTCGCCGTCGAGCAGGTGGTAGTACAACCACCGGGCGGGCTCCCACCAATGGGTTCGCCCGATGTTGCATGTCAGTCCCGCCAACCACATTCGTTCGTGGTTGTGCATGTATCCGGTGTCGTAGAGATTCCCGACGGCCGCGTCGAGCGCGTCGATTCCTGTGGCGCCGTCGAGCACGGCCCGCAGCATCCGTCGCGAGCTCACCGGGTGCTGCGGGCGCTTCACGTCGCCGAAGATGCGATCACCGAGGAACGTCCACTCCCGCTGCCAGTACTCGCGCCACGCCAGCTCGAAGACGAACTTCGAGGCCTGGCTGCGCGTGAACCGCTCGAGGACCATGTCGCGGACCTCGGGCAACGTCACCAAACCGCGGGTGAGGTACGGCGAGATCCTGGTGCCGCCGTCGGTGAAGTTGCGCGTCCGCGCGTAGCGCGCCGCATCGATCCGCGACACACGCTGCAGCACGTCCTGGCGCGACACCGCAAACGACTCCACCTCGTCGAGGGTAGCCACGGGGTCGGACACGCCCCGGACACGCTCAACACACCCACCGGGTGCGAAGATGTTCACTCATGACCACACGCGAACCGGACCTGGTCGACGGCGTGCCGCGCGGGCGGATCGTCGTCGCCTCGATGGTGGGCACCACCATCGAGTTCTACGACTTCTACGCGTACGCCACCGCCGCCGTCGTGGTCTTCCCGCACCTGTTCTTCCCCAAGGGCAACCCGACGACGGCGCTGCTCGCATCGCTGGCGACCTTCGGCCTCGCGTTCGTTGCCCGTCCCGTCGGGTCGATCCTGTTCGGGCACTTCGGCGATCGGATCGGACGCAAGACCACGCTGGTGGCCTCGCTGCTGGTGATGGGCATCGCGACGTTCCTCATCGGAGTGCTGCCCACCTACCATCAGGTGGGGCTGCTCGCTCCCGCGCTGCTGGCGATCATGCGATTCAGCCAGGGCCTCGCGCTCGGTGGCGAATGGAGCGGCGCGGCGCTGCTGGCCACCGAGACTGCCAAACCCGGCAAGCGCGCGTGGGCAGCCATGTGGCCGCAACTCGGTGCCCCGTTCGGTTTCCTGCTCGCCAACGGCATGTTCCTCATCCTGGTGCTGTGGCTGGGCTTCAACACCGCCAGCCCGGACCTGGACGGCGCGTTCCTGACCTGGGGCTGGCGCATCCCGTTCCTGCTCAGCGCGGTGATGGTGGCGATCGGGCTCTACGTGCGACTCAAATTGACCGAGACCCCGGTGTTCGCCCGCGCGATCGCCCGCGGGGAGCGGGTGCGTGCACCGCTGGCCGAGGTGTTCCGCAACCACTGGCGCCAGTTGATCATCGGCACCTTCGTCATGCTGGCCACCTACACGTTGTTCTACGTCGTCACCACCTGGGCGCTGAGCTTCGGCACCGGTAAGAAGGCGCCCACCGGTGGGGGATTGGGCATTCCGTACCTCGAGTTCCTTCAGCTGCAGCTGATCTCGGTGTTGTTCTTCGCCGCGATGCTTCCGGTCACCGGGCTGCTCGCCGACAAGTTCGGCCGCCGGGTGACGCTGCTCGTGATCACCGTGGCGATCATGGTCTACGGCACCACCTTCGGCCTGCTGCTCGACCCGGCGTCGGCGACGACCACCTCGACGCTGGCGTTCCTGATCATCGGAATGACGTTGATGGGACTCACGTTCGGACCGATGAGCGCCGTGCTGCCCGAGCTCTTTCCGACCAACGTCCGGTACACCGGATCCGGTGTCGCCTACAACGTCTCCAGCATCCTCGGCGCGGCGATCGCACCATTCGTCGCGACGTGGTTGGCCACGTCCTACGGGGTGGCGTGGGTGGGCGTCTACCTGTTGTGCGCCGCGTTGCTGACCCTCGTTGCCCTCCTCGTCATGCGTGAGACGCGGGACACCTCGCTCGACGACATCGAGCAACTCGTTCCGTAACCGCGTGACACCTCGCCTGGCTGATCACGGACCCGGTGATGACGCCAGGGGGCCGCAGCGCACATCGAAGCGCTCGCGCAACGTGTCCAGGGTCCGGCGGGCGCTGTCGCGGTCACGCCGGTGCCGCAGGAGAAAGGTCAACGACCCCCGCACCTGGCGGGTCAACGGATACCACGAGTCCACATTGGACCCGCACCCGAGGAACACCGAGTTCGGCAGACGGTCGAACATGACGCTGAGATTGTGCTGCGACAGGCACAGGATCCCGAACGGCAGGATGACCTTCGACTTCGCCCGCAGATCGATGGCGTCCATCTCGTACAGCGGGGCGTCCGCCAGCCGGTCGCGGTAGAACATGTGCGTCATGAAGTACGCCATGAACGACGTCAAATGCATTGTCGCCGAACGAGGCTGAATCGACAGCACCGCCCCGCCGCGCGAGAGGTACGGCTGATAGGGTCCGGCGTCGCGCAGCACGTAGCCTGTGCAGTTGATGATCCAGCTGCCGGGCGTGATCGCCCGGGTCTCACCGCCGGCGAACGTCATCACCGGACCGTCGATTTCGTCGGTCACGTCGACGAAGCGGTCCATCACGACCTCTCGCAGACCGGCGGCGATGGCCCGGCTCTCCTCGGCCGACATGATGCCCAAGACATAGGTGTCGGCGCAGTCGGTCGGCCAGATGCCGTAGGTGTCGCGGAACCAGCGATTGGCCTCGTTTTCGTTGGTGCCGTCGAAGTGGCTGAGCATCTGGGCTCCGGAGACGCTCGCCGGCGTGCCCGACCACCACCGCCTGCGTCCCTGCGGGAACGTCTCGTCTCGGCTGAGGAAGTACGTGCCCGATCCCGCGACCATCGACACCTCTCGATGCGGGTCCGCGGTGATGAGTGCGTGGGCGGTGTCCATTCCCGTCTTGCCGCCGCCGATCACCCACACCGGTGCACGGTCTGAGGCGATCTCGTCGAGATCGCAGAAGTTGGGTGACACCGAGCGGACCTCGGCGGACTGAACCGGCAGCGGGTCGTTCGGCGTGATGGCGAAGCCGACCGCGTTGATGAATCGCGGCGTGGTGATCGTGCACGTGCGCCCGGCGGCGTCGGACACGCGCACGGTGGCCGTGCCGTCGGACTCTGTGACACCGTCGAACTCCCAGCCGAACAGAGTATCGACCGTGACCCGCCGGCGAACCACATCCAGGCAGTGAGCGAAGTGGTCGAGCACCTCGGATCGCGTCGCAAGGTGTCTGCGGTCGTGGCCCTGGGTCCACCGGATGTCGCCGGCGGTGAACCACGGGTGGGGCTGGTGCAGGCGCACGTACGGGTAGGCGTCGACCCACATGCCGCCCACGCGCGGGCGGCGGTCCACGAGGATCACTCGCCGGCCGCGGCCCAGGTATGCCGAGGCCACCGCGAGTGCGTTCATCCCGGCCAGACCTGCGCCGACGATGCACAGGTCGCAGCTCTCGGATTCTGCTGGATGACTCCCCGTGGACTCGTCGGCCATCGCGTCACCTGCTTCGCTCGTCGCCTCCCGCGGGTGTGCCCCGCTTCAGCAAAGCGAAAACCTGGTTATTCAGCCGGTGGGTTCTTGGTATGGCTATCTCGCATACCACATGTCGCCATGCGACTCGGGGGCTCAGCGCTCCGACAGGCCGGGCAGCACCAACTCCCGGTACCGGTGCTTCATCGTCTGCACGACCTCGCGCGGATCGGCGGCCCACACGTCGGCGTTGAAGATCTCGACTTCCACGTCACCGCGGTAGCCGGCCCCGGTGACCATCGCGGTCAGCGAAGCGAAGTCGATGACGCCGTCGCCCATCATGCCGCGCGACATCAGCGGGTCGGCTGTCATGGGCACCAGCCAGTCGCAGATCTGGTAGCTGCTGATCCTGCCCTGCCTGCCGGCTTCCGCGATCTGCGCGGGCAGTTCCGGGTCCCACCACACGTGGAAGGTGTCCACGACGACGCCGACGACGTCGGCCGGGTGCGGTTCGGCCAGGGCGAGCGCCTGCCCCAACGTGGAGATCACCGCGCGATCGGCGCAGTACATGGGGTGAAGGGGCTCTAGGGCAAGTCGGATTCCGCACGCCGCGGCGTGCGGGGCCAGTGCGCCGAGCCGGTCGGCCACCCGTGCGCGCGCCGCCGGGAGGTCCCTGTCCGGGATGCCGCCGACGACCATGACGAGTTCCGGGGCCCCGAGCGCGGCGGCCTCCTCGATCGCGCGCCGGTTGTCGTCGAGTGCGTCGTCGTCGAGCCCGGTGAGGAACCCGCCGCGACACAGGCTTGACGCTCGAATACCGTTGTCGGCCAGTATCTTCCCCGACTCAGCGACACCGGCCTCGGCGACCCGGTCCCGCCACAGCCCCACAGCGGGCAATCCTGCGGCTGCGGCACCCTCGACCGCTTCACGCAAGCTCCACGAGTTCGTGGTCTTGGTGTTCAGCGACAGCCGGGCGAAGTCCGTGCCAGTCACTGGGTGATCCCGTTCAGTTCGAGGAACACCCGCATCCGGTGCGCCGCGCGGTCGGGATCGGCGAGCAGTCCGGCCTGGTCGGCAAGGACGAAGATTTTCGTCAGGTGGGTCACCGACCGCCCGGAGGCCAACCCGCCGACGAGCGCGAAACCCGGTTGATGGCCGTTGAGCCAGGCGAGAAATGCGATGCCGGTCTTGTAGTAGTACGTGGGGGCCTCGAAGATGTGCCTGCCGAGTTCCCGCGTCGTGTCGAGGATCTCGCGAGCACGCACCGGGTCACCGGCGTCGATCTCCTGCAGGGCCGTCGACGCGGCGGGGTAGATCGCGGCGAAGATGCCGAGCAGGGCATCGGAGTGCCCGTGCTCGTCGCCCATGATCAACTCGGGGTAGTTGAAGTCATCGCCCGTGTACAGTCGGACTCCCACGGGCAGTGCCCGACGCAGCGCGACCTCGTGCCCGGCGTCCAGCAGGGACACCTTGACGCCGTCGACCCTGTCCGCGTTCTCCTCGATGAGGCGCACGAATGTCGCAGTGGCTGAATCGATGTCGGTACTGCCCCAGTAGCCGCGCAGTGCCGGGTCGAACATCTCACCCAGCCAATGCAGGATCACCGGTCGTTCGACCTCCGACAGCAGCGCCCGGTACACCGAGAGGTAGTCGTCGGCCGAAGTGGCCACGGCCGCCAGCGCGCGTGACGCCATCACGACCACGTGCGCGCCTGCCTCGCCAATGGTGGCGATCTGCTCACGGTAGGCATCGGCAACCGTGGTCAGACCCGCGCTCCCCGAGGGGATGTCGGCGAGTTCGAGTTGATCGGTGCCCGCGCCGCAGGCCAGCCGGCCACCGACCGAGGCGGCCTCCGCCGCGCTCCGCCGGATCAGCTCCGCGGTGGCTTGCCAGCTCATGCCCATGCCGCGTTGCGCCGTGTCCATCGCGTCAGCGACACCGAGGCCGTAGGACCACAGCTCGTGCCGAAAGGCCAGCGTCGCGTCCCAGTCGAGGTCGGCGGGCGCGCCGGGGGTGTTGTCGGCGGTCACCTTCGGCACGACATGCGCTGCGGCGTAGGCGATCCGCGATGTGATGGGCCGATCCGGCCGTCGCCAGGCGCCCGGTGCGGACAGCAGGTAGGGGCGCATGGCGCCGCCGAGGGGGAGCGCGATGCCGGCGGCCGTGTCCGCGGTGACGGTCACAGCACGATCTCCGGAACCTCGAGGCGCACGCCGCGTGCGGAACTGTCGAGGCCGAGCTGGGCGAGCTGGACACCGCGTGCGGCCGAGAGCAGTCCGAAGCGGTGCGGCCGCTCGGAGAGCACGTCACGCAGGTACTCCTCCCACTGCAGCTTGAAACCGTTGTCGAGTTCGGCGTTGGCCGGCACGTCGAGCCACTGGTCGCGGAACTTTTCGGTGGCCGGGAGGTCCGGATTCCATACGGGCTTCGGCGTGTGTGCTCGCTGCTGTGCGACGCAATTACGAAGTCCCGCAACAGCGGAACCGTGCGTGCCGTCGATCTGGAACTCGACGAGTTCGTCGCGGTGCACGCGCACCGCCCACGACGAGTTGATCTGCGCGATGACGCCCCCGGCGATCTCGAAGATGCCGTACGCGGCGTCGTCGGCGGTGGCGGCGTACTCCTTACCTGCCTCGTCCCAGCGCGTCGGGATGTGGGTGACGGTCTTCGCCGTGACGGCCTCGACCTTGCCGAGCAGGCCCTCCATGACGTAGTTCCAGTGGCAGAACATGTCCACGGTGATCCCGCCGCCGTCCTCGGCGCGGTAGTTCCAGCTGGGCCGCTGCGCCGCCTGGCCGTCCCCTTCGAACACCCAGTAGCCGAACTCGCCGCGCATCGACAGGATGCGGCCGAAGAACCCCTCGTCGACCAGACGACGGAGCTTCACCAGCCCGGGCAGGTAGAGCTTGTCGTGCACGACGCCGGCCACGATGCCGGCGTTCTCCGCCATCCGAGCGAGTTCGACGGCCTCGACCAGCGTTTCCGCCGTGGGCTTTTCGGTGTAGACGTGCTTGCCCGCCTTGATCGCTGCGGTGAGCGCCTCGACCCTGCGCGAGGTCACCTGCGCGTCGAAGTAGACGTCCACGCTCGGATCCGCGATGACGGCCGCGGTGTCGGTGGTCCAGTGTTCGACGTCGTGCCGTGCGGCGAGGTCGGCGACACGGTCGGCGTTGCGGCCGACCAGGATCGGCTCGACGGCGACGCGGGTGCCGTCCTCGAGCACGAGGCCCGAGTCGCGCAGCGGCAGGATCGAGCGCACCAGATGCTGGCGGTAGCCCATGCGACCGGTGACGCCGTTCATGGCGATACGCAGGGTTTTGCGGGGAGTGGTCATGGTGAACGTGCTCCATCGTGGGGCGCGGCGTCGGCGACGCTGCGCGAAGGGCGGTGGATTGCACTTCGGAATGCGCTTTCCACGGTAAGCTGACAGCCGCGCATCGGTCAACCCATGCGCGGAAACTCGCCCGTGACGTGGCGATTGAGAAAGGCGGGCGGATGGCGGTCACCCTGCAGGACGTCGCGACGCGCGCGGGCGTGTCGCAGGCGACGGCGTCCCGCGTGCTCAACGGGTCCGCGCGCGTCCCTGGGGAGGGCGTCGCCGATCGCGTCCGCGCAGCGGCGCGGGAACTGGGGTACGTGCCGAACGCGCAGGCCCAGGCGCTCGCGAGGGCGTCGACCGGACTCCTCGGCCTCGTCGTGCACGACATCGCCGACCCGTACTTCTCGTCGATCGCGCGCGGCGTGCAGAAGGCCTCGCGCGCGGCGGGCAAGCAGGTATTGCTCGCCAGCACTGACCGCGACTACGACGTCGAACGCGATGCGGTCAGCACGTTCATCTCCCACCGCGCCGACGCCATCGTGCTGGCCGGTTCCCGTCAGAGCGGGCACCTCGACCGCGACATCGAAACCGAGTTCGGCCGCTACCGGGACAACGGTGGTCGCATCGTCGTCATCGGTCAGCCGCTGGCCTTCGGTGGCGCCGTCGAACCCGAGAATGCCTTTGCCTCAGCGCAACTGGCTGATCAGCTCATCGAGCTCGGGCACAACCAGTTCGCCGTGATCGGCGGGCCGGGCAGCATCCGCACCGCGGTGGACCGCCGCAACGGATTCGTCGACGCGCTGGGCAGGCGTGGCATCACGCCGCTGGTCGAGGTCTCGGGCGATTTCACCCGCGACGGCGGGCACTCGGCCGCCCGCCGGCTCGCCGCTGCACTGCAGCTCAGCCCCGCCACGGGTGCCCAGCCGGTATGCGTCTTCGCCGTCACCGACGTCATGGCCATCGGCGCCATCGCCGCGTGGCGGGAGCTGGGCCTCGAGGTCCCGCGCGACGTCTGCATCGCCGGCTTCGACGACATTCCCACGCTGCGCGACCACTGGCCGAGCCTGTCGACAGTGGCACTACCCCTCGAGCGCATCGGGGAGCGCGCGGTCGAGCTCGCGCTCTGCACCGATCCGGGCGCCGACGACCTCCGCGAACGCGTCGCGGGCCAGGTCGTGCTTCGCACAAGTACGCGGCTCTGACCTCGGCTGATGCCGCCCCGGACGGAGCGTCGTTGACAGTGTGTGCTGCATCACGTTAGGGTCGGAACTGCTTCGGAAAGCGCATTCCCATCGAGTGGTCACCCCACTCGGACCTTCGAATCAAGGATTCATCCATGGCCGTAACCGCACCCGCGGAATCGAGCCGGGCCACGCGCCCCGCCGCCCAGAGAACACGCCCGCGGAGATCGTTGTCGCCGATGGCCACGCTGTCGAGCATCTGGCGCCCGTCGGCTCTGTTGCTCGCCCTCCTCGTCGCGTGGTGGGCCGTCACCGAAGCAGACCTCGTCGCGCCCTACATCCTGCCCTCGCCCGCTGACACGTGGCAGACCGCCGTGGACAACGCCGGCTACCTCGCGCAGAACACCTGGGTCACCACCTGGGAGACGGTGGTCGGATTCGTGATCGCCACCGTGGTCGGCGTTTTCGTCGCGGTCGTGATGGTCTATTCGTCGAACGTCGAGAAGACCGTCTATCCGCTGATCCTGTTCGCTCAGGTGATCCCGAAGATCGCGATCGCGCCGCTGTTCATCGTCTGGCTGGGGTTCGGCACGTCACCCAAGATCCTCGTCGCCGTCCTGATGGCGTTCTTCCCGATCGTCATCTCGGGACTGGCCGGTCTGAGGTCGGTCGACCCCGAGATCCTCGAGCTGACATCGACCATGGGTGCGAGCAAGCTCAAGACCTTCGCCAAGATCCGCTTCCCCGCCGCGCTGCCGCAGTTGATGTCGGGACTCAAAGTCGCGGCCACCCTCGCCGTGACCGGTGCTGTCGTCGGCGAATTCGTCGGCTCCAACGAGGGCCTCGGCTACGTCATCCTGCAGGCGAACGGAAATGTCGACACCGCAATGCTGTTCGCCGCACTCGTGATCATGTCGGCGCTGGGCATCGCTCTCTTCGCCGTCATCGAGATCGCCGAGAAGCTGCTCATCCCGTGGCACTCGTCGCGCCGCATCAGTTCATCCACCACCCAAGCCTGACCCGGAATCCAGGAGAGACCATGTCGTTGCACCGACGGGCCGTCGGCATCGCCGCCGCGGCCACCGCCACCCTGCTGACCCTGACCGCGTGTGGGGGCAGTGGATCCGAAAACTCAACCGCCGCTGACGGATCGACCTCCCCGGCGACGCTTATGCTCAACTGGTACCCCTACGGTGAGCACGCCCCGTTCTACTACGGCGTCGAGAAGGGGATCTTCGCTGAACACGGGATCAACCTGAAGATCGACGCCGGGCAGGGTTCGACCAAGACCGTGCAGGCGGTCGGCTCCCAACAGGTGGACTTCGGCTGGGCTGACACACCCGCCGTCCTGAGCAACATCGACAAGGGCGTCAAGGTGAAGAGCATGGGCGTGTTCCTGCAGACCACGCCGTCGGCAGTGCAGGTGTTCGCGGACTCGGGGATCAACACCGCCCAGGATCTCGTCGGCAAGACCATCGCGGTGTCGGCCGGCGATGCGCCGACAACGACTTTCCCGATCTACCTCGAGAAGGTCGGAGTCCCTGCGGATCAGGTGAAGCAGCAGAGTCTCGACGCCGCGGGCAAGATGTCTGCGCTCATGTCTGGTCGGGTCGACGGATTGATCGGCTTCGCCCACGACCAGGGCCCGACCATCGCGAACAAGAGCGGGCGCGAGATGCGCTACCTGCGGTACAGCGACGCCGGCCTGAACTTCTACAGCAACGGCCTCATCGCCAACACCGAGACTCTGTCCGACAACAAGGAACTCGCGCAACAGATGGTCGAAGCCACCAGTGAGGCCTTCGCGGCCGCGGTCGCAGACCCCGAAGGCGCCGTGGACGCCATGGCGGGGAAGGACCCGCAGATGCCGCCGCGTGAAGTGCTGCTCGAGCAGTGGCGTCAGACCATCCCGCTGCTGAGCACCCCCGCGACCGTCGGCCAGGCGCCCGGTGTCAACTCGGAAGCCGACTGGAAATCCACGATCGCCACGCTGAACGAGGCGGGTCTGCTCGAGACCGCAAAGGAACCCAGTGCGTACTGGGACTCCTCCATCAGCCCCCGCGGCAACGAGTAGGAGCAGAGCAGATGACCACCGCCACCATCGATCCGTCGACCGGCGTGACTCCCGTCGGCATCACCGTCGAGGGCCTCACGGTCACGTTCTCCTCCAAGCGCGGAACCACCACCGCGCTGCAGGACATCGATCTGCAGGTCGCCGACGGCGAGTTCGTCACCATCGCGGGCCCGTCGGGATGTGGAAAGTCGACACTGCTCAAGGTGATCGCCGGCCTCACCGGTTCCACCAGCGGCGAGGTGCGACTGCGCGGCAAGGCCGTGCGCGGGCCGCAGCGGGAGATCGGCTACGTGTTCCAGCGAGCCGCCCTGCTCGAATGGCGCAGCGTACGCAAGAACATCCTGCTCCAGGCCGAGATGCGCGGCATGCCCCGGCAGGCAGCGGCACGTCGGTGTGACCACCTGCTGGAGATGACTGGGCTCTCGGGTTTCGCCAACGCGATGCCCTACGAGCTCTCGGGCGGTATGCAGCAACGGGTTTCACTGTGCCGGGCGTTGCTGCACGAGCCCGACGTGCTGCTGATGGACGAGCCGTTCGGCGCGCTCGACGCGTTGACCCGGGAGAAGATGAACGTCGAACTGCACCGCATCTGGCGGGAGACGCAGACGACCGTCGTCCTGGTGACCCACTCCGTCGCCGAGGCCGTGTACCTGGCCAACCGCGTCGTGGTGATGAGCCCCCGTCCTGGTCGGATCGTCGAGACTCTCGACGTCGACCTGCCCGCGGACCGGAACTACGCCGACACCATGGAGCGGCCGGAGTTCATCCGCGTCGCCAATCGGGTGCGAGATCTGTTGGGGAGTTCGACCGCCGCGGACTGATCGGTCAGCTCCGGCTGCCCAGTGGGTCCAGCTGATCGTCGGTGGCGTCGTCGGCGGCTGTGGAGAGGCTCCATTCCCTCCATTTCTCGTCGGTGGCAAGCAGATCACGTCCGGCGGCTGTCGCGTAGCGGTAGGCGTCCGGCCCGACGAGCAGTCGGGTGGGCGGTTCCGCCATCCCGATGACGTCGAGCACCAGCGCGGCCACCTTGGCGGGGTCGCTCGCCCCGAGCGTTGCGGTGTTGCTCATCGTCGCGGCGGCCCCGACCGTGGGCTGATACTCCTCGCGGATCGGGTCCACACGCATGGACGATCCCGCCCAGTCGGTGCGCATGCCGCCCGGCTCCAGCACCGTCACCTTGATCCCCAGCGGCGCCACTTCCTGGGCGAGGACGCTGGAGAAGCCGGTGACCGCCCACTTGGCCGACTGGTAGGCGGCGAGGCCCGGTCGCGTCACTCGGCCGCCCACCGAGGAGATCTGGACGATGTGACCGCCGTGTTGGGCACGCATGACGGGCAGCGCGGCCTGCGTCAGCCGCACCACACCGAGGAAGTTGGTGTCGATCTGGGTCCGGAAGTCGTCGAAGTCGACATCCTCGATGGACCCTATGTTGGCGTACCCGGCGTTGTTCACCAGGACATCGAGCCGCCCGAACCGGTTGACAGCAGCCGCGATTGCCGCTCGGACCTGACCGTCGTCGGTCACATCCAGTGGGACGACCGACAGTGCGTCGGGGTACTCGGCGGTGAGGTCGTCGAGCGCCGAGGCCGAGCGAACGCCAGCGACGACGCGGTGCCCTGCGCGTAGTGCTGCTTCGGTGATCGCGCGACCGAGGCCGCGGGATGCGCCCGAAACGAGAAACACGTGCGATTGATCGGTCATGGGAACTCCTCGTGGTTGATGGGTGATCAGGAAACGGATCGGATGGTGCCGCCGTCGACGCGGAGGTCGGCACCGCTGATGTAACCGGCATGCGTGCTGGCCAGAAACGTGACGGCAGCAGCGATTTCCTCGACCCGGCCGAACCTGCCGATGTCGTTGGGGAACCACTGCGAAGACGCCGCCTTCTCGATGTCGGGCCAGTCGGTGCCCCAGCCGTTGTCCGCTGCCACTCGACGGGTCATGTCGCGGACCGGCTCGGTCAGAATCGCGCCGGGGGCAACGATGTTGGCGGTGACTCCTGTACCTGCCAGCTCTCGAGCCAGCGCCACCGTGAGGTTGTGGCGGGCCGCGAGCGTGGCGTTGTAATGCGGCTGAAGCGCGACCGGCTGGATGGCCAGGCCACCTCCGATCGTGACGATGCGACCCCATCCGCGACGTCGCATGCCGGGGACCAGATGACGAAGCATGCGGACGCCCGTCACGACGTTGGCCTGGTAGATGTCCGACCAGTCGTCGTCACTGAGCTGCGACCAGGTCAAGCCGTCGTAGTAGCCGGCATTGTTGACCAGGATGTCGATCTCGCCCGCGGCGTCGACCACTGCGGTCGCGCCGGCACTCGTCGTCAGGTCACCCAGTGCGGCGACCGCCTCGCCGCCGTTCGCGCGGATGGTGTCGACCACCGCGTGCGTCCTGGTCTGGTCGCGTCCATGCACGACGACCGAAGCGCCCTCCGCCGCCAGCATTTCGGCGATAGCGCGACCGATGCCGGCGCTCGACCCGGTGATCAATGCGCGTCTGCCGATCAATCCCATGTCCACGGCGGGCTCCATATCTACAGTCGTATACAAGACAGCTATACAGACGTAGACTTGTCGTCGTCTATTCCCTAGCATGAAGATGTGCCCACCCGCC
>NZ_VKAA01000029.1 GCF_007096635.1 Mycolicibacterium sp. 018/SC-01/001
GCGCATCGCGATGCGCAGCAGGGAGTCGCGCGATGTTCCGAGGGGGGCGGTGGTGGTGGTCATGACGATTTCCTTCCTGTGGTGATCATTCGGTCGGACCGGTGCCGGAGTCGACGCCGTAACCTCTTCCGACGGCGACTCCGGACCGGCTCATGCGGGGGTCACGCCAGCCGGCGCACCCCGAGGTACTGCAGCCAGGTCAGGACGACCGTGGCTGTGGTGAAGAGCAGCGCGGCCGTGGCGCCGAGCCGGGTGAGGGGCAGCACGCCGGTCAGCAGTACAGCGGCCACCGCCGCCACGAACACGATGTTGCCGACGACGACGGCAGCGCCGACACGTCGGATGTCGGTGATCCGGGCGGCGCAGTAGAGCGCGACTCCGTAGGCGACGAGCGCGGCGCCGCCGATCCACTCGGCCGTCGCGCTCAGGCCCGTCAGCCGGGAGAGCGGATCGGCGGCCATTGCGACGAACAGGCCGAATCCGGCACACAGGGTGGCGTCGGCCCGCACCGCGAGCCGCAGCAGATCGCTGTCGCCGGCGGGCCTGTGCGTGATCGCTGTCATGGCACTCACGCTGCGCCGATACCGCTGCCAGATCGACACCGGATACTGCCAACCGCTGCCAACCGCAGGTCAGCGCACGTCGACCAGGCTGCTCTTGAGGTCGGTGGCGATCACGCGCGCGGCCGCGTTCTGCCAGTTGTGCAGCGAGCGCTGCGGCACCTCGGTGGCCAGCCACTGCCATGCCCTGCGCGCCACCGGGTCGAGGCCGGCCGCTGTCGCGTTCTGCGCGTAGGCGCGGACACCGACGACGTAGGGGAAATACAGCGCGTTGTAGTGCCGCCACGCCTCGGTGATGCCGAATTCGTTTCCGTCGCGGGGCTTGAGCCCGGCGATGCGTTCGGCCAGCAGGGCCCGCAGCTCGTTGGCACGCTCCAGCGGGTGATCGGGTGCCCCACGCCGGGCGAGTCGCTCGTCGATGATCGGCAGCGCGGTCAGCGGGCTCGCGACGAGCTTGGACAGGTCGGCGTAGTGGCCCAGTGCACGACGGGTCACCCGGAGGAACGTCTCGTCGTCCATGTCGTCGAGCGGGCTGACCGCGCGCCGAGGCAGCGCCGCTTCGGTGCTGCGAAGAGCGGCGCGTTCGGCGCTGAGCGCCGGGCTGCGGGAGAACGCGAGCCGGTCGAGCAAGCCCGCCAGCGGGTCGGCCAGCACGTTGACGGTGATCGCGATCGCGAGGCTGGTGAACAGCAGGACGACCAGAGTGACGCCGGGTCCGGACACGATCACCCCGAGCAGCACCTGGCCACCGAACAGCACCGCCACCGCCGCGGTGCCCAGCGCCGAACGCAGCATGTCCTTGCGCAGCGCCTGCCCCTCGTCGAACGCGTCGCTCACCGCGACCGCGACGCCGAGCAGGGCGACGTCGCAGCCGGTCGACGCGAGCGCCAGCCAGCTCGGCACCAGGCCCAGAGGGATCACCAGAATCGCGTTGCCGAGCGCGAAGAACAGTGTCGCGACGACGACGAACCCGACGACGGGGCGGGGTTGGTGACGGCGCAGGACCGCAGCCAGCAGCGCGCCCACCGCGGGGACGGACACCGCCGCGAACAGCACCCAGTGGCCGAGCCGCAGCGGGCCCTCGACGTCACCGGCCATCGCGGCACCTGTCACCGCGACCGCGGCGGCGGCCGCGACGAGGACGGCTTCCCGTGCCCGTCCGCGGGTGCAGTCCCGCGGACGCGACATCTCCAGCAGCACCGCGAACCACGCCACCCCGGGCACGGCGACGAGATAGACCTCGATCCGGCCGAGCGCGTCGACGCCCGCGCCGACGCGTACCGCGTCGAGCGCGACCACGGCGGCGAAACCGGTCAGGCCCACCGCCGCGAGCACCAGCATCGGTTTGCGCGGATCGCGGGCCAGCAGATAGAGGCCCAGCCACCAGCTCAGTGCGAACACCGCGGCGGACAGGCCGAGCATCACCGCGCCTAGAGCCCGTAGCGGCGGTGCCTGGCGCTGTAGTCGCGCAGGGCCCGCAGGAAGTCGACGCGGCGGAACTCCGGCCAGTACGCCTCGGTGAACCACATCTCCGAGTAGGCGCTCTGCCACAGCAGGAAGCCGGACAGGCGCTGCTCCCCCGACGTCCGGATCACCAGGTCGGGATCGGGCTGGCCGGAGGTGTAGAGGTTCTCCGAAATCGCTTCTGCTGTCACGGCTTCGATGAGATGGTCCCCGGTGGCGCCGTTGGCCAGCGCCTTGCTCAGCAGGGCGCGCACCGCGCCGACGATCTCCTGGCGGCCGCCGTAGCCGACGGCGACGTTGACATGGAAATGGCCGCCGTTGCCGTCGGTCGACTGCACCGCCTCGCGCAACCTGCGGGCGGGTTCCTCGCCGATCAGTTCGAGGTCGCCGACCGTGCGCACGCTCCACTGGTTGGCGGGCGCGCAGATCTCCTCGACGACGTCGGTGATGATGTCGATCAGCGCCGCGAGTTCATCGGCGTCACGCTGCAGGTTCTCGGTGGACAGCAGGTAAACGGTGGCCATCTCGATACCGGCGTCGGCGCACCACCGGAGCATCTCGGCGATCCGCTGCGCCCCCGCTCGATATCCGTAGGCGACATCGTCGTGGCCGAGCTCGCGGGCCCAGCGGCGGTTGCCGTCGCACAGCACGGCAATGTGTCGCGGCAGTTCGGATTTCTGCCGGGAGACCTCCTGGCGCAGCCGCATCTCGTAGAGCCGGTAAGCCGGTTCCTTGAGCCGCCGCGGAATGAGGTCCACGATGATCCAGACTACTGTGGCCGATGGATTGTCAGAGCCAGTCAGAGCCAGTCAGCGCCAGTCAGCGGAGGTGAAATGCCGACATCTCTCGAGCCCTGGTACACCGCCGACACGCCGCGGGACCCGGAGGATCTGCCGGAGGCCGTCGCCGAAGGCGTCGCCCAATTCCTGGGCAAGCCACGGTTGCGGGGCTGGATTCACGTCTACTCCGCGGTCATCGCCGTCATCTGCGGCGCCACGCTCGTGGCGGTGTCGTGGTCGGTGCAGTCGACCCAGGCCGGGATCGCGACGCTCGTCTACACGCTGACCATCGTCGCGATGTTCACCGTCAGCGGGACCTATCACCGGGTCACCTGGACGTCCAAGACCGCGCGCACCTGGATGAAGCGTGCCGACCACTCGATGATCTTCGTGTTCATCGCGGGCAGTTACACACCGTTCGCGGTGCTCGCGCTCCCGACGGACAGCGGCCGCGTGCTGCTGTGGATCGTGTGGGGCGGTGCGCTCGCCGGCGTGCTGCTGAAGATGTTCTGGCCGTCCGCACCGCGGTGGGTGGGCACGCCGCTGTACATCCTGCTCGGCTGGGTGGCCGCGTGGTTCATCGGACCGATCCTGCAGGGCGCGGGAGTCGCCGCGGTGGTGCTGCTGATCGTCGGTGGCGCGCTGTACAGCATCGGCGGCGTGCTCTATGCGCTGAAGTGGCCGAACCCGTGGCCGACGACGTTCGGCCATCACGAGTTCTTCCACGCGTGCACGGCCGTCGCGGCGATCTGCCACTACATCGCGATGTGGTTCGCCGTCTTCTCCGGCTGATCCATCCGTCGCCTACAGCGGCGTGATGTTCTCCGGGCCCCAGTAGGCCTTCATCGACGTGATCAGGCCGGCGCCGTCGAACGTCATCACGTCGATCGGCTCGATGCGCATCGCACCGCCGACGGTGATCGCGAACATGAACGCGGCCTCGTGCCCACCACCGCGGAACGTCAGTAGCTCGGTGACGATGTCGTGATCGCCTTCCATGCCCTTGTAGAACCCGGCGATGGCCTGCCGGCCGATGTGCACCTCGCCACCGCCGACCGGATCCTCCAGCGTGGCGTCCTCGGCGTAGAGCGCTGCGACGTCCTCGGCCTTGCCGTTGGCGACCGTGTCGAGGTAGCGCTGGACGAAACCTTGTAACACGTCGGGCTCGAAGCTCATGAGCCGCAACGCTACACGGACGGCCTCAGGGCGGCAGCGAGTTCTTCGGCCGTCCGCACCGGCAGATCGCACACCCGCCCGCGGCACACGTACGCGGCGTCCGCCCCGTCCACCCGGGGTCTGTCCCGCAGCAGTTCTGACGTGTCGGCGTGTCCACCGACGACGATCGCGCCGCCGGGCGCCAGCACCCGCGCGGCGGTCAGCAGATCCGACCGCTGCGGGTCGACGCACGACACCGCGATCTGGATCGGGCCGCGCACCGCCGCTTCGGCGATGGCGAGCCAGTGGCCGGCCGATCGGGGTGCTCGCTCGATCACTGCCGCGCCGGATGCGAGCGTGGCCTCGGCTGCTCGGGCGTACGGGGCGGCACGGTCCGACGGCGCCAGGTGGGTAGCGAGCATCAGGGCCTCTGCGATCGACGACGCCCCCGACGGCGTGGCGCCGTCGAACGGATCGGCGGGCCGCAGCAGCAGGTGCTCGGCATCGTCGGCGATGTCGTACCAGCGGCCTGGCTCGGCGGGATCGGTGAAGTGCTGCAGCGCCACGTCGAGCAGGCCGGTGGCCGCGTCGAGCCACGCCGGCTCGCCTGTCATCTGATGCAGCGTCAGCAGTCCGGTGGCCAGCGCCGCGTGGTCGTCGAGGATCGCCGCGCTCGGGCCGGTCTCGCCGCCGAGACTGGTGCGGCGCAACCGGCCGTCGCACACGTGCACGTCCAGCAGCGCCCGCGCGCACGCCGCGGCGGCGTCGATCAGCTCCGGGTCGGCGAGCGCCACGCCGGCCTCGCAGAGCGCAGTGATCGCCAGGCCGTTCCACGCGGTGACGACTTTGTCGTCGCGCTCGGGCTGCGGTCGCCGGCCCCGGCTCGCACGCAGCGTTGCCCGCACGGCGTCGAACCGCTGCCAGTCGGTCGGATCCGCCCGCAGTTGCAACACCGAGGCGCCGTGTTCGAAGCTGCCGGCGTCGGTCACCCCGAAAACGGCTGCGGCCCACTCGGCGTCGTCACCGAGTGCGTCGCGCAACTGTGCCGGCGTCCACACGTATGTCGACCCCTCACGCCCCGCGGCGTCGGCGTCGAGCGACGAGACGAACATGCCGTCGCGGCGCAGATCGTCGAGCAGGAAGCGTGCCGTCTCTCGAGTCACCCTGCGCGGCAACGGGTCACCGGACAGTCTGGCCCAGTGCGCGTAGAACCGCAGCAGTTGGGCGTTGTCGTAGAGCATCTTCTCGAAATGCGGAACCACCCACGCCGCATCGACGCTGTACCGTGCGAACCCGCCGGCGAGCTGGTCGTACACACCGCCCCGAGCCATCGCCTCACCGGTACGCGCCGCCGCCGCCAGCGCCGGGTCCGCGCCGGTGCGTTCGTGGTGGCGCAACAGCGCCTCCAGCAGTGCCGACGGCGGGAACTTCGGGGCGTCGCCGAAGCCGCCATGCACCGTGTCCTCGTCGGCGAGCACCGAATCGACAGCGCTGTCGCACAGAGCCGCCGTCACCGGGGCGCCGCCGGGCAGAGCGGCGGCCATCGTCTGCAACTCGCCGGCGATGCGCGCCGAAGCATCCTCCACCTCGGACCGGCGCAGCCGCCACGTCTCACTGACCGCCGAGAGCAGTTGCAGGAACGTCGCTTTCGGGTAGTAGGTCCCGCAGAAGAACGGTCGGCCATCGGGGGTCAGGAAGCAGGTCATCGGCCAGCCGCCCTGCCCGGTGAGCGCCATCGTGGCGGACATGTAGATCGCGTCGAGGTCGGGCCGTTCCTCGCGGTCAACCTTGATGCAGACGAATCCGGCGTTGGCGATCGCCGCCACCTCGGGATCGGCGAACGATTCATGGGCCATCACATGGCACCAGTGGCACGCGGCGTAGCCGATCGACAGCAGGACGGGGACATCGCGGTCCGCGGCCGCGGCCAACGCCTCGGCACCCCACTGCTGCCAGTGCACCGGGTTGTCGGCGTGCTGGCGCAGGTAGGGGCTCAGTGCGGCCCCGAGGGTGTTACGTCCCTGCGTCGGGCTCACGGCGCGCCGCCGGATCCGCCGGGTTGCCCGGGGCCAGGTCGGGATCGGCGTCGGGGGCGCCCGTGCCGGGGACGGCCTGGTCGTCCGAGGTGTCGAAGGACTCCGGCACCTTCTTCAGGTGCTTGTTCATCGACCACACCAGCCCGAAGACGGCGATCAGCAGCACCACGATCACGATCAGGCCGAACGGACTCGCCTTACCGAAATCTGGTCCGTTCTGTTGTGGCGGGTTCTGGGCGAGGACGTCGACGGCCAGCGCGCTGATCATGGGGTCAATCCCGCCCGTCGATGCCGGTGAACAGGTCGGTCTCGGGCAGCGACACCGGGACGCGGGACCGGGCGAGTTCGTACTCCTCGGTCGGCCACAGCCGCTGCTGCCACTCCATCGGGGTGGTGAAGAAGAAGCTCTTGGGGTCGATCTGCGTGGCGTGCGCCAGCAGCGCCTCGTCGCGCTGCGGGAAGTACTTCGCGCACTCGATGCGCGTCGTGACCCGGTTGGCGGACACGTCGATCTCCGGGTCCCAGCTCTCCAGCCACTTCGTGAACGGGCCCTCCTGGCCGTGCTTGGTGAACTCGTCCTGCAGCACCTGCATGCGCTGTCGCAGGAAACCGTGGTTGTAGTAGAGCTTGTGCGTGGCCCACGGCTCGCCGGCGTCGGGATAGAGCCGGTAGTCGGCGGCCGCCTCGAAGGCCGCCACCGACACCTTGTGGCACATGATGTGGTCCGGGTGCGGATAGCCGCCGTTCTCGTCGTAGGTGGTCAAGACGTGCGGCTTGAAGTCGCGGATCACTCGGACCAGGGCCTCGGTGGGCACCTCCAGCGGCTCCAGCGCAAAGCAGCCCTCGGGCAGCGGCGGTGGCGGGTCACCCTCGGGCAGGCCGGAGTCCACGAAACCCAGCCAGTGGTGCTCGACGCCGAGGATCGCCGCCGCCTTGGCCATCTCCTCTCGGCGGATCTCCGCCATTCGCCCGTGCACCTCGGGGAGGTCCATCGCCGGGTTCAAGATGTCGCCACGTTCCCCGCCGGTCAGCGTCACGACCATCACCCGCACGCCCTCGTCGACGTAGCGGGCCATCGTCGCCGCGCCCTTGCTGGACTCGTCGTCGGGGTGCGCGTGCACGGCCATCAACCGCAATTCGCTCAACCTGTTCCCTCTTGGATGCTCACCTGCGCGGACAGTCACGGTCAGGTTCAACAGAACCGACACGTCCTATAGTTCCAGTCCTAGTACACCCATCAGAACGACGGGCATGCAAAACGACATGATCGAGAGTCCCCCCGACCGCCCGGCGCAGCGCTACGGCACCCGCCACAGCAGTCGGCGCACCCGCCGCTGGATCGTGGTCGGATCGTTCGTCGCCGTGGTCGCCCTGGGTGTGGCGGTCGCGGCGGTGGCGTTCTCCCGGCTGGGCTCCCCGGAGGTCAAAGGCGAGCTGAGCGGGTACCGCGTCGTCGACGACCGCACCGTCGAGGTGACTGCGAGCGTCACTCGCGACGACCCGTCGCGGCCGGTGGTCTGCATCGTGCGGGCCCGCTCCTACGACGGGGACGAAGTGGGCCGCCGCGAGCTGCTCGTGCCGCCGTCGGCGACCGGAACAGTCCAGGTCACGACGAGGGTGACGACGTCCCGGCCGGCGGTCGTCGGCGACGTGTACGGGTGTGGCACCGACGTCCCGCCCTACTTGGTGGCGGGGTAGTCGGGCCCGCGCGCAACCAACCGCGGACTGCGGAAACGTGAAAATCGGGTGGCCGCCCGGTGCTATGCTGGGCCAGTACACGGTTCCTGCTGGGGCCGTGTATTGCTGCATTTGAGCGCCGGTACGGGGTGGAACACCGACGTATGACGACGCGCTGATGCGGCAATACACGCTGCACCACCTCAGCACCGCCCCGGCACCGTGCCCGAGAACTTTTCACGCAAGAAGCGCTGAAAGCAACGACGACAGGAGCGCGCCGACATGACTGACACCCAGGTCACCTGGCTGACCGAAGAAGCGTTCGACCGGCTCAAGGCCGAGCTCGACCAGCTGATCGCCAACCGCCCCGTCATCGCGGCCGAGATCAACGACCGCCGTGAAGAGGGCGACCTGCGCGAGAACGGCGGCTACCACGCTGCGCGTGAGGAGCAGGGCCAGCAGGAGGCGCGGATCCGGCAGCTGCAGGAGCTGCTCAACAGCGCAAAGGTCGGCGAGGCGCCCAAGCAGTCCGGCGTCGCGCTGCCCGGGTCGGTGGTCAAGGTCTACTACGACGACGACGACAGCGACACCGAGACGTTCCTGATCGCCACCCGCCAGGAGGGCGTCACCGACGGCAAGCTCGAGGTCTACTCGCCGAACTCCCCGCTGGGCGGCGCCCTGCTCGACGCCAAGGTCGGCGAGACGCGGACCTACACCGTGCCCAACGGCAACACCGTCAAGGTCACGCTGGTCTCTGCGGAGCCCTACCACGGCTGAGTGACGTGGCGCAGATCGCTGAAGAGCTGTTTCTGCTCCTGGTCGACAACGCATCCGGCGACCCCGGTCTGGACGACTCCCGGCGCGCACATGCGCTGGCTGCCGCCACCCTGCTCGACATGGCACACGCCTGCCGGGTACGTCCGTCGGTCGACGGTGAGCCCGTGCCACCGGGCCGCCTGGTCGCGCTCGATGCGGCGGGTCCTGCGGATCCGCTGACCGCGCCGGCGCTGGCGTATGTGCAGAAGGCGCCGCGGCGCCCCGGCCGGGCGATCAAGGCGCTGGGTGCGTCCACCGAACGACTGATCGCCGAGCATCTGGAACGGACCGGGCAGATCCGCCGCATCACGGAACGCGCCGGTGCGCTGCGCCGTCGCACGAGAACGTCGCCGACCGACCGCCGCCGGGTGGGGCCGGCCCGCGATGCGATCATGGCATCGCTGTTCGAGCGCAGGCCGCCGATCGCGCCGACCGCGGCGATCATCACCGTCCTGCACGCGGTCGACGGACTCGGGGCACTGTTGAGCCTCAACGACCGCGGGTGGCGCTGGGTGCACGCCCGGGCGGGTGAGATCGCCAGCGGTAGCTGGCTGGACGAGTCGCCGACAGGCCTGGCCGACGTCAACATGGCCGTCACCGCGTCCGCGGTGCGCCAGGCACTGGCGGGACTGACCTAAGCGAGCGCCTGCTCGACGTCGCCCAGCAGATCGGCCACGTCCTCGATGCCGACCGACAGGCGCACCAGGTCGTCCGGCACCTCGAGCTGTGACCCCGCAGTGGAGGCATGCGTCATCGCGCCCGGGTATTCGATCAGTGACTCCACCCCGCCGAGGGACTCGGCCAGGATGAAGATGTCGGTGCGCGCGCAGAAGTCGCGCGCGGCCTGCGGCCCACCCTTGAGGCGCACCGACACCATGCCGCCGAACCCGCTCATCTGCCTGGCGGCGACGTCGTGGTGGGCGTGGTCGGGCAGTCCCGGATACAGGACGGTCGCCACGGCGGGATGCCCGGCGAGGAACTCGGCGATCGCCGCGGCGTTGTCGCTGTGCCGCTGCATCCGCAGCGGCAGGGTCTTGAGCCCACGGATGGTCAGGTACGCATCGAACGGGCCCGGCACGGCGCCGGCACCGTTCTGCAGGAACGCGAAGGCCTCGTCGAGGGCCTCGTCGTTGGTGACCAGTGCGCCGCCGACGACGTCCGAGTGCCCGCCGATGTACTTGGTCGTCGAGTGCAGCACGATGTCGGCGCCGAGCAGCATGGGTTGTTGCAGCGCCGGTGAGGCGAACGTGTTGTCCACCAACACCTTCACGCCGCGTTCGGCGGCCAGCGACGCGATCCCGGCGATGTCGGCGATGGACAGCAGCGGGTTCGTCGGTGTCTCGACCCAGATCAGCTTGGTGCGATCGGTGACCGCGGCCCGGACCGCGTCGAGATCGCCGAGAGCCACCGCGGTGTAGCTGATCCCCCACAGCGTGAACACCTTGTCGATCAGACGGAAGGTTCCGCCGTAGGCGTCGTCGGGGATGACGAGGTGATCCCCGGGCCGCAGCACGGCCCGCAGCGCGCAGTCGGTCGCGGCCATCCCCGAACTGAACGCGCGCGCGTGGGTGGCGGATTCGACCGCGGCCAGCGCTGACTCCAGCGCGGCGCGGGTCGGGTTCCCGGTTCGCGCATACTCGAAGCCGCCGCGCAGACCGCCCACACCGTCCTGGGCGAACGTCGAGCTGGCGTAGATGGGGGTGTTGACCACGCCGGTGGCCGGATCGGGCCGATACCCGGCGTGGATGGCCTTGGTGGCCGGTCCCAGTGCCCGGAGGTGCTCGGCTGCGCTGCGCTGCTCGCTCATGCTGCCACGGTAACGGTCTCGTGCGCACCGTCGCCGACCCGGCACCCCGGGGACGCGAGGATCGGCGCCGGCCCCGTGTGCCCACGGTGGCCGACGCCGATCAGCGTGCTCAGTAGTGGTGTGTGGGCTGCTGGCCGTGCTGTTCCTGGGTGGTGACCGGAAGGCACACGGTGGTCATGATCTTGTCGGCGAGCGTCTGCCGCTTGCCGTCCCACAGCGGGAACAGGTAGCCGATGTAGCAGATGATGGCGTCCACGAAGTGGGCGATCTGGCGGACGACGGACAGGCCGAAACCGATTGGCTGGAAGGTTTTTTCGCTGACGACCTTGAACTTCATCACCGACTTGCCGATGCTGGAGCCCGTGGTGCCCTGCCGATAGCCGTAGTTCCACACCACGAAGGCGATCGACAGTACCGAGGCGAGCAGCGACACGATCGTGCCGAGGGCGGAGTAGCTCGACGTGCAGGCGTACCCGCCGTTGATGTTCTCGCAGTTGTTGTCACCGGTCAGGATCGCGATGCCCTGCCCCACACCGACGATGACGAGCACCGGGATGTAGTCGATGAACCACGCGGCAACGCGGGTCAACCACGACGTGTACGCATCCTTGGGCAGCGCCGGCTGCGTTTGCGGATAACCCTGCTGCTGAGGAGGGAAACCACCGGGAGGGTAATTGCCTTGCGGCGGAGGCGGATACCCGCCGGGCGGAGGTGGCGGCGGATAGCCACCCTGGGGTGTCGGCTGTCCGCCGGGGGGCGGCGGATATCCACCAGGGGGCGGGTAGCCGCCCGGATTGTCAGTCATCGAATGTGCCTCCTCGGCTCAGGTGGGTAGTGGGACATGGTTGCGGACCTCAGAACCATCACCAGCCAGATCGAGCCCGGGCCTGTACGCCGAATTCGTCAGCGCCACAACCGCTCCCGAGGGTGCACATGCCGAGGACCCGCCCACACTCGGCGGGGACAGCAGGAACACCGACGGTTGATCGCCCATGGTGCCTTCCAGTCTGTTTCTTAGCTGGCAGCAAGCGAGAACACCATACCTGAGAACAGGCTGTACGCAGCGGCTTTACCCGCTGTGCGATCAGCGGCGGGAGCCGGTGTCGGACAGGTAGCCCAGCAGGTCGTGCCGGGTCAGCACCCCGACCGGCTTACCTTCTTCGACGACCATCACGGCATCGCACTCGCGTAGCGTCTTGGCCGCCGTGCTCACCAATTCCCCCGCGCCGATCAGTGGCAGCGCCGGGCTCATGTGTTGGCTGACGGCGTCGGCGAGCTTCGCGCGTCCTTCGAACACCGCCGACAGCAGCTCGCGTTCGGACACGCTGCCGGCCACCTCGCCGGCCATCACGGGCGGCTCGGCACCGACCACCGGCATCTGCGACACCCCGTACTCCCGCAGGATGCCGATGGCGTCGCGCACCGTCTCGGCGGGATGGGTGTGCACCAGGTCCGGCAGCGCGCCGGACTTGCCGCGCAGCACGTCGCCGACCGTCGACTCGGCGACCGAGCCGTCGAGACGGCTGCGCAGGAATCCGTAGGACGACATCCAGCCGTCGTTGAAGATCTTCGACAGGTACCCGCGGCCGCCGTCGGGCAGCAGCACGACGACCAGTGCGTCGGGACCCTCCCGTTCGGCCACCTGGATCGCGGCGTACGCGGCCATCCCGCACGAGCCGCCGACCAGTAGCGCCTCTTCCCGCGCCAGGCGGCGCGTCATCTCGAACGAGTCCGCATCGGACACGGCGATGATCTCGTCAGGGACCGTGGGGTCGTAGGCCGACGGCCAGAAGTCCTCGCCGACGCCCTCCACCAGGTAGGGCCGCCCGGTGCCCCCGGAGTAGACCGAGCCTTCCGGGTCGACCCCGATGACCTTGACCCTGCCCTCGGAGATCTCCTTCAGGTAGCGCCCCGCACCGGTGATCGTGCCGCCGGTGCCCACGCCGGCGACGAAATGGGTGACCCTGCCCTCGGTGTCGGCCCAGATCTCCGGTCCGGTCGACTCGTAGTGACTTTCGGGGCCCATCGGATTGGAGTACTGGTCGGGCTTCCATGCACCCTCGACCTCGGTGACCAGCCGATTGGAGACGCTGTAGTAGCTGTCGGGATCGTCCGGCGCGACCGCGGTCGGGCACACCACGACCTCGGCGCCGTAGGCGCGCAGCACGTTCTGCTTGTCCTCGCTGACCTTGTCGGGGCAGACGAAGATGCACCTGTACCCACGCTGCTGGGCGACCAGCGCCAAGCCGACGCCGGTGTTGCCCGACGTGGGCTCGACGATCGTGCCGCCCGGCTTGAGCTGACCGCTGGCCTCGGCGGCGTCGATCATCTTGACCGCGATGCGGTCCTTCGAGCTGCCGCCCGGATTCAGGTACTCGACCTTGGCCGCGACCGTGCCGGACCCCGGCGGGACCACCGAGTTCAGTTGCACCAGAGGGGTGTTGCCGATGAGCTCACTGACGTGCCGGGCGATGCGCATGCGTCCATCGTCTCAGGCCCGTCAGGCGACTACCAGGTGGCCTCTCGGATGTACTCGCCGATCTGCTTGATCGACCGGCCGGCCTCGGGTACCGCCGGTGCGCCCAGCTGGAAGACGTGCATCTGACCGGGCCAGACGCGGACCTCGACGGGCACTCCGGAGGCCGCGAGCCGACGCGCCGCCTTGCGTGCGTCGCTGAGCAGCACCTCGGAACCGGACACGTGGATCAGGGTGCGCGGCAGGCCCGGTTCGATGTGGTCGAGCGGTTCGAAGATCTCCTCGGGCTTGCCGTTGACGATCCGTTTGGCACCCGCCTCTTCGATCAATTCGATCAGTGCGTGGAAAGCCTTGGGCGGGAACATCACATCGCTGCGGATGTTCGGATGCTCCGCGCGGTCCTCGTTGGCGATCTCGAACAGCGGGGACATCGTGACGATGGCAGCGGGCGTCTCCGAACCGTAGCCCTCGACCCCTTCGAACTGCAGCCGCTCGGCCAGCGAGAGCGCGAGGTAACCGCCGGCGGAATCACCGGCCAGCACGATCTGATCCGGCTCGTAACCGGTCTCCCGCAGCCATCGGTAGGCGTCGAAGCAGTCGTCGAGAGCGGTGCCCACGGAGTGCTTGGGGATCATCCGGTAGTTGACGACGAGCACGGGCGCATCGGCGTACCGCGACAGGGCTGTCACCAGGCGCCCGTGGGTGTGCACGCCGCAGGTGAGGAACGCCCCGCCGTGCATGTAGAGGATCACGCTGCGTTTGCCGTCGGCGGGCAGCACACCCGCGGCCCGCACCAGCTGGGCGGTGCAGTTCGGCAGGCCTATCGTCGCACGCACGGTGCCGGGGACGGGGCGGATCACGCGTGCCGCGAAGTCGACCAGGCCCCACGGCCACGGCAGCTTGGGTGCGTAGCTGCCAACGGAGAGGAAGGGCTTGATCGTCGCCATCGCGGCCAGACCCATCAGCCGTCCGGCGATGCTGGGACCGTCCTCGACGACCTCGACGGGCGCCCCGTCACTGACCGGGAAACGACGTGCTTTATGGCCCCTACCTGGCTTGATACCCAGATGGGCAGTACTGGGGACCTTGCTCGGTGCCGTCATCGCCACCACTTCCTACGCCGTTGTAGTGCTGGGACAAGCCAAGATAGTCAGACAACCTCGTTACTTAGCTTCGCACTTGTAACCATTATCACAATCGTTTAAACGCGATTGATACCGGACTTGATACCGCACTGTGACCGCGGATTCCGTAGGCCATCCGCTTATCCGCCGACCGCCGACCTAAACTCGCACCCGTGGGCCCCAGCCGCCGTGTCCCTCGCGTCCGCCGGTCGACCGTCGCGCTGGCGGCGTTCGCCACGATCGCATCCACCGGATCGTTCTACGTCGGTGTCCGCAATCTGCTCACCGGTCAGGCCGATCAGGCCCGCCAGGTGATCCCGAAGGCGTGGGACATCCCGCCGCGCGCCGACGGGGTTTACCTTCCCGAGGGCGGACCGGTGCAGCGCTGGTCCCGCGGCGTGCCGTTCGACCTGCACCTGATGATCTTCGGCGACTCCACGGCGACCGGTTATGGCTGCGTGACCGCGGACGAGGTGCCCGGCGTGCTGCTGGCCCGCGGGCTGGCGCAGGAGTCGGGCAAGCGCATCAGGCTCAGCACGAAGGCCATCGTCGGCGCCACGTCCAAGGGGCTCTCCGGTCAGATCGACGCGATGTTCGTCGCCGGTCCCCCGCCGGACGCGGCCGTGATCATGATCGGCGCGAACGACATCACCGCGCCCAACGGCGTCGGGCCGTCCGCCCGTCGGCTCGGTCGGGCGGTGGCACGGCTGCGCGGCAGCGGCGCGGTCGTCGTCGTCGGCACGTGCCCGGACTTCGGGGTCATCAAGGCCATCCCGCAGCCACTGCGGTGGGTGGCACACAGCCGCGGCCTGCAGTTGGCGCGGGCGCAGGCAGCCGAGGTGCGGGCCGCCGGTGGCGTGCCGGTGCCCTTCTCCGACCTTCTCGCCCCGCATTTCCACAAGGCGCCCGAAGAACTGTTCTCGTCGGACATGTTCCATCCGTCGGCGGCCGGTTACGCGCTCGCCGCCCAGCAGCTGCTGCCTGCCCTGTGCGCCGCGCTGGGTGAGTTCGTGGGGAGCCCGCCGGCCGAAGAGGCGCTGGAATCACGCTCGGGTGAGGGATCGCTGCTGTCCCGGATGGGCAATCTCGGCCGGCTGTGGCGCCGCTCGACCGGGGTGCCCGCGCCGATCGTCGTGCCTGCGAGCTAGGTTCACAGACGAGAACTCGTTGTCTACCGAGGAGTCGTCATGCCCGAAGCCGTCATCGTCGCCACCGCCCGCTCCCCGATCGGGCGGGCCAACAAGGGCTCGCTGGTGTCCATGCGGCCTGACGACCTGGCCGCCCAGATGGTCAAGGCGGTGCTCGACAAGGTGCCCGCGCTGGACCCCCGCGAGATCGACGACCTGATGATGGGGTGCGGGCAGCCCGGCGGTGAGGCCGGTTTCAACATCGGCCGCACCGTGGCGGTGCAGCTGGGCTACGACTTCCTACCGGGCACCACGGTGAACCGGTACTGCTCCTCGTCGCTGCAGACCACGCGGATGGCGTTCCATGCGATCAAGGCCGGCGAGGGTGACGCGTTCATCTCCGCGGGCGTGGAGACGGTGTCGCGATTCTTGAAGGGCACCGCTGACGGCTGGCCGGACTCGAAGAACGAGCTGTACGCCGACGCGATGGCCCGCACCGAGCAGGCCGCCGCCGGTGCCACCGAATGGCACGATCCGCGCACCGACGGCCTACTGCCCGACGTGTACATCGCGATGGGTCAGACGGCCGAGAACGTCGCGCTGTTCACCGGGATCAGCCGGGGAGACCAGGATCACTGGGGCGTGCGGTCGCAGAACCGGGCCGAAGAGGCGATCAAGAGCGGCTTCTTCGAGCGCGAGATCACGCCGGTCACGTTGCCCGACGGCACCATCGTCACCACCGACGACGGCCCGCGCGCCGGCACCACCTACGAGGCCGTCAGCCAGCTCAAGCCGGTGTTCCGGCCCAACGGCACGATCACCGCGGGCAACGCCTGCCCGCTCAACGACGGCGCCGCCGCCGTCGTGATCATGAGCGACACCAAGGCACGCGACCTGGGCCTGACCCCGTTGGCGCGCATCGTGTCGACCGGGGTGTCGGGGCTGTCGCCGGAGATCATGGGCCTCGGCCCGATCGAAGCCGTGCGCAAGGCGCTGGCCAGCGCGAAGATGTCGATCTCCGACATCGACCTCTACGAGATCAACGAGGCGTTCGCGGTGCAGGTGCTGGGCTCGGCACGCGAACTCGGGATGGACGAGGACAAGCTGAACGTCTCCGGCGGCGCGATCGCGCTCGGGCATCCGTTCGGCATGACCGGTGCCCGGATCACCGCCACGCTGCTGAACAACCTCGCCACGCACGACAAGACCTTCGGGATCGAGACGATGTGCGTGGGCGGCGGGCAGGGCATGGCGATGGTCGTGGAGCGCCTCTCCTAGTTCTCCCCCGCGCCGAGACGCCGCGCCGCGAAAGTGCTGTCACTGTCGCGGCGCGGCGACGTTCGCTACCGTCATGACACTTTCGCGGCGGCGCACGCCTCTCGGCGCGCTGCACACCACGAAAAAGGGCGCCCACCTTTCGGTGAGCGCCCTCGTCCGCGCGACAACTAGTCGCTGTTGAAGTAGCTCAGCAGGCGCAGGATCTCGATGTAGAGCCACACCAGCGTGACAGTCAGGCCCAGCGCGATGCCCCAGGCCGCCTTCTCCGGCGCGCCGGCACGGATCATCTGGTCCGCCGAGTCGAAGTCGATCAGGAAGCTGAACGCCGCCAGACCGATGCACACCAGCGAGAAGATGATGGCGATCGGCCCGCCGCTGCGCAGGCCCAGGCCCTCACCGCCGCCGACACCGAAGAGCGCGAGCACGAGGTTGCCCAGCATCAGCGCCAGCACACCGAACAGGCCGGCCACGATGAAGCGGGTGAACTTCGGCGTCACGCGGATGGCGCCGGTCTTGTAGACGACGAGCATGCCCGCGAACACACCGAGGGTGCCCAGCACCGCCTGGCTGATCAGGGCGCCGGCGCTGACGCCGGAGACCATCAGGTTGGCGACGACGAACGAGAACGCACCCAGGAACAGGCCCTCCAGCGCCGCGTAGGTCAGCACGATGGCGGGATTGTCCTGCTTACGCCCGAACGTCGCGATCAGCACGAGGGCGAGGCCGCCCAGCGAGCCGATCAGCGTGAACGGCATCGCCAGCGAGAGGTTCTGCGCCACCAGGAAGTACGACACCACGGCAACGGCCGACAGCACCGCCAGCGTCATGCCGGTCTTGGTGACGACGTCGTCGATGGTCAGCGGACGGGACACACCCGTCTGGCGCTGATCCGGATACGTGGCATAGGGATCGGCGTGTACCGCTTGCGCACCGTAGCCGGCGGCTCCGGTACCGAATTGCGCGTATCCGCCCTGCTGCCCCTTGGGCAGCGTGCGAAATACCGGGTTGCTGCTCTCGCGCACCGTCGGTTCCTTTCCTGATGTCGTGTTTCGGCCTGTGCCGAACATCGGTTCAACGATCGAAACCCCGGGACGGTTCCCGGGAATCGAACCTGTTCCCAGCTTTCTCACAGGAACCTTACCCGGCACCCCGCGATCCGGGGTGACGATCTAGATTGCTAGCCGTGGGCGAAAACGAGGATGTCCTAGTAACAGTGAGGGGCGGGGTGGGTCACCTGACCCTGAACCGGCCGAAGGCGATCAACTCGCTGACCCACGGGATGGTCACCGAGATCGCGGCGGCACTGACGGCATGGGAGCACGACGACGACGTCCACGCGGTGCTGGTCTCCGGAGCCGGTGAACGCGGTTTGTGCGCGGGTGGCGACATCGTCGCGATCTACCACAGCGCGAAGGCCGGCGGCGCCGAAGCCCGGCGGTTCTGGCATGACGAATATCTGCTCAACGCCCACATCGGCCGCTACCCCAAGCCCTATGTCGCGGTCATGAACGGCATCACGATGGGCGGCGGCGTGGGTATCAGCGCGCACGGCGACGTCCGCGTGGTCACCGACACCACCAAGATGGCGATGCCGGAGGTCGGCATCGGATTCATCCCCGACGTCGGTGGCACGCGGATCCTCGCCCACGCCCCAGGCCTTCTCGGTCTGCACGCCACCCTGACGGGCGCGCCGTTCGCCGCAGCCGATGCGATCGCGATGGGGTTCGCCGACCACTACGTGCCCCAGTCGGACATCCCCTCGTTCGTCACGGCGATCGAGACCGACGGCGTCGACCACGCCGTCGCGAGGTTCGCCCAGGAGCCGCCGGCCAGCGCGCTGCTGGCGCACCGCGAGTGGATCGATCGCTGCTATGCGGGCGCCACGGTCGCCGACATCGTCGCGGCGCTGCGCGACGAGGGCCACCCGGACGCCACCGAAGCCGCCGAGTTGATCTGCACGCGCTCCCCCATCGCGGTGTCGGTGGCCCTGGCGGCCGTGCGCAGGGCCCGGGAGCTGCCGACGCTGGAAGACGTTCTGCGCGAGGAATTCCGGACGTCCTGCGCGGCATTGCGCTCAGCCGACCTGGTGGAGGGCATCCGCGCACAGGTCGTCGACAAGGACCGCAATCCGCAGTGGACGCCTGCGACGCTGGCCGAGGTCACCGCCGCCGACGTCGACGCCTACTTCCAGCCCGCCGAACCCGA
The DNA here is from genome assembly GCF_007096635.1 of Mycolicibacterium sp. 018/SC-01/001. Classification (GTDB taxonomy): domain Bacteria; phylum Actinomycetota; class Actinomycetes; order Mycobacteriales; family Mycobacteriaceae; genus Mycobacterium. The sequence goes on from NZ_VKAA01000029.1 coordinate 18,505, forward strand.
CCTCGAATTCGACCAGGAGCGATCATGACCGCCGATACCTACGAGACCATCCTCGTCACCCGCGAGGGACGGGTCGCGACCATCACACTGAACCGCCCGAAGGCGCTCAACGCGCTCAACAGCCAGGTGATGAACGACGTCACCTCTGCCGCAGCGGAATTGGATGCCGATCCCGGCACCGGCGCCATCGTGCTCACCGGCAGCGAGAAGGCGTTCGCCGCCGGCGCCGACATCAAGGAGATGGCGAATCTGTCCTTCGCCGAGGTCTTCTCGTCGGATTTCTTCGCCGCATGGGGCAAGTTCGCGGCCACTCGCACGCCCACGATCGCCGCGGTGGCCGGGTACGCGCTCGGAGGCGGCTGCGAACTGGCGATGATGTGCGACATCCTGATCGCCGCGGACACCGCCAAATTCGGCCAGCCGGAGATCAAGTTGGGCGTGCTGCCGGGCATGGGCGGTTCGCAGCGGCTGACCCGCGCCATCGGCAAGGCCAAGGCGATGGATCTGATCCTGACCGGTCGGACCATGGGCGCCGAGGAGGCCGAGCGCGCGGGACTGGTGTCGCGCGTGGTGCCCGCCGACAGCCTCCTCGAGGAAGCCACCGCCACGGCGCAGACGATCGCGGGTATGTCGTTGTCCGCCGCGCGGATGGCCAAGGAGGCGGTCAACCGCGCCTTCGAGTCGACGCTGGCCGAGGGCCTGCTCTACGAGCGCCGACTGTTCCACTCCGCGTTCGCCACCGAGGATCAGACCGAGGGCATGGCCGCGTTCACCGAGAAGCGTTCGCCGAACTTCTCCCATCGCTGACACGCACCGCTAACATGCCCTCGTGACCGCCACCGCCGTCTCGCCGACGGCCGAGCCTCCCGCTCGGACCGCCAGGAAACCGTGGTGGGTGCGCCACTACACGTTCACGGGCACGGCAGTGGGTTTGGTGTTCCTGTGGTTGTCGCTGACGCCGTCGCTGCTGCCCCGCGGTCCGCTGTTCCAGGGCTTGGTCTCCGGAGGTGCAGGCGCTTTCGGCTACGCGATCGGCGTCTTCTCGGTGTGGCTGGTGCGCTACATGCGATCCAAGGATTCCAGCCCGCCGGCTCCTCGGCGTGCCTGGCTGGTCCTCGTCGTCGTCGGCGCGATCGGCATGGTGCTGGCGATCATCTGGTTCCACGAATGGCAGGACGACGTCCGGGACCTGATGGGGGTGCCGCGGCTGACGTTCTGGGACTACCCCCTGGCGGCGGCCATCTCGGTCATCACGCTGTTCGTCTTCGTCGAAATCGGCCAGCTGATCCGCCGACTCGTCCTGTTCCTCGTGCGTCAGCTCGATCGCATTGCACCGCCGCGGGTTTCGGCCGTCATCGTGGTGACGTTGTTGCTGGCGCTGACGATCGCGCTGCTCAACGGAATCGTCGTGCGGTTCGCGATGACCACGATCAACAGCACGTTCGAGGCGGTCAACGACGAGACCGATCCCGACAATCCGGCGCCGGAGACGCCGCTGCGCTCGGGCGGGCCCGGGTCGCTGGTGAGCTGGGAGTCGCTCGGCCACCAGGGCCGCATGTTCATCGGCGGTGGTCCGTCGGTGTCCGAGCTCAGTGCGTTCAACGGCCGGCCGGCTGTCGAACCGATCCGCGCCTACGCCGGCCTGAACTCCGCCGACGGCATCAAGGCCACAGCGCGGCTGGCCGCGCGCGAACTGCAGCGCACCGGCGGCCTCAACCGGGCGGTGGTCGCGGTGGCCACCACGACGGGCACGGGCTGGATCAACGAGGCCGAGGCGACAGCCCTGGAGTACATGTACAACGGCGACACCGCGATCGTGTCGATGCAGTACTCCTTCCTGCCGAGCTGGTTGTCGTTCCTGGTCGACAAAGAGAACGCGCGCCAAGCCGGCCAGGCGCTGTTCGAAGCGGTCGACGAGCTGGTGCGCGCGATGCCCGAAGCGCAGCGGCCCAAACTCGTGGTGTTCGGGGAGAGCCTGGGCTCCTTCGGCGGGGAGGCACCGTTCCTCGCGTTGAACAACCTCATCGCCCGCACCGACGGAGCGCTGTTCAGCGGCCCCACCTTCAACAACACGATCTGGACCGACCTGACCACCAACCGCGATCCCGGTTCACCGCAGTGGTTGCCGATCTACGACAAGGGCGCGAACGTACGCTTCGTCGCGCAGCCCAAAGATCTGCAGCGCCCGCACGATCCGTGGGAACAGCCGCGTGTCGTCTATCTGCAGCACGCATCGGATCCGATCGCCTGGTGGAGTCCGGATCTGCTGTTCGCCAAACCGGATTGGCTCCGTGAGCCGCGCGGGTACGACGTCTCCCCCGACATGGAGTGGATTCCGGTCGTGACGTTCCTGCAGGTGTCGGCCGACATGGCGGTGGCGGTGAACGTGCCCGACGGGCACGGGCACGTCTACGTCCGCAATGTCGCGGATGCGTGGGCCTCGATCCTGTTGCCGCCCGGGTGGTCTGCGGCGAAGACGGAGAAGTTGCGGCCGCTGCTGCGCAGCGACGAGAACAGCTGAACCGACTAGTAGACGAGCACGCCCTTGAGTGCATGGTATCCGCCGACGACGTCGGTGGCGCGGTGTAATCCGATGTCCTGCAAGGCCGCTGCGGCCAAGCTGGAGGTGTAGCCCTCCGAGCACAGCACCACCCATTCCACGTCGTCGTCGACGGCCTGCGGGATGCGGGCATCGCTGGTGGGATCGAGGCGCCACTCCAGCACGTTGCGCTCGATGATGAGCGCCGTGGGCACCTCACCCTCGATGGCCCGCTGAGCCGCCGGTCGGATGTCGACCAGGATGGCCCCGCGCCGCAGCGCGGCGGGCAGCTCGTCGGCGGTCAATCGATCGATCTTCGTGCGCGCGTTCTCGAGCACCACGTCGATGCGGCTTCCCATGTCATTTACCTTCCGGCTGATCGGTCAGTTCGGTCCGTTTGCGGCGCAGCGTGTTCCGTTCGGAGACCTCGTAGTAGGACATCGCGGTGAGCGGCGGCGAGTAGGCGTGTACGCTCAGCGTGGGCGCCACTGTCGGAGTGGTCAGCGTGACGCTCTCGCGGGCCCACACCACGTCGTGCACCCAACCCAGCGGGAAGGCTGCCTGATCGCCCGCTTCGAGGCGCCGATGCCGTAATCGCTTTCCATCCCAGCGTGTTTCGCGCAGCGCGCCGGAGAGGACGGTCAGCGCGCCGAGCGAGCCGCCGTGGTCGTGCAGTTCGGTGGCGTGATCAGGCACCCAGCTGATCAGCCAGACGTCGAGCTCGTCGTCGCCGTGCAGCCGGGTGAACCAGCGCTCGGTCGTCGGCGGGCCGCCGATCGGCAGCACATCGTCGAAGCGGCCGCTGAGGACATCGGCGGCGTAGCGGTCGGTGGCGTGCAGCAGGTCGGCCGGACGCAGACGAGTAGGGGCGAGAACCATGGGAAGAACTCCAGAGGTGGAACGAACGAATGGGGGGTCGGCGTCAGGCCCGACAACACTCCCGAGACATTCCGTTGCTCACGTGACCACTGTTCCACGAGAATCGGCGGATCGCCACCGTCGGACATTAATCTCACCGTGAATCTGGAATTGCCCACGTCGCGGCTACATTGGCGGACATGCGCCCCTACCCCGTGCTCGCCGTCGTCGCCGCAGCCGCGCTCGCATCGGCCGCCTGTGCGTCGGCTCCCGAGCAGGCGGCCCCGTCGTCGGCCGCGGCAGGTTCGTCCGCGCCTGCGAGCACGCCCGCGGCCAGTGCGCCCCCGCTGGCCCCCGATGCCGTCGCTGTGTCACCGGGCGGCGTGACCACCGAGGTGGGCGCACCCGCGGAATCGACCGAAGACGACTACTTCCAGAACTGCCGCGCGGCGCGCACGTTCATGGACCAGCGCGGGGGTGACCCGAAGGCCCAGATCGAGCCGTACCTGAAGATGCTGCAGAGCGCGCCGACGGTGGGAGCCGGCGAGTTCGCCAAGAGCTGGGCACACCTGTCAGCCGGTCAGCAGTCCGCGATCATCGTCGCGGTCGACGCGGCCGCCGACGCGTTGTGCGGGTAGCGCTGGGCTCTTTCAGTCGTTCCAGACCAGGCAGAACGTGTGCCCCGCGGGATCGCGAAAGACGCGGAAGTCGTCCTCGTCGGCGTCGAGCACCCACGTCGCGCCGAGGTCGATGATCGCGGCCTGCGCGGCGTCGACGTCGGAGACGAGGATGTCGAAATGGATCTGCTGTGAGGCGTGCGGATCGGGGAACTCCGGCGGCCGGTGTTCGGGTGAGAGCTGACACGCCACCCGGCGTCCATCCGGACCGGTGACCACCACCCAGTCGTCGTCCTCCTGGGTGATCTCGCCGCCGAGCACCTCGGCCCAGAAGCGGGCGAGCCGCTGCGGGTCCGGGCAATCGAGCACGACTGAACGCAGTTCTCCGATCATGGGACCAGGGTTGCCCGTTCGGGCCTCGTTGTCACGCGACAGAATGAGCGGATGCGGGTGGCTTTGGCGTTGGGCAGCGGCGGCGCTCGCGGGTACGCCCACATCGGGGTCATCAACGAACTGCACGAGCGGGGCCACGAGATCGTCGGCATCGCGGGCTCGTCGATGGGTGCGCTGGTGGGCGGGCTGGAGGCCGCGGGCCGGCTCGACGAGTACACGGCCTGGGCGGGTTCGCTGACCCAGCGGGCCGTCCTGCGCCTGCTCGATCCGTCCATCACCTCGGCCGGTGTGCTGCGGGCCGAGAAGATCCTCGACGCGGTCCGCGAGATGCTGGGCGACGTCACGATCGAGGCGCTGCCGATCCCCTACACCGCGGTGGCCACCGACCTGATCACGGGCAAGTCGGTGTGGATGCAGCGCGGCCCGGTCGACGATGCGATCCGCGCATCGATCGCGATTCCGGGTGTCATCACCCCGCACGTGCTCCACGGTCGACTGCTCGGCGACGGCGGAATCCTCGATCCGCTGCCGATGGCGCCGATCGCCGCCGTCGCAGCCGATGTGACGATCGCGGTCAGCATCTCCGGCGACGATCCCGAAGCCAGCCGACGCGACCGTGAACCCCGGCAGGCCGGCGGTGACTGGCTCAACCGGATGTGGCGCAGTTCGTCGTCCCTATTGGACTCCAAAGCGGCACGCTCGCTGCTGGACACACCGACGGGGCGTGCCATGCTGGGCCGGTTCGCCGTGAGCGACGACGAACCCGTCGATGCGCCCGCCGAGCCCGCGGTTCCCCGGCTGGGGGCGTTCGAGGTGATGAACCGCGTCATCGACATCGCCCAGGCTGCGCTGGCCCGGCACACGCTGGCGGCCTATCCGCCCGACCTGCTGATCGAGGTACCGCGAACGGTGTGCCGCAGCCTGGACTTCCACCGCGCCAACGAGGTGATCGAGATCGGTCAGGAGTTGGCGAGCGCCGCCCTCGACACGCTGGAGTCGGCTCTTCCCGCGTCAGAGACCTAGGAACCGGGCCACGCGGCCCGCTTCGCGGCGGCCTTGAGCGCGCCCTGCGGTCGCCGAGGGCGCCCGGCACGCCGGGTCGAGCGGGTTCGGTCCGAACGCCTCCAGCGCGTCGCCGTCGGCGAACACGGCCACCGTGTCGCCGGGGAACGCCGCGATCTCCTCTGCGGTGCCGGTTCCCCACGGCGACGGCGCATCGGGAGACGACGGCACGAGGACGACGGCGGTGCCGCAGTCGGCGACGACGGACATGTTGACCGAACTGCCGACGCCGCCATCCATGTAGCGCTTACCGGCCGCGGTGACCGGTGGCCAGGCGCCGGGTACCGCGCAACTGGCTGCGACCGCGTCGACGAGGTCGATCCCGGAGTCGCGGTCGAAGATCACCAGTTCGCCTGTCTCGATGTCGATTCCGGTCACCCGCAGCTCGCGGGAGGGCCACTCGTGCGATGGCAACCGGTGGGCGATCACGTCGCGGCGCACCGCTTCGTCGACGGTGTCGGTGGCCGCGGCGACGGCGCCGATTCTCTGGAGTTTCTGCGCCTTGGTCGCACCGGGGATCGTCACGGCATCGAGGAAGAGCTCGGTGATGCCGTCGACCGAGACGCCGGGGTGGATCTCGTGCGAGGTGTCCGCCAGCTGCCGGGCATAGAGCTCAACCAGCGGCAGACCACTGCTCAGCTGAGCGGCGACCGTCGACCCCGCGGAGGTGCCCAACAGCACGTCGGATGCGAGCAGCGCCGCCGCGGCAGCGGGGGCCTCGTCCGCGATACCGAGCAGAATGCCCGTCTCCCAGGCGATTCCGGCCAATCCGCCGCCGGCGAGCACAAGGGCACGACTCATCGTCACCCCTCTTCTCTACCGCACGATCTGACTGGCCGCCGCCGCGGGGTTCAGATCGGCGACGGTCAGGCGGTGCCGGGGCGGCTCGAAGACACCGGCCGTCGACGTGAGGGCGAGGTCCGGTCCGACGTGCACGAGTTCGCCGTCACCGATGGGCCGCCAGGCCGGATCGTCGTCCATCCGTTCGGTCGCGAACACCACCGAGGGTCCGTCGGTGGAACGGGCATTGATTCTGCTGCTGCGCATCTCGAAGCGGGAATGATCGGCGGGGACGCGGCGGTCGAGCACGAACAGGTCGTGGGTGTCGGGATAACGCAGCGCCCACATCTCGGTGGCGGTGCACAGCAGGATGTTCAGGGCGTAGATGCCGACATGGGCGCCCAGCCAGTGCACGGCGTCGACGATGCCGGCGGTGACGTCGCCGTCGCGGGCTCGTATCGCACCTGTGATGAGCGCGAACACCCGTTCCGAATCGGTCTGTCCGCCAACCAGTTCAGCGGTCGACATGTCGGCCAGCCGCGTATCGAGGGCGTCCAGGTCGGTGACGACGCCGTTGTGGGCGAACAACCGGCTGTCCTGGACGAAGGGGTGGGTGTTGGCGACGTCGGGGGCGCCGGTGGAGGCGTAGCGCACGTGGGCCAGCACCGTGGTCGCGACGACGTCGCGGGCCTCCCTGGCGAATTCGGCATCCCGCCAGGCGGCCAGCGGCTGCTTCCGCACCACCGGTACACCGGCCGTGTCGAAATAGCCAAGGCCGGTGCCGTCGGGATTACGGCGGCTCTGCTCGGCCAGGCTGTCGGGGGCGTCGAGCAGCCAGAACGTCGCCGGCGACGCGGCGCCGGCGTGCATTCCGAACAGGCGGCACATCTCTACAGGTGCGGCGCGGCTCTGCCGCTGATCAGCGGCAGATCCAGGTAGGTGGCGATGCCCGGCGGTGCGGCGCAGACGGCGGGTACAGAGTTCACACAGTGCGCAGCGGTGCCGACGACGCCGTATTCGGGCCCCTGGCCACCGACCTCGGACTGGAACCCCGTCACCGACACGGTGAAGTCGGGGTTGCCGCGCACCTCCATCTCGTAGCGTTGCCCGGCCGGCCCGAAGCTCCAGGCGGGGTCGAGGTGCTCCTCCCCCATCAGCCAGTTCACCGTCACCCGAACCACCGGCTCACCGTCGACCAGCGCTTCCCAATGGAATTTGCGGCCCGCCACCTGCCCCGGCTCGATCGGCCCCATCGGCGAGTCGATCGGCGCGGTGGCCACGGCGATCTCCTGGGTGGCACGCACCCGGGGATCGGCGTGAAAACCCAACTGGTCCACACACATTCGCACGGCCTGGATGAAGCCGGCGTCGAGCATCTTCTCTATCGGCCCGGTGAGCGCCTTGTCCGGCGTCTCACCGAACCCCATCACGTGGCGCAGCACGTCGGGTGCCTCGTAGGTCCGCAGATCGGAGAACTCCTCGGCACGGACGAACGTCACGCCCGTCGACATCGCCGAGAGCATCAGCGGGAACTTCTCGCTGATGCCGCCGGGCGCGATGCCCGTGCCGTGCAACGTCGCGTTGCCGGCCAGCGCGGCCTCGCGCAGCGGTGCGCCACTGCGCTCGCTGGGGTACAGCCAGCCCACCGGGGTGACGACGTTCTTGCCCGCACGCAGCAGCGCGATCACCTCGTCGGGGTTCGCGATCAGCGGGGCGTAGATGACGGCATCGGCATCCATCGCGAGGATCTCGTCGATGCTGTCGGTCGCGGTGATGCCCAGCGGGGCCACACCGATGAGGTCGCCGACGTCGCGTCCGGCTTTGGCGGCCGAGTGCACCCAGCAGCCGACCAGCTCCAGCTCGGGGTGCTCGAGCACGCCTTTGATCGCGGCGACGCCGACACCGCCGGTCGCCCACTGAACGACGCGCAGCGCCATCCCGCCTCCTCCAACAGTGCCGACAAAGAAATTGGAACGTGTTCTACTCAGATGTACACCAGCGCCCGGCGGGCCGGTCGCGATTGGCGAAGGGATCAGCACATGAAGCGAGTGTTCGTCGTGGGCGTGGGGATGACCAAGTTCGAAAAGCCTGGGCGACGGGAGGGCTGGGACTACCCCGACATGGCGCGCGAGTCCGGCACCAAGGCCCTCGCGGACGCGGGTGTCGACTACACCGAGATCGAGCAGGGTTACGTCGGGTTCTGCACCGGCGACTCGACCTCGGGTCAGCGGGCGCTCTACGAGCTGGGGATGACGGGCATCCCGATCGTCAACGTCAACAACAACTGTTCGACCGGGTCGACGGCGCTCTACCTGGGCGCTCAGGCGATCCGCGGCGGGCTGGCGGACTGCGTGCTGGCACTGGGTTTCGAGAAGATGCAACCGGGCTCGCTCGGCGGTGGCGCCGAGGACCGCGAGTCGCCGATGAAGAAACACATTCTCGCGCTCAACGACATCGACGCGATGCAGTTCCCGGTGGCGCCGTGGATGTTCGGGGCGGCGGGCCGCGAGCACATGCAGAAGTACGGCAGCACGGCCGAGCACTTCGCGAAGATCGGCTTCAAGAACCACAGGCATTCGGTGAACAATCCGTACGCCCAGTTCCAGGACGAGTACAGCCTCGACGACATCCTGGCCGCGAAGATGATCTCCGATCCGCTGACCAAGCTGCAGTGCTCGCCGACGTCGGACGGGTCGGCCGCGGTCGTGCTGGCCAGCGAGGACTACGTCGACCGGCACGGCCTGGCGGGCCGGGCAGTGGAGATCGTCGGGCAGGCGATGACCACCGATTTCGCGTCGACGTTCGACGGCAGCGCGGCGAACATCATCGGCTACGACATGAACGTGCAGGCCGCGCAGAAGGTCTACGACCAGTCCGGGCTCGGGCCGCAGGATTTCCAGGTGATCGAGCTGCACGACTGTTTCTCGGCCAACGAGCTGTTGCTCTACGAGGCGCTCGGGCTGTGCGGGCCGGGCGAGGCGCCGAAGTTGATCGACGACGAGGACACCACCTACGGCGGACGCTGGGTGGTCAATCCGTCGGGCGGGCTGATCTCGAAGGGTCATCCCCTCGGTGCGACGGGCCTGGCGCAGTGCAGCGAGCTGACGTGGCAGTTGCGCGGTGACGCGGACAAGCGGCAGGTCGACGGCGTGACGGCGGCTTTGCAGCACAACATCGGGCTGGGCGGCGCGGCGGTCGTGACGGCCTACCAGCGCGCGGACCGCTGACAGTTTTCTCCGCGACCAGACGCGAACTCGAGTGACACGCCGCGCGACACGCTCGAGTTCGCGTCTCGTCGCGCACATGAAAAGACCCGGCCGGGAAGCACCGACCGGGTCTTTCCTCTCGCGTCCTACACCGCGGCAGGGGTCCTCTCCTGGTGCGGCTCCTGAACGCGTGAGCCGTGTCCGTCGTCGACCATCGTCAGCTCGTCGAACGGATCGCGTCCCGCCAGGACGTTGTCGACCTTCACCTTGTCGATCGTGCGGGTCCACGATCCGACCAGCAGCGTGGCGACCGCGTTGCCCGAGAAGTTGGTCAGCGCACGGGCTTCCGACATGAACCGGTCGATGCCGACGATCAGTCCGACGCCGTCGAGCAGGTCGGGGCGGTGGGCCTGCAGGCCGCCGGCCAGCGTCGCCAGGCCCGCACCCGTCACTCCGGCCGCGCCCTTGGAGGCGACGATCATGAACACCAGCAGACCGATCTGCTCGGGGATCGACAGCGGATCACCCAGTGCCCCGGCGATGAACAGCGACGCCATGGTCAGGTAGATCGCCGTGCCGTCGAGGTTGAACGAGTAGCCGGTGGGCACGACCACGCCGACGGTCGAGCGGTCCACACCGAGGTGCTCCATCTTCGCGATGAGGCGGGGCAGCGCCGACTCCGACGAGGAGGTCGACACGATCAGCAGGTATTCGCGGGCCAGGTAGCGCACCAGCTTGAAGATCGAGATGCCCGAGACCACCCGCAGCAGGGCACCGAGGATGCCGAAGACGAAGATCGCGCAGGTGATGTAGAAGCCCAGCATCAGCGTCAGCAGCTGCCCGACGGCGGACCAGCCGGTCTGGCCGACGACGTTGGCGATGGCGCCGAACGCGCCGATCGGCGCCAGCCACAGGATCATGCTCAGCACCTTGAAGACCAGCTTCTGCAGGTGCTCGACACCGCGCAGAATGGGGTCGCCGGTGGAGCCGAGGGCCTGCACGGCGAAGCCGACCAGCAGCGCGATGAACAGGGCCTGCAGCACGCTGCCCTCGGTCAGCGCGGAGAACATCGACGTCGGGATGATGCCCTGGACGAAGTCCATCAGGCCGCCGGCCTCGTGCGCCTTGTCGGCGAGTTCGGCGCCCTTGGCGGCGGTGGTCGAGCTGACGTTCAGACCGGTGCCCGGGTGCAGCAGGTTGCCGACGACCAGGCCGATCGCCAGCGCGAAGGTCGACATCGCGAGGAAGTACACGAACGCGAGCCCGCCGACCTTGCCGACGGTGGCGGCTTTGCGCACCGAGCCGATGCCGAGCACGATCGTGCAGAAGATGACCGGCGCGATCATCATCTTGATCAGCGCGACGAACATCGTGCCCAGGACGCCGAGGCTCTTGCCGACCTCGGGAGCGAGGATGCCGACGCCGACACCGGCCACCACGGCGACGATGACGGCGATGTAGAGCCAGTGCGTGCGGTCGCGCCGCTTGGGCGCTGCGGGCCGCCCTGGGTCAGGGGCGGGCCGGTCGACGGTGGTGGTCATGTGCTTCCTCCAGACTGGGATGACGATGTGGTCTGCAAGGATGGTCAGCCAGTACGTGAGCCAGGTCACGTTTTAGTTCATTTCGTTCAGGCGGGCGGGAGGGTGCGCGACACGATGCGATCGATCCGCGCTGCATGGCCGCGTTCGCTGGCCGGGCAGGCCATTGCGCTGCAGGTGCTGGTCATCGCACTGGTGGTGGTGGTCGGAAGCGTGCTGGCGCTCGTCGACGCCCGCCGGGACGGCGATGCGGCCGCCCGCGATCAGGTCGTCGGAATCGCCACCTCTCTCGCCGATGCCCCTTCCACTGCGGAGGCCATCGAGGCCGGCCGGGCCACCGAGGTCCTGCAGCCGATGACCGAGTTGGTGCGCACTCACACCGACATCGCGTTCATCACGATCATGGCCCCGGACCGCACCAGGTTCACCCACACCGATCCGTCCCAGATCGGCGGGAAATACCTGGGCACCATCGAGCCGGCGTTGCGCGGTGAGACGTTCACCGAGATCTACACCGGCACGCTGGGCCCGTCGATCCGCGCGGTGGCGCCCGTGCGCGACGGGTCGGGCCGCATCGTCGGGCTGGTCGCCGCGGGCATTCTGCAGCAGAGCCTGGCCGAGCGGTGGCGGTCGCAGTGGCCGGTGATCGCCGCGGTGGGCGCCGGGGCGCTTGCGGTCTCGCTGATCGGCGTCTGGGGCATCCGGCGGCGGCTGCTGCGCCAGACCCGCGGCTTGCGACCCGACGAGCTGCGGGTCATGTACGACCACCACGACGCGATCCTGCATTCGGTGTCCGAAGGTCTCATCGTGCTCGATCGGGACGGCGTGGCCCTGGTCAACGACGAGGCGCGACGGCTGTTGTCGCTGCCTGCCGGAGCCGTGCGCCGCGAGGACCTGCCGGAGTTCCTGCAGTCGTTCGCGCCGGGCGCCCGGGACGAGGTGCATGTCACCGACGAGCGGGTGCTGGTGGTCAACCGTTCTCCGGTGGCGTCGGCCGAGCACTCGTCGGAAGTCGTGACGATCCGCGATCGCACTGAATTGCAGGGCGCGCTGGGCGAATTGAACTCGCTGAAGGTGCTCACCGATTCGCTGCGTGCACAGGCGCACGAGGCGGCCAACACGCTGCACACCATCGTGACGATGGTGGAGATGGGCCGCGCCGAGGAAGCCGTCCGTTTTGCGACCGCGGAGCTGGAGCTGTCCCAGCACCTCGTCGATCGCCTGTCGGGTGCGGTTGCCGAGCCGGCGCTGGTGGCGCTGCTGCTGGGCAAGACCGCCCAGGCCGACGAACGCGGTATCGAGTTGACCGTCACCGAAGACACCCATCTGCCCGCCGGGGACGACCACCTGCTCAGCGGTTCGGAGATGGTCACGGTCCTGGGCAACCTGATCGACAACGCGATGGACGCGTGCGACAAAACCGATCCGTGGGTGGAGGTCACGGTCAACCAGAGCGACGACCGCTTGCTCATCAGGGTTGCCGACAGCGGAGAAGGCATGGACGCCACCACTTTCGACAAGGCGATGCGGCGCGGGTACTCGACGAAGACGGGGAGCGATGCCGAGCAGCACGGCCTCGGGCTGGCGCTGGTGGCACAGGTGGTCAAGCGGCACGGTGGGATGCTGAGCGCCGATGTGACCTACGGCTCGGTCGTCACAGTGGAGGTGAATGCGCCGTGATCCGCGTCCTGATCGTCGAAGACGAGCCACTGATCGCAGAGGCGCACCAGACGTATCTCGGTCGCCTGCAGGGTTTTTCGGTAGCAGCTGTGGTGCACACTGCTCGCGATGCGATGCGGGCGGCATCCGACGCGGCGGCCGGGGACAGCCCGATCGACCTCGTCCTGCTCGACATCGGCCTGCCCGACGCGAATGGCATCGCCCTCGCGTCGGCGCTGTCGGGGCTGCGTCCGGCGCCCGACATCATCACGATCACCTCGGAACGCGACCTGGAGATGGTGCGGGCCGCGGTCGGCCACGGCGCACTGGCCTATCTCCTGAAGCCGTTCACGTTCGCGGCGTTCCGCGATCGCCTGGAGCGGTATGCCCGTTACCGCGATGCGCTGCCGGCCGGCACCGATGCCGCCAGCCAGGCCGAGGTCGATCGCGCGCTGTCGGAGCTGCGGATCGGCCCGGACCGGGCGTCGGCGCCGAAGGGCATCGCTCCCGGCACGAACGACGAGATCGCCCGTGTGGTCCGCGATTCCGCCGAAGCGGGCATCACCGCGGATGCGGTGGCCAAGCAGATCGGCGTGTCCCGGGTGACGGCGTGGCGGTATCTCGAACGGCTGGCCGACGAGGGCACAGTGCGACGAGAGACCGATTACGGCAAGGCGGGCCGCCCGAAAACCCGGTATCAGTGGCGCTGAGCGAACCTCAGACGGTGACCGGCTGGCGCCTGCGCCGCGCGGCGAGCGCGAACGGTTCGGTCGCCAGGAACTGTGAGTAGAGCATGCCGATCGTGGACTCGACGGGGTGCACACTCAGACCGCCGGCGTAGTCCGCGAGGAACAGTTCGCTGCCGTCGGCATTGTGCGCCAGGCACGACGGCCGGGCCGGCGCGGACAGCGCGTCGAGGATCTCGAGGCCCATCGTGCACACGACGTGAACACGGTCGTAGTCGACGACGTAGGCGCGGGCCTCGTCGCGACTGAGGGAGAGCTGGGTGGGTGCGCCGCCGACGACGACCCGGCCCGTGATGCGGGCGGTGGCCAGGTCGATGACCTGCACCACGCCGCCGCTGTGACGGTCCGAGGTCAGCGCGTAGACGGTGTCGCCGGCGCAGGCGAGGTCGCGCAGCGGCGCACCGACCTTGACGACGCGCTGCACACGGGTCGTCTCGGCGTCGACGATGACGAGTTGGCTGCCACGCTCGTCGGTGACGGCCACCAGCAGGCGCTTGCCGCGCGGGTCGAGGGCCAGGGCGTCGATGTTGGCGGCCGGCCCCGTCCCGATGTCGATCGTGCCGGCGCGCTCGGCCGTCACGTCGAGCACCGTCACCTCGACGCGCTCGCCCGACGCGCGGCCGGCATAGAGCCGCTTGCCGTCGGGACCGACGGCCAACGCGGTGATTCCGGAGGCGACGGGGATCGTCGACGTCACTGCACCGGTCTCCGCGTCCACGACGACGACCATGTCCTGCTGGGCAGAGGTGACGCTGAGATGGACGTGGTGGTCGCTGACCACGACACCGGTCGGCTCGCCGCGGAGAACGACGACGGCGCGCTCGTCGAGGGTGTCGGGATCGAGCAGCGTGACGGTGTCGTCTACCGGATTCGTCACGGCGACGACGCGTGGTCCGGCAGCCATGTCTCCGATGGGTCCGCGGCCGACCGTCAGCCGCCGCTGCGCGGCGGTGCCGCCGGTCTCGGTGAGCACCTCGTGCGCCCCACCGTTCTCATCGGCCGCAGAAGGCAGCTCTCGTTCCGATTTCCTCTTCAGCAACGTGGGCATCGCAAAGTTCGCCATTGAAGTCTCACCTCCGCCGGGGACGAGGTCTCCCGGGTCCGATTACATCTGTCAGCGGCCCTCGCGGGCGCGGTCTGAACAGAGTGTATCGACCAAAAATCAAGGTCAGAGGTGCCAAAGGTCACCTGCGGAGCGCGGTGGCGGTCAAACTCTCAACACATACTTAGATTTCTCTTGGTTATCGAGTCGTTACTTTGCGATGGCAACGAGCAAACATCGGATGAACAGCGCGGAACCGACGATCCGCAATCGGCGTCACGCACTGTGACGGAGTCGACGCTCTCAGCAATTCTTAGATTCCGCCGCCGATAATGAGCGCCAGATCACAGTCGGACACGTGCGGCCACGGGCCTCAGGCCGGTTCGGCGCCACGCAAGATCGGAAGATCGGCCCGCGGGATCAGTCCCTCGGGGTCGCACAGCTGCAGAACACGCGTCACCGCCGGGCTCCCGACGACGCACCACTCGACGTCCTCGCGGGAAAAGTGCGCACTGATCGCATACAGCGCCGAGGCGCCGTCGAAGGCCATGAACGGCACCTCGGTCAGGTCGACGATCACCGCGCGCGCGGCACCTGCCGCCTCGCGGATCGTGTGGGCGAAATGCTTGGCATTGGCTGCGTCCACTTCACCGGCGATCGCGACCGTCGCCTCCTTCGCCCGGCCACGACCGCGCGTCCGAGTCGCAACAGTCAACTCTGTCGAAGCCACGAAGAAGCTTCGACAGTCTTTTGACCTGCTCCGAATGGACGTGACGGTCATGGCACGGACATCACTGCTTCATGGCTGCTACTCCGCAGCCTTCTGACGGGCCTCGTTGGCCTTGGCTTCGGCACGTGCCTTCTCGGCTTCTGCCTCTTTCTGCGCCGCTTCCCGCTGGGCGTCGGCCTTGTCCTGCTGGGCTTCGCCCTCTTGCTTGAGATCATCGCGACCGGTCACCACGCCGGCGACCTCTTTGGCCTTGCCCTTGATGCCTTCGACGACACCCTTGACGGCTTCTTCGGGACCAGAATTGTTGTCACCCACGGGAGCGCTCCCTTGTCAGTGTTGTGCCCGGATGGATCGTCTCCGCGCCGGGGAGCGGCCCGGCCGCTCAGCGATGCGTCTGTTCCCTGGCCCTCGGAACACCAAACATTCAACCAGCGAAGTCGCTCAGTGCGTCATCCAATGACGAGAACAGTTCGATGTAATCCGCAAGTCCCATGATCGTGAGCGGCCGGCTGGTGGCGGGACCGTCGGCGACGACCGCGAACCGGGTCGCCTCGCCGAGCTGTTTGCGCGTGGTCATCAGCACTTCCATGCCCGCCGTACCGAGGAAGTCCACCTCGGACAGGTCCAGGATCAGGCCGACGGGCCGGCGATCGGCCGCCGCGCTCATCACCTCTTGGAGCGCAGGCGCGGACAGCATGTCGACAGCACCGGACGCCGAGACCACCACGACGCCGTCGACCTGGTGTTCGCTGAATTGCTGCACGCGAGATGCCTCTTCTCCGTCCCGCCCCGTGAGGGCGATGATTGTCACGAGGCTGCAGTCTGAACCTGCTCGACGCGGCGCCGTACCGGCAACCGCGTACAGGCTATCGGAGCACCGGCGCGGCCGCGTGTACCGGATCGCCCGACCTGCACGCACGGGCGTCGGTGGCGACTACCGTGGACGATGTCTGACGTTGGCAGATCTCGACAGGGGCTGGGAGGTGTTCCGTCCGCACGCGCACACAACTGGCTGACGAGGTCGAGGTCGGCCTCGCCGGCTCGTTGCACCCCCGACGCACGGCGATGCGGCTCCTCACGCTGCTCAAACCCGAACTCGCCGACTGGGCGTTGCTTGCGATGCCCGATGCGCGCAACGGCGGACTCGTGCTGCAGGGCGGTGAATCGGTCGGTTTCGCCGCGACGATCTCGCAGGCCGCGATCGCCGGCAGCCGCCTGGACCGGGTGCTGCGCACCGGTAACACCGACGTCACCTCCGACATGGGTGATCCGTCGCTCGCCGACCTGCTGCCGCACCCCACGTTGCGGGCCGAAGTCGCGGCTCTGGGCGCAACGCATCTCCTGGTCGTCGGGCTCAACGCTCGCGGCGCCACGCTGGGAGCGTTGCTGCTCGCCCGTCGCGGGAGCTTCGACGCCGAGGACACCGTCTTCGCCGGCCAGCTCGCTGCACGCGCGGCCATCGCCCTCGATTCCGCCCGGCTCTACGAGGAGCGCACCCAGATCGCGGCCGTGCTGAGCAGCGCCCTGCGGCCACCGTCGCTACCCGAGGTCGAGCACTTCCACGTGGCCGCACGGTACCGACCGGCGGCCGAGCACATCGACATCGGCGGGGATTTCTTCGATGTCCTGGGTGCCGACCGCGAGTGGCTGATCACCCTGGGCGATGTCAGCGGCAAGGGCGTCGAGGCGGCAGCTCTGACCGGGCGGACACGGCAGAGCATCCGCACGGCCGCGTACTTCGATCGCGGACCCGCGACGGTGCTGCGCGCGTTGAACAGCGTGCTCTACGAAACGCGGGCCGATCAGTTCGTCACGGTGCTCTGCGCCCGGTTGCGCGTCGCCGATTCGGGCTCGCACGTCGACGTCGAGCTGGCGACGGCGGGTCATCCGGCACCGCTGGTGCTGCGCAGCGACGGCCGGGTGGAGCAGCCCGAGGTGTTCGGCACCGCCTGCGGGATGATTCCCGACGTGGCGTACCGGACCATCCCGCTGCGGCTGGAGCGTGGCGACACGATGCTGATGTTCACCGACGGCGTGGACGAGGCGCACGGCGCGCAGGGACTGTTCGGCGTGGAGCGGTTGTGTTCGCTGCTCCCCGCCTACGCCGGAGCGTCGCCCGACGTGGTGTGCGAGATGGTCGAACAGCACGTCGTCGAGTACGTCGACGGCAGACCGCACGACGACATCGCGTTGCTGGCGGTGACGTGTCCGGGCTGACTGCCGCCCCGATGGGCGCGTACCGCGAGGCGGTCGCCACACGGGACGCCGCCACCGTGCGGTCCCTGATCGAACACATGCTGTCCGACGGGCTGGATCCGGTCACGGTGCTGACCGACGTGATCGCCGCTGTGCAGCGCGACAACGGTGAACGGTGGCAGCGCGGCGAGTGGACCATCGCCGAGGAACACGCCGCCACCGCGATGGCGGTGGCGGCTACCAAGGCGGTGAGCCGTCACGTCCGGGCTGTCGCACCGACCAGGGGCCGGGTGCTCGTGGCATGCGCCGAGCGAGAGTGGCATGCCTTGCCCGCGATGATCATCGACTGCACGCTGCGCAGCGACGGGTGGGACAGCATCCTCATGGGCGCGGCGACGTCCCCGGTGCGGCTGAACCAATATCTGCAGGACTACGGACCCGAGGCGGTGGCCGTCAGCTGTTCGGTGCTGGGATCGCTGCCGGCGACGCGGCGGTTCATCGAGGCGAGCACGGCCGCGGGGGTGCCGATCCTGGTGGGTGGCCCGGCGTTCGGCACCGACGACGTGCGCGCGAAGGCGCTGGGCGCCACGGCGTGGGCGGCCGACGCGCAGGGGGCGCTGGCCGCGGTGGCGAGCCTGCCGCCGGTGGTTCCGCCGGTGTCGCCACTGCCGCCGGAGGCCGCGGCCGAACAGGCCGACCTCGAACACGATCACCGCCGGATCGTGGACGGCCTCGCGGCGTCCTGGTCGGTGACCGCGAACGGTCAGCTCGACACCCCCGACGAGGCGATGGCGATCGATGCGCTCAATCAGCTCCTTCATGCGGTCTCGGCGGTGCTGCTGACCGGGGACAGCCGGCCGATCCCCGAGACGGTGGCCTGGATAGCCGACGTGGTCACCACGCGCGGACTCGACGCTGCCGTCGTCGACGAGCTCGCCGGAGTGACCTCGGCCGCGTTGCGTCGTTACCCGCTCTCGCGCGCGATCCTCGAGACGCACTTCGCCGACGGCCGGTAGCCCCACCGGATCGACGAATCTCGGGCGTCGTTGAACCATGTGCCCACTGCGCACCGTGTCATCCGTTGACACGCTCACAGCACCATCACAGGAGATTTCCATGACGACGTTGACCCGCATGATCGGCACCGCCGGCCTGATCGCCTCGGCCGCGATGACGGCGGCGGCAGTCCCCGCCCAGGCCTCCCCCGATTCGGACGGAGGTTCCGGCCCGAATGCCGTGGCAACCATCAATCAGCTCAAGGCCTCCGGTGCCGATGTCCGGGTCAACCGCATCGGCAGTGCACCACTGGACGAGTGCGTGGTGACCAACGTCAACAGCTTTTCCCGCCCACCGCAGATCATTCCGATCGACGACGACATCAACGTCTTCACCACGTTCCCCAAGCCGAAGGTGACGGTGACGCTGAACTGCTCGTGATCTGGTCGCGCCGGCGCGAGTTGTGCTGTGTCCGTTCGGTGTCCGAGTTGTAACCGGAAACAAAGCGCACACCTAGGCACGACACAGAGCGCTCCAACACCGCTGCCTTAACGTCATCGCCCGTGTGGCAGTCCGGCCATGCAGGACGAACGGAGAGACACATGACATTCACCCGCATGCTGAGCGCCTCGGTGGTCGCCGGGACGCTGGCACTGACCGGAGTCGCCCTCGGCGGATCAGGAATCGCAGCAGCGCAACCGGGCGCCCAGTGCGATCGCCCCGGCGCCCAGCCCTGCCAGCCGGCACCCCCGGCGCCGAACAACGATTGGCAGCATCGCGGTATCGACCAGGGACGCCAGGATCACCAACCGTTCCAGTATCAGGGCCAGCAGGTTCATCCGCTGCCCGCCGGTAACGGCGACGGCTGGGGCTTCTGGTTCCTGGGCCGGTGGATTCGGCTGTAGGAACGGGCATTCGCAGGCGGTGCGTCCGCAGGAGGCCGGACGCACCGCCCGCGCGCGCCTCCCCCAAAAGCCTCGACCCTGACTTTAGCCTTGGGGATCGTGACCACCATGGCCGAACCGTCGCTGGCGGAACTGGATTTCGACCCCGACATCCTCTGCACGTGCCGGCGCTTCTGCGGCCCGCTGGCGCATGCCGCGCAGTGGTGGGTCACGCTGTCGTGCGGGTGTCCCTACCCTATGTGCCGGCGCGCCCTACGAATCGCCAACGTGCGGTTGAAGGTTCGGCCGCTGACGTGCCGGCACTGCAGCACCGATCAGATCGCGATCCGGTCGGTCGCACCGATCTGAGCTCAGTCCCGGGTGACCTGCACGGGCTGCGCCTCTGACGGCAGCTGCGGCGCGGGCCGAAGGACTGCGGGCCGGAGGCGTTCGGGGAGGGCGCGCAGCACAGCAGCCAGGACGGCGACGATCGCGACCGCGATGGCGATGACGACGGCGACCGGCAGCGTGGGACGCAGATTGTCGATGACCATGAAGATCCCGAACACTCCGAACAGCGCCGCCGCGACCAGTTGGATGAGGCGTTCCGGCAGGTGCTTGCCTGCGACTGCACCCACCAGGATGGCCAGCGCGTCCGCGGCGACCATGCCGATCGTGGACCCGATCCACACTCCCAGCCAGTTGTTGTCCGCGGCCAGCGTGATGGTGGCGAGCATGGTCTTGTCGCCGAGTTCGGCGAGCATGAAGGCGGAGGTGACGACGAAGAACGCGGGCGCGGTGGCACGCTGCGCGCGGGAGGCATCCTGGTCGGTCAGTGAGTCGCCGCGCAGTGTCCACAGTCCGAAGAACACGAACATCGCGCCGGCGATCAGGCCGAGCAGGTGGGTCGGCAGGGCGGCGCCGAGATAGTGCCCGATCGCGACCGACAGCACGTGCACGGCCGTGGTCGCGGCGAGAATCGCCGACAACACCACCCACCACCGGTAGCGCAGCGCGAACATCATCGCCATCAACTGGCTCTTGTCGCCGAGTTCGGCCACGAAGATCACGGCGAAACTCAACATCAGGGCGGCGATCACCGACAACTCCTCGACTCGTGGATGTCGGCCGGATCAGGACATGCCTCCGGCCGGCACCCGAAAAACGGTGCACGGCCGAAGGTCTCGCCCACCGGATCACGTCCGGTCCGGATGACCGGGAGATACGCGCTTGCGCACCGCCAGTGTGTCGACCATCCGATTAGGGGCTACTCCCCTTCGCTCGTGATGAGGCTACCCTTCGTCGCTACCCCGTGCAACCCCGGGCTTACGAAACAGGCTGCAGCACAGCAAGTTTGAGCCCTCGACGGGAATTGTTCGGCTACCCGTATCCAGAGTTGCCGCAGTCAGCACTTCGCTGTGTCCCGAATCAGCACCGCTCGGGTGTACAGCAGGTGAAAACCCATGCGCTGCACGTTTTTCTGTGACAGTGAGCCGGGCGCCGTGGTCACCACGGCGACGTCACATCCGGCGTCCGAGGCAGCACGAAGGCGGTGCGCCAGCAGCGCGGCCTGGACACCGCGGCGCCGGAACGCCGGAGCGGTGGCCGCACCGGTCAGCTGGGCCACACCGTCCGCGATTCGCATGCTCGCGCCGCCCGCGACGGCGTCGTCGAATAGTGCGACATAGCGCACCGCGCCGGCCCGCTCCATGTCGTCCATGGCGTCGGCGACGGCGGCGCGGGGGAAGTGCTCGTGGCTGGGCACCCCTTCGCCGTCCGGGTGTGCGAATCCCTCGACCACCACATCGACCCAGGCCCGGTTCTCCCCTGCGTCGGCCGGCCTGACCCGAACCCCGGCAAGGACGTCGGTCACCGCCGGAAGTGCGCACCCGAGCACGTTCTCGAACCCGACCAGGCGATAGCCGCGGTCGCACAGAAGCGGTGCGATACCGGGGTCGGCAAGGGTGCTCAGTTCCACCCCGACCGGCGCAGCGTGCCCGCCGAAGACCCGCTCAATCTCGTCGAGCACGCCGGCATCGGGTAGGCCGTCGAAACCCAGGCCCACCACCTTGTTCATCGGGGAGTCGGCGTCGGCGTAGCAGGCGAGACCACCCGCGACGGGCACGGTCACCCCGGGCGCACCGCGCCGTGCGGCTGCGTGCGTGGCTGCTCCGATCAGGCCGGTCTCGGCGCGTTCGATGCGCTGGGCCAGCTCGACATCGCAGAAAAGCATTCCGCCAGTGTGTGGTGTTTGGCGCAGCTGTGGACAGTGAATAGTGGACCGTGACCGACTCCAACACGCCTGAGGACGCGACCCAGGCCACCGAGGAACAGCGCGAGCTGCAGGACAAGCTCGACCATCAGGACGACGACGCGGACGCCCCGGCAGGATGGCAGACGCGCGATCAGATCCCCGACGAGAACTGAACACCTAATCAGCGGTGTCTGCGGGCCCCCGCTCGGGCACCATGCGGTCCCGCAGACTGTCGTAGATCGGTGCCACGCCCGTGAGTTGTGCCGCGATGACGGCGGCCGCGGCCGCGGCCAGCATCGGCACGGTGACCGACGTGGTGGCCGTCATCTCGATCACGACCACCATGCCCGTCACCGGTGCACGCACGGTGGCGGAGAAGAACGCCGCCATCCCGACGATGGCCATCGGGATGGCCAGCGCGCTCAGATCGTGTGGCCACATCGCGTCGACGATGCCGACGAATCCAACCCCCCACAGGGCGCCGATGGCCAACAGCGGGGCGAACAGCCCGCCGGGCAGCGCCGCGGAATAGCTCAGCGGGCCCGCGATGAACCGCACCGCCAGGTAGCCGAAGACCAGGGCCAGCATCAGGTGGTGGCCGCTGAGCACGAGCTGGGTGATGGTCTGACCGTCGCCGACCGACAGGGGCACCAGGACGGCGGCCAACCCGATCAGCGCACCGATGACGGGCGCCTTCACGGTGGCGGGAACCCGCGGCAGCGTCGCGACGTGGTCGAGGAACCACAGCACCGTCACGTTGTAGGCGGCACCCAGCAATCCGGTGAGCACCCCGAAGATCAGGAACAGCGGCAGCCAGCCCAGCGCCGGGGCCGCAATCGGCGCGACCGCGAAATCCGGATGGTTGCCCAGGATCAGCCGGGTGCACCCGACGGCTGTCGCCGACGCCAGGGTGGTGGCCAGCACCAGCTGCAACCGAAAGGATTTGCTGACTTCCTCGACGGCGAACAGCACGCCGGCGATCGGCGCGTTGAACGCGACCGCCAGTCCGGCGCCGCCGATCGCGGTCTGCATCAGCCGCACGTCGGCGTCGCCGAGGCGGGCGTGCCTGGCCGCCTGCGCACCCACCGCCGCCCCCATGTGGACGGTCGGGCCCTCTCTGCCGAGCACCAGGCCCGAGCCGATGGCCAGCACACCGCCGACGAACTTCGCGAACACCAACCCGACCAGCGGCGGCCGCGCATGACCGTGGTAGACGGCTTCGACATGCTGGATGCCACTACCCGCGGCGAGCGGCTGCTTCCGCACGATCAGCGCGGCCAGCCAGGCTCCCAGCGCCGCCGCGGCCATCGGGATCAACCATCCCGGACCCGGTAGGTGGCGTGCCCACTCGACGAGCTCGAGCCGGAGCGTTTCAGCATGCTGCAGGCACCATCGAAAGGCGCCTCCCACGAGGCCGATGACGATGCCGGCCAGCGTCGCTGTGGCCGCGAGGACGAGCGATCCCCGCGCGGTCACCAGCGGCTACTCGAGGACGAAGACGGGGATCTGCCGGTCGGTCTTGGTCTGGTACTCGGCATACGGCGGGTAGGCCTCGACCGCCAGTGCCCACCAGTGCTCGCGCTCGTCGCCGGAGATCTCGCGGGCGGTCATCTCGCGGATCTCGGTGCCGTCCTGCACAGTCACAGCCGGGTTGGCCTTGACGTTGTGGTACCACGCAGGATGCTGGGGGTCACCGCCCTTGGACGCGACCATCGCGTACTTGCCGTTCTCCTCGACGCGCATCAGCGGCACGTAGCGCTTCTGGCCGGACTTGGCGCCGAGCGTCGTGAACAGCACGACAGGCCTGCCCATGATCTCGACGCCGTCGGTGGTGCCCTGCTCGAGGATCTGTTTGGTCTGGTCGCGGACCCAGTCGGTGGGGCTCAGCTGCGGTTGCTCGGTCATGCCACCAGTCAACACCACCGTGGTGTCGATATTCCGGCGACTACCGAAGATGTCACAGCACTCAGAGGACTTTGGACAGGAAATCCTGGAGCCGTGGGTGTTTGGGATGGTCGAACACCTGGGCGGGGCTGTCGTCCTCGACGATGTTGCCGTCGGCCATGAAGATCACCCGGGACGCGACCTCGCGCGCGAAGCCCATCTCGTGGGTGACGACGACCATCGTCATGCCCTCGGCGGCCAGCGTGCGCAGCACCTCGAGCACGTCGCCGACCATCTCCGGATCAAGCGCGCTCGTCGCCTCGTCGAAGAGCATGATCGACGGGCTCATCGCCAGCGCCCGGGCGATCGCCACGCGCTGCTTCTGGCCGCCGGACAACGTCGCGGGTTTGACGTGTGCTTTCTCGGCGAGGCCGACCTGACCAAGGAGCTCCATCGCGCGCTTCTCGGCGGCGGCCTTGTCCATCTTCTTGGTCAGCAGCGGCGCCAGCGTCACGTTGTCCAGCACGGTCATGTGCGGGAACAGGTTGAAGTGCTGGAACACCATGCCGATGCGCTGGCGCACCTTGTCGAGGTCGATCTTCTTGTCGGTCAGGTCGAATTCGTCGATGACGACCGTCCCGTCGGTGATGTCCTCGAGCTTGTTGAGGCAGCGCAGGAACGTCGACTTGCCGGAGCCCGACGGTCCGATGACGCAGACGACCTCACCTTCTTTGATGGTGGTGGTGATGCCGTCGAGCACGACCAGATCGCCGAAGGACTTCTTGAGGTTCTCGATGCGGATCTTCACCGCGCCGGTCGACTCGGTCGCGCTTTCCGGTGCGAGCTGGTTCATTTCACGATGCCCCTATCTAACAAGTCGGCGTTCCAGTCGGTCGGAAAGTTTGGTGAGCGCCATGATCACGATGAAGTAGATGATGCCGATGATCAACCACATGTTGAACGACTGGTAGTTGCCGGCGATGATGATGCGGCCTGTCTGGGTGAGTTCGGCGATGCCGATCACCGACAGGATCGAGGTGTCCTTCAGCGTGATGACGAACTGGTTGATGTACGACGGGATCATCGTGCGGATGGCCTGCGGCAGGATCACTTTCCGCATGGTCGGCAGGTAGCCGATGCCGAGGCTGCGCGCCGCCTCCATCTGCCCCTTGTCGACGGATTGGATTCCGCCGCGGACGATTTCGGTCATGTAGGCACCGGCGTTGAGCGAGAGCGTGATGATGCCCGCGGTGAGCGCCGACATCTGGAAGCCGAGTGCTGAGGGGATGCCGAAGTAGATGAAGAACGCCTGGACCAGCAGCGGTGTGCCGCGGAAGATGTCGACGAAGGTGGTGCCGATGGCGCGCAGCCAGACGGCCCGTGAGACGCGGAACAAGCCGAAGATGATGCCGAGGATGAGCGCGAAGAAGATCGAGACGACCGTCAGGATGATCGTCATCTTGAGGCCTTCGAGCAGTAGCGGGAAGGTGCTCTTGATCAGGCCGAGGAACGAGTTGTCGTCGGTGGTGGCCTCTTCGCCGAGGTAGGCGCTGATGATCTTGTCGTATTCGCCGGAGGCCTTCAGGTTCTTCAGGCCCGCGTTGAACTCGGCGAGCAGCTCCGCGTTCTGCCCCTTGTTGACGGCGAAGCCGTAACCGGTCGGATCTTCCTTCGGCGTGACGGTCTTGAAGCCGTTGCCCTGCGCGATGCCGTACAGCAGCACCGGGTAGTCCTCGAAGACTGCGTCGGAGTTGCCGGTGCGCACCTCGTCGAACATCGACGACGAGTCGGCGAACGACACCACTTGGAAGCCGTACTTGTCCTTGATCGAGTTCGCGAAATCCGAGCCCTGGGTGCCGTTCTTGACGGCTACCCGCTTGCCCTTGAGGTCCTCGTAGGACTTGATGTCGTTGTTGGACTTCAGCACCGCCATCTGGATGCCGGACTCGAAATACGGGTCGGAGAAGTCGAACACCTTACGGCGTTCGTCGGTGATCGACATGCCCGCGATCACGCCGTCGACCTGGTTCGCCTGCACGGCCTGCAGCGCGGCGTCGAAGCCGAGCGGCTTGATGTCGACGGTGAAACCCTGGTCCTTGGCGATCGCCCGGATCAGATCCATGTCGATGCCGACGAAGTTGCCCTGCTTGTCCTGGAATTCGAACGGCGCGAACGTGGTGTCGGTGGC
Organism: Mycolicibacterium sp. 018/SC-01/001; assembly: GCF_007096635.1. Lineage (GTDB taxonomy): Bacteria > Actinomycetota > Actinomycetes > Mycobacteriales > Mycobacteriaceae > Mycobacterium. The sequence goes on from NZ_VKAA01000029.1 coordinate 44,077, forward strand.
GACGGTGTAGGTCTGCCCCTGTGCCTTGGCTTCTGGGAGCATCTGCGGCACCGTCAGCGCCGAGCCGACGCCGAGCACGAGTAGGACCCCGAGCAACGAGACGAGTCTGCCCCACCATCGCGTCGTGCGCGTCACTGTGCGCGGGACCGCGGGTCCCGACCAACCGGCTCGCATGCTGAACCTCCCTGTCGGCGATGATCTCGCGAACACGCTAGCCCCACCGGATGGCGCGGGAGCTCATTATCGGTTCGACACGGTCAGGAGTGGCCGGCTCGCAGTTCGGCGTTCTCGGCCTCCAGCGCAGCGAGTCTGCGGCGCATCGGTTCGAGGGCCCCGTCGAGTTCGGCCAGGGTGTAGCGAGGCGTGATGTGCTGCGGGCAGTTCCAGTCGTAGGCGGCGATGTCGACGACGACGGCGCGTTCGACGACCGCGTCGTAGGTGGGGTCGGCCATCGAGGCGACCAGCTCGGGGGCATCAGCGGTGGTGACGATGCGGGCGTGCCCGAAGACCTTCAGACGTCGCCGATGTGCGTAGTCGAGGAAGATCAGCGCGACGCGCTGCTCACCGCCGATGTTGCCGGTGCTGATGTACTGCAGATTCCCGCGGAAATCGGCCCAGCCGATGGTGTGGTCGTCGAGAACTCGCACGAAGCCCGCAGGTCCGCCGCGGTACTGGACGTACGGCCACCCCGTCTCCCCCACCGAGGCGAGGTAGAAGTGGTCTCGCTCGGCGAGGTAGTCCCGCTCGTCGTCGGTGAGCCGGTCCTGCCCCGGCGCCGCGCCCGCTTCTGCCTTGCGTCCGTAGAACGTGGCGCTCCCGTGCTCGTCCTGCACCGACCGCACGGCCGGGGTGAACGCAATGGATCCGTAGTGCTTGCTCACTGCAGCGGGATCTCGTGGCCGTGTTCGGCCTCGGGGCGCGGACCGAAGTAGCGCCGCTGCGACTCGTCGATCGCGACATCGTTGATGCTCGCTTCGCGCCGGCGCATCAGGCCGTGCTCGTCGAACTCCCACAGTTCGTTGCCGTAGCTGCGCCACCACTGCCCCGAGGCGTCGCGGCACTCGTACTGGAACCGCACGGCGATGCGGTTCTGGCGAAAACCCCAGAGGCTCTTGCGGAGCGCGTAATCGAGTTCTCGTTCCCATTTGGCGGTCAGGAACTCCACGATCTGCGCGCGCCCGGTGACGAACTGGTCGCGGTTGCGCCACACGCTGTCCTCGGTGTACGCGAGGCTGACGCGGTGTGGGTCGCACGTGTTCCACGCGTCTTCTGCCGCCTGCACCTTCTGCAGCGCGGCGGTCAGGTCGAACGGCGGAAACGGTGGGCGTGATTCGGTCATCCTCGGGCACCTTCCTGTGTCATCGCGGTGATCACATCGCTCGTCGTCGTCACATCGTGGGCGAGGAACGCGTAGTTGACCAGTGCGGCCTGATAACCGTCGCCGAAGACCGGATGCCGCGGTCCCGCGGTGGCGTCGCGGACGACGACGACCTCGAAGCCCTGCTCGAGGAGGTCGCGCAGGTGCGATTCGACGCAGATGTTGGCCAGCATCCCGCACAGCACCACGGTGCTGATCCGGCGTTTCCGCAGTTGCAGCACCAGGTCGTTGGTCTGCGGTCCCCAGACCTTGTGCGGGCTGGCCACCACGGTGTCCGGGTGCTCGATGAGCGGGGCGAGTTCGGGGAGCCAGTCCGCGCCCGAGCCGGCGAATCCGTCGAGGGTCAACGGGCCTTGCCGGCCGAAGGTGCCGGTGCGCAACTCGTCGGTCTCCAGCGGACCGTTGAACAGCCATCGGTGGTCGGTGGGATAGAAGTAGTGCGGGGAGACGAAGACGCCGTACCCGCGCTCGTGTGCGGCGCTCAGCAGTTCGCCCAGATGCTCGACGGTCCGGTTCTCGGTCACGCTGTCGCGCAACACCTCCCAGTTCTTGCCGGTCGGGCTCAGGACGTCGTTCTGCGGATCGATCACGACCACCGCGGTGTCGGCCGACGAGTAGTTCACTGCTGCGCCACCGTTCGGCCGAGGAAGTCCCGCATGTAGCCGGCGATCTCGTCACCGTGGGTCTCCAGCGCGAAGTGGCCGGTGTCGAGCAGGTGGTACTCACCGTCGGGCAGGTCACGCTTGAACGCCTCGGCTCCCGCAGCGCCGAAGATCTGATCGTTGCGCCCCCACGTCACCAACAGCGGAGGCTGATGGGCGCGGAAGTACTCCTGGAAACCCGGGTAACCGTCGAGGTTGAACTGGTAGTCCCAGAACAGTTGCAACTGAATCGCATCGTTGCCCTTGCGGTCGAGCCCCGCTTGATCCAGCTGCCAGGTCTCCGGGGCGATCCGGTCCAGCCGGTCGGCGGGCACGCCGTGGGTGTACTGCCACCGCGTCGTGTCGGCGGTGAAGTACTCCCGCACCGAATCCTCGTTCGCGCCGCGGTCTTTGGCGTGTGCGAACAGTCGGTCCCAGAACGGGGTGAAGCCCTCGAGGTAGGCGTTGCCGCTCTGGCTGATGATCGCGGTGATCCGGTCCGGCTGAGCGTGGGCGATGCGCAATCCGATCGGTGCTCCGTAGTCGTGGATGTAGATGGCGAACCGCTCGAGGCCGAGATGATCGATCAGTCCCTCGGTGATCTCGGTGAGCCGGTCGAAGCTGTAGGTGAACTGGTTCACCGACGGCATCGCCGACTGGCCGAAGCCGATGTGATCGGGCGCGATGAGGTGGTACTCGTCGGCCAGCGCGGTGATCAGATTGCGGAACATGTGCGAGCTGGACGGAAACCCGTGCAGCAGCAGCACTGTCGGCCGGCTCGGATCGCCGGCCTCCCGATAGAAGACGTCGAGTCGGTCGATGGTCGCGGTGTGATATCGGGTGATGGAGTCGGACATGATCTGAGCCTGCCCGGACTCGGACGCGGTGAACAAGGGTCGATCAGGGATCGCATTCATCGGCCTTCCTGATCAATCTCCCCGCCGGGCTTTACGATCGTCGGGTGGAACTGCGCCAGTTGGAGGCGTTCGTCGGGGTGGCGCGTGAGCTGCATTTCGGACGCGCTGCCGAGAAGCTCCACATGTCGCAGCCGACGCTGAGCGAGCTGATCCGCCGCCTCGAGCGGGAGGTGGGTACGCCGTTGCTGACCCGAACGACCCGTCGCGTGGCCCTCACCCAGGCCGGCGCCGAGTTGTTCGGTCGGGCAGTGAGCATCCTCGACGATGTGGAAGGGGCCACGGCGGCGGTGCGCCGTCTCATCGAGGGGGATGTCGGCACCGTCCGGCTGGGTATCACCCCGCCGGCGGCCCCGCTGTTGACGCCGCATCTCGCGGAGGCACTGCATCGGGCCGCACCCGAGGTCGAGCTGTCGGTGCGCCGGATGTGGCTTCCCGATCTGCAGCAGGCGATCGGGGAGGGCGCGCTCGATGTCGCGATCACCTGCGGGCCCGTCACCAACCCGCCCGGCATCTTGAGCGAGGTGTTCTGCGCCGAGCCCGTGGTGGTGGCGCTGCGTGAGAGCCACCGCCTGGCAGACCGGCCGACGGTGGAGTTCGCCCACCTGGCCGGCGAGACGCTGGGTTCGCACAGCGAGGCATTGTTCCCCGCGTGGTCACTGGCCCTGCAGCAGATCCTCGATGTTGCCGGGATCGCGCCGCCCACAGTCGAATTGACGGAGATCGATCTGTCAGCACACCGCTGGCCCGACCAGCGCGAGGTGGACTGGACACTGACCACGGCCGCAGTGGCCGGCGCGACGCCCGGTGTGGTTCTGCTACCGCTGGAGCCGCCGCGATTCATTCCCTACACGCTGCAGTGGTGCCCGATCCGCGCGACGACCGCGGCGGTGGGGCGGTTCGTGCACCTCGCGTTGTCGGTCGACGTCCCGCCCGGTTGGGTGAGCCAGCCCGACCACCTTCGGCACCCGGGACGGTGAGTCACTTGGCGAGGCGCAGCACCGTGGCCTCGATGAGTTTCTGCATGCCGCGGCTGGCCGATTTGCCGACTGCCGTCGCGGTCCGCTCGACGACGTTCGGTGGTGGCGGCAGGTAGGCGGTCACCTCGTCGCCGACCCGTACGGTGCCCGCGGTGGCCACGTCGGCGTAGATACCGAGGAAGCGATTCGTCTTCTCGGCCAGCTGTCGGGTCACCGACAGGTCCTTCTCCAGGCCCGGCTGCGGCCGCGTGCCGACCACGCAGCGGATCGTGGGATTGGTCGCCGACAGCACGACGGTGCCGAGGTGAACTTCGCCACCCACCCAGGCCGCTTCGGGAAACGGGTCTGGGCTCTCGAGGTCGACCAGCACGTTGGGCCGGAAGCGCCTGACGTCGTACGGCGTCGCGTCTGCGGACAGGTTGCGCAGGCTGGCCGTACTGAGTAGGTGAACCGGACTCAGATCCACGAATGTTCCAGGGGGCGTGGAATACCGAGCCAGCGTCACCATTTGTCGCGTGGTGAACACGGAGGTGTCCGGAAGCTCGTCGCCGGCACCGAGGCCGAAATCCTGCCTGACCTGGTCGGCGGCGAAATTGCCCAGTGAGGCTTGCAGTGACATGCGGTGTGCGCTGGTGTCGTCCACCGGCGGCAGGGCCGTGAGCCGCACCTGCCGGCCGACCAGCTCACTGAGAACGTCGTGTACCGAGGGGTCGTCGCTGGTGACCTCTCGCCCGTCGGGGAGCGAGATCACCACTGCCGGAACATTTCCCGGCCCCGCGTCGGGTCCCGGCTCGTCGAGGTAGCGTGCTGAGCACCGCAGCAGCGCGGGAACCCTGCGCGCCGATGCGGTGACCCCCTTCTCCAGGTCGCGCACCGCCCACAGCCGGTCGGCGTGCACGCCGCGCTCGTCGAAACGAAGATCGTCGACGCGGGTGCCGCCCATGGATTTCACCGGAAAGCGCCACAGCTGAGTTACTTTCATCATGTCCCCTCCACCAGATGAGCGGCCAGCGCGGCTCCGATGTGTCGCCCGGACAGCCACGCGGCTTCGACCCGCGGCGCACCCGACGGGCACCACGAGTCGCCACACAACCCGACCGGCCGGCCCGTGGTGTCGAGGCGGAACGGCTCGTCACCGTGCGTGCCGGCGGGTTTGGCGAAGGTCCACCGATGCACGTGGGTCCAGTCGGGCTCGTCGTCGACGCCGAGCAGTCGGCGTATTGCGGCCACCACCGGCGCCACGGCCTCCTCGGGGTTGTCGAGGTGCCGGTGCGCCCGGTCGGCGGTGCTGTGCGCGACGATCACCGCGGCACCGTCGCCTCGGCGGGATCCGTCGTCGGCGAGGAAAGAAATGTCAGGGTCGTCGTTGACGAACGCGGCGTCCGTGAGTCCCCAGCTGCGTTGCGGCCAGCCCGCGGCGACGGCGATCACGGGGTCGTAGGTGACCCAGCCGCCGGGCGGCGCGCCGGTGAGCCGCGACGCCTGCGGGTCGGGCATCGCCAACACGACGGCGTCGTGCGGCAGCTCGTCGAGTGACTCGACGGGCATCTGGAACCGGACATCGTCGGGGAGCAGGTCCTCGACAAGTGACCGCACGCCGCGGGGCGCGGCGTAGCGCATCGGTCCGGAGGTGCTGTCGTGGCCGCCTGGTGCGATGACGTCGAAGGTGTCGGTCCACGGGCGGGCCAGTCCGCGCCGCACCCAGTCGTCGACGACGTTGCGGAACGCCGGTTCTTTGACGGTGAAGTACGCCGCGCCGAGGTCGGCCCGGCGGCCGTGCACGGTCGGGGATGCCATGCGGCCGCCGGGGCCGCGACCGCGCTCGAAGATCTCCGCCGTGACGCCGTGCTCGCGGAGCGCGTGCGCGCACGCGGCGCCGGAGAGCCCAGCTCCGATGACGGCGACGCGCGGCGAGGTCATCCCGCCACGGTATCCCGCCTCGGGGCCCGTGAATCGAGTACCTCACTACGCAGGTGTTCGTCCGGTCGCGACCACGACTACGCGTCGCGGTGATCACCTGGCCGGCCCCCGCGAATTCGTCCACTCATGGGCGTTTCCAGGCGCGGTCTGGCGGGAAGTCCGGCTTCCTGGCACGGCATCGCGAGGAGGCGGTCATGGCGTCACACGTTTCGGAGGAGGGCGCGATCCGGAGCCTCATCCCGGCGCGTATCGACCGCCTGCCATGGTCGTCGTTCCACACCCGCATGGTGGTGGCCCTGGGCGTCGCCTGGATTCTGGACGGCCTGGAGATCACCGTCGCCAGCGCTGTCGCGGACACACTGAGCCAGCCGGAGACGCTCGCGCTGTCGTCGGCGGCGGTGGGAATGCTCGCGTCGGTGTACCTGGCCGGCGAGGTCGTCGGCGCGCTGTTCTTCGGTCGCCTGTCCGACAAGCTGGGCCGCCGCAACCTGTTCATGGTGACGCTGGGCGTCTACCTGGTCGGTAGCGCGCTGACGGCGGTCACGCTGGGCAACGGCGCGGGCTGGGTGGCCTTCCTCTACGTCACCCGGTTCGTCGCCGGCATGGGCATCGGCGGCGAGTACGCGGCGATCAACTCGGCCATCGACGAGCTGATCCCGGCGCGCTACCGGGGCAGGGTAGACATCGCCGTGAACGGCACCTATTGGGCCGGTGCCGTTCTCGGCACGCTCGGCACGTTCATCTTCCTCAAGTCGATGGACCTGTCGATCGGCTGGAGGCTGGCGTTCCTCATCGGTCCGGTCCTCGGCCTCGTCATCCTCGTAGTGCGGCGCCATCTGCCGGAGAGCCCGCGCTGGCAGGTGATGAACGGCCGCGAGGACGCCGCCGAGGAGTCGATCGGTTATATCGAGCGGGAGGTGGAGGCCACCGGCGCCACGCTCCCGCCCGTCGACGAGAGCAAGGCCATCGATCTGCGGCCGACGGAGAAGATCGGCTATCTGGCGTTGACGCGGGTGCTGTTCCGCGAGTACCCGAGCCGTTCAGTCTTGGGGGCGACGCTGATGGTCAGCCAGTCGTTCCTGTACAACGCCATCTTCTTCACCTACACCTTGGTGCTGGGGAAGTTCTACGGGGTGCCCTCGGAGTCGACGCCGCTGTATCTGATCGCGTTCGCTGTCGGCAATCTGGCGGGCCCGCTGACCATCGGACACTTCTTCGACACGATCGGCCGGCGCAAGATGATCGCAGGCACCTACGTGGTCAGCGGAATCCTGTTGGCGCTCAGCGCCGTACTGTTCAACCTAGGGGCCCTGAACGCGATCACCCAGACGATCGCCTGGTGCGTGATCTTCTTCTTCGCCTCCGCGGGCGCCAGTTCGGCGTACCTCACGGTGAGCGAGATCTTCCCGCTGGAGGTGAGGGCCAAGGCCATCGCGGTGTTCTTCGCGATCGCGCAGTGCTTCGGTGCGCTGGGCCCGGTGATCTACGGGGCATTGATCGGCGACGGATCGGAGCCGTTTCGGCTGTTTCTCGGCTACCTGCTGGGGGCCGCGGTGATGATCGCCGGCGGGTTGGTGGCATGGTTCCTCGCCGTCGATGCCGAGGGGAAATCGTTGGAGGACATCGCGACTCCGCTGGCCGCAGCGGAAGCGCCGAAGCGGCGGGGCTCCGTACGGGCCGAGGGTGCGCAGGTCCCGCGCTCGCCGTGATCGCGTCGGTTTCTCGGCGCCGCGCGGTGGGCATACCTGCCGACATGGGTGAGAGGTCTCGGCTGGTGTGGCCGATCGCGGCCGCAGCGGTCTCCGCGGTCGGCGGCGTGATGTGGTCTGCGCGTCGCCGGTCAGCCGGCGGTCGTCACGAGATGCCGGATCTCCCCGGGGCGCACGAGGACGGCACGGTTCACGTCACTCCCGAGGGCGAGGTCAGGGTCGACCCGAACGCCTAGGATTCGCAACCCGTTCCGTTGCCGTCGCGATCCAGGTCGTAGATGTCGGTGCCGACGACGGTGACGGGTCCCTGCACGTAGGCGGGACCGTTGCCGCTGCCGCCGGCGCAGTCGACGTCGCTGGCGATCGGCACGCAAGCATCCGAGTAGTTCGGGTCGCACTCCGCGCCCTGCGCGACAGGAATCGGCGCCCACGTCGTCAGGCCGATGAAGAAGACCAGTCCTGCGGTAACTTTGCTCACGACGCGGAACGCTAACTGTCCACACGGGACGATGAGCCCGAAACGCCCGCGCTGTTCGCTTTTCGGATCACCCGGCCCGTGCGGCAAGCGGGCCCGGCAACGCCAAGCTCGCTTGCCGGCTCAGTGGGTGGACACGCGGCGGGCCGGTCGCGGCCGGACGTTCTGCGGCCACCAGAACCACCGGCCCATCAGCGCCGCGATCGACGGCGTCATGAACGACCGGATGATCAGCGTGTCGACCAGCAAGCCGAGACCGATCGTGGTTCCGACCTGTGCCATCACCTTCAGATCGCTGATCGCGAACGACATCATCGTGAACGCGAACACCAGGCCGGCCGAGGTCACCACGCTGCCGCTGCCCGCGATGGCGCGGATGATCCCGGTGTTCAAGCCTGCGTCGCGTTCCTCTTTGAACCGTGAGACCAACAGCAGGTTGTAGTCCGATCCCACGGCCAGCAGGATGATCACCGACATCGCCAGCACCAGCCAGTGCAGTTCGAGCCCGATGATGTGCTGCCACAAGAGCACTGCCAAGCCGAACGAGGCGGCCAGCGACAGCACCACGGTGCCGACGATCACCAGCGCGGCGATGGCCGATCGGGTGATGATCAGCATGATGATGAAGATCAGGCAGATCGCCGAGATCGCGGCGATGACGAGGTCGTAGTTCGAGCCGTCCCGCATGTCCTTGTAGGTGGCCGCGGTTCCGCCCAGGTAGATCTTGGACGTCTCCAGCGGGGTGCCCTTGATCGCCTCGAACGCCGCGTTCTTGATCTGGTCGATGTGCGAAATGCCCTCCGGCGTCGCCGGATCACCCTGATGGGAGATGATGAAGCGGACGGCCTTGCCGTCGGGTGAGACGAACTGTTTGAGGCCCCGTTTGAAGTCGGGATTGTCGAAGACCTCGGGCGGCAGGTAGAACGAGTCGTCGATCTTGGACTGGTTGAACGCCCGCCCGATCGCGGCGGGATCCGACTGCTGCCGGTCCTGCAGATCCTGCTGGTCCTTCTGCGTCGCATAGTTCGTCATGATCTGATCCCGGTTGCGTTCCTGGCTGGCGATCTGAGGCGGGATCAGCGCCAACAGTTTTGGCTGCAACGCATTGATCTTGTCGAGGCTGATCGTGGTCTCGGCCAGCAGTCCGGAGAGCTGATCGATACCGTCGAGCGCGTCGAAGAGCGAGCGCAGGGCATAGCAGGCGGGAATGTCGTAGCAGTGCGGTTCCCAGTAGAAGTAGTTCCGGATGGGGCGGAAGAAGTCGTCGAAGTTGGCGATCTTGTCGCGCAGGTCGTTGGTGACCGCGACCGTCTGCTTCAGCACGTCGGTCTGCTCCTGCTGCGCGTTGGCGCTTTGCTTCTGCAGCTCCAATTGCCGGCGCAGGACGTCGATCTGGTTGTTGATGTCGCTGGCCTGCCGCAGCAGATCGGCTGTGCGCGCTTCGGCATAGGACTGCGTCAGCTTCTGGTTCACTCCCTGCTGGCCGACGATGTACGGGATCGAGGAACCTTCGATCGGGGTTCCGAGTGGACGCGTGATCGTCTGCACCCGGGCGATTCCCGGCAGGTGGAAGACATCTTTGGCGACCCGGTCGACGATGAGCATGTCGGTGGGGTTGCGCAGATCGTGGTCGGCCACCAGCATCAGCACTTCGGGGTTCAGCCGAGCCTGCGGAAAGTGTTTGGCCGCAACCTGATAGCCGATGTTGGCCTCGACGCTCGTCGGGAGATACTTCTTGTCGTCGTAGCTGGTGGTGTAGGACGGCAGGGCCAGTAGGCCGACCAGCGTCACCGCCAGCGATGCGACCAGGATCGGTCCGGGCCAGCGCACCACCGCGGTCCCGATGCGGCGCCATCCTCGCGTGCGCGCGCTGCGCTTGGGCTCGAGCAGACCGAACCGGGTGGCGACGGTGATCAGTGCCGGCGCCAGCGTCAGCGCCGCCACCGTGACGACGAACATGCCGATCGCCAGCGGGATGCCGAGTGTCTGGAAGTACGGCAGTCGGGTGAAGTGCAGACACAGCGTCGCCCCGGCGATCGTCAGCCCCGACCCCAGGATCACGTGCGCTGTGCCGTGGTACATCACGTAGAACGCGCTCTCCCGGTCGTCGCCGGCGGCACGCGCCTCGTGATAGCGCCCGACCAGGAAGATGGCGTAGTCCGTGGCGGCGGCAATGGCCAGCAGCGTCAACAGGTTCACCGCGAACGTCGACAGCTCGATGATGTGGTGATAGCCCAGGAAGGCCACCACACCACGCGCCACAGCGAGTTCGAGCACGACCGTCACCAGGACCGTCAGCACGGTCACGATGGACCGGTAGACCAGCAGCAGCATCGTGATGATGACGACGAAGGTCAGTGCCGTCACCAGTTGCAGGCTCTCGTCACCCGCGTGTTGCTGGTCGGAGAGAAGCGGTCCCGCGCCCGTGACGTACACCCGCAGTCCCGGTGGCGGCGGATGGGCGGCGACGATGTTGCGCACCGCATCGACGGATTCGTTGGCCAGCGACTCACCCTGATTACCGGCGAGGTAGAGCTGGACGTACGACGACAGATTGTCGGCGGACTGCGAGCCGGACGATGTGAGCGGATCCCCCCACAGGTCCTGGATGTGCTGGATGTGCACCGTGTCCTGGCGCAGAGCCGCGACCAGCCCGTCGTAGTACTTGTGCGCCTCGGCACCGAGCGGTGTGTCGCTCTCCAGCACGATCATCGCCGAGCTGTTGGAGGTGTACTCGCCGAACAGTTTTCCGACGAGCTGCGTGGCCTGCAGCGACGGCGCATCGTTAGGTGTCAGAGAGGTGGTGTTGGCCGCACCCACCGCTTCGAGCTGGGGGACGACGACGTTGAGCAGGGCTGTCAGAGCGAGCCAGCCCAACAGGACGGGAACGCAGAACAGCCGGAGGAACCGGGGGATCCGGGCGTGGCCGGTGTGCTGCCCGCTCACAGGGACTTCACCAGGCAGGAGGTCTGGGCGTTGACGCCGTCGTAGGTCTGCTGGTCGCGGATCTCGTTGTCCACGAGGATCTTACAGCTGATGTTGGCGCCGTCGCCCTGCGCGATGATCGTCGCGGCTGCTGACGGTTTGGTCGTCTCCAACGTGAGCGACCACGGCAGCGGCGCATCGTCGACGCGGTGCGGGTTGGCGTCCAGGTCCAGGTAATTGATCGTTGCGACCGCACCTGAGTCGCCGGTGACCTCGTAGGTGACGACTTTCGGGTTGAACGGCTCGGCGTCCTGGGCCAGACCCGCACCGGGACGGGTGGTTTCGTTGTCCGACCCGAAGAACCCGTGCATGCGGTACACGACGGTGGCAGCGATCGCGACCACCGCGACGATGACGAGCGGAATCCACGCCCGCTTGAGGATCCCGACCATGACACCCCTTATGCGCCGAGCGACACCGTCGGTGTCAGCCAGGTAAACATAGACGGACTCCATAATTTGAGCAAGCCGATCGGCTAGCTCTAGTTGGACGTCCATTCAGCAGTTCTGCGTGGCCCACGGGTAGCGCGGCGTTATCGTTGAGCGCGTACCGCGGCACGGAGGGGAAGGCGAACGTATGGCGCGACCGACGGCTCCGCGCGGCTTGGCCCGTCAGCGGGTGCTCGACGCCGCACTCGCGCTGTTCGCCGAGCACGGTGTCCACGGGACGTCGCTGCAGATGATCGCCGACCGCATCGGGGTGAGCAAGGCGGCGGTCTACTACCAATTCCGCACGAAGGAAGAGATCGCGCTGGAGGTGTTGCGGCCCTCGATCGAGGACATGGCGCGAGTCATCCGCATCGCCGAAGTCCTTCCGGACATGCAGCGTCGCCGCGAGGTGTTGGTCATCGGCCTCATCGAGATGGTGGTCAGGTACCGCCAACTGTCGGTTCTTTTCTACGGCGATCCCGGCATCGACCAATTGGTGCGCGACGAACCAGAATTCAGCGTCGTGACGGGCCGGCTGCAGGAATTGCTCGAAGGTCCGCACCCGTGCGTTGCGGATCGGATCGCACTGCGGGTGTTCCTCTCCGGCGTCTGCAGGGTCGCCGCCGACCCCGATATGGGCGACATCGACGACGCCGAGTTGCAGCACACGCTCGTGGAACTGTCAGCTCGCCTGCTCTCGTCGACGCCCATCGCTGTCCCGGTGTCCTGACATCTCGGTCGAGGCGTAACGACGGCGTGACGCCGTTTTACCAGCTCAACACACGCGATGGCGATACTCGATGCCATGCCGGAACTGAACCACGTCCCTGCCTCCACGACGCCCGAGGAGATCTCCGATCTCCTGCGTCGCGACGGCTACGTGATCGTCGACGACCTCGCGCCCACCGAGTTGATGGACGACATCGACCACGAACTCGCGCCGTATCTCGAGGCCACCCCGCTGGGCTACAACGCGATGATCGGGAGGCGGACGCGTCGCACCGGTGCACTGGTCGCGCGCTCGCCCGCGTGCCGCACGCTGATCCAGAACCCCACGATGATGGGCGTCTGCGGCGACTTCCTCGGGCATGCGTCGGCGTTTCAGCTGATGCTCACGCAGGTGATCTCGATCGAACCGGGCGAATCGGCGCAGGCGTTGCACCGCGACCAGAACGCGTTCGACTTCTACCCCTTCCCCGACGACTACCACGTGCAGTGCAACACGCTGTGGGCGCTGTCGGACTACACCGCCGAAATGGGCGCCACCCGAATCGTTCCCGGTAGCCAGATCGGTGACAAGAAACCGACCGACTACGGCGACGACGAGTGTCTGCAGGCCGAGATGTCGCGCGGTTCCGTGCTGATCTACACCGGCAAGATCGTGCACAGCGGTGCCGCCAACCGTTCCGATCGCGTTCGGCGTGCGATCAATGTCAACTACTGCGTGGGCTGGGTGCGCCAGGAGGAGAACCAATTCCTTTCCGTGCCCATCGATGTCGCGCGAACCCTCGACGACGATCTGCTGAAGCTCATCGGCTACCAGGAAGGCGCGTGGGCGATGGGGTACTTCCGGGACTTCGAGGATCCGCTGCGGGCCATCCGCGGCGACGCCATCGACTACGGCTTCGACGGCAGCCGCCTCACCGGCGCGGCGAACGCGGCGTTCACCGACTCACTCACCCACAGCGAGTGACGGACTCGCGGCCTCGTTCGTCGAGGGCGGGCGGGGTTCGTAGGGTTGGTACCACCACCACTGGGCGCGTTCGCCGGTCGGGCCGGGGCACGGTGCGACGTCGGGGAGCGGCTGGGTTGGTGTGCGGGCCAGCGACGCTGAGGTCAGAGCTCGGCCGGCGGCGTCGGTGACGACGAGTTGATCGGCGGGCCCAGTCAGCGTGATGAGCCCGCGGTGATGGGCGCGGTGGTGATACGGACACAGCAGGGCGAGGTTCCACAGTTCGGTGGGGCCGCTGTCCTCCCAGTGCACCAGGTGGTGGGCGTGCAATGCGCGGGTGGCCCCGCAGCCGGGGACCACGCAGGTGTGGTCTCGGTGCTCCAGCGCGCGGCGTAGCCGCCGGTTGACCGTGCGGGTGGATCGGCCCGCGCCGATCACCCGGCCGTCGCGGTGAAACCACGCCTCGCAGGTGGCGTCGCAGGTCAGGTAGCGGCGGTCGGCGTCGGTGAGCACGGGGCCCAGGTGCAGGGCGGCGACCTTGTCGGCTACGTCGACGTGGACGACAACGGTGGTGCGTTGCCCGTGCGGCCGCGCGGCGGCCTCGGCGTCCCAGCTCGCGTCGACCAGCCGCAGGAACGCCGCCGCGGTGGTCGGCATCGGGGCCCG
>NZ_VKAA01000002.1 GCF_007096635.1 Mycolicibacterium sp. 018/SC-01/001
GTCGTGGTGGTGATCTCGTCCTGGACCGGGGGCGGGGCGCTGGTCGTGGTCTCCGGCGTGGCGAGGTTGTCCGTGTCGGTGCGCGTCACCAGGACCGAGACCGACACCACCAGCGCGACGGCCGCGACGATCGCGACGATGCCGACCACCCAGGGCCACCGCGGCGGGTCGGGCGTCTCACCGGCCTCGGCGGCGGCGTCGTAGCTGTCGTAGTCGTAGAGCGACGATTCGGCGGGCACGTAGGGCGGGCTGACGAACTGCTCGGACTCCGGAGCGGAGTACGCCCGCGAATAGTGGTCGGTCGCACCGGTGCCGGGCGAACCGGGGTCGTTGTCGGGGGTCAGGCCCGAGACGTTCTGCGTCGGTTCGTCGGCTGAGGACCGGTCACCCGGCTCGTCTCCCCTAGACCCGCTCATGTGCGTCTATCCTTCTCAGCCAGCTTCTCGGGCACCGCGATCCGCGCTCGAGCGGCTCCCGGTGCGCCGGCAACACTACCCAACCCGAGCGGACCGACGAGGGGCGGGAAGTCGGTCGCAGGCCAACTCATGCCGGATTGTGACCTTGACGCGGCTGCGGCGCGGAACGCCGTCGGCGCGTCAGTGCTTCTCGGGGCCGGTGTGGTACTCGAAGACCAGACCGGACACCGTGGTCAGCACGAAGCACACGCCCGCGACGATGAGCCACGGCAGCCACAGCGCCATGCCCACCGCAGTGACAGAGGCGGACAGCGCGATCATGATCGGCCACCAGCTGTGCGGGCTGAAGAAGCCCAGTTCGCCGGCGCCGTCGGCGATCTCGGCGTCCTCGTAATCCTCGGGGCGGGTGTCCAGCCGGCGCGCGACGAAGCGGAAGAACGTCCCGGTGATCAGCGTCAGGCCCGTGGTCAGGGCCAGCGCCGTCGTACCGGCCCACTCCACGCCACCGGTGGCGAACAGCGCGGTCAGCACCGCGTAGACGACGGTCGCCAGCGCGAAGAACGCCGTCAGGAACTCGAACAACCGGGCTTCGATGTGCATCTGCTGTCCTACCTGCTCGCCTGGGGCGCCATGGGTGCCTGCTCACCGCGGCGCGTGTCGAACGGCTTGGTCGTGGTGGCGGTCGGTGACTGGTTGATCGCCTGCAGCGCCTCGGCGTTGGTCTTGCCGGCGATGCGCTGATCCATGTAGGCCTTGAAATCGTTGGGCTCCACCACACGCAGCTCGAAGTTCATCATCGAGTGGTAGGTGCCGCACATCTCGGTGCAGCGGCCCACGAACGCGCCGGTCTGGTTGATCTCGCTGACCTGGAAGATGTTGTCGGAGTTGTTGGCCTTGGGGTCGGGCAGCACGTCGCGCTTGAACAGGAACTCCGGCACCCAGAAGCCGTGGATCACGTCGGCAGAGGCGATCTGGAACTCGATGCGCTTGCCCTTGGGCACCACCAGCACCGGGATCTCGGAGGAGGAACCGACCGTCTCGACCTTGTCGAAGTTCAGGTAGGTGCGGTCCTCCGGATTGAGGCCGCGGATCGCGCCGACGCGCTCCTCGCCGTTCTCGTAGGTGCCCTCCGGCTTGGAGGCCATGGCCTCTTTGCGGGCGTTGTCGACGCCGTCGTAGGTGAACGTGCCGTCACCGAAGTTGATCTTCTGGTAGCCGAATTTCCAGTTCCACTGGAATGCGGTGACGTCGACGACGACCTCGGGGTTGGGGTCCTTGTGCAGCATCTTCTCCTGCACGACGACGGTGAAGTAGAAGAGCACCGAGATGATGAGGAACGGGGTGACCGTCAGGGCCAGCTCCAGCGGCATGTTGTAGCCGAACTGGCGGGGCAGCTCCGTGTCGTCCTTCTTCTTGCGGTGGAACACCACGGTCCAGAACAGCATGATGTAGACGATCACGCCGACGACCAGCGCTGCGATCATCGACCCGATCCACAGTTCGCGGTTCAGGTGAGCTTCCGGGGTGATGCCCTTGGGCCAGCCCAGGGCGAGAGCATCGGACCAGCTGCACCCGCTGAGCAGGACCGTCGTCCCTCCCAGGAGCAGGGACAATGCCACCAACTTCAGGCCGCGAGCGGGCACGTTGGCGCCTCCTACCAAGTCGATCGACCGCCGGACGGTCAGACGGCTGCATTGAATACTACGCAGCGTAGACCACCCGTCCCCGGCGCATCCATGCGACCGGGCCAATGTCATTTCCGCGGCCGTCGATCAGACATACTGGCGCCGTGTGCGGACTCCTGGCGTTGGTGACCGATCCTGCCCGTGAGGTCTCCCCCAGCCTCGTCGACGCCGTGTCCGGCGCGAGCCACCTGATGCGTCACCGGGGGCCCGACGAGCCCGGGACCTGGCACGACGACCATGTGGTGCTGGGGTTCAACCGCCTGTCGATCATCGACATCGCCCACAGCCACCAGCCGTTGAGGTGGGGGCCGGCCGACGCGCCGCAGCGCTACGCGTTGGTGTTCAACGGCGAGATCTACAACTACCTCGAACTGCGGGAGACGCTGGCCGCCGAGCACGGCGCCGTTTTCCACACCGACGGCGACGGCGAGGCCATCGTCGCCGCCTATCACTACTGGGGTGCCGAGGCACTGAGCCGGTTGCGTGGCATGTTCGCGTTCGCCCTCTGGGACACGGTCACCGAGGAGCTGTTCTGCGCGCGTGACCCGTTCGGCATCAAACCGCTCTACATGGCGACCGGGGCGGGCGGCACCGCCGTCGGCAGTGAGAAGAAGTGCCTGCTCGACATCGCCGGGGAGCTCGGCATCGACCTGAGCATCGACGAGCGCGCCGTTCAGCACTACACCGTGCTGCAGTACGTGCCGGAGCCCGAGACGTTGCAGCGCGGCATCCGCCGGCTGGAATCGGGCAGCTATGCGCGGGTGCGACCGGGCAGCGACCCTGAGGTGACGCGCTACTTCACCCCGCGGTTCGCGCTGGTACCGTTCGCGGCCGGCGCCGAGCAGGCCCGCTACGACGAGATCACCGCAGTGCTCGAGGATTCGGTGGCCAAGCACATGCGGGCGGACGTCACCGTTGGGGCGTTCCTGTCGGGCGGTATCGACTCCACGGCGATCGCGGCGCTGGCCATGCGGCACAACCCGCGGTTGATCACGTTCACG
The DNA here is from genome assembly GCF_007096635.1 of Mycolicibacterium sp. 018/SC-01/001. Taxonomy (GTDB): domain Bacteria; phylum Actinomycetota; class Actinomycetes; order Mycobacteriales; family Mycobacteriaceae; genus Mycobacterium. The sequence goes on from NZ_VKAA01000002.1 coordinate 3,103, forward strand.
ACCGGCTTCGAACGGGCCGGCTTCTCCGAGGTCGACGTCGCGATCGCCTCGGCCGAGGCGATCGGCGCGCGGCACGTGACCAAGGTCGTCAGCCAGGAGGAGTTCGTCGCCGCCCTGCCCGAGATCGTCTGGTACCTCGACGAACCGGTCGCCGACCCGGCGCTGGTGCCGTTGTTCTTCATCGCCCGCGAGGCCCGCAAACACGTCAAGGTGGTGCTCTCGGGTGAGGGCGCCGACGAGTTGTTCGGCGGCTACACGATCTACCGGGAGCCGTTGTCGCTCAAGCCGTTCGACTACCTGCCGCGGGGGCTGCGCAAGTCGGTGGGCCGGATGGCCGGTCCGCTGCCCGAGGGAATGCGGGGCAAGAGCCTGCTGCACCGCGGCTCGCTGACACTCGAGGAGCGCTACTACGGCAACGCGCGCAGCTTCTCCGACGCGCAGCTGCGCGCGGTGCTGGCGCGGTTCCGTCCGGAGTGGACGCACACCGACATCACGGCGCCGGTGTACGCGCAATCGGCCGGCTGGGATCCGGTGGCGCGCATGCAGCACGTCGACCTGTTCACCTGGTTGCGCGGCGACATCCTGGTCAAGGCCGACAAGATGACGATGGCGAACTCCCTGGAGCTGCGGGTGCCGTTCCTGGACCCCGAGGTGTTCGCCGTGGCCTCCAGGTTACCCTACGACCAGAAGATCACCCGGTCGACGACGAAGTACGCGCTGCGCAAGGCGCTCGAGCCGATCATCCCCGCGCATGTGCTGCACCGTCCGAAGCTGGGCTTCCCGGTGCCGATCCGGCACTGGTTGCGGGCCGGCGAATTGCAGGACTGGGCGTACGGGACGATCGCGTCGTCGGGCGCCGGCGAGCTGATCGACCTGGCAGCGGTGCGCGCGATGCTCGACGAGCACCGCACGGGCGCCTCCGATCACAGCCGCCGGCTGTGGACGGTGCTGATCTTCCTGCTGTGGCACGCGATCTTCGTCGAGCACAGCGTGACGCCGACGATCAGCGAGCCGACCTACCCGGTCCAGCTCTAGCCCCCGCGCCCACCCCGCCCAAACCAACGTTCGGGCGCGAAAGTGCGAGGAGAAAGCGCCTTTTCGTCGATCTCGGCGCGGGTGGCGCTACAGCGCCTCGGCGATGTCCCGGCCGGCGGCGTCGCCGTACGCATCGGTCAGCCGCGCGATCGCGTCGTCGCGGTCCCACGTCCATTCCTGCGGGCCGGGCGCCTCGAGCACCAGCGTCGCGACGAGGGAGGCCAGCTGCGCGGCCCGCTCCAGCGACAAGCCGGCGTCGCGGCCGGTGAGGAAGCCGGCGCGGAACGCGTCACCGATGCCGGTCGGATCCTCGCGGCGCCGCTCCGGAACGACGTCGACGTGGACGAAGGTCCCGTCGCGCCCGACCAGGTCGACGCCCTTCTCCCCCAGCGTCGTGACGCGCAGCTCGATCTGCTGCATCACCTCGGCCTCCGACCACCCGGACTTCTGCAGCAGCAGATCCCACTCGTAGTCGTTGGTGAACAGGTAGGTCGCGCCGTCGATCAACCGCCGGATCTCCTCGCCGGACAGCCGGGCCAGCTGCTGGCTCGGATCGGCGGCGAACGCCAGTCCGAGCGCGCGGCACTCCTCGGTGTAGAGGAACATCGCCTCGGGGTCGTTGGCGCCGATGATCACCAGATCCGGTGTGCCGGTGCGGGACACGACGTCGGCGAGCTTGATGTTGCGGGATTCCGACATGGCGCCGGGGTAGAACGAGGCGATCTGCGCCATGTCCTCGTCGGTGGTGCAGACGAAGCGCGCGGTGTACGCGGACTCCGACACCAGCACCGCGTCGCAGTTGACGCCGGCCGCGGTCAACCACTCGCGGTAGTCGTCGAAATCGGCGCCGACCGCGCCGATCAGCGTCGGCCGACCGCCCAGCACACCCATCGCGTAGGCCATGTTGCCGGCGACTCCGCCGCGGTGCATCACCAGATCGTCGACCAGGAAGCTCAGGGACACCTTCTGCAGGTGGTCGGCGAGCAGTTGCTCGGAGAAACGGCCCGGAAAGCGCATCAGATGATCGGTGGCGATCGATCCGGTCACGGCAATGGTCACGCAGTCACACCCTTCGTGAAGTCATCAGACACCCTAGTCGGACCCCGTCGGCGGGCTCTTCGCCGGCCCGGGCAACCTGCGCATGTGCGCTAACCTGCCTAGGAGTGCCCCCACCGGGCCACTGTAGATGCCGAGCCATCCACCGACGAATCCACCGACCTGCCCGGGAGTTCATGTATGACTGGTCCCTACCCGCCCCATTACGGAGCCGGACCAGCAGGACCGCAGGATTACCCGGGTGGCTACGGCCACCAGCCATTCGGTCAGCAGGGGCCGGCGACGCAGGGCACGCAGCCCTACCCCGAGTCCAGCTACCCGGGCGCACTGCCGCCGCCGGTGCCCTACCCGCCGAGACGACGTCGCTGGATCGCCATCGTGGTGGCCGTGATCGCCGTCCTGGCGGTGGCCGGCGTCGTCACCGCCGTGGCCTTGACGCGCAGTGACAGCAGTGCTCCCAGCGGGGCGTTGACCGAGACCTCGGCGCGCACCGCGATCCAGAACTACCTCGACGCGCTGTCCAATGGCGACGCCGAGACGGTGGCGCGGCACAGCCTGTGCGGATTGTTCGACGCGGTCAAGGAGCGTCGTTCGGATCTCGCGCTGGCCAGCCTGTCCAGTGACGCGTTCAGAAAGCAGTACAGCGCGGCCGAGGTGACCTCGATCGACAAGATGGTCCTGGCGTCGCCGACGCAGGCCCAGGTCCTGTTCACGATGAAGGTGACACCGCAGAGCCGCTCGTCGCGCAACCAGCCGACCGAGGCCGACGAGCAGGCCATCGCCCAGCTGGTCTCGGTCGACAACGACGTGCTGGTGTGCTCCTACCTGCCGCGTACGGCAGGCCAGTACTAGCTCAGTTGAAGGAGTCGCCGCAGGCGCACGAGCCGGTGGCGTTGGGGTTGTCGATGGTGAAACCCTGCTTCTCGATCGTGTCGACGAAGTCGATCGTGGCGCCCTGGACGTAGGGCGCGCTCATCCGGTCCACCGTCAGGTCCACGCCGCCGAACTGCACGGTCAGGTCACCGTCGAGGGTGCGGTCGTCGAAGAACAGGTTGTAACGCAGGCCGGCACAGCCGCCGGGCTGCACGGCGATCCGGAGCGCCAGATCGTCACGGCCCTCCTGGTCCAGCAGCGCCTTCGCCTTGGTCGCCGCGGCCTCCGTCAGGATCACGCCGTGGGCGTCGGTGGCCGGTACTGCCTGCACTGCCGACTCGTCCTGAACAGTCATGAATACTCCTGTGTGGATGTTCGTGGGTAGGGCCAGCAACGCCGTGACCCCACGCGTTCAACGGTACCTTGTTCGGGCCCTATTCCCCATCTACGGCCCGGACCACATCGCCCGACGCCGCCGCGACACCGGCGGCCATGCTGGTCAGCTGGTCGGCGGCCTCGTCGATGGCCCGCCGGACCGAGCCGGCGTGCTCGGCGATCGAATGGGCACCGGTGATGCCCGCGGCGCTGCGCTCCTGCTCCGACAGCGTGACCTGGCCGGCCATGACCAGCACCGGGACGCCCCGCCGGCCCGCCCCCGCGGCCAGCGCACTGACGACCTTACCGTGCAGCGATTGATCGTCGAAGCGCCCCTCACCGGTGATCACCAGGTCTGCGGAGTCCAGATCGGAGTCCAGACCGGTATGCGAAGCGATGATGGCCGCGCCGGATTCGCGTCGTGCCCCGAGTGCGAGCAGCGCCGCCCCCAGGCCACCGGCCGCACCCGCCCCCGGCTCGTCGCGGATCGATCGTCCGGCGGCGTCGTCGAGCTGCTCGGCCCACGCCGTCAGCCGCTCTTCGAGCTCGTCCACGGTGGCGGGATCGGCACCCTTCTGTGGCCCGAACACCGCCGCCGCGCCGCGGGGGCCCAGCAGCGGATGCTCGACGTCGCTGGCGGCGATCAGGTCCACGTCGGCCAGCTTCTCGCGGGCGGCGGTCAGCCCGCCGAGCGCCTCGATCATGCCGCGCCCGCCGTCGGTGCTGCCGCTACCGCCGAGGCCGACGACGATCCGCCGCGCTCCGGCGGCCAGAGCGGCGACGATCAACGCGCCGACCCCGCGGGTGTGGGCGTCGACGGCGGTGCGGACGGTGGGCGCACCGCCCAGCAGGGCCAGGCCGCAGGCCTGCGCGCATTCGATGTAGGCGGTCGCCGGGGGCCCCGGGTCGAACACCCAGTCGGCATCGACGTCGGAGTCCAGGGGTCCGCTCACCCGTTCGGTGCGGCGTTCCCCCAGCCGGCTGGCGAGGACGTCGACGAAGCCGGGGCCGCCGTCGGATTGCGGGGCGAGGATCAGCTGATCGTCCGGCCGCGCTCGACCCCACCCGGTCGCGATGCACCGGGCCGCCTCGACGGCGGTCAGGCTGTCACCGAAGGAGTCCGGGGCGATCAGAACGGTGCGCGTCATCCCGGCAGATTAGGCCGAGCCCCGGGGGGTCGCAGAGCGGGCTGCACCGTCGCCACCGGCGCGAAGTAACCTGGCACGTGTGAAGCTGCTGGGCCGCAAGAACGACGACTCCGGGGATGATCGGCCCGGTTCGACCTCCACCGACGCCGCCGCACCGGACGCTGCCGGTCAGGCCACGTCCGGCGCGCGGGTGACGACGGCACCCAAGGGCAGGCCGACCCCGAAGCGCAACGAGGGACGCCGCCGCGGGCCCGTCGCTCCGGCACCGATGACCAGCGCCGAGGCGCGCCGTCGCCGCAAGGAGCTGCGGGGGCCGAAGTTGTCCCGCGAGGAACGCAAGGCCGAGAAGATCGAGCGCCGGGCCGAGATGTCGCAGCGTCGCGAGAAGATGATGGCCGGCGACGACGCCTACCTGCTGCCGCGCGACAAGGGGCCGGTACGCCGCTACGTCCGTGATGTGGTCGACTCCCGGCGCAACGTGCTCGGATTGTTCATGCCCTCGGCGCTGGGGCTGATCCTGGTGATGCTGGCGGTGCCGTCGGTCCAGGTGCAGCAGCTGATCTCCCCGGCGATGCTGGTACTGGTGCTCATCATGGTGATCGACGGCTTCTTCCTGGGCCGCCGCGCGAACCGGCTGGTCGACGAGAAGTTCCCGGGAAACACCGAGTCCGGATGGAAACTCGGCTTCTACGCCGCCAGCCGCGCGTCGCAGCTGCGCCGGATGCGCGCACCGCGCCCGCAGGTCGAGCGTGGCGCGACAATCGACTGACGCCGTCGGTGTCCTACTTTCCTGAGATCGCCCCGCCCGATGCCGTCGCCGCCGCCGCCGCGCGGGCCCGGCAGGCGCAACTGACCAAACCCGCTGGCGCGCTGGGTCGCCTCGAAGATCTGTCGGTCTGGGTTGCGTCGTGCCAGAACGCTTGTCCGCCGCGGCAATTCGAGAGAGCGCGGGTGGTGGTCTTCGCCGGTGACCACGGTGTCACCGCGGCGGGAGTGTCGGCCTATCCGGCCGAGGTCACCGCGGCGATGATGGCCAACTTCGCCGCCGGCGGGGCGGCGGTCAACGTGCTCGCGGGCCTGGCGGACGCCGGCGTGCGCATCGTCGACATCGCGGTGGACACCGAGGAACCGTTGTCGCCCGACGTCGGCGCGCACAAGATCCGCCGCTCGAGCGGCAACATCGCCGTCGAGGACGCCCTGGGTCCCGACGAGGTGGTCGCGGCCATCGAGGCGGGTCGGCGCATCGCCGACGAGGAGGTCGACGGGGGTGCCGACCTGCTGATCGCGGGCGACATGGGAATCGGCAACACCACCCCGGCGACGACGCTGGTGGCCGCGCTGACCGGCGCCGAGCCGGTCGCTGTGGTGGGCCGCGGGACCGGGATCGACGACGAGGGCTGGAAGCGCAAGACCGCCGCGATCCGCGACGCGCTCTACCGCACCAAACGGCTGTCCGCCGATCCGATTGCGCTGCTGCGCATCTGCGGCGGCGCGGATCTCGCGGCGATGACGGGGTTCTGCGCGCAGGCCGCGCTGCGGCGCACCCCGGTGCTGCTCGACGGTGTGGTGGTCACCGCGGCGGCGCTGGCCTCCGAACGGCTCGCGCCGGGCGCCCGGCTGTGGTGGCAGGCGGGCCATCGCTCCACCGAGCCGGCACACACGCTCGCGCTCACCGAGCTGGGGCTGACACCGATCGTCGATCTCGGGATGCGCCTCGGCGAGGGCTCCGGCGCCCTGGTGGCGCTGCCGGTGCTGCGCGCCGCGGTCGCCACGCTCGCGTCGATGGCCACCTTCGAAGAGGCCGGGATCACCGGGTCCTGACCGTGTTCCGTTCTGTGGCAGGCGCTTTCGCGTTCGCGACAGTGCTGCCCGTGCCCGCATCCCGCACCGCGCTCGTCGGCCGGGGCATCATCACCGCGCTGCCGCTCGCCGGCGCGGCGTTGGGTGCGGCTGCCGCCGCGGTGCTGGCAGCGGGGTGCTGGGCGTTCGGGCCGGGCGCTCCGCTGGCCGGCGCGCTGACCGTGGCGTTCCTGCTGCTGGCCACCCGCGGCCTGCACATCGACGGGCTCGCGGACACCACCGACGCCCTCGGGTGTTACGGCCCGCCCGAGCGCGCGCTCGCAGTGATGCGCGAAGGTACCGCGGGGCCGTTCGGGGTGACCGCCGTCGCGGTGACGGTGCTGATCCAGACCCTGGCGTTCACGCAGGCGGGCTGGGCCGGCGTGCTGGTCGCGGTCGGGTGCGGGCGGGTGGCCGCGGTGATGGCGTGCCGCCGCGGCGTGCCCGCTGCGCCGGGCAGCACCTTCGGCGGAGCGGTCGCCGGGACCCAACCGGTGTGGGTGCCGGCGCTGTGGACCGTGGCTGCGGCCACGCTGGCCGCGCTGGTGTGCGAGCGGCCGTGGCAGGGGGCACTGGCGGTGCTGGTCGCGATCGCGGGCAGCACATTGCTCGCCGCCCACTGCGTGCGACGGTTCGGCGGTGTCACGGGTGACGTGCTGGGTGCCGCGGTCGAGGTGGCGACGACGATCGCCGCCGTCGGGCTGGCGATCCGCTAGCCCAGTCGCGTCATCCAGCCGTGGGTGTCGGCGAAGGTGCCGCGCTGGATTCCGGTCAGGGTGTCGCGCAGCGCCATCGTGATCTCGCCGGGCTCGCCGTCGGCGATCGTGAACTCGCCGTCGCTGTGCTTGACGTGGGAGACCGGCGTGATGACGGCAGCGGTGCCGCAGGCGAACACCTCGGTGATCTCCCCGGCGGCGGCCTTCTTCTGCCATTCGTCGACGTCGATCTTGCGCTCCTCGACCGCGAAACCGGCGTCGGTGGCCAGCTGCAGCAACGAGTTTCGCGTGATGCCGGGCAACAGCGAGCCGGACAGCTCGGGGGTGACCAACCGGGCGGTACCCCCGCTGCCGAAGACGAAGAACAGGTTCATCCCGCCCATCTCCTCGACGTAGCGGCGCTCGATCGCGTCGAGCCACACCACCTGATCGCACCCGTGGTCGGCGGCCTCGGCCTGCGCCAGCAGCGAGGCCGCGTAGTTGCCGCCGAACTTCGCCGCACCGGTGCCGCCCGGCGAGGCCCGCACGTATTCGTGAGAGAGCCACACGCTGACGGGCTTGATGCCGCGCGGGAAGTACGCGCCGGCCGGTGAGCCGATCACCAGGTAGCGGTACTGATCGGCGGGCCGCACCCCCAGGCCCGGCTCGGTCGCGATGATGAACGGCCGCAGGTAGAGCGACTCCTCACCCCCGGCCGGCGGCACCCATTGCCCGTCGACGGCGATGAGCTGACGCAGCGATTCGAGGAACACCTCGGACGGCAGCTCGGGGATCGCCAGCCGGCGCGCCGAGGTCTGCAGCCGCTCCGCGTTGGCCTCGGGCCGGAACGACACGATGGACCCGTCGTTCCAGCGGTAGGCCTTGAGCCCTTCGAAGATCTCCTGCGCGTAGTGCAGGACGACCGCCGACGGGTCCAGCTCGATGGGTCCGTACGGCAGCACGCGGGCGTTGTGCCACCCGTCGTCGACGGTGTAGTCGACCGACACCATGTGATCGGTGAAGAACTTGCCGAAGCCCGGATTGGCCAGGATCTCGGCCCGTACCTCGTCGCTCGCCGGGGTCGCAGCGCGATCGACGGTGAACGAGAGGCCTTCAGTCATGCAGGCGATTGTATAACCGCCCGGCCATCGATTTACCGCGTGCGCGTGTCCACGAACGGCGGTTTGACCACCTCACACTCGACGGCGCGGCCCCGCACGTCGACGCTCACACGAGCGCCGTCGGCAACCCCGGCAGCGGTGTCGATCAGCGCCAGCGCGATGCCGACTCGCAAAGTGGGAGAGAACGTTCCGGACGTGGTGACACCGACGGGGGTGTCACCGTCGAGCACGGTCAGGTCGCCGCGCAGCACGCCGCGGCCGACGGCACGCAGCCCGCGCAGCGTGCGCCGCGGCCCGGCCTCCTTCTCCGCGAGCAGCGCGTCGCGTCCCCAGAAGGCGTCCTTCTTCCAGCCGACGGCCCACCCGCAGCGCGCCTGCAGCGGCGAGATGTCGCGCGAGAGTTCGTGTCCGTGCAGGGGATAACCCATTTCGGTGCGCAGCGTGTCCCGCGCCCCGAGTCCGGCGAGTTCTCCCCCGGCGGCCCGCACCTTCTCGACCAGCGCGTCGAACACGACGCCGGCCTGATCCCACGTCGGCAGCAGCTCGTAGCCGTGCTCGCCGGTGTAGCCGGTGCGGCACACCCGCACGTCGACTCCCTCGAACACGGCGTCGGCGAACCCCATGTAGTCCATGTCCGTCGGGAGGCCCAGCCCGCCGACCACCTCGGCGGCCTTGGGCCCCTGCACCGCGAGCACCGCGCGGGAGCGGTGCTCGTCGGTGACCGTCACCCCGGCGGGTGCGCGCTCGACCAACGCGGCGACGACGTCGGCGGTGTTGGCCGCGTTGGGCACCAGGAAGACCTCGTCGTCGGCGACGTAGTAGGCGATGAGGTCATCGATGACGCCGCCGTCCTCGGTGCAGCACAGGGTGTACTGCGCCTTGCCCGGACCGATGCGGCCCAGGTCGTTGGTGAAGGCGGAGTTGACGAACGCGGCCGCGCCGGCACCGCTGACCAGCGCCTTGCCGAGATGGCTGACATCGAACAGGCCGACCGTGGTGCGGGTCGCCGTGTGCTCGGCGACGGTACCGGCGTAGGACACCGGCATCAGCCAGCCCCCGAATTCGGCGAAGGTGGCCCCGAGCTCGCGGTGCCGGTCTTCGAGCGGGCCGGTCAGCGGTGTGTCAGTCACGCCGAACCACATTAGTGGGCAGTGGCTAGGGTGAATCCCCGTGAGCACCCCAGCCGGTCACCAGTCCCCCGCCGTCACCGTCGCCAGCGCGCTGCCCAAGCGCACGGTCACCTCGTCGGTGCTGATCGTGCCGGTCGTGAGCGTGGGCGACGAACCCCGCGCGACGCTGGTGGCCACCGATCCCCTGGACACACGTGTGGTCGCCGAGATCGAGTCGGCGCTGGCCGCACTGGGGGCCAAGGGTGGCGCGGAGCAGGTGACCCGCATTCCGGTGCCGTCGCTGCCGGTCGGCAGCGTGCTGGCAGTCGGGCTGGGCAAAAGCCGGGACGAGTACCCCGCCGAGACCATCCGGCGCGCTGCCGGCGCGGCCGCCCGCTCGCTGACCGGTGTGGAGACGGCGCTGACGACGCTGTCCCTGCTCGACGTCGAGGCCGCCGTCGAGGGCCTGATTCTGGGCTCGTACCGCTTCTCCGAGTTCCGCAGTGACAAGACCGCCCCGAAGGACGCCGGCCTGCGCCGGATCACCGCGCTGACCGCGGACACCAAGTCGGCCACCAAGGAGGCCGCTGCACGGGGTGAGGCCATCGCGACGGCCGTGGCCACCGCCCGCGACTTCGTCAACACCCCGCCGAGCCATCTGTTTCCCGACGAATTCGCCAAGCGCGCAAAGGCTTTGGGTGAGGAAGCCGGCCTCGAGGTGGAGGTGCTCGACGACAAGGCGCTGACCAAGGGCGGGTACGGCGGCATCATCGGCGTCGGCAAGGGCTCGTCGCGGCTGCCCCGGCTCGTGCGCCTGACCCACCGCGGCGGCAAGGGCCGCAAGGCCAAGACCGTGGCGCTGGTGGGCAAGGGCATCACGTTCGACACCGGCGGCATCTCGATCAAGCCGGCGGCGAACATGCATCACATGACCTCCGACATGGGCGGTGCCGCGGCGGTGATCGCCACCGTGGTGCTGGCGGCGCGCCTCAAGCTGCCGATCGACGTGATCGCCACGGTGCCGATGGCCGAGAACATGCCGTCGGGCACCGCTCAGCGGCCGGGTGACGTGCTGACGCAGTACGGCGGCATCACGGTCGAGGTCCTCAACACCGACGCCGAGGGCCGGCTGATCCTGGCCGACGCGATCGTGCGGGCGTGCGAGGACGAGCCCGACTACCTGATCGAGACGTCGACGCTGACCGGTGCGCAGATGGTTGCCCTCGGTGCACGCACCCCCGGGGTGATGGGCAGCGACGAGTTCCGCGACCGCGTCGCCGAGATCTCGCAGTCGGTCGGCGAGAACGGCTGGGCCATGCCGTTGCCCGAGGAGCTCAAGGACGACCTCAAGTCGACGGTGGCGGACCTGGCGAACGTCAGTGGGTCCCGCAACGCCGGCATGCTGGTGGCGGGCACGTATCTGCGCGAGTTCGTGGCCGACGGGGTGGCCTGGGCCCACATCGACATCGCGTCGCCGGCCTACAACTCGGGCGGGCCGTGGGGCTACACACCCAAGGGCGGCACCGGCGTGCCGACGCGGACGATGTTCGCTGTCCTGGAGGACATCTCAGAAAACGGCTGAGCGGTCAGACGAACTTGCCGCCGCGGGCGGCGCTGCGCATCGCCTGCGGTGCGGCGTGGGCGATCGCGTACACCATGCGAGCTTCGGCCGTGACCGGCACGACGGCCTTGTTCTCGCGGACGGCGGTCACGATCGCGCGGGCGACCTTGTCGGGCCCGTAGCGGCGCAGCGCGAAGCCACGTCGGGCGCGGGCCCGTAGCGCCTCGGCCTCACCGCGGCGAGCGGCGGGCAGCGAGAACCGGGTGGTGTCGACGATGTTGGTGCCGATCACCCCCGGGCAGATCGTGGTCACGCCGATACCGGCCGAATCCAGTTCTGCACGAAGGCAATCGGAGAACATGAACACCGCGGCCTTCGACGTGCAGTAGGCGTTCATCATGTTGACCGGCGTGTAGGCGGCCATCGAGGCGATGTTGACGATGTGACCGCCGGCGCCGCGTTCGACCAGGCGTCGGCCAAAGGAACGGCAACCGTTGACGACGCCGCCGAAGTTGATGTCGAGCACACGGTCGAACTCGCCGACGGGGGTGTCGAGGAAGTAGCCGGCATGCCCGACGCCGGCGTTGTTGACGACGACGTCGGGCACCCCGTGCTCGGCGCAGACCTGCTCGGCGAATGCGTCGACGGCTGCCGCGTCCGCCACGTCGACGAGGTAGCGGTGCGTGGTGGCGCCCGCCTCGTCGAGTAGCCGGGCGGTCTCGGCGAGCCCGTCGGCGTCGACATCGCTGATCACCAGCTCGGCCCCGTCGCGCGCGAACGCCAGTGCGGTCTCGCGGCCGATCCCGCTGCCGGCGCCGGTGATCGACACCAGGGTGTCGTCGAAAGGCCGGCGCGGCCGCACCTCGGCGCGCCGCAGCTCCCGGTCCGCGGGCGCACCGGCCAGATGCGTGACGAACTGGCGCACCGCGCGGGCGTAGAGCTCGGGGTGCGTGTCCGGGCCGGGCCGCGCGGTGCCGACCTCGCGTCGCCACAACCGCGGCACCGTCGCGCTCAGATCGTCGGTATGACCGGCGCCGACGATGTGTTGCACCGGCACGTCGACGGGCCGGTCGGGGACGGGCAGCCGTCGTCGCCCGAGCCGCCGGCGTGCGTGTCCGGACACCGTCACCGAGGCGATCCCGGCGTCGCTGCGCGTCAGCGCCTCCCACACCGCATCGACGGCGCGGCCGTGCGCGACGACGTGGACGGGCCGGCCCTCGGCGAGCGCGGCGGTCAGTCCGGCCGGATCGGTGTGCACGACGCGCATGCCGTCGAGCATTGCCGCCACCCCCGCCCAGCGGTGAGCGGTGTCGGGGTGGGCGTGCACGGCCACGATGGTCGGCTCGTCGGTGTTCACGAGCCGCACGCTACTAGCGGTCCAACTCCTCGCGGGCGGCGCGTTTGCGCTCGATGCGGCGGCGCTCGTCGTAGTCGCGCATGCGCTGCGGGTAGCCGACCTTCTGCACGTCGTAAACGGGGATCTTCAGCCGGTCGGAGAGCTTGCGCGCCCCGGCGTAGCCGCCCGCGCGGCGCCGGGTCCATTCGCCGTCGGCGGCGACGAGCACCACCGTCACGTCGGTGACCGTCGTCTTCGGTTCCACGAACGCCTCGACACCGGTGTGCTCGGCGACCCATTGCTGCAGGTAGCGAAGATCGGCCGCCGGATCACTGCCGGCACGGGCACCGCGGCGCCGACTCTTCAGCGCGTCGAACAGTCCCACCTGGGGTGGCTCCTTCCCACTGCTGCAACCCCTCGAGATCGATAGTGCCAGAGCAGCCAGTGCACGCGTCTGCGACGAAACGTCGCATCGGACGTGACAGGATGGGAGACCGACACCTCGAGACCGTGAAATCGACCACGAACGACCGTGCAAGGGAGCCGCGACACTATGGCCATCTCCGTCCAGATGCCCGCCCTCGGAGAGAGCGTCACCGAAGGGACCGTCACCCGCTGGCTGAAGCAGGAGGGTGACACGGTCGAGGAGGACGAGCCGCTGTTGGAGGTGTCGACGGACAAGGTCGACACCGAGATCCCGTCCCCGGCATCCGGGGTGTTGAAGAAGATCGTCGCCCAGGAGGACGACACCGTCGAGGTGGGCGGCGAGCTGGCTGTGATCGGCGACGCTGACGAGGGCGACGACAGCGGCGGTGACGACAGCAGTGACGACGAGTCCGAGGCCGACGAGTCCGAGCCGGAGGCCGAGGCCGAGGAGCCTGACGAGGAGCCCGCCGAGGAGCCGGACGAGAAGCCCGCCGACAAGCCCGAGCCCAAGAAGTCCTCGGGCGGCTCCGGGAAGTCCACGCCTGTGCTGATGCCCGAGCTCGGCGAATCGGTGACCGAGGGCACCGTGACCCGCTGGTTGAAAGAGGTCGGCGACAGCGTGGAGGTCGACGAGCCGCTCGTCGAGGTCTCCACCGACAAGGTCGACACCGAGATCCCGTCGCCGGTGGCCGGCACGTTGCTGTCGATCACGGCCGAGGAGGACGACACCGTCGAGGTCGGCGGCGAGCTCGCGAAGATCGGCGACGCCAGTGAGGCCGACAGCGAGCCAGAACCCGAGCCAGAGCCCGAGCCGGAGCCCGAGCCCGAGCCCGAGCCCGAACCCGAACCGGAGCCCGAGGCCAAGGAAGAGCCCAAGCCGGAACCCAAGAAGGAATCCAAGCCGGAACCCAAGCCCGAGCCCAAGAAAGAACCGGCGCCCGCTGCGTCGTCCGGTGATTCGGGTCCGTACGTCACTCCGCTGGTGCGCAAGCTGGCCGGCGAACACAACGTCGACCTGTCGGCGGTGAAGGGCACCGGCGTCGGTGGCCGCATCCGTAAGCAGGACGTGCTGGCGGCGGCGGAGGCCGCCAAGAAGCCGGCCGAGGAGTCGAAGCCGGCTCCTGCCGCCGAGTCGACGGCGAAGACGTCCGCGCCGGCCCCTCAGCCGGCGGCGGCGCTCGCGCATCTGCGCGGCACCACGCAGAAGGCCAACCGCATCCGGCAGATCACCGCGAAGAAGACCCGCGAGTCGCTGCAGACCACCGCTCAGCTCACGCAGGTGCACGAGGTCGACATGACCAAGATCGTCGCGCTGCGCGCCAAGGCGAAGGCCGCGTTCGCGGAGCGTGAGGGCGTCAACCTGACCTACCTGCCGTTCATCGCCCGCGCGGTGATCGATGCGCTGAAGATCCACCCGAACGTCAACGCCAGCTACAACGAGGACTCCAAGGAGATCACCTACTACGACGCCGAGCACCTCGGCTTCGCGGTGGACACCGAGCAGGGTCTGCTCTCTCCGGTGATCAAGAACGCCGGGGATCTCTCGCTGGGCGGGCTGGCTCGGGCGATCGCCGACATCGCCGCGCGCGCCCGCTCGGGCGATCTCAAGCCCGACGAGCTCTCCGGCGGCACGTTCACGATCACCAACATCGGCAGCCAGGGCGCGCTGTTCGACACCCCGATCCTGGTGCCGCCGCAGGCGGCGATGCTGGGCACGGGCGCGATCGTGAAGCGGCCGCGGGTGATCGTCGACGAGTTCGGCAACGAGTCGATCGGTGTGCGTTCGGTCAGCTACCTACCGCTGACCTACGATCACCGCCTCATCGACGGCGCCGACGCCGGCCGGTTCGTCACGACGATCAAACGGCGTCTCGAAGAGGGTGCCTTCGAGGCCGACCTGGGGCTGTAGACGACGGTGTCGATGCTCCCGGATTCGGTCATCGCGATCGCGGGTTCATCTGGTGTGATCGGAACGGCGCTGGTGTATGCGCTGCGTTCCGCTGATCACCGGGTGATCCGCATCGTGCGACGGGCGCCGTCGAACGCCGACGAGGTGTACTGGAACCCCGACACCGGAGAGTTCGACGCGACCGCTCTGCAGGGCGTGTCCGCCGTGGTCAACCTGTGCGGCGTCAACGTCGGCGAGAAGCGGTGGTCGGGCGCGTTCAAGCAGAGCCTGCGTGACAGCCGCATCGGCCCGACTGAGGTGCTGTCCCGTGCGGTCGTGGACGCCGGTGTCCCCGTGCTGATCAATGCCAGCGCGGTCGGCTACTACGGCGACACCGGCTCCCGGCCGGTGGACGAGACCGCGGTGCCCGGGCGGACGTTCCTGGCCCGGCTCACCGTGGACTGGGAGGCCGCGACGACGGTCGCCGCCCGGGCGGGCGTGCGTGTCGTGCTGCCCCGCACCGGCCTGGTGATGTCGCCCTCGGGCGGGATCCTCGGCCGGATTCGGCCGCTGTTCTCGGTGGGGCTGGGCGCACGGCTGGGCAATGGCCGTCAGTACATGTCGTGGATCAGCCTCGAGGACCAGATCCGTGCGCTGCTGTTCGCGATCAGCCACGACGACCTGGCGGGGCCGGTGAACTTCACCGGCCCGGCGCCGGTGACCAACGCGGAGTTCACCACCGCTCTGGGGCGCACCGTGAATCGGCCCACGCCATTCGTCGTGCCGGGGTTCGCGTTGCGCACCGTGCTCGGCGAGTTCGCCGACGAGGGCGTACTCAGTGGCCAGCGCGCGATCCCGGCTGCTCTGGAGAATGCCGGCTTCCGGTTCCACCACAACACGATCGGTGAGGCGCTGAGGTTCGCCACCGCGGGCAGCCGTGAGTAACGTCGACGTCGTGGGGTCGATCCGGTCGAGCAGCGCCGACGTCATCGTGCGCCGGCTGGGCACCGTGGACTATCAGGCTGCATGGGATCTGCAGCGCGAGATCGTCGCGGCGAGGGTCGACGGCGGTCCTGACGAACTCCTCCTGCTGCAGCATCCGCCGGTGTACACCGCCGGCCGGCGCACGCTGCCCGAGGAGCGTCCCGCTGACGGCACGCCCGTCGTCGACACCGACCGCGGCGGCAAGATCACCTGGCATGGTCCCGGTCAGCTCGTCGGCTATCCGATCATCGGCCTGGCCGAGCCGTTGGACGTCGTCAACTTCGTCCGCCGCCTCGAGGAGGCGTTGATCACGGTGTGTGCCGGCCTCGGCCTGCAGACCGGCCGCGTCGAGGGCCGTTCCGGGGTGTGGCTGGCCGCCGACGGAGCCCGCCCGGAACGCAAGGTCGCCGCGATCGGTATCCGGGTGGCGCGCGGGGTCACCCAGCACGGTTTCGCGCTGAACTGCGACTGCGATCTGAGCGCCTACGGCTCGATCGTGCCGTGCGGCATCGCCGACGCCGGCGTCACGTCGCTGAGCGCCGAGCTCGGCCGTCGCATCACCGTCGACGACGTCGCGGCCCCGGTGGCCGACGCGGTGTGTGACGTGCTCGACGGCCGGCTCCCGGTGTCGGCGAACGCAGTAGCATCGATGCAGTGAGTGTCGATCCCGGTAACCGCAAACTGCTCCGGCTCGAGGTGCGCAACGCGCAGACCCCGATCGAGCGCAAACCGCCGTGGATCAAGACCAAGGCGAAGATGGGCCCCGAGTACACGGAGCTGAAGTCGCTGGTCCGCCGCGAGGGACTGCACACGGTGTGCGAGGAGGCGGGCTGCCCGAACATCTTCGAGTGCTGGGAGGACCGTGAGGCCACCTTCCTCATCGGCGGTGAGCAGTGCACCCGCCGCTGCGACTTCTGCCAGATCGACACCGGCAAGCCCGCCGAGCTGGACCGCGACGAACCGCGCCGCGTCGCCGAGAGCGTGCAGGCGATGGGCCTGCGGTACTCGACGGTCACGGGCGTGGCGCGCGACGATCTGCCCGACGGCGGCGCGTGGCTGTACGCCGAGACCGTCCGCCAGATCAAGGCACTGAACCCGAACACGGGCGTCGAGCTGCTCATCCCCGACTTCAACGCCGACCCGGGCCAGCTGGCCCAGGTCTTCGAGACGCGTCCGGAAGTGTTGGCGCACAACGTTGAAACGGTGCCGCGCATCTTCAAGCGAATCCGCCCGGCGTTCCGGTACGAGCGCAGCCTGTCGGTGCTGACGATGGCCCGCGCAGACGGCCTGGTGACCAAGAGCAACCTGATCCTCGGCATGGGCGAGACGCCCGAGGAGGTGCGTACCGCGCTGCGCGACCTGTACGACGCCGGCTGCGACATTGTCACGATCACCCAGTACCTGCGGCCGTCGGCGCGTCACCATCCCGTCGAGCGCTGGGTGCATCCCGACGAGTTCGTCGAACATCAGCAGTTCGCCACCGAGCTCGGCTTCCCCGGCGTGCTGGCGGGGCCGCTGGTGCGCTCGTCGTACCGGGCCGGCAAGTTGTATGCGCAGACGATCGCATCGCGGTCTGCGCAATCGACGCCGTCGTCATAGATATCCTTTCCCGTATGGCGAAATCGCGTAACTCGGCGGAGGTCAAAGCGGCGAAGGCCGAGGCGAAGGCCGCGCGCAAGGCCGCGTCCAAGCAGCGGCGCAGCCAGCTGTGGCAGGCGTTCCAGATCCAGCGCAAAGAGGACAAGCGGCTGCTGCCGTACATGATCGGCGCGTTCGTGCTGATCGTGGCCGCGTCGGTGGTCGCCGGCCTCTTCGCGGGTGGCTTCACGATGTACATGCTGATCCCGCTCGGGATCGTGCTGGGCGCGCTGGTCGCCTTCATCATCTTCGGCCGCCGTGCGCAGAAATCGGTGTACCGGAAGGCCGAAGGGCAGACCGGCGCGGCCGCGTGGGCGCTGGACAACCTGCGGGGCAAATGGCGGGTGACGCCAGGGGTCGCCGCGACGGGACATTTCGACGCGGTCCACCGGGTGATCGGCCGGCCCGGGGTGATCTTCGTCGCCGAGGGTGCCCCGAACAGGCTCAAGCCGCTGTTGGCGCAGGAGAAGAAGCGCACGGCCCGCCTCGTCGGCGACGTGCCGATCTACGACGTGATCATCGGCAACGGCGACGGTGAGGTGCCGCTGTCGAAGCTCGAGCGGCACCTGACCCGCCTCCCGTCCAACATCACGGTCAAGCAGATGGATTCGCTGGAGTCGAAGTTGGCTGCGCTGGGCTCGAAGGTGGGTCCGGCCGCGATGCCGAAGGGCCCGTTGCCCGCACAGGCCAAGATGCGCGGCGTGCAGCGCACCGTGCGCCGCCGCTGAGGTCCCGCGCGCCACACTTGCCACACCCGTCTACGGCAGCGACAATTCGCTGCGGGCCGTCGCGCCCAAGGGGGGACGGGCCATGTGCACTGCGTGTGAGTGGGCGCCGCATTTCGCTGCGTTCGGCCGGAGCGGCCCAGCCTCACTGACCCGCCGCTCGGTGCTGCGTGCGGCCGCGGTGACGACGGCCGCGGTCGCGACCGCGACTGCCTGCGGGACGGGCGCTCAGACTGCCACCACCAGCACGGCGGCAGCTGGCGCCGAGCGCGCGCCGGACACCGTGTTCCACAACGGTCGCGTCTACACCGTCGCGGCCGCGCAGCCGTGGGCCGAAGCCGTCGCCGTCACCGGTGACACCATCAGCTACGTCGGCGACAGTGCGGGCGCGACGGCGCTGGCCGGACCGGACACCACCGTCGTCGACCTGGCCGGCGGCTTCGTCATGCCGGGCTTCGTCGAGGGCCACATCCACCCGTTCCTGGGCGCGTTCCTGACGACCGGCGTCGATCTCCAGGTGCCCACCGGGCAGGACGCGCTGGACGCGATCGCGGCCTACGCGAAGGACCATCCCGACGGGCCGATACGCGGATTCGGGTGGCGCGTGGACATGTTCGGCCCCGAGGGGCCGACACGGGCCGACCTGGACCGGGTGCTCCCCGACCGGCCGGGATTCTTCTTCGCCATCGACGGACACAGCCTGTGGGCCAACAGCACGGCGCTGGAGATGGCCGGGGTGACGCGGGAAACACAGGATCCGATCCCGGGCTTCAGCTATTACGCGCGCGACGAGAACGGCGACCCGACCGGCTACGTGCTGGAGGTGACGGCGGTGCTCGGCATCGTCAACGCCATTGAGCCGATCTCCCCGGACACGATGAAAAGGCTGCTGATCGACTGGCTACCGAAGGCGTCCGCCGCGGGCATCACCACGGTGTTCGACGCCGGGGTGCCCCCGATCGGCGACGACCAGGGTGCCCTGATCGCGCTCTACACCGACGTGGAGAAGCAGGGCACATTGCCGTTTCGGGTCGTCGCGTCCTACAGCGTCAAGTCGCCGCCCGTCGAAGGCGCCGCGGCCGAGCTGGCCGCGATCCGGGACCGCATCTCGACCGACCTCGTCACCGTCGGGGTGGTGAAGGTGATCGGTGACGGGACCCAGGGCGGATACACCGCCTGGCTGATCGAGCCCTACGCCGACAAACCGGACTCCACCGGCGCCTCACCGTTCACCGAGGACCAGTGGCGCCAGCTGATCGGCGAGGTCGATGCCGCCGGGTTCGACGTGCACGTCCACGCCTGCGGGGAGCGCACCGTGCGCACCGCGCTCGACGCGGTCGAGGCGGCGATCGCAGCCAATCCACCGCGCGACCGCAGGCACACGATCGCGCATCTGGTGTACGTCCAGGATCCCGACAATCAGCGGTTCGGCCCGTTGGGCGTCGTCGCGCAGTTCTCCGCGAACTGGATGTCAGGCGACCCCGACACGCTGCAGAACATGGCCGTCCGCTACGGCAAGCCCCGGGCTGACCTGATGTATCGCGCGCAAGAGGTCCTGCGCTCGGGGGGTCGTATCTCGCTGGGCACCGACTGGCCGGCGGCCGGCTACTTCTCGACCTACAAGCCGCTGGACTCGATCCAGATCGGGGTGACGCGCCAGCTCATCGGCGAGCCGGACGCCCCGGTGCTGGTTCCCGCGGATCAACGGCTCACCGTCGCCGAGGCCGTGCACGCCAACACGCTCGGCGCGGCCTACCAGCTGCGCCTCGACGATCGAGTCGGTTCACTGGAGGTGGGCAAACGCGCCGATCTGATCGTGCTGGACCGCAACCTGCTCGACATCGATCCGCGCGAGATCCACGCGGCGACGGTGAAGACCACGATGCTCAACGGCAAGGTCGTCCACCAGGTTTAGCGCCTCACCACCGCGGTCTTGGTGGCCAGATCGTGCAGGCCGCGCAGGTCGGAGTCGGTGAACAGCGCGGGGATCACCAGCGTGATCAACACGCCGCGGCCCAGCGCGCGGCCGGTGCCCACGTGCAGCCGGCCGTCGACGGGCACGACCTTCAGGCCCAGCGCTAGCTGGCCGGGTGAGAACCCGAACAGCCGCACCGACGCCACGCCGAGGACGAACCAGACGACCAGCTGGACGGTCTGCACCTGCAGGTCGAGCGAACCGAGGGCGACCACCAGAGCGGCGAGGCCGAGCGCTATCAGCCAGTCCACGATCAGCGCGGCGATGCGACGGCCGAAGCGCGCGATCGAGCCCGGGCCGCTCTTGGGCAGGCCCAGCCGTTCGCCGGGGTAGGTACCGGGCTCGGGCGCACCCGGTCCGGACAGCCACGAGCCGAGACCGGAACCGGACGTGCGTGCCATATCGCCAGGATAGTGTCGCGGAGGTCCGCACCCGCAGGACCGCATGCGTAACGTCCACGCAACATACGGTTGACTGCCGCGCAACATCGTGTCCTTAGCGTCAGCCGCGGGCTACCAATGTCAAAGGAGAACAAAGAGTGGCAGAAACGACCTCAGACGACATCTTCAAGCTGATCAAGGACGAGAGCGTCGAGTACGTCGACATCCGTTTCTGCGATCTGCCCGGCGTCGTCCAGCACTTCTCGATCCCGGCCTCGGCGTTCGACGAGAGCGTGTTCGAGGACGGTCTCGCGTTCGACGGCTCGTCGGTGCGCGGCTTCCAGTCCATTCACGAGTCGGACATGATGCTGTTGCCCGACCCCGCCACCGCGCGCATCGACCCGTTCCGCGCCGCGAAGACGCTGAACCTCAACTTCTTCGTGCACGACCCCTTCACCCGCGAGGCGTACTCGCGCGATCCCCGCAACGTCGCCCGTAAGGCTGAGAACTACCTCGCCAGCACCGGGATCGCCGACACCGCGTACTTCGGCGCCGAGGCCGAGTTCTACATCTTCGATTCGGTGGCCTTCGACTCGAAGATGAACGGCACCTTCTACGAGGTGGACTCCGAGTCGGGCTGGTGGAACTCCGGCGAGCCCTTCGAGGCCGACGGCTCCCCCAACCGCGGCTACAAGGTGCGGCCCAAGGGCGGGTACTTCCCCGTCGCCCCGTACGACCACTACGTCGACCTGCGCGACGAGATGTCGACCAACCTGATCAACGCCGGGTTCACCCTCGAGCGCGGCCACCACGAGGTCGGCACCGCCGGCCAGGCCGAGATCAACTACAAGTTCAACACGCTGCTGCACGCGGCCGATGACGTGCTGCTGTTCAAATACATCATCAAGAACACCGCGTGGGCCAACGGCAAGACCGTCACCTTCATGCCCAAGCCCCTGTTCGGCGACAACGGCTCCGGCATGCACGCCCACCAGTCGCTGTGGAAGGACGGCAAGCCGCTGTTCCACGACGAGTCGGGCTACGCGGGCCTGTCGGACATGGCGCGCCACTACATCGGCGGCATCCTGCACCACGCGCCGTCGCTGCTGGCGTTCACCAACCCGACGGTGAACTCCTACAAGCGTCTGGTGCCGGGCTACGAGGCGCCGATCAACCTGGTGTACAGCCAGCGCAACCGCTCCGCGTGTGTGCGTATCCCGATCACCGGCAACAACCCGAAGGCCAAGCGCCTCGAGTTCCGTTGCCCGGACAGCTCGGGCAACCCGTACCTGGCGTTCGCGGCGATGCTGATGGCCGGCATCGACGGCATCAAGAAGAAGATCGAGCCGTTGTCGCCGGTCGACAAGGACCTCTACGAGCTTCCGCCGGAGGAGGCCGCCAACATCCCGCAGGCGCCGACCTCGCTGTCGGCGGTGATCGACAAGCTCGAGGAGGACCACGAGTACCTCACCGAGGGTGGGGTGTTCACCGAGGACCTGATCGAGACCTGGATCTCCTACAAGCGGGAGAACGAGATCATGCCGATCCAGATCCGTCCTCACCCGTACGAGTTCTCGCTGTACTACGACGTGTAGACCAGCAGAACCCAGCACAGTTCGAGTCCATCCGTTCGGCGTTCACAGCAGCGATCGCCGAGCGGGTGGACTCGTCTGCGTCTGGGGGGCGCACCTCCAGTCGGGTTTGACCTTGACCCTGAGGGCAAGGTTTATCGTCGACCGCGAGGGAATGACGATGCACATCAGTGAACTGGCGCGCTTGGCGGGTGTGACGCCAAAGGCGGTGCGCTACTACGAGAGTCTCGGGCTGATCACCCCTGTCCGTGCAGCCAACGGGTACCGAGAATACGACGCCTTTCACGTCAGAGCGGTGATCGAGATTCGCACCCTGTCAGAAGTGGGCATCACACCCGCGAACGCACACCCGTTCATCGAGTGTCTGGATGCCGGCCACACCCACAGCGACGATTGCCCGTCCTCCCTTGCTGTTTATCGCGACAGCATCGCAGAAATCGACCGCATCGTTGAGCTGCTGTCCCGTCGTCGGGCACAACTCATGAAGCGACTGCACAAAGGCGGGCTTACGGGCTCGGACGTAGAAATTGATTCAGGCGCAACCGATTACACGATTCTTCCGCCAGGACTTCCCGAGCCCGCCGACGACGGCCGCGCTTCCCATCTTCCTGGCATGACACTGCCGGACATCGCGCTTCGCGCCAGTGACGGAACACGTGTTCAACTTGGGCATCTGCCTGCAGGACGCACCATCATTTATCTGTATCCATTGACGGGCCGCCCCGGCATCGATCTACCGGACGGCTGGGACGCGATTCCAGGTGCACGCGGCTGTTCGACGGAAGCATGCAACTTCCGCGACCACTTCTCAGATTTGCAAGACCTGGGAGTGGAAGCCGTCTTCGGGCTTTCCAGCCAAGACGTGGACTATCAAGACGAGGTGGTCCAGCGGCTCCACCTGCCGTTCAGCATGCTCTCTGACCCTGACTTCCACCTGGCCGAAAGGCTCGATCTGCCGACGTTCAGCGCGACCGGGCACCCCAGGCTCTACTCGCGCCTCACCCTGATCGTCAACAACGGCACCGTTGAGCACGTCTTTTACCCGATCTTTCCCCCCAACGCCCATGCCGGAGAGGTTTGCGTCTGGCTTCGACTGAACCCCGTCGAGCACCGGCATATGTCGCGCATCGCAAGTCAGCAACGAAAGGACAACGCAGCATGCTGATTCACCCGTGGGATGCCGCGCTCGATGCTGCCGAGTGGCGGGAATGGCTGGCGACGACCGACAGATTCGGCATTCTTGCTGTCAACAACATCGACGGTTCGCAAGCGCCGTCAATGGTCCCAACCCACTTCACCATCGACGGCGAAGACATACTTCTGCATTTGGCTCGACCCAACCCCGTGTGGACGCATCTGGAAGCGGCCGATGAGGTCCGATTGGCTGTCATCGGTGACTATGCCTACATACCGACCTACTGGCGAGCAAAGGCAGGCGGCCCCGACGAGGACGGCGTACCCACCAGCTACTACTCCGCAGTGCAATTCGTCTGCCGGCCCACCATCATCGACGACCCGCGGGCCAAGGCGGAACTTCTCGCGCGGCAACTCGCCGACTTCCAGCCCGAAGGCCGTCACGCTCAGGTCGCGGCCGATGAGCAGCCCTACGGCCGTATGCTCCCAGGCATACGCGGTGTCCGGCTGTCCGTTGTCCGAGTAGAAGCCAAGTTCAAGTACGACGACTCCAACCCCGTGGAGCACCGCGAGCGGGTCATCGGGTACCTCGAAAATCGACGCGAAGGCTTGGACGTGCGAGCCGCCGCCCAACAACGCCACCGGCTAGAAGCCATCGGAGACTGGCAAACCCACCGCATTCGACCCTGAACCCCGAGCGGCGTCTCTCATCTTGGCGTCCATGTTGCCGGGTCGATCCTGCCGCCGTACACCGGAAGCTCGATCGGCACGTCGGTTTCGGTGAAGGGTGACCACGGCCGCGTCACCCCCGCCGTGCCGTGGCGCCGGGTGCGGGCGACCTCGTCGAGGTCGACGGTCGCGGCGAGCACGGTCGGTTCGGCGCCCACCGCCGCGGCGAGGATGCGCCCCTGCGGGTCGACCAGCAGGCTGCGGCCCTGCCCGCGCGGCGTGGCCGCGTTCACGCTGGCGACGAACACCTGGTTGACGATCGCATTGGCCTGAACCAGAACGACCTCCTGCGCACGGTCCGCGGTCGGGGTGAGCACGACGTTGAGCAGTAGTTCAGCACCCATCCAGGCCAGCTGCCGCGACACCTCGGGGAACCAGGCGTCGTAGCAGACCGTCAGTCCGACGATCCCCTGCTCGATCGGCATGGTCACGAATTCCCGCCCTGGCTCGGTGGTTTCGACCGGCCGCCACGGAAATGCCTTGCGGTAGCGGGCGACCAGATCGCCGGTGGGCGCGAACACCACCATCGTGTTGTGGATGCGGCCGTCGTCGGTGCGCTCCAGGATGCTGCCGGGTACCACCCATACGCCGAGCTCGTGGGCGAGCTCACCGACGGCACGGCAGAGCGGCCCGTCGAGCGGTTCGGCGTGCCGTTCCGTACTCGCCGGGTCCCATGGGTTCCAGTCACCGAGCAGATGCTGCTCCGGGAACACGAACAGTGACGTGGCCGGGTACTGGCGGGTCAGCAGGCGCAGCTCGCGGCCGAAGTCGTCGACGGTCTTCGCGGCGTCGTGCTGGACCAGGGCCAGCGACAGTTCTCGGGACATGGCATCCATTGTCGTCATGACTGCAGATGCGGTTTCGAACCCCGATGCAGCGGCAATCTGCCCGGAATGGCATTGCGCGTCGGCGTCACGGGACCCACCGGGGAGATTGGCAAGGCCGCGATCGCGGCGCTGGAGGACCATCCCGACGTCGAGGCGATCGTCGGCATGGCGCGGCGCACGTTCGATCCCGCGGCCGAGCACTGGACCAAGACCACCTACCGGCAGGGCGACATCCTCGACCGCGACGCGGTCGACGCACTCGTCGCCGACGTCGACGTCGTCGTCCACCTCGCCTTCATCATCATGGGCAGCCGCACCGAGAGCGCCCGCGTCAACCTCGCCGGCACTCGCAATGTGTTCGAGGCGACCGTGGCCGCGGCCCGCCCAAGCCGCCTCGTGTACACGTCCTCGGTGGCCGCCTACGGCTACCACACCGACAACCCGGTGCCGATCACCGAGGACGTCGCGCCCCGCGGCTCGGCCGAGCACTACTACTCCGAGCAGAAGGCCGCGTGTGAAGCCGCGCTGACCGAGATCACGGCGGGCTCGGACCTCGAGGTCTACGTGCTGCGGCCGTGCATCGTCGCCGGCCCGCACGCGCCCGCCCTCGCCGACGCGATGCCCTGGAACAAGCTGCCCGGACCGGTCCAGCGCATCTCGCAGGCACTGCCGGTGCTGCGTCCGTTCCCCGACCCCGGCACCCCTCTGCAGCTGGTGCACCACGACGACGTGGCCGCCGCCGTCGCGCTGGCCGTGACGACGCAGACCGCCCCGCCCGGCGCCTACAACATCGCCGGCGACGGCGTGGTGTCGATGTCGCAGGTCGGCGATGCGCTCGGGGCGCTGCCCATCAAGGTGCCGAAGGCGGCGGCGGTCGTCACCTCGGAGGTCCTCTCGGCGCTGCCGTTCGTCCCGTCGGCCCTGGAATGGCTGCACGCCGGACGCACGTCAGTGGTCATGGACACGGACAAGGCCAAGGACCAGCTGGGGTGGCGCCCCCGCTACACGTCCGCGGAAACACTTGAGGCGCTCGCCAGCACACTGCACTGATCGTCCTCACAGGTGCAACTGGTGTCGATCAAAGCCGCTGGGGGTAGAAACGAGCGGTGACAGATGTAGCCGCCAAGGTGAGCCCTCCCGAACAGATGGACGTGCGCTCGCGCAACCTCGTGTTCGCCGCGGTCGTGCTCGGCATGTTGCTCGCGGCACTCGACCAGACGATCGTCGCGACCGCGCTGCCGACCGTCGTCGCCGATCTGGGCGGGGCCGGGCACCAGGCCTGGGTGGTCACCAGCTACCTGCTCGCCTCGACGATCGTCACCGCGATCGTCGGCAAGCTCGGTGACATCTTCGGCCGCAAGAGGGTGTTCCAGGTCGCGGTGCTGCTGTTCCTGATCGGCTCGGTGCTGTGCGGGCTGGCGCAATCCATGGGCATGCTCGTCGCGTCGCGGGCGCTGCAGGGTCTGGGCGGCGGCGCGATCACGGTCACCGCGGTGGCCGTGATCGGCGAGGTGATCCCGCTGC
This sequence comes from Mycolicibacterium sp. 018/SC-01/001, assembly GCF_007096635.1. GTDB lineage: Bacteria > Actinomycetota > Actinomycetes > Mycobacteriales > Mycobacteriaceae > Mycobacterium. The sequence continues at coordinate 29,073 of NZ_VKAA01000002.1, forward strand.
GCGAACGCGGTCGTTATCAGGGTGCGCTGGGCGCGGTCTTCGGCGTCACGACGGTCGTCGGCCCGCTGCTCGGCGGCCTGTTCACCGACCACCTGACCTGGCGCTGGGCGTTCTGGATCAACGTCCCGGTGGCGGTGGTGGTGCTGGGCATCGCCGCGGTCGCCATCCCCGAACTCGCCCGCACCGCACGACCGGTGCTCGACTACGCCGGCATCGTGCTGGTCGGGCTGGGTGCGGCCGGACTGACCCTGGCGACCAGCTGGGGCGGCACCACCTATCCGTGGGGTTCGGTGACGATCATCGGCCTGTTCGTGGTGTCGGTCGCGGTGCTCGTCGCGTTCGTGTTCGTGGAGCGCCGCGCCGCCGAACCGATTCTGCCGATCCGCCTGTTCGGCAACCCGGTGTTCACCGTGTGCTGCGTGCTGTCGTTCGTGGTCGGGTTCGCCATGCTGGGCGCGCTGACGTTCCTGCCGACGTTCATGCAGTTCGTCGACGGGGTGTCGGCCACCGAGTCGGGGCTGCGCACGTTGCCGATGGTGGTGGGCCTGTTGACCACGTCGTTGAGCAGCGGCGTGATCGTGGGCCGCACGGGTCGCTACAAGATCTTCCCGATCGCGGGCACCGCGATCATGGCTCTGGGGTTCGTCCTGCTGTCCCGCATGGATGCCGACACGTCGATCCTGCTGGAGTCGCTCTACCTGCTGGTGTTGGGTGCGGGCATCGGCCTGAGCATGCAGGTGCTGGTGCTGGTCGTGCAGAACACCGTCGACTTCACCGATCTCGGCGTGGCCACCTCGGGTGTGACGTTCTTCCGGACCATCGGCAGCTCGTTCGGCGCGGCGATCTTCGGATCGTTGTTCGCCAACTTCCTCGACGATCGGCTGCCCGCGGCGATGGCGCGCAGCGGAGCCCCGCCCGAGGCCGCGACCTCTCCTCAGGCGCTGCACCGACTGCCGCACGAGATCGCGGCACCCATCATCGACGCGTATGCGGATTCGCTGAGCCGCGTGTTCTTGTTCGCGGCGCCGTTCGCTGTCGTGGGGCTGGTGCTGGCGTTGTTCCTCAAGCAGGTCCCGCTGCGCGACGCCGCCGCGTCCGGCAGCACCGACCTGGGCGAGGGCTTCGGTATGCCGACGACCGAGACCCCGGAGAAGCTTCTGGAGGTGGCCGTCGGCCGGTTGCTGCAGCGCAGCAACGGCGTGGACCTCGACGCGGTGGCCCGCGCTGCGCGCAGCCGTCTCGACGTGTCCCGGCTGTGGGCGGCGATGCAGATCTACCGGTATGCCGCTGCCACCGGCGAGGCGCACCTGGAGGAGATCGCCGAGGAGCGTCGCGTGCCGCCGCAGATACTCGAGCCCACGTTCAACCGGCTCGTCTCCGACGGTTTCGCCACCCGGGTCGGCGGTTCGTATTCACTGACGGCCGCCGGAGCGACCGAGATCAACGCCGCGCGTGACGTCATCGCGACGTGGCTGACCGACATGCTGGCGAAGTCGCCGGAGTTCGACGGTCGCCCCGATCGCCTGCAGGTCCAGGGTGCGCTGGATCGGCTGGCCCGCAGCGTGCTGCTCGAGCGGCACTCCCCGCGGGAGGAGACGCGCCCCGTGAAGTTGGGCGCGCCGGCGGCGCCGCCGGTGTCGGAGGTACAGACCACGCGGATGCGCTCCCTGTCGGCGCCGGTCGCGACCGAGCCGCCCACCCGCCCGTTCCGTTCCCGCGCGACGATGCCGAGCCGCCCACCCGTCCGTCATCCGGACCGCGGTCCGCTACGCTAGTCTGCGGATATGACACAGCGACTCGATGCCCGTCTGTCCGCGTACTCCTCCCCCGTGCTGAGCATCTTCCGCATCGTGACCGGCGTGATACTGCTGCTGCACGGCACCATGAAGGTGTTCGGGTGGCCCTTGGGTACGGCAGTGCCGGCGGGCACCTGGCCGTTCTGGTTCGCCGGCATCCTCGAGATCGTGCTCGGCGCCCTGATCACCGCCGGTTTCTTCACCCGGATCGCGGCGTTCATCGCGTCCGGCGAGATGGCGGTGGCCTACTTCTGGCAACACTGGGCGATCTTCAGCGGCGCGCCCGCCAGCTTCTGGCCCTTCGACCCGTCGATGGGCGGCAACGGCGGGGAGCTCGCCGTGGTGTTGTGCTTTGCGTTCCTGTTGTTGGCAACGACCGGCGGCGGCACCTGGTCGGTCGACGGGCGACGCCGCGGGGTGTCGACGCTGCGACGCTGACGTCGCGTTTACCCCCGGTGGCCGCCGAGCCAGCGAATGACTGTGGCGTCCGAGTTTGCAGACACGTGGAAAAGATTCGCTGAACGCCAGGTTTTTTCGTTGCTGGGGTCCCTAGGATGACCCGATATTGACCACGTTGGCAATTGTCGGGGGGAATCACTGTGGGGTCTTCGAAGCACATCGGCCGGATCGGCGCACTGGCGTTCGCACTCGGCGTCGGCATCGGTATCGGCGCAACGCCGGGCGTTGCCTGGGCCGACGAATCGGCCGACTCGGCACCGTCGAAGCCGTCGGTGAGCGCGGCGACGGCGGACTCGCCGACGGCCGACAAACCGGCGCGTGGCAACCGCAAGGCACAGCGGGCCACCAAGCCCGAGACCGGCGCAGACGCCGGTGATGCCGACGCCGACACGTCGAAGCCGTCCCGCAAGCGCTGGCAGCGCACGGTCAGCGACGACGCCCCCACCACGGCGCCGAAGCTCGAGCGCCTGCGCGTGCGCACTCCCGACCCCGACGTCGAATCCGAATCCGCGACCGCCGCGCCGACGGTCGCGGCGGCGACGGTCTCGACGCCCGTCGTCACGGCACCCACGGTGACCGCAGATGTCGACGCCCCGGAACCCGACACCGTCGAGCGGGCCTCCGCGACCACCCGGGTCCGACTCGTGGAATTGCTGACCTCGGGGCTGACACCGAAGGACGCCCCGTCCGCGCCGGTGGCCTCGCCGGCGATGTGGGTGCTGGCCGCGGCCGCGCGCCGCCAGCTCGGCCAGGCGGAGCCGCCGGTCGTGAACCCGCCCGACGTGACCGGAGAGGTCACCGGGGAGGTCGTCGTCCCGGACGCCGAGACGGCGGTGGCCAGCGGGCCCGGCAAGGGCACCGTCGTCGTGTCGGTCGACGGCGACACGGTGTCCTTCACCTACAACCCCACCAAACAGGCCCGCCACGCCGCGGCCGCCGCGGACGCCGACCCCGAGCTGAAGTCCGACAGCTTCGTCCTCACCATCACCGACTCCGCCGGCAGCGTCACGACCGTGCCGATCACCGTGGTGGTGGCGCCGGCGAACGCCGCCCCGGTGGTCAGGGTTTCGAGACCGACCATGTCGCCGTTCGGCGACGGCGAGGTGCGCCTGTCGGTGCGGGTACGCGACGCCGACGGGGATGCCTACACCTACTCGCTGTCTCCGACGGCCAAGGGCGGGACCGTGGTGATTGACGAGGTCGGTCACATCTCGTACATGCCGACCGCCGCGGCCCGGCATGCCGCGGCGGCCGCCGACGCGACCGAGGCGGACAAGACCGACACCTTCGAGGTGACCGTCACCGACGGCTACGGCGGCGTCACAGTCGTGAACATCACCGTGCCGATCAAGCCCGACAACGTCGATCCCGACGTCCGGGTACGCACCCGGACATCGCTGTTCAGCCCCACGGTCACCGGCGTCGTCATCGCGAAGGACCCCAACGGCGATCCGCTGACCTACGAGGTCGGCGACACCAACAAGGGCGGCACCGTGACGATCGACGAGCGCGGCCGGTTCACCTACACACCGTCCGCGGCGGCCCGCCATGCTGCGTCGGCCGACAACGCCTCGCAGCTGGACAAGCAGGACAGCTTCGTCATCACGGTCACCGACGATCACGGCGGCATCACGAAAACCCTTGTCACCGTGGCGATCAAGCCCGCCAACTCCGCGCCCACGTCACCGTCGGTCAAGGATGTGTTCACCAACCCGAACACCGGCGTGGTCACCGGCGCCGTCACCGCGGTCGACGCCGACGGGGACTCGTTCACCTACCGCGCGGCCACCAAGACCCGCAAAGGCACCGTCGCGATCGCCGAGGACGGCACGTTCGTCTACACGCCCTCGGACGCGGCCCGGGCACAGGCGAGCCGACCGTTCGCGCCGCGCAGCGCGAAGTTCGACAGCTTCCGCGTGACCATCGACGACGGACACGGCGGCACCACCGCGCTGACCGTGCGGGTCGGGATCGCCCCCCTGGGCGGCGAGAACCAGGCACCCGTCGACGGCACGTTCACCGCTGGTGAGCCGAATGTGTTCACCGGCAAGGTGACAGGGTCGGTGACGGCCACCGATCCCGACCAGGATCCGTTGTCCTACAGCGGAAGCGGGCTCACCGCCAAGGGCAGCGTCGTCGTCGACGCCGATGGCACCTTCACGTTCACCCCGAACGCCGCGGCGCGCCATCAGGCCGGTGCAGATGACGCCACCGAGTCGGACAAGCAGGACACGTTCGTCGTCACGGCGTCCGACGGGTTCGGCGGCACTCTGGCGATCCCGGTGACGGTCGCGATCAAACCGTCCGCGAACCGCGCACCGTCGCAGCTGTCCTACACCTCCAGCACCGACGAGGTGACCGGCCTGGTGAGCGGGCAGGTGAGCGGCAAGGACGCCGACGGCGACCTGCTCACCTATCAGGGCACCACCGTGACCGACAAGGGCAGCGTCGTGGTCACCAGCGCCGGCGCATTCAGCTACGTGCCGACCGACGCGGCACGCGCAGCCGCGGGGGCGCCGAAAGCGCCGCTGTCGGACAAGCGGGACGCGTTCGTCGTCACCGTCGACGACGGGCACGGCGGCACGTCGACGATCACGGTGCGCGTCACGATCGCGCCGACGGCGCCCGTGACGTCAGTCCTGTAATCCCATGTCGGACCGGAAGCGGCGCATGCCGTCGATCTTCTGCTCGAGGGTGGCGGCAGGTCCGCTGTAGAACATCCACGGCATCGTGATGACGCCGGTGACTCCGCCCGCCTCGGCGCGGGCGTAGTGATCGGGTGTGAAGGCATCGTCGAGCGGTGTGATGACCTCGAAACCGGCCATGTCGAGACCACTTTCGGCACGGAAACGGCGCAGGGTGGAGATCCGCTCCAGGGCGCGGTCGGTGCTGATGAGATCGCCGATCCAGCCGTCGTGGCGGGCGGCGCGGCGCAGGGCGATGTCGGACAGTCCGCCGACGTAGATCGGGATCGGCGGCGGCGTGGGTTCCATTTCCATCCGCGGGGCGGTGTAGAACTCGCCCGAGTACTCGGTCCAGCCGGGCGCCCACAACTCCTTCATCAGCTCGAGCATCTCGTCGGTGCGTCTGCCTCGTCGTTCGAACTGCTGTCCGAGCAGTTCGAATTCCTCACGGCACCACCCCACTCCGATGCCGAGCTCGAGCCTGCCGCCGGCCAGCACGGCCGCGGTACCGATCGCTTTGGCCGCCGAGTACGGGTCGCGCATCGCCGGCAGGTAGACGGTGGTGACGAAGCGCAGCCGGGTGGTCAGCAGCGCGATGGCGCCGATCATCACCCAGGGGTCCGGCCAGTCGGTGAAGGCCTCCCAGCGGCGGCTCCCGTCCTCGGTGTAGGGGTACGGCGTCTGCAGGGTCTCGAGATTGACGACGTGGTCGGGGATTCCGATGCCGTCGTAGCCCAGTTCGTCGGCCGCGCGGGCCAATTCGATCGCCTCACGGGTGTCCTGGAACGCGATCGAGACGTAGATCTTCACGCCCGGTCAGCCCGCGTCCCGGGCCCAGGCGGGAACGATGAACACGCCGTCCGCCTCGACGGTCACCCCGTCGGCATCCTTGAGGTAGCCGCGCGCGAAGGTCTTGTGCCCTTCGGTGCGTTCGACGAATCCTTCAGCCCGCACGGGTCCCAGCGGCGTGCCGCGCCGGTACCGCAGGCTGATGGTGCCGGTGAACTTCGGCAGGCTCAATCCGTCGCTGGCCACCTCGCCGAGGAGGTGGTCGAGCACCAGCGCACAGATGCCGCCGTGCACCAGCCCGGGCGGTCCCTCGTAGACGGGTCCGAGCGTGAACTCACTCCGACAGACGCCGTCGGCGTCGCGCTCGATCTCCATGGGTGGCGCGATGGCGTTGCGCAGCCCGACCGCTGGGTTACCCCACACGACGGCGCGGCCGGTCTCGGCATGACGCAGTGTCGAGCGCCCGGTACGCACCCGCTGCTCGAGCAGTGCATGAGCCGCCTCGAGGTGCTCGAGCGCGAGCAGGACGGTGCTGTCGTCCACGTCGGTGTGGATGCCCAGATCGATGAGTTCGCGCAGCGCATCGGTCAGCGGGTCGAACCGCCGCCGTTGCCCCTCGTAGTCATCTGCGCTGATCAGATCGAACGTGAAGTCCATCTATGTTTCTTAGCACTGACGGCCGTCAAGAGGCCGGGCGGGTTGCCGCCGCTCGCGGATCAGCCGCCGAACACCTTGCGCACCACCGCTTTCGCGCGCCGGGTGACGCGCAGATAGTTGTCCAGGAACTCACCGCCGTCGCCCTCGGGCCACCCGGCGGCCACCGCGACGGCGTTCAGCAGCTTGCCGGGCCCGGGCAGCTGGTCGGTCGGCTTGCCGCGCACCAGCACCAGCGCGTTACGGGCGCGCGTCGCGGTCAGCCACGCATCACGCAGCAGCTCGATGTCCCCCTCGGCGATGAGCTCGGCCGCGCCGATCGCGTTCAGTGCGTCGAGCGTCGAGGTGGTGTGCAGTGCGGGGATCTTGTGGGCGAACCGCAACTGCAGGAGCTGCACGGTCCATTCGATGTCGGCCAGCCCGCCGCGGCCCAGTTTGGTGTTCGTGTTCGGGTCGGCACCGCGCGGCAACCGCTCGGCATCCACCCGGGCTTTGATGCGCCGGATCTCCTGCACCGCTTCGGGCGACACCCCGCCCTCGGGGTAGCGCGTCTTGTCGATCATCAGCAGGAAGCGCTCCCCCAGCTCCAGGTCGCCGGCCACCCGGTGGGCGCGCAGAAGCGCCTGGATCTCCCACGCCTGCGCCCACTGCGAGTAGTACGCCTCGTAGGACGCCAGGGTTCGCACCAGCGGACCCTGCCTGCCCTCGGGGCGCAGGTTCGCATCGACATCCAGTGGCGGATCGGCACCGGGCGTCCCGAGCCGCGCGCGCACCTGCTCGGCCACGGTCACCGACCACTTCACCGCTGCCGATTCGTCGACACCGGCGTTCGGTTCGCACACGAACAGCACGTCGGCGTCCGAGCCGTAGCCCAGCTCCCTCCCACCGAGGCGGCCCATCCCGATCACCGCGATCCGCGCCGGCGGACCCTGCTCACGGGTGTTGGCCCGGATCACCGCATCCAGGGCGGCCTGCAGCACCGCCACCCACATCGACGTCAGCTGCGCGCACACCTCGGTGACGTCCAGCATGCCCAGCAGATCGGCCGACGCGATGCGGGCCAGTTCCCGGCGGCGCAGCGAGCGCGCCGCGGCGATCGCGCGTTGCGGATCACTGTGCCGCGCCGCCGAAGCCACCAGGGAGCGGGCCACCCCGTCGGTGTCGACGTCGCAGAGCTTCGGCCCGTTGGGTCCGTCGGCGTAGAGCTGGATCACCTCGGGTGCGCGCATGAGCAGATCCGGCACGTACGCCGACGTGCCCAGCACGTGCATCAAGCGCTTGGCGACGGCGCCCTCGTCGCGAAGCGTCGCCAGATACCAACGGTGGTCGGCCATCTCGTCGCTCAGGCGGCGATAGTTCAGCAGGCCGGCATCGGGGTCGGGGGTGTCGGAGAGCCAGTCCAGCAGCGTCGGCAACAGCACCTGCTGCACCCGACCGCGCCGCCCGCCGCTGCTGGTCAGGGCCGCCAGGTGGGTCAACGCACTCTGCGGGCCTTCGTAACCCAGTGCAGCGAGCTGCCTTTCGGCCGACTCGGCACTCATGACCACGTCGATGCCGAGTGAGGTCTCGCCGACCGATTCCAGCAGCGGTTGGTAGAACAGCTTCGCGTGCAGCCGGGAGACGCGGTGGCTCTGCCGTTTGAGTTCCTCGCGCAGCACCCCGAGCGCGTCGTGGCGACCGTCGGGCCGGATGTGCGCCGCGCGTGCCAGCCACCGCATCGCCTCGTCGTCGTCGTCCTCGGGGAGCAGGTGGGTGCGCTTGAGGCGCTGCAACTGCAGCCGGTGCTCGAGCAGGCGCAGGAACTCATACGACGCCGTCATGTTGGCCGCGTCGTCGCGGCCGATGTAGCCGCCCTCGCCGAGCGCGGCCAGCGCGTTCACCGTGGAGGCGACGTGCAGCGACTCGTCGAGCCGCCCGTGCACCAATTGCAGGAGCTGCACGGCGAATTCGACGTCACGCAGACCGCCGGTGCCGAGCTTGAGTTCCCGTGACCGCACCCCGGCAGGTACCAGCTCCACGACGCGGCGGCGCATGGCCTGCACGTCGGGGACGAAGTCCTCGCGCTCGCTCGCGGTCCACACCATCGGCATCAGAGCCTCGACGTAGCGCCGGCCGAGGTCGGCATCTCCGGCGGCGGGCCGCGCTTTGAGCAGCGCCTGGAACTCCCACGTCTTGGCCCACCGTTCGTAGTAGGCGACATGGGAGTCCAGGGTGCGCACCAGCTGACCCTGCTTGCCTTCCGGGCGCAGTGCGGCGTCGACTTCGAAGAACGCGTCGGAGGCGAGCCGCATCATCTCCCCGGCGATGCGGGTGGCCAGCGCCAGCCGGCTGTGCGAGCCGTCGTCGGTGACGAAGATGACGTCGACGTCACTGACGTAGTTCAGCTCCCGCGCACCGCATTTGCCCATCGCGATCACCGCGAGCGCCGGAGGCGCCCCGTCCGGGCAGACCGAGCGCGTCGTGACGTCGAGGGCCGCCTGCAGCGCCGCATCGGCGAGATCCGACAGGTGCTCGGCGACGACGGTGAACGGCAGCACCGGTTCGTTCTCCACCGTCGGCGCGACGTCGAGGGCGGCCAGCACCAGCACCCTGTTCCGGTAGAGGGTGCGCAGCTCGGGTGCGGCAGCCGGTGCGCCGCTGACCTTTTCGGCCGTCTCGCCGAACATCTGCGCCAGTTCGCGGGGGCCCGGCAGGCGCACGCGGCCGGCGAGCAGGCGCCAGCAGTGCGGGTTGGCCACCAGGTGGTCGCCGAGCGCCAGCGAGGAGCCGATCACGCCGAACAACCGGCCCCGCAGCGGCTTGTCGGTGCGCAGCGCGGCGTCGAGGTCGGCCCAGTCGCGGCCGAGCGCCTCGGACAGCCTAACGATCGTGCGCAGCGCACTGTCGGCGTCGGGGGCCCGCGAGAGCGACCACAGCAGTTCGACGTGGGCGTCGGTGTTCCAGCCGAGCTGATCGAGGTCGGCCTGCGCGGTCTTCTCGACAAGGCCGAGTCGGCCGACACCGGGCAGCTTGGGTCGCTGCGTCGCGGGTTTGGCCATACCGGTGAATCTAGCCGGGCCCGGAGGCCGTCAGAGCGACAGGTAGTTCTTCAGCTCGAACGGCGTGACGTGGCTGCGGTAGTTCTCCCACTCCGAACGCTTGTTGCGCAGGAAGAAGTCGAACACGTGCTCACCGAGCGCCTCGGCGACCAGTTCGGAGTTCTCCATCTCGGTCAGTGCGACGCCGAGGCTGCCGGGCAGCTCCTTGTAGCCCATCGCGCGGCGTTCCTCGGGAGTCAGGCTCCACACGTTGTCCTCGGCCTGCGGGCCCAGCACGTAGTTCTTCTCGATGCCGCGCAGGCCTGCGGCCAGCAGCACCGCGAACGTCAGGTAGGGGTTGCAGGCCGAATCGGGGCTGCGCACCTCGATGCGCCGCGACGACGCCTTGTGCGGCGTGTACATCGGGACCCGCACGAGTGCGGAGCGGTTGGCCGCACCCCACGACGCGGCCGTCGGCGCCTCGCCGCCGTGCACGAGGCGCTTGTAGGAGTTCACCCACTGGTTGGTGACGGCGCTGATCTCCTGGGCGTGCTCGAGAATGCCTGCGATGAACGACTTTCCGACCTCGGAGAGCTGCAGCGGATCATCGGGGCTGTGGAAGGCGTTGGTCTCGCCCTCGAACAGGCTCATGTGGGTGTGCATGGCCGAGCCGGGGTGTTCGGCGAACGGCTTGGGCATGAACGACGCCCGCACGCCGTCGCCGAGAGCGACCTCTTTGACCACGTAGCGGAACGTCATCACGTTGTCGGCCATCGACAGGGCGTCGGCGTAGCGCAGGTCGATCTCCTGCTGCCCGGGAGCGCCCTCGTGGTGGCTGAATTCCACCGAGATGCCCATCTGCTCGAGCGCGTCGATGGCGTGGCGGCGGAAGTTGGGCGCGGCGTCGTGCACGGCCTGGTCGAAGTAGCCGCCGTTGTCGGCGGGCACCGGCGGGGTGCCGTCGTCGGGGCCGGGCTTGAGGAGGAAGAACTCGATCTCGGGATGCACGTAGCAGGAGAATCCGAGGTCGCTGGCCTTGGACAGCTGTCGGCGCAGCACGTGCCGGGAGTCCGCCCACGACGGCGATCCGTCGGGCATCGTGATGTCGCAGAACATGCGCGCCGAGTGGTGCTCGCCGGCGCTGGAGGTCCACGGCAGGATCTGGAACGTCGACGGGTCGGGGCGGGCCACCATGTCGGCTTCGGAGACGCGCGCGAAGCCCTCGATCGAGCTCCCGTCGAAGCCGATGCCCTCCTCGAACGCGCCCTCGAGTTCGGCGGGCGCGATCGCGACCGACTTGAGGTATCCGAGCACGTCGGTGAACCACAACCGGACGAAACGAATATCGCGTTCCTCCAGCGTGCGCAGCACGAATTCCTTCTGCCGATCCATGCACGAAGCCTAGGTTCCGCCTGTTAATTCCGTGTTACGACGCTGCTAGCACCGCAAACCGGGCGGCGGTGGTTTCAGCGCGGTGAAGTAGTCGACGACGGTCGTGTCGACGCACCGATCGCCGTTGAACACCACGGTGTGCTGCGGGCCGTCGAACGTGACCAGCGGGGCGTCCAGCTGACGCGCCAGGTCGACCCCGGCCTGGTACGGCGTCGCCGGATCGCCTGTCGTGGAGACGACGACGACCTTGCCGGGACCGGGCGGTGTGGCCGCGCCGACGATCGGCGTCGGTGGCACCGGCCACAGCGCGCACGTGTTGCGCGGCGCGAACCCGGTGAACTGTCCGAACGACGAGAACGGCGCCGCGGCCCGGATGCGCCGGTCCGCGTCGGCCCACACGGCCGGATCGGTCGGATAGACCGAGTCGAGGCAGCGGATCGCCGTGAACGCGTCCTGGCGGTTGCTGTAGTGGCCGGTGCGGTCTCGCTGCTGGTAGTCGTCGGCGAGCAGGAGCAGGTCGACGGGATCGGTGCCGCGCGCGAGGCCGAGCAGGCCACTGGTGATGTAGGGCCAGTAGCGGGGCGAGTACAGACCAGAGACGGTGCCGGTGAACGCGTCCTGATAACTCAGCCCGCGCGGGTCCGACGTGGCGGCGGGGTGCGCGGCCAGCGGGTCGATCAGCTGGTGGTAGCGGGCGACGGCCTGGGCCGGGTCGGTGCCCAGCGGGCAGTCGGCGTCGCTCATACAGTCGGCGGCGTACCGGTCGAAGGCCTTCTGGAAGCCGGCCATCTGGTTGACGCTCTCGGTGATCGGATCGAGACTCGGGTCCACCGCGCCGTCGAGAACCATGGCGCGCACCCGGTCGGGGTAGCGGCCGGCGTAGAGGGCTCCGATCTCGGTGCCGTAGGAGAAGCCGAGGAAGTTGATCTGCGCTTCCCCGAGCGCGTCGCGGACGGTGTCCATGTCACGCACCGCGGCGGCGGTGCCGACGTTGGCCAGGTAGTCGGGGCCCACGGCGGCCAGGCACTGGTTCGCGAAATCGCGCAGCACGCCTTCGATCTGGGCGACGCCGTCCGGGCTGTAGTCGGTCATCGGCTGCGCGCGGTAGGCGTCGAACTGCGCGTCGGTGCGGCAGCGCAGCGTGGGCGTCGAGTGCCCCACACCGCGGGGGTCGACGCCGACCAGGTCGAACTGCTCGGTGATGGGCGAACCGGCCAGGGAGGCGCCCATGTCGGCGACGGTGTCGACGGCCGAGGCACCCGGCCCGCCGGGATTCACCAGCAGCGCACCGATCCTCCGGCCGCTGGCCGGCACCTTGATGACGGCCAATTGCGCTTGTGCGCCATCGGGTTTCGCGTAGTCCACCGGTACCGAGACGGTGGTGCACCGTGCCGTGGGGATGCGGGCGGCGTCTTTGACGACGTTCGCGCACGATCCCCACGTCAGCCCCGATGCCGGCGCGGCGGCCGCCGGCGGGCACAGCGCGGCCGCCATCACGCACACAGCCGCGACCATCCGTCCCACCCGCCACATGGGAGACCATGCTGTCACGGGATACCGCGCGCGGCTTCCCCTGGGCCCCAACGGTGACCGGGCTGTTATCCGGCGTCCAGTTCGTAGGTCAGCCAGCTGGACTTCTCCGCGCCGATCCCGTCGTAGAGCCGCTGGGCGGTGACGTTGTCGTGCGCCGTCTCCCACACCAGCTTTTGTGCGCCGCGCTCGCGGCAGTGCTTCAGGCACCGGTCGATCAGCGCCCGGCCGGCCCCGGTGCCGCGGGCCCGCTCGGTGACGAAGAGGTCGTTGAGCACCCCGACCCGCGCCGCGTACAGCGTCTGCCACGTCCAGAACACGGTCGCGAACCCGACGGCGGCGCCGGTGTCGTCGCGGGCGATGAGTTGCAGGCCTTCCCGCGGGTCGGCGATCAGGGCGCGCATCATCGCGAGCAGGTCGGCGTCGGTGGGGTCGACCCGGTAGAAGTCGCAGTACCCGCGCATCAGCGGCATCAGGTCGGTCAGGTCGGCCTCACCGACGACCGCGATCGTCAGCACCGCGCACCCGGCGGGGGCACCGTCAGGTCGAGCAGGTACCGGGTGGCGATGTCGTCGACGCAGGTGTTGCCCTGCAGCGCGACGGTGTGTTGCGTGCCCTCGAAGGTGAGCAGGCTGCCGCCGAGCTGCTTGGCCAGGTCGACGCCGGCCTGGTACGGCGTGGCGGGATCGTTGGTCGTGGAGACGACCAGCACCGGCGGTAGCCCGGTGACCTTGATCTCGTGACGCTGGCTGGTGGGCGGCACGGGCCACATCGCGCACGTGCCCAATGGCGCGTAGCCGGTGAACGAGCCGTAGCTCATGAACGGCGCGGCCTCCCGCAGCCGGCGGTCCTGGTCGACGAGGGTGGCGCGGTCGGTGATCGCGGGCTTGTCCACACAGTTGACCGCGACGCGGACATCGGTGGAGTTGTTGTAGTGGCCCTGGGCGTCGCGGCCCATGTACAGGTCGGCCAGCGACAGCATCGTGTCGCCGCGGCCCTGCTTGATCTCGGTCAGTGCCTCCGTCAGATGCCGCCACAGACTCGGCGAGTACAGCGGCAGGATCGTCCCGACGACCGCGTCGGAATAGCTGAGGCCGCGGGGGTCCTGGGTGCGGGCGGGGTTGTCCACCAGCGGATAGACCAGTTGCTGGTAGACATCGACGGCCTTGGCGGGATCGGTGCCCAGCGGGCAGGTGGTGTCCTTGGCGCAGTCGGCGGCGTAGTCGTCGAACGCCTTCTGGAACGCTGCGGCCTGGCGGATGTCGGCCTCGAGCGGGTCGGCGTTGGGATCCACGGCGCCGTCGAGGATCATCGCGCGCACCTTGTCCGGGTAGGCCTCGGCGTAGCCGGCCCCGATCCGGGTTCCGTAGGAGTACCCGAGGTAGGTCAGCTTCTCGTCGCCGAGGGCTTGGCGCAGCGCGTCGAGGTCCTTGATCACGCTCGCCGTGCCGACGTTGGCGAGGAAGTCCTTGCCCATCTTGTCGACGCAGCGCTGGACGAACTCTCTGGTCAGTTTCTCCATGTGCGCCACCCCTTCCGGGGTGTAGGCCACGACGTTGTCTGCCCGCAACCGATCGTTGTCGGCGTCGGAGTTGCACCACACCGCCGGTGAGGAGTTCGCGACGCCGCGCGGGTCGAAGCCGACGAGGTCGAAGCGCTCCCGCAGCTCGTTGGGCAGGGTCGCGACCATGTTCGCCGCGGCGTTGACACCCGATTCGCCGGGACCGCCGGGGTTGACGATCAACGAGCCGATCTTCTGGCCCGTGGCCTTGAACCGCACCACGGCGAGTTGCGCGACCGCGCCCTCGGCACTGTCCGGGTTGTCCCAGTTCACCGGAACCGACAGCAGACCGCACTCGGCGCCGGAGGGAATGCGCGACCGGTCCGACGGGCCGGCGGGCTTGCAGGCGTTCCACTGGATCGGCGAGCCGGGACGCGGGACCGCGAGCATCGCGCGGCCGTCGACGACCTTGCTGCATCCGGCGACGAGCAGCATGACCGCCGCGAGGACGAGGCCGGATCGCGCGATCCCGGTCATGAGCTTCATGGCAACACATGCTGCCATGAACCGGCATCTGCGCTGGCGAGGCGCGGTCGGGGCCTCTTGACGGCTACTGGGTCGCGCTGAGCAGTTCCTTGAGCGCGACGTCGAAGTCGTCGGCCATGTCCCACAGATCGGGCAGCAACTCGGGGCAGGACACGATGCCGACGTCGAGGTTGCCCGACAGCGACATCACGGTGATGTTCAGGCCCGAGCCGTGGAAGACCGGGCCGAGCGGATACATGGCCTCCACCGCGCACCCGAGCAGGTAGAGCCGCCCCTGTGGGCCGGGCACGTTGGACACGATGAGGTTGTGCACCGGGCGGGCGCCGCTGAGCCGGCTGCTGGCGTAGACCCTCATCGCCAGGCCGAACACCGCCGGCGCCGCGAACTGCGTCCAGTCCTGCAGCAGGGTGGCCGCGATCGCCGAACTGTGTTGTTTGGCAACCGTATTCGCTTCGGCGATGGCCTTGAGCCGCTCCACCGGGTCAGCGATGTTGGTCTCCAGCCGTGAGAACATCCCCGACACCTGATTGCGGCCGGGGCGGTCGGATTTCTCGTGCACCGACACCGGCACCATCGCGATGAGGGAGCTGTTCGGGAGTTCGCCCCGGTTCAGCAGGAACGTGCGCAGCACCCCGGACACCAGGGCCATCACCACGTCGTTGACCTTGACCCCGAAGTGGTTCTTGACGATCTTGATGTCCTCGAGGTCGAGGTGGGCGAACGCGACGTTGCGATGGCCGGTGACGTTGGCGTTGAACGCGGTCTTCGGTGCGACGAACGGGGGCGCCATCGTCATCCCGCTGCGGGCGCGCCGAACGGTGTCGATGACCGTCGTCAGTGTGTTCGGCACCGCGTTGACCAGCCGCAGCGGCCGGGTCGCGAACCGCATGGCCCCGCTGAGCGCGATCTCGAGATCGCTTCCCCCGCCGGGACCTGCGACGGGCTCCGGCGCCGGCGCGTCGGGTTCGGTGGTGCACAGCTTCGACATCAGATTGGCTCCGGTCACGCCGTCGACGGCGGCGTGGTGCACCTTCGTCATCACCGCGATGCGGTCACCGCGGTCGCTCGCGGGGTCGTCGCGGAAGTTCTCGATCACCCACATCTCCCACAGCGGCCGCGTGCGGTCCAGCGGAAGCGATGCGATGTGGCCGCAGATGTCGGCGAGTTCGCGTGACCCACCGGGCGAGGGCAGACCCATCCGATGCAGGTGGCGGTCGACGTCGAAGTCCTCGTCGTCGACCCACACCGGATGGTCGAGGTTGAATCGGTTGTCGGCCAGACGTTCCCGGAACTCCGGCATCGCACGGATGCGCTCTGCCAACAGGTCACGGAACGCGGTGAACGAGTAACCGCCGGGCATCGTCGAGGTGTCGAGTTCGAGGATCGAGCACACATGCAACGGCTGCGCCGCGGTCTCGAGATACAGGAAGCTGGCGTCGAACCCGCTGAGCCGTTGCATCCGCCGATCGTAGGCGCGCCGCGGGGGGATGTGAGCAAATCCACTTAACGCGTTGTTCAACTTCTGGTGACGTGATGGCAGACTTGACGGGTCAGCGGCACCCGGGGACCCGAAGCGGCCACGAGGAACCGAAACGACCACCCATCTGGGGGACATCGATGTCTGAACAGAGTGTGTACGGCGCTGCCTCGCAAACCGCCGCTCAGCGGACGAAGATCCGCACTCATCACCTCGCCAAGTGGAAGTCCGAAGGCCACAAGTGGGCGATGCTCACCGCGTACGACTATTCGACGGCAGCGGTCTTCGACGACGCTGAGATCCCGGTGCTCCTGGTCGGCGATTCGGCGGCCAACGTCGTCTACGGCTACGACACGACCGTCCCGGTGACGATCGACGAACTCGTCCCGCTGGTGCGCGGTGTCGTTCGCGGCGCCCCCCACGCGCTCGTCGTGGCCGACCTGCCGTTCGGAAGCTACGAGGCGGGGCCCGCGCAGGCCCTGGCCACCGCGACCCGGTTCTTGAAGGAGACGGGCGCGCACGCGGTGAAGCTGGAGGGTGGCGAGCGGGTGGCCGAGCAGATCGCGACGGTCACCGCAGCCGGCATTCCGGTGATGGCCCACATCGGCTTCACCCCCCAGAGTGTGAACGGCCTGGGCGGTTTCAAGGTCCAGGGCCGCGGTGACGGCGCCGAGCAGACGATCCACGACGCGATCGCCGTACAAGAGGCCGGCGCGTTCGCCGTGGTGATGGAGATGGTGCCCGCAGAGCTGGCGACGCAGATCACCGGCAAGCTGACGATCCCGACCGTCGGTATCGGCGCGGGCCCCAACTGCGACGCCCAGGTGCTGGTCTGGCAGGACATGGCGGGCATGACGCGCGGCCGGACGGCCAAGTTCGTCAAGAGGTTCGGCGCCGTCGGCGACGAATTGCGCCGCGCCGCAGCGGACTACGCCGCGGAGGTCGCGACCGGCGCGTTCCCGGCCGAGGAACACTCCTTCTAGCCGCCGGCGAAACCCGGTCGGCGTTTCGCCAGGAACGCGTCGACGCCGTCGCGGCCGTCCGCGGATTCGGCGCGCTGGGCGATCAACCGGCCCTCGAGCTCCATCTGAGCTTCCAGGCCGTTGCCGAAGCTGTCGAGCAGCAGCGCTTTCACGCCGCCGTTGGCCCCGCCGGAGGTGCGCAACATGGCGGTGGCGAGGTCATCGGCGCGTTGCGTCAGTGCGTTGTCGGCGACGACCTCGGTGACCAGACCCCATTGCAGCGCCTCGGTCGCCGACAGCGTCCGGTTGGTGAGCATCAGTTCCTTGGTCCGCGCCATCCCCACCAGGCGCGGCAGCACGAAGCTGGCGCTGCCGTCCGGGGTCAACCCGACCCGGGTGTAGGCCATCGTGAAGGACGCCGACTCCGCGGCGAGGATCAGATCACCGAGCACCGCGAGCGAGAATCCCGCGCCCGCCGCCGCACCGTTGACGGCGGTGATCACCACGGCGTCGCACCGCGCGAACGTGGAGATGGCGCGGTGGAGGTCGTCGGCGACGCCCTTGAGATGGCGGCCGCGGTGCGCCGCGGCCGCGAAGTCCCTGAGATCGCCTCCGGCGCTGAAGAACCGGCCGGTGCCGGTGATGGTGACGGCCTTCACCGCGGGGTCGTCGCAGGCGGCCGCCGCCAGCGCGAGCTCACGCGCCATCTCGGCGTTGATCCCGTTGGCGGCGTCGGGCCGGTTCAACGTCAGGCGCACCATTCCAGCGCTGCGGTGCACGTCGATGGTGTGGAAGTCGCTCACACCCGCGACGCTATCGTGCGACGGTCTAGAGGGCGCCCTCGAGGTAGCGCGCGCGGCAGGCCCGCCGCGCCAGCTTCCCGCTCGTGGTTCGCGGGATCACTCCGGCGGCAACGAGTTTGATGTCGGCCAGCGGTATCGCATGGCGCCGCGAGACGGCCGCGCGGATGGCGTCCACGATGGGTGCGGCGTCGGCCCGTCCTGCGCCGGGGGCACGTTCGGCGACGATCACCACCTCTTCCCGCCCGGCGCCCGGCACCGAGAACGCGGCGACGAAGCCGGACCGCACCGCCGTGGAGGCCGCGGACACTGTCGCTTCGATGTCCTGCGGGTAGTGGTTGCGGCCGTCGACGATGATCAGGTCCTTGACGCGGCCGGTGATGTGCAGTTGGCCGTCGATGTAGACGCCGAGATCGCCGGTGCGCAGCCACAGTGCGCTCTCGGCCGACCCGTCGGCGTGACTCCGTTCGGTGAGCCGGGACTGCAGCTTGTTGCGGAAGGTCAACTCGGTCTCGTCGGCACGGTTCCAGTACCCGCGGCCGATGTTGTCGCCGTGCAGCCAGATCTCGCCGACCTGGCCGTCGGGCAGCTCGCTGTCGGTCTGGGAGTCGACGATCACCGCCCACTGGCTGCGCGCGATGTGCCCGCACGACACGCTGACGACGGCGTCGGTGTCATCGGCTCCGACGTCGACCGCGTTCCCCGCGCCGAGCGCAGCGCGGTCGAGGTGCACCGCGCGTGGCACGGAACCGGACTCGGTGGTGGAGACGAACAGCGTGGCTTCGGCCATGCCGTAGGACGGTTTGATGGCCGAGGGCTTCAATCCGTAGGGCGCGAAGGCACTGACGAACGCGTCGACCGAGGCCAGGCTGACCGGCTCGGAGCCGTTGATCAGGCCGGCGACGTTGCTCAGGTCGAGGGCCTCTCCGGCGGGCGGACGTCCGCGCTGGGCGGCGAGCTCGAACGCGAAGTTGGGGGCGGCGGCGAACGTCGGCTTGTCCGATGCGCCGAGCTCCCGGATCCAGCGGTAGGGCCGACGCACGAACGCGACAGGTGACATCAGCGTGATGTGTCCGCCGACCAGCGCCGGGAACATGATCATCAGCAGGCCCATGTCGTGGAACAGCGGCAGCCAGCTGACGCTGCGGGTGTCCCAGTCCAGACCAACGGACTCGATCATCTGCACGACGTTGGTCGCAGCGCCGCGATGGGTGATCTCGACGCCCGCGGGCGTGCGGGTGGAGCCCGAGGTGTACTGCAGATAGGCGATGTCGTCGGTCTGCACGCGCGCGGGCGTGAAGTGCTCGCCGACAGCGTCGGGCACCGCGTCGACGGCGAGCATCCGCGGGCGCCGCTCCCGCGGGATGGTCTTGAGGAAGTCCCGGACCGGCGCGGCGGCAGCCGTGGTGGTCAGCACGACGGTCGGCTGCGCGTCACCCAGCACCGCCTCGAGACGCTCGGCGTGCCCGGGGAGCTCGGGGGCGAACAGCGGAACCGCGATACCGCCGGCCTGGATGGCGGCGAAGAACCCGACCACGTACTCCACGCCCTGGGGGGCGAGGATGGCGATCCTGTCGCCGGTGTCGGTGATCTGCTGCAGGCGTGCACTGACGGCCCGTAGTCGGGTGCGCAGTGCCGACCAACTCAACTCGACCGTGCAGTCGCGGTCGTAGTCGAGGTAGCGGTATGCGGGCGCCTCACCCGACTGCTCGGCGTGGCGATCCAAG
Organism: Mycolicibacterium sp. 018/SC-01/001; assembly: GCF_007096635.1. Lineage (GTDB taxonomy): Bacteria > Actinomycetota > Actinomycetes > Mycobacteriales > Mycobacteriaceae > Mycobacterium. Next base: position 48,407 of record NZ_VKAA01000002.1, read on the forward strand.
AACGACGTCAGCGTGATCCCGGCGGGGATCTCGATGTTGCCTTCGGCGTCGAGATAATCCTCGAGCCTCATCTCTGGACTCATAAGAGAATTGTAAGAGTTCTTCACAGGATCGAGAACACGAGTCCGGCGCGTCTGATGTCGACTCGATTCCGTTTCGATAACGGCGACCGGGGTCGCGGTTCACCTCGGTGTGGCAGTCTTGGGGCCCCCTCTCCTCCGAAGCGAAGGTGTTCATGCCCGCCCGACCGTCCGATATCTCCAGGTACACCGAGACAGAGCGCAAGTTCGACGTCGACGATGCGACGGTCAGCCCGTCGTTCGAGGGGCTGGCGGCGGTGTCGCGTTCGGAGCGGTCGCCGTCACAGTCGCTGGACGCTGTCTACTACGACACATCGGCGCACGACCTGGCCCGCCATCGCATCACGCTGCGGCGCCGTATCGGCGGCACCGATGCCGGATGGCATCTCAAGTTGCCGGCGGGCCAGGACAGCCGAACTGAGGTCCGCGTGCCGCTGGAGGACGGCGCGCCGGCGCATCCGCAGGTGCCCGATGAGTTGCGCGACGTGGTCCTCGCGATCGTCCGAGGCCGCGGATTGGCGCCGGTCGCGCGGATCAGCACGGTCCGCGACGTGACGATGCTCTACGGCCCGGACGGGTCGGCGGTGGCGGAGTTCTGCGATGACCACGTGACGGCGGGCGCTGTGGGCGGTGACGAGCAGTACTGGCGGGAGTGGGAGCTCGAACTGGTCGAGGGGGCCGATCGCGCGCTGTTCAAACCGCTGACCCGCCGCCTGCTGGATGCCGGCGCCCGACCGGCCGGGCACGGCTCGAAGTTGGCCCGGGTGCTCGAGACGCCCGCCGACGATGGACCGGAGGTGCCCGACGATCCGGTGCATCGGGCGGTGGCCGAGCAGGTCGCCGAGCTGATCGCGTGGGACCGCGCCGTGCGTTCGGACGTGTACGACTCGGTGCACCAGATGCGGGTGACGACGCGCAAGATCCGGAGCCTGCTGCAGTCGTCGGAGGGTGCGTTCGGGATCACCGACGACGCGTGGGTGCTCGGAGAGCTGCGCGAGCTGGCCGCCGTGCTGGGTGTCGCCCGGGACGCGGAGGTGCTGGCCGAGCGGTACGAGCAGGCGTTGGACGGGCTGCCCGACGACCTGGTGCGCGGGCCGGTGCGCGAGCGGCTCGTCGAGGGTGCGAAGAAGCGCTACCAGACCGGATGGAAACGCTCGTTGGCGGCGATGCGCACGCCTCGCTATTTCCGCCTGCTGGACGCGTTGGAGGAGTTGGCGACGACGGAGCCGTCGTTGGCACCCGGCGAGGAGCGGGCGGAGGTGACCATCGGGGCGGCCTACAAACGGGTGCGCAAGGCGGCCGCGAAGGCCGAGGATGAAGTGGGTGGCGAGCACGCCGACGAGGCGCTGCACAAGATCCGCAAGCGGGCCAAGCAGCTGCGCTACACCGCCGCGGCCACCGGGAAGTCGAAGGTCGCCGACCGGGCGAAGTCGATCCAGTCGCTGCTCGGCGACCATCAGGACAGCGTGGTCAGCAGATCGCACCTGATTCGCCAGGCCGAGCAGGCCCACGCCGCCGGCGAGGACACGTTCACCTACGGACTCCTGTACCAACAGGAGCACGATCTGGCAGTGCGCTGCGAGGAGCAGGTGGCCGACGCCCTCGACGAGCTCGCGAGGGCTGTCAAGAAGTCCTGACCCCGGGGGGCGGATGAGCCGGCCTGTAAGCCGGATTCTGTTCCCCGCCGCCATGACTGGCAGCGGAGCGGCGACCATCCATCTGGGCACACCGTCACCGGGTGCCTCGAGCGGCCTACCCGCAGACTCGGGCGAGCAGCCCTCGGGCGTCTGCGCTGCCGCGTCCCCCAACGCGGCATTCTTGGCCTTGCTTCGGGTGGGGTTTGCCGAGCCGCTCCGGTCACCCGGAGCGCTGGTGCGCTCTTACCGCACCGTTTCACCCTTACCACCGCTGGCCCGAAGACCCGGCGGTGGCGGTCTGCTTTCTGTGGCACTTTCCCGCGAGTCACCTCGGATTGCCGTTAGCAATCACCCTGCTCTGTGAAGTCCGGACTTTCCTCGAACCACCTCGGCCGTACCCCTGTCCGGCGTGCGATGGTCCGCGGCCGCCCAGCCAGCTCATCCGCCCTGACAACGTAGCGCCTGGCGCGCCGATTCCGGTAACGCTCGGTCAGGCCGTGCTCTCAGGCGGCGCGGGTGAACTCGACGATGTCGATGCTCAGTCGCCCTTCGATGACGCTGTATCTGCGCAATGGTCCGGGTTGTGGTGGTGCGGTGGAGTGGTAGGTGGCTCCGGTGGGGGTGTGGTAGGTGGCGGTGTGGCGGCCGTGGTCGTCTCGGGTGGTGACGGTCCAGCCGGGGGCTTCTTTGGTGTAGTTGCAGGCTTCGCAGGTGCCGAGCCCGTTGAGTGCTGAGGTCGGGCCTCCCTGTCGGGCGGGGACGGCGTGGTCGTGGTGGCGGATCGGGGCGTCGCAGTAGGGGGTGCGACAGGTTTGGTCGCGCAGCCCGATGAACGCCGCCAACCCTGTCGGGAAGATCCGAGCCCGGGATTCCATCGCCACCAACTGGCCCGAGTTCGGATGCCGGTAGAGCCGGCGCAGTGTCGCCTTCGCCGCCTCATCGGTCACCGCCTCGGACACCAGATCCCGCACCACCGCCGCCGGCACCGGCCCGTAACCGTCGACCCAGCCGGGACAGTCGTCGTCACCGAACAGCGTGGTGTCGGCCATGACCAGGTTGACCGCGATCGGCACCGGCACCTCGGCCGGGCGCGCGGTGACCCGCTGGTAGAGGGTGTCGGTCATGATCTGCCCGCGCGGGCGCCCGTCCCCGCACAGATCGGCCTCCCGCTTCAAGGCGGCGTAGACGCCGATTCCCTGCGCGAGCGGCATCAGCGCGGTCAGGTAGACCATGCCGTGGGGGGCGGGTCGGGTCGACACCCGCGCCGACGCCGCCGCGCGTTCTTTCCGCTCGACGACCGCGGCGGCGTCCAATCGGGCGGCGATCGCTGCGGCGGCGGCTTCGATCCGCGCATTGCCCACCCCGAGCAAAGCGTCCTGATCAGCGCATAATTCGGCGTCCAACGCGCGGCGGTCCTCGACGGTCAGGCAGGCCGATTGTTTGACGATCAGGGTGGCCCGCCATTCGGTGAGCACCCCGGCCTCCAGCGCGGCCAGGGTGTGGGGCATCTCCTCGACCAGCGCACGGGCGAACCCGAGGTGCTGATTCCCGCGCGCCGGCGAATCCGCGCGCGCGAGCGCGACTTCGGACGCCAGCCCGCGCGCCTGTTTCGCCGCGGGCATCCCGGCCTCGGCAGCCCGGCGTTTGTCGGCCCACAGTGCGGTGGCGCGGGCCTGCATTGCCGCCGCGTGCGCCTTCAGCCGTTCACAGCGCGCGACGACCTCGCGCAGCTCGGCCTCCGAGGCCGACCCGTCGAAATCGAACACCTGTGCGAGCATGGTGCCGACGCTACAACGACCCTCCGACAACTCCGTCTGCCACGATCAACAGCGATGGACGGAAAGCAATGGGCAGCTGCGGAGCGGATGAGTTTCGCCGATCTGCTCGCCGCCCTCGACGACGACCAGTGGAGCGCACCGAGCCTCTGTGCCGGGTGGCGGGTCCGCGACGTCGCGATCCACATCGTGGCCTACCTGGACCGCGGCTCCCCCGCCTTCCTCGCGGGCATGGCGCGATATCGCGGCAGCGTGGACAGGCTCAATACCGCCGACCTGGAACGCCTGTCGACCTGGTCCCGCGCCGAGGTCGTCGCCGCGCTGCGAACCAAGGCCGAACCACGCGGCGTCGGGGCCGGCTTCGACGGTCGAATTGCCCTGACCGAGTGCATGATTCACCACCAGGATGTTCGTCGCGCACTGCACCTCCCCCGCGTCATCGCCGCCGGCCCGCTCCGCTCCGCCCTCGGCTTCGCCCGGATCGCGCCGCTGATCCGCGGAGCACTCCGAACCCGCGGACTGAGCCTGATCGCCACCGACGTCGACTGGACGGCCGGGCGTGGCCCGCAGGTACGCGGACCGGGCGAAGCCGTGCTGATGGCGATGGCAGGCCGCCCCGACGCGCTGTCGCACCTCACCGGAGCAGGCGTGCGGGAACTCAGCCGTCGGCTCGGCGTCTGAGCACGATCAGGTTGTCTAACAGCACCGCCTGCTGACCGTCCGGGCCGACCGCCTCTCGCTCGACCTGCTCGGCGCGCAGCTGGTCCCACTCCCGCAGGATGATGCCGAGCTGCGACAACACGCCGTCGACCGTCGGGAACTCGTGGTCGTGCTTGAGATTCGCCCACGGCGGCGCGGCACCGTGGTCGACGATGATCAACACCCCGCCCGGCGCGACGGCCCGCGCGGCAAGGGTGAAGATGCGCCGCCTGTCCAGGTGCACGAACGACTGCAGGAACTGCGCCGACACCAGATCGAACGTCCCCTCCGGAAAGTCGTTCGACAGGTTCATCTGCTGCAAGCTCACGCGGCGAATCGCAGCGCCTCGTCGGATCCCCTCCTCGATCGCGCGTTGCAGCGCAGTCTCGGAGATGTCGACGCCCAGAACCTGCCACCCGTGCTCGGCGAGCCACAGCACGTCGGCCCCCTCGCCGCACCCGAGGTCGAGCGCACGGCCCGGGACCAACGAGCCCGCCACGTCCGCGAGCCAGGGGTTCACCCGGCCGCTCCACACCCGCTCCCGCTCGGCGTATCGCGCCTCCCACTGGGCCTTCTCGTCCTGCTCCTCGTGCTCACTCACAAAAGCTCCTCCATCAGACTGCGAACGATCGACGCGGCGGCCGCGGATCCCGATGCGACGGCGGCGGCCACCTGATACATCTGCGCGCTCACGTCTCCCGCGGCGAAGACACCGGGCACCGAGGTCTGCGACAGCGCATCCACCGCAATGGTTTCCGCCGCCACCGGCCCCGGGGAAGCAAAAGCCACCCCGAGCGCCTGCGCCAACCCGCTGCGCTGACGCAGCGTGGTCGCCACCAGCAGGCCGCGCCGGTGCACCAGCGATCCGTCGTCGAACACGACCGCGTCCAGCTGCCCGTCGGCTCCCTCGACGCTCGCGATCGTCCGCTCGTCGACCGCGATGCCGTACCCGGCCAGAAGCGCCCGCTGCGCATCGGCGAGCTCGGCCGGACCGTGGGACATCACGACGATGTCGTCGGTCCAGCTGCGAAGCAGAGAAGCCAGGTGCACCGCCCGCTCCCCCTGCGCCACCACACCGAGAGGTTGGTCGCGCATCTCCCAGCCGTGGCAGAACGGGCAGTGGAACACCGCAGCGCCCCAGTACGCCTCGAGGCCCTCGATTCCCGGTATCTCGTAGTGCATGCCCATCGCCAGCAGTACGCGCCGCACCTCCGCGGTGCCGCCGCCGGCCAGCGCGACCGTGAAGCCCCCTTCGTGCGGCGTCACCACGGTCACCTCGTCGTCGCGCACCTGCACCGACGGGTAGCGGGTCAGCTCGTCACGCCCGTGTGCATACACCTGCGCCGGTGGGACGCCGTCGAATCCGAGGAGACCGCCGATGCCGTGCGCGGCGCGATTGCTCTGTGCACCCGCATCCACCACCAGCGTTCGTCGCCGGGCGCGGCCCAGCATCAGCGCCGCGCTCAGCCCGGCGGCCCCGCCGCCGATCACCACGCAGTCCCATTGCTCCGTCATGACACCACCTTGCTCGTCCACGCATGGATCTGCCAAGCTCTTTTGCCATGCAGGCAAACGAGGACGACGGAGTCGAGGCGCGGGTGCGGCGCAGGTTGCGTGAGCTGCGCACCCAGCGGGGCATGACGCTCGACGACGTGGCGACCCGGTCCAGCATCGACGTGTCCACGTTGAGCCGGCTGGAGTCCGGGAAACGGCGGCTCGCACTCGATCATCTGCCGCGGTTGGCCCGCGCGCTGTCGGTCAGCACGGACGAACTGCTGCGCGAGCCCGAGGTCGACGATCCACGGGTGCGCGGCGGTGCCCACACCAACCATCAGATCACCTTCTGGCCCCTGACGGGACAGGGGCCCGCCGGCGGGTTACACGCCTACAAGATCCGCATCAGCGCACGGCGCAAAACCCCGCCTGAACCTCTGCCGGTGCACGAGGGTCACGACTGGATGTACGTGCTGTCCGGCCGCATGCGCCTGCTGCTGGGCGATCGGGAATTCACCATCAAACCCGGTGAGGCCGTGGAGTTCTCGACCTGGACACCGCACTGGTTCGGTGCGATCGACGGACCTGTCGAGGCGATCGCGCTGTTCGGCCTGCACGGCGAGCGCGTGCACCTGCACACCGATCACAAGTAGGCGGTCTGGTTGACCAGCCGTACCGACGCGGCTCCGTCGGGGTAGAACTCTGCGATCGACAACGACGCCAGATCCAGGTGCAGCCGGTACAGGATCGCCGGGCCGGCATCGAGCGCCATCCGCAGAAGCGTTTTGATCGGCGTCACGTGGGACACGACGAGGACGGTCTGTCCGCCCCGTTCGGACACCAGCCGCTGCTGCACCCGGGCGATTCGGCGCGCGACCGTATCGAAGCTCTCCCCCTCCGGCGGCGCAACGGCGGTGTCGGACAACCATTGTCGGTGCAGGTCCGGATCCCGTTCCGACGCTTCGCGAAACGTCAGCCCCTCCCACCCGCCGAAGTCGGTCTCGATCAGGTCGTCGTCCACCTCGACGTCCAGTCCGAGCGCTCCGGCCGCCGCGGCCGCGGTGTCGTGCGCCCGCTGCAGCGGAGAGGACACCACCGCGTCGATCCCACCGAGGCGCCCCAGATAGTCCGCCGCAGCGGCGGCCTGGCGAACACCCAGGTCGGTCAGGGCCGGGTTGCCACGACCGGAGTACCGGCGTTCCACCGACAACGGCGTCTGACCGTGACGAAGCAGCAACAGCTTCGTGGGTGCGCCTTTCGCACCCGTCCACCCCGCCGGATTCACCGCCACCGCAGCGGATTCCGCCGAGGCATCCATGGCCTGGTTGGCCAGCGCGTCAGCGGCGCTGTTCTGCGCCCGGGGCACCCACGTGTAGCTGACGTGGTCGAACGCGGCCGCCAGCTGCTGGGCCTGCCGGTGCAGTACCGCCAGATCCGGATGCTTGACCTTCCAGTTCCCCGCCATCTGCTCGACGACCAGCTTCGAGTCCATCCGGACCTCGACGTCGGTGGCGCCGATCCGCGCGGCGGCCTCCAATCCTGCGATCAGGCCGCGGTATTCGGCGACGTTGTTGGTGGCCCGGCCGATCGCTTCCTTCGTTTCGGCGAGCACCTCGCCACGATCGGCCGACCGGACGAGCGCCCCGTACCCGGCCGGTCCGGGGTTTCCGCGCGATCCCCCGTCGGCTTCGAGCAGCACCTTCACGCGCCGGCGCCCTTGACCCGCAACAGAATCGCCGAACATTCCGGGCAGCGCAGCACGTCGTCGTCGGCCGCGGCAGCGATGCGCGCCAACTCGCCGCGGTCGATCTCGAGCCGGCACGCCCCGCATCGCCTGCCCTGCAGCACCGCCGCCCCCACCCCGCCGCGCGACCGCTGGCGTTCGTACATCGAGACCAGGGACTCGTCGATCGTCGCGACGAGTTCCTCGCGCCGCGAGCGCGCCTGGTGGGCGAGCTGACTCAGATGGGTGCGAGCCGAATCGCAGTTGCGTTGGGCATCGGTCATCGCGCTCTGCAGATCGTCGATACCGGCCAGCGCCTGATCCTGTTCCGCTGCAAGCTCTTCGCGGCGTTCCATCACCTCCAGCAGCGAGTCCTCGAGGCTGGACTGCCGGCGCTCCAACGTCTCGAGTTCGTGCTGGATCTCGGTGAGCTGTTTGGCGTCCACGGTCCCACCCTCGAGAAGACGGCGATCCCGGTCCTCCCGCTGACGCACACTGTCGATCTCGCTCTCGAACTTGGCGACCTGAGCATCGATGTCGGCGAGCGCCAACTGCACCGCGGCCAACCGGTCGTTCGCCTCGTGGTGCGCGCTCTGGGCCGCCTCCAGCTTCGACCGCTCGGGCAGGTTCTTCACCCGGTGGTCGAGGCGACCGATCTCGGCGTCCAGCTCGGCCAGCTCGAGCAACGAACGTTGCTGCGCCACATCAGCTTTCATGTGAACAATCCTCGACATTCCAGGGGTCGGTACGCACCGGGGACACGGTGATGGGCAGGTCGGCAAAGTGTCGACGCAACAGCGCGGCCGCCTGGCCGCACCACGGGTACTCGCTGGCCCAGTGCGCGACGTCGACGAGGGCGACACCGGATGTCCGTCGGTGTTCGTCGGCGGGATGGTGGCGCAGGTCGGCGGTCACGTAGGCCTGCACGTCGGCCCGCGCCACCTCGGCCAGCAGCGAATCCCCCGCTCCGCCACACACCGCCACGCGGGACACCGGCGCGTCGGGATTGCCGGAGGCACGCACCCCCCACGTCGTGGCGGGCAGCCCGCGCCGCACCCGGGTGACGAACGCGCTCAACGGTTCCGGTTCGTCAATCACGGCGATGCGCCCCAGGCCCGTGCCGTCGGGGACCGACTCGACGGCGACGACGTCGAACGCGGGCTCTTCGTAGGGATGTGCCGCGCGCAGGGCGGCCAACACCGCCGCCCGCCGTGACCGCGGCGCCACCATCTCCACACGATCTTCGTCGACCTGTTCGACGGTGCCGACCGTTCCGATGGCCGGTGCCGCGCCGGCGAGCGGCAGGAACTGACCGACCCCAGACGTGCTCCAACTGCACTGCGCGTAGTCGCCGATCTGGCCGGCGCCCGCGTCGAACATCGCCGCGCGCACCGCGGCGGCGTTGTCCCGCGGCGCGTACACACCCCACTTGTCCAGCGCCGGCGACGACGATCCGGGCGAGAGGACGTCGGTGACCGTCAGCCCCAGCGCCTCGGCGAGCGCATCCGACACCCCGGGCGAAGCGCTGTCGGCGTTGGTGTGCGCGGTGAACAGCGAGCGGCCGGTGCGGATCATGGCGTGCAGCAGCTGCCCCTTCGCGGTGTCGGCGGCCACGCTGTCCACCCCCCGCAGCAGCAGCGGATGGTGGGCGAGCAGCAGGCCGCGGTCCGGCACCGTCGCGACCACCTCGGGCGTCGCGTCGACCGCGAGCGTGACGGATTCGATCACCTCGGCCGGGTCTCCGCACACCAGGCCGACGGAATCCCAGCTCTGCGCCAGGCGGGGCGGATAGGCCGCGTCCAGCACCTCGATGACGTCGGCGAGACGCACCGTCATCGCACCACCTCGGGACATGCCACATCACGACAGTAGTGCGCAGGTCCAGCCACTCCGGGCATCAGGGACAATGGGACGCGTGACGGACGTGGTGGACAGCGCAGCCGGGGTGGCCCGGGTGCGCAGCGGTGACCTGGTGATCTTCGACCTGGACGGCACGCTGACCGATTCCGCCGACGGCATCGTCGCCAGCTTCCGGCACGCCCTGGCTGCCATCGGCGCCCCGGTGCCCGACGGCGACCTGGCGAGCCGCATCGTCGGTCCTCCGATGCGGCACACGCTGGAGTCGATGGGCCTGGGTGAGCGCGCCGGGGAGGCGATGGCTGCCTACTGGGCCGATTACACGACCCGCGGCTGGTCGATGAACCGCCCCTTCGCAGGGGTCGCGGAGCTGCTCGCCGACCTCTCGCGAGCGGGTGTCCGCCTGGCCGTGGCGACGTCGAAGGCCGAGCCCACGGCGCGGCGCATCCTCGAGCACTTCGAGCTCGACGGGTTCTTCGAGGTCATCGCCGGGGCCAGCGTCGACGGCACCCGGTCCAGCAAAGCCGACGTGCTGGCCCACGCGCTCGCCCAACTCGAGCCGCTGCCGGAGCGGGTGGTGATGATCGGTGACCGCTCGCACGACGTCGAGGGCGCGGCCGCCCACGGGATCGGCACGATCGTCGTCGACTGGGGTTACGGCCGCGAGGACTTCATCGCGTCGACCAGCCCCGCGCTGGCCCACGTCGCCGATGTCGCGGCGCTGCGCGAGGTGCTGGGTGTCTGATCAGCTGCACGTGACGTTCATCTGCTCGGGCAACATCTGCCGCAGCCCGATGGCCGAGAAGATGTTCGCCCACCAGCTCAGTGAGCGCGGCCTGGCCGAGGCCGTGCGGGTCACCAGCGCAGGCACCGGGCACTGGCACGAGGGTGAGCCGGCCGATCGCCGGGCCGCGACGACGCTGCGCAACCACGGCTATCCGAGCGCGCACCGCGCCGCCCAGATGACCGACGACCATCTCGACGCCGATCTCGTCGTGGCGCTGGGCCGCAACCACCTGCGCATGCTGGCCGAACGAGGGGTGGCGCCGGAGCGGCTGCGGATGCTGCGCTCGTTCGATCCGCGCTCGGGAAAGCACGCGCTCGACGTCGACGACCCGTACTACGGCACCCCGGACGATTTCGAGGCCGTGTTCGCGGTCATCGACGCCGCCCTGCCCGGCCTGCATGCCTGGGTCGACGAGCAGCTGGCCGAGCGGCGGCAGGCGGGCTGAGGAATGCGCAGGCTCGCTTTCCTGCTGCGCCCGCAGTGGCTCGCGCTCTACGTCGTGGTGATCGCGTTCGCCTACCTGTGTTTCACCGTGCTCGCCCCGTGGCAGCTGCACAAGAACACGAAGACATCCCGCGAGAACGCCCAGATCTCTGCGTCGCTGAACGCCGACCCGGTGCCGGTGACGACGCTACTGCCGCATCAGGATTCGTCGGCACTCGACGATCAGTGGAAGCGGGTGACGGCGACGGGGCGGTATCTGCCCGCCGCGCAGGTGGTCGCCCGGTTGCGGGTGATCGACGGTGATCCGGCGTTCGAGGTGCTGGTCCCCTTCGCCGTCGAAGGTGGCCCGACCGTGCTGGTGGATCGGGGCTACGTCAAGCCGGTGACGGGCTCCGAGGTGCCCGAGATCAGCCCCGCCCCGACCGAGCCCGTGACGATCACCGCGCGGCTGCGCGACGGCGAACCGGTCGCGGTGGGCAAGGACCCGTTCCGAGATGCCGGTGTGCAGCAGGTCTATTCGATCAATCCCGGCCAGATCTCGACACTGGTCGGGGTACCACTGGCAGGGTCGTATCTGCAGCTGGTGGAGGACCAGCCGGGCGGACTCGGCGTGGTGCCGCTGCCGCGCCTGGAGGCCGGGCCGTTCCTGTCGTACGGCATCCAGTGGATCGCGTTCGGCATCATCGCCCCGATCGGCGTGGGCTACTTCGTCTATGCCGAGGTGCAGGCGCGTCGGCGGGAGAAGGACACCCCGGCCCAGCCGGTCACCCGCGAGGACAAGCTGGCCGACCGCTACGGCAGGCGACGCTGACGGCCGCTGCGGCGGCGACGATCTGGACGGCGCGGGAGAGCCGGACCGCCCGCCGGAGGTCGTCGGCACCGGGCGCCCGTCCGGCTCCCAGCGTGGGGCGGATCTCCAATTCGTGGGCGTACTGGGTGGGTCCGCCCAGCTGGATGCCGAGGGCGCCCGCGAACGACGCTTCGGCGACGCCGGCGTTGGGGCTGGGATGCCGGGCGGCATCGCGCTGCCACGCGCGGGCAGCACCGGCGGGTGACCCCCCGACCAGCGGGGCGCAGACGACGACGAACAGGCCCGTCAGCCGCGCTGCAGCTAAGTTCAGCAGATCGTCGAATCGTGCCGCCGCCCAACCGAATCTGCGGTAGCGCGACGACTTGTTGCCGACCATCGCGTCGAGGGTGTTGGCGGCCCGGTAGAGCAGCACCCCGGGTGCACCGCCCACCGCGGCCCACAGCAGCGGCCCCACCTGTGCGTCGGAGGTGTTCTCCGCGATCGACTCCAGCGCGGCCCGGGTCAGGCCCGCCGCGTCGAGAACCGACGGGTCGCGCCCGCACAGTGACGGCAGCAGCCCGCGCGCGCCGGCAAGGTCGTCCGCGGCGACGAAGTCCGCCATCCGGTCGCCGGTGCGGGCCAGCGAGGTGCCTCCCAGCGCGATGAACGTCGCGGCCGCGACCCAGGCGGATTCGCCGATCGTCCCCGCCCGCCGGCTCAGGCGCTCTCCGCCCGCCGCGGCCAGCGTGACCGCCCCGAGCAGCACCGCGCAGTAAGCGACACCGGCACGTCGGCTGTCGGCATAGATCCGGCGTTCCAGTGCTGCGGCAGCGCTGCCGAACAACGCGACCGGATGCCCTCGTCGCGGATCGCCGAGCGCCGCGTCGGCCAGCACACCGAGAGCGATTCCGGCCGCCCGGCCACGAACTGCTGCGAACACCACGGCAGCTTGTCACATCGGTGTCAGACTGTGCCCATGGCCGACGTGATCGTGACCGCAGGAACCGTCATCACGATGGACGAGGCCGTCCCCCGTGCGCAGGCCGTCGCGGTCAGTGACGGACGCATCGTCGCGGTGGGCAGCATCGACGACTGCCGGACCGCGCTGCCGGGTGCCGAGGAGATCGACACCGGCGCCGCGGTGTTGGCGCCGGGATTCGTTGAGCCGCACAGCCATCCGCTGATCAGTGGGATCGCCACCGAGGCGCCGGCCCGCTCGATCGCGCCGTGGGTGGCGACGTCGTGGGCGCAGGTGCAGGAGGTCTTCGCCGACGCCCTGGCTCACACCGATCCCGAGACGCCGCTGTGGTTCGCCGGTTACGACGCTCTGCTGCACGGACATCCGTCGCCCAAGGCCCCTGAACTCGACGAGATCTTCGGCGACCGCGTCACCGTGGTCACCGACAACTCCGGCCACGGCGTGTACTTCAATTCCGCTCTGATCCGGGCGCGCGGTTGGGACACCGACCCGCCGGCCGACCCGGTGGCGGGAAAGTTCGGCCGCAACGCCGACGGGACGCTGAACGGTCAGGGTTTCGAGTTGCCGGTGGTGACGGCGGTGACGATGCCGCTGCTGACGGCGATGGGCGACCCGCTCGTGTCGGCGGCGAGCTACTACGCACTGATGGCGCGCGGTGGCTACACGTCGACCTCGGACATGACATACGACCCGAAGTTCGCCGCCGGATACGAGGCGCTGGCGGCGGCTCCGTCGTGCCCGCTTCGCGTGAGCATGTGGGAAATGTCGGTCACCGATACCTATTGGGAGCCAACGACGTTCACCGCGGGCGAGGAGTGGCTGACCAAATCGGGAGTCAAGCTGTGGACCGACGGGTCCCCGTGGGTGGGCAACATCGCGATCTCGTTCCCCTATCTCGAGACCGAGGCCACCCGCACCGCGGGCATCGATCCCGCAGTGGCAGGCGGGGCGCGCTCGATGAACTACAGCCGCGAGCAGCTCGACGCCATCCTCGACAAGGCGGCACCGGCGGGCTGGCAGATGGCGTTCCACGCCAACGGCGACCTGGCACTGGATCTCGCGTTGGATGCCTACGAGGACGCGCTGCAGCGCCACGGCCTGGTGGGTACCGATCACCGCTGGCGGCTGGAGCACTGCGGGGCCGGCACGCGCGAGCATTTCGATCGCGCGGCCCGGCTCGGGGTGCATGTGTCGATGGCTCCGTTCCAGTACTACTACTGGGGCGAGTTGCTCGACGGCGCGATGTTCGACCCCCGCTACGGCGCGCGGTGGGCGGCGTTCGCCGATGCCGTCGACTCCGGGGCGTGCGTCTCGCTGCACAACGACGGGTCGGTGTCGCCGCCGACACCGATCGTCAACATCGCCACGGCGGTGACCCGGCGGACCCGCAAGGGCACGGTGCACTGCCCGGAGCAGTCGATCTCGCTGGATCAGGCGTGGCGCGCGCAGACGATCGACGCCGCCCGCACGCTGCGCCGCGAGCACCTCGTGGGGTCGATCAGCGTCGGCAAGCTCGCCGATTTCGTGGAGCTGAGCGCCGATCCGTGGGAGGTCGAACCCACCGCGCTGATCGACACGGTTCAGGTGACGGGGACGTGGCTGGGCGGGCGGCGGATCGATCTCGACGAGTTCCTCGGCGCGGTCCGCGCGGCCGACAACGCCGAGCACGCGCACCTCGCCGAGCGCAAGGCCACCGGGTGCTGCTGACGCTGCTCGCCGACCCGGCGTTCTTCAGCGGGCCGGGCCAGGGGACCCGCCAGATCGTCGAGCTGTTCGTGGCGTTCGGGCTGACCGCGCTGATCGGCCTGGAACGCGAATTGCAGGGCAAGAGTGCGGGTTTGCGCACACAGACACTCGTCGGGACCGCCGCAGCGCTGATCCTGCTGGTGAGCAAGTACGGGTTCGGCGACGTCCTCGTCCCCGGCCTCGTGGTCGTCGACCCGTCGCGCGTCGCGGCGCAGATCGTCACCGGCATCGGTTTCTTGGGCGCCGGCATCATCATCTTCCGGCGCGGTTCGGTTCACGGCCTCACGACGGCGGCCGCCGTCTGGGAGTCCGCGGCGATCGGCATGGCCGCCGGTGCCGGTCTCCTGCTCCTCGCGTGCACCGTCACGGCGATGCACTTCCTGATCATCGTGGGCTTCCTGCCAGTCGTCCGACGTCTGGCCAACCGGCTGGGCGGAGCGATCACGCTGCACATCACCTACGAGGACGGCCGTGGTGTGCTGCGGCAGGTGCTGGAAGCCTGCAGCCGACGGAACTGGCAGCTCACCGAACTGTCGGCCGACCCGGCAGGGGAACCGCTCGGCGCGCCGAGCGGTCATGTCGGCGTACAACTGACCCTGGCCGGCTCGGGAATCCTGCGTGCACCAGCTGTTCTGGCCGAGATCACCGGCGTGTCAGGAATCCGGCAACTCGACGGCACTCCCGACTGAACCCCGCTACGTGGTCGGCGCGTAGGCACCGCCGGCGATGTCCTCGATCAGCGTCGGCCCTGTCGGTGTCCAGCCCAGGAGTTGTTGTGTTGCAACGCTTGTGCCGGCCATGTCGAAGCTGAAGAAGCCGCCGATCCAGCCGAAGTGTTCGTCGATCGCGTCAGGCGGGATGCTGGCGACGGGCAGGTCGAACGCCTGCCCGATCGCCTCGGCGATCGCCCGGCTTGCAATCCCCTCTTCGGCGACGGCGTGCAGGCGTGCGCCCGCAGGGGCCTTGTCGAGGCCGAGCACGACCATGCGCGCGGCGTCCGCGACGTGCACGGCCGCCCACCGGTTCTGCCCGTCGCCGGGGTAACCCGACACCCCGCGCTCGCGGGCGACCTGACACAGCCTGCTGACGAAGCCGTGGTCGCCGGTGCCGTGTGTGGTGGGCGAGAAGCGCAGGGCCACGGAGCGGACACCGCGATCGGCGAAACTCACGCACAGGTTCTCGCTGCCGCCTCGCGGCGAGTCGGCGCCGTGGAACGGAGAGGCATCGTCCTCGGTGGCCGGCCGCCCCTGTGCCAGACTCATCAGCCCTGACGCCAGCAGGAACGCCTTGCCCGTGTCGGCGAGAGCGTCGCCGATGGTCTGCGCCGCGGCCCGTTCCGTGGCGTTCGTCGCGGCCATGTTCGCCCAGTCGTGCTTGTTGGCCAAGTGGATGACCGCATCGGCGGACAGGGCGCCGGCGCGGATCGCGTCCAGATCGTCGAGGTCGCCGCGCACCACCGTCACTCCTTTGGCCTCGAGCGCGGCGGCCGCAGCATCCGAGCGTGCCAATCCTGTGACGTCGTGGCCGGCGCTGACCAACTCGTCGACGACAGCGCTGCCGATCCACCCCGACGCTCCGGTGACGAAAACGTTCATGACGATCCCTCTCGATGTTCTATGTCAGTTACTGACATCGACGCTACACCTGAAGTCAGCGACTGTCATCACTAGACTGCGGCGCATGGCGCGGTGGATGCCGGGGACGGCGGAGCGACTGCAGGCAGCGGCTCTGGAGCTGTTCGCTGCCCGCGGTTACGAGCAGACGACCGCGACCGAGATCGCCCAGGCCGTCGGGCTCACCGAGCGCACGTTCTTCCGCCACTTCAGCGACAAACGCGAGGTGCTGTTCAGCGGTCAGCAGTCGCTGATCGACGCGTTCCTGGCCGGGCTCGACAGTGCGCCCGATGATGCGACGCCGATCGAATCGGCCGTCCGCGCACTGATGTCGTCGGCGAGCTTCTTCGACGACGAGCGCCGCGCATGGTCGCGCAAGCGTCAGTCGATCATCGACGACAATCCCGCGCTCCAGGAACGGGAAGCGCTCAAGCTCGCGGGAATCGGGCGCACCCTGGCCGCGGAGCTGCGCGTGCGCGGAGCAGACGGCGTCGCCGCAGAGGTCGCGGCACAGATCGCGATGATGGCGTTCGGCATCGCGTTCACGCAGTGGATCGCCGAGGACGAGAAGCGGTCGTTCGCAGAGGTCGTCATGGCGGTGCTGCGCGACGTGCGCTCCGTCGCGGGCGATCTCGACACAGTGGGCGCGGACGGTATCGAACCGCCGACCGCTGGTGTGTAAAGGTGCCCTCGGGTGTCTATCTGGGTCAGCGTCGTAACGGTCCGTCTAAAGAAGCGCAGTTCAGCCGCCTGCCCCGTAGCGCTTCGTCCAACGCGTGCCCCGTCGTCGCTGCGCGTCTTGGCACACTGTTGGCACACTCGGGGGTTCCGTCGTCTGTTTGTTCGAGCGCTAGTAGCAGCCTGGCATCCGTCGCCACCCGTGCCCGCTGCTTAACCAGGGCCGGCCGGCTCGGCGACGTAGAAGTCGTCGAGCGTGCACACGTCGGGCATCACGTTCAACGTCGCTGTCTCGCGCGTCGTCCCGCGGCGGTCCATGGCCCGTGCGACGACTTCGATCTCGACTTGGTTGGGAGCCTGCGGGCCGGGAATCACTGTGAACTCGACCGGTTCTGACCAGTCCTGCGGCCGGATATTGCCGATGTCCCAGACGACTTCGTAGGTGTTGTCCAGCTCCGTCACCGAACCGTCCGTCGCGCCATAAAGGTCATAGTGGGATAGGGCGGTTGGAGCCTGAATGCTCGCCCCAACCGGATAGACATAGCTCGGCCACTCTGGCAATGAGGGCAGCGCCTTCGCGGAGAAAGTGGTGTACACAGTCAGTCCCGCCTTAGGAACGATCATTGTCAGCTGGGCACCGTGAAGTAGAAGTGACCCCCGTCCTTGTGAGTCATCTCGCCCGTGCGGAGGTCGCGCTGCCCTGGCGAGCGCACCGTGGGTTCAGTCCCAGGCGGTGCACCCGCCCGCGCCAGGAATCCCGCCAGCTGCTCGGCGGTGTCGCAGTCGACCACAAGCAGGCCGCTGCCACCCACTGACACCGCGACGTTGACCGGCACACCGTCTGGATACACCGGCCCGTAAGCCGTCAGATACTCATCCAGGTACCCGTCCAGCATTGCGGTGTCGGCAGTTGCCAGGTGCACCCCGGCCGGGCTCTTGACCTTGGCCCAGTTGGCGTTCCCGGCAGCCTTCGCCGCCCCCTGGGCGGCGCGATCGTCGGCAATGCGTTGACGCGGTGCACGCCCGTCGAACGGCACCTTGGTGCCCGGCAGCACCAGCAGCGGCGCGCAGCCCAGACCGGCAGCCCGGCGGAGGTATTCGCGCACGCCGTCGTGGTTATCAGGTGCTGGCGCGCACGACCACAGCTCAGTTATTTGCCCCGCCCGAGCAGTTGCAGAAGCGGTAATATCAGGCACAGCCGTTGCCTTTCTTTGTTGGATCGGCCCGCTTCGTGGTTTTTGGGGGTTGCAGCAAGGAGACTTCGGTAGTCGTTGGTCGGCCCGGCGGGGTGGTGCCCGCCGGGCCAGCGATGTCTATGGGGGCAGTTCGTCTGACGTAAAGGCCATTTCACACGCGCAGGGTGCAGCGACCTGGTCCGCCGTCACAGCTCGACTCCCAGCAGTCGCGCCAGCGCGGCAGAGGGTACACGGACTCGCTTCGTCCCCAGTCGGATCACGGGTAGATGGCCTTCACGGACCATCACGTACGCGTACGCGCGGCTTACGCCCAGGAAGCGTGCAGCCTCTTCGACGCTGATAGTCGCTGGACCACTGCGTAATTCGTCTAATGTAGGTGTTGTTTGGGTGTCTGCGGTCGGGGTCATGCAGTCACCATGCAAGACCGCTTGGCAAAAGTCCAGCCGATACTGTTGCCATTTTAAGCGTTGGGCGGCAATATGGTGCCCACCATCAATCACCGAGAGGTGTGCACCGCCATGCCGACTGACAAGCCGACCGCGCGTCGCACGGCGAAAGGCGGATCACCACAGCTCAAACCCGGTGACGTCGTGAGTGTGGACTACGCCGACCCGGGCCCGAAGCCTAAGGGCAGAACGCCATTCAACGTCCGCACCCCGAAACCTGATGAACGCGTGGCTATCCGGCTGCACGAGCATCCATTCACCTACGTGGTCCGGGTCGCGACCGGCAAGCAGTCCGGGCCGACGCTCACCGAGCTGGCCGTTTTGGCTGACGACGGCCAGACCGTCGATTACGAGGTGCTGCGCTCCGTTCCCGTGCGGCGGTTGGCGTTCAGCGCACGCCAGTGGATTGCTCGCAACGGCGGTATGTTCGCCGCACCCGGGGACTACCGGCAGACCCGCACCCAGCCCGAGAACGCCGACCCCCAGCTCACCGAGTTGGCTTGGCGCATTGAGTATGCGGTCATGAACGGTGAACCCGTCCGCAAGACAGTCGCCGCCGACCTTGGCGTCAACCTGCGAAAGCTCGACCGAATGATCGCCCGCGCCAAGGCCGAAGGGTTACTCGACGGGGTGGTTATCCCGCGGCGGCCGCAGCCCCAGCAGCGCGACGCATTGCGGGCCAGACACGAAGCCGAACTATGGCTCGACACCCACGGCCCCGACGCCGAATAGCCCTTACTCAGACTGACGATCAGGAGATCCCCGCCATGGACACCGAGACCAGCAATGAGCCCAGAAAGCGCACCCGCCGCGCTGAGCCCATCACGCGCAAGGTCGCCCGCAGCGGCAAGGTGACCTACACCTTCCAGACTGATGTTGGTACCCGGCCCGACGGCAGCCGCGACCGGCAGCGGTTCACCTACCCGACCCTGGCCGAGGCCCGGCGTGAATACCGGCGCATCACCACAGAGGCCGCCGCGGGCACATTCGTCAAGCGTCACCAGGTCACGGTGACCGGTTATCTGTCCGACTGGCTCGACGGCCGTCGCGATGTGCGGCCCAACACCCTTGCCGCGTACCGGCACTCGCTCAAGCCGGTCATCGACCACCTTGGAGCTATGCCATTGCAGAGGCTGCGGGCGGCTGACATCGACTTGCTAGTGACGGTACGGCTTAGTGGTGCATTGGTCGCTCAGCGGGACAAACGAGGACGCCGCGCCGCGGAGGTCTTGACGTTCCTGCGGCAGCATCCTGACGGTGTGCAGTACGCCGATATCTACGCCGCGCTGGGCAATCCCGGCATTAAGGCACTGGACCGGCTGGTTGCAGCCGGAGACGTCTTGCGCCCCGGCCGTGGGCGATACGTCGCTGCCAAGCCAGCTGACCCCGAACGGCCGAAGGTGTCCGGCGGGATAAGTGCCCGCACGGTAGTCACCATGTTGGTGGTGCTGTCGTCGGCTCTGGACGATGCAATGAAGCAGGGCCTCGTCGCGCGCAACGTCGCGCGGATGGTTAAGCGCCCGGCGGTCGAGCACCACGAGATGGCGACCTGGACTCCCGATCAGGCAGCGCAGTTCCGAGACCATCTGCACAATGACCGGCTGGTGGCCTGCTGGCTGCTGACGCTGGCAGGGCTGCGCCGGTCGGAGGTATGGGGCTGCGGTGGTCGGACGTTGACTTCGACGCTGGCACCGTGTCGGTGGCCCAGGGCCGCGTGGTTGTGCCTGGTGCTGGCACGGTGACGGGTGACCCGAAGTCGAAGCGGTCTCGCCGTGCGCTGCCAATGCCCTCCGACGTCGTGACGATGTTGCGCGCCTTCAAGGTTCAGCAGGCCGAAGAACGCTTAGCCCTTGGCGCCGAATACCCTGACACCGGCCTTGTCGCGGTGAACGCGGACGGCTCCCCTATCCGACCGGAAACCTACTCGGCCGAATGCACTCGGCAGGCGAACGCCGCTGGGGTACCGGTGATACGGCTGCACGACGTCCGGCACACCGCTGCTTCGATGCTGCTGGCCATGGGGATGTCGGTGTCGGCGGTGGCCAAGTCGCTGGGCCATGACCCAGCCATCACGCTGCGGGTCTATGGGCACGTGTACGACGACGCGCTGGCGTCGGTGGGCGATGCTCTATTACGGCGATCACCCGCAAAGGCGGGGGGCTGAGTTAAGGCCGCAGACCATCCTGCTCCCCCATTCGGCTCGACTCGCCCGCTACGGTGACGAACATATGCTCCACCGACAAGCACCACAACGGAGATAGGCAACCATGCTGACCCGACTGGAATTAGCGAACTTCAAGAGCTGGCGAAGTACCGGGAGGATCGAGCTCGCCCCGGTTACCGCATTCTTCGGCGCAAATTCTTCTGGCAAAACGAGCATTCTGCAGAGTCTTCTCATGCTTCGCCAGACGGTGGAGAACTCCGATAGGAACCAAACTCTGGCACTAAGCGGACTTGCTGACCTGGGCACTTACCAAGACATCATCTACGGGCATCAGGGGAAGTCGCCGCTGCAGATATTCCTCGCGTGGCAGTCGGAAGAACCCGTTGAAGTGTTCAATATCATTGAGCGCGCCCGCAAAAAGTCTTCAGTGGTGGAGGAAAGCAATAACCTTTCGCTAGAAACGACAATCGATATATGGTCAACGCAAGCCAGTGTCAGGGATATGACCTACTCTGTCGGCGAAACAACTTTTAGCATGATCCGCAAAGCTGACAATGGCGACGAATACGACCTAAGCTCAAACCGATATGATTTTAAACGAAACCAGGGGCGCGCTTGGCCACTCCCCCACCCTACCAAATTTTACAGCTTCCCAGATCAAGTTCGTCTCTATTATCAGAATGCTAGCTTCCTGAGCGAGATCGAATTTGAATTTGAGACGGCGTGCAGGAATATCCGGTACCTCGGTCCTCTGCGTGAAGATCCAAGACGCGAATACATCTTCAGCGGCGGCGCACCCCGCGACGTCGGCACTAGGGGTGAACTTGCGATCAGCGCGCTCATTGCGTCCCGAATTTCAGGACGGAAGATTTCACGCGGCTGGTCTGCGCCTAACCACGTACGTCGACTCCGACGGATTCCCATCGAACAGGTCATAGCGCAGTGGCTCTCCGAACTCGGGCTCATATCCTCTTTCGAGTTGGAGCCGCTGGATGACCGTGGGACTCTGTACCGCGTAAACGTCAAACGGCGCCCGAAATCAACTCCTGTGCTTCTCACCGATGTTGGCTTCGGAGTAAGCCAAGTCTTGCCCGTTCTTGTGCTACTTGCATATGCACAGAGCGGAGACACCTTGATTCTTGAGCAACCAGAGATACACCTCCACCCAGCAGTACAGTCTGGACTCGCGGATATCATTTTGGAGACAGCCTTGACCCGCAACATTCAGGTCATCGTCGAAAGCCATAGTGAGCACCTGCTAACCCGCCTCCAACGCCGTATCGCGGAGGCCGAATTTGGAAACTTTGTACGCGTCAAACCCGACGATGTGGCCTTGTACTTCGCGAAACAGACTGAGGGAGGAGGGAGCAGCCTCGACCAGCTCGAAATCGATCTTTTCGGCAACATCGTGAATTGGCCAGAAGAGTTCTTTGGCGATCCGCTTGCAGATCGGATAGCCATGTTGGAAGCAGAGCGACGCCGCAAAGTCGAGTCGACGGCGTGATGCGCCTCATATTCGACACTAACGTCCTGATTGTTGCCAATCGCCAAAGCGAACAAGCCGACGAAGATTGCGAGTTGGAGGCAGCACGCGCGCTCTACGACGCCATGAGGGAACACATCGTGCTGATTGACACCCACGGGCTCGCTACAAGCGAATACGACACCTATTGCCGACGCTCGGGGCGACCGGGCGTGGGCGATCTCTTCTTCAGGTCACTTCTCGACAACATTGCCAACGAGCGCCGGGTCGCACGAATCAATATCGGCTCCACCCCAGAAGAAGTCGATTCCGCTGTACCCGCCACCCTTCGGGATTTCGACCCTAGTGACCGGAAGTGGATCGCGTTGCATCTCGCGGGATCAGCAGATTCCATCATCAACGCGGTGGATTCGGATTGGGCGCAAAGGAAGGATGACCTCGAAGCGGTAGGTGTGCACGTGGTCGAACTGTGCCCACAATGCCTCAGCACCCGCAAGATCAGCCGCTCAAAGTCCCGGAGGTAGGCACTTAGCGCCCGCCGCCGGTGCGGGTCGTTGGCACATTTTTGGCACATCGGGGGGTGCTACATGAAGACGCTGGAGCTGCAAATCACCGGTTGACCCGCAACGACGCAGTGGGCGCGGACGGTATCGAACCGCCGACCGCTGGTGTGTAAAACCAGAGCTCTACCACTGAGCTACGCGCCCGAACCCGGGCAGCATATCGGCGACGGCCGGTGAACCTGAAATCCGCGCTCACGCCTGCACGGCCGCGAGTGCCGCGTCCCACACCGCCTTCTCGCGGGCCTCACCGGGCTCCTTGCAGTCCGCGAAGCGCACCACCCCGGTGCGGTCGACGGCGAACGTGCCGCGGTTGGCGAACCCCGACGCCTCGTTGAACACACCGTAGGCCTGGCTCACCGCGCCGTGCGGCCAGAAATCCGACAGCACAGGGAAACTGAAGCCACGCTGTGTAGCCCACACCTTGTGCGTCGGCGACGGGCCCACCGAGATTGCGAGCGTGGCCGTGGTGTCGTCGACGAACTCGCCGATGTGGTCCTGGATCTCGTCGAGTTCCTTCTGGCAGATCCCGGTGAACGCGAGCGGGAAGAACACCAGCAGCACGTTCTTGGCACTGCGGAACGCGCTCAGCGTCACCCGCTGGTTGTTCTGGTCGGCGAGCGTGAAGTCCGGCGCGGCAGCACCGACCTCGATCACCGCTACCGTCTGCTCTTCGCGCGAGCGCTCATCGCCTGCCGGCGGCCTTGGACTTCGGCTGCACCAGCCTGCTCGCGATCCAGTCACCCAGATTCGCCGAGGAGGTCTGCATCAACCCCGCCGTCGGCGCGGACTCGGCGATCTCGGCGGGCTGCACGTGGCCGGGCTTGCCGGTCTTCGGCGTGACCACCCAGATGACGCCGTCGTCGGCCAGCGGCGTGATCGCGTCCATCAGGCGGTCGACCAGGTCACCGTCGTCATCGCGCCACCACAGCAACACGACGTCGACCACGTCGTCGGCGTCCTCGTCGAGGAGTTCACCACCGCATTCGTCTTCGATGTCGGCGCGGATGTCGTCGTCGACGTCGGAGTCCCAGCCCAGTTCCTGCACAACCTGATCTTTTTGGATGCCCAGCTTGCGGGCGTAGTTCGGGGGATCACCCGCCGACACCGTCAGTCCTCCTTGCGCCTAGTCGGCACGCTGTGCGCTGTGCCACGTTTGTCCACTATCGTCGCACGCCCGGGGGTCACGGCAACCCACCCGGCAACATCCGCCCCCGGGGCGTCACCGATAGGCCGCATCGCAGCGGTCCAGCGCGGTGGTCTTCGAGTCGTTCAACTGCGCGATCGCGCTGTTGAAATCCTCCGCCGGATAGTTCCCCGCGATCGCCGTCGCAACCCCGCGAGCAGCGTCGATCCACCCGTTCAGCGCATCCCGCAGCTCCGGGGGCAGCGCGTCGGTCATGCTTCCCGAGACCAGATCCGCGCTCTGGTTCAGCGCGTCGACCGCGGCCCCGGACGACGCCTCCGCACCGACGGGGTCGGAGTTGAACGCATCGACGTAGGTGTTGACCGCGCTGATCGCGTCGGCGCTGCTGGTGCTCATCGCCTCGCAGGACGCCTGCACCGCCTGCGCCGTCATCGATGTCTGACGTTGCGCCTCCCGTGCCGAGGAACTGGCCGCCGACTCCGCCAGCGACGACGACACCGACGCGCGGTAGGCCGGCGCGTCCCCCGGCGCCGCCACCTCACCGCTGGTGACGTTGGTGCAGCCGACGACGATCATCGCCAACGCCGCGGCGCTACCGGTCGCGAACGCAGCTCGCCGAGCACCGATACGCACGGTCTGCAGACGTTACCGGCCAACCGCTGGGCTGGGTGTACTAAATGCAAGCGTTCGCGTGCGGCCCTGCGTTTGCGGCAGGATGGTACGAGGATGGAACCCACCGTGCACGGCGCGAAGCGAGCAGACCCACTCGACGGACCGCGTGCGCTCCACCGCCTGACAAGGAGCGGAAGTTGACCACCGAGTTCGTGCGCCAGGATCTGGCCCAAAACTCCAGCAGCACAGGCGAACACGATCGTGTTCGCGTCATTCGGGAGGGCGTCGCGTCCTATCTGCCCGACATCGATTCCGACGAGACCGCCGAGTGGCTCGAGTCATTCGACCAGTTGGTTGAGCGGTCGGGTCCCGCGCGGGCCCGCTACCTGATGCTGCGTCTGCTCGAACGTGCCGGGGAGCAACGGGTGGCCATCCCGTCGCTGACGTCGACCGACTACGTCAACACGATCCCCACCGAACTGGAGCCGTGGTTCCCCGGCGACGAGGACGTCGAGCGCCGCTACCGCGCCTGGATCCGCTGGAACGCCGCGATCATGGTGCACCGCGCGCAGCGGCCCGGTGTCGGCGTCGGCGGCCACATCTCGACCTACGCATCGTCGGCGGCCCTCTATGAGGTCGGCTTCAACCACTTCTTCCGCGGCAAGGCCCACCCCGGTGGCGGCGATCAGGTCTTCATCCAGGGCCACGCCTCCCCCGGCATCTATGCGCGCGCCTACCTCGAGGGGCGCCTGTCCGCCGACCAACTCGACGGCTTCCGCCAGGAGCACAGCCACGCCGGCGGCGGCCTGCCGTCGTACCCGCACCCGCGCCTGATGCCCGACTTCTGGGAGTTCCCCACGGTGTCGATGGGCATCGGCCCGATGAACGCGATCTATCAGGCCCGGTTCAACCACTACCTGCACGACCGCGGCATCAAGGACACGTCCAACCAGCACGTGTGGGCATTCCTCGGCGACGGTGAGATGGACGAACCCGAGAGCCGCGGCCTGATCCAGGTCGCTGCCAACGAGGCGCTCGACAACCTGACGTTCGTCGTGAACTGCAACCTGCAGCGCCTCGACGGCCCGGTACGCGGCAACGGCAAGATCATCCAGGAACTCGAGTCGTTCTTCCGCGGCGCCGGCTGGAACGTCATCAAGGTCGTGTGGGGCCGCGAGTGGGATGCGCTGCTGCACGCCGACCGCGACGGCGCCCTGGTGAACCTGATGAACACCACGCCCGACGGCGACTACCAGACCTACAAGGCCAACGACGGCGGCTACGTCCGCGACCATTTCTTCGGCCGGGATCCGCGCACCAAGGCCCTCGTCGAGCCGATGTCGGACCGGGAGATCTGGAACCTCAAGCGCGGCGGCCACGACTACCGCAAGGTCTACGCGGCCTACCACGCGGCGATGGAGCACAAGGGTCAGCCCACGGTGATCCTGGCCAAGACCATCAAGGGCTACACGCTCGGCAAGCACTTCGAGGGTCGCAACGCCACCCACCAGATGAAAAAGCTTGCGCTGCAGGACCTCAAGGACTTCCGCGACGCCCAGCGCATCCCGATCTCCGACGAGCAACTGGAGAACGATCCCTATCTGCCGCCGTACTACCACCCCGGTCCGGAGGCGCCCGAGATTCGCTACATGCTCGACCGGCGTCGCGCCCTGGGCGGGTTCCTGCCCGAGCGTCGCACCAAGACCAAGGCACTGACCCTGCCCGGCCGCGACGCCTACAAGGCGCTGAAGAAGGGCTCGGGCAAGCAGGAGGTCGCCACCACGATGGCGACGGTCCGCACGTTCAAGGAACTGTTGCGGGACAAGGAGATCGGTAAGCGGATCGTGCCGATCATCCCCGACGAGGCGCGCACGTTCGGGATGGACTCGTGGTTCCCGAGCCTGAAGATCTACAACCGCAACGGCCAGCTGTACACCTCGGTCGACGCGGAGCTGATGCTCGCCTACAAGGAGAGCGAGGCCGGCCAGATCCTGCACGAGGGCATCAACGAGGCCGGGTCGACGGCGTCGTTCACCGCGGTGGGAACGTCGTATGCGACCCACAACGAGCCGATGATCCCGATCTACATCTTCTACTCGATGTTCGGGTTCCAGCGCACCGGCGACGGCCTGTGGGCCGCGGCCGATCAGATGGCACGCGGCTTCGTGCTGGGCGCGACGGCCGGGCGCACCACGCTGGTCGGTGAGGGTCTGCAGCACGCCGACGGACACTCGCTGCTGCTCGCGGCGACCAACCCGGCGGTGGTGGCTTATGACCCCGCGTTCGCCTACGAGATCGCCTACATCATCGAGAGCGGCCTGCACCGCATGTACGGCGAGAACCCGGAGAACATCTACTTCTACGTGACGATCTACAACGAGCCCTACGTGCAGCCGGCCGAGCCGGAGAACCTGGACGTCGAAGGGCTGCTGCGCGGGATCTACCGCTACCAGGAAGCGTCGGAGACGAAGAGTCACCGCGCCCAGATCCTGGTGTCCGGGGTCGGCATGCCGTCTGCGCTCAAGGCCGCCGAGATGCTCGCCGACGAGTGGGACGTGGCCGCCGACGTGTGGTCGGTGACCAGCTGGGGCGAGCTCAACCGGGACGGGGTGGCCATCGAGAAGGAGGCGCTGCGCCATCCGGACCGCCCGGCCGGCACCCCCTACATCACGCAAGCGCTCGCCGACGCCGAAGGCCCGGTGGTCGCCGTGTCGGACTGGATGCGGGCGGTGCCCGAGCAGATCCGGCCGTGGGTCCCCGGTACGTACATCACGCTCGGCACCGACGGGTTCGGCTTCTCCGACACCCGGCCTGCGGCACGGCGGTACTACAACACCGACGCCGAATCGATCGTCGTCGCCGTGTTGGAGGGCCTGGCCCGCGACGGCAACATCGACATGTCGGCCGCTGTCGAGGCGGCGGGCAAGTACCAGATCGACGATGTGATGGCGGCGCCGGAGCAGACGAGCGATCCCGGAGTCGCGTAGCCGACGACATCGGATACGGAGTCGCATAGCCGACGACATCGGATACGGGGTGGCGTAGTCGTTTGGAGGTCTCCTCCAAAGGAAGGCGTAGGTTTTAGGGATGGCCGACAACAATCGGTTCGTCCCGCCCCGCTCGACCGTGGAGGTGCTGGAGAACGTCCCCGACTCGGTGCTGCGCCGGCTCAGTCAGTACTCGGGCCGGCTGGCCACCGAAGCGGTCCAGGCGATGGGTGAACGGTTGCCGTTCTTCGCCGAGCTGGAGGCCTCGCAGCGCGCCAGCGTGCAGTTGGTCGTGCAGACCGCGGTGGTGAACTTCGTCGAGTGGATGCGCCACCCCGACAGCGACGTCAGCTACACCGCCCAGGCGTTCGAGGTCGTGCCGCAGGACCTACGGCGCCGCATCGCGCTGCGCCAGTCGGTGGAGATGGTGCGCGTGACGATGGAGTTCTTCGAAGAGGTCGTGCCGCTGCTGGCCCGCAACGAGGAGCAGCTCGCCGCGCTGACGGCGGGCATCCTGCGGTACAGCCGCGACCTGGCCTTCGCGGCGGCCACGGCCTACGCGGATCAGGCGGAGGCGCGCGGGGCGTGGGACACCCGCATGGAAGCGAACCTGATCGACGCGGTCGTGCGCGGCGACATCGGCCCCGACCTGCAGTCGCAGGCCGCGGCGCTGAACTGGGATGCCACCGCGGCGGCGACGGTGATCGTGGGTTTACCGCGGCAGGACCGCCTGGACCTGACGGCCGAGGACGTGCACGACGTGGCGGCCCGCAACGGCCGGGCCGCGCTGTCCGACGTGCACGGCACCTGGTTGGTCACGGTGGTGTCGGGCGGGGTGTCGCACACCGACCGCTTCCTGTCGGAGCTGATGACGGTGTTCGGCGACGGCCCCGTCGTGATCGGTCCGATGGCACCGACGCTGGGGGCGGCACATCTGAGCGCGACCGAGGCCATCGCCGGCATGAACGCGGTGGCCGGCTGGGCGGGCGCGCCGCGCCCCGTCGCGGCCCGCGAACTGCTGCCCGAGCGCGCCCTGCTCGGCGACGCCACCGCCGCCGCAGCGCTGGAAGCGGAGGTGATGAGGCCGCTCGCCGACGCCGGGCCCACATTGATGGAGACGCTGGACGCGTATCTCGACTCCGGGGGTGCGATCGAAGCGTGCGCTCGCAAATTGTTCGTTCATCCAAATACGGTCCGCTACCGGCTCAAACGGATCGCGGATTTCACCGGCCGTGACGCCACCGTTCCGCGGGATGCGTACGTGTTGCGGGTCGCGTCCACGGTCGGCCGACTGGGCCGTCAGAGCTTGTCGGAGCGTGTCTCGGCGCCCGGATCCGGGCAGGTCGATGCTGTTGCATCGGTCACATCCGGCGGGCGTCCTGCGAGGTGACATGTTGCGCTCAGGTCTCGATGACGTCCCATCACATGCGGATTTGTGGGCAGTCCACAAAAACCTAAGAAAGAGTTCATAGTCTCTTACACGGCGCAAAACCGTCTTCACAATGTTTTCTTAAAGACGTGCCCGACAAGACTGTGCTTGCATTCCTCGCGCCCGGACAGGGCTCCCAGACGCCCGGCATGCTCGCCGAGTGGCTGGAGCTGCCCGGTGCGCCGGCGCGCATCGCAGCGTGGTCGGAGATCAGCGGCCTGGATCTGGCCCGCCTGGGCACCACCGCCGACGCGCAGGAGATCACCGACACCGCGGTCACCCAGCCGCTCGTCGTCGCAGCCACGCTGCTGGCCTACGAGGAACTGACCCGTCGCGGCGTCCTGACCGGCGATGAGGACATCGTCGCCGCCGGGCACTCCGTCGGCGAGATCGCCGCCTACGCGATCGCGGGCGTGATCACCGCCGACGAGGCCGTGTCCCTGGCCGCCACCCGTGGCCGCGAGATGGCCAAGGCGTGCGCCGTCGAGCCCACCGGGATGTCGGCCCTGCTCGGCGGAGACGAGGCCGAGGTGCTCGCCCGGCTGGAGGCGCTGGATCTGGTTCCGGCGAACCGCAACGCCGCCGGGCAGATCGTCGCCGCCGGCGCGGTCGCCGCGCTGGAGAAGCTCGCCGAGGACCCGCCGGCTCGCGCCCGGGTCCGCCCGCTGGCGACTGCCGGCGCGTTCCACACCCGCTACATGGAGCCCGCGCTGGCCGAGTACACCACCGTGGCCGATCGCATCACTCCGGCCGAACCGTCGGTCACGCTGCTGTCCAACGCCGACGGCCGCCCGGTCGCCTCGGCGCACGACGCGATGACCAAGCTGGTCGCCCAGATGACGCGCCCCGTGCGCTGGGACCTGTGCACAGCCACCATGCGTGAACTCGGCGTGAGCGCTCTCGTCGAGTTCCCGCCCGCCGGCACGCTGTCCGGTATCGCCAAGCGTGAGCTCAAGGGCACCCCGACCCACCCCATCAAGACCCCCACCGACCTGGACGGCCTCGCCGAGGCCCTCCGTGCCGTCTGACCGACGGCTGTACCACCCCCGAACGTTCCACCCCAGGTAACACCCGATAAAGAAGAAGGAGCCACTGTGCCCGCCTCTCAGGAAGAAATCATCGCCGGCCTCGCCGAGATCATCGAGGAAGTGACCGGCATCGAGCCGTCCGAGGTCACCCCCGAGAAGTCCTTCGTCGACGACCTGGACATCGACTCGCTGTCGATGGTGGAGATCGCCGTGCAGACCGAGGACAAGTACGGCGTGAAGATCCCCGACGAGGACCTCGCCGGTCTGCGCACCGTCGGTGACGTCGTCGCCTACATCCAGAAGCTCGAGGAAGAGAACCCCGAGGCCGCTGCCGCCCTGCGCGAGAAGTTCGCAGCAGAATGAGCAGGCCTTCCACTGCTAACGGAGGTTTCCCGAGCGTCGTGGTGACCGCCGTCGAGGCCACCACGGCCCTCGCCGGCGACATCGAGAGCACGTGGAAGGGACTGCTGGCGGGCGAAAGCGGCATCCGCATTCTGGAGGACGAGTTCGTCACCAAGTGGGACCTGCCGGTGCGCATCGGTGGCCACCTGGTCGACAACGTCGACAGCCACATGTCCCGGCTCGACATGCGCCGCATGTCCTACGTGCAGCGCATGTCGAAGCTGCTGGCCGGCCGGCTGTGGGAGACCGCGGGCAAGCCCGAGGTCGACCCCGACCGGTTCGCGGTGGTCATCGGCACCGGTCTCGGTGGCGGCGAGAAGATCGTCGAAACCTACGACGCGATGAACGAGGGCGGCCCCCGCAAGGTCTCCCCGCTCGCCGTGCAGATGATCATGCCCAACGGTGCGG
The DNA here is from genome assembly GCF_007096635.1 of Mycolicibacterium sp. 018/SC-01/001. Classification (GTDB taxonomy): domain Bacteria; phylum Actinomycetota; class Actinomycetes; order Mycobacteriales; family Mycobacteriaceae; genus Mycobacterium. The sequence continues at coordinate 78,571 of NZ_VKAA01000002.1, forward strand.
CCGCCGTCGCCGGTCTCGAACTGGGCGCCCGCGCCGGGGTCATCACCCCGGTGTCGGCGTGCTCGTCGGGCTCGGAGGCGATCGCCCACGCGTGGCGCCAGATCGTCATGGGTGACGCGGACTTCGCGGTCTGCGGCGGTGTCGAAGGCGGCATCGAGGCACTGCCGATCGCGGCGTTCTCGATGATGCGCGCGATGTCGACCCGCAACGACGATCCGGCCGGTGCGTCGCGCCCGTTCGACAAGAACCGCGACGGTTTCGTCTTCGGCGAGGCCGGTGCACTGATGATCATCGAGACCGAGGAGCACGCCCTGGCCCGTGGCGCCACGCCGCTGGCCCGGCTCATGGGAGCCGGCATCACCTCCGATGCCTTCCACATGGTCGCTCCCGCCGCGGACGGTCTGCGTGCCGGTCAGGCGATGAAGCGGGCGATGGAAACCGCGGGCCTCTCGCCCAAGGACATCGACCACGTCAACGCCCACGCCACCGCCACTCCGATCGGTGACACGGCCGAGGCCAACGCCATCCGGGTCGCCGGTGTGGAGAACGCCGCGGTCTACGCGCCGAAGTCGGCGCTGGGCCACTCGATCGGCGCTGTGGGCGCTCTCGAGTCGCTGTTGACGGTGCTGGCTCTGCGCGACGGGGTCATCCCCCCGACGCTCAACTACGAGACGCCGGACCCGGAGATCGATCTCGATGTCGTCGCGGGAGAGCCTCGATACGGCGACTACTCGTACGCCATCAACAACTCGTTCGGCTTCGGCGGCCACAATGTCGCTCTGGCCTTCGGTCGTTACTAGGCCGTTCACGAGAACCGAGAGGACACGCGTCTGAGTATGGCTGCACCGACTACCGGGAACGGACTCCCCGACGTCGTCGTGACCGGAATGGCCATGACGACCAGCGTCGCCACCGATGCCGACGGCACCTGGAAGGCGCTGCTGGAGGGCAAGAGCGGCATCCGCCTGCTCGATGACCCCTTCGTCGAGGAGTTCGACCTGCCGGTGCGCATCGGCGGCCATCTGCTCGAGGAGTTCGACGGTGAACTGACCAAGGTCGAGAACCGTCGCATGTCCTACCCGCAGAAGATGGCCACCGTGCTCGGACGGCGTGTCTGGCGCGACGCCGGATCCCCCGAGGTCGACACCAGCCGCCTGCTGGTGTCGATCGGGACCGGCCTCGGCGGTGCCGAGGCGTTGGTGTTCGCCTACGACGGCATGCGGGACCGCGGCATCAGCGCCGTGTCCCCGCTGTCGGTGCAGATGTACATGCCCAACGGCCCCTCAGCCGTGGTCGGTCTGGACCGTGGCGCCAAGGCCGGGGTCGTCACCCCGGTCTCGGCGTGCGCGTCCGGGTCCGAGGGCATCGCCCAGGCGTGGCGCAACATCGTGCTGGGCGAAGCCGACATCGCGATCTGCGGTGGCGTCGAACAACGCATCGAGGCCGTCCCGATCGCCGGCTTCGCGCAGATGCGCATCGTCATGTCGACCAACAACGACGATCCCGCCGGCGCCTGCCGCCCGTTCGACAGGGACCGGGACGGTTTCGTCTTCGGTGAGGGAGGCGCGCTGATGGTCATCGAGACCGAGGAGCACGCCAAGGCGCGCGGCGCGACGATCCTGGCGCGCCTGATGGGCGCCAGCATCACCTCCGACGGCTTCCACATGGTCGCCCCCGACCCCGATGGCGAGCGGGCCGGCTACGCGATGAGCCGCGCCATCCAGCTCGCAGGGCTACAGCCCAGCGACATCGACCACGTCAACGCACATGCCACCGGCACCAGTGTCGGCGACGTCGCCGAAGGACAGGCGATCAACAAGGCGATGGGCGGGCACCGGCCCGCGGTCTACGCGCCGAAGTCGGCGCTCGGGCACTCGGTGGGCGCGGTCGGCGCCGTTGAGTCGATTCTCACTGTCCAGGCGCTGCGCAACGGCGTCATCCCCCCCACACTCAATTTGAAGAACCTGGATCCCGAGATCGACCTCGACGTCGTCGCGGGCGGCCCACGGCCGGGCGACTACCAGTACGCCATCAACAATTCGTTCGGTTTCGGCGGGCACAACGTCGCACTCGCCTTCGGCAGATACTGAAAGCAGGAGACATCCATGACCACGATCGAGAATCGCCCCGCCACCGACGTCAACGAGTCCATCGACCCGCGCGACCCGCTGCTGCGGCTGGCGACCTTCTTCGATGACGGCAGCGTCGAGCTGCTGCACGAGCGTGACAAGTCCGGCGTCCTCGCCGCGGCCGGCACGGTCAACGGTGTGCGCACGATCGCGTTCTGCACCGACGGCACCGTGATGGGCGGCGCGATGGGTGTCGACGGGTGCAAGCACATCGTCGACGCCTACGACGTCGCGATCGACGAGCAGAGCCCGATCGTCGGCATCTGGCACTCGGGCGGCGCGCGGCTGGCCGAGGGCGTCAAGGCGCTGCACGCGGTCGGTCTGGTCTTCGAGGCCATGATCCGCGCGTCGGGCTACATCCCGCAGATCTCCGTCGTCGTGGGCTTCGCCGCCGGCGGCGCCGCCTACGGCCCGGCCCTGACCGACGTCATCATCATGGCTCCGGAGTCCAAGGTGTTCGTCACCGGACCGGACGTGGTGCGCAGCGTCACCGGCGAGGACGTCGACATGGTCTCCCTCGGCGGCCCGGAGGCGCATCACAAGAAGTCCGGCGTGTGCCACATCGTCGCCGACGACGAGCTCGACGCCTACGAGCGCGGTCGCCGCCTGGTCGGGCTGTTCTGCCAGCAGGGCCACTTCGACCGCACCAAGGCCGAGGCCGGCGACACCGACCTCAAGGCGCTGCTGCCCGAGTCCGCCCGGCGCGCCTACGACGTGCACCCGCTGGTCGAGGCTCTCCTCGACGAGGGCGTGCCGTTCGAGGAGTTCCAGTCCCGCTGGGCCCCGTCGATCGTGGTCGGCCTGGGCCGGCTGGCCGGCCGCACCGTCGGCGTGATCGCCAACAACCCGCTGCGCCTGGGTGGCTGCCTGAACTCCGAGAGCGCCGAGAAGTCGGCCCGCTTCGTGCGCCTGTGCGACGCGTTCGGCATCCCGCTGGTCGTCGTCGTCGACGTGCCCGGCTACCTGCCCGGTGTGGATCAGGAGTGGGGCGGCGTGGTCCGTCGCGGCGCCAAGCTGCTGCACGCGTTCGGTGAGAGCTCGGTGCCGCGCGTCACGCTGGTCACCCGCAAGATCTACGGCGGCGCGTACATCGCGATGAACTCGCGCTCGCTGAACGCCACCAAGGTGTTCGCATGGCCCGAGGCCGAGGTCGCCGTCATGGGCGCCAAGGCCGCCGTCGGCATCCTGCACAAGAAGAAGCTGGCCGCCGCCGCCCCCGAGGAGCGCGAGTCGCTGCACGAGGCCCTGGCGATCGAGCACGAGAAGATCGCCGGTGGCGTGGATTCGGCCATCGAGATCGGCGTGGTGGACGAGAAGATCGATCCGGCCCACACCCGCTCGAAGCTGACCCAGGCGCTCGCCGAGGCGCCGATGCGCCGCGGCCGCCACAAGAACATCCCGCTGTAACGGGCGCGTTCTTTCCGCGAACAGACACGAACTCGAGTGATTTCAGGAGAAATCACTCGAGTTCGTGTCTGTTCAGCGGCTGAGGGCGAGCATCTCCTCGGCCGCAGGCAGGGACCGTTCACGGTCTGCGGCCACCAGGCCGACGCGGGTGCGCCGGTCCACGATGTCGTCGACGGTCAGCGCGCCCTCGTGTGTCACGGCGTACTCGAATTCGGCCCGTGTGACGTCGATGCCCTCGGCCACGGGTTCGGCGGGTCGCGGACACGTGGCAGCCGCGAACACCGCGGGAGCCTCGGCGCCGTAGCGGGCCACCAGCGAGTCCGGCAGCTGCACCGATTGATGTTGTGCGGCAACGGCATTGGCGGGAGCGCCGACGAGCGGTAGCGCGCGGGTGCGGCACGGACCGGCCGACAAGCCGCGCAGCGCCACCGCACGGTCCACGACATCTTCGGCCATGAACCGGTACTCGGTGAGCTTGCCGCCGATCACGCTGAGCACGCCACTGGGCGACTCGGTGACAGCGTGTTCGCGCGAGACGTCGGCGGTGCGACCGGCGCCCGTGTCGATCAGAGGTCGCAGCCCGGCGTAGCTGCCGATCACGTCCGCCGGCCCCAGCGATGTCGCGAGCGCGGTGTTGACGGTGTCGAGCAGGAACTGCACCTCCTGCGGCGTCGGCTCGGGCACGTCCGGGACCGCGCCGGGCGCGTCCTCGTCGGTCAGGCCCAGGTAGACGCGGCCCAGCTGTTCGGGCATCGCGAACACGAAGCGGTTGATCTCCCCCGGGATCGGAATCGTCAGCGCCGCAGTCGGATTGCCGAAGGCCGCCGCGTCGAACACCAGATGGGTGCCGCGGCTGGGCCGCACCCGCAACGACGTGTCGACCTGTCCGGCCCAGACGCCGGTCGCGTTCACCACCGCACGCGCCGACACCGTGAGGGTCTCTCCCGACACGGTGTCGGTCAGCGTCACCGAGGTGCCCGACGCGCCGCCCGCCTCGACGCGGGTCAGGATGCGGGCCCCGTGCAGGGCCGCTGTCCGTGCGACCGCGGTGACCAGGCGGGCGTCGTCGATCAGCTGCCCGTCGTAGGCCAGCAGCGCACCGTCGAGGCCGTCGCGCCGCACCGTCGGCGCCAGTGCGACGGCCCTCTCGGCGCTGATCCGGCGCGATCGCGGCAGCACCGATGCGGGCGTGCCGGCCAGCGCGCGCAGACCGTCACCGGCCGCGAAGCCGAACCGGACCAGGGCCCGTGACGCGCGGTTCATCTCCGGAAGCAGCGGCACCAGCTGCGGCATCGCGTGCGCGAGGTGAGGCGCGGTGCGCGTCATCAGGATTCCGCGCTCGACGGCGCTACGACGCGCGATGCCGACGTTGCCGCTGGCGAGGTAACGCAGCCCGCCGTGCACGAGCTTGGAACTCCACCGGCTGGTGCCGAACGCGAGGTCGTGCTTCTCGACCAGCGCCACCGACAACCCGCGTGTCGCGGCGTCGAGCGCGATGCCGACGCCGGTGATACCGCCGCCGATAACGAGCAGGTCCAGCGGCGCACCGTCGCCGAGCTCCTGCAGCTCGGTCGCGCGCCGCCGCGCGTTCAAGGCCGCACTCATGGCGCCAGGTATCCGTTGAGGGCGCGTGCCAGTTCGATGTTGATGGCCTCGGCGTCGAGCAGCTTTTCCACCATCTGCGCGGACTGGATCGTCGACTGCGTGATGAGCAGGCACATCGCACCCATCGCGTGCGGATCACCGGCGCGCACGCTGCCCTCGGCCTGGCCTGCCGTGATCGCGGCGGCGAGCGCATCGATGAGGATCTGCTGGCTGGTGCCCAGCCGATCGGTGATGTACACCATCGCCAAGGTGGGCGCGTTGCGGATCACCGACTGCACGACCTCGTCGTTGCGCAGATGCTCGGCGACGGCGACGACGCGTTCGACGGTCACCTCCCGGCCGGCGCCGCGGTCGGGCACCTGCTCGAGCACCCCGGAGATGCGCGCGGTCAGCAGCTCGGCGATCACCCAGCGAATGTCGGGCCAGCGTCGGTAGATCGTGGGGCGACTGACCCGGGCCCGCCGCGCGATCTCGGTCATGGTCGTCCGCTCGACGCCGTAGGCGAGGATGCACGCCGCTGCGGCGTCGAGAATGCGCTTCTCGACACTCGAATCGGAGTTACGGATTGACACCATCTGTAAGAATGTAACGCATGTCTTCGCATGATCGCCAGTCCTCACGACCCCCGATGGCGTGGAACGCCTGGGGTGATCCCGAGGCGGCGACACCGCTGTCATCCAGTATCCGCTCACTTCTGACCCAGGCGCTGGGCATCGACGCCGAGCCGGCGCCGGAGCCGACCCTCGGCCAGGTTCGGGTGCGCCCGTCGGCACTGTCCCCCGCGGACCGCAAGGGCCTGGCCGAGATCGTCGGCATCGACAACGTGCTGGTCGATGACATCGACCGACTGCTCCGGGCGGGCGGGAAGTCGACGCTGGACCTGTTGCGCCGCAGGGACTTCGGGGTGCAGGACGGTCCGGATGCGGTGCTGGTGCCCGGAAGTGACGACGAGGTGGCCGCGGTGCTGCGGTTCTGCGCCGACCACAGCATCGCCGTCGTCCCGTTCGGCGGTGGTACCAGTGTGGTCGGTGGCCTCGACCCGGTGCGCGGGGATTTCAAAGCCGTGGTGTCGGTCGATCTGCACCGGTTCGATGCGCTGCACTCTCTCGACGACGTGTCCTGGGAGGCCGAACTCGGTGCGGGACTGACCGGACCCGACGCGGAACGACTCCTGGGTGAGCGCGGCTTCTCGCTCGGCCACTTCCCGCAGAGCTTCTGTTTCGCGACCATCGGCGGATTCGCGGCGACCCGGTCCTCGGGTCAGGATTCCGCCGGCTACGGCCGCTTCGACGACATGGTGCGCGGGTTGCGCATCGTGACACCGGCAGGCGTGCTCGACGTGGGCCGGGCGCCCGCCTCGGCGGCCGGCCCGGATCTGCGTCAGGTCGTCCTCGGTTCCGAGGGCGCCTTCGGCATCATCACGAGCGTGCGAGTGCGTGTGCATCCGGTTCCGGAGACCACGCGCTACGAGGCGTGGTCGTTCCCCGATTTCGCCACCGGCGCTGCCGCATTGCGCGCCGTCGCACAGACCGGAACCGGGCCGACGGTGATCCGGCTCTCCGACGAGGCGGAGACCGGGGTCAACCTGGCCACCACAGACAGCATCGGCGAAGCGCAGATCACCGGCGGCTGCCTGGCCATCACCGCGTTCGAGGGCAGCGAGGCCCACGTCGCGAGTCGGCATGCCGAAACGCGAGAGTTGTTGAGCGCCAACGGTGGAACGTCCCTCGGCGAGAGGCCCGCCCGTGCGTGGGAGCACGGCCGGTTCAACGCTCCCTATCTGCGGGACGGGCTGCTCTCGGCGGGCGCCCTGTGCGAGACGCTGGAGACGGCGACGACGTGGTCGAACGTCCCGCGGTTGAAGGCGGCGGTCACCGACGCTCTGACGCGCTCGCTGGCCGACTCGGGGACGCCGGCCCTGGTGCTGTGCCACATCTCGCACGTCTACCCGACCGGGGCGTCGCTCTACTTCACCGTCGTCGGCGCGCAGCGCGGCAACCCGATCGAGCAGTGGCGCGCGGCCAAGACCGCGGCCTCGGAGGCGATGGTGAGCGTCGGCGCGACGATCACCCACCACCACGCCGTGGGCGCCGACCACCGTCCGTGGATGCGTGAGGAGGTCGGCGACGTCGGCGTCGCGGTGCTGCGCGCCGTCAAGGCCGCCCTGGATCCGACCGGAATCATGAACCCGGGCAAGCTGATTCCGTGAACCGGATCGTCGTCCTGACCAATCCGGCGTCCGGGCACGGTCACGCCCGCCATGCCGCCGAGCGGGCGATCAGCCGGTTCCAGGCGCGCGGCGTCGACGTCGTCGGGCTCGTGGGCCGCGATCCCGCCCACGCGCGCGAACTCGTCGAGGGCGCCCTGGAGCGTGGCATGGATGCGCTGGTGGTGGTCGGTGGCGACGGCATCGTGTCACTGGCCCTGCAGATCGTCGCCGAGACCACGACGCCGCTGGGCATCATCCCCGCCGGTACCGGCAACGACCACGCCCGCGCATTCGGCATCCCCACCGCACCCGAACAGGCGGCCGACGTCGTCGTCGACGGCGAGGTCGGCACCGTCGACCTCGGGTTGATCACCGGCGCCGACGGCACCCGGCGGTGGTTCGGCACGGTGATGGCGGCCGGCTTCGATTCCCTCGTCACCGACCGCACGAACCGGATGCGGTGGCCGCACGGGCGCATGCGCTACAACCTCGCGATGCTGGCCGAGATCTCGCAACTGCGGTTGCTGCCGTTCCGGCTCACCTTCGACGGCGACGTGGTCGAGACCGACCTGACGCTGGCCGCGTTCGGCAACACGCGCAGCTACGGCGGTGGCATGCTGATCTGCCCCGGCGCGGACCCGACCGACGGACTGGTCGACGTCACGATGGTCGCGTCGGCATCACGGACACGCCTGATCCGGCTGTTCCCGACCGTGTTCAAGGGCACCCACGTGAACCTGCCGGAGGTGACGACCCGCCGCGCCGCGACGATCACCGTCGACTGCCCGGGGAGCTCGCCGGCCATCAATGCCTACGCCGACGGCGAGTACGTCTGCCCGCTGCCCGTGGAGCTCACCGTGGTGCCGGGCGCGCTGCGCGTGGTGCGACCCGCGCTCAGCCGACCCCGCGGCTGAGCCAGCTCACCTCGCCGCCCACGCCACCGTCGCGGTAGGCCTCGAGAGCCTCGTCCCATGCGGTGCCCAACACGGAGTCCAGCTCGGCCGCCAGGGTGTCGGCGCCCGATGCCATCAGGGTGCGTAGCCGCATCTCCCCGACCATCACGTCGCCGTTGGCGCTCATCGCGCCGCTCCACAGACCGAGCTGCGGGGTGTGGCACCAGCGGTGCCCGTCGACGCCGTGGCTCGGGTCCTCGGTGACCTCGAACCGCAGCACCGACCACGACCGCAGGGCGTTCGCCAGCTGGGCGCCGGTCCCGACGGGACCCACCCAGTTCGTCACGGCACGCAGCTGCCCGGGCATGGCCGGTTGCGGCGTCCACTTCAAATTCGCCCTCGCGTTGAGGGTCGACGACAACGCCCACTCGACGTGCGGGCACACCGCCGCGGGTGAGGCATGTAGGTACACCACACCCGTCGTCGTGTCGGCGAATTGATTCGCTGCACGCATCTGTTGCTCCTTCGGCTCCACGAGGGACGTCTTCCCCAACGACCTGGCGGTTTCCGACTGAGTCAGCAGATGCAGTTGTGTCTTCAGAGAGAATTGTGCCTTGTGAGGCGTATGTTGCGCTAGTCCGGCCCGTAATCTCTCAGAACTTCATCAGACAGGGCGGGCATCACGTCGTGCGCCCAGTCGCCGAACGGCCGGTCGGTGAGCACGACCAGCGCCAACGCGGCTTCCGGGTCCACCCACAGGAACGTCCCCGACTGCCCGAAATGGCCGAACGTGCGGCCGGAGTTCCGCGTGCCGGTCCAGTGCGGAGCTTTGCCGTCGCGCAGTTCGAAGCCCAATCCCCAGTCGTTGGGCTGTTGCCGGCCGAACCCCGGCAGCACGCCGTCGAGGCCGGGGAACTGCACCGACGTCGCCGCGTCGTGCATCGGCGCCGACACCAGCGCCGGCGTGAGCAGCTCGCCTGCGAACGCGGTCAGGTCCGCGACGGTCGAGGACGCGCCGTACCCGGCCGCTGCGGCGCCGCCGTCCAGCGTGGTGCCCGACATCTCCAGCGGGACGAGCACCGATTCGGTGAAGTACTCGGTGAACGGGATGCCGGCCTCGCTCTCGAGGGTCTCGGCCAGCACGGCGAAGCCGTGGTTGGAGTAGATGCGCCGCGTGCCCGGCTTGGCCAGGATCTTCGCCGAGGTCATGTCGTAACCCGCCGCGTGGGCCAGCAGGTGACGGACTGTGGCCTCAGGCGGCCCGGCCGGTGTGTCGAGCTCGAACACCCCCTCCTCGACGGCGATCTGCGCGGCGCGCGCGGCGAGCAGTTTGGTCACCGAGGCGAGGGCGAAAGTCTGGGTCTGGTCCCCGTACCGGGCGACGATTCCGTCCGGCCCGACGACCGCGGCGGCCACGGTGGGGACGGGCCAGTCGGCCAGGGCGTCGAGTGCGCTCATCGGTGATGAGCGTAGCGAGGCACATATTAGGGTTCAGGCATGACTCAAACGGTGCGCGGAGTGATCTCTCGTTCGAAGGGCCAGCCGGTCGAGGTGGTCGACATCGTCATCCCCGACCCGGGGCCCGGCGAGGTCGTCGTCGCCATCCAGGCGTGCGGGGTGTGCCACACCGATCTGCACTACCGCGAGGGCGGCATCAACGACGAGTTCCCGTTCCTGCTCGGCCACGAGGCCGCCGGCATCGTCGAGACGGTCGGCGAGGGGGTGACCAATGTCGAGCCCGGCGACTTCGTGATCCTGAACTGGCGCGCGGTGTGCGGTCAGTGCCGCGCCTGCAAGCGCGGCCGCCCGCACCTGTGCTTCGACACGCACAACGCCGCGCAGAAGATGACGCTGACCGACGGCACTGAGCTGACACCCGCACTCGGCATCGGCGCGTTCGCCGACAAGACGCTCGTGCACGAAGGCCAGTGCACCAAGGTCGATCCGGCCGCCGATCCGGCCGCGGCCGGGCTGCTCGGCTGCGGCGTGATGGCCGGTGTCGGCGCGGCGATCAACACCGGCGCGGTCAACCGCGACGACACGGTCGCCGTCATCGGCTGCGGCGGCGTCGGTGACGCCGCGATCGCCGGGGCGGCGCTCGTCGGCGCCAAGCGCATCATCGCCGTCGACATGGACAACCGGAAGTTGGAGTGGGCCCGACACTTCGGGGCCACACACACGATCAATGCCAAGGAACTCGACGCCGTGGAAACGATCCAGGACCTCACCGACGGGTTCGGTGCCGACGTCGTGATCGACGCGGTCGGGCGGCCAGAGACGTGGAAGCAGGCGTTCTACGCGCGCGACCTCGCGGGCACCGTGGTCCTGGTCGGCGTGCCCACTCCAGACATGACGTTGGAGATGCCGCTCATCGACTTCTTCTCCCGCGGTGGATCGCTGAAGTCGTCCTGGTACGGCGACTGCCTGCCGGAGCGGGATTTCCCGACGCTCATCTCGCTGTATCTGCAGGGCCGATTCCCCCTCGACAAGTTCGTCTCCGAGCGCATCGGGCTCGACCAGATCGAAGATGCGTTCCACAAGATGCACGCCGGATCGGAAGATGTAGTGCTGCGCTCGGTGGTGGTCCTGTGAGCGCCATCCAGCGGCTGGTCACCAGCGGCACATTCGAACTCGACGGCGGCAGCTGGGATGTCGACAACAACATCTGGCTCGTCGGCGACGACAAGGACGTCGTGGTGTTCGACGCAGCGCACAGCGCGGCGCCGATCATCGAGGCGGTCGGTGGTCGCAACGTCGTCGCGGTGGTGTGTACCCACGGCCACAACGATCACGTGACCGTGGCCCCCGAACTCGGCAAGGCCCTCGACGCCCCGGTGCTGCTGCATCCCGCCGACGACGTGCTGTGGCGAATGACCCATCCTGACAGCGACTTTCGTGCGGTGGAGGACGGCGAGACGCTGCAGGTGGCCGGCATCGAACTGCGCGCGCTGCACACCCCCGGCCACTCGCCGGGCTCGGTGTGCTGGCATGCGCCCGAGCTGACCGCGGTGTTTAGCGGCGACACGCTGTTCAACGGGGGCCCGGGCGCCACCGGGCGGTCGTATTCGGACTTCCCCACCATCCTGGAATCCATCTCGGGACGGCTGGGCGTGTTGCCCGGTGACACCGTGGTCTACACCGGCCACGGCGATTCCACCACCGTCGGCGACGAGATCGTGCACTACGACGAGTGGGTCTCCCGCGGCAGCTGAGCCGTCAGATGATCACCGGGCCGGGCGCCTGGCGAGCGCGACGACCGGCCCGAACCCACCAGGGGATGGCGACCGCGAGCTCGAGCAGACCGAGCGCGATCAGCCCGCCCGACCCCCACAGTGCCCACTGGGGTGAACTGTCCCGGCCGAAGGCCAGCCGCGGGTTGATGTAGCCGCCGACAGGGCCGTCGGTGCGCACGTCGTAGACGCTGTCCTGGGCGACATCAAGCGTCCAGATGCGTACGTGCACATCGTTGTTCACCGAGGTGGTCGAGCCGATCCCCTCGGTCAGCACAGGATCGGGAACACCGTCGGGCGCATCGATGCCGATCTTCAGCGGCGGCACCGGGAAGCCGCCGTCGGTGCCTCCCGGCACAGCGGTGTGGAAGTTGATCGTCGCCTCCCCGGCGGGCAACTGCACCCGGCCGGAGCCGGGTATCGGAATCTCGCCGTAGGCGTCGAAATCGTCGAACACGAACGCGCTCAGCACCAGCGTCAGGACCAGCCCCACCACCCCGGCGATCAGCGTCGTCATCGCGCTGATCAGCGCGATACGGGGGCCGAGCGCACCTGTCACGCGCGTCAGTGTCGCATGCCGGGCCTTTCGACGGCGCAGACCGCGCGCAAGGACTACCGTCACGAAGATGCCCGAGTCGAGCATCGTGGTACGGCCGGAACCGGTCGACAGCGGCACCTACACCGCGGGTTCGCGGTTGCAGGCCGCTGGGCTCGCGCGGGCGACCGAGATCTTCAGCGAGGCGGCCGCAGCGGTGCCGCTGCCCACGCCGCCGCAGCCGATCGTGCTCGCCGACTACGGCGCCGCCACCGGATACAACTCGCTGGTGCCGATGGGTGCGGCGATCTCGGTGCTGCGCAAGCGAACCCGGCCGGAGCACGCCGTGCTCGTCGCCCACACCGACCGGCCGGACAACGATTTCACGGCGCTGTTCCGGACCCTGGACGAGGACCCGGATACCTATCTGACCAAGGACCGCGCGGCCTTCGCTTCTGCAGTCGGCCGCTCGTTCTACGGGCAGATCCTGCCGTCCAACAGCGTCAACCTGGGCTGGAGCGCGTGGGCGATCCACTGGTTGAGCCAGGTTCCCGCCCCGGTGCTCGGCGCGCACCTGCAGGTGGCCACGTGCGGCGACGAGGAGCTGCAGGAGGCATATGCCAAGCAGGCTGCGCGGGACTGGCATGAATTCGTCGCGTTCCGCGGCCGCGAACTGTGCCCGGGTGGGCGGCTCGTCGTGACGACGATGGGCATCGGGGACGACGGCGAGGTCGGGTTTCGGCCGCTGCTGGCGGCGATGGCAGACGCGCTCGCCGAGGTGACGGCGGCCGGCGTCATCACCGCTGACGAGGCCGCACACATGTGCATTCCCACCGTGGCTCGCCGTGCGGCCGATTTCACCGCACCGTTCGCGCCGTCGGGAGTGTTCGAACGCCTGCAGATCGAGCACCTCGAGATCGTCGATGCCCAGGATCGTTTCTGGGAGCGGTACCAGTCCGACGGTGACGCGGCCGAATTCGGTTCCCGTTGGGCAGGTTTCGCTCGCGCGTCGATCTTCGCGGCCCTCACGTCAGCGCTCGAGCACGGCTTGGCGGACCCCCGCGCAGCCGACGTGCACGATCGGCTGGAGAAGGGTATCGCCGAGCGGCTGGCCGCCGCCCCGGAGCGTACCCAGATCCCGCTCGCGTTCGTGGTGCTCGAGAAGCGGCGCTGAGATCAGCGGATCGTGCCCGCTCCGGGGATCAGCGGCAGGTCCAACGCGGTGACCCAGCCGGGAGACAGCGCGTTGACCGCAGGTACGGCATTGAGCGCTCGCAGCCCCGTGGCCAGACATCCCGCGGCTGCGGCGTCCCGGCCGGACCCGTCGGTGAACCGGAACGCCGTCTCCTGGCTGATGCTGGGTGTGCCGTCGATGTCGACGCGGTAGACGTCGTTCTGGGTTCCCGACGGCCAGTCCGGCGCGGCGTCGTGGCCGATGCGGTTGACGTGCTCGAGCTGGATGCGCGTCTCCCCGTGGTAGACACCGTTGATCGTGAAGCGCACGGCCGCGACGTTGCCCGCCTCGATGACCCCCTTGGCGGTGGGCCGGTCGACGGGTGTCACCCATTTCTCCCATGTCGTGGTGATCTCGTCGAGCATGATGCCCGCCGCGTGCGCGATCATCGGAACCGTTGCGCCCCAGGCGAACACGAGGATGTCGGAGTTCTCCAGCATCGCCGTGTAGTCGGGTGGCCTGCCGATCCCCATCTCCCGGTCGTAGTCCCCGGTGTAGTTCGTGTAGTCCAACAGCTCCGATGCGCGAACCGTGCGGACCCGAGAACACAGCCCCATCAACGTCATCGGGAACAGGTCGTTGGCGAAACCCGGGTCGATGCCGGTGGTGAAGCACGACGACTCCCCCAGCTCGCAGGCCACGGTCACGGGTTCGATCCAGTTCGGCGGGTTGAGGTGCATGGTCGGCCAGATCCACGGCGTCATCGCCGTCGAACACACGTCGATGCCGGCGCGCAGGAAGCGGGTGATGACCTCGATGTTGGTGTCCGCGTGCGCGGCGGTCGGGCCGTAATGCACCAGCGCATCGGGCTGCAGCGCGATCAGCGCGTCGATGTCGTCGGTGGCCGTGAGTCCGAGCGGCGCTGCCAGCCCGCAGATCTCGCCCACATCGCGACCCGCCTTGTCGGGGTTGCTGACCCCGACGCCCACCAGCTCGAAACCCGGATGGTCGACCACCTCGGCGATCACCATCGACCCGACGAACCCGGTGCCCCAGATGACGATTCGCTTCGCGTCTGCGCGTGTCACGGCGTTCCTCCTAGAAGCAGCGCCGCAGTCCACCGGGTTCACAGATCAGCGGATATCGGTCGACGGGAGTCGAGAGCGGACCCTTGTAGGCCATCGTGAACCTCGTCGTGATGATGCCCGGGGGCAGCCCGCAGTTGCCGTTGTGTTGCGTCTGACGCACACCCGACATCGTCGCATCGTCGAACTTGACCACCTCAACCGTCGGCGCCCATGAACCGTCGGGGCACTGCATGCCACGATCTTTCGGGGTGGTGAAGGCCCATTGACCACCGGTGAGCACGGCGTCACCGCCGACCAGGTCGGAACTCGCCTGCACGTGCAGACGGCAGCCCACGGGCAGGTAGAGCGCCTCACGCAGGTCGCCGACGACGGGGACGCAGGACGGGAACACCGTCCACGTGCCGGGCGCGGCGCCTTCCGGGGTGATCGTGAAGACGCCTTCGATCACCTGGTCGGCGTGGGCGGGGACGGCGGCGCCGAGAGCTGCGCAGATGCCCAGCAGGAACGCGGCCACGGTGCGCATCATCGTCACGCCGAGCAGTATTTCAGCCCGGAGTAGACAAAGTCACGGGTTTGCCTGTTCGCGCCACCGGGTAGAGAAACACCACTGGCTCGAGTATCCGGGGTGGTGAATATGGCGAGGATGGCGGTGCGTACCGCTGTCCTCGTCATCTTTGTGCTCGTGGCGTCGCTGACGGGCTGCTCGACGGGCAGCCGGGTCGATCTCGGCCAGGGTGCAGCCGGTTCGCTGATCGCCGCGATCGCCGGCGAACCCGATCAACTCGATCCGCACAAGACCACCGCGTACTTCTCCTTCGAGGTGCTCGAGAACGTCTTCGACACCCTCGTCGAGCCCGACGAGAACCTGCAGATGCGCCCCGCGCTCGCGACGTCGTGGGAGGTCTCCCCCGACCAGTTGACGTGGACGTTCCATCTGCGCCGCGGCGTGAAATTCCACGACGGTTCGCCGTTCACCGCCGACGACGTGGTGTTCTCCTATCGCCGGATCATCGACGAGAAGCTGGCCAACTCCGACAAGTTCAGCGCGGTGACCGCCGTCGAGGCGCCGGATCCGGCGACCGTCGTGATCCGCGTGAGCCGGCCGACGCCGAACATGCTCACCAACATCGGCGGCTTCAAAGGCGTCGCGATCGTGTCCCGCCGCAATGTCGAAAGTGGCCAGATCGCCACCCATCCCGTCGGCACCGGCCCGTTCAGCTTCGCCGGGCAGAAGAGCGGCGACTCGATCTCGCTGGTGGCCAATCCCGACTACTGGGACGGCCCGCCCGGCGTGCCCGGGGTGACGTTCCGCTTCATCTCCGAACCCTCCACGGCGCTGTCCGCGCTGCAGGCCGGCGAAGTGGACTGGACGGATTCGATTCCGCCGCAACGAGTCCGACAGCTCTCCGACGACGATTCGCTCCGGCTGGCGGTCACCCCGAGCAACGACTACTGGTATCTGGCGCTCAACGAGGCCAAGGCTCCGTGGAACGACGTGCGGGTGCGTCAGGCCATCGCGTACGCGATCGACCGTGACGCGATCGTCGCCGCGACGAGCTATGGCACCGCGAAGGTCAACGAACTGGCGATCCCTGAGGGCAACCCCTGGTACACGCCGTACGACCGCTACCGCACCGGCGGGCTGGACAAGGCGCGTGAGTTGCTGGGCCAGGCCGGCGTCACGCCGGGCGATCTCGACATGCTCGTCACCACCGAGTATCCCGAGACGGTGACCGCGGCGCAGATCATCGCCGACAACCTCGCGCCGCTGGGATTCACGGTCAACATCCGCACCGTCGACTTCGCGACGTGGCTCGACGAGCAGAACTCCGGGCACTTCGACATGCTGATGCTCGGCTGGCTGGGCAACATCGACCCCGACGATTTCTACTACGCCCAGCACCACACCGACGGCTCGAGCAACGCCCAGAAGTTCTCCGACCCGGAAGTGGACCGACTCCTCGACGCCGGCCGCGTGGAAACCGATCCGGTCGCCCGCAAGGCCATCTACGCCCGCGCCGCGACGCTCATCGCCGACAAGGTCAGCTACATCTACCTGTACAACTCGTCGGTGATCCAGGCCTGGAACCCGGCGCTGACGGGCTACGAGGCCCGCCGCGACGGCGCGGTGCGCTTCCGGCACGCGGCCCTCGACAAGGGAGGTGACGCCTCGTGACGACGGTGGTGGCCCACCCGATCACCCGGTTCATCGCGCGGCGGGTGCTGTATTCGCTGATCGTGCTGCTGGGCGTCACCGTGGTGGTGTTCGCACTCGTGCACCTGGTACCCGGCGACCCGGTCCGCATCGCGCTCGGAACCCGCTACACCCCCGAGGCGTACGAGGCGCTGCGCAGTGCCAGCGGGTTGGACCGGCCGCTGTGGTCCCAGTTCTTCGGCTACGTGGGCTCGGCACTCACCGGCGATCTCGGTGTGAGCTTCCGCAACGGTGATCCGGTGACGGTCACGCTGATGGAACGGTTGCCGGCCACTCTGTCTCTGGGCATGGCCGGCATCGTGATCGCGGCGCTGATCGCCCTGCCCGCGGGCACCTACTCGGCGCTGCGTGAAGGCCGCCTCAGCGACGCCATCGTCCGGGTGACCAGCCAGTTCGGCGTGTCGATCCCGGACTTCTGGCTGGGCATCCTGCTGATCGGCCTGTTCTCGACGACCCTGGGGTGGCTGCCGACGTCGGGCTATCGGCCGCTGTTCTCCGATCCGGCGGGCTGGTTGAGCCACATCATCCTGCCCGGCTTGACGGTCGGGGTCGTCGCGGCCGCGATCATGACGCGCTACGTGCGCGCCGCGGTGCTCGACGTCGCCGCGATGGGCTACGTCCGCACCGCGCGGTCCAAAGGTCTCTCGCCGCGGATCGTCACGTTCCGGCACACGGTGCGCAATGCGCTGGTGCCGATCCTCACGATCACCGGCATCCAGCTCGCCACGCTGCTCGGCGGTGTCATCGTCGTCGAGGTGGTCTTCGCGTGGCCGGGCCTGGGTCGGCTCGTCTACAACGCCGTGGCCGCGCGCGACTACCCGGTGATCCAGGGCGCGGTGCTGCTGATCGCGGCGCTGTTCCTCGCGATCAACCTCATCGTCGACGTGCTGTACGCGGTGGTCGATCCGAGGATCCGGCTGGCATGACGACCACCGAGCCCGCCCGTATCTCGTCCTGGCGCATCCTGGCGCGCAATCCGGTCACCGCGGTCAGCGCGCTGGTGCTGCTGGCCGTCGTCGTCATCGCGGTGTTCGCCAATGCGATTGCGCCGCAGGGTGTCAACGACGTCGACGTGCCCGATGCGTTGCAGCCGCCGAGCGGCGCGCACTGGTTCGGCACCGACGAGCTGGGGCGCGACGTGCTCTCCCGGGTGCTGGTGGCCACCCAGGCGTCGATGCGCGTCGCGGTGATCAGCGTCGCCTTCGCCGTCGTCGTCGGCGTGACGGTCGGGGTGCTGGCCGGATACCGCGGCGGCTGGCTGGACACCGTGCTGATGCGCGTGGTGGACGTGATGTTCGCGTTCCCGGTCCTGCTGCTCGCACTGGCCGTCGTCGCGATCCTGGGCCCCGGCCTGACCACGACGATCCTCGCGATCGGCATCGTGTACACGCCGATCTTCGCCCGGGTGGCGCGCGCCAGCACCCTGGGCGTGCGCACGGAACCGTATGTCGCGGTGTCCCATGCGATGGGCACCCCTGACCACCTGATCCTGCGCCGCCACATCCTGCCCAACATCGCGGGCCCGCTGATCGTGCAGACCTCGCTGTCGCTGGCGTTCGCGATCCTGTCCGAGGCGGCGCTGTCCTTCCTCGGCCTCGGTATCCAACCGCCGCAGCCGTCGTTGGGCCGGATGATCTTCGATTCGCAGGGGTTCGTGACGATGGCGTGGTGGATGGCCGTGTTCCCCGGTGCGGCGATCGTCGTGATCGTGCTGGCCTTCAACCTGATGGGTGACGGACTGCGCGACGTGCTCGACCCGAAACGGCGGACCAGCGCCGAGGCCCGCGGGGTGGCGCGATGACGGTGCTGACGGTGCAGGATCTCGGCGTGCGCATCGGCGCGCACACGATCGTCGACGGCGTCTCGTTCTCCGTGGATCGCGATCAGACGGTCGGCATCGTCGGCGAATCCGGCTCGGGCAAGACCATGACGGTGCTCGCGGCCACCGGCCTGCTGGATGCGCCGGGGGCGCGCGTCTCGGGATCGTCGACGCTGGCGGGTGACCCCGAGGTGCAGTTGGTCGGCGCGACCCCGCGCACGCTGCGCAGCGTGCACGGGTCGCGGATCGGGTTCGTCTTCCAGGATCCGGGGACGTCGCTCAATCCCCTTCTCACACTGGAACGCCAGATCACCGAGTCGCTCGAGACGCACCGGCGGGTGACGCGTCGCGAGGCCCGGTCCCGTGCCGAAGAGCTGCTCGACGCGGTCGGATTACCCGACCCCGCAACGCGATTGCACGCCTATCCGCACCAGCTGTCCGGCGGTCAGCGCCAGCGCGTGATGATCGCGATCGCGTTGGCCTGCGATCCGGAGCTGCTCATCGCCGACGAACCGACCACCGCGCTCGACGTCACCACGCAGGCGCAGATCATCGAATTGGTACGCGCGTTACAGCGCGACTTCGGCACCGCGGTGGTGTGGATCAGTCACGACCTGGGCGTCATCGGTCAGGTCGCCGACGACGTGACCGTGCTGCGTGACGGCGCGGTGGTGGAGCAGAACCCGATCCTCGACATCTTCGACCGGCCCCGCGACGACTACACCCGCGACCTGCTGGCCGCGCGTCCCGTCCTGAATGTGTCCGGGCCGCAACCGGTTCCCGACGCCGAACCGCTGCTCGAGGTGGACGGCCTCGACGTGTCGTTCACGGTCACCTCCCCGGTCGGGCGGTCCACCGTGCACGCCGTCGACGATGTGTCGCTGAGCATCCGGCGCGGCACCACGCTGGGACTGGTCGGCGAGTCCGGGTCGGGCAAGTCGACCGTCGCCGCCGCGCTCACCGGTCTGGTCACACCCGATGGCGGCCGCGCGACACTCGCCGGCACGGACATCCTCACGGTCAAGGGGTCCGAGGCCAGGGCGTTGCGCCGGCGGATCGGGCTGGTGTTCCAGGATCCGTTCTCGTCGCTGAATCCGCGTGCGCGCGTGGACACGTCGATTGCCGAGCCACTGGAGGTGCACCGGCTGGCCGACGGGGCGGCAGCGCGGCGCGCGCGGGTCGCCGAGCTGCTCGATCTGGTCGGTCTGCCGACCGAATTCGCGCAACGCTATCCGCACGAACTCTCCGGTGGGCAGCGGCAGCGGGTGAGCATCGCGCGCGCCCTGGCCGCCGAACCGGATCTGCTGATCCTCGACGAGGCAACCGCCGCGCTTGATGTGTCGGTGCAGGCCCGCGTGCTCGATCTGCTGGCCCGCCTGCAGCAGGAACTCGGCCTTGCGTATCTGTTGATCGGGCATGATCTCGCGGTCATCCGGAAGCTCAGCCACGACGTCGCGGTGATGCGGAACGGCACGGTGGTGGAGAACCGGCCCGCCGAGGAGTTGTTCACCGATCCGCACGACGAGTACACCCGGGCGCTGCTGGCGGCGGTGCCGCCGGTACGCCCCCGCGCTGCGGTGTGAGCGCCCGTGAGAGGGTGCTGGTATGGGTCAGCTGAGCGGCAAGATCGCGTTGGTCACCGGAGCGTCGGCGGGGTTGGGTGCCGCGACGGCGCGGCTGTTCGTCGAACAGGGCGCCACCGTGTTCGGAATCGCCAGGGATGCAACGAGAATGGCGGAGGTGTTCGCCGACCTGCCCGGCAGCGCGTTCGCGTCGGTGGACATCTCGTCGCGTGAGGCCTGCGCCGCGGCGGTCGCCGACTGCATCGAACGGTACGGTCGGCTCGACGTGCTCGCCAACATCGCGGGCTTCCACCGGATGCGGCACACCGCGACGATGACCGACGAGGACTGGGACGTCGACCTCGCGGTGAACCTGACCGCGCCGTTCACCCTGTGCCGGGCGGCGTTGCCGCACCTGCTCGCATCGGGTGGCAACATCGTCAACGTCTCCTCGATCGCGGGCGTGGAGGGCGAGGTGTATTCCGCCGGGTACTGCGCCGCCAAGCACGGGCTGGTCGGCCTGACCCGAGCGCTGGCAATCGAATTCACCAAAGAGCGGCTGCGGGTCAACGCGGTGTGCCCGGGCGGCATGCCGACCGCGCAGACCACCGAGTTCGAGGCGCCCGAGAACGCCGACTGGGATCTGATCATGCGCATCGCGTCGCCTCGGGGGTTCATGGCGACCGAGGACGTCGCGAAGGTGATCGCGTTTCTCGCCAGCGACGATGCCGCGGCGATCCACGGCGCGGTCTATCGCGTCGACAACGGCAAGGGAGCGGGCTGACGCTCTCCCGTTCGCGGGCGCTGCGACCTAGTATCTGGCGAGGAGCGCACCGAACACGGAGGTCTGCCCATGGTTCAACTCCACGTGGAACGAACTGTCGGCGCATCCCCCGAGGCCGTCTTCGACTGGCTCAGTGATCCGGCCAATCTGACTACCGCCCCATTCTTTGTGCGCGCAGCGTGGCGCGCCGATTCGCCACCCGTCGGGGTCGGCGCACTGCGCGAGGTGATCGTGGCCGGAGCCTGGCTGCGTGAGGAGATCACGGCTTTCGATCCGCCGTGGTCGTACTCCTACCGCGTCGTCCGATCGTTTCCGCCGTGCGACCATGACGGCGGATCCGTCACCCTCGCCCCGTCGGGCGACGGCACGCACGTCACGTGGGTCAGCACGTACAGCATTCCCGCTCGCGGGGGCGGCCGACTGACCGAGGCGATCACCGCCCCCTTGTTCCGGTCCAGTTTTCGCAGGATCTTGGCGAGCTGCTCAGAGGCGTTGAGCCACTGAGCACCTTTGGAAGAACTGGAGCCGGCGGTTCAGAACGGCGGCGGTTCGTACGTGTCGGCCAGCCATGCCTGATGGGCGCGTTCGCGTTGCGCGTCGAGCTCCCGGCGCTCTCTGCGTTCGCGCTCGATGCGGTCCCGCCGATCCTGTTCAAGGGTCCGGCGGCGACGCGGCATCATCGAGGTCTTGTCCGGTGGGTTGGCGGCCCCGTCGGTCGGCGGCGCCGCCCCCGCCTGCCCCAAGAGGGTTGGAAAGAGCTGTCCGCCATGGGGATCGGTGACGTAGACCAGACCCGTGGGAGCGATGAGCACGATCGTGCCGTCTGGCCGCTGCTCATCGCGCCAGCCGTTCGCGCCCGTGTAGAAAGTCTTGATCAAGTGATGGGCACGGCAGTAGTGCTTGGTGTTGGACGACCGCGTGGTGCCGCGCGGCCACGGGACCGTATGGTCGACGTCACAGCGCTGCACCGGAGCGTCGCAGCCCGGGAAGCGACACGTCAGGTCGCGCCATCGCAGGAAGTCCTCGAGCCGGCGCGAGGGTCGATACCCGCATTCCGGCTCGTCACCAGGTCGAACAAACGGGCGCAGCTCGGCAGTCGCTGCGGCCGCGCGCACCTCTTCAGCGGGCAGGATGCCGAGGCCTTCCACATAGCCCGGGGTGTCGCTGCTCCCGTCGACTGTCGCCTGCTCGGCCAGAATGTGCACGACGACTCCGCCTGCCGGCACGTGCCGTTCCGCGGCCGGGCACTCCGGCGAATCGCACCGGCACGCCAGTGACGCTTCACCGCGGCCCAGAGCGCCGCACGCGGCGGCCCGTCGCTGCACATGGGTGCGCGGGTCCGCATCGCACACCGTGTCGGCGAGCTCGTCGATGCGCTGGTCCAGCGCAGCAGCGTCAAGCGCGTCGAGGAGGCCGCCTGCGAAAGCCGTTCCCGGGAGGTGGGATTCGACGGTGAAGTACAGGTTGTCGCGAACGTTCGGCGGGACCCGCACTCCGTCCGGATCGAAGGTGGCGACCCAATGGTCCACCCGTTCCTTGAGTTTGTTCTCCGAGAAGCGCATCCAGGATACGAGCGCGGGCGCCAGCGCCGCGTCCAGCTCGGTGATGACGGCGTCCTCGACATTGTCGGTGCGATTGAGCACGATCCGCACCATCCGCAGATCGATGTCACCACGGGCGAAGACGGCCGCCACCCGAGGGAGGCGTTCATGCAGCGATACCGCCATGCGGACCTGGCTGCCCGCGCGCGACCGGCTGATGTTCTGTGCCGCCGACACTTCCGCTGCGACGGCCTCGTGAACATCGGTGACCCAGTGCTCGGCCTGCGGGTGCTCGTCTTTACGCAGTGCGTGGAGCCGGGCCACGGCGGCGAGGCGCTCGGCGATGGCGCGCGACTCTGCGCGAGTGGAACACCCCATCGACAGGACGCAATCGATCGCCTCGGCCTTATCGAACATACGTTCTACTATGCCACGAGGGTCCGACACCTCGCTGCGCGAATTCAGCCGCCCCACACCGTCATCAGCGTGACGTAACACGCCGTCCCGACCAGGATGCTCAGCACCGCCCGCCGCTGCCAGAGGTGCAGGCCTGCCGTCACGGCGACCGCCAGCGCCAGCCAGATCGCTTGCCGTGCGCTGTCTCCGACGACCGTCGTCACCGAGTAGAGCGCCAGCATCACCATCACACCCACCGGCATGTGCACGCTGAGATAGCGCACGACGGCACTGTGACGCATCGGCGCCAGCGCTGCGAAAGGCAGCGCCCGCAGCGCCCAGGTCACCGCCGCGCTGACGCCCACGAGCAGTGCGATGTACCCCGAGTCAGGCATGCCGGGTCCGCCGGCGCAGCAGCAGAAGCGCGGTGAACGCCGCGAACGCGCACACCAGCATCTGGCCCGGTACCACCAGCCACGCTCCAGCAGCGCACAGAAGCGCCAGAACGGCCGTCACCGGATCCGGCCGCTGCCGGTACGCCTCGATGCCCAGCACGATGAACAGCGCCGTGAGCGCGAAGTCCAGACCGACGAGCCGATCGATGGGCAGCACCTCCCCCAGCAGACCACCCAGTGTCGCCCCGCCCACCCACAGGAGGTGAAACAGCACCTGCATGAACAGAATCGGACGCGTCGTCCACCCGTGCGCCTGCGGGCTGACGGCGACGGCGTACGCCTCGTCGGACAGCGTGTAGGTGCTGTAGAGCTTGGCCGCGACGCCGTGCACCCGATGCAACGGGAACGACAGCGCGTAGAAGACGTGCCGGGCGTTGACCACCAGCGTGGTCACCGCGACGGTCGCCACCGCGGCGCCGCCGGCCACCAGGCCGACCATCAGGAACTCGAGCGACCCGGCGTAGATCACCCCGGCGAACACCGGCGCCCACCACCACGCGAGCCCCGAGTGCACCACCAGGAATCCCAGCGCCATGCCCAGCGGGATGAAGGCCAACCCGAGCGGGGCCACCAGGGCAAGAACACGCCGCATCGCCGAACACCTCCTCTGCCCCGCCCCCACACGCTAGCTTTCCATGCGTGGATCTCTTCGATGAATGGCAGCGGGGTGGAACGACTTTCACCTGGGAATCGACGACACCCGCCAACGCCGGCAGGCCGGTCGAAGTTTTCGCCCGCCGCACCGGCACACCCGGGGCGCCCGCGCTGGTTTGCGTACACGGCTTCCCCACGGCGAGCATCGACTTCCACGCCCTGGCCGCTGACCTCGCCGGTGACATGGAGATCTTCACCCTCGACTTCCCCGGGTACGGAATCTCCGACAAACCCGGCGCACCGTACGTCTACTCGCTCTACGACGACGCGCGTCTCCTGCAGCACGCGATCACCGACGTGTGGGGGCTCGGCGATTACCGGATGATCACTCACGACCGCGGCAGCAGTGTCGGGATGATCGCGCTCCCATTGCTCGTCGACGCGGGCGCCTCCCCGCGGGAGGTGTTCCTGACCAACGCCAACATCTTTCTGCCGCTGGCCAATCTGACCGCCTTCCAGGTGGCCCTGCTCGACGACGCGACCGCACGAGCGACCGCGGCGGCGGTCACGCCCGAGATGCTGGCCGCCGGGCTGGGGGCCACGACGTTCATGCCGCGTCGCGATCTGCACGACCGCGAGATCGCCGCCCTGGCACACTGTTTCGCCCACAATGACGGCATCGCCGTACTGCCCGACACGATCCGGTACCTGCACGAGCGCACCGCAGGCGAACAGGGCTGGCTCGAGCGGCTGTCCGGAATCGACGTCGACACCACGCTGATCTGGGGCCTGCACGACAGCGTCGCACCGCTACGCGTGGCCACGCACGTCTGGCAGACCCACCTTCGATCCAAGCCGGGCCGCAACCGCTTCTGGGTGATCCCCGGAGCCGACCACTATGTGCAGTCCGACGCGCCGGCCGAGCTCGCCGAGATCATCCGGCTCACCGCCACGCAACCGTCGCTGACTCTGCAGACCCTGGACGACCGCCCCGACGGTGCCGTGCTGGTCGATCAGTCAGACAACCGTTAGCGTTGCGGCACTCGGGATTCCGACAGCATCGAATGCCCGCACGACCGCGGCCTGCTGGGCGGAGGTGAGACCGACCGCCTGCGCGGCGCTCTGCACCGCGGCCCGGCCGTCGCTGAAATCCGATCCGGCGCTCAGCCGGAACATCGCCCGGTAGAACACGTCGGCCCATGTGTCGCTCGAGACTCCGGCCGTCGCCGGATCAGTCATCATCAGATAGGCGGCATGACTGAAGATCGTGCTGTTGACGTGCTCGCCACCGTCGTCGAGCGTGCCCTGGTAGCGGGTCGCATAGGTGGCCCGGTGCGGCCCGAGCGACGTGCTGATCGACGCGGGGTCGGCGAGGTTGCGGATGGCGCCGAGGCCGGAGTCCTCACCGACCAACCAGCGGTCCGGGCCCGAATCGTTCTCGATGAGCGTGCCCATGATGTCGGCGAGTGCTTCGTTGAGCGCACCCGATTCACCCGAATCCAGTACCAACGACCCACCCTCGGGGCCGCCGACCACGTACGTGACGACGGCGTGGGTGAATTCGTGGCCGACGACGTCGATCGCCGCCTCGAGGTGCCCGCTGTCGCCGAACGCGAACTGCGCGATGCTGGGGTCCCAGAACGCATTCGCATATCCCCCGGTGGGCCGGCCCGGGCTGTAGCGAATGCTCACCAGTACGGGTGCACCGTTGCCATCGAACGAAGTTCGGCCCAGCACCTCCTCGTAGAAGTCGTACACGTCTTCGGCGTTGGCGTGCGCCGAGACGGCGTCGGTGTTCCACCCCAGCAGCCCGCGCTTGACCACCGTGCCCGGCAGGAAACCACCGAGCAACCCGAAGTACGGGAACGAGGTCTTGTACGTGGTGATGTCGCGGTCGCGGTCGATCAACCGGTAGACCGTGGACCATTTCGTCGTGCGTTTGTCGACGATGAACGTCCGCCGCGCGCCGACCCAGTCCCTGGCGATGTCGGTGGCCGACACCGCGCTCGCGGTGGGACGCGCGACGATGACGTCGCCGACGGATGTACCGCCGGCACCGATCAGCACGGCGGAGCCCGGGCGGGAGAACCGGACACCCGGCACCGCGCCGACGACCTGCCACGCCAGGATCGGCACGGTCCGGTTGTCCGGCGCGTACACCACCAGCTGCTGGTCAGCCATCCGCCGCAGCCGGGGCTTCGCGGCGTCCGGCGTGACGTCGAACGACTCGGAGAGCCCACGGTAATGGTCGAACAGTCCGGTCACCGCGCCGCTCGCGTCGGTCACGAGGATGACGTCGCTGCCGAGAACGGGCACGCCGTCGATGGTCTCGACGAGGCGATAGTGGGTCTCGGCGTCGTCCCCGCTGCCGGCGGTCGACACCGTGATGGCGGCCGGGTCGGCGAAGCCCTCGGCGATGCCGAGGGTGTGCGCGGCATCGTTCATCACCGCCGCCGCGTCCTGCACACCGGTGACCACACGGTCGGTGAACCTGCCGTCGATGGTGCGCACATCGTCGTCGGCGGCCTTCCCGGCCGGCACTGCGATGGTCACCTCGGTCGGCCGCCACCGCGGCCTGTCGTCCACGGTGATCGTGAAACTGTCTGCCCGGCCGGCCTTTCCGTCGGCGGGTGTGTAGACGAAGCCGCCGTCGGCGTCGACGGTCACCGAGCCCCAGGCAGCGCCCGAGCTGACGGTGTAGCTCAGATCGGTGTCGTCGCGGTCCGTGGCGTTGAGGCTCCCGCGCACGGTCCCGTCGGCCGCCGGGTCGTCCGTCTCGGGCGCGGCGGTCGGCCGGACGTCGCGAAATGTGTGCCGGCGCTGGCGGATCGCGTCACGACGTGCTTCCACCCGGGCAACGCGCTCGGCACGCTTGCGCGCGGGCGTCACCGAGGATTCCACCGAGGATGTCTTCGCACTGCGCGCCGTGGATTCCGTCGCGGTGTCCGAGGGCGCGGCGGATGCGATACCCGGCGCGATCACCAGGCCCACACCGAAGCCGAGGACCGCCACCCCGGTCCACACCACCGCGGGCGGTCGACAACGACTGGACACTGTTACCCCCTCGGCGACGGTGCTCGTCGCGGAATTTACCAGGCACTAGGCTGACATGGTGAGTCTTCTGCTCGGGCCGGTGCTGCGCCACGTCGGTGAAACCACCGCGACGGTGTGGGTGCAGACGGACGCACCGGCCGAGGTGGAGGTGCTCGGGCACCGGTCCCGCACGTTCGAGGTGCAGGGCTGCCACTACGCCCTGGTCCCCGTCGCCGGGCTCACCCCCGACACCGTGACCGCGTACCAGGTGCTCATCGATGGCCGGACGTGCTGGCCGGAACCCGACACGCAGTTCCCGCCCAGCGTCATCAGGACCCGCGGCCCGGCGAGCGCCGACCGGCTGCGCGTCATCTTCGGCTCCTGCCGCTACCCGAAAACGGGCGAGGAGAAGCTCGATCGCAAGCTCGGACTCGACGCGCTGGACTGCTACGCCACCCGGCTGACCGAGCTGCCCGTCGCTGAGTGGCCGGATGCGCTGCTGCTGCTCGGCGATCAGGTCTACGCCGACGAACTGACCCCGCAGGCCCGCCAGCACCTGTCCGGCCGCCGCGCGTCGGGCCGTCGCTCGGCGAACCGCCGTCCGCCCGACGAGGTGGTGTCCTTCGGCGAGTACGAGGGCCTCTACCGGCACACCTGGGGCGATCCCGAGATCCGGTGGATCCTCTCGACTTTGCCGACGGCGATGATCTTCGACGATCACGACATCCGCGACGACTGGAACACCTCGGCGACGTGGCGCGCCGACATCAACGAACAGCCGTGGTGGCGGGACCGGATCCGCGCCGGCCTGGCGTCGTACTGGGTGTACCAGCACCTGGGCAACCTCAGTCCGACGGAGCTGGATGCCGACGACGACTACCGGAAGGTGCTCGCCACCGACGGGGACTGCTGGCCGCTGCTGGCCGAACTGGCCGACCGGGCGGACAGCGAGGTCGACGGGGACAAGGGTCTGCGGTTCAGCTTCCGCTGGGACCTGGGCCGCAGCCGCCTGGTCATGGTCGACTCACGCAACGCCCGAATCCTCGACGGGGGCGAGCGAAAGATGTTGGGCGACAGAGAGTTCGCGTGGGTGCAGGAGCAGGTGAGCGATCTGGCGGGTGTCGACCACCTGCTCATCGGGTCGTCGCTGCCCTGGCTGCTGCCGCCGGCGCTCAGCGATCTGCAGACCATCAACGAGATCGCCGCCGGCCGATCGGGGCTGCGCGGGCGCCTGGCCGAGAAGATCAGGCAGGGCGCCGATCTCGAGCACTGGCCCGCCTTCTTCGCGTCGTTCGCGCGGCTGAGCACGCTGATCGGCGACGCGGCGCGCACCACCCCGGACGGCCCCGCGACGATCTCGGTGCTCTCCGGCGACGTGCACCACAGCTACGCTGCCCGGGCCGATTTCGGCGGGCCGACCGCAGCCAGGGTGCACCAACTGGTGTGCTCGCCGGTGCACAACTACGTGCCGGCCTACGTCAAGCCCGCGTTCAAGCTCGGCTGGTCGTCACCGGCGGCGAGGCTGGCCCGCCGCTGGGCGCGCCGGGCGGGATCACCTGCGCTACCGGTGACCTGGCGCAACCTGAGCGGTCCGCTGTTCGGCAACACGATCGCCTCGCTGATCGCCGTCGGCCGCGGGGCCGATGTGGTGTTCGAGCAGCCCCGCGACGACGGCACCCTGGCCGAGGCGGCGACGGTCGTGCTCAGTGCACCCCGTCCATCTGTCGGCTGACCCACGGCGAGATCACGAACACCACCACCCCCGCAGCCACGGCCACCGCCCCGAGGATGCCGAAGTAGGCGACTTCGTTGGACGAGTCGTAGTAGCCGGCGAGCACACCCGACATGGCGGTCCCCAAGCCGACGGAGAAGAAGTACAGCGCCATCATCTGCGCCCGGAACGCCTCCGGCGCCAGCTTGGTCGTCACCGACAGACCGATGGGCGACAGCAGCAGCTCGGAGACCGCGAACACGGCCATGATGGCCATCACCAGCAGCGCCGGAGTGCTGCGGCCGGTGCCGCCGGCCAGCGGCACGAAGCACAGGAACGCCAACCCCATTCCGATGACGCCGTAGGCGAACTTACGCGGGGTGGTGGGCGCCCGGTTGCCCAGGCGCGTCCACATCAGCGCGAACAGCGGCGAGAGCACGATGATCCACACCGGTTCGATGGACCCGATCCAGCTCGACGGCGCCGTCCACCCGAAGATCGACCAGTTGATGCGCTCGTCGGAATACACGGCGAGGACGGTGAAGATCTGCTGGAACAGCGACCAGAACACCGCGTTGGCGACGAACAGCGGGATGAACGCCCGCACCCTGACCCGCTCCTGCGCCTGCACCTTCGGGCTGCGCAGCATGACCGCGAAGTAGACCACCGACGCGACGACGATGACGCCCGTGGTCACCTGCGACAGGTTCGCCAGAGTGACCAGACCCAACGCGATGGCCACGGCGATGACCACCAGGCCGGCGACCATCACTGCCGCTGTCTTCGCGATAGCGTTGCGCGGCAACGGGTTCGGCACATCACGGCCCGCATCGCCGAGATTTCGGCGGAACGCCACGTACTGAGCCAGACCCAGCGCCATGCCGATCGCCGCAGCACCGAAGCCGTAGTGGAAACCGACGTGGGTCTGCAGCAGGCCGGTGATCAGCGGGCCGATGAACGCGCCGAGATTGATGCCGAGATAGAACAGCGTGAAGCCACCGTCGGCGCGGGGGTCGCCCTTGTCGTAGAGGGTGCCCAGCAGCGACGAGGCGTTGGCTTTCAGAGCGCCCGAGCCCAGCGCGACGCAGACCAGACCGACGCCGACGCCCGCCAAACCCGGCAGCAGCGCCAGCGCGATGTGGCCGATCATCACCACGACGCCGCCGTAGAACACGGTGCGCTCCATGCCGAGCAGCCGGTCGGCGATCCAGCCGCCCAGCACCGTCGACAGATACACCAGACCGCCGTACGCACCGACGATTCCGGTGGCTGTGCTCTGCGGCAGTCCCAGCCCGCCGTCGGTGACCGAGTAGTACAGGTAGTAGGCCAGGATCGTGAGCATCCCGTAGTAGGAGAACCTCTCCCACAACTCGACGCCGAACAAATTGGTCAGCCCGATGGGATGTCCGAAGAATGACCGCGGACTCTTCTGGTCTCGGATTGTCATGGGTCCACCCTTACACTCGGCTGCATGCCGGTACCAGACCCCCCGCGACCGGGACAGGAATCGGTGTGGGACTACCCCCGTCCGCCGCGGCTCGAAGAGTTTTCCGGCTCCATCACGGTGGAGTTGGGCGGGCAGGTGATCGCATCCACCGAGCGCGCGTGGCGGGTGCTCGAGACCAGCCATCCCCCGACGTACTACCTCCCCGCGAGCAGTTTCGCCGACGGGGTGCTGCGGGAGGCCGACGGCGCATCGTGGTGCGAATGGAAAGGCCAGGCAAGCTATTTCGACCTGGTGACGCCGACGGCGGTCGCGCCGCGTGCCGCGTGGACGTATCGGCGACCGACCGCGGGTTTCACCGCGATCGCCGGCGCCATCGCGGTGATGGCGGCGGCCGTGGACCGCTGCACGGTCAATGGCGAAGAGGTCGTCCCGCAGCCCGGCGGGTTCTACGGCGGCTGGATCACCAGCTGGGTCGCCGGCCCCTTCAAGGGTGTGCCCGGCTCGATGGGGTGGTGACTTCTCAGCAGCCGAGGTCGATGACGGCGGCGGTGACGATGCTGTTGCCGGCCGCCAGCGAGATGCCCATCTCCTTGTAGAGCGCGTTCACCGCGACCGGCGCCGGTTGCCCGCTACCGAGGATGGCGCAGGCCATCGACCCCGCGGCGAGCAGTGTGTCCTGCGACAGCGCCGTGTAGACGGGCTGCAGACCCTCCAGATAGGACGACGTGTCCGCGCTGGCGGGTGCCGCCTGCGTCAGCAGCACCGCCACCGTAGCGGCCACCGCCGCACCCACGTACGTTCGCTTCACCTCGGGCCCCCTGTCGTCGAGCACATCCTATGCCGCGAGCGGCGTCCCACCGAGCCTCATGCGTCGGACAACCAACCGTACTGTCGTCCGCATTCGGCACACTCGACGTCGAGGAACCACCGAGTGATCCGATCGGAGCCGGCCGACCAGGTGGGCTGAGACGAGATGACCGGAGCGGCGAGACCGCACTTGCCACACATCGCTTCGCTCGGTGCACCCACCCTATTAACGTAACCGTCGGTAACGGTCTTGACCAGACATCGTCGTCAACGCACAGGGTCGCCGCGCCAGGCAAAGCTGTTGACATATTTGCCCATGTCGAGGGCTAGCTGCACATTGGCTCCCGAGGGTTTGCCCGGACCGAAATCGGGTCCGAATGGGTGATACGGGCCGACGACCGAGGCGATCAGCGCGAGGTCGTTCTTCACCGCGGCCATGACGAGCACCCGCATGCGGGTGTAGCTACTCGTCGAGCCCTGCGGGTAGTAGTCGATGGCTTCGCCGAACCCGGGTTCGTATCCGACCATCGCGTTGGGGATCTCGTAGACGACGCGCCCGTCGGGGACGTGCTGCGCCTTGAGGTCGGCGACGATCTGGCGGGCCTCCCTGCCGCCCGCCGGCTGGCTGAACAATCGCAGCGTGCCTCCTTCGCCGCCGGTGAACTCGGCGACGACACCGTCGTCGGCGGTGCTGATGCGGTATGAGGAATCCGCTGCCGGATACGACACCGAGAACGAGCCGTCCGGGGCGGTGAAGCGTGGGTTGATCGCGACCGGAGTGCCGATCGGTGCGCGCCCACAGTCCGGGGGGCAGATGAAGCGCACCGGCGGCGCCGTCACCCGCGTGGAGATCACCGCGAGCACGGCACCCACCAGGATCACTGGAATCAGCCACAGCAGCAACACCTTTCGGTGCGACGGGCGGCCGAACGCCGGGGTGTCGCCTGCTGTGACGGTGTGGTCGGGAAAGAAGGTGGTCGTGGTCAAGACTGCTCGCCGCCGGAGTCGACCCGCCGCGGCCGCTCCGCCCGGCGATGCGCGCGCGACGAGCGCGACGACGCGCGGGCGGCCACCCCGCACACCGGGCAGAACGCCATGTCGGGCACCACGTGACCGCAGTGCTGGCACACGACCGGCTCGTCGGCGACGGTCTCGTCGTGCGCCTCGTGCAGCAGCGCGAGGTGCAGGCTGAGGCGCAGCAGGAACAGTGCCATCGCGGAGACCACCGCGTAGAGGGCCAGCATCAGCCACTGCCGGGATCGGGAGATGTCGACCATGCCCAGCGCGACGGACAGCGCGAGCACGGCGACCGCGAAGCCCACCATCACCACGCGCACCAGACCGGGCCGTTGATCCTTCTTGCTCTCGGGGCGGGTGAACCACAGCGCCACGCCGACCAGCCCTCCGGTGCACGCCGCGATCAGGGGCGCAGCCACGCCCCTGATGCCGGCCTCGACCAGATAGAACATCATCGGGGCGTCACTGACGAGACCGGTCTCCAGCTGCGGCACCAGCCGTGTCATCATCGCAGCGGCGGTGAAGCTCAACGCGCCGAGCGCGCCGATCATGAACCCTTCCAACGACTCTCGAGTCGGCGGACCCATCAGTCGCACGACCAGGACGGGAACCAGCATCAGGATCGCGCCGGCCAGTGGTAGCGCTGCGCCCTGCTGCACCATCTGCATCCCGCTCATGCCCACCCCGACGGCCGCGCCGGAGTCCGGGGCGACGACGGCGCGCGCCACCAGGACGAACCCGACCCCGAGCACGACACCGAGCGCGACGGTGACCCCGAGGATGCGCATCGGCAGATCCCGCCGGGCATCGGCCTCCCGCAGATACACGACGAACAGTGCGGGCAGTCCCAGCACACCCACCGCGATCAACGCCGCCGGCATCCGCAGCAGGGCGAAGGCGGCCAGCGCCACGATCATCGCCCCGAGGGCCGCCCGGAACGCGCCGCGGTGAGCCAGATGAGGGAACAGCGAACTCGTCAGTGACGGGGTCAGCACGTTCTGCCCGGGCGCTGCGCCGAAGTTGCGGAACCGCAGCCAGTCCGGACCCTCGTATCTGCGAGGCGTCAGATGGCATCCGCAGAGTCCGCAGAACTCGCCGTCCGGCACGTCGACGCGGCAGATCCGGCACTCGGTGGTCGGGAACGGGCTGTCGTCGCTCATGAGTTCTCCTGTTGCACATCGGCGACGTCGCGCACGAGGTTGTCCACCCGCGGGGTGCCCAGACCGGTGACGAGGTCGTAACCGGGTGCGGCGTCGTCGACGGCGTTGCCGCCCAACGTCACGTCGCGGAACGCCGGCAGTCGCGCACCCGCAGCGATGCGGTACAGCAGCGGGTTGAGGTCGCCGAGCTGTCGTCTCCCCGTGGAGAGCAGGTAGTCGTTCATCACCGCAGCCAGACCCGCCCAGATGGGGGCGGCCTGCGAGGTGCCTCCGCCGATC
This sequence comes from Mycolicibacterium sp. 018/SC-01/001, assembly GCF_007096635.1. Taxonomy (GTDB): domain Bacteria; phylum Actinomycetota; class Actinomycetes; order Mycobacteriales; family Mycobacteriaceae; genus Mycobacterium. Next base: position 111,661 of record NZ_VKAA01000002.1, read on the forward strand.
GTCTGCTGGCCGTCGAGGATGAAACTCACCCCGGTGAACGGATCGGCCACCGCGGCCACGTCCGGGGTCAGTCGCTTGCCGGTCGCGCGATCGGCCGGGACCGTGCCCTCGACCGTGCGCTGCCACGGCGGCAGGTCGAACAGTTCGGAGACGCCGCCGCTGGTGCCCAGCGACAGTGGCACGTCGAACCACGACTGCTCCGCCAGCCAGGTGCCGGTGGCCGTGGTGGACAGCGTGGTGCCGCCGACGTTGACCATCTCCGGAAGGGAAGCAACGGAATTGAGCCCGATGTTGTCGTCGGTGGGCGCCGACGACCAGTCGTCACCACTCTTGCACTCCAGACCGGCGAGGTCGCCGTTGGCCATGAACGCGGTCGTGCCGCGGCCGGTCGCGGCGAGCAACGCCGTCTGGGCGGGGGCGAGATCTGTTGCGGTGAGCAGCTTGTCGCAACCCCAGCTGATCGAGAAGCTCCAGATCGCGCCGGGGAACTGCCGGTCGACGTCGGCCATGAGCGCACCGATCTTGACGTAGGCGCCGTCGCCTTCGACGGTGGGCCGCGCATTGATCACGACCTTGCGCGCATCCGGGGCGATGGCGTGCACGACGGACAGATCCATCGTGGTCTCGGCGCTGGGTTCGTCGAACGGCCCGCCGACCACGTCCGGCGTGAACGCCGGCAGGCCGTTGCGGGTGGTGAACGTGTCGAGGTCGGACTGGCGGAACCCGCCGAAGGCGAAGATCGCGATCGTCTGCCCCCTGCCGGTGTGACCGTCGGCGAACAACCGGTCGGCTTCGTAGGTGGCGCGCAATGCGGTTGGCGTGAGGCCGAATTCGGGCACGTCGAGTGGAAGTTGCCGAGGCTGGTTGTCCCGGAACGGCGTGTAGCCGAGGATGCGGCCGACGGTGTCGACTTCGGCGCTCACCGCATCGGGCACGGCCGGTTGGCGGCGGGAGGCGTAGAACACGGTCCCGTGCCGTTCCCGATAGTCGTGCACATCCACGTGAAAAGCCCGGGCCACGGCTTGGGCGCCGCCCTCGACGACGGCCCAGCGCTGCCCTGGATGCCACTGCACCGACAGCGACTGATCGTCGGCCCACCGGGTCAGAGCGACGGGAGATGCGTTCTCGCGCAGCCCGACGACGAGTTGAGCGGAACGATCCTGCGAGGGACCGAGATCGACCGCGTGGGCCAGCAACGCGGCGTACGGCCCGCCGATCAGCTGGCCCGGACCACCGGCAGAGGTGGGCCGCACCGGGGCGACACTGGTGGTGAGGAGTACCAGGACCCCCACCACCAGTGCCGTCAGACCCGCGACGCGGAATGCAGGCGCGCGAACATCAGTGACGATGGCTCACCACTGTTTAGTGCGGTGCGCGGGGTGCCCCCGGGTTCCTGCCGTTGTCGTTCGCGTTGGGCGGAATCGAGGTGAACGGGTTGCCGCCGGCAGTGCGGGGCACGTTCTCCGTGGGCGACGCCGGGGGCGGCGTTGCCGGAGTGGTGGCCGGCGGAGTGGTCGTGGTCGTCGTGGTGGTGGTGGTCGTGGTCGACGTCTCCGGGGCGTTGCCCTCGTTGGAGCTACACCCCACAGCCAGCCACGTCATCGCCGAGAGGGCGACACCGCCGGCAACCAGCGAGAAGCGACTGGTCTTTGATCTCATACTGCGTTCCCATCTGTTCGTCGAGCCGCATGCCGTCCCAGATTCCTGGGCAGCGACTAGATCTTCACATTTTGCCGTCGTCTCGACCAGCGCAGGAGCGTTTTCCTGTGTAGTCACTGTCAACAGCTCTCTTCGCGTCGGCCCCGTCGACAACGTCACGGTGCGTAGTGTCGGCGAACCCGTGAAGCGTTACACGGCGGATGTGTGCACTCGCGGCCGGTAGATCAGCTCTGCGATGTGGGCGTCGAGGGTGCGGCGTTCGACGAGTTCGAGATCGAAGTCCGCGGACCCGGCAAAGATCGGATCGTCACCGGTCTGGCCCGTGATGACGGGAAAGATCGTCACCTGCAGGTAGTCCACGAGACCGGCGGCCATCAGGGCGCGGTTCATCGACAGGCTGCCGTGCGAACGCAACGGGACGTCCGACTCCGTCTTCAGCGCAGTGACCACGTCGACCGCGTCGCCGCGCGCGAGGGTCGCGGCGGGCCACTCGAGAGGCTCCTCGACGGAATCGGAGATGACCGTCGCGGGCAGGTGGCGCATCGCGGTGACCCACGGGTCGCGAACCTCGGAATCCTCGTCGGCTGCGCCGAGCATCGAGACGAACTGACGGTAGGTGTTGGCGCCGAACACCATTCGCTGGTCTTCTCGGTAGAGATCGAGGCGGTGCGCGAGCAACTCGGGACCCTGCTTGCCCCAGTAGCCGGTCCAGTCACCGCCGCTCACTCCGCCGAAGCCGTCGAGACTGGAGAAGGCGTCGAAGGTGTAGGTCGCGCTCATGATGCTCCTCGGGTGCTCGTGGTCGTCTGGACAGACAGACCGGGCGGCTGCACCGAACTCATCGGCGAGGCCGGGATACTGACGGCGTGGACATCGCGCTTCTGGTCGTGACACTCGTGCTGGCGGCGGCGGTGATCACGCTCGGCGTGCTGCTCGTCGTGTCGCGCCGGCAACTCGCGGGTGTGCGCAAGCAGTTACGGCGCAATCGCGAACCGCGATCCGACAGCGGACGCAGGCGCAGGCTCGGGGTGGCTCCGCTGGCCGTCAGAACGGTCACGCACACGCTGAAGGGTGCCGATGCCCTGATCCGGCACGGCATCGTGGCCCCGGTCCGGAGTTCGGTCGACGACCTCGCCGCCTGGGCGCGCGTCGAGCGGCCGGATCTCGCTCGCCTCACCGCCGACGGTCGGGTCGTGCTGGCGTTCTCCGACATCGAGGGGTCCACGCAACGCAACGAAGCGCTCGGCGACCGCGCGTGGATGACGGTTCTCGACCGGCACAACCGCCTCGTGGAACGTACTGTCGCCGACCACCGCGGCTACGTCGTCAAGAACCAGGGGGACGGCTTCATGATCGCGTTCGCCGAACCGGCCGACGCGGTGCGGTGCAGCCTGGCGATCCAGCGCGAACTGCGCGACAACGCCGAACGCTACGACGCCATCCGGGTGCGGATCGGCATCCACATGGGTGAGTCGATCCGCCGGGGTGACGATCTGTTCGGCCGCAACGTCGCGATGGCGGCGCGCATCGCCGATCTCGCAGCCGGCGGCGAGATCCTGGTCAGCGACGAGGTCCGGGCGGCGGTGGGCACCGGCGTCATCGAGTTCGACGACCCCGTCGAAGTCGAACTCAAGGGGTTGCAGGGCAGCCAGTCGGTGTCCGCGGTCAGCATCGCGCCGTGAAATCGCAGGTCGCCGTGAAATTCCAGGTCGCCGTGGAACACTGTCACGGCGACGGAAGGATGCCTATGTCTGCGTGGACGTGGAGAACGGTCAGGGCGGTCGGTGCTGCCGCGATGGTGGGTCTGGTCACGTCGGCGGTGTCCCCCGTCGCACTCGCCCAGCCCCCCGCAGGGCAGGACCCCACGCCGTTCGTCGGGGCGGCGCCGTTCGGTCCGCCGAAGGTGGCGCCCGTCAACGGTTCCACCGTCGGCGTGGGCCAGCCGATCATCATCGATTTCCCCGGATTGGTCGACAACTCCGTCGCCGCCGAGAACGCGATCCATGTCTCCTCGGTCCCCCCGGTGCCCGGCAAGTTCTACTGGATGACGCCGACGCAACTGCGGTGGCGCCCGCTGGATTTCTGGCCCGCGCACACCACGGTCACCGTCGACGCCGGTGGCGCGGTGTCGACGTTCTCCACCGGCGACACCCTGATCGCCACGGCCGATGACACGACGCATCAGCTGACCGTCACCCGCAACGGAGTGGTGGAGAAGACGATCCCGATGTCGATGGGGATGACCGCCGGCGGCCACCAGACACCGAACGGCACCTACTACGTGCAGGAGAAGATGCCGTCGGTGGTGATGGATTCGTCGACCTACGGTGTTCCGGTCGATTCGACGTACGGGTACAAGACGACGGTCGAGCTGGCCGTCCGCTTCGACGACAGCGGCGATTTCGTGCACAGCGCCCCGTGGTCGGTCGCCGATCAGGGCAAGCGCGATGTCAGCCACGGCTGTATCAACATCAGCCCGGCCAACGCGCAGTGGTTCTACGACAACTTCGGCGCCGGTGATCCCATCGTCGTGAAGAACTCCGGTGGCGGCACCTACGCACGGCACGACGGTTCCAACGACTGGCAGCTGTAACGCGGTATGGACGTCGACGCCTTTCTGCAGACGATCCCGCCGATCGCGGTGTACCTGGTCGTCGGCGCCGTGGTCGGAATCGAAAGCCTGGGCATTCCGCTGCCCGGCGAGATCGCTCTGGTCGCTGCCGCGCTGCTGTCGTCTCGCCACAGCATCGCCGTCAGCCCGGTCGGCGTCGCGGCGGCGGGCGCTCTCGGCGCGATCTGCGGCGACACGATCGGCTACACGGTCGGACGTCGCTTCGGGATGCCGCTGTTCGAACGCCTCGGCAGGCGCTTCCCGAACCACTTCGGACCCGGACACGTCGCGCTGGCCAAAGCGCTCTTCCACCGCTGGGGCATGGTCGCGGTGTTCTTCGGGCGGTTCATCGCGCTGCTGCGCATCTTCGCGGGGCCGCTGGCCGGTGCCATGCGCATGCACTATCCGCGGTTCCTCGCGGCCAATGCCAGCGGAGCGATCGCCTGGGCCGGCGGCACCGTCGCCGTCATCTACTACGCCGGCATCGCGGCCGAACGCTGGCTGTCCAGGTTCTCGTGGATCGCACTCGTCGCGGCCATCCTGATCGGCATCGGCATGACACTTCTGATGCGCGACCGGACGTCGCGCCTGGTCGCCCAGTTCGACGCCGAGAACGACTGGGAGAGCCTGCGCCGGAACTAGCTCGGCGGGCTCAGATCCAGGCGCCGCAGCAGTTGCGCATTGAGGGCGACGACGACCGTCGACAGCGACATCAGGATCGCACCGACGGACATGGGCATCACGAACCCGATGGGCGCGAGGACACCGGCAGCCAACGGGACGGAGACGAGGTTGTACCCGGCACCCCACCAGAGATTCTGTGCCATCTTGCGGTAGGTGGCCCGCGACAGCTGGATGACCGAGAGCACGGAGCGCGGGTCGGAGCTCGCGAGGATGACCCCGGCGGACGCGATCGCGACGTCGGTGCCGGCGCCGATCGCGATGCCGACGTCGGCCTGCGCCAGTGCCGGCGCGTCGTTGACGCCGTCGCCGACCATGGCCACTTTTCTGCCCTCGTGCTGCAGCGCGGCGACCGTCGCGGCCTTGTCCTCGGGGCGCACGCCGGCGAACACCCGGTCGATGCCGAGATCGTCGGCCACCGCGCGCGCAACCGGGTGGGCATCGCCGGTGATCATGACGACGTCGATGCTGAGTGCGTGCACAACGTGGACGGCGTCGCGGGATTCGGGTCGGATCTCGTCGGCGAGGCGCAGTCCGCCGAGCACAGCGTCGTCGCGGACGACGTGCAGGATGATCGCGCCCTCGTCGCGCCACGCCGCAGCGGTGCTGACCTCCTGCGCGCCGATCTCGTCGAGAAGGCGGGGGCCGCCCACCCGGATCTGATGCCCGTCGACGGTCGCCGAGACTCCGACCGCGGGCGATGAGGAGAAGCCGGCGGCCTGCGGCACGGTGAGTCCATGCTCGGAGGCGGCTCTGTCGATCGCTCGCGCCAGCGGGTGCTCGCTGTCGGCCTCGGCAGCGGCGGCCAGCGCGAGCACGGTGTCCTCGTCTGCATCGGCGAAGGCCTGGATCGCCGTCACGGTGGGTTCGCCCTTGGTCAGGGTGCCGGTCTTGTCGAACAGCACGGCGTCGACGGTGCGCATGCCCTCGAGCGCCAGCCGGTCCTTGATCAGCACCCCGCTCCGCGCGGCTCGTTCCGTCGCGATGGACACCACCAGAGGAATCGCCAACCCGAGCGCGTGCGGGCACGCGATCACGAGCACGGTGATCGCCCGCACGACCGCCGCGTCGGGGTCTCCGGCGATCGACCACGCGACCGCGGTGACCGCCGCGGTGCTCAGCGCGAACCAGAACAACCAGCCGGCGGCCCGGTCGGCGAGACGCTGCGCCCGTGACGAGGAGTTCTGCGCGTCGCTGACCAACCGCTGGATACCGGCCAGCGCGGTGTCGTCGCCGATCGCGGTGACCTCGACCCGCAGTCCGGAATCAGTGGCGACGGTTCCGGCCGTCACCGCGTCGCCGATGCCACGGGTCACCGGTCTCGACTCGCCGGTGACCATCGACTCGTCCATGTCGGCGCGTCCGTCGACGATCCTGCCGTCCGCAGGCACGCTGCCACCCGGCCGAATCAGCACCGTGTCCCCCACGCGCAGGTCGGCGGCCGCGACCGTGACCGTGCGTTCGCCGTCGATCTTCTCGGCCTCGTCGGGCAGGAGTGCTGCCAGCGAGTCGAGCGCCGAGGTGGTCTGCGCGAGGGAGCGCATCTCGATCCAGTGTCCCAGGAGCATGATGACGATCAGCAGCGCCAGTTCCCACCAGAACTCCAGTTCGTGGTGCAGCAGGCCGAGGCTCGCACCCCACGAGGCGACGAAGGCCACGGTGATGGCCAGGCCGATCAGCAGCATCATTCCTGGCTTGCGGGAACGGATTTCGCTGAGCGCGCCGCTGAGGAACGGCCGCCCGCCGACGATGTACATCACGGTGCCCAGCAGCGGAGCGATCCAGTGGGCGCCAGGGACAACAGGCACCGGGTAGCCGAGCAGCGTCGCGAACATGCTCGAGAACGCAAGGACCGGGACGGCGATGATCAGGTTGAGCCAGAACAGCTGCCGGAACTGGGCGACATGGTCGCCGTGTCCGCCGTGAGCTGCGTGGCTGTCATCGTGGGCCATGGTCGCTCTCTCGCTCTTATACCCCGGAGGGGTATCACTGGAGGTAACCATATACCCCCACTGGGTATGCCGCTAAGCAGGATCGGCGAGATTTCGCCGGTCAGCCAGCCTGAGGCTATACGTAACAAGTGTTACATTGCCCGCTGTGGCAGATCCTGACGTGCGATGGCTCGTGCTCGTCGCGCGGCTTCCCGCGGAGCCGTCCAGACACCGCGTCGCGGTATGGCGCGAACTCCGCCGCACCGGCGCCGTCCCGCTCGGGCAGGGGTCGTGGGCGGTGCCCGAGGCGCCGGCGTTCATCGAGGGAATCGATCGGGCTGTCGATATCGCCGACCGTGGCGACGGCGAGGTGATCGTGCTGACGGCAGTCGCACGTTCTGCCCGCGACGACGAGCGCCTCGTCGCCCTGTTCACCGAGCAGCGCGAAGCGGAATGGTCGGAATTCATCGCCGACTGCGGCAAATTCGACGCCGAGATCGACCGCGAGATCGCGCAGTCCAAATTCACGCTCGCCGAGCTCGAGGAAGAGGAACAGAGCCTCGAACGGTTGCGCCGCTGGCATCGCACGATCAAGTCACGCGACATCTTCGGCGCCCCGTCCTCGGGCCAGGCCGAATACTTGTTGAAGCACTGCCAGGAGCGGCTGGCCGACTACACCGAGCGTGTCTTCGCCGCGCTGCACAAGACCTGACGACCACCGCACGTGAGGACCACAGAATCGTGAACACGCTCGACCATTCGTTGTTCCTTCACATCAACGATTTCGCCCGCTCCACCGGCTGGCTGCACCCGGTGGTTGTCGGGTGGGCCACGTACGGCATCGCGATCTTCGCGGTTCTCATGCTGCTGGGGTGGTGGCGGGCCCGCCGGCGCGACGATCCCACCGCCATGGCCGCGGCCCTGTGGGCACCACTGGCGACCGTGATCGCGGTGACCCTCAACCAACCCGTCGCCGCCCTGGTCGCAGAGCCCCGGCCATATACCTCCCTACCCGGCATCCTCGTCCTGGCGCACCAGAGCACTGATCCGTCGTTCCCGAGCGATCACGCCGTCGCCGCGGGAGCGGCAGCGGTGTCGCTCTTCGTCGTCGATCTGGCGATCGGCTCCATCGCCGCCGTGGCGGCCGTCCTGATGGCATTCGCCCGTGTCTACATTGCCGCGCACTACCCTGGCGATGTCGTCGCCGGACTCGCACTGGGCATCGCCGTCGCGCTCGTGGGGTGGGCACTCGTCCGTCGCCCGCTCGTCACATTGGTTGAGCGACTTCGTCAGTCGCGTCTGCACACCCTGACATCCGCGCACCGGCGTCGCGAAGCCTCATGACCGGAACTGAGAAGCAGACGCCGCGCCACCTCTACTGGCCGCTCTACGCTGCCGGATTCGTCACCGCCGTCGGCGCTCATTCCATCGCCGCCAATCTGGCGACCTACGGACAGCAGCAGCACGCCAGCCTGCTGACGATCGGCCTGCTGCTCGCCGTCTATGACGCCGCCGAAGTGATCCTCAAACCCGTCTTCGGCACACTGGTGGATCGCGTCGGTCCCCGCCCTGTGCTCATCGGCGGTCTGATCGGATTCGCCTGCGCATCAGTCGCATTCGTCGCCGCGGGTGATCCCGGCCTGCTCGGCGCCGCGCGCTTCGGGCAAGGAGCGGCCGCGGCCGCGTTCTCACCTGCGGCATCCACATTGGTGGCACGGCTCCAGTCACCCGGCGGTCACGCGCGCCGGTTCGGCAGCTACGGCGCGTGGAAAGGGCTGGGGTACACGCTGGGTCCGCTCCTGGGCGGAGCACTGGTGGCCCTCGGCGGGTACGGCGCGCTGTTCGCCTGCCTCGGCGGGCTCGCCGTGCTCGTCGCCGTCTGGGCCGCCGCCATCGTGCCCCGCGTCGAGCCGCTGCCGCGCCGGCGTTCCACGGTGGTGGACCTCGCCCGGCGACTCACCCGACGCGCGTTCCTCGTCCCCACCCTGATACTCGCCGCGTCGACCGCGGCTCTGTCCATCGGCGTGGGATTCTTCCCGATTCTCGCCACGTCGGCCGGCGCCGGCGCAGTGCTCAGCGGTGCACTGGTGTCCCTGCTGTCCGCCTGCGCAGCGTTGTCCCAACCATGGGCGGGCCGCGCGCTGGATGCCCGCCGCATCGGTTACCGGGCCGGCGCTGTCGCGGGGGCGATCTCCTGCGGCATCGGTTTCCTGCTGGCCGGACTGCTCGGCGGACCAGCTGGACTGACGGTCGGTGCCGTCGCCATCGGAGTCGGCGCGGGTGTGCTGACACCACTCGGGTTCGCAGCCCTGGCCGCCTCCGCACCTCAGGAGCGGCTCGGAGAGACCATGGGGTCCGCCGAGGTCGGCCGTGAACTCGGCGATGCCGGAGGCCCGATCCTCGTCGGAGCCGTGGCCGGGGTGGCCACGCTGGGGCTCGGGTGCGTCGCTGCCGCGGCGCTCATGGCCGGCGTGGCCGCCCTCGCGGCGGTACGAGGGGGCGAGGCGCCTACTTCGGGGGCATCCTGATGCCGCCGTCGACGCGGACGACTTCGGCGTTCATGTAGGAGTTCGTCAGCAGCTCGACCACCATCGACGCCAGCTCTTCGGGTTTGCCGAGACGGCGGGGGTAGAGCACGGATTCGCCGAGCTTGGCCTTGAACGCCTCCGAGTCCGGGCCTTCGCCGTAGATCGGGGTGTCGATCAGGCCGGGAGCGACGGTGTTGACGCGGATGCCGACTGCGGCGAGGTCGCGCGCCACGGGCAGGGTCAGCCCGACGACGCCACCCTTGGACGAGGAGTAGGCGGCCTGGCCGATCTGACCGTCGAATGCTGCCACGCTGGTCATGTTGACGATCGCGCCGCGCTCGCCGGTATCGGTGAGGTCGAGGCGGCTCATCGCGGTGGCCGCGAGGCGGATGCAGTCGAAGGTGCCGACCAGGTTGATCGCGAGCACCTTCTTGTAGGCGTCGAGGTTGTGCGCCGAGGCGAACTCACCGTCCTTGCCGATTGTCCTTTGGGCCCAACCGATTCCGGCGGAGTTCACCAGGACGCGCAGCGGTCCGAGGTCGACGGCGGTGTTGACCGCGTCCTCGATCTGGGCGGTGTCGGTCACGTCGACGCTGACGTACGCGCCGCCGATCTCGTGAGCGAGTTCCTGCCCGCGCTCGGCCTGCAGGTCGGCGATGATGACCCGAGCGCCCCGAGAGGCGAGGAGGCGGGAGGTGGCGGCGCCGATGCCTGATGCTCCGCCGGTGACAATTGCGCTTGTTCCGTTGACGTCCACAGCCGGAGTGTAGACAGGGGTCCGGAGAGGCCCGAAGGTCGGTGACCGATAGGTGTCGAGGAGCGCTGCGACACTGGGGGCGTGACCAACAGTGAGCCGCTGCTCGGCCCGGGCCTCATCGCGGTGTGTGTGGTGATGGCTATCGCGGCGGGAGTCGTCTCGCGGTTCGTGCTCCACGGTTCTTTCTGGCCGGTTCCCGGGGCGGCCGTGCGCGCGGCTGTCCAGTTGGCCGCGGTCGCCACGGTGCTGGCGGCGGCGATGGCACGGCTGTGGTCGTCGATGCTGGTGCTCGTGGTGATGTTCGCGGTGGCCACTCTGACTGCGGCGCGGCGCAGCGAGGCCGACGAGGGCTCGCTCTGGCTGGCCGCGTCGCTCGCGACCGGAATGGCGTCCGTCATCCCACTTCTGCTGCTGAGCCGCGTGGTGCCGTTGACCGGTGTCGCGCTGGTCCCGGTGTTCGGCATCGTGCTGGGTGGCACGATGACCGCCGCAGCGGTCGCTGCGCGTCGCGCCCTCGACTCCTTGAGCCAGCGCCGAGGCGAAGTGGAGGCCGCATTGAGTCTTGGCATTTCTGAACGTGATTCGCGCCTGTTGGTGATCGAGCGGCCGCTCGCCGATGCTCTGATCCCGAATCTGGATCAGGCGCGCACCGCCGGTCTCGTCACGCTGCCCGGCGCCTTCGTCGGCGTGTTGCTGGCCACGGGCTCGGCGGCGCAGGCCGGCGCTGTCCAGGTGATGGTGTTGATCTCGCTGATGCTCGCGCAGGCGTGCAGCGTAGCGATCACCGGTGAACTGATCGCCCGCGGCCACATCTCTCGACGCGCCGCACGGATCTCGTAGGGCGGGCGGGGCTCGAACCCGCGACCAATGGATTATGAGTCCACGGCTCTAACCGACTGAGCTACCGCCCCTTGCGCGGCCACCATGGTCGCATACGCGCGTCGAGTGCACGGAATGTGACGGGCACACTCGGGCGGATGCATCAGAAACCGTACATTCGAGCGGCGCGCGCTCACGCGAAGACGGTCTGCCCCGCCTCGTCGACCTCGTAGCGCTCGGTCCCCTCCTCAACCCGTGGCGCGTCGGCGCCCAGCGCCACCGCGATCTTGTTGGCCGCGTTGCGCATCACGTCGAGCGTCAATTCGAACGCCTGCGTCTCGGAGAAGTGCTTGTGTATCCCGTGGGCCACCGACTCGCTGATGTCCGAGGGCGTCCAGATCAGGGCGTCCACGTAGCGCAGCGCCGCCTTGTGGGCCTTGGTCAGTTCCTCGGAGGACTCGTAATCCTCGATCTGCCGGTACAGGTCCTCCGAGCCGCCTGCATCGAGGGCGTGAGTTTCTCGGAGCGACTTGCACAGCCGGCAGTTGTGCGCCGCCGCGCCGCGCAGCCGCACCACCTCCGTCGTCACCGCGTCGAGTTCTCGCAACCGGGCCACCGCGGGGACGAACCCGCCCAGCAGCTCGTTCACCAGATCCCCGTCGCCGTCCCACGCGATCTCGGACACGACACCCGGCTTACCGAGACCCAGTGCGCGACACCCCGACCACACTCGCGGCACGAAATCGGCGACGAACACCGCCGCCACAACGCGAAACGCCTTGTCGCCGTACGTATTCAGCAGTCGCTGCCGCTGGTTGTCGCCGATCCCGGTGACATCGGTGCTGAATTGCTCGGCGAACGCCGCCAGCACCTTCTCCTCGTCGGACCGCTCGTCGACGAGGTCCACCGGAATCGGCAGTGGTGGTAGCGACAGCGCCCGTCCGCACGTCAGCCGCATCACCGAGTCGGCGCGAGTGTCCCCCGAGGACATCGCGACGAGCTCGGCCAGCCGTTCGGGCAGTGTGCGGTCGCTCACGCGGTGAGCTTATTGCGCCTGACTCACCGAGGACATGTGAAAGTCCGGAATTCGCAGGGACGGCATCTGCGCCCGGGTCGCCCAGTCGCCCCATTCGCGCGGCAGCGTGACCTCGCTGACGCCGGCCTCGGTCGCACGCCGCAGCAGATCCAGCGGGCTCTCGTTGAAGCGGAAGTTGTTCACCGCCGCGGTGACCTCACCGTTCTCGACCAGGTACACGCCGTCGCGCGTGAGCCCCGTCAGCAGCAGCACCGACGGGTCGACCTCGCGGATGTACCACAGCGTGGTCAGCAGCAGCCCGCGCTCGGTGGCGGCGATCATGTCCCCCAGGGTGCTGGCGCCGCCGGTCATCACCAGATTGTCGGCCCCGACGGCGACCGGGGCGCCGAACTCCGCCGCGGCGGCGCGGGGATAAGCGAGGGCATTGATCAGGCCGTCGCGCAGCCAGTCGACCCGCTCGATCGCCATCCCGTTGTCGAACACCGACGCCCGCTCCGATGACGTCGCGACGGCCACATAGGGCGCGCACTCCAGTCCCTCCGCAGTGGGATCCGAGTACAGCGTCAGCGGCAGATCGGTGAGCTTCTCCCCCACCCTCGTGCCGCCGCCGGGCGCCGACAACGCCGAGCGGCCCTCCTGTGCGCCCCGGCCGCCCATCGTCCAGGCGAAGTAGATCATCAGGTCCGCCACGGTCGACGGCGGCAGCAGGGTCTCGTAGTGCCCGGCGGGCAGGTCGACGGTGCGGTGCGCCCATGACAGCCGGGTGTCGAGTTCGGCCAGCAGCGCGTCGGTCGACACGTTCGCGAAGTCGGGGGTCCCGACGCCGGCCCACGCGCTGGCCCCGGAGCGCTTGGCGTTGATCTCCACAGAGCCCGTGGGCTGGGTGAAGCGCCGACGCACACCCCCGGAGGTGGCCACGAACGTCGTCTCGACGACGTGCCGGGCGTACCCGAACAGCGTGTCGGGGCCGCGGAATCCGCGCGCGAGGTCAGACGCCACCCCGGCGAAGACGTCGGCGCCCGTGCCCACGCTGGGCTCGTCCCAGTCAGCCGGCACGTCCGTGGCGGGCAGTGGGGCCGCGCTGTCCCGTGCGGACGGAGCCGTCGCGGCCGCCTGCTGCGAGGCGGCGACGAGCCCGGCGATGACCGACGGGTCGACGGTACTGGAGCGCACCGAACCCACGTGGGCGGTGTCACCGCGGCGCACGATGGAGATCACCGTGGTCGTGCGGCCGGTGGATTCGCCGTTCGTGGTCATCGTGTTGTTGGCCCAGCGCAGTGCCGCGTCGACCCGGTCGGTGACGACGACGATGGTCTCGTCGGCGCCGCCGAGACGGGCGGCTTCGGCCAAGGCGGAGTCGACCACCTGCTGCGCGCTGATCATCGCCGCTCGTCCCGGGTGTTGAGCACGTTGATCCCGCGGAACAGCGCCGACGGGCAGCCGTGGCTCACGGCCGCCACCTGACCGGGCTGGGCCTTGCCGCAGTTGAACGCGCCCCCGAGGCGCCATGTCGATTGTCCGCCAACGGCTTCCATCGCACCCCAGAAATCGGTCGTGGTGGCCTGGTACGCGACATCGCGGACCTGCCCGTCGAGCACGCCGTCCCTGATCCGGAAGAAACGCTGCCCGGTGAACTGGAAGTTGTAGCGCTGCATGTCGATCGACCAGCTCTTGTCCCCGACGATGTAGATGCCGTCGTCCACCCGCGCGATCAGGTCCTCGGTGCTGACGTCCTCGGGCGCCGGCTGCAGCGACACATTCGCCATCCGCTGGATGGGCACGTGATGCGCCGAATCGGCGTAGCTGCACCCGTTGGAGCGGCCCACCCCGAGGCGCGGCGCGAACACCCGATCGAGCTGGTAACCCACGAACAGGCCGTCGCGCACCAGGTCCCAGCTCTGCGCACGCACGCCCTCGTCGTCGAAACCGACTGTCGCCAGGCCGTGTTCGACGGTGCGGTCCGCAGTCACGTTCATCACCGGTGATCCGTACGCCATGCGGCCCAGCTTGTCCGGCGTTGCGAACGAGGTACCCGCGTAGGCCGCCTCGTAGCCGATCGCACGGTCGTATTCGGTGGCGTGGCCGATCGATTCGTGAATCGTGAGCCACAGGTTGGTCGGATCGATCACGAGATCGGTGGGGCCCGCCACGACGCTGGGCGCCTTCACCTTCTCGGCCAGCAGCACCGGCAGCGTGGCCAGCTCGTCCGACCAGTTCCAGATGTCGTCACCGGCAACGGCTTCCCATCCGCGCCCGGTCGGTGGTGCCAGCGTCGACATGGTCTCGAACGTGCCCGCCGCGCTGTCGACCGCGACGGCTTCGACGCTGGGAAGCACCCGCACCCGTTGCTGGGTGATCGACGATCCGAACGTGTCGGCGTAGAACGTCTGCTCCTTGGCTGCGTGCAGCCACGCCGAGACGTGGTCCACTCCGTCGGAGGCGAGCAGCCGGCCGGCGTAGTCGCCGAGCACCGCGATCTTGTCCTCGGCGGGCACCTCGAACGGATCGATGCGATAGCTCGACACCCAGGTCATGTCGCGGTACACGGGTTCGGGTGCGAGCTCGATGCGTTCGGCGTTGAGTGCAGCCAACGTCGTCGCGACCCCCACCGCGCGGCGCGCGGTCTCCGCCGCGACCTCGGGACTCAGCTCGGCGTGCGAGGCGAACCCCCACGTGCCGTCGACGATCACCCGGACCGCGAGACCGATCTCGCTGTCGACGACCGCGGTCTCCACATCGCGGTCACGCAGCTGGATCGTCTCGGTGGTGATGGCGTGGATGCGCAGATCGGCATAACTGGCACCGGCCTGCGACGCCGCGGCCAGTGCTGCGTCGGCGAGTGCCTGCCGGGGAATCGCCAGGAAATCGGCGTCGACGGTGCGGGGGGCTGTCACGCCCCTACCGTAATGGGTCAGTTCCGCGCGCTACTGGTCGGAAGGACCGTCAGTTCGAGTGCGAGCGCCGCGCCGCAGACGACGGCGACGATGGCGAATGCCACCCAGTCGCGGCGGGCGGGCCGCGACGGTGCCGCCGAGATCTGGCCCGCGCCACCGCGTGCGGTGATCGCATCACCCATCTCGTCGGCTCGGCGCAGCGCGACGGTGATCGCGGCGGCGAGCAGGTCGATCAGCTCGGCGGCCCATCGCTTCCGGCGGCCGCGACGGTGCGCGTCGACATCCGGTGGGCGCAGTCGCCGTGCCGCGTAGAGCGTGGTGAATTCGTCGATCAACATCGGAAAGGCCCTCAGCGACAAGGCCAGTGCCACCGCCCAGTCGTCGACGGGAACGCGCAGCGGACGCAGCGGCTTCCCGAGTGCGGCGACCGCGGGGGCGATCTCGGCCACGTTGGTCGTCCACGAGACCATCGCACCGAGACCGAGCAGGACGATCGACAGCGCGGTGATGCGCAGGAAGTTCAGCAGCCCACCCAACCCGATCTCGGTCGATCCGAACGACAGGACCGGGCTGCCGCCCGCGAACGTGGCGGTGAGCCCGCCGAGTGCGACCAGGAACCACAGCCAGCGCGGAATCGACGGCAGCACACCGCGCGGGATGTGGGCGAGCCTCGCCGACACCAGAACCAGCACGGCGACCGCGGCGATCGGCAACCACCCGGGATAGAACGTGAGCAGAACACCGATGCCGGCGACGATGATCAGCTTCGCCCCCGCCCACATCTCGTGGATCACGGTCCGTCCCGGCACAGGCCGCAGCAGGACCACCTGACGCCGCGGGCGCGCCGCGCTCACGACATGCCCCCTGCCGTGGTGGGCACGGTGGCCAGTTCGCCGTCGCGCAGATGCAGGGTGCGCGGGCACAATCCCTCCAGACCCGCGAAGTCGTGGGAGATCACCACGACCGTCAACCGCCGGCGCCGCCGCAGGTCCTCGAGCAGACGCACCAACCCCTGCGCGGAAGCTGCGTCGAGCCCGGCGAGTGGCTCATCGAGGATCAGTGCGCGCGGGGACCGGGCCAGCAGACCGGCCAGCACGACCCGCCGCATCTGGCCGCCGCTGAGCTGATCGATGCGCCGCGATGCCAGCGTCGGATCCAGCCCCACGGTGCTCAGAGCTTCGGTCACCTTCTTCTGGTCGTACTTGGAGAACCCGGCCAGTGAGGCGATCTCCAGCGCCACGTGGCTGCGCATCAACTGCAATCGGGCTGCCTGGAACGAGATCGCCACGGCGCCAACCTGTTCGGAGACCGGCCTGCCATCGAGCAGACAAGCGCCCTCGGTCGGCACGGTGAGCCCTGCCATGATCCAGGCCAGTGTCGACTTCCCGGAGCCGTTGAGCCCGTGGATCAACACCCCGTCGCCCTCGTGCACCGCGAAATCGACGCCGGCCAACGCCGTCTTCGCCCACGGCGTTCCGTCGCCGTAGACGTGACCGACGCTGCGCAGTTCGAGCACCGGCGGGCCGGTCGGGTGATCGGCGCCCAAGGCAGGCGCGTGCACTTCGGCGGTTTCCACCATTTCCGGACCGGTCACGTTGTCGGAATTGGCGCCGTTGCCGGCGAGCGCCACCGTGCGATCCGCGGCTTCCGCCTCGTCGTTGTAGTGGGTGATGTGCACCAGCGCGGTGCGGTGCTGGCGGGTCAGCCCCGACAGCACGGACATGAGGCCGTCGCGGCCCTGCTGGTCCACCATGCTGGTCACCTCGTCGGCGATCAACAGCGCAGGTTCCCGCGCCAGCGCGGCGGCGACAGCGAGCCGCTGCAGCTCCCCGCCGGACAGCCCCCCGGTGTCCCGTTCACCGAAGCCCTCGAGGCCGACCTCGCCGAGCAGACGGTCGACATCCGTCGTCGTGCCCGCCGGCAGTCCCCACACGACGTCGTCGGCGACACGGGTGCCGAGCACCTGACTCTCGGGGTGCTGCATCACGACGGCGGTGCCGCTCCGGCGGCCCAGCCCGACGCTGCCCGGGCGCTCGACCACGCCCGCGCTGGGTTCGCGGCCGGACAGCACCAGCATCAGCGTCGTCTTGCCCGATCCGTTGGCGCCGGTGACGGCCACGTGCTCGCCGGGCTGCACGGTCAACGACACCGGCCCCAACGCATCGCGCTGCGTGCCCGGGTAGCGGAACCGGACGTCGCGCAGGTGCATCGGGACCGGCCCGACGGGCCCGTTGTCGGCCGGCGTCTCGAGCTTGTGCACATCCGGGACCCCGAGCAGGCGCGCCATCACCCGCGACAGCGCCCACCACCCGACCAGGCTCACCCATGTGATGGACAACACACCCGCGACGAAGAACAGCAGCGGCCAGTAGTTCAACGCCGTGGCGAAGTCCCGTTCGAGGCGCGCGGCGGCGTCCTCGAGCGCGGGAATGCGACGCATGATCGCGGCGACGCCGTCGATGTTCGCGGTGACGGAGTCGAAGATCAGCGTGCGCAGGCGGCTCAGGACGGCCAGTGCGGCGACGGTGAACAGCCCGAAGATCGCACCGGCGACGAGCGCGGCGGCGACGACGGTCGGGGTGCCGCGGCCGCGCCGCTTGACGATGCCCGTCAGGCCGCCGATGTATGCGCAGTTCACGACGGTCATGAAGCCGCCCATGCCGGCGATGAGGAAGGCCACCAGCCCGCCGGCGACCGTCGCCGTCAGCACCACCCGCAGGCGGTACCGGAACGCGAGCAGCCCCATCGGTACCGTGCCCAGCAGGGAGAGGCCGGCCGCGAACGGCACGACCACTGCGATGATGGCGATGGCGGCGCACAGTGCGGCCATCACTGCAGCCTGCGCCAGCTCGACCGGCTGCAGGGAGCCCGACCGTCGCGGCGTGCGCTGCGAAGCGGCCGTGGTCATTTCACGATTCTGCCAGTCGTGCATACCGGGTGGATTGCATAGGACTTCTATGCAATCATGGAACCCATGTCCTCCACACTCGGTTCCGACCTGCTGTCCGTGGTGGCACGGCTCAACCGGATGGCCAACCAGCGCGTTCGCATCCCGATCCCGTTCGCCCAGGCCCGCCTGCTGTCCACGATCGACGACCACGGCGAAGCGCGGATCTCCGACCTGGCCGCCCTCGACCACTGCTCGCAGCCCACGATGACGACCCAGGTCCGCCGACTCGAAGACGCCGGCATGGTGACGCGAAGCACCGACCCGCACGATGCGCGGGCTGTCCTGATCCGGATCACCGAACGCGGCAGGGACACGCTGCGTCAGGCGCGAGCCGATCGCGGCGCCGCCATCGACCCCTACCTCGAGCGGCTCAGCGACGCCGACCGTGCATCACTCACCGAAGCGGTCGGCGTGCTGCGCCGCCTCATCGACGAAGCCACGTCCGCGACGATGTCGCGCTGACCGAAAGGAGCACCCCGCCACATGTGGCGCCAACCCAAGGCCGTCTGGGCCGTCGCCTTCGCCTCCGTCGTCGCGTTCATGGGGATCGGCCTCGTCGACCCCATCCTCAAGCCGATCGCGGACAACCTGAACGCCTCGCCCTCGCAGGTCTCCCTGCTGTTCACCAGCTACATGGCGGTCATGGGTGTCGCGATGCTGATCACCGGCGTGGTGGCCAGCCGCATCGGACCCAAGCGCACGCTGCTGATCGGCCTGGTGATCATCATCGCCGGCGCCGGACTCGCGGGACTCTCGGACACCGTGATGGGCATCGTCGGCTGGCGGGCCCTGTGGGGGCTCGGCAACGCGCTGTTCATCGCCACCGCGCTGGCGACCATCGTGAATTCGGCGCGCGGATCGGTCGCCCAGGCGATCATCCTCTACGAGGCCGCCCTGGGCCTCGGCATCGCGGTCGGCCCCCTCGTCGGCGGCGTCCTCGGTGAGATCTCCTGGCGCGGGCCGTTCTTCGGGGTCTCCGCGCTGATGGCCGTCGCACTGCTGGTGACGGCGTTCCTGCTGCCCGCCACACCGCCGGCCGCGCGGGCCACGACCCTGGCGGATCCGTTCCGCGCGCTCGCACACCGCGGGCTGCTCGGCGTCGCGGTCACCGCGCTTCTCTACAACTTCGGCTTCTTCACGTTGCTGGCCTTCACCCCGTTCCCCCTCGACATGGGCGCCCAGGAGATCGGCCTGATCTTCTTCGGCTGGGGCCTGGCCCTGGCGTTCACCTCGGTGTTCGTCGCCCCGCGGCTGCAGCACCGCTTCGGGACCGTGCGCACGCTGGTGATCAACCTGCTGCTGATGACCGCCACACTCGCCGCGATGGCGGTGTGGACCGACCACAAGCCGGTGCTCGCGGCCTGCGTCGTCGTGGCGGGCCTGTGGATCGGCATCAACAACACGCTGATCACCGAGACCGTGATGAAGGCCGCCCCGGTGGAGCGCGGAGTCGCATCGGCCGCCTACAGCTTCATGCGGTTCTCCGGCGCCGCCGTCGCGCCGTGGCTCGCCGGCGTGCTCGGCGAGCGCATCAGCGCGCACCTGCCCTTCTGGGTCGGCGCGGGAGCGGTCCTTCTGGGCGCGCTGGTGCTGACCGCGTCGCGGCGGCACCTCACCCACATCGACGACGAGGAAACCGAGCTCGAAGAGCTGCGCGACGAGGCCCAGGCCGTCACCGTCGGCAACGAGAGCTGAGGCTCACGCCGCGGCGACGCCGATGAGGTGGCCGACGAGATAGGTCGCGCCGATCGCGACCGCACCGAACGTCAACTGCCGGGCCGATCCGACGAACGGTGACCGACGGGTGATCCGGGCGGCGGCCGCCCCGGCGAGCATCAGCCCGATCCCGCCGAAAGCCAGCCCGGCCCACAGTGATTCGTGGCCGAGCAGATACGGGATCAGCGGGATGATGGCCCCGATCGCGAACATCAGGAACGACGAGCCGGCGGCCAGCCAGGGTGAGGGTTTCTCCCGCGGGTCGACACCGAGCTCCTGGATCAGATGGAAGTTGATCGCCGTGCGGTCATCGCGGTGGATCTCCTCGGAGGCCTTGGTCGCCGTCTCGGTGGACATCCCGAGAGCCATGAGCTTGGCCACCAGCTCCGCTTGCTCCGCCTCGGGTTGCCGCGCAAACGATTTGCGCTCCACGCGCACCTCGGAGTCGATCTGCTCGTTGGCGGTCGTGACCGACGTGTACTCGCCCAGCGCCATCGAGAAGCTGCCCGCGAGCAGTCCCGCCACGCCGCTGATCACGACGGTGTGCGCCGAGGCGCTGGCGGCCACGCCGGCGATCAGCGCCGTGTTGCTCACCAGGCCGTCCATCGCCCCGAAAGTGGCTGCGCGCAACCAGCCGCCGGTCACGTCGGCATGCCGGTGGTCGGAGACATGGATTCCTGCCGGTTCCCCCGTCGACTCACTCATGGCGATCATTCAACGCTGCGCACGGGGTCCGCGTCACGGCCGGTTCCTACGGGTTTGTGACATCACAGTTTGCGCAGAGGTTCGGGAGGCTACCGTCGACATATGACCACGACTGCGGAGTATCTGCGGAACTGCCTCGACGGGCGCTGGCGCGACACCAAGAACGCGATGCGCAAGGAACTCGCCAACGACATCTTCCGACCGCATTACACCCCCAACACCGTCATCGCGCGCACCAAGGTCGCCGAACAGATGCGGATCATGGCCGCGCGCGGCGCCGCCGAGGACGGCTTCAAGAAGGACCACGGCGGCAACGGCGACGTCGGCGCCGCGGTCACGCAGATCGAGATGCTGGCGATGAGCGACCTGTCGCTGATGGTCAAGGCCGGAGTGCAATGGGGCCTCTTCGGCGGTGCCATCGAGAACCTCGGCACCGAACGCCACCACGAGGAGTACGTCCGCAAGCTCATCGACCTCGAGGTGCTCGGGTGCTTCGCGATGACCGAGACGGGCCACGGCAGCGACGTGCAGTCCCTGGAGACGACGGCCACCTACGACCCGGCCTCCCAAGAGTTCGTCATCGACTCCCCCACCCCGTCGGCACGCAAGGACTACATCGGTGGCGCAGCCGAAACAGCGCGTTTCGCAACGGTTTTCGCCCAGCTGATCACCCCGGACGGGGAGGGTCACGGCGTGCACTGCTTCATCGTGCCCATCCGCGACGAGGCCGGCAACGACCTGCCGGGCGTCACGACGTCGGACTGTCACTACAAGGGCGGCCTGCCGGGTGTGGACAACGGCCGCATCCAGTTCGACAACGTCCGCGTCCCCCGCGAGAACCTGCTCAACAAGTACGCCGACGTCGCCCCCGACGGGACCTACAGCTCCCCCATCGAGAACCCGAACCGGCGCTTCTTCACGATGCTCGGCACGCTGATCCGCGGCCGCGTGACCGTCGGCGGCAGCGCCGGCGCCGCTGCCCGGGTCGCGCTGGACATCGCCACGCGGTATGCGTTGCAGCGGCGCCAGTTCTCCGATCCCGACGGCGGCGAAGTGCTGCTGATGGACTATCTGATCCACCAGCGCCGGCTGTTCCCGTTGATCGCGCGCTCTTACGCGCTGCAGTTCGCGCAGAACGAGCTCGTCGCCAAGTGCCACGAGTTGCAGACCGCCGATGATCCGGACCCGGAGGAGCAGCGCGAGCTGGAGTCCCGCGCCGCGGGTCTCAAGGCGGCCAACACCTGGCACGCCACCCGCGCCATCCAGGAGGCGCGCGAAGCGTGCGGTGGCGCAGGGTATCTCGCCGAGAACCGGCTGATCGCGCTCAAGGCCGACACCGACGTGTTCACCACCTTCGAGGGTGACAACCACGTGCTGTTCCAGCTCGTGGCCAAGGAGTTGCTGACCGCCTACGCCGACGACATCAAGGGCATGAGCCCGGTGGAGTGGGTGGGCTTCGCGGCCCGGTTCGCCGGCGAGCGGGTGCTCAAACGCACTGCGGCGCAGACGATCATGCAGACGATCCTCGATTCCCGCGAGGACAACGAGGAAGAGGGCAGCCTCTTCAACCGCGGCACACAGGCCAAGATGCTCGAGGACCGCGAAGAGTACATGACCGCGTCGGTCGCGCGGCGGTTGCAGAGCAAGTCCAAGGAGATGAGCGCGTTCGAGGCGTTCAACTCCGTGCAGGACCACGTGCTGCACGTCGCGCAGGCGCACATCGACCGCATCATCTTCGAGGCGTTCGTCGCCGGCATCGACTCGTGCAAGGACCGCACCGCGCGCGAGATCCTCGGCCTCGTGTGCGACCTCTACGCGCTGACCGTGATCGACGAGGACAAGTCGTGGTTCGTCGAGCACCGCTTCCTGTCGACCGAGCGCGCGAAAGCGGTCACCCGCGCGATCAACGACCGCTGCAAGCGGCTGCGGCCCTACGCCGAACTCCTCGTCGACGGCTTCGGCATCCCGGAGTCGCTGCGCTACGCCGAGATGCTGCACCCGGAGCACATCCCGGATGCCGACGAGCACACACGCCAGGATGCGACCAGCGCCGGCGTGATCTGAGTCAGGGCCCCGGGATGGGGTCCAGGATCGTCAGCCTGCCCTCCTCGAGGGTGACGCGTGCGGTCCCCGCCCCGGTCGGGCAGCACGCAGGGTCGGAGCCCTGGCGCCACCGATACTGCACGCGGGCGTCGTGGTCGCCCTCCGCGGCGACGCTGATGTAGGGCCGTGGGTCCGGCGTCGGAGAGCCGATGCCTTTGTCGGCGTCGAAGAACAGCACCTGCTGTGGGCTGTCCGGGGCAGTCCCGGCATTGACGACGACCCAGTTCAGTCGGCAGTCGGCGGCGTGACCGCGCGCGGTCTCGGTCCAGGACGCGGGCTGCAGCATCGAGATCTCGGTGGACACGGCCTCGGCGCTGGGCCCCGGCCCACAGGCCTGGGTGCTCGTCGGTGCGGGAGCGGGCGGATTCCCGCCGCAGGCAGCTGTCAGCGCCGCGGCCGCAACGACGAGGGCAGGCGAAAAGCGCATGGGCAACAGGATAGGCAGTGCCCGCTTAGACTTTCGCCCATGATCGATGAGCCGGCGGCTCGGGACATCGCGCTGGCGAAACTGCCGCCGGAGAAGGCGGTGCTCGGCGCCGCCCGCGAGCTGGCCGCCGGATGGTTCTTCCCATGCGTGATGAGGGACATCGACACCTTGGCCGGCGTCATCGTCAACAAGGACGACGGTCGCCCCCTTCACGTGATGTCGGATTCTCCGATGGCCAACGACCTGACCCTGTACGACCGCGGCTACCAGTTCCACACCTACGACCTCGTGGTGCTCGCGACCGAAGACATCGAGCACACCATCCGACTCGTCCACGACATGGGTCCCCTCATTGTCGACACCTACTACAAATTCGAGCGTGTCTACCGAGTCCGACGCCCGCTGACCGAGGACGAGATACGCGAGCGCCTGCAATCCCTGCCCGCCGTCTTCGGCGGCGTCTCCGCCTATCACCTCGATCGCCTCGAGGCGGCGCGTGAGGCAGGCTGGCTGACCTTCAAGGTCTTCGAATACCGCCCGAAAGACTGATGTCTCAGACGGCCTGGTAGCGCAGCAGCACCGTGCCGCCGGGGAACGTCCGATTCTCGACGAGGCGCAGCGACATCCACGACGGCAGCGACGGGAAGAACGGTGTGCCGCCGCCCACGGCGACCGGTGCGACGACGAGCCGGAACTCGTCGACCAGCCCGGCCTGCACGACCGGTGCGGCCAGCGTCGCGCCGGCGACCTCCAGCTGGCCGTCGGTCTCGGCCTTGAGCCTGCGGATCACCTCGACCGGATCGCCACGCTCGAGGCGGGCGTTCCCGTCCACCGAGGACAGGGTGCGGGAGAACACCACCTTGGGCATGGCGCGCCAGACGCGGGCGAAGTCGACGATCATCGGCGTCGCATCCGGGTCCTCGTCGGCCGTCGTCCAGTAGGGGGCCATCAGCTCGTAGAGGCGCCGTCCGTAGAACGACAACGCGGTCTCGCGCTCGAAGTCGTTCCAGTACTGGTGCAATGCGTCGCTCGGCTCGCTCCAGTCGATCGAGCCGTTCGCGTCGGCGATGAAGCCGTCCACCGAGATGGTGAAGCCGTAGACGAGATGTCCCATGGACTACAGACTGCCCGCCGGTGCCGCACTCATCGCGGAACCCGGCTGGTGAATGGTGGCTCCCCCGGCTGGACTCGAACCAGCAACCCTTCGGTTAACAGCCGAATGCTCTGCCAATTGAGCTACAGGGGATTGCACTCCCGCCAGTGGTGCGCCGCGGGCCAGAGAGCACTCTAGCCTACGGCGGGCCGCGGGTGCCAATGCGTTGCCGACCGGGCGCGCAGCACCGTACGTGAGGCAGGATGGACACAGATGGGTGGCACTGGATGTGGTTGCGCCGCCTCGCGAGAACGCTGTGGAGGAGTCCTGTGATCGGGTATGTCGCCGTTGCGGCCGTCGGCTACGTGTTGGGCACCAAGGCCGGACGGCAGCGCTATGAGCAGCTCGCGGGCACCTACCGTGCCGTCACGGGCAGTCCAGCCGCCCGCGCCGTCATCGACGCGGGCCGACGCAAGATCGCCGAGCGGGTGTCCCCCGATCCGGCGATGGTGACGGTGACGCCGATAGACCCCGGCACCGAGGTGTACGGGCCGGGGCAGGTCGAGCGACGAGCAGCAGGCGAGAAGCGCTAGCCGAAGTTGGTGTTGAACGACGTGCCGGGCAGCAGCGGCCCGGTGGTGATGCCGCCGTCGCCGAACGCGAAGCCCGGGGTGCCGATCGACGCGGGGGTGCCGTTCGAGTAGCCCAGGCAGTGTCCGTCTTCCTGGTTGCCGAACCAGGCGAGGCACTTCGGGCCCGCCTGCGCGGTAACATCCGGGCTGTTCAGCGAGGCGTACAGCGGGACGGCGACGGCTGCCGCAGCGACGGCGCCGACGATCAGACGCGCTGCATGGGTGCGAATGGTGGGCACGGACATCACAGACAACTCGCCTTCTCCCCGACTGTTGACGCACACACCATAACCCGGCGAGCCGGTTCATGCAGTCAGGTCGTCACCACTTGCCTGCTCCAGCAGGCTGCGGCGGTAGGCCTCCATCGCGACGAGGTCCCCGAACAGCGCGTGGTACTCGTCGCCCTGCTCCACGGGCGACATGCGCTGCAGCTTGGACTTGACCTCGGCGATCTGCCGGCCGATCCACACTTCCTGCAGCCGCGCCAGAACGCCGCCGATGTAGCGGGGCAACCGCTCGTCGTCGGCGTTGATAGCTTCGACGCTGAGCTCGTTGACCAGGCTCGCCGCGGCGGGGCTGGCCGCGTGGTCGCGGACCGCTTCGATCCACTGGGCGCCGGTCAGCCCGCTGCCCGTGCCACCGGCGGCCTCGATCGCGGCCCGCACGGCCGCGTACCCCGGGTGGGTGAAGCTCTCGGCGGCCAGCGAGTCGAACACCGGGCCGGCCAGCGCCGGATACTGCAGACCCGATTTGAGGGCCTCGCGCTGCGGCCACAGCGTCGGATCGGCCGGATTGGGCCGGCTCGCTCCGTCGGCCGGACGCGGCCGGGCAGCGGGCGCCTGCTCGGCCGCGGTCGCGCCCCGGCGGCGGGCCCGGTCCGGCATACCCTTCTTGGCGGCTTCCTCCCGAACCCGGGTCAGCACCTGCGCCTCATCGCGCCATCCGGTCCAGCCCGCCAACCGCCGCGCGTACTCGTCCCGCAGCGCGTAGTCACGGATCCGGGCCACCAGCGGCACACACCGGCGCAGCGCCTCGACCTGCGCCGACGGGTCGTTGTCGAGAACGTCCCCGGCGGGGATCAGGCTGCGGATCGCGAATTCGAACATCGGGATACGGCGCGCCACCAGATCGCGCAAAGCGGTGTCCCCGGACTTTAGCCGGAGATCACAGGGGTCCATACCGTCGGAAGCCACGGCGACGAACGACTTTCCGGACACCTGCTGGTCCCCGTCGAAAGCCTTCAGCGCGGCCGCCTGCCCCGCAGCGTCGCCGTCGAACACGAAGATCAGCTCGCCGCGGTACCAGTTGTCGTCCATCATCAGCCGGCGCAGCAGCCCCAGGTGTCCGTCGCCGAAGGCGGTGCCGCACGATGCGACGGCGGTCGTCTCCCCCGCCAGATGCATCGCCATCACGTCGGTGTAGCCCTCGACGACGACTGCGCGGTGTGACTTCGCGATGTCGCGCTTGGCGAGGTCGAGCCCGAACAGCACCCCCGACTTCTTGTACAGCACCGTCTCCGGGGTGTTGACGTACTTGGCTTCCATCGTGTCGTCGTCGAAGATCCGGCGGGCCCCGAAGCCGATCACCTCTCCGCCGCTGGCCCGGATCGGCCACAACAGACGGCGGTGGAAGCGGTCCATCGGGCCGCGGCGCCCCTCGCGCGACAGACCGGCGGCCTCGAGTTCCTTGAACTCGAAACCCTTGCGCAGCAGATGCTTGGTCAGCGTGTCCCAGCCCGACGGCGCGAACCCGCAACCGAATCGGGCGGCGGCGTCGGCGTCGAAGTTGCGCTCGATCAGGTATTGGCGGGCCGGTCCGGCTTCGGGGCTCTGCAGCGCCTCGGCGTAGAACTCCTGCGCGGCGGCGTTGGCGGCCAGCAGCCGGCTGCGGCTCCCCCGGTCGCGCTGCACGTTGGTGGTCGAGGCACCGGTGTAGGTGACGGTGTAGCCGACGCGGTCGGCGAGCAATTCGACCGCCTCGACGAAGCTGACGTGCTCGATCTTCTGCAGGAACGCATAGACGTCACCGCCCTCACCGCAGCCGAAGCAGTGGAAGTGGCCGTGATTGGGGCGGACGTGGAACGAGGGCGACTTCTCGTCGTGGAAGGGGCACAGCCCCTTGAGCGAATCGGCGCCGGCACGCCGCAGCTGCACGTAGTCGCCGACCACGTCCTCGATGCTGACTTTCTCCCGGATCGCGGCGATGTCGCGGTCGGGGATCCTGCCCCGCCCTCGCGTCCCGTCGCCCGCCACGCGGTCAGTCTAGAGGCCGCGGCGTCCGGGCTTCGTACACTCGTTCCAACCGGCCCTCGGTGTACGAGGCGATCTGGTCGACCACCACGCGTAGCCGGGCCCCGTCGTCGGCGGCGGCGGCGAATTCGGCGGCGAACTGCGGGTCCAGGCTGCCCGGCGCCTGCCCCCACAGCGCCAGCGCGACCTCCTGGATGCGGGCACGCTGATCGGCCTGGATCTGCAGGTGCCGGTGGTCGGACATGATGAACTGCAGCGCGAGCGTCTTGAGCAGCACCACTTCGGCGCGGACCAGCGCGGGCACCTCGAGGTCGGCGTCGAAGCGGCGCAGCGGACCCGGGCCGGCCACCGCCCTCGTCGCGGTGATCGCCGCGTTCGCGAACCGGCCGACCAGCTCGCTGGTCAGGGTCTTGAGCGCGACCGACGCGGCCAGGGTGCCGTCGAACTTGCCCACCGCGGCCACCACGGGAACCCGGGACAATCGCTCGGCGGCGGCCATCAGATCCTCGGGCGCCAACGCCGGAAAAGACCCTGCCCCGACGTGGGCCAGCGTCGCGGCGGCGTCGGCGTCGGCCAGCACGCGCAGATCGATGCGCCCGCTCATCACTCCGTCTTCGACGTCGTGCACCGAGTAGGCGACGTCGTCGGCCCAATCCATCACCTGGGCCTCCAGGCACGGCCGCTCGGCCGGGGCTCCGGCGCGCACCCAGTCCGCCGCGGCCATGTCGTCGGCGTAGAAGCCGAACTTGCGACGCTCCCCGATCCGCGGCCACGGGTACTTGGCGACCGCATCCAGCGACGCGCGGGTCAGATTCAATCCAGCGCTGCACCCCTGGGCGTCAAGCACTTTCGGCTCCAGTCGCGTCAGGATGCGAAAGTTCTGCGCGTTGCCCTCGAAGCCACCGAACGTCTTGGTGATCTCGTCGAGCGCGCGTTCCCCGTTGTGCCCGTAGGGCGGATGGCCGATGTCGTGGGCCAGGCCGGCGAGGTCGACCAGATCGGGATCACAGCCGAGTTCGACCGCCATACCCCGACCGATCTGCGCGACCTCCAGCGAGTGAGTCAGGCGCGTGCGCGGCGTCTCGCCTTCGCGGGGGCCGACCACCTGCGTCTTGTCAGCCAACCGGCGCAGCGCCGCGCAGTGCAGGACGCGGGCCCGATCGCGGGCGAAGTCCGAGCGATGCTCGGCGTCGGTCCCGGGCAGCGCGGCACTCTTGGCGTGCTCGACCACCCGCCGCTCCCGGTCGGACGCGTCGTAGCCGGCCTGCTGTCGTTGGTTCACCGAGGCACAGTCTGCCAGCCGGGCGAGCACTAGATTGAAGGCATGCGCATTGCTCGATCGCTCGGCCTGCTCACCGTCCTGTGGATCGCGGCGGGCCTGCTGGCGCCGGCCGCGAGTGCCACCGGACCGCTGCGCCTGCCGACCTATCTCACCGATCAGGCCGGCGCGCTCGACGCCGCCGGGAAGACGGAGGTGCAGAACGCGATCGACACGCTGTACAACGATCGGCGCGTGCGGTTGTGGGTGGTCTACGTCGACACCTTCTCCGGTCAGGATGCGCAGAGCTGGGCACAGGCGACCGCTCGGCAGAGCGATCTGGATCTGAGTAACCAGGACGCGATCCTCGCCGTGGCCACCGTCGACCGGGCGTACGCATTGATCGCGCCGACCCAGGCGATCGGCAGTGTGGACGTCGACAAGGTGCGCCGCGATGACGTGGAACCGCTTCTGCGCGACCAGAATTGGGCAGGCGCCGCAGTCGCGGCGGCGAACGGGCTGGGCGCTACCGGCTCCGGGGGCAGCTGGCTCGGGCTGGTGATCGCGCTGGGTGTCATCGGGGTGGCGCTGGTCGCCTTGGTGGTGTGGCAGCGCCGGCGACGGGCGAAGCGCCGCGAGGCCGAGATCGCCGCGGCGCAGCGCGTCGATCCCTCGGATCCGGCGGCGCTGGCCGGCGTCTCGGTGGACGCGCTCGACGACCTGTCGCGGCGCATCGTGGTCGAGGTCGACAACGCGGTCCGTACCAGTGAGAGCGAATTGGCACTGGCGGTCGAGGAATTCGGCGAGCAGGACACGGCCGCATTCACCGCTGCGGTGTCCGCAGCGAAGACCACGCTGGCGCAGGCGCTCAACGTGCGCCACATTCTCGACGACGCGATCCCCGAGACACCCGCGCAGCGCCGGGACCTGCTGACCCGGGTGATCGTCGCCGCGGCCAAGGCCGACAAGGAGCTCGAGGCCCAGCGCGAGGCCTTCGCGCAGTTGCGGGATCTGGTGATCAACGCGCCGACCCGCTTGGACGCGCTCACTCAGCAGATCGTCGACCTCACCGCGCGAATCGAGCCCGCGAGCCAGACCCTGACACGCCTGAAGTCCCAATTCGCCGAGAGCGCACTGGTTTCGGTGGCCGACAACATCGACGAGGCACGGCAGCGGTTGACCTTCGCCGAGCAGAACATCGACACGGCACGCGCGCTGGTCGCCCGACCCGCCGACCGGCAGGGCGGGCTCGTCGATGCGATCCACGCCGCCGAGGCGGCGCTGGGCCAGGCCCGCACGTTGCTCGACGCAGTGGACAGCGCCGCCACCGACATCAACCGCGCAGTGGCCGGGCTGCCCGCGGCGATCGCCGACACGCAGAACGGCATCACCGCCGCGGGAACTCAACTGGCACAGGGCGGTATCGCCATCGCAACGCAGCTCTCGGCAGCCCGCGATGCCGCGGTCGCCGCGGTCGCACACGCGCAGAGCGACGGGGCCGCCGATCCGCTGGGGACGTTCACCCGGCTCACCCTGGCCGACGCCGAACTCGATCGATTGCTGGCGGACGTGGCCGAGGAGCGGGAGACCGTGGCGCGGTTGAGCCGCACCTACGACCAGGCGTTGTTCACCGCGCAGTCGCGCGTCAGGGCGGTGTCGGACTACATCGACACCCGCCGCGGCGCGATCGGGCCCGAAGCCCGTGCCCGGCTATCGGAGGCAGTGCGTCAACTGCAGGCCGCGCAGGACAAGCGCGCGAGCAACCTCACCGAGGCGATCGCGCATGCCAACGGCGCGGCGATGCTCGCCGCCCAGGCGCAGCAGTTGGCCAACAACGACGTGCTGGCCGCACAGCAGCATTTCAACGGGCCCTACGGCGGCGGCCGCTTCTAGGGTCACCCTCTTCTGCGCGACCAGACACGAACTCGACCTTTCACCCGGCGTGTCGCGCGAGTTCGCGTCTGCTCGCGAGGAGAAACTCAGCAACCCTTGAGGCGCACCGCCAGGTAGTCCGAGACCTCCGACAACGCGACGCGCTCCTGCGTCATGGCATCGCGCTCGCGGATCGTCACCGCGTGGTCTTCCAGCGAATCGAAGTCGACCGTCACGCAGTACGGCGTACCGATCTCGTCCTGGCGGCGGTACCGGCGGCCGATCGCGCCGGCGTCGTCGAATTCGACGTTCCACGAACGCCGTAACTCCGCGGCCAGATCCCGCGCCTTGGGCGAGAGGTCGGCGTGGCGCGACAGCGGCAGGACCGCGACCTTGACCGGGGCCAGGCGCGGATCGAGCCGCAGCACCGTGCGCTTGTCGACGCCGCCCTTGGCGTTGGGCGCCTCGTCCTCGGTGTAGGCGTCGACGAGGAACGCCATCAGCGAGCGGGTCAGACCGGCTGCCGGCTCGATGACGTACGGCGTGTAGCGGGTGTCGCTGGCCTGGTCGTAGAAACTCAGATCGGCCCCGGAATGCTGTGCGTGCGTGGACAAGTCGAAGTCGGTGCGGTTCGCCACGCCTTCGAGCTCACCCCACGGGTTGCCCGAGAAGCCGAACTTGTACTCGATGTCGACGGTGCGGTCGGAGTAGTGCGACAACTTCTCCTTGGGGTGTTCGTAGAGCCGCAGGTTGTCCCGGTCGATACCGAGGTCGACGTACCACTGCAGCCGGGTGTCGATCCAGTACTGGTGCCACTCGGGCGCGGTCGACGGCTCGACGAAGAACTCCATCTCCATCTGCTCGAACTCGCGGGTGCGGAAGATGAAGTTGCCCGGGGTGATCTCGTTGCGGAAGCTCTTGCCGATCTGGCCGATGCCGAACGGCGGTTTCTTGCGGGCGGTCGTGACCACGTTGGCGAAGTTCACGAAGATGCCTTGCGCGGTTTCCGGCCGCAGATAGTGCAGCCCCTCCTCGGACTCGATCGGCCCGAGGTAGGTCTTGAGCATCATGTTGAAGTCACGGGGCTCGGTCCATCGACCTTTGGTGCCGCAGTCCGGGCAGACGATTTCGCTCATCGGCACGTCATCGGGCGAGCCACCCTTCTTCGCCGCGTAGGCCTCCTGCAGGTGGTCCTGCCGGTGCCGCTTGTGGCAGTTCATGCACTCGACCAGCGGATCGTTGAACACCTCGACGTGGCCGGAGGCCACCCATACCTGGCGCGGCAGGATGATGGCGGAGTCCAGGCCGACGACGTCGTCGCGGCCGGTCACGACCGATTTCCACCACTGCCGCTTGATGTTCTCCTTCAGTTCGACGCCGAGCGGACCGTAATCCCACGCCGACTTGGTTCCGCCGTAGATCTCACCGGACTGGAAGACCAGACCGCGCCGCTTGGCCAGGTTTGCAACAGTGTCGATGATCGAAGTCGGAGCCACGGGTTCACAGCGTAGCGAGGTCGGATGCCCACCTTGCGCCATGGATCCGATTGACATGCACAGGTCTGCATGTATCGTGAGTCCTAATGAAAACCGTTTCCAGTATCGGCGACGAGCCGCACGCACACACCGGCACGCCGCCGTCAGACGTGCCGACCCGGCCGGTCCTCGACACCGCCGGCGACCTGCTTCGCGCGCTGGCTGCTCCGGTCCGCATCGCCATCGTGCTGCAGCTGCGTGAGCAGGCGCGGTGCGTGCACGAACTGGTCGATGCCCTCGACGTGCCGCAGCCGCTGGTGAGTCAGCACCTGCGCATCCTGAAGGCGGCCGGCGTGGTGGCCGGTGAACGGTCGGGCCGAGAGGTGCTCTACCGCCTGGTCGATGACCACCTCGCCGAGATCGTCGTCGCCGCGGTCACGCATGCGGCCGAAGACGAGGAGGGACCGCGGTGACGGGAGCGATCCGTGCGACGCGGCAGCGCGCGGCACTGGCCGCGCTGCTGGAGAACCTCGACGACTTCCGTTCGGCGCAGGAGCTGCACGACGAACTCCGGAAACGCGGTGAGGGCGTGGGACTCACGACCGTGTACCGGACGCTGCAGCAGATGGCCGCGGCCGGGGCGGTCGACACGTTGCGCACAGACACCGGTGAATCGGTCTACCGGTTGTGCTCGCAGCACCATCATCACCATCTCGTGTGCCGCCAATGCGGCTCCACCGTGGAGATCTCCGGCGGCGAGGTGGAGACGTGGGCGGCCGACATCGCGCGCAAGCACGGCTTTTCCGACGTCAGCCACACGATCGAGAT
Organism: Mycolicibacterium sp. 018/SC-01/001; assembly: GCF_007096635.1. Taxonomy (GTDB): domain Bacteria; phylum Actinomycetota; class Actinomycetes; order Mycobacteriales; family Mycobacteriaceae; genus Mycobacterium. The sequence goes on from NZ_VKAA01000002.1 coordinate 143,885, forward strand.
ATTCGGGGTGTGCGACCGCTGCCGGGCGACCGGTCGCTAGCCGCGCCGGCGCCACCCGAGGACCGCCACAGCGATCCCGGCGAGCGCGATGATCGGACCCAGCACCGACCACGTGGCCGTGTTGCTCATCGGGCTGCCGCCGACCACGCCGATCCCCTGCAGGAAGAACAGCGTGCCGAACAGCGCGACCACGATGCCGACGAAGATCACAGCGATACGCACGAAACCGACCCTAGGCCACCAGCGCCCGACGCACATCGGCGCCGGTGGCCAGCACCATCAGCACCAGGGTGCGCAGTGCGTCGTCGGTCAGCCCCGCCGCCGGAAAGTTGTAGCGCAGCAGCACATCCCCGGTCTTTCGGGGACCGCCCGACCCCTTCGCGCCGATCTTCTCGACCAGCGACACCGTGCCCAGCAGCGTGTCGTGGGCGTGCTTGGCGACCTCGGCGCGCACCGCGGCGGTCAGTGGCAGATCCCAGGCCAGCACCTGCGTCAGCGACACCATCTCCAGATCCTCGGCGATCGTCACGACCCGCAGCGACGCGAACGTCTGCTCGTGCGGCACCGTCAGCGCGCCGTCGTCCTCCCGCTGCACCGGCAGGATCTCGGCCAGCACCACCGGCAACCGCTCGGCGAGTTCCATCAGGCCCGCCCGCTCAGGCACATCATTCGGCTCTGCCGAAACGGCGGTTGCGCTGCACGTATTCCTCGCACGCCGCCCACAGGTCGCGGCGGTCGTAGTCGGGCCACAGCTTGTCCTGGAAGACGTACTCGGCGTACGCGGCCTGCCACAGCAGGAAGTTGCTCGCCCGTTGCTCGCCCGAGGTCCGGATGAACAGGTCGACGTCGGGGATGTCGGCACGGTGCAGGTGCCTGGCGAAGCCGGCTTCGGTGATCCGGCCCGGATTGATCTTTCCGTCGACGGCTTCCTGGGCGAGTTGGCGGGCCGCTTCGACGATCTCGGTGCGGCCGCCGTAGTTGACGCAGTAGTTGATCGTGATGACGTCGTTGTCGACGGTCATCTCCTCGGCGATGTCGAATTCCTTGATGACGCTGCGCCACATCCGAGGCCGCGACCCGACCCAGCGCATCCTCACACCCATGTCGTTGAGGTTCTCCCGCCGGCGGCGCACCACTTCGCGGTTGAAGCCCATGAGGAAGCGGACCTCCTCGGTGCTGCGCTTCCAGTTCTCGGTGGAGAACGCGTACACCGTGAGGTGCTTGATGCCCAGCTCGATCGCGCCGCACGTGATGTCGATGAGCACCGCTTCGCCCATCTTGTGTCCCTCGGTGCGCCCCAACCCGCGCTGCGTGGCCCACCGGCCGTTGCCGTCCATCACCACCGCGACGTGCTGGGGCACCTGGTCGGCCGGGATCTTCGGGGCCGCCTCCTTGGACGTGTGCTGCGGAGGACGGGCGAACTTGCCGTTGGTCTTGGGCGGCAGGTCCGGGAAGACGACCGGCCAGGTCGACTTGTCCGGGAACGTCGGGTAGTCGTCAGGCGCCGGGGGCAGCTGTGGGTAGCTGTTCTTCCCCGCTCGCTTGATTGCCATGCGCCACATCCTGCCTGATGGTCTGCCCGCTCTTGCCGTCGCTCCGCCTTCTGCTCTTCGCGCGGGCGCTCATCGCCGCTCCACAAGGGGCAGTGTCCGCAACTGTCTCTCCAGATGCCACTGCAGGTGTGCGGCCACCAGCCCGCTGGCCTGGCTGCGGTGCGATCCGGTGGAGGTCTGCGCGTGCTCCCAGTCGCCCTCGTAGAGCGCGGCCATCAGGTCCAGCACACCCTGAGGCGGGGTGGCCGAACCCGATGGCCTGCAGTGCACGCACACGCTGCCCCCGGCAGCGACGTGAAAAGCCCGGTGCGGACCCGGCGCGGCGCACCGGGCACATTCGGTCAGCGCGGGCGCCCACCCGGCGACCCCCATTGCCCGCAGCAGATAGGCGTCGAGCACGAGTTCGCGCGGCCGGGTGCCGTCGGCCACCGCGCGCAGGGCGGCGACGGTGAGGCGGTGCAGGGCGGGCACCGGCGCGTGCTCCTCACCGGCGATGCGTTCCGCGGTCTCGAGCATCGCGCACGCGCAGGTGTAGCGGCCGTAGTCGCTGACGATGTCGGAGGCGAACGCGTCGATCGCCTGGACCTGGGTGACGATGTCGAGATTACGGCCGGGATAGAGCTGAACGTCGATGTGCGCGAACGGTTCCAGCCGCGCTCCGAACTTGCTGCGGGTGCGCCGCACCCCCTTGGCCACGGCGCGTACCAGCCCGTGATCACGCGTGAGCAGGCTCACGATGCGATCGGCTTCGCCGAGCTTGTGCTGACGGAGCACCACCGCTCGGTCCCGGTACAGACGCATCCGTCCAGTCTTCCACCCTTCTGCGGTGTTCTCGGGTTCGCAGCGCCGATACTCTGGTCACTGATGGTCGTCTTTCCCGCCCCCGGTGCCCGGTTTCCCACGCTGGGCAACCAGCTCTTCGCCCTCGCCAGCGGCAGCGTCACGTCGGTCGAGCTGGTGCGCCGGTCCCTCGACTCGATCGAGGCCAGCCAGCCCACGCTGAACGCCTTCCGGGTGGTGCTGCGCGAGTCCGCGCTCGCGGAGGCGGCCGCCGCCGATCGCAAACGTGCTGCGGGACATGATCATTCGACCCATCCCCTGCTGGGGATACCGATCGCCGTCAAGGACGACGTGGACGTCGAGGGAGTGCCGACCCGCTTCGGCGTCGACGGTGAGGTGGCCGACGCCCCGGCAGACGCCGAGGTGGTGCGCCGCTTGCGTGCGGCCGGCGCGGTGATCGTGGGCAAGACCAACACCTGCGAACTGGGCCAGTGGCCCTTCACCAGCGGGCCCGGGTTCGGGCACACCCGCAACCCGTGGTCGCGCGAGCACACGCCGGGTGGTTCCTCGGGTGGTAGTGCGGCAGCCGTCGCTGCCGGCCTGGTCGCCGCCGCGATCGGCTCCGACGGGGCCGGCAGCGTCCGCATCCCCGCCGCGTGGACCCATCTGGTCGGCATCAAGCCGCAGCGCGGACGCATCTCGACCGCGCCGCTGGCCGAGGCCTTCAACGGCATCACCGTCAACGGGGTGCTGGCCCGCACGGTCGGCGACGCGGCGCTGGTGCTCGACGCCGCATCGGGCAACGCCCCCGGCGATCTGCACACCCCGCCACCGGTCTCGGTGTCCGACCACGTGTCGCGCGCGCCCGGTCCGCTGCGCGTGGCGATGTCGACCAAGTTCCCGTTCACCGTGTTCCGGGCCAGCCTGCACCCCGAGATCCGTGCGGCGATGGAGTCGGTGGCGCGCCAGCTCGAGGATCTCGGACACTCGGTCATCTCCGCCGATCCCGACTACGACCTCCGGATGTCGTGGAACTTCCTGGCGCGCTCGACGGCGGGTATTCCGCAGTGGATGCAACGCCTGGGACCGAACGCGCGCTGGGATGCGCGCACGCGGGCCAACGCGATGACGGGCCGGGTGCTCTCCGAACACATCCTGCGCAAGGCGAGGGCACACGAGGCCGTCACCCGGCAGCGGGTCGGCTGGATCTTCAACCTCGCCGACGTCGTGCTCGCACCGACCACCGCCCTGCCGCCGCCGAAAGTCGACGCGTTCGACGGCCTCAGCGGGCTGGCCACCGACCGCGCGATGATCCGGGCGTGCCCGGCCACGTGGCCGTGGAACCTGCTGGGCTGGCCGTCGATCAACGTGCCGGCCGGGTTCACCTCCGACGGCCTGCCCATCGGTGTGCAGCTGATGGGTCCCGCCAACAGCGAGCCGCTGCTGGTGTCGCTGGCCGCCGCACTCGAGGGGATCAACGGGTGGGCCACCTGTCAGCCCGAGAACTGGTGGGACACGCGCGTGCAGGCAGAGCCCTCGGCGACGGTGACCGCAACGGACTCGGTGGCCGTCGGGGTGGCCTGACCTCTAGAAGCCGAGGCGCCCCAGCTGTTTCGGGTCGCGCTGCCAGTTCTTCGCGATCTTGACGCGCAGATCGAGGTAGACCTTGGTGCCGAGCAGCTTCTCGATCTGCGTGCGGGCCGCGGTCCCGACCTCACGCAGCCGGGCGCCGCCCTTGCCGATCACGATGCCCTTCTGCGAATCCCGTTCGACGTAGAGGATGGCGTGCACAGCGATCAACGGCGGCTGGTCGTCGCGGCTCTGGCGTTCCTCGATCTCGTCGATCACGACGGCCAGCGAGTGCGGCAGCTCATCCCGCACGCCCTCGAGCGCGGCCTCGCGGATCAGCTCGGCCATCAGCACTTCCTCGGGCTCGTCGGTGAGCTCCCCGTCGGGGTAGAAGGCAGGCCCGGGAGGAAGGTGCGAGACGATGACGTCGGTGAGCACGTCGAGCTGCTCGGCCATGGTCGCCGACACCGGCACGATGTCGGCGTCGGGGCCGACGAGCTCGCTGACCGCGATCAGCTGTTGTGCCACAGCGTCTTTGCTGACCTTGTCGATCTTCGTGACGATCGCGATCAGCGTGGTCCTGGGCGCCACCGCGCGGATCTGCTCGTAGATGAACCGGTCACCCGGCCCGATCTTCTCGTCGGCCGGGATGCACAGGCCGATGACGTCGACCTCGGAGTAGGTGTCCTTGACCAGATCGTTGAGCCGCTGCCCGAGCAGCGTGCGGGGGCGGTGCAGGCCCGGGGTGTCGACGAGCACGATCTGAAAGGTGTCACGGTGCACGATGCCGCGGATCGTGTGGCGGGTGGTCTGCGGCCGGTTCGACGTGATGGCCACCTTGGCGCCGACGAGCGCGTTGGTCAGCGTGGACTTGCCGGTGTTCGGCCTGCCGACGAAACACGCGAATCCTGACCGGAACTCGTCGGTCATCGCAATGTGCCGGTCCGGTCGGTGACGATGATCGCGGCGTCGGCGCTCAGTTCCCGGACCGCGGCCACACCGGGGTCGTCGGCATCTCCGCCCACGAGCACCGCGGCCTCCAGACCGGTTGCGCCGCTGGACACCGCGGCAGCGACAGCGGCCTGCAGGGCCGTCAACTCCAGTGCCGTCAATCGCACGGGGGCTCCGGCGTAGGTGCGGCCGTCGGCGTCGCGCACCGCCGCCCCGGAACCGGCCTCCGCCCGTGCCATCGCGCCGCGGGCGAGCACCACCAGCTTGGCGTCCTCGGCGTCGAGATCACTCACCGTCGTTGTCCTCCGTGTCCTCGGGCTCGGGGTCGAGCGGGCTGACGAGCACGGTGCCGATCCGCACGCGTCCCCGGGGATCCGGACCGCCTTCGGCACGCAACAGCAGTCCGTCCCAGGTGATCTCGGCGCCGGGCAGCGGAACCCGGCCCAGCTCGAGAGCCAGGAGTCCACCGACGGTGTCGACGTCGAGGTCCTCGGACACCTCGAGATCGTAGAGTTCGGCGAGGTCCTCGATGGGCAGTCGCGCCGAGACCCGGTGCTGCCGCTCCCCCAGATCCTCGACCGGAGCGACCTCGTCGACGTCGTACTCGTCGGCGATCTCCCCGACGATCTCCTCCAGCACGTCCTCGATCGTGACCAGACCGGCGATCGCACCGTATTCGTCGACCAGCAGCACCATGTGCACGCGGTCGAGCTGCATCTCGCGCAGCAGTGCGTCCAGCGGTTTGGAATCCGGCACGAAGACCGGCTTGCGCATGATCTCGGCCACCCAGGTGTCCCGGCCGCCGTTGCGCGACGAATAGGTGCGCTGCACAAGGTCTTTGAGATAGACCACCCCGACGATGTCGTCGACGTTCTCACCGATCACGGGGATGCGCGAATGCCCGCTGCGCACCGCCAGAGAGGTGGCCTGACCAGCTGTCTTGTCCGATTCGATCCACACCATCTCGGTGCGCGGCACCATCACCTCGCGCGCCGGGGTGTCCCCCAGCTCGAACACCGACTGGATCATCCGGCGTTCGTCGTCGGCCACCACGCCCCGCTGCTGGGCGAGATCGACCACCTCGCGCAACTCGATCTCCGAGGCGAACGGGCCGTTGCGGAAGCCGCGACCGGGCGTGAGCGCGTTACCGAGCAGGACCAGCAGCCGGCTGACCGGGGCGAGCACCACCGAGATGCCCTGAAGCGGCAGCGCCGAGATCAACGCGATCGTGTAGGCGTTCTGGCGGCCGACGGTGCGCGGACCCACGCCGATGGCCACGAAGCTGATCACGGTCATGATGGCCGCGGCCGTCATGAGGCCGCCACTGACGCCCAGGTAGTCGTCGAGGTAGGCGGCCAGCAGCACCGTCGCGCTCACCTCGCACGCAATACGCAGCAGGACAACGAGATTGATGTAGCGGGGCCGGTCGACCATCACCTGCGCGAGTCGCACGGCACCCGGCCGCTCGTCGCGCACGAGCTCCTCGACACGCGCCATCGACACCGTGCTGACCGCGGCGTCGATCGCAGCGAACAGGCCCGCGGAAGCGATCAACAGGATCGCCCCGACGAGCTGGCCGAGCCCGGTCACGGAGTGTCGCCGCGGGGGGACTCACGGGGGGATTCGTTGAAGTACCGCGACTCGTCGAGCAACCGCCGGTCTTTCTCGGTCTGCCGGTCCTGGTGGTAGGCCTGCACCTGGTCGGCCACCCATTCCTCGAGCAGTTCACGCTGCAGGGCGAACATCTCTTTTTCCTCGTCGGGTTCGGCGTGGTCGTAGCCCAGCAGGTGCAGCACCCCGTGGACGGTGAGCAGCGCCAGTTCCTGACCCAGTGTGTGACCGGCATCGGCGGCCTGCTTGGCGGCGAACTCCGGGCACAGCACGATGTCGCCGAGCACCTCGGGTCCCGGCTCGGGTGCGTCGGGGCGCCCGCCGGGCTCGAGCTCGTCCATCGGAAAGCTCATCACATCGGTGGGGCCGGGCAGGTCCATCCACCGCATGTGCAGATCCGCCATGGCCGCCGAATCCAGCAGCACCATGGACAATTCGGCGGCGGGGTTGACGTCCATCTTGCGGATCACGAAACGCGCGACGCTGACGAGTTCGGTCTCGGAGACGTCGATGCCCGACTCGTTGGACACCTCGATGGTCATGGGTGTCGCTACCGCCTCGGCCGTCCGGTGCCCGAGCGGCGCTGGGCCCGGTTCAACTGAGTCGGCTCCTCGAACTTCGCGTACGCGTCGACGATCTCGGACACCAGGCGGTGGCGCACCACGTCGGCGCTGGTGAGTTCGGCGAAGTGGATGTCGTCGATCCCGTCGAGGATCCGCATGGCCGCGTTGAGCCCCGACGGTGCCCCACCCGGCAGATCGACCTGCGTGATATCGCCTGTCACAACGATTTTCGAGTTGAAGCCCAACCGCGTCAGGAACATCTTCATCTGCTCGGCGGTCGTGTTCTGCGCCTCGTCGAGGATGATGAACGCATCGGAGATGGTGCGACCCCGCATGTAGGCCAGCGGCGCGACCTCGATGACGCCGGCGCTCATCAGCTTGGGGATCAGCTCGGGGTCCATCATGTCGTGCAGCGCGTCGTACAGCGGGCGCAGGTAGGGGTCGATCTTTTCGCTCAGCGTGCCGGGCAGGAAGCCCAGTCGCTCGCCGGCCTCGACTGCGGGCCGGGTGAGGATGATGCGGCTGACCTGTTTGGACTGCAGGGCGCTGACGGCCTTGGCCATCGCGAGGTAGGTCTTTCCCGTGCCTGCCGGCCCGATGCCGAAGACGATCGTGTGGGTGTCGATCGCATCCACGTAGCGCTTCTGGTTCAGCGTCTTGGGGCGGATGGTCTTACCGCGGCGGCTCAGGATGTCCAGCGTCAGCACATCGGCCGGCGACTCGTCCCCGGCTCCGGTGAGCATGGCGACACTGTGCCGGACCGCGTCGGGCGTGAGCCGTTGACCGCTGCCGAGGATCTCGAGCAGTTCGGAGATGACCCGTTCGGCCAGCGCGACGTCGGCCGGTTCACCGGAGACGGTCAGCGCGTTGCCGCGCGCGTGGATGTCGGCGGTGAGCAGGGATTCCAGGGCCCGGAGGTTCTCGTCGGAGCGGCCGAGCAGGCCCACCACGAGGTCGGGCGGAACGGTGATGCTGCTGCGGACCTGCGAACTGTCCGAGCCTGCGTTCGTCTCGCGGGGCGTCACGTGGAGTTTTCTGCCTGCTTCCTGTGCTGAGGGATTCCGACCAGTTTAGCGTCAGGACCAGCGCGGGGTCAGCACCCCGAGGGCGCCCAGCGCGACCGCCGCCGCCGAGGAGGTGCGCAGCACCGACGGGCCGAGTCGCACGGTGAACGCACCCGCGGCGGTCAGGGCGCTGAGCTCGGCATCGGAGATGCCGCCTTCGGGGCCGACGACCAGCGTCACCGCAACGGCGCGCGCCAGCGGTATCTCCGCCAGCGGTCGAGCGGCCGACTCGTGCAGCACCAGCACCGGATCGGGTGCCGCCGCCCGCACCAGGTCGGCCAGGCCGGCAGTCGACACCACGCCGTTGACCACGGGAATGTGGGGCCGCCGTGACTGGCGGGCCGCCGACCGTGCCACGGCCCGCCACCGGCGCAGACCCTTGTCGACCTTCGCAGCACCGTCCCAGCGGGCGACACACCGCGCCGCCTGCCACGGCACGAACGCATCGGCACCCGCCTCGGTGGCCAGTTCGACGGCGAGCTCGGCCCGTTCCGATTTCGGCAGGGCCTGCACCACGGTGACGGTCGGCGTGGGCGGCGCAACGACCCGCCGGTCCTTCACCCGCGCGGTCAACCGTCCTTTGCCGACCTCGTCGACGACGCAGTGCGCCACTGTGCCGGCACCGTCGGCGAGGTCGAGTTCCTCGCCGGTGCGGGTCCGGCACACCGTCGCCGCGTGGTGGCCTTCATCGCCGTCGACGACGGCCAGTTCACCGACATCGGGGACAGCGTCGACGTAGAACAGGCTGCGCACGTGCTAGCGGCCGGTGAACGTCTCGCGCAACCGGGAGAACAGGCCGCCGCCGTTGTTCGTGGCGGTCGTCGCCGATGTGCGGACCTGGGCGGTGTCGCGACTGCGCTCCTTGAAGGTGCGCAGCAGCTCGATGTCGTCATGGTCGAGCCGGGACGGCACCACCACGTCGATGTGCGCATGCAGGTCACCGCGCACCCCCGACCTCAGATGCGGCATGCCGTGGCCGCGCAGCGTCGTGACCGAACCGGGCTGCGTGCCCGCGCCGATCGTGATCTCGGTCGGCCCGTCGAGGATCGCGTCCACCGACACCGTCGTGCCCAGCGCGGCGTCGACCATCGGCACCGAGATCGTGCAGTGCAGATCGTCGCCGTCGCGGACGAACACGTCGTGCGGCTTCTCGTGGACCTCGACGTACAGGTCGCCTGCCGGGCCGCCACCGGGCCCGACCTCACCCTGAGCGGCCAGGCGCACCCGCATGCCCTCGCCCACGCCGGCCGGGATCTTGACGCTGATCTCGCGGCGCGCACGCACCCGGCCGTCACCGGCGCACCGGTTGCACGGGTCCGGGATCACCTCACCGACGCCGCCGCACACCGGGCAGGGCCGAGACGTCATCACCTGGCCGAGCAGCGAGCGCTGCACCGTCTGCACCTCGCCCCGGCCGTGGCAGGTGTCGCACATGACCGGCGTCGAGTTGCCGTGCGTGCCCTTGCCGTGGCACAGGTCGCACAGCACCGCGGTGTCGACGGTGACCTGCTTGGTCACCCCGGTCGCGCACTCCTGGAGATCGAGGCGCATCCGCAGCAGCGAATCCGACCCGGGCCGCACCCGGCCGATCGGACCGCGAGACGACGTGCCACCGCCGAAGAACGCTTCGAAGACATCGCCGAGGCCGCCGAACCCGCCGAACCCGCCACCGGCGGCGCCGGCCGACTCCAGCGGGTCCCCGCCCAAGTCGACGATGCGACGCTTCTCGGGGTCGCTGAGCACCTCGTAGGCGGCACTGACGTCCTTGAAGCGCGCCTGCGCCTCCTCGTCGGGGTTCACGTCGGGGTGCAGCTCACGGGCCAGCTTGCGATAGGCGCGCTTGATCTCCGCGTCACTGGCGCCTTTGCTCACACCCAGCAAGCCGTAATAGTCGCGTGCCACGCTCACCCTCTCCCACCCGTCGATCCGTGCAGCATGTCCAGCCCAGCACAGATCAGCGGCTACCTAAGACTTCGCCAATATAGAGAGCAACTGCGGCGACGTTGGCGATGGTTCCCGGATAGTCCATCCGTGTGGGACCCAACACACCCATGCCGCCGAACACCTTGCCCGAACTACCGTATGCCGTGCTGACCACCGACGTGCCGGCCATCTGCTCGGCCTCGGTCTCGTGCCCGATCCGCACGGTCACTTTCCCCGCCTCCTGCTGCTTGGCCAACAGCCTCAGCACCACGACCTGTTCCTCGAGCGCTTCGAGGACCGACCGCAGCGACCCGCCGAAGTCGGCGGTGTTGCGGGTCAGGTTGGCCGTGCCGCCGAGCAGCAAGCGCTCCTCGGTGTGCTCGACGAGCGTCTCGACCAGGACGGTCGCGGCGCGGCCGACCGCATCGGCCAGCCCGCCCTGGCCGTTGATGTGCGACGCCAGATCCGAGACGGCCACCGAGGCGGCGGCGAGCGGTTTGCCCTCCAGTGCCTGACCCAGCAGCTCGCGTAGCTGCGACAGCTGCGCCTCGTCGATACCGTCACCGAGTTCGACGATGCGCTGATCGACGCGTCCGGAGTCGGTGATCACGACCAGCAGCAGCCGGGCCGGGGTGAGGGCCACCACCTCGAGGCGCCGGACCGACGACGTCGACAGCGTCGGGTACTGCACGATCGCGACCTGGCGGGTCAGCTGCGCGAGCAGGCGGACCGCGCGCCGCAGCACGTCGTCGAGGTCGACGCCGGATTCCAGGAACGTCAGGATCGCGCGCCGTTCCGCGCTCGACATCGGCTTGACGTCGTCGAGCCGGTCGACGAACTCGCGGTAACCCTTCTCGGTTGGCACCCGGCCGGAGCTGGTGTGCGGCTGGGTGATGTAGCCCTCGGCCTCCAGCACGGCCATGTCGTTGCGAACGGTCGCGCTCGACACCCCGAGGTTGTGCCGCTCGACCAGGCTCTTGGAGCCGATGGGCTCCTTCGTCGCGACGAAATCGGCGACGATCGCGCGGAGAACCTCGAATCTGCGCTCATCGGCGCTACCCACTGCTCACCCCACTTCACTTCGCACGTGACCGACCGGTCCATTTTACGGTCAGGTGCACATCGGAGCGCCGGGTTAACCTTGCAGGGCTAAGCAAACCGGGAGAAGTGTCAAGCAAAGGCGCGTCGATGATCTTCAAGGGTGTCCGCGACGGTAGGCCGTATCCGGACCACGGCCTGTCCCACCGGCAGTGGGCTCAGATACCTCCCCGCCAGATCCGCCTCGACGAACTCGTGATGACGACGACCGTGCTGGCGCTCGACCGCCTGCTGTCGGAGGATTCGACCTTCTACGGCGACCTGTTCCCGCACGCCGTGCGCTGGCGCGGCAACGTCTATCTCGAAGACGGGCTGCACCGCGCGGTCCGTGCCGCGCTGCGCAACCGCACCGTGCTGCACGCGCGGGTGTTCGACATGGACATGGCCGCGCCGCAACCGGGCTGAGCCCGCCCCGCCGGCGCTCACCCGAGCAGCGGCTTCCTGTCCCTCGTCATATCGGTCAGCGCGTCCTGCATCGCGGACTCGACCCGGCCCGCGAACTGCTCGGCGGTCTCGTCGTCCGCGGCGATCATCGGGGCGAGCACGCGGGTCACGAGCTTGGTCGGCAGCGGCAGATAGGGCAGCATGCCCACCGCCCCGACGTTGAGGCCCCACGGCACCGACACGCTCACCGGCAGTGCCTTGACCCGCAGGATCTTGTCCAGACGCAGCGCCCGCGCCAGCCGCTCGCCGCTGGACAGCACGAGTAGTGACTCCCCCGCCCCGGCGGTGACGACCGGAACGATGGGCACCTTGTGCTCGAGGGCGAGTTTCGCGAAGCCGGTGCGCCCGTCGAACTTCACGAGGTTGCGTTCGTCGAACGTCTTCGCCGCGTCCTTGTCGCCGCCGGGGAACACCAGGACGTGGTGGCCCGCCTCGAAGGCCTCGACGGCGCTGTCCCGGCTGGCCGGACGCGCTCCGAGAGGTTCGAAGAGGCGTCCGACCCCGAGCGTCCAGGCGAGCTGATGGGTGAGGATCGTCAGCGGGCGATCGAGGTGCAGCTCATCGAGGGCCGCCCGGACGGCGAAGACGTTGAGGTCGACGACGCCGCCGAAGCCGTGGTTGGCGACGAACAGCACGGGGTCGGTGGGCGTCTCGATCGTCGAGTCGATGTCGAGCCGGTGGTAGCGCCGCACGAACTCGTCCCCGACGGCGGCGACGGCCGCCATGGCGCGGGCGATCGCGTCGTCGACGACGGGTTCACCGCCCAGGCTCTCGGCGACGCCGTCGAGCGCGGACAGGATTCCGTCGGCGAGGCTTTCCAGCCGTCCCCGCTCACCCGCATCGGCCACAGCGGCGTCCCCTCCCGGTCGCGGTTATCGAAGCACACGCCCGGCGCTGGCGGAGCCGAGTGCGCGCACGGTATGAGTAGAGCTATGAAATTGACAGGTGTCGGGTTGTGGAGTTCGCAGTTGCGGTACGGCAATGCCGGGGAGGCGGCCGAGGCGGCCGCCGAGCTCGACGAGCTCGGTTTCCCGGCGCTGTGGATCCCCGACGTCGGCGGCCCGGTGCTCGACGCTGTCGACAACCTGCTGTCCGCGACGTCGAAGACAGTCATCGCCACGGGCATCCTGAACCTGTGGATGCACGAGCCGGCCGAGGTGGCCGCGCGGTACGCCACCCTCACCGAAACCCATGGTGAGCGCTTCCTGCTCGGCATCGGTGTCAGCCATGCCCCGCTCATCGACTCGCAGGAGCCAGGGCGCTACCGCAAACCGCTGGCCGCCACCAAGGCGTTCCTCGACGGCATCGACGCATCGCCCACCCCGGTGCCCACCGGCAACCGGGTGCTCGCGGCACTGGGCCCGAAGATGCTCGAGCTGTCGGCGACCCGGGCCGCCGGCGCGCATCCGTACCTGAGCACGCCCGATCACACCCGCTCGGCGCGGGAACTGCTGGGTGACGCACCGATGCTGCTCCCCGAGCAGAGCGTGCTGCTCGTCGACAACAGAGACGATGCGCGCGCGATCGGCACGGACTGGCTGCGCTCGTACCTGGGGCTGCCGAACTATGCGAACAACATCCTGCGCAGCGGCTTCACCGAGGAGGACATCAGCACGGTCAGCGACCGGCTGTTCGACGCTCTGATCGCGTGGGGTGACGAGGAGACCGTGCTGCGGCGGGTCAACGAACACCTCGACGCCGGCGCCGACCATGTCTGCGTGCAGGTGCTGACGGCTGATGCCCGCGAGTTCCCCCGGGAGCAGTGGCGCCGCTTGGCAGCTGCCCTTTCCTGAGCCCCGGCCTGATCAGACCAGCAGGTCCCGAACCACTGCGTCGGCCAGCAGCCGTCCCCGGTCGGTGAGCACTAGCCGATCACCGTCGGCACGCAGCAGGCCGTCGTCGACGATGCGGGCCGCGCGGGCACGCTCGTCGTCGCCCAGCAGCGCGGTCGGCAGACCGGCGCGAAGCCGCACCCGCAGCATCACGTCCTCGACGTGCGAGGTGTCGCGGTCGAGGGTCTCGAAATCGGCCACCGGCAGGCGCCGGTCTGCCAGGACGGCCGCGTAGGCGCTGGGGTGTTTGACGTTCCACCACCGGGTGCCGCCCACATAGCCGTGGGCGCCGGGGCCTGCACCCCACCACTGACCGCCCGCCCAGTACCCCAGGTTGTGCCGGCATTCCCCGCCGGGTCTGCTCCAGTTCGACACCTCGTACCACCGCAGCCCGGCCGCGTCGAGGCGCTGGTCGAGCAGCTCGTAGCGGCGGGCCAGCACATCGTCGTCCGGGGCGGGCAGCTCGTGGCGGCGCACCTTGCGGGCCAGCGCGGTGCCGTCTTCGACGATCAACGCGTAGGCCGATACGTGGTCGACGCCCGCCTCGATCGCGGCGTCGACGGAGCGCAGCAGGTCGTCGTCGCTCTCGCCCGGCGTGCCGTAGATCAGGTCGATGTTGACGTGCTCGAAGCCCGCCCGACGGGCCTCCCGCGCCGCCTCCAGGGGACGGCCAGGTGAGTGCACCCGATCCAATGTCGCCAGCACGTGGGGCGCTGTGGACTGCATGCCCAGCGAGACGCGCGTGTACCCGGCCGAGCGCAGCCCGTCGAAAAAAGCCGGCGACGTCGATTCCGGGTTGGCTTCGGTGGTCACCTCCGCATCGCTTGAGAGGGTGAAGTGTTCGCGGATCGCATCGAGCACCTCGGCGAGGCCGGCGGCACCCAGCAGCGACGGAGTCCCACCGCCGACGAAGATCGTCGATACCGGCGGGGCGGTCCCGAGCCGCGCCGCGGCGAGCGCGAGCTCGGTCCGCAGTCCCGCCAGCCAGCCCGCCGGTGTGGCACCGGAGGAAGCACCGCCGAGCTCGGCCGGGGTGTAGGTGTTGAAGTCGCAGTAGCCGCAGCGCGTGGCACAGAACGGCACGTGGACGTAGAGCCCGAACGGCGCCCCCGGGGCCGGCATCAGCTCTGGGAGCTGCGCGGGCTGGGCGGGTAGGACAGGCATGCGACCAGTGTCCCAGGTGGGGCGAGGCGGACTTTTGCTCGCGGTGAGCGTAAATCTGTGCCGGTTGGGACCGGTGGGCCCCTTCATGGCACAATGGCCGGGTGATCGACGCCGGCATCGTGCCCACCCGCGTAACGCTGGTGATTCGTCGTCACGTCGACTTCAAGCGTGTGTGCAGCAGCTGTTGTTGTCCCCTGTGACTTCGTAGACCTGCCCACCTGCACTTTTCAGCTGGCCGCCGGATCTGCGTCGCCGGACAGCCCCGGTGATTTCGCGCAGTGACGAAGGCCGGCTCCGATCCAGGAGCCAAGATGACATCAGCATCACCGAAAGCAACACCCAAGCCCGCCAAGCGGCCCCGCGGCGAAGGCCAGTGGGCGCTCGGGTATCGCGAGCCGCTCAACGCCAACGAGCAGGCCAAGAAGGACGACAACCCGCTCAACGTTCGGGAGCGGATCGAGAACATCTACGCCAAGGGCGGCTTCGAGTCGATCGACAAGGGCGACCTGCGCGGTCGTTTCCGCTGGTGGGGGCTCTACACCCAGCGCAAGCCCGGCTACGACGGCACCTGGACCGGTGACGAGAACACCGACATGCTCGAGGACGAGTACTTCATGCTGCGGGTCCGCAGCGACGGCGGCGCGCTGACCGCGGCCGCGCTGCGCACCCTCGGCGGGATCTCGACCGAATTCGCCAGGGACACCGCCGACATCTCCGACCGCCAGAACGTCCAGTACCACTGGATTCGCGTCGAGGACATGCCGGAGATCTGGCGCCGCCTCGACGAGGTCGGACTCCAGACGACCGAGGCATGCGGCGACTGCCCGCGCGTCGTTCTCGGATCGCCGCTGGCCGGTGAGTCACTCGTGGAGGTGATCGACGGCACGCCGGCGGTCAACGAGATCGTCAAGCGTTACGTCGGCAAGCCCGAGTACTCCAACCTGCCGCGCAAGTTCAAGACCGCGATCTCGGGCCTGCAGGACGTCGTGCACGAGGTCAACGACGTCGCGTTCATCGGCGTCGAACATCCCGAGCACGGACCCGGCTTCGACCTGTGGGTCGGCGGCGGCCTGTCGACCAACCCGATGCTGGGACAGCGGGTCGGCGCCTGGGTGCCGCTCGACGAGGTGCCCGACGTGTGGGAGGGCGTGGTCAGCGTCTTCCGTGACTACGGCTACCGGCGCCTGCGGTCCAAGGCACGGCTGAAGTTCCTGATCAAGGACTGGGGTGTCGAGAAGTTCAGAGAAGTTCTGGAAACGGAGTACCTGAAGCGACCGCTGCTCGACGGTCCGGCTCCCGAGCCGGTGACCCGTCCCATCGACCACGTCGGGGTGCAGAAGCTCAAGAACGGCCTCAACGCCGTGGGCGTCGCCCCGATCGCCGGCCGGGTGTCGGGCACGATCCTGACCAAGGTCGCCGACCTGGCCGAGGCGGCGGGCAGTGACCGCATCAGGTTCACGCCGTACCAGAAGTTGATCATCCTCGACGTCCCGGACGACAAGCTCGACGAGCTGCGTACCGGCCTCGACGCGCTGAATCTTCCGTCCACCCCGTCGCATTGGCGGCGCAACCTGATGGCCTGCACCGGCATCGAGTTCTGCAAGCTGAGCTTCGCCGAGACCCGCAGCCGCTCGCAGGTGCTGGTGCCGGAGCTGGAGAAGCGGCTCGAGGACATCAACAGCCAGCTCGACGTGCCGATCACGATCAACATCAACGGCTGCCCGAACTCGTGCGCCCGCATCCAGGTCGCCGACATCGGGTTCAAGGGCCAGATGGTGGACGATGGCGACGGTCCCGAGGAGGGTTTCCAGGTTCACCTGGGGGGAAGTCTGGGTCTGGACAGTGGCTTCGGCCGCAAGCTGCGCCAGCACAAGGTGGTCGCCACGGAGCTCGGTGACTACATCGAGCGGGTCGTTCGCAACTTCGTGAAACAACGAGAGCAGGGCGAGCGTTTCGCTACGTGGGCTCTACGAGCAGACGACGCGGACTTGAGGTGATGTGACGTGACCGACGTGATGACCGACACCGACCTGCAACAGCTGGCCGAGCGCGGTGCGGCCGAGTTGGGGCCGCACGCTACGGCTGTCGACCTGCTGCGATGGACCGACGAGAACTTCGCCGGCAACTACATCGTGGCCTCGAACATGCAGGACGCCGTCCTGGTCGACCTCGCGGCCTCCGTGCGTCCCGGGGTCGACGTGCTGTTCCTCGACACCGGCTACCACTTCGTCGAGACGATCGGCACCCGCGACGCGGTCGAAGCCGTTTATGACGTCAATGTCGTCAACGTGCGGCCGGAGAAGACGGTGGCCGAGCAGGATGCGTTGTTCGGCAAGAACCTGTTCGAGCGCAGCGCGAACGAGTGCTGCCGCATGCGCAAGGTCGAGCCGCTGTCGAAGGCGCTCGCCGGTTACTCCGCGTGGGTGACCGGCATCCGCCGGGTCGAGGCCCCCACGCGCGCCAACGCACCGCTGATCAGCTGGGACAAGGCATTCGGTCTGGTGAAGATCAATCCGCTGGCGGCGTGGACCGATGACGAGATGCAGGACTACATCGACACCCACGGCATCCTGGTGAATCCGCTGGTCGACGAGGGCTATCCGTCGATCGGGTGCGCACCGTGCACGGCCAAGCCGATCGCCGGCGCCGATCCGCGCAGCGGCCGCTGGGCCGGTCAGGCCAAGACGGAGTGCGGGCTGCACGCATCGTGATCACGGGGGCCGACGCGCTGGTGCTGACGGCGCACGGTAGCGCCGATCCGCGGTCGGCGGCGACGGCACACGCGATCGCGTCCTGCCTTCGCCGGGTGCGTGCCGGGCTCGACGTGCGGGTGGCGTTCTGTGAGCAGAACTCCCCCAACCTGACCGACGAGTTGCGTACCGTGCCGCGAGGACGCGCGGTCGTGGTTCCGCTGCTGCTCGCCGACGCCTACCATGCGCGCGTCGACATCCCGGCGATGATCGCGGAGTCCGGATCGCAAGCCCGTCAGGCCGAGGTCCTCGGCGAGGACGATCGTCTGATCTCGGTGCTGCGGCAACGTCTGGAGCACGCCGGGGTGTCGCGCCTCGATCCCGATGTCGGCGTGATCGTCACCGCGGTCGGCTCGTCGCATGCCCAGGCCAATGTCCGAACCGCCGGGGTGGCGCACGACGTGGTGCTGACGACCCGGTGGCAGGCCACCACGGCGTTCGCGACCGGGCCGTCTCCATCGCCGGCCGAAGCGGTGGCGGAACTCCGAGCGCGCGGAGCGACGCGCCTGGTCTTCGCGCCGTGGTTCCTCGCGCCGGGCCGCATCACCGACCGCGTCGCGGCGTACGCGCGCAGCGAGGGCATCCCGATGTCGGCACCGCTGGGCGCCCACCGTCAGGTCGCCGCAACGCTGCTGGATCGTTTCGACACCGCTCGCTCAGCCCACGCGGCGGCCTGAGCAGCACAAACGCAGGTGCTTGGTACGCTCGGGGCCACCTGACGGCCGACGAGCAAAGGACTCGATGCACCCTCATAGACCCGAGGCGGTCACATGCTGACCGCCGTTGCTGCAATTGTGCTGGGCCTTGTGGTGGTTTCCGCGATCACCGTGGCGACGGGATACTTCGTCGCGCAGGAGTTCGCCTACATGGCGGTCGATCGATCTCGCCTGAAAGCCCGCGCCGATGCCGGTGATCGTGCCGCCGAACGTGCGCTGTCCGTCACCCGACGGACGTCGTTCATGCTCTCGGGCGCCCAGCTGGGGATCACCGTCACCGGGCTGCTCGTCGGTTACGCGGCCGAGCCGCTGATCGGGCGCGGCCTGGAAATCCTGCTCGGCGGTTCGGGGATTCCGATGGCGATCGCGGTGGCGATCGGTGGCGTGGCCGCGATCGGCGTGTCGACAGTGATCCAGATGCTGTTCGGGGAGCTCTTCCCCAAGAATCTCGCTCTCGCGCGGCCTGAACAGCTGGCGCGGCGTCTGGCCTGGTCCACCAGCGCGTATCTGACGCTGTTCGGCTGGCTGATCTGGCTGTTCGATCAGTCGTCGAACCTCCTGCTGCGGGCCCTGCGCATCGAACCGGTGCACGATGTCGAGCACTCCGCCACGCCGCGCGACGTGGAGTACATCGTCGCGACATCCCGCGACACGGGCGAGATCCCGCTCGAGCTGTCGACACTGCTCGACCGGATTCTGGACTTCCCCACCTCCACGGCCCGGCACGCGATGATCCCCCGGGCGCGCGTCGACACGGTCCTCGACACCGAGCCGGTCGCAGATGTGTTGGCCCGCATGGCGAATGCGCACACTCGTTATCCGGTCGTGGCCGCCGATCGCGACGACGTCGTCGGTGTGATCCACCTGCACGACCTGCTGTCCGGTGACGCGTCGACGGGCACCGCCGCCGATCACCACCGCCAGGCCGTCGTGGTGCCCGAGACGTTGCCGCTGCCGAATGTTGTTCGTGCACTGGCGGATTCGAAGGAGGAGATGGCCGTCGTCATCGACGAGTTCGGTGGTTTCGCCGGCATCGTGACGATGGAGGACCTGGCCGAAGAGCTGGTCGGCGAGATCGACGACGAGCACGACGGCACTCATCGGGACGAGCCCGTCACCGAACTGACCGACGGTTGGCTGGTGGCCGGGGACCTGCCGGTGGACGAAGCGGAACGACTGCTGACCGTCACGCTGCCCACCGGGGACTACGAGACGGTGGCCGGCATGGTGATCGCCCACGCCGACGGCCTGCCCGCCGTCGGCGACCACGTGACGATCCCCCTCCCTGCCGAACCCTCCGATTACCTCAGCACCCCGACGCCCGCCGAGCGGACGCTGACCGCCGAGATCCGCGCCGTGCGGCGGCGCGTGCCGGCCCGTATCCGACTCACCCTTGACGTCATCGCGGAGCACAATGTCTGACCTCTGGACGATCGTCGTGATCACCGCGGCGCTGATCGCGCTGAGCGCCTTCTTCGTCGCCGTCGAGTTCGCGCTGATCGCCGCCCGGCGCAGCCGGCTCGAAGACGCGGCCGCCGACAGTCGGGGGGCCCGCGCCGCACTGCGCAGCGCCTCCGAGCTGTCGGTGGTGCTGGCAGGGGCGCAGCTCGGCATCACCGCCTGCACCCTGCTGCTGGGTGCGATCACCAAACCGGCTGTACACTACGCACTTTCGCCGTGGCTGCAGACCGTCGGCGCCCCGCCCTGGCTCGCCGACGTGGGCGGCTTCGTGCTGGCGTTGGTGATCGTCACGTTCCTGCACCTGGTGATCGGTGAGATGGCGCCGAAGTCGTGGGCCATCGCCCACCCGGAGCGCTCGGCCGCGCTGCTGGCCGTGCCGATGCGCGGCTTCATGTTCGTCACCCGCCCCCTGCTGCACGCGTTGAACCAGGCAGCGAACTGGTGCCTGCGCCGCGTCGGCGTCGTTCCGGTGGACGAGCTGGCGGAGAGCCAGGATCCGCAGGCGCTGCGCCAGCTGGTGGATCACTCCGCCGCTGCCGGCACGCTCGACCCGGTCTATCACGCCAACCTGTCCAGTGCCCTGGAGTTGAACGGCCTTCGGGTCGGGCAGCTGGCCAGGCCGGCATCGCCGACGGGGTGGGTGAGCCCTGACGCCGGCACCGCGCAGATTCGCGCTGCCGCAAGAGATTCGGGTCACCTCCGGCTCCTGGTCGGTGAGCGGGGCAGCGGCACGGTCCTGGGTGTGGTGCACGTACGCGACAGCCTGGCAGCGACCGCCAGCGCCCGCGAGCTGATGCGCCCCGCCGTGACGCTCGCCGACGAGATGCCGATCTACGAGGCACTGCAGCTGATGCGGAGCACCCGCACGCACCTGGCGGTGGTGCCGGGGCCTGACGGCGTGCAGGTGTTGACGCTGACCGACGTGATGCACCGGCTGCTGGCCATCAACGCGGCATAACTCACAGCCCGCTCCCTTGAACGCATACCCGCAGGGGTATATCTTCGTTCTCACGATATACCCCATAGGGTATGTGAAGGAGACGAACGATGATATTCACCCAGTACTACCTCGACTGCCTGTCGCACGCGTCGTACCTGATCGGCGACGAGACCTCCGGCCGCGCCGTGGTCGTCGATCCTCAGCGCGACGTGTCGGAATACCTGACCGATGCGCGTGAGCTGGGCCTGCAGATCGAGCTGGTCATCGAGACCCATTTCCACGCCGACTTCCTGTCCGGGCATCTCGAGCTCGCCGACGCCACTGGCGCCACGATCGTGTACTCGTCGGTGGCCACGCCCGAATTCGACGTCATGGGGGTCGCCGACGGCGAACGTCATGCGCTCGGCCCCGCCGGCGGGGTCACGCTGGAGTTCCGGCACACCCCCGGCCACACGCCTGAGTCGATGAGCGTCGTGGTCTACGAACACGCCGACGACACCGCGCCCTACGGCGTGCTGACCGGCGACACCCTGTTCATCGGAGACGTCGGCCGGCCGGATCTGCTGGCGTCGATCGGCCACTCCCGTGCCGAGCTCGCCACGATGCTGTACGACTCGCTGCACGAGAAGCTGATGACACTGCCCGACGCGACCCGCGTCTACCCCGCGCACGGCGCCGGGTCGGCATGCGGCAAGAACCTGTCCACCGAGCTCTCCTCGACGATCGGCGAGCAGAGGCGGTGGAACTACGCGCTGACCGCCCCGGACCGGGAGGCGTTCATCGCGCTGGTCACCGAGGGCCAACCGCCCGCGCCGGGGTACTTCGCCTACGACGCGACGCTGAACCGCAAGGAACGCGCGCTGCTCGACGAGGACGAGGTGCCCCCGGCGCTGACCTACGACCAGGTCATGGACCGGTTGGCCGCAGGTGCGGTGCTGGTCGACGGTCGCAACCCGGTGGAATTCGCGCAAGGCCACTTCCGCTCAGCCATCAACATCGGACTCGAGGGGCGCTACGCCGAGTTCGCGGGCTCGGTGGTCACTCCCGACCACGACATCGTCCTGATCACCGACCCCGGCGATGAGCTGGAAGGCAAGAACCGGTTGGCACGCATCGGATTCGACCGCGTGATCGGTCACCTGGACAATCCCGAGCAGGCGATGCTCACGCATCGAGATCAGGTCCAGGTCGCATCACGGTTGTCCGCCAAGGACTTCGATCAGCGCGCAGTCTCCATCACCGGTCTGCAGATCGTCGATGTTCGCAATCCGGGCGAGTTCGAGGCGGGTAGTGTCCCCGGCGCGGTCAACATTCCCGTCGGCCAATTGCCGCACCGGTACACCGAATTGGACCCGGTAGCGCCGACCGTCGTCTACTGCGCGGGCGGCTACCGTTCGTCTGTGGCGGCAAGCGTTTTGCGCCGCAACGGCTTCGCTGATGTCAGCGACATCCTCGGCGGTTTCGTTGCCTGGGCCGAGCTCACCCAGAACGCCTGAGCTGTGATCGCCCTGACGGTCGTTCTCGCCCTCGGGGTCGGGCTGTCGCTGGGCCTGCTGGGCGGCGGCGGTTCGATCCTCATGGTGCCGCTGCTCGCCTACGTGGCCGGCCTCGACGCCGGCCACGCGATCGCCATGTCCTTGCTCGTGGTTGCTGTGACCAGCGCCGTCGGTGCGCTGGCTCACGCGCGGGCCGGACATGTGCGGTGGCGGACGGGCGTTCTCTTCGGCGCTGCCGGGATGGTGGGCGCCTACACGGGCGGCTGGGTGAGCCAGTTCGTCCCCGGCTCGTTGCTGCTGGTCGGCCTGGCAACGGTGATGATCGCCGCAGCCATCGCGATGATGCGCGGCCGCTCCGCAGAGTCCGTCGGCGTCGGCGAGTCTCCCACCCACCGGCCGCCCGCGCTGCTGCTGCACGGTGCGGCCGTCGGTCTCGTCACCGGTCTGGTCGGCGCCGGCGGCGGGTTCCTGGTGGTGCCCGCACTCGCTCTCCTGACCGGACTCCCGATGGCCACCGCCATCGGCACCTCGTTGCTGGTGATCGCGATGAACTCGCTCGCCGGCCTGGCAGGCCACCTGACCGCAGCGGCGATCGACTGGCGGCTGGCAGCGGCGGTGACCGCGGCCGCCGTCACCGGTGCGCTGCTCGGATCCAGGTTCGCCACCCGGGTGGATGCCGCCGTTCTGCGTGCGGGCTTCGGGTGGTTCATCCTGGCGATGGCGTCGGTGATCCTGGCCCAGGAGATCCACCCGGTGGTGGGAGCGCTGAGCGCGGGGCTCACCGCGCTGGCGGGCGCGATGTACGCCTCGTGCCGACGGGGATATTTCTGTCCACTCCGTGCGTTATACCCCCACGGGTAAAGTCTCGGATGGCAGGAATTCACGGGAAAGGAGCCGTCATGGTCGGTGACGAGGAGGCCATCGGCGCTGTTTTGAACAGACTCCGCCGCGCGCAGGGCCAGCTGGCCGGGGTGATCTCGATGATCGAGCAGGGCCGTGAGTGCAAGGACGTGGTGACTCAGCTCGCCGCGGTGTCGCGGGCCCTGGATCGCGCCGGATTCAAGATCGTGGCGACGGGCCTGCGGGAATGCATCGCCGACGGCAAAGCCTCCGACGGGGGCAGCCGCGAGATGAGCGTCGAGGAGCTGGAGAAGCTCTTCCTCGCGCTGGCCTGAGCTACGGCAGCGTCGCGGGCTCGCTGTCGATCACGTCGGCCGCGGTGTTGTCATCCTCGGGCAGCCGCGGCACCCGGGTGGCGCGCACGAACACCGTGTCGCCGGCTTTCAGCCCCAGTGCCTCGGCGTCGCCCCGGGTGATCTGCGCGGTGAACGGTGTGTGCGTCGCGGAGTTCGTCAGTTCGACACGTACCTCGAACCCGAGCATCACGATGCGGTCGATCGTCGCCTTGGTGACGCCGGCGGACTGCACCGAGTCATCACCGCTGGCGATGGCCATGTCGGGGTTGCGGCCCACGCGGATGTCGTGGGGGCGCACCAGCGCCCCGTTGAGGGTGGACACGGCACCGAGGAAGCCCATCACGAACGCATTGGCCGGCCGGTCGTACACATCGGTGGGCGAGCCGACCTGCTCGATGCGTCCCTTGTTCAGCACCGCGATGCGATCGGCGACGTCGAGCGCCTCCTGCTGATCGTGCGTGACCAACACCGTGGTGACGTGCACCTCGTCGTGCAGGCGCCGCAGCCACGCCCGCAGATCCTCACGCACCTTCGCGTCCAGCGCGCCGAACGGCTCGTCGAGCAGCAGCACCTCCGGGTCGACGGCGAGCGCGCGGGCCAGCGCCATGCGTTGACGCTGCCCACCGGAGAGCTGGTTGGGGTAGCGGGTCTGGAAGCCGGCCAGCCCGACCACCTCGAGCAGGTTGTCGACCTTGTCCTTGATCTCGTTCTTCGGCCGCTTGCGGATCTTCAGCCCGAATGCCACGTTCTCCCGCACCGTGAGGTGCTTGAACGCCGCGTAGTGCTGGAACACGAACCCGATGCCGCGCTTCTGGGGCGGTACGTCGGTGACGTCGCGGCCGTGGATCGTGATGGTGCCCGAGTCCGGCTCGTCGAGCCCGGCGATGGCGCGCAGCAGTGTCGACTTGCCGGATCCGCTGGGGCCCAGCAGTGCGGTCAGCGATCCCTTCGGGACGACGAAGTCGACGTTGTCGAGTGCGGCGAAATCGCCGTAGCGCTTGTTCGCACCGGAGACGGTGATCGCGTGGGTCATGAGGACGTGACTCCCAGGTGGTGGACGGTTCTCATTGTGCGGCCTTGGCCCGGCGGGCGTCGAGGATCACCTGGGCGACCAGGACGAGCACCGCGACGCTCATCAGCAGCGTGGCGATCGCGTAGGCGCCGTATTCCGCGCCTCGGTTGTAGCGGTCGGCGACCAGCAACGTCAGGGTCTGCGACGTGCCGGGCAGGTTGGACGACACCATGATGACCGCACCGAACTCGCCCAGGGTGCGCGCGACCGTCAGCACGATCCCGTAGGTCAGGCCCCAGCGGATCGACGGCAGCGTGATGCGCCAGAACGTCTGCCACCACTGCGCCCCCAGCGTCGCCGACGCCTCCTCCTGGTCGGTGCCGATCTCGTGCAGCACCGGCTCGACCTCGCGGATGACGAACGGGACGGTGACGAAGACGCTGGCGAGCACGATGCCGGGGAAGCCGAAGATGATCTTGAGCCCGAAGTCGTTCTCGACGAAGCCGAACAGCCCAGCCGATCCCCACAGCAGGATCAGCGCGACACCGACCACCACCGGGGACACCGCGAACGGCAGGTCGATGATGGCCTGCAGGATGCTCTTGCCGCGAAAGCGGTTGCGCGCCAACACGAGTGCGGTCGGTACCCCGAAGAGCACGTTGAGCGGCACCACGATGGCGACCACCAGCAACGACAGCTCCAGCGCCGAGATGGCCGCCGGGGTGCCGACGGAGGCGAAGAACGCGCCGATGCCCGGGGAGAACGTCCGCCACAGGATCAGTCCGACCGGCACGAGGACGAGGATCGCGATGTAGGCGATCGCGACCCAGCGCAGCAGGAGCTTGACCGCCGGGGACAGGATCACGGTGCGAGCTCCTCCCGTTTGGCCGCCCGCGCCCCGAGCGCTCGCAACACGAACAGCACGGCGAACGAGATCACGAGCAGGACGATCGAGATCGCCGCGGCACCGACTTTGTCGTCGTTCTCGATGAGGGTGCGGATCCACTGCGAGGACACCTCGGTCTCGCCGGGGACCGCGCCGCCGATGAGCACCACCGACCCGAACTCACCGATCGCGCGCGAGAACGCCAGGCCCGCGCCCGACAGCAGTGACGGCAGGAGCGCGGGCAGAACGACCTTGAGAAAGATCACGCGGTTGTCCGCACCCAGCGACGCGGCCGCCTCCTCCACCTCGCGGTCGAGCTCCAGAAGCACCGGCTGCACCGACCGCACCACGAAGGGCAGTGTGACGAACAGCAGCGCGATACCCACACCCCACTTGGTGTGCTGCAAG
The DNA here is from genome assembly GCF_007096635.1 of Mycolicibacterium sp. 018/SC-01/001. GTDB lineage: Bacteria > Actinomycetota > Actinomycetes > Mycobacteriales > Mycobacteriaceae > Mycobacterium. Next base: position 169,302 of record NZ_VKAA01000002.1, read on the forward strand.
TGCAAACCCACCGGGCTGTTCGGCCCGTACAGCGCGAGCATCACCAGGCTGGCCACGATCGTGGGTAGCGCGAACGGCAGGTCGATCACTGCGTCGACCAGACGCTTGCCCGGGAAGTCGTCGCGCGTGAGCACCCACGCGACGATCAGCCCGAACACCGCGTTGATCAGCGTCACGCCCACGGAGATCGTCAACGTCACCTTGAACGACTCGATCGCCGCGTTGGAGGTGACGGCCAGCCAGAAGGCGTGCCATCCGCCCGTCGCGGACTGCCAGACGATCGCCGCGAGCGGCAGCAGCACGATCACCGACAACCACAGTGTCGCGGCGCCGACGCGCAGCGACGTACTGCCGTGCCGGTTGCGCCCCCGCGAGGGCGCCTTCGGTGCAGCGGGCTCGACGACGATCGACGTCATCCGGTGGCCTGCTTATAGATCTTGGTGATCGAGCCGTTGTCCTTGTCGAACAGTGCCGGGTCGACGTCACTCCACCCGCCGAGGTCGGCGATCGTCCACAGCTTCTGCGGCGTCGGGAAGTCGCCGGCGAACTGGGCCGCCACGGCGGGATCAACGGGCCGGAAGCCGGCTTCGGCCCACAGCTTCTGACCGTCGGGGGTGTACAGGAAGTTCTTCAGGGCGTTGGCCTGCTGCTGGTGCTGCGAAGACGTCACGACCGCGACCGGGTTCTCGATCTTGAACGTCTGCGGCGGGTTGATGTGCTCGACGGGCTTGCCCTGCCGTTCGACGTTGATCGCCTCGTTCTCGTAGGAAATCAGGACGTCACCGGTGCCCTGCAGGAAGACATCGGTGGCCTCCCGACCCGAGCCGGGCCGCGTCTTGACGTGCTCGGTCACCAGCTTGTTGACGAAATCGAGGCCGGCTTGGGAGTTCTTGCCGCCGTCACTCTTGGCTGCATACGGGGCGAGCAGATTCCACTTGGCCGACCCCGAGCTCAGCGGGCTCGGCGTGACCACCTCGATGCCGGGCTGCAACAGATCGTCCCAGTCCCTGATGTTCTTCGGGTTGCCCTTGCGCACGACGAGCGACACGACCGAACCGAACGGGATGCCCTTGGTGGCGCCGGCATTCCAGTCGTCAGCCACCTTCTTGGCCTTGACCAGGCGGGTGACGTCAGGCTCGACCGAGAAGTTGACGATGTCGGCGGGCTTGCCGTCGACGACCGCGCGGGACTGATCGCCCGAGGCGCCATAGGACGTCGTGACCGCCACGCCCTTGCCCTCGGGGGTAGCCGCGAACGCGGGGATGATCTTCGACCAGCCAGGCTCGGGGACCGCGTACGCGACGAGCGTCAGCGTCGTGTCGGCCTTGGGGCCACCGTCATCGCCGGCGACGTCACTGGAGCCGCCGCCGCACGCCGCGACGAGTGACGTGGTCAGAGCCAGCGCTGCAACCGCGCGCCACCGGTACGGGAGTTTCATGGGCGACCTTTCCGGGTGTGGAACGAACGTGATGCGGAGTCCGGTCACGCGGAAGGTGGGGGCAAATTGTGCACGAACGGCACAAGACATGGTTGCCGAACACCTGACCGCCGAACGGGGTAGGAGTCAGCAACAACAACAGACGTCAGCGACGGCAGAGAAACCGACAGCAATGAGGGCCACGATGTGACCCCCGTTGACGCCGCTCGCCGTCTGCATGGCGCGAAGAATAACACCACCCTGCGTCAGCGGGTGGTCAGCGGGTGAGAAGCCACATCAGGATCACCAACACGATGAGCGCGACCAGCGCCAGCGTCACTCGCGACCGCGGCATACCGCTCACCGGCCGTCCTCCCCGTCCGCCGTCGGCTCCGGATGCGGGCGGCGCAGGTGAGCCCTCAACCTGGTCCCACCGTCGACCACGACGTCGAGCGCGCACGCCACCCCGTACGCGAGCGCCAGCACCACCGGCATCACGACGACGGTCTGCAGGACGAACGGCAATCCGGTCAGCCAGAGCTCCACTCCGTCCCACCAGCCCAGGAAACCGCCCACCCGGTCAGCCTAGGCGCACCGTTGTTTGAGTAGACGACACGGCGTCGCGCAGTCGATGATGAGCAAATGGTTTCCCAGCCCAGCGAGGCCGTGTCCGATGCGCTGAGCGACACCGTCAGCGTCGATGGAGAGTCGGGCGCGTTCGCGCTGGCCACCGCCCCGTCGTATGCCAGCTCCGGTCCGCTCCGCAATCCGTTCCCGCCGATCGCCGATTACGCGTTCCTGTCCGACTGCGAGAACACCTGCCTGATCTCCTCGGCGGGGTCGGTCGAGTGGCTGTGCGTGCCGCGGCCTGACTCACCGAGCGTGTTCGGCGCGATCCTCGACCGCGGCGCGGGGCACTTCCGCTTGGGCCCCTACGGTGTGTCGGTTCCGGCGGCCCGCCGCTACCTGCCGGGCAGCCTGATCCTGGAGACCACGTGGCAGACGCACACCGGCTGGCTGATCGTGCGCGACGCGCTGGTGATGGGTCCGTGGCACGATCTCGAGCGCCGCTCGCGTACGCACCGCCGCACCCCGATGGACTGGGACGCCGAGCACATCCTGCTGCGCACGGTCCGCTGTGTGAGCGGCACCGTCGAGCTCGTGATGAACTGCGAGCCGTCGTTCGACTACCACCGCACCAGCGCCAGCTGGGAGTACTCCGCCCAGGCCTACGGTGAGGCGATCGCCCGGGCGACGAAGAACCCCGACTCGCATCCGACGCTTCGGCTCACGACCAACCTGCGGATCGGGCTGGAAGGCCGCGAGGCCAGGGCCCGCACCCGGCTCAAGGAGGGCGACAACGTGTTCGTCGCGCTCAGCTGGTCGGGCCATCCCGCACCGCAGACGTTCGACGAGGCCGCCGACAAGATGTGGCAGACCAGCGAGTGCTGGCGGCAGTGGATCAACGTCGGTGATTTCCCCGACCATCCGTGGCGGGCCTATCTGCAGCGCAGCGCGCTCACACTCAAGGGGCTGACGTACTCCCCGACCGGCGCGCTGCTCGCCGCGCCCACCACGTCGCTGCCGGAAACCCCTCAGGGCGAACGGAACTGGGATTACCGCTACGCCTGGGTGCGTGACTCGACGTTCGCGCTGTGGGGCCTCTACACGCTGGGCCTGGACCGCGAGGCCGACGACTTCTTCGCATTCATCGCCGATGTGTCGGGCGCCAACAACGGTCAGCGCCATCCCCTTCAGGTCATGTACGGGGTGGGTGGGGAACGCAGCCTGGTCGAGGAGGAACTCAACCACCTCTCGGGTTACGACAACGCTCGGCCGGTGCGGATCGGCAACGGCGCGTACGACCAGATGCAGCACGACATCTGGGGCACGATGCTCGATTCGGTGTATCTGCACACCAAGTCGCGCGAGCAGATCCCTGAAACTCTGTGGCCGGTGCTCAAAGAGCAGGTCGAGGAGGCGATCAAGCACTGGCGCGAGCCGGATCGCGGGATCTGGGAGGTGCGCGGGGAACCCCAGCACTTCACGTCCAGCAAGATCATGTGCTGGGTGGCGCTCGACCGCGGATCGAAGCTGGCCGAACTGGAGGGCGAGAAGTCCTACGCACAGCAGTGGCGCGCCATCGCCGAGGAGATCAAGGACGACATCCTCGCCCACGGCGTCGATTCCCGCGGCGTGCTCACTCAGCGCTACGGCGACGACGCGCTCGACGCGTCACTGCTGCTGGCGGTGCTGACGCGCTTCCTGCCGCCGGACGATCCGCGCATTCGGGCCACCGTGCTGGCCATCGCCGAGGAGCTGACCGAGGAAGGCCTGGTGCTGCGCTACCGCGTCGAGGAGACCGACGACGGACTGGCGGGCGAGGAGGGCACGTTCACGATCTGCTCGTTCTGGCTGGTGTCAGCCCTGGTCGAGATCGGTGAGATCCACCAGGCGCGGCACCTGTGCGAGCGTCTGCTGTCGTTCGCCAGCCCACTGCACCTCTACGCCGAGGAGATCGAGCCACGCACCGGCCGCCACCTGGGGAATTTCCCGCAGGCGTTCACCCACCTGGCATTGATCAACGCGGTCGTACACGTCATCCGCGCCGAGGAGGAGGCCGACAGTTCGGGCGTCTTTCAGCCGGCGAACGGGCCTGTGTGACGAAGGTGTTCGAGGTCAGCTGACCAGAGACGCCCTCGCTGCCGCGACGAAGTCGGCAACGAGCGGATTGACCTCGTCGACCCGGCTCGCCAGGACCACGCTGCTGGGCGGAAAGCCTTCCAGCGCAACCGTGGCCAGATCGGGGCGGACCGAGCTGCGCCGGTCGCCGACCGGCACGACCGCGACCGCTTGGCCGCTCGCGACGAGTTCCATTCTGTCCTCGAAGCTTTCGACGACGGCACCGGTGGACTCCGGGAAGATCGTGCGTGGCGCGCCGTGTGAGCAGAAGATGGTCTCACCCGCGGCGAAGTCGTCCAGCGACACCGATGTCCGGTCGGCCAACCGATGATCGGCCGGCACCACGAGCATGCGCGGTTCCTCGTACAGCACCGAGATCTGGACACCGTCGGTCGGAATCTGCAGCGGCGCTCTCGCGACCAGCACGTCGATCTGCCGGTCGGTGAACGCGCCTTCATCGGCACAGTCCAGGTGCCGGGTCACGACGTCGGCGTCGGGATGTAGCCGGCGCAGATCGCGGACGGCGGGGGTGACGACCAGATCCTCGACGTAGCCGATGACGATCCGCCCCTCGGGCGCGTGAGCGCGAGCGGTCGATGCAGCCCGACGAGCCGCACGTAGCAGGCCCTGCGCCTCGGGCAGGAACGCCGCGCCCGCCTCGGTGAGAGTGGCGCCGTGGCGCCCGCGATCGAGCAACCGGACACCCAGGCGGTCTTCGAGGCGCTGCAGTTGCCTGCTCAGGGCCGGCTGCGCAACGTGGAGCTCAGCGGCAGCGCGGCTCACGCTGCCGTGTTCGGCGACCGCGGTGAAGTACCGGACCAGCCGCAGTTCCAGGTCGACGCCGAGATCGTTCACCCGCGGTCCAACCCGCCCACCGCAGGCAGTATTCCGTTTCGGTATGTCGGGGTGCCGAACAGGTCTTGGACGCCGGCTCGAAATGCTCGAAGACTTGACGGTATGAGCAGATACGACGGCAAGAACGTGGTGATCACCGGTGGTAGTAGCGGATTGGGTCTGGCGACCGCGCGTCACCTGGTCGCCCACGGCGCGCGGGTGCTGGTGACCGGGCGTCATCAGGACACGCTCGACGAGGCGGCTCGGCAGCTCGGCGATCGCGGAATCGCCGTCCGCAGCGACACGCGTTCGCTGGCGGCGATCGACGAGCTCGCCGACCGCGTTCGCCAGGACTTCGGCACCGTCGATGCCCTGGTCGTCAACGCGGGCATCGGCAGCTTCGACCCCTTTTTCGACGTCACCGAGCAGACCTTCGACGACGTCTTCGCCATCAACACCAAAGGACCCTTCTTCACGGTGCAGAAGCTGGCTCCGATGATGACCAAGGGCAGCGGCGTGGTGTTGACGACCTCGATCGCCAACCAGACCGGCTGGGACGCTCTGAGCGTCTACTCGGCGAGCAAGGCGGCGTTGCGCTCGATGGCGCGCACTCTCAGTAAGGAGTTGCTGCCGAACGGAATTCGCGTGAATGCGATCAGTCCCGGCTCGATCGACACCGGCAAGTTGGAGAAGGAGGCGCCGGAGAAGGCAGCGCAACTGAAGGCCGAGTTCCAGGCCAGTAGTCCGATGCAGCGGTGGGGGCATCCCGACGAGTTCGCCCCTGCTGTGGCGTTTCTGGCCTTTGACGCGACCTACGTGGCCGGCATCGAGCTCGTCGTCGACGGTGGGGAATCGCAACTGTGAGCAGAGAACTCGCTAGGACCGGAAGAGCGTGGTCACCACCGGCCTGCAATCCCGCTGATCGCAACTCTGCGGAGCCGGGCTCACCAGGCGGTACCGTCCGACGACCTGTTGCCCGGCCTCGAGGACGAACCATGGCGAATCGGATTGACGACGCCGGCGATGCGCGCATCGCCACCGACACGGGAGAAGCGCGGTCCTCCCGGCGATTACACGGCACCCTCGGCGTCTGGGGCATCGTGTTCGTCGTCGTCGCGGCGGCGTCCCCGCTGGGCGTCATCGGCGGCCCGGTGCCCTTGGGCATCGCGAGCGGCAACGGAACCGGCTTCCCGGCGATCTTCATCGTCAGCACAGTTCTCGTACTGCTGTTCGCCGTAGGGTTCACCGCGCTCACCCCGCACGTGCCCAACGCCGGCGCGTTCTACTCCTACATCGGCAAGGGGCTCGGCCGGGTCACCGGGTTCGGCTTCGCCTTCGTCGCGCTGATCCCCTACCTCGCTCTCGAGATCGGCGTCTACGGACTGATCGGGCAGGGCGCTGCCGCGCTGTTCACCTCCTACGGCGCACCGGACATCCCCTGGGGCGTCTGGGCATTGGCCACGCTGCTGATCGTGACGGTGCTCGGGCACCGCAACATCGACTTGTCCCGAAACGTCCTCGGAGTCCTGTTGATCGCCGAAGTGGCGATCGTTCTCGTGCTCGACGCCGTCGTCGCGGTGACCGGTGGCCACGAAGGGCTCTCCACCGGCTTCTTGTCGCCGTCCCAGATCGCCTCCGGCGCACCGGGAATCGCGCTCCTCTTCGCGTTCTTGAGCTTCATCGGGTTCGAGGCGGCCGCGGTGTTCCGCGACGAAGCGCGAGATCCGCTCAAGACCATCCCCCGCGCCACGTTCTTCGCGCTGCTGCTGATCGGAGTGTTCTACACGGTTTCGACCTGGGCGCTGATCACGGCGTGGGGCGACAGCAGAGTGGTCGAGCAGGCCGTGGCGGACCCGTCCGGTCTGCTTCCCGCAGCCACCGAGCAGTACCTGGGGTCCGCGGGCCTGCACATCGTCCAGGTCTTGTTCGTCACCAGCCTGTTCGCGTGCATCCTGTCGTTCCACAACGTGGTCGCGCGGTACGTCTTCACGCTCTCGAATCGCAACGTGTTCCCCGGCGCTCTCGGCACTGCCCACCCGCACCATGCCTCCCCCCATCTGGCCTCGGGGATCGACGGCGTCGTCGTGCTGCTGTTCGTCGTCGCCGGAATCGTCATCGGCCTGGATCCGGTCACCCAGTTCTACACGTGGCTCGCCGGCATCTCGACGGTCGGTATCATCATCCTGCTGATCGCCACCAGCGTGGCGGTTCTCGCGTTCTTCGCTCGACGACGGCGCGCCGGTGTGTCCGACGTTTCGGTGTGGCGGGCGTTCGTCGCGCCCGGTATCGGCCTCGCCGGACTCATCGCGGTGCTGCTACTGGTGTTCCAGAACCTGCCGACCCTCGTCGGCGGTTCCATTCCGATCGCGATCGGCGCGGTGGTGCTCCTCGTCGCCGCGTTCGGCGCCGGGGCCGCGATCGCCGCGCGCCGGCCCAGCATCACCCTGGATGTGGCCGAATAGAGCAGATCGGCAACGGCTCTGATGACCTAGCCGGCCTTGCCAACCATCGCCGTGGCGATCTGGGCCGCCTCGTCGCCGATGCGATAACCGCAGGCCCATGCTTCGACGGTCGCGTTCGACACCACCGACAGCGCGTGCTGACACTGCCAGCCTCCGGAGTCCTCCTGCTCGGTCTCCTGGGTGAGAAGCGGAGCGCCACTTTCGGTGACGTCGACGTCGACATCGCCCATCTGCCAGCTGAAGTCGCCGTCGTTGGTGCCCAGTGATTGGTTGGCGCACCGCTGCCACGTCTGCGACGACGATTCGAAGAACGCCTGCGCATTCTGCGCGGCGGGGTAGAGCACCGCGGTCTGTTCCACCCAGTGTTCGTTGTCGTCACCGGGTTCGCGGACGACGCGATCCCGCACGGCCGTCCACCCCGTATCGGCGTACACCGGGTCCTCGGCGGCATAGATCGCGCCGAGGCACTCCCTGTCGGACACCGAGTCGGAGTGGTCGGTCATCTGATCCACGTCGCCGGTGACCTGCATCTGGGTGCTGCCCATGATCCCGTTGACCTCGCCGACGCTGAGCAGAAGACGGTTCAGCGCCGCCTCGTCGAGGACCGGCACCGGCTTTGCCGTTCCCGCGGCGCGGATCGCGGTCCCGTCGACGGTGCTCACGCACCCGCTGACGAGCGCCGACGCGGCCAGCAGGAGGCCGCAGACGCGGGGCATGGGTACGGTCACCGCGTCATTGTCGCGCACGTCAGCGCTGCGTGGTGATCTTGTCCGCGATCAGGTCGGCGACGCCGACGGCCTGCCGGGACGCCGCATCGGGGCGCGGATCGGTGATCTCCACGTCGACGATGCAGTCGCCGGCCAGGGCGATGGCACGCTGTGCAGTCGCGGCCGGCGCGCCACCGGCAGCATGCAGCACGGTCGCGCGCGTCACCCCATTCTCGAAGGCCACGTCGGCGATCCGGCTGATCTCGCCGGCACCGGTCTGCTCACGAGTCACCGTCTGGCCGTTGCACTGTTGCCATCGATTGCTCGATTCGGCGAAGAACGTCTGTGCCGCAGCAGGATCGGCCATCTGTACCACTCCGAAAAAGCCGGTCACCGGCGGGCCGTCGAAGGAGCCGCCGGCCCAGGAGTTGGTGGCCACCGATCGCACCGGGCTGCCGTCGTAGGTCACCTTCTGCAGCCGATATGCCGTGCCCACGCAGTCGAGCGGAGCGGCCTGTCCCGCCGCGACGGTGCGCAACAGAGCCTCGGGCCCACCCTCGACGGGCTGACCGATGAACGCGTTCGACCCGGCGCCCAGCACGGTCGCCAGTTCCTGGGAGGTCGGCAGGAATCTGCCCAGCTGCTCCATGGGAGCAGGGCGCGCGGCCTCGGCGATCCGCACCACGGGCCTGTTGTCCACCGGAGCGCTCGCGCAGCCGGCCACGACGAGGCAGGCGCAGGCGGTCGCCGCGAGCTTGGTGGACATACCCCCTTGGGTAGCACGCTCAGCGCCCGCGCGCGACCGCTTCGCCCAGACTCAACTACGCCCAAACCGACGTACGGGCGCGAAAACGCGGCGTGTCGCGACCCAAACCGACGTTTGGGCGTAGTGAGAAGGGGCGTAGTTGGGGGCGGGGTCAGGAGGTGGTGAGGTAGCGCTTGCGCTCCCAGTCGCTGACGTGGCTGACGTAGGCGTTCCATTCGCTGCGGGCGATCAGCGCGAAGTCTAGGACGGACTGCTCGCCCAGGATCTCCAGGATGGTGTCGTCCTGGGTTGCCAGGGCGGCCGCAGTGCGCAGCGAGTCGGGCAGCGGCGCGCCCCGCCCGTACAGGTTGCCTGTCGCAGGTTCCGGTGGCTCGCGCCGCGCCTCCAGACCGGCGACGACCGCTGCCAGCGCAGAGGCGATGAGCCAATAGGGATTCGAATCCGCTGCCCCGGAGCGTAATTCGATACGGGACGCTTCGGGCGTGTCCTCCACGAGGGAGCGGATCGCGGCACTGCGATTGTCCCGGCTCCAGTTCACGGTGTCGGGCGCGAACGTGTCAGGGGCGAACCGTCGGTACGCGTTGACCGAGTGAGCACCGAACAACGTGATGGACGGCAGATGCTCGAACAGTCCCGCGATCGCATACCGAGCGATCTGACCCTCGGCGCCGTCGACCGCTGCGAAGGCCGGCCGGTCTCCGTCCCACAGCGAAATGTGCAGGTGTGCAGAACTTCCCGAGTGTTCGGAGAACGGCTTCGGCATGAAGCTGGCGAGCTTTCCGTGCCGTCGCGCCACTTCTTTGACCGCGTACTTCAGCCGGGCACTGTCGTCGGCGGCCGCGAGAGCGTCGGTGTAGACGAGGTTGGTCTCGACCTGGCCCGGACCGTACTCGGTCTGGATGCCCTCCAGCCGGGTGAAGGCACCGAGGGTGTCGTAGAGGTCGGCGATCAACGGGTCCAGGGCATTGGCGTTCTCCAGCGAGTAGGCCTGTATCGCGTCGATGATCGGCGACCCGTCGGCCTCGAGCAGGTAGAACTCGAACTCGACACCGATCTTCGCCGTGTACCCGAGCCCGTCCAGTCGCGAGAGCACCCGCTTGAGGACACCGCGAGAATCGAGCAGCGACGGTGTGCGGCGGTGGGTCAGGATGTCGCAGATGACGTGACCCGCACTCGGCCGCCACGGCAGCCGGGTGAACGTCGAGAAGTCGGGCACCGCGTAGACATCCGGATAACCGGCCGACCAATTGGTCAGTGCCAGCGAGTCGATGACCGTTCCCTCGGTGTTCCAGGCCAGCGCCGCCTCACAGAATGCGAATCCGGTGCCGGTGGCCCGCTCGAGGAATTGCGCGGCGGGGATTCGCTTGCCGGCGGAGTGCCCGAAGGGGTCGCTCCAGGCCACCTCGATCTCCGTCAGGGTGCCGTCGGCGAGGCCGCGGCGCAGGTCGTCGGCCGCCGCAGTGGCCGGGGCCGTCTGCGTCATGGCGTCACCGACGTTCCGCGTCCGGGACGGTGCGACCCCGGGATTCCGCGTTCGCGCGGCGTGGTCGCGCCCCAGACGCCGTAGCGCTCCGGCACGCGCAACGCGTGCTCGCGGCAGCGCATCAGCACCGGGCAGGTCCGGCAGATGCGTTTGGCCTCTTCTTCGCGCCGCCTGCGCTCGGAGCGCCGATCACTCTCGGGGAAGAACAACTCCACAGGAAAATCCAGACACCGGCCCTGCAGCTGCCAACTCCAGAATTCCTCGTCGGGTGCATCGATCGGAAGTGCCGCGGTCATCGTCGGATGCTCACCGACACCGGCCCCGTCAGCCCAGAGATGCACTCGCCGTGAGTGTTTTCTCATCCCCGCATCCCGACAGGCCCGGCCGGCCCGCCCAGGAATCAGCGTGCGCGCATCTCTCGGCGCTGCCGCCGATCGCAGGCACACTGGAGCGCCAGCCGGAAAAGGGAGGAGCGCCACGTGCCTGGAGTGCCAGCGTCGGATGACGCACCCCCCGTACATCTCGCCGTCGCGCTCGACGGAACGGGGTGGCATCCCGCGTCGTGGCGGGAACCGGACGCGCGTCCCCTCGACCTGCTGAGTCCCCGGTACTGGGTCGACATCGTCGGCGAGGCCGAACGCGGCCATCTCGACTTCGTCACCGTCGAGGACGCCTTCACTCCGCAGTACGACGATCCGTCCACCGCCGACGACCGGGTCGACCGCGTCCGCGGTCGGCTCGACGCAGTGCTCATCGCTGCGCGGGTGGCGCCGCTCACCCATCGCATCGGGCTCGTGCCCACCGTCGTCGTCACCCACACCGAGCCCTTCCACGTGTCCAAGGCCATCGCGACCCTGGATTATGTGAGCAAGGGCCGGGCCGGTGTGCGCATCCAGGTCAGCGCCAGCCCCGAAGCGGCACGCCACATCGGCCGACGATCCGCAGCCGAGCTGACGGCAGGGGCACTGATCGGCGAAGCCGCCGATTATGTCGAGGTGCTGCGCCGGTTGTGGGACAGCTGGGAGGATGACGCCGAGATCCGCGACGCGGTGACAGGGCGCTTCGTCGATCGCAGCAAGCTGCACTACATCGATTTCGACGGCGCCTTCTTCTCGGTGCGGGGCCCGTCGATCACCCCTCGGCCTCCCCAGGGCCAGCCGATCGTCGCCGCTCTGAGCCACGCGGAGTCCACGCACGCGTTGGTGGCCGGCAGCGTCGACATCGCCTTCATCACTCCGCACGACGCGGCCGAGGCCGGCGCGACAGTGCAGGCGATCACGTCGCGGGCGTCGCTGGAGAGACGGTCGGTCTCCGTCTTCGCTGATCTGGTGGTGTTCCTCGACGGGAGCGAGGGCGCTGCCCGCGGCCGCAGGGATCGCCTCGATGACCGCGCCCGCTCTCGATTCACCAGCGACGCCGCCGTTTTCGTGGGCACGCCTGGACAGCTCGCCGACCTCATCGAGCAGTGGCACGCAGCAGGGTTGGCGGGGTTCCGGTTGCGACCGGCCGTGATTCCGCACGATCTCGTGCAGATCGTCGACGGTCTCGTACCCGAGTTGCGCCGTCGCGGCGTGTTCCGCCCTGCACAGGAGGCCACCACCTTGCGTGACACCCTCGGTTTCTCCCGGCCCGCCAATCGTTATGCGACCGCATGAGTCTGCACGTGATGACCCGATGAGCAAGCCAATCAAGCAGATTCACCTCGCGGCGCACTTCCCCGGCGTCAACAACACCACCGTGTGGAGCGATCCGGCATCGGGCAGCCACATCGAGTTCGACTCCTTCGTGCACTTCGCTCGAACCGCCGAGCGGGGCAAGTTTGACTTCATGTTCCTGGCCGAGGGGCTGCGGCTGCGAGAGCAGGCGGGCGCGATCTACGACCTGGACGTCGTCGGCCGCCCCGACACGTTCACGGTACTGGCCGCGCTGGCCGCGGTCACCGAACGGCTCGGCCTCACCGGCACGATCAACTCGACCTTCAACGAACCGTATGACGTCGCACGACAGTTCGCGACCCTGGACCACCTGTCCGACGGCAGAGCGGGCTGGAATGTCGTCACGTCGTGGGATGCGTTCACCGGGGAGAACTTCCGCCGCGGCGGCTTCCTCGCCGAAGACCAGCGCTACACGCGGGCCGAGAGTTTCCTGGCGGCCGCAGAAACGCTGTTCGACTCGTGGCGCGGCGACGAGATCATCGCCGACAAAGATCGCGGGACGTTCCTGACCGATCAGCGAGCCGGCGAATTCGCCTATCGCGACGATCATTTCGACATCGCAGGCCGATTCAACGTCCCCAGGAGCCCGCAGGGCCGACCGGTGATCTTCCAGGCCGGCGACTCCGACCAGGGCCGCGAGTTCGCCGCGGCGAGTGCCGACGCCATCTTCTCCCGGCACGGCACCCTCACCGACGGCCAACGATTCTTCACCGATGTCAAGCGGCGGATGGCGAAGTACCACCGTCTGGAGCACGAGCTGCTCATCCTGCCCGCCGCGACCTTCGTCCTCGGAGACACCGACGCCGAAGCCGCCGACATCGCCCACGACGTGCGGCTGGCGCAGGTCTCACCCGCGACCGCGATCAAGTTCCTCGAACAACTGTGGAATCGCGACCTCTCCGATCACGACCCCGACGGACCGTTGCCGTCGGTGGACCCGGTGGTGGGCGAGAACACGATCGCGCGCGGACGGGCCAGTGTGCGCATGTACCGCGATCCGATCGCCACCGCCAACGAGTGGCGCGCCAGAGCCGAGGCCGAGAACCTGACCACTCGAGAGTTGATCATCGAGGTCACCGGGCGGCAGAACTTCGTCGGGTCCCCGCAGACCATCGCCGCGTCGATCAATGACCTGGTGCAGTCCGACGCCAGTGACGGATTCATCCTGGTTCCTCACGTGACGCCCGGCGGGCTCGACCCCTTCGTGGACACCGTCGTCCCGCTGCTGCAGGAACAGGGAGTGTTCCGGGAGGACTACGAGGGCACCACCCTGCGTGATCACCTCGGGCTCGGCGCCCGTCAGCGGCGGGCCCACTCCTCGGCGAGCAACTCATAGGACCGCAGCCGGTCGCGATGTCGGTGGGTGATCGTGGTGATCACCAGTTCGTCCGCCGACGTGGCGTCACGCAGCCGCTCCAGGTGATCGGCGACCTGCGCTGCCGTGCCGACGAACTGCGTCGCGATCCGGTCGGCGACCAGGGCGCGGTCCGACTCGCTCCACGTGTGCCGACGAGCCTCGTCGGGGGTCGGATACGGAATGGCCCCTTCGGCGGTGCGGATGCTGCGAACCCACAGCCCGTATCCGGTTGCCAGCTCGCGAGCCGTCGCCTCGTCGTCGGCCACGACGACATCCGCGGACACGCTGACGTACGGCCGGGCCAATTCCGCCGACGGCGTGAAGGCCGCCCGGTAGCCGTCGACCGCATCGAGTACACCGGCCGGGGCCACGTGGTAGTTCGCGGCGAAGCGAAGTCCGTTGCGACCCGCGACGTTCGCGCTCTCACCCCCGCTGCTGCCCAGAATCCAGAGTTCGAGTCGCGCACCCTCACCCGGCACGACGTGAGCACGGTCGCCCTCGGCCGACTGGTACGTGCCCGACAGGAGGGCGAGGACATCGTCGATCAGGTCGCCGTAGTCCTGCGGTTGCGCGCCGGGGAGCTGGAGCAGCCGCTTCTGCATCGCGAATCGCGTTGACGTCAGCATCGCCTCAGGATTGAACGGCTCAGGGATCACGAGCCCGTCGGCGCGGCGGCCCGCGGTGCGGGGCGGTTCAGCCGGGGGCCTGCCGCCCGACCGGCCCAGCCCCAGATCGAAGCGCCCGGGATACCCCGCGTCGAGCAGGCCGAACTCCTCGACGGCCGACAGCGCGGAGCGATGACCCATCTGAAGCGCCGCCGACCCGAGCCGGATCGTCGAGGTGTTGGCCGCCGCCATCGCCAGCAGCACGACCGGCGAGGTGCCGGCGAGCCCGGGATTGAGATGGTGCTCGGCGAACCAGTAGCGGGTGTACCCCCACCGCTCGGCGTGCCGTGCGAGATCGATGGTGTTGCGCAGCGCGTCAGCCGCCGTCGAACCCGAGGAGATGGGCACGAGGTCCAGGACGGTCAGCGGCGTGGTCATACGGCGAACACGGGGCGCGTCACATCGCAGCGAGCAGCACGCCGCCCGCCAGCACCACGACCGCGGCGAGCAGCAGCGTCAGCCACGCCCACGTCGCCGGCATCCCCGCCGATACAGACGCCTCGGCGATCAGCCACGGTGTCGTCGGGTCCTCCACCTTCGCGACCGTAATCGTGTGACAGGCAATCAGACAGCCGGCGCCGTTGTCACGTGCGTTGAGATGGCACGAAAAGCGTTGCGGTACAGCCGGTGTGATGGTCCGCCACTTTAGATCGCGCTGCGCGAATCCCCGCCGTCGCACACCCCCGTCATGTTCGGTCGGCGTTCTTGGCCATCTGCGCCACGACGGTGAAGGCCTCGTTGGTCACGTTCGGGCCGCACACCATCGCCTCGACGACCGTCGCGACGGCAACGGCCATCGCGTGCTGACACTTCTCCCCCACGCGATCCGATCGTGTCGCGCGCTGTGTGGGGATGCCATCGGCGGCCTCCACCGGCTCGAGCCGCCACGTGGCCGGTGCGTTGCCGCCGGTCGTGACCGCAACGTCGACGCACACATCCCACGACAGCTTCGACATGTCGAGGATGTGCTGGGCTCCCGTGGCCGAGCGCACGACCACGACGCTCTGGTCCACCGATCCGGCGGGCGACCCGGACGATCTGGTGATCACCGCGGTCGGACCGGCGTCCCGGTACAGATTGCGATCCGCGATGCCGACCGTCTGCACACACCCCGGCGGCCTGGTTCCCTTCGCGAGTTCGTCGCTGAACTCTTTGACATCAGGATCGCTGTGAAAACCACTGGTGTGCAACAGGTCGTCGAGTTGGACATCACTGAGCAACACCGACTCCAGCCCGCCGGACGGGGCGGGCACCGCGGTGCCCTCGACACCCCCGCCGCATCCGGTGACGAAGACGGTCAGTGCGACCACCAGTGCGCGTCGCACCCGCAGCTACTTCTTCGCCTTGTCCGCGGAGGCTTCTGTGGACAGCGCCGCGACGAACGCCTCCTGCGGAACGTCCACCCGGCCGATGGTCTTCATCCGCTTCTTGCCTTCCTTCTGCTTCTCCAGCAGCTTGCGCTTACGGGTGATGTCACCGCCGTAGCACTTGGAGAGCACATCCTTGCGAATAGCCCGGATGTTCTCGCGCGCAATGATTTTCGAGCCGATGGCCGCCTGCACCGGCACCTCGAACTGCTGGCGCGGGATGAGCTCTTTGAGCTTGCTGGTCATCTTGTTGCCGTAGGCGCTCGCCCCGTCTTTGTGCACGATCGCCGAGAAAGCGTCGACGGCCTCGCCCTGCAGCAGGATGTCCACCTTGACCAGGGCGGCCTCCTGTTCGCCGGCCTCCTCGTAGTCGAGGCTCGCGTAGCCGCGGGTGCGCGACTTCAGTGAGTCGAAGAAGTCGAAGATGATCTCGCCCAGCGGCATCGTGTACCGCAGCTCCACGCGCTCGGGCGACAGGTAGTCCATCCCGCCCAGTTCGCCGCGCCGCGACTGGCACAGCTCCATGATCGTGCCGATGAACTCGCTCGGCGCGATGATCGTCGTCTTGACGATCGGCTCGTGCACCTCGCGGACCTTGCCCTCCGGCCAATCCGAGGGGTTGGTGACGATCATCTCGCTGCCGTCGTCCTTGACGACGCGATAGACCACGTTGGGCGAGGTGGAGATCAGGTCGAGGTTGAACTCGCGCTCCAGCCGCTCCCGGGTGATCTCCATGTGCAGCAGCCCGAGGAAGCCGCACCGGAAGCCGAAGCCCAGCGCGACCGACGTCTCCGGTTCGTAGGTCAGTGCCGCGTCGTTCAGTTGCAGCTTGTCGAGCGCCTCGCGCAGCACCGGATAGTCCGATCCGTCGACCGGGTAGAGGCCCGAGTAGACCATCGGCTTGGGTTCGCGGTAGCCGGTCAGCGCCTCCTTGGCGCCGTGCCGGGCCGTCGTCACCGTGTCGCCGACCTTGGACTGACGGACATCCTTCACACCGGTGATGAGGTACCCGACCTCGCCGACGCCCAGACCGTCGGACGGCTTAGGCTCGGGCGAGACGATGCCGACCTCGAGGAGTTCGTGGGTGGCGCCCGTCGACATCATCGCGATGCGCTCACGCGGGGTGATCTTGCCGTCGACGACGCGCACGTAGGTGACGACGCCGCGGTAGATGTCGTAGACGGAGTCGAAGATCATCGCCCGGGCCGGTGCGTCGGCGTCGCCGGTGGGTGCGGGCACCTGGCGCACGACCTCGTCGAGCAGCGCGGCGACCCCCTCGCCGGTCTTGCCCGACACGCGCAGCACGTCGGAGGGTTCGCAGCCGATGATGTGGGCGAGCTCGCCGGCGTAGCGGTCCGGGTCGGCGGCGGGCAGGTCGATCTTGTTGAGCACGGGGATGATCGTCAGGTCCCGGTCGAGCGCCAGGTAGAGGTTCGCCAGGGTCTGCGCCTCGATGCCCTGCGCGGCGTCGACGAGCAGCACCGCGCCCTCGCAGGCCTCCAGCGCGCGGGACACCTCGTAGGTGAAGTCGACGTGGCCGGGCGTGTCGATCAGGTGCAGGACATGCTCCTGATCACCGACTTTCCAGGGCAGACGCACGTTCTGCGCCTTGATCGTGATGCCGCGTTCCCGCTCGATGTCCATCCGGTCGAGGTACTGCGCACGCATGTCGCGGTCGGAGACCACGCCGGTGAGCTGCAGCATCCGGTCGGCCAGCGTCGACTTGCCGTGGTCGATGTGAGCGATGATGCAGAAGTTCCGAATCTGCGCCGGCGCGGTGAAGGTCTTGTCGGCGAAACTGCTAATGGAATTTCTCCTGGTGAGCGCGATACGGGTACCGGAAACGGCCAGTCCAGAGTAACGAGCACCCGCCCGCGCGACACAATCGAGCGCCAGGGAGACCGCCTACAGTGGGGTCATGGCGTCATCGTCCTCGCCCTTCAAGACATTCCAGAGGCTGGTGTTCTCCGAAGCTCCCAAGCTGGTCCGGCACATCCAGCGATCGGAGTCTCTGCAGCGCGGTATCCAGCAGGGCATCCAGTACGGACTCCAGCAGGGCCTGCGCCTGGGTCTCGAGGTGATCGGGGGCACGCAGAACACGCCGGTCCCCGCGTTGCCGGCCGGCCGGCCGGTGTCCAACACGTTCGTGCCGACCGCGCATCGTGCGCGCAGGGTCGTCTACGCGCCGGATCTGGACGGCCGCGCCGACCCGGGCGAGATCGTGTGGACCTGGGTGGTCTACGAGGACGATCCGACGCGCGGGAAGGACCGGCCTGTGCTGGTGGTCGGGCGGGATCGCGACACGCTGCTGGGGCTGATGCTGTCCAGCCAGGACCATCACCGCGGCGACCCCAACTGGATCGGCATCGGTAGTGGCACGTGGGACTACGAGGGCCGGGCCAGCTGGGTGCGCCTCGACCGGGTCCTCGACGTGCCCGAGGAGGGCATCCGGCGCGAGGGAGCCATTCTCGAGCGCACGACGTTCGAGGCGGTGGCGGCCCGCCTGCGCGCCGATTTCAGCTGGAGTTGACCCCGGCGAGCAGACGCGAACTCGAGTGGACACGCCGTAAAAGTGGTCGAGTTTGTGTCTGCTCGCGGGGGTAATCAGCGCGGCGCGCGCCACATCTGCCACATCGTTGGTCCGCCGCCGGGGACGACGAGCTCGCCGGTGACCTCGAAGCCGAAGCGCAGGTAGTACGGCACGTTCGACTCCTTGGTCGACTCCAGGTACGCCGGCGCGCCCTCGGCGTCGCAGCGGTCCAGCCGCGAGCGCATCAGGGCGTTGCCGAAGCCGGCGCCCCGCACGTCGGGGTCGCTGCCGATGACGGCGAGATACCAGTGCGGCTCCTCGGGGTGGTGGCGCTTCATCAGCTCGGAGACCTCCATGCCGCGTTTGGACTGGCCCCGCATCGCCAGCAGGAACGTCGGCATCATCGCCAGGTCCTCGCGGGCGGTCGTCTTCCACCGCCCCGGCGGGTCCCACAGTGCGGCAGCACCCACCCGACCATCCCCGCTCGCGATGTCGACGGCGTCGCCGGCGAGGAAGTGGTGCCGGGTCATCGCCGCGAAGATGCGCGGCAGCGCGGCGGCCCGCCGCGTGTCGTCGGGCATCATCCACTGCATCACCGGGTCGTCGAGGAACGCCCGCCCGAGCACGCGCGACAACGACTTCACATCCGATCGGCGAGCCACGGTGACGTCGATGCTCACCGGAAAAACCCTACGCGGCGGTGCCGATCCGCAGAAGAGGTGCGACGCCGTTGCCGACGTGGCGGATCTCCTCGATCTGGGGGTAACCCGACAGGATGAACTCCTGCGCGCCGGCCTGAACGTACCGATCCAGAACGGCGGCGACATCGGCGTAGCTGCCGACCGCCGCGGTGCCCGCGCCGTCACGGACCAGGCTCGGCCCCGCCCAGAGGCCGGGTTCGATCTCCAGGCTGCGGGCGTCGCGGAGCACCCCGTCCGTCAGCGCCGCCATCCGCCGCTGCCCCTCGGACACGCTCGCGGAGTAGCGGGCATGCGCCCGTGCGACCTGGTCCGCCGTGAGGTCGGCCAGCAGTTCCTCGGCACGCTGCCACGCCTGCTCGGCCGTGGGCCGCGCGACGGTGTGCAGACGGACCCCGAACCGCAGCGTGCGGCCGTGCTCAGCGGCGGCCGCACGCACCCGCTGGAACTTCTCGGCCACCTGGTCGGGTGTCTCGCCCCACGTCAGGTAGACGTCGGCGTGCTCGGCGGCCACCTCGATGGCCTCCGGGGACGAGCCGCCGAAGTAGATGGTCGGCCGGGCGGTGACCGGGTAGGCGGTCCTGGCCCGCTCGACGGTGTAGAACTCGCCGTCGAACGAGAACTCGGCACCGGAGAGGATGCCCCGCACGACGGTCAGGAACTCTCCGGTACGCCGGTAGCGCGCCGACTTGTCGACGTCGTCACCGAAGCGTCGCATCTCGGCGTCATCGCCTCCGGTGACGACGTTGAGCGCCAACCGGTTTCCGGTGAACCGCTGGTAGGTGCTGACCTGCTGGGCGGCCAGCGTCGGGGAGAGCACACCGGGACGGAAGGCGACGAGGAACTTCAGTTGGCGGGTGTGCTGGGCCAGCGCCGCGGTGGCCAGCCAGGACTCCTCGCAGTGGGAACCGGTCGGTGTCAGCGCCGCTTCGAACCCGAAATCCTCGGCCGTGCGGGCCAGCAGCGTCAGGTTCTCCAGCGACGGCTCCAGATACGACGGCACCCGGACTCCGTCGGCCGCCTGGTTATCGGCGATCGTGGCGGTGTCACCGTGGGTGGGCAGGTACCAGTGCAGCGTCGGACGGACAGCCATCCCGCGACACTCACCGGAAGGCGCCCGACCGTCAAGAGTTTCGCCCACGGTGATGTCAAAACCCCAATCCTACTGCGCTACTTAGGATCAGAGCGATCGCTATGCTGTCAACCACCTGGCAACATGCGTAGGTTCTCCCGACGTGATCGAAATCGAGAACCTGACCAAGCGGTTCGGTGATCGAACTGTCCTCGACGATGTCAGCCTGTCGATTGCCGACGGTGAGATCCTGGCAGTCGTCGGACCCAGCGGCGCCGGCAAGAGCACGCTGAGCCGCTGCATCAGCTTTCTGGAGCGTCCGACCAGCGGCACGGTGCGCGTCGACGGGAAGGACTTCACCACTCTGTCCTCCGACGAGTTGGTGGCAGCGCGCCGCAAGATCGGGGTCATCTTCCAGTCCGCACCGCTGCTGCGTCGGCGCACCGTCGCTCAGAACGTAGCCCTGCCGCTCGAATATCTGAGCGCCACCGATGATTCCGTCCGTCGACGCGTCGGTGAACTGCTCGACCGCGTCGGATTGGCCGACCGCGGCACGTCGTACCCTGCGCAGCTCTCCGGCGGGCAGAAGCAGCGCGTCGGCATCGCCCGCGCCCTCGCGCTCGGACCGTCGCTCGTGCTGTCCGACGAGGCCACCTCGGGACTCGACCCGGCCACGACGAAGTCGATCCTCGATCTCCTGAGCAACCTTCGGGACGACTACGGTCTGTCCATCATTCTGATCACCCACGAGATGGAGGTCGTCCGGGAGGTCGCGGACTCGGTCGCCAGGATCGCCGACGGACGCATCATCGAAAGCGGTTCCGTCGAGGACATCATCTTGGATCCCGAGTCGTCACTGGCTCGCGAGCTCCTGCCGGACCGTCCGAGAGTGCCGCTGCGTGACGACGGTGAGGTCTGGGAGGTGTCCTACGCATCTCGCGACGTACCCCTGGACTGGCTGACCTCGATCCAGCACGCCCCCGGCCTGTCGGGCACGCGGGTCAGCGTCCTCAGCGCCAGCGTGGAATCGATCCGCGGAATCGCCGTAGGCCGCGCTGTCCTGGAGATTTCACCCTCTGCCCCAACGGGTTTCGCGCGCTACCTCACCGATTTGGGACTGTACGTCAGCGCGTCCCCGTCCTCGGAGATCGCGGCGTGACGCTGCTGGCACAGGAGGACTTCAGCACACCCTGGCACAAGGTGCCCGAGCTGCTGTTGCCGGCCTACGGGGAGACCTGGCTGATGGTCGGCATCACGATGGCACTCGTGGTCCTGATCGGCATCCCCGTCGGTGTGATCCTGCACAACACATCGGAACTGGGGTTGTACCCCGACCCCCGGGTTTTCGCCGTCCTCAACACTGTCGTGAACATCGGCCGATCTCTGCCCTTCCTGATCCTGATGGCCGCCATCATCCCGGTGACGCGGTTCCTGGTCGGCACCACCATCGGCATCCCGGCGGCCATCGTGCCGATGTCCGTTGCCGGAGTTCCGTTCTTCGCTCGACTGGTGCAGAACGCGCTGCGGGAAGTCCGCTCCGACGTGACCGACATGGGGCAGGTGTCCGGCGGGTCCACGCTGCAGGTGATTCGCACCGTGCAGCTCTCCGAGGCGCTTCCGGCAATCGCCGGAGCGCTCACCGTCAACACGATCGCGATGATCGACTACTCCGCGATCGCCGGGTCGATCGGTGCCGGCGGAATCGGCAATCTGGCGATCACCTACGGCTACAACCGATTCGACGACAACATCATGATCGCTACCGCCATCTCCTTGATCATCACCATCGCCGTCGTCCAATTCGTGGGCGACCGCGTGGTCAAAGCCCTCACCCGGTGAAAGGACTCCCATGACCGACCAGATCAGCCCGCCTTCGGGCGCGGGGCTGGACATTGACATCAAGAAGAAGAAGCGCTGGCCGTGGATCGCTGCTGCCGCGGTCGTCGTGCTCGCCGTCGCCGGGGGCATCTCCTACGCGCAGTTCTCCAACAAGGACAAGCCGTTCGGTACGACGTTGCCGGTGGCGACATGGAGCACCGACATCGCGGCCGAGAACCTGCTGAGCTACATCGCCACCGATATCGCACCCGACCACGGAATCACGATTCAGCCCGTCAAAATCGACAATCTCATCGAAATCAACCGAGCCGTCGACGCCGGGACTGTTGCGGGCAATTTCTTCGAGCATCAACCATTTCTCAACGACGCTATCGCGGCCAACGGGTTCCAGCTGACGCTGGCCGCACCGACATTCACCTGGGACCAGGCCACCTACTCGGACAGGTACCGCAACTGGGACCAAGTGCCGAACGGGGCGAAGATCGCGCTGCGCGACGATCCGGCCGGCCAAGCCATCGCGTTGTTGGACCTCGCCCACGACAAGCAGATCACCCTCAAGCCGGGCAAGGACACGCTCGCCGGTCTCCCCCAGCTCGACGACGTCGCGACCAACCCGAAGAACTACCAATTCGTGCAGGTGCCGATCGGCCAACTGGCTCGCAGCCTCGCCGACGTCGACGCCGTCGTGGTCCACATCTCCGACGTCTATGCAGCCGGTCTGACCGAACAGCAGATACTCGCCCGCGAGCCCGCCCCGAAAGGCAGCGAAGGCGGCCTGGTGGTCAGCAACAAGCACATCGACGACCCCAATGTGGTCAAGCTGATCGACACCTTCAAAGATCCCCGCATCGCACAGTTCCTGCAGACCACCGACAACAAACTGATCCGCGACACGCTGGGACCGATCTCGTGACCGACACGAAGCGTCCCATGTTCTATTCGGCATTCGTGATGAACACCGCTTCCCACGTGCTGCATGGGTTGTGGCGGGCGCCCGAAGCGCGCAACCACGACTTCAACAAGTTGCGACACTGGACATCATTGGCGTCCAGTGTCGAGAAGGCCGGCTACGACCTGCTCTTCTTCGCCGACGTGTTCGGGCTGCGTGCACCGTGGAACGGCAACTGGCGCAAAGCGGTTGAGGGCGGAATCCAGGTCCCGGTCAACGACCCGTCGTCGCTCGCGTCGGCGCTGGCTGTGGTCACCGAGAACCTCGGCATCGTGTTCACCAGTTCGATCGTGCAGGACCACCCGTTCAATTTCGCCCGCAAGATGTCGTCTCTGGACCACTACACCGACGGGCGGCTCGGCTGGAACGTCGTGACGAGCTTCAACGCCAACATGTTCCGCAGTTTCGGCTACGACGGCACCCTCAGTCACGACGATCGCTACGACTGGGCCTACGAGTACGTCGACGTCGCCTACAAGCTGTGGGAGGGGTCGTGGGACGAGGACGCGCTCGTCCAGGACAAGGAGCGCGGGGTCCACTCCGATCCGGCCGGTATCCACCGTATCCATCATGTCGGCAAGCGATATTCGGTCGAGGGACCGCACTTCTCGTCCCCGTCGCCGCAGCGGACACCGGTGCTGTTCCAGGCCGGGGCTTCGCCTGCAGGCCAACTGTTCTCCGCCCGCAACGCCGAGGGCGTCTACATCAGCAGCCCCGACCCGGCCGCTGCCCACGCGCTCACCTCCGAAACTCGGGCGCTGGCAGCCGAGCACGGCCGAGACCCCGCCGACATCGCGTTCGCGCAGGGCCTGTCGTTCGTCGTCGGCGACACTCACCGTGACGCGGTGAGGCGCCACGACGAGATCAAACGCTATCTCGACCTGGAAGGCGTTGCGCTGCATGCCCTCGGCGACGCCGGTGTCGACGCGGGTCATCTCCCGCTCGACACCCCCATCAGCCAACTCGGTGAATTCACCGGGGTGCAGGGCTTCGCCCGGTGGGCCGCCGAAGCATCGGGCCACGCCGAACCCACGATCCGCGATCTGGCCTGGGTCCTCGAGGGAGCCAACCGCGTCGTCGGAACCGCCGAGGAGATCGCCGACCAGCTCGAGGAGTGGCGCGAAGCCGGCGTCAACGGCATCAACGTCTATCACGCGACGGTGCCGGGTTCCTTCCAGGAAACAGCGGACCGGCTGTTCCCGACCCTGCGGGAACGTGGACTGATCGCCACGGACAAGTCGGGGACGCTGCGGCACAAGCTGTTCGGTCGCGGTGACCGGCTTCCCGACGGTCATCCTGCCGCTGCCTACCGGGGTGCATTCGTCGACAATTCGCTGCTCGACCCCGCTATCCCTGGGTGATGTAGTCCTGCAGCCGCTGCTGCTCGCGTTCGAGCTCCTCCATGCGGGTCTTCACGACGTCGCCGATGCTGACGATCCCCCGCAGCCGGCCGTCGACGACCACCGGGACATGACGCACACGGTTGGTGGTCATCAGCGCGCTCAGGCTGTCGACGGAGTCATCCGGTCCGCACGTCGCCACGACCGTCGTCATGATGTCGGCAACCGGCCGGCGCAGCAGCTCGGCGCCGATCTCGTGGAGACCGCGCACGACATCGCGCTCGGAGACGATCCCCTGCAGTCCGTCAGCCGACACCACCACCATCGCGCCGATGTTGTGCACCGCCAGCTCGGTGAGCAGCCCGGCCACCGACGTGTCCGGAGAGATCGTCGCGACGGATGCCCCCTTGCTGCGCAGCACGTCGGATATTCGCATCACCACCTCCTTGTGATGTAGCTCACATCAGGATACTCCCAGGAAGTGCCGGAACAGAACAGCGGCCCGGGTCGGTTGCCCCTGCCGAGACCGCCACACCCGAGTGAGAGGACTCCCATGGCACGCACGATCACGCTGGGCGATGACCTGACCGTCAGCGCTCTCGGTTTCGGCGGGATGGCGCTGACGCCCGTCTACGGCGGCGCGGTCGACGACACCGAGTCGCTGGCCACGCTGCACCATGCCCTCGACGTCGGCGTCACGTTCATCGACACCGCCAACGTCTACGGCGGAGGCGACAACGAGCGCCTCATCGCCCGGCTGCTCGCCGACAGACGCGACGAGGTCACCCTGGCCACGAAGTTCGGCATCGTCGCCAATCCGGCCGGCACCGGCGGCCGCGTCGCGGTGCGCGGCGACGCCGCCTACGTCCGGCAGTGCATCGACGAGAGCCTGCAGCGCCTGCAGACCGACGTCGTCGACCTGTACTACTTGCATCGCCGCGACCCCGCGGTCCCGATCGAGGAGACGGTAGGCGCCATGGCCGAGCTCGTGCAGGCCGGCAAGGTCCGCCATCTGGGCCTCTCCGAGGTCACGGCCGACGAACTGCGGGCGGCCCACGCCGTCCACCCCATCGCCGCACTGCAGAGCGAATGGTCGATCTGGACTCGCGACGTCGAGCCCGCCGTCGCACCCACGGCCGCCGAACTGGGTGTCGGCCTCGTCCCGTTCTCCCCGCTGGGCCGGGGCTTTTTGACGGGCACGGTGCGTTCGGCCGCCGACATCGGCGACAACGACTTCCGCCGCACGATGCCGCGCTTCGCCGACACGGCGCTGGCAGCCAATCAACGCGTGGTCGACGCCGTCGAGCAGGTGGCCGGCGAGGTCGGCGCGACGGCGGCCCAGGTGGCACTCGCGTGGCTGCGTCACCGCGCCGACGACCTCGGCGTGGTGAGCGTGCCGATCCCGGGGACACGGCGGGCCGCGCGCATCGACGAGAACCTGGGGTCCCTGTCAGTGCAGCTGACGCCGGACCAGGTCAGTGCACTCGGGCGGGCAGGCGATGCGGTGACAGGCAATCGTTACGCCGACACTGCGGCGGTGCGGTCCAGCCGCGACGAGGACACGACCACGCAGTGAATGCGCCGCGCCGCAGCGGCTCCGGCGGTATACCTGCTCCATGATCGAAGTGACCCTGCTCGGCACCGGCAGTCCCATCCCCGACCCGCGCCGCGCGGGGCCCTCGACTCTGGTCCGCGCCGGCGGGCAGACGTTCCTCGTCGACTGCGGCCGCGGTGTGCTGCAGCGCGCCGCCGCCGTGGGGGTCGGCGCGAACTCCCTGACCGCGCTGCTGCTGACCCACCTGCACAGCGACCACATCACCGACCTCGGCGACGTCCTGATCAGCCGCTGGGTGAGCAACTTCGCTCCGGCGCTGGCACCGCTGCCGATCATCGGTCCACCGGGGACCGCCGAGGTCGTGCAGAAGACACTCGAGGCCCTGCAGTTCGACATCGGCTACCGCATCGCCCACCATGCCGACCTGACCGCGCCGCCGCCGGTGGAGGTCGAGGAGGTCACCGGCGGCGTCGTGTGGGGACGTGACGGCGTGCGCATCGCCGTGGGGCCGACTGACCACCGCCCCGTCGCACCCACCATCGGGTTCCGCATCGAGCACAACGGAGCTTCGGTGGTGCTGGCGGGCGACACCGTGCCGTGCTCCGGCCTCGACGAATTGGCTTCCGGCGCAGGCGCATTGGTGCACACCGTCATCCGCAAGGATCTGATCGACGCGATGCCGATGCAACGCATCCGCGACATCTGCGACTACCACTCCTCGGTGCAGCAGGCGGCGCAGACCGCGGCGCGGGCCGGGGTCGGCATCCTGATCCTCACCCACTACGTGCCCGCCCTGGTGCCCGGTCAGGAGGACGACTGGCGAGCGTTGGCGGCCGCCGAGTTCGATCGCCAGATCGAACTCGGCGACGATCTACTCCGGGTCGAGGTGCACCCGGGCGTGTGCGTCAAGCCAGCCGGGTGATCTCCACGATCACGTCGAGATCGGTGGAGCCCTCGCCGGAGTAGATGCCCTTGAGTGGGGTGACGTCCGAATAGTCGCGCCCCACACCGACACTGACGTACTGCTCGGTGATCTCGGTGTCGTTGGTGGGGTCGTAGTACCACCACTCGCCCGTCCACGCCTGAATCCACGCGTGACTTTGCCCGTCGATCGTCTCGCCGATCTTCGCCTCGCGCTGCGGATGCAGATAGCCCGATACGTATCGCGATGGAATTCCCATGCCGCGCAACAACATCAGGGTCAAGTGCGCGAAGTCCTGGCACACTCCCTTGCCTTCGCGCAACGCCTCCACCCCGGAGGTGTGCACCCCTGTGGTCCCCGGCACGTACTGCAGTTCGGCCTGCACCCAGCGCGCCGCCTCGACCACCGCCTCGGCGGGCTCGTGGTACTTGGCGATACGCCGGCCGACGCGTTCGATGCGCTTGCTGGCCGGGACGTAATGGGTGGGAGCGAGCACCTCGTCGTACCGGTCGATGACGGCCTCACCGGCCAGATCGGCCCAGGACACCTTCTCGGCCGGCGCCTCGGGGCGATCCGTCTCCACCACCGACGACGCGGTCACCTCGAGTTCGGTGTGCGGCGCGTGCAGGTCGAACGCGGTGACCGCGGTGCCCCAGTAGTCGACGTAGCGGTAGGACCGCGTCGCCGGGACCGTTTCCACCCGGTTCAGGACCACGTTCTGCCGCGAGTCCGATCGCGGCGTCAGACGCGCCTCGTTGAACGACGCGGTGACCGGGGATTTGTAGGCATAGCCCGTCGAATGGACCACGCGCATCCGCCACATCTCAGATCTCCCCTTCCTCGATCACCAGTGCGTTGCGTCCCGCATCCGTCCACGCGACCCACGGCGCGGAGTGGAAGTACTGCAGCGCCAGCGACTCTCCCACGTCGAAGCACGTCTTCTGCAGAGCAGCCAGCCGCTCTTCGAGCGATTCGAGCAGTACACCGGGCTGCAGGAATTCCAACTCGCTGCGCGCCCGGCCGAGCAGACGCTGCGCCTCGGCGGTGGCACCGAGGCGGCCGTGCGGCCGGTTCATCAGCTCGTCGAGGCTGTGCTCGGCCAGTCGCAGCGAGTAGAAGATCGACCGCGGGAAGAGGCGGTCGAGAAGCATGAACTCCACGACCCGGCCGGCATCGAGCACGCCGCGGTAGGTCCGCAGGTACGTGTCGTGGGCGCCGGCCGAGCGCAACAGCGTCACCCATGCGGGTGACGACGCGCTGTCCCCGACCCGGGACAGCAGGAGACGGACCGTCATGTCCACCCGTTCCAGCGCGCGGCCCAGCACCATGAAGCGGTAGCCGTCATCGCGCGACAGCGTGGAGTCGGCCAGCCCCGCGAACATCGCCGCGCGGCCCTCCACATAGGACAGGAACTCGTGCGGGCCCAATCGTTTGGCGGCGCGCTCCCGTTCGGCGAGCGCGTTGTAGGTGGTGTTCAGGCATTCCCAGATCTCGGTCGACGTGACTTCCCGTGCACCGCGCGCATTTTCGCGTGCCGCCGAGATCGCCTCGACGATCGAGCAGGCGCCGTAGGTCTCGCGGCTGAACGCCACGATGTCGGTCAGCGACCACACGTCGAGCACGTCGTCGGGCGGATCTATGCCGAGCACCCTCAGCAGGGTGCGCGACGCCTGATCCGGGTCGACGCTGGAGTCTTCCAGCAGCTGGTGAATGGTCACATCGAGAATGCGCGCGGTGTCGTCGGCGCGTTCGACGTATCGCCCGATCCAGTAGAGGGATTCGGCGTTTCTGGCCAGCATCGTCTCTCCCCTACTGCTGCTGCTGCTGTTGTTGTTGCTGCTGATCGTGATTCGACTCCGCCGCGGCTTTGCCGTTGCGGCTGCCGTTCTTGGCCGCGGCGGCCCGGGGCAGCGAACGAACGAGCTCGGCAGCGGCGAGTTCGCGATCGGCGACCGAGGTGCGCGACGCGAGTACCCAGGTGTCTTTCGAGCCGCCGCCCTGGCTGGAGTTCACCACCAGCGACCCCTCCGGCAGCGCCACACGGGTCAGCCCTCCGGGCAGCACCCACACGTCGTCCCCGTCGTTGACTGCGAACGGGCGCAGGTCGACGTGACGGGGGGCGAGCTCGTCGTCGATCTGGGTCGGCACCGTCGACAGCTGCATCACCGGCTGAGCGATCCAGCCGCGCGGGTCGGCGTTGATCTTCCGGGTGATCGTCGCGAGCTCTTTCGGCGAGGCGTCGGGGCCGAACACGATGCCGTAGCCGCCCGATCCCTCGACGGGTTTGATGACCAGCTCGTCGATTCGGTCGAGCACCTCCTCGCGTTCCTCGTCGAGCCAGCACCGGAAGGTGTCGACGTTCGCGAGCAGGGGTTTCTCGCCCAGGTAGTACTCGATGATGGTCGGCACGTAGGTGTAGACCAGTTTGTCGTCGCCGACGCCGTTGCCGACCGCGCTGGAGATCACCACGTTGCCGGCGCGGGCGGCGTTGAGGATGCCGGCGACGCCGAGTACGGAGTCGGGCTTGAACTGCATCGGATCGAGGAAATCGTCGTCGATGCGGCGGTAGATGACGTCGACCTGACGCTCACCCTCGGTGGTGCGCATGTAGACGGTGTTGTCGCGGCAGAACAGGTCGCGGCCCTCGACGAGCTCGACACCCATCTGACGCGCGAGCAGCGAATGCTCGAAGTACGCCGAGTTGTACACCCCGGGGGTCAGCACGACGACGGTCGGATCGGCGACGTTGTTGGCGGCAGCGTTGCGCAGCGCGCGCAGCAGATGCGATGAGTAATCGCCCACGGCGCGTACCCGGTGGGTGGCGAACAGGTTCGGGAACACCCGGGCCATCGTGCGGCGGTTCTCCATCACGTAGGACACGCCCGACGGGGACCGCAGGTTGTCCTCCAGGACGCGCCACGTGCCCTGCGCGTCGCGGATCAGATCGATGCCGGCGACGTGAATGCGCACCCCGTTGGGCGGGGTGATGCCGACGGCTTCGCGGTGGAAATGCTCGCACGAGGTGACGAGCCGGCGCGGGATCACCCCGTCGCGCAGGATCTCCTGCTCGCCGTAGATGTCATCGAGATACATCTCGAGGGCCTGGACGCGCTGACGGATGCCGCGCTCGAGCCGGGTCCACTCGGCTGCGGAGATGACGCGCGGGACGAGATCCAGCGGGAAGGGACGTTCCTGCCCGGACAGCGAGAACGTGATGCCCTGGTCGATGAAGGCGCGGCCCAGCGCGTCGGACCGCGCCTCGAGGTCGGAGACGTCGGCCGGGGCCAGCTCCGCATGGATGCCCTTGTACGGGCCGCGCACGTTGCCGTTGACGTCGAACATCTCGTCGAACGCCTGGGCATAGGTGCCGAGGCGGTTGTATCCGCCGAAGATGCCCTCGTGCCGTCGGCCCGGCTTGGCGGTGCGTGTGGTCCGTGCGGTTTCTGTCGGCAACGCTCTCGTGCTCCTTCCGTACGCAGACGTGCGCAATCCGTACGCCATGGAGCGCACCCATGACATGCTGCAGCATTTCCGCCGTTTCGGCAGGCCAGTGGCCTCCGTTTTGGGCGAAGTCGCGGCTCGCTGCTAACCTGAACAGTCGCTGCCCCCCGTGGGCGCCCCACAGACTCAACCAACCCCGTCGAGAATGCCGAAGGATTACACGCGTGGCCAACATCAAGTCGCAGGAGAAGCGGAACCGCACCAACGAGCGCCGCAGACTGCGCAACAAGTCGGTGAAGTCGTCTCTTCACACGGCGGTCCGCGGATTCCGGGAGGCCGTCGAGGCCGGTGACAAGGACAAGGCCGGCGCGCTGCTCGTCGCCACCAGCCGCAAGCTCGACAAGGCCGCCAGCAAGGGCGTGATCCACAAGAATCAGGCCGCCAACCGCAAGTCGGCGCTGGCCAAGGCGCTCAACAAGATCTGACGCGCCACGTCAGTCGCTGACCAGTGAGGCGACCGAGCGCACCGCATTCTCCAGCGCGTAATCGGCATCGGCCGCCGCGCCTTTGACGTCGGCGTTGAGCGCCGCGACCAGACGCAGCGCCTCGGCCACCGAATCCCGCGACCACCGTCGCGCTTGCTTCTGCGCCTTCTGCACGCGCCACGGCGGCATGCCGAGGTCGCCGGCCAACCGGTACGGGTCGCCCGACAGCGGCGCGACCCTGGCGATCGTGTGAACCGCCTCGGCGAGCGCATCGGCCAGCACCACGTGGGGTTCGCCGGCCATCATCGCCCAGCGCAGAGCCTCCGCCGCCCCGGCCACATCGCCGACAACGGCCTTGTCCGCGATGTCGAAGCCCTTCACTTCCGCCTTACCGGAGTGGTAGCGGCGCACCGCGGCCGCATCGACCACCCCGCCCGTGTCGGCGACCAGTTGCGAGCACGCCGAGGCCAACTCGCGCAGATCGGATCCGATCGCGTCGATCACGGCGGTCACCGTGTCGTCGCTGACCTTGGTGCGCAGCGCGCGGAATTCCTTGCGGACGAAGTCGGCGCGTTCGGCGGCCTTGGTGATCTTGGCGCACGGATGCACTTCCGCGCCGAGCTTCTTCAGGCGATCGGCCAGCGCTTTGGCCCGGCCGCCGCCGGAATGCACGACGACCAGCAGCGTGCCCTCGGGGAGGTCGGCGGCCGCGCCCTCGATGACCGCCACGGCGTCCTTGCCCGCCTCGGCAGCCGATTCGAGAACGACCACACGCTCGTCGGCGAACAGCGACGGGCTCAGTAGTTCGGCGATCTCACTGACACTGACCTCGCCGGCGCGTAGGCGATCGACCGGGACATCCGCGGTGCCCGCCGATGCGCGGGCCTGGGCCAGAACCGTTGCGACAGCGCGTTCGACGAGCAGCTCCTCGTCTCCGAGGATCAGGTGCAGACCGGTGCTCACCGCACGATGGTGTCACGCCGGCCCGACACGCCGCGATGCCACACCGCCGCGACGGCGCACGAGCCCAGCGCGACGACGGCCACGCCCGCGAGTCCCGACGGCACGGGCAGCGCTGCCGCCGGCACCGCGGCCGCCCAGCGGGCCACCGTCGCCAGCCACCACACCTCCGGGCCGGTGAACCGGATGAGCAGGTGCGCGCCCGCAGGCCAGAGCGGACACAGCGCCGCGGCGGCCGTGCCGATCAGCGTGATCGGCGGAATGGCCGGCGCGACGAGCATGTTCGCGATCACCGCGACCAGGCTCACCGATCCCGACACGCCGGCCACCAGTGGCGCCGTGACCAGCTGAGCCGCCAGCGCCACACTGACGGCGTCGGCCAGGGGGCGGGGCCAGCCGCGCCTGACGAGCCGCTGCGACCATCCCGGCGCGATGAGGATGAGCCCCGCGGTGGCCGCCACCGACAGCGCGAAGCCGACGTCCACGGCGAGCCGTGGAGTGGCGACCATCAGCGCGATGACCGTCGCTGCGAGAGCGGGCAGCGCTTGTCTGCGCCGGTGGGTGAGCACGGCCAGCAGGGTGATCGCGCCCATGACCGCAGCCCGCAGCACGCTCGCCGACGGTTGCACCACCACCACGAAGCCGACCAGCGTCAGAGCCGCCAGCACCACCGCGATGCGCGGCCCGAGCAGCGCGGCGCTGAGCAACATCGCGGCACAGACGATCGTGATGTTCGCACCCGAGACCGCCATCAGGTGGGTCAGCCCGGCCGTGCGGAAGTCCTTGGCGGTCTGCGCCGGCACGGCTGAGGTGTCCCCGAGGACCAGTGCCGGCACCAGCGCCGCCTGCTGCGCCGGGAGCACGAGCCGGACGGCATCGGCGAACCGAGCCCGAATCGCGTGCGCGACGCGATACACCGGCGCCGCCTCGCCGAGACGGGGACGGCCGGTCGCCGACAGCACGGCGACCGTGAGATCGCGGCGCCCCGGGCGGCTCACCCGGGCGCGGAACCCTGCCGGTTGACCGGCCTGGATCGCGACGTAGTCAGCGCCCGAAGCGAACACCGACACCGCACCCGACGTCGGAGTCCCGTCGAGGCGAGCGAGCGTCGCCCGGAACATCGTTCGGCCACCCTCGAGCACCCGCGGCGTCTCATCGGGGGTGACCACGACCTCGACGACCGCCCCGATGCTCGTCGTCAGTGGGTGATGCCGAGCGGCGTCGGCCCGCAGGCATGCCGCGACCGCGAATCCACTGCCGACCAGGGCCACCGCGGCCGCGGCGATCGCGACCGGAGCGAGCCCGGCCCGGCCGGTCACGGGTTGCTTGCGGTCAGTCCACCACCCCGCCGCGAAGGTGGCGGCGACGCCGGCCGTCACCGCGGCGGTAGCGGCCAGATGTCCCCAGCCGATGCCCGCGGCGGTCACCGCCCACGCGGTCAACGCGGCGGGAACCAGCCGTAGGTCGGTGATGTCGCGGGTCATCCCACGGTCACGAGCGAACGCAGCTTGTCCAACCGGGCCGGACCGATTCCGTCGACGTCGCCGAGCTGGTCGACGCTGCCGAACCGGCCGTGCGTGTCCCGCCACGCCACGATCGCGGCAGCGGTCACCGGGCCGACGCCCGGCAGTGCGTCGAGCTGATCGATGGTCGCCGTGTTCAGGTCGACCGGTGTCGGCGCGCCTGCTCGGTCCGGCGGCGCCGCGCTCGACGGCGATGCGGCGCCGGACGACCCCGACACGACCGAGCTGCCCATCTCGGCCTGCTGACCGGGTGCCGCCTCGATGCCGACCACGATCTGCTCTCCGTCGGTCACCTTGCGTGCCATGTTCAGTCCCAGCACGTCGGCGCCGTCGACAGCGCCGCCCGCGGCGTCGAGCGCATCGGCGATCCTGGCCCCCGGCTGCAGCGTCACCAGGCCCGGCTTGTTCACCAACCCGACCACACTGACCACCACCGGCGCCGCCGCCACGGCGGAGGGCGAGACGCTCGAGGCTGCCATCTCGACGGGCGGCAGTTTGGCCGACACCACCGCGGGCGGCTGATCGCGCAGCAGGCTGACGACGGTCACGAGGACCGCGACGAGACCGACGACACCCAGTGCGATGACGCCGGCGCGGCCCGGATCGGCCCGCACGCGCGACAGCCACGCAGGTCCGCGGTCGTCGGTCTGATCGGGCAGCCAGCGCGACAATTCCGCGTCAGCACCCTCGTCGTCGAGTTCCGCGGCCTCAGGGGTGCCCTCGGTGCCCAGGCGCCGCCGGAGCCGCTCGGCAGGCAGTTCGGTCGACATACCGCGACGGTAGGGACGCGCGCCGACGAATACGCCGGCGCGCCGCGTCGCTGCGCCCGGTCTGTGGATGAACTCGGCTCTGGGGACAGCGGGATAGCATGACCGCCAATGAACGGTCGAGCCCCGATGATCGCCGGCGCAGCGTTCGCGGTGCTGTACGCCACGGCCGTCGTCGTCCTCCACGCCCTGCCCGGCGCGGACCCCGGAGTCACCCGCGCGCAAGGTCTGCTGCTGACGTTCGCGGCCCTGGCGCTCGCACTCGTGCTGGCCTGTGCGCGCGAGCGTCTCAGCGGCGCACACGCGCACCTCTTCACGATCGGCGCAACCGTGCTGGTGGCCCAGCTGTGCGCGGCGGTGTGGTTCGCCGGGGGTCTGTCCCTGCGACCGGGGCAGATCCCGGCGGCCACCGCGCGGGCGATCGAAGACGTCGGCGCCATGTGGCTGCCGGTCGCCACCATCGCGAACATCTTGGTGGCGACCCCGATCCTGTTGCACGCCAACGAGGGTCGGCTACCACGGTGGCTCGGCATCATCGCCGCCGTGTTCACCGTCGAGCAGTTGATCGAGACCATCACGCTGATCGGACCTCCCGGCAGCTTCATCTCCCCGGGCGGCCCGATGAACCACTACTTCGGTGGCCTGCTGTCGGCGATCTTCGTCGCCGGACTGGGATTCGCTCTGACCCAGCCGGCTGCGGTGGAGACCCCGTCACCCGCGCAGGACACAGACGACACCGAACAACCCGTAGGAGACTGATGGCGCTCCCCCGCCTGGTACCCCAGTCCAGCGACGACCACTCGAGCACCGACGGCCTGCGCGCCGAAGTCCGCCGGTTCCTGGCCGAGCAGCGTGCTTCGGGCACGTTCACACCGTCGGTCGACGCGTGGCTGTCGGGATGGGACGAGGCGTTCACCGCGGCCCTGGCCGAGCGCGGCTGGCTCGGTATGACGGTGCCCGCCGAATACGGCGGGCCGGGCCGGTCGTTCCTCGAACGCTTCGTCGTCACCGAGGAACTGCTGGCGGCCGGCGCTCCGGTGGCCGCCCACTGGATCGCCGATCGACAGATCGTGCCCTCGCTGCTCAGGTACGGCACCGAGCAGCAACGAACGTACTTCCTGCCGAAAATCGTTACCGGCGAATGCTTTTTCGGCATCGGGATGAGCGAGCCGGACTCGGGCTCCGACCTGGCCAGCGTGCGCACCCGCGCTACGCGAGTCGACGGCGGGTGGCGGCTCACCGGGACGAAGGTGTGGACCTCGGGCGCACACCTGGCTCACGCGTTCATCGCGCTCGCCCGCACCGCGCCCGTCGATCCCGCGCACCGACACGCCGGCCTGAGCCAGTTCATCGTCGACTTGCGCGGCGCAGACGTCCAGATCCGGCCCATCACGTCGATGAACGGTGCCCACCATTTCAACGAGGTGATCCTCGAGGACACCTACGTGCCCGACGACATGGTGTTCGGCGACATCGGCGCCGGATGGCAGCAGGTGACCTCCGAGCTGGCATTCGAGCGCAGCGGGCCGGAGCGGGTGCTGTCGACGTTCATGCTGCTCGACGCGATGGCTCAGGCGATGGCCGACACCGAGATCCCGCGCGACGCCGAGCTGGGCAGGCTGGTGGGCCGCGTCGCGGGGCTGCACCAGATGTCGTCCGCCGTGGCAGGCGCCCTGCAGCGCGGCGAATCGCCGGACGTGCCCGCGGCGGTCGTCAAGGTGCTGGGCACCACCACCGAAGGCGACATCGCCGAATTCGGCCATCTGAGCGCAGAACAGGATTCGCGGTTCGCCGCACTCGCCGATGCCGCAGTGGACCAGCGGCCCGGTTTCACGATCCGTGGCGGCACCAACGAGGTGCTGCGCGGTGTCATCGCCCGTGGATTGGGGCTGCGATGAGCGTGTTCGAGATCGACACCGCCTTGGCGGACATGATGGCCGCCGTGTTCGCCGAACACGGCGCCGACGCCGACCTGTGGGATCGACTCGACGCTCTCGGCCTGGTCCGGCTCACCGGCTCCGAGGCGACCGGCGGCAGCGGCGCGGGCTGGCCCGAGGCGGCCGAATTGCTCTCCGCAGCGGTCCGACATGCCGTCCGGGTTCCGCTGGCCGAGCACGACCTGCTCGCCTGCTGGCTCCTCGAATCCGCGGGGGCGCCCGTCGATTCCCGGCGACGCACCGTCGCGCTGCTCGACGCTCAGGGCCGCGCCACCGCCGTGCCGGCGGCGTCGAGCGCGCAGCGGATCGTCGTCGCATGGCAGCGCGACGGTGGCTATCGGGTCGCCGATGTCGACGCTGACCAGGTCTCGATCACCGCCGGCGCCAACATGATCGGCGAGCCGCGCGACACCGTCGCCGCCGACACCGCGACGCTGACCGGCGTCACGGTCCCCGACGAACTGATCGACGTACTGCACCTGAAGGCACCGCTGGTGCGCGCCGTGCAGATCTGCGCGGCCCTGGACAGTGCCCTCGAACTGTCCGTCGAGCACACCACCACCCGCATCCAATTCGGCCGTCCGCTCGCGAAATTCCAGGCCGTGCAACACCTCGTGTCGGACATCGCCTGTGAGGCCGCACTGGCCCGTTCGGCCACCGAGGCAGCGCTGTCGGTCGCCGTCGCCAGCGACTGGACAGCACCGAATCTGGACTTCCTGGTGGCGGCCGCCCGCTCGTGTGCCGGACACGCGACATCGGTGGTCGTCCGCAACGCCCATCAGGTGCACGGGGCGATCGGCACCACGATCGAACACCGCCTGCATCACCTCACCCGGGCGGCGTTGGCGTGGCGCTCGGAGTACGGCACGACGAAGCAGTGGGACGACCGGCTCACCGGCATGGCGATGCGCGCCGGCCCGCAGGGTCTGTGGTCGCTGATCAGCCCCTGACGATCACCGGGCTGGGTTCGCGCGGCGCGCCGAATGCGTCCCGGTGCGACGGCGGGACACGGCCCGCTTCATCGGTGATCCCGTACTCGCGCGCCAACTCGGCGCCGATCACGGTGTGTCCGCTGCGCCGGGCGAGGTCGGGGTCGCGGAACATCGCGTCGACGAGATGGCCGGTGAATTCCGGGGTTTCGGCGTGCGCGGCGAACCCGTCGAGCGCTGCGGGATCGCCGTCGAAAGCGCTGCGCATGCGCTCGGTGAGCAGAATGCCCATCCAGATCGACACCGTCGCCACCCCGGTGCCCCGGAAGTCGACCGCCATGTCGGCGGCCATCTTGTCGGTGCCCGCCTTCTGGGCGCCGTAGGCGGGGCCGTGCATGTAACACACCGACCCGGGCGAGGACGTGAACGCGATCAGTGCACGGTCGCGTTCGACGAGCAGCGGAGCGGCGTACCAGGACGCCACATAGGACGTGCGCAATCCGACGTCGATGATGTCACCCAGTGCACGTGGCTTGCGCCAGAACGGTTCTGGCCCCACCAGCTCGTCGGAGATCGCGGCCGCGTTGTTGACCAGAAGGTCGAGCCGCCCGGCATCGCGGGCAACGGTGTCGAAGAACTCTCCGACGGCGTCGTCGTCGCGGTGATCCACCCGTATCCCGGTGCCCCACGCCGGTGCCGGGTCGATGTCGCGGCCCGTGCCGTACACCCGCCAACCACACGCCGCCAGTGCCGAGGCGATTCCGCGCCCGGCTCCCCGGCTGGCCCCGGTCACGACAGCCACCGGTGTCGAGTCACCCATGCGGCCACCTTAGAGGCGGTAGGTTGACGCCATGTCAGACGCCAGGTCACCGGGTAAGCCACTGCGGGTCATCCAGTGGACCACCGGGAACATCGGCCGCCGGTCCCTGCACGCGATCATCGGGCGTGACGACATGGAGCTGGTCGGGGTCTACGCGCACGGTGCGGACAAGGTGGGTGTCGACGCCGCCGAGTTGGCCGGCTGGCCCGAGCCGACGGGGATCACCGCGACCGGCGACATCGACGCACTCATCGCGCTGGGTGCCGACGCCTGTTGTTACAACCCGCTGTGGCCCAGTGTCGACGAACTGGTCCGGTTGCTCGAGTCCGGCGTCAACGTGTGCTCGTCGGCAGCCTGGATCACCGGCGGCAAGCAGTCACCCGAGGATCTCGATCGCATTCGACGTGCCTGCGCGACAGGCAATTCCACGATCTTCGGCAGCGGCGCCCATCCGGGGATGTCGAATCTGGTGGGCATGGTGCTCAGCGGCGCCTGCGAGCGTGTCGACGAGATCCGTATCACCGAGTCGGTGGACTGCTCGACCTACGAGTCGGCCGGCACGCAGACCGCGATGGGGTTCTCCCAGGACCCCGACACCCCCGGGCTGGCCGAGAGCGTGCGCCGTGAGAGCGAGGTGTTCGCCGAGTCCGCCGCGATGATGGCCGACGCGATCGGCGCGACGTTGGATCGCATGACCTTCGACGTGACGTTCACCGCGGCCACGGGGGACAGCGATTTGGGCTTCATGACGATCCCCGCGGGCACCGTCGGCGGGGTGATGGGATATCACCGCGGCTGGGTCGGCGAGCGCAATGTGGTCAGCGTCGGCTTCAACTGGATCATGGGGCAGCACGTGTCGCCGCCGAAGCCCCTGGAGCACGGGCACGTCGTGCAGGTGTTCGGGCTGCCCAACATGCGCACCGTCGTGCACTGCCTGCCCCCGAAAGGCTGGACCGAGCCGGGATTCATGGGGCTGGGCATGATCTACACCGCCATGCCGGTGACCAACGCTGTGCCCGCGGTGGTGGCGGCGCCGCCGGGAATCGTGACGCTGGCAGACCTGCCGCCGATCACGGGTCGGTTCGCGGGCTGACCTGTACGGCCACTCCGACTGCTCCCCCGCCGACGTGGACCGACAGCACCGGACCCATGTCCTCGACGGACAGTGACGACAACTGCGGCAGCCGAGCCGTGAGTGCAGCGCCGAGCTGGTCGGCACCGTCGTGATTGTCGACGTGGTGCACGACGACGTCGGCGGGTTTCGTGCCCACGACCTCGGCAACGCGATCCACCAGCGCGGCATGCGCTTTGCCGACGGTACGGATGCGCTGATCGAGAACGAGTCGGCCGTCGACGTCGAGCCGCAGCAGCGGTTTGAGCGCCAACGCGGTGCCCAGCCACGACGACGCGGTGCCGATCCGCCCGCTGCGACGCAGGTTGTCGAGCCGATGCACGACGAGGAACACCCGGGTGCGCTCGCGGGCGGCCCGCGCCGCTGCGGCCACCGCGTCGAGGTCGCCGCCGGCGGCGGCACACCTCGCGGCCTCTCGGGCGACGAACCCGGTGCCCATCGCCGCCGATCGCGAATTGACCACCCGTACCGATGATCCGAACTCACGGGCCGCTGTGACCGCGGCGCTGTACGTGCTCGACAGCGCCGCCGACAGGTGCACGGCGACCACGCCGGCGCCGTCGCTGTCGGCGAGTGCGCGGCGGTAGTGCTCGGCCAGCTCGGCCGGCGCGGCCCCGGCGGTCGTGACCTTCGGCCGGTCGTGGATGTCATGCGGGACGTCGTCGAGGCCGTCGCGCAGATCCGCGCCGTCGACGAGCACGTGCAGCGGCACCTCGCGGATGCCCCACCGTGCTGCCGCCTCCCCCAGGCGCGCCGAGGAGTCACTCACCACCACCACGGACATCGTCAGCGTCGCGAGTCCGGAATCGGGACCCCGGCTTCGGCCAGCCCTTTGAGCATCAGATCGGCCACCGCCCGGTGCGCCTCGAAGTTCCAGTGGATACCGTCGGGGTTGCCACGCCCGCTGTAGATCTCCTCCGCGACAGCGGCTTTGAGGTCGACCAGCGGAACGTCGTGCTCGTCGGCCCAGCGCGTCAGCGCGGCGACGGTGCCGGGCCTGCCGTGGTGGGCGTTGCCGTAGGAGTCCGCAGTGTGCACCGAGGGCAGCGAGGCCACCACCGGTATCCCCGGGCGATTGAAATCGATGGCTGCGCGGGTCATCTCGAGGTACTCGACGGTCAGATGCGGGGGCAGCGCCGCCCGCGCGATCGGCGAGAGCCGCGGCTGCAGCCAGCTGTAGCCGTCACGCACCCAGCGGCGCAGCCGCGGTGGCCGCGCATAGCGGATCAGTTCGCGCAGCGCCGTGGGCAACACCGACGGCAGCGAATCCATGCCCGACGTCGCGAACACCACCGCGCCGGCGCGGGGCAACGCCGCCCACGACCGCGGATCCTGTGTGGCCGCCCACCACACGTCGCGGCACGTCCAGCCGATCCGCCCGATCAGCTCGACATCCCAATCCAGCCGGGCAGCAACGAGATTCGGCCAGATCCGCGGGTCGTCGGCCGGGAGTCCACCGGTCGGTCCGTAGTACGAGAGGGAATCGCAGAAGACGAGCAGGGTCCTGCGAGCCGCCGGGGACCCCTCAGAGGACATCGCCTGCGACCTGCGCCGATGCGTTCCACACGTCGAGGCGCCAGCGGACGTCGTCCCAGCGGCCCGGATCCCCGTCACCGCGGGTGTGTCCGGCGACCTGGACCCAGCTGGCGTTGCCCAACCCGCCGAGTACCGGCCAGTTGTCGACCGGCAGGTCCAGCAGCGCCGCGGTCAGCGCGGCGATCAGGCCGCCGTGCGCGACGAGCACCACCGGCCGCTCGTCGGTGCCCCACTCCGATTCATCGGCGAACAGCTCACGCACCAGCGGCAGGCTGCGATCGGCGACGTCCACGCGGCTCTCGCCGCCGTGCGGGGCCCACCGGGCGTCGTCGCGCCACGCCAGCCGCGCACCGGGCGCGACGTCGTCGACCTCCAGATGCGTCATGCCCTGCCAATCCCCGAGATGGGTCTCGCGGAGTCGCTCGTCGACCGACACCGGCTGGCCACACCGGTCCCCGAGGGCCACCGCGGTGTCGAGGGCACGCCGAAGGTCGGAGGACACGATCCGCAGGGGTTGACGTTTGGCGAGGACTTCCGCGGCGATCGTGGCCTGCTCACGCCCCAGGTCGGACAGGTCGGTGTCCAACTGGCCCTGCATGCGGTTGCCTGCGTTGAACTCGGTCTGCCCGTGCCGCAGCATGATCAGCCTGCGCACGGTCATGCGTCGTCTCCGGACAGGTCGACCGGCACCAGCGGGCAGTCCCGCCACAACCGGTCCAGCGCGTAGAAGTTCCGCTCGTCCTGGTGCTGGATGTGCACCACCACGTCGACGTAGTCGAGCAGGGTCCAGCGGCCTTCGCGGGTGCCCTCGCGGCGCGCGGGTTTGTGGCCGGCCTGGCGCATCTTCTCTTCGACCTCGTCGACGATCGCGTTGACCTGGCGCTCGTTGGACGCCGACGCGATGACGAAACAGTCGGTGATCACCAGCTGCTCGGACACGTCGATGACCACGACGTCGTCGGCGAGTTTGGCCGCTGCCGCGCGTGCGGCGGTCTCGGCCATGTGGATGGCTTCAGTTGTGGCGGTCAGCAGCGGTCTCCTTCACCTGTGGTTGATAGAGGCGTTTCTTCGCGACGTACTGCACGACACCGTCGGGCACCAGGTACCAGATCGGCCGCGAGGCTTCGGCGCGCTCCCGGCAGTCGGTCGACGAGATGGCCAGCGCGGGCACTTCGACCAGGTGCAGGGCGTCGGCGGGCAGCTCGGCCATCGCCGCGGAGATGTGTTTGCCGTCGAGTTCGTACCCCGGTCTGCTGACGCCGACGAACCGCGCGATCGAGAACATCTCTTCCCAGTTCTGCCAGGACAGGATCGACGCCAGTGCGTCGGCGCCGGTGATGAAGTACAGGTCGGCGTCGGGGTTCAGGGTGCGCAGGTCCCGCAGCGTGTCCTTGGTGTACGTGGGTCCGCCGCGGTCGATGTCCACCCGGCTGACCGAGAACATCGGGTTCGACGCGGTGGCCACGACGGTCATCAGGTAGCGGTCCTCGGCGGGCGTGACCGACCTGCTGCGCTTCTGCCAGGGCTGGCCGGTCGGAACGAACACCACCTCGTCGAGGCCGAACAGGTTGGCCACCTCGCTGGCGGCGACCAGGTGCCCGTGGTGAATGGGGTCGAACGTTCCGCCCATCACCCCGAGCCGCCGTCGCGTTTGCACGAATAGCGAGCTTACGGGACCGAAAAGCTGCGGTCAGACTGCCGAGAGCCGAGGGACGCCCAGTTCCTCGGACACCTCGAAGGCCGCACGGTCGGCGCGGTAGACGTCGCGGGCGTATTCCACACACCGGCCCGACGTGTCGCTGGTGCTGCGGGTCAGTAGCGTGCCCGCCGACCCGGCCCGCACGCCGAGCTGGATGCTCGAGGCGTCGTCGAGCACGATCGATTCCAGCACCGCGGTCGATCGGGCGAGCTCGATGCCGTAACGCGACCGCAGTAGCGCCCACAGCGACCCGTCGTCTGGCTCGTCGAGGATTCCCGGCGTCAGGTCGGCCGGCAGATACGTCGTTTCCAGCGCGAACGGCACATCGTCCACGCTGCGCAACCGGTAGAACACGTGCACCGCGGCACCGTCGCTCAGGTCCAGCGCACGCCCGACCGCGGGTTTGGCGATCTGGCGCTCAGCCCACAGCAGCTTGGCGGCCGGCCGGCGTCCCATCCGTGCCACTTCCTCGGAGAAACTCCCGACGTGGAAGCGCACGCGGGGTTCCGCGACGAAGGTCCCGCGGGGCGGCTTGCGGTACACCGCACCTTCGCTCTCGAGCAGCGAGAGGGCCTGGCGCGCGGTCATCCTGCTGACGCCGTGCTGTTCGGCGAGTTCGCGCTCCGACGGCAACAGGGTGTGCGGCCCGAGCTGTTCGGTGGCGATGAGGTCGCGGACGTCCGCGGCGATCGACATGTACAGCGGCGTGCCCGAAGCCATCCCGCCAGATTAGTCCCGCGAGCTGCGTCGTGAACC
Organism: Mycolicibacterium sp. 018/SC-01/001; assembly: GCF_007096635.1. GTDB lineage: Bacteria > Actinomycetota > Actinomycetes > Mycobacteriales > Mycobacteriaceae > Mycobacterium. Next base: position 211,647 of record NZ_VKAA01000002.1, read on the forward strand.
CTGATGACGGCCGCGACGACGTTGTTTCGAGCGTTCTTTCGAGCGTTCTTTCGAGCGTCAAGATCCACCGATTTCAGCGTGGTGATCGTATGGTCTATACCAGGGACCATTAAGGCGTCCTGTTCACGTCCGACCCACCAGCCAGGAGCCTCCCGTGTCGCTGTCCGTCACCGGCGCCGAGCCGCGGAAGTGACCGGTCACATCCTGGCGATCGACCAGGGCACCTCCGGCACGAAAGGCGTCGTCGTCGACGACCACGGTGCTGTGTGCGCGACCGCCGAGGTGCCGCTGCGGCCCGACTACCTGCCCGGCGGCGGGGTCGAACAGGACCCGCAGGCGCTGTTCGACAGCGTGGTCACCGCCGGACGTCGAGCGCTCGCCGAGGCGGACGTACCCGTGATCGCGGTCGCACTGGCCAACCAGGGCGAGACGGTGCTGGCGTGGGACCGCACCACCGGACGGCCGCTGACCCCTGCCGTCGTCTGGCAGGACCGTCGCGCCGAGGCGCTGTGCGCCGCGCTCGCCGAGCACGGTGCACATATCGCCGAGCGCACCGGCCTCGTCCTCGATCCGTACTTCTCGGCGCCCAAGATGGCGTGGATTCGGCAGAACCTGACGCGCGAGGGTGTCGTCACCACCACCGACACCTGGCTGGTGCACGAGCTGTGCGGCGCGTTCGTCACCGACGCCGCGACGGCCAGCCGGTCTCTGCTGACCACGCTGGACCGGGCAGGCCGGGACCCAGGGTGGGACGACGATCTCATCGGGCTGTTCGGCCTGTCCGGCGAGGCGATGCCGGAGATCGTCGCCTGCGACCGGATCGTCGGGCACACCGACGTCTTCGGGCCGACGCTGCCGGTCGGCGGCTTGATCGTCGACCAGCAGGCCGCCCTGCTGGCCGAGAGCTGCCTGGAGCCCGGGTCGGCGAAATGCACCTACGGCACCGGCGCGTTCCTGCTCGCTCAGACCGGTACGGATGCGGTCCGATCGCGCTGGGGGTTGACGACGTCGGTGGCGTGGCTGCTGCGCGACGAGACCGCGTTCTGCGTCGACGGCCAGGTGTACACCGCCGCCTCGGCGGTCCGGTGGGCGGTCGATCTCGGTCTGGTGCCCGCCGCCGACCAACTCGACACGGCAGCAGCCGACTCCAGCGCGGGCGTGCTCTGCGTGCCTGCACTGGCCGGACTCGCGGCGCCGTGGTGGAACGCGTCGGCCACCGCGAGCTTCTCCGGGATGACCCTGTCCAGCACCCGCGGGCACCTCGTCCGGGCGTTACTGGAAGGCGTTGCCGCGCAGGTCAGCGCGCTGACGGAGCTCGTCGCCGCCGACCTCGGCCGGCCGCTGACCCGGCTGCGCGTCGACGGCGGCCTGACCAGGTCCGAGGTGCTGATGCAGGCCCAGGCCGATCTCGCGCAGATCCCGGTCGAGGTGTACCCGTCGCCCCACGCGACCGCGCTCGGCGCCGCGGCGTGCGCCCGCCTCGCCACCGACCCCGGCCTCGCCGTCACCGACGCGGTCGGCGCCTGGACCCCGCAGCGCACCTATGAGCCGCAGTGGCCGGCCGGGCGCGCGGCCGACTTCCTGTCCCGCTGGCGTCGCACGGTCGAGGAGACGAGCGGATGACCGCCGGGCTCATCTCGGATGTCTGTGATGTCGCCGTCATCGGCGCCGGCATCGTCGGCTCCGCGATCGCGCGAGTGCTGGCGGGCACCCGCCTGTCAGTCACGCTCGTCGAGGCCCGCGACGACGTCGGCGACGGCACCAGCAAGGCCAACACCGCCCTGCTGCACACCGGTTTCGACGCCACCCCCGGCACGCTGGAGTCCCGGCTCGTCGCCCGCGGCTACGACCTGCTCGGCGCCTACGCCGAACAGACCGGTATTCCGGTCGAGCGCACCGGCGCCATGCTCGTCGCCTGGACCCAGGAGGAAGTCGACGCGCTGCCGCGGCTGATGGTGAAAGCGGAGGCCAACGGGTACCGCGCGTGCGGACTCCTCAGCGCGGCAGAGGTGTACCGCCGCGTGCCGGCCCTCGGACCCGGCGCGATGGCCGGGCTGGACGTTCCCGGGGAATCCATCATCTGCACCTGGACCACCAATCTCGCTCTCGCCACCGACGCGCTCGCGCGCGGCGCGACACTGGTGCGCGGCGCCCGGGTGACCGAGGTGACGCCCGGCGCGGAGTTCACCACCCTGCACACCACGCGCGGTGAGATGCGGGCCCGCTGGGTCATCAACGCCGCCGGCCTGGGCGCCGACCACCTCGACGCCGCATTCGGACACCGGCGCCTCACCGTCACCCCCCGACGCGGCGAGCTGCTGGTGTTCGACAAACTCGCGCGGCCCATGGTCCCGGTCATCGTGCTCGCCGTCCCGTCCTCACGGGGTAAAGGCGTGCTCGTCAGCCCGACCATCTACGGCAACGTGATGGTCGGCCCGACATCGGAGAACCTGACCGACCGGACGGCGACGGGCACCTCGGAGAAGGGCCTGGATTTCCTGACGACGAAGGGCCGCGCGCTGATGCCCGCCCTGTTCGACGAGGAGATCACCGCGACCTATGCGGGGCTGCGGGCGGCGAGCAACCACGACGACTACGTGATCGACGTCGACGCGGCCACCCGGTACGTTCTGGTCGGCGGCATACGGTCCACCGGGTTGACGTCGGGAATGGCTGTGGCCGAGCAGGTTTCGATCCTGCTCGGCGAGGCGGGCGTGGACGTCGTCGAGCGCGACGGGCTGCCACCGCCGCCGCGGATGCCGAACATCGGCGAGACTCGGACGCGGCCCTACCAGGACGACGCGCGCATCGCCGCCGACCCCGAGTACGGCCGGCTGGTGTGCTTCTGCGAACGCGTGAGCGCCGGCGAGATCCGCGACGCGATGCGATCCCCCATTCCGCCGGCGGATCTCGACGGCCTGCGGCGACGCACCCGGGTGATGAACGGGCGGTGCCAGGGCTTCTACTGCGGTGCGGAGGCGACCGCGCGGCTGCAGGAGGGCGCGCCGTGAGCGACATCGCGGTCGCGATCATCGGCGGCGGCCCCTCCGGCCTGACCGCCGCCGCCGCGCTGGCACCCGCGGTCGGCGGCGAGGTGCTGGTGCTCGAACGCGAGGCTCACACGGGCGGAATCCCCCGCCACAGCGACCATCTGGGCTACGGGCTGCGCGACCTGCGCCGGTTCGTCTCCGGACCCGCCTACGCACGGCGGCTCACCGCGATGGCCGCCGATGCGGGCGCGACGCTGGAGACCGAGGCGATGGTCACCGGGTGGACCGGCGACCGTCGACTGCAGATCACCTCGCCGCGCGGGGTACGGACCGTCGTCGCCGATGCCGTGGTCCTCGCGACGGGCGCACGCGAGCGACCGCGGCCGGCGCGGCTGATCCCTGGTGACCGGCCCAACGGGGTCTACACCACCGGGCAGCTGCAGAACCTCGTGCATCTGCACCGTGGGCAGGTCGGCAGCCGCGCGGTCGTCGTCGGCGCCGAACTGGTCAGCTGGTCGGCGGTGCTGACGCTGCGGGAGGCGGGCTGCGCCACCGTCGCAATGGTCACCCGGCATCCGCGCGCCGAGGCGTATGCGGCGTTCCGCCTCGCGGGCCGGGCGCTGCTGGACGGCCCGGTGCTGACGGGAAGCCGGCTGGTGGCCGTGCACGGGAAGGCGCGGGTGGAATCGGTCACCGTCGAGCAGGCGGGTCGCCGGCACGACATCGCCTGCGACACTGTTGTTTTCACCGGCGACTGGATACCCGATCACGAGCTCGCCCGCACCGGCGGTCTGGAGATGGACCCGGCCACCCGCGGTCCCGCCGTCGACGCCGCGTTGCGCACCAGCCGTCCCGGCGTGTTCGCCGTCGGCAACCTGATCCATCCCGTGGACACGGCCGACGGGGCTGCGCTCGACGGCCGCCATGTCACCGCGGCCGTTCAGCGCTGGCTGCGCACCGGCGCCGCCACCGCTCCCGGCGCTCGCATCCGAGCCGAAGCGCCGTTGACATGGGTTTCACCGCAACGATTGTCGACTCCCGGGGAGAGCCCGCCGAGAGGGGACCTGCTGCTGTGGACCGACCAGTACCGCCAGCTACCCAGCCTGCGGTCGGTCCAGGACGGACGCGTCGTCGGCACCGCGCGCACGCTGTGGCCCGCGGCGCCAGGCCGGGTGTACCGCGCGCCGTGGTCGCTGGTCGCGGGGGCGGACCCGGCCGGCGGCGAGATCGTGGTGTCGCTGGCCTGAGCCCGGCCGCGAGTGTGCGGTGTCATCGGCGACACTCGCGACCCCTAGACGGGCAACAGCGAATCGATCACCGAGGCCAGCTGCTTGGCCGAGCGGCACTCGTGCATCGCGATGACGTCGGTGTAGCGCGGTACCGCCGAGTCGCCGCTGCCCCACAGATGCTTCGGTTCGGGGTTGAGCCAATGGGCATGGCGGCTGGCGTTCACCATGTGCGCGAGCAGATCGGATTCGGGATTGCGATAGTTGTTGCGCGCATCGCCGAGCACCAGCAGCGAGCTTCGCGGCGAGAGCACGTTCGGATACTTGTCCATGAACGACACGAACGCGTGGCCGTAGTCGGAGTGCCCGTCGCGGGTGTACACGCCCGCCTCGCGGGTAATGCGCTGCACCGCCACCGCCAGATCGGCGTCCGGGCCGAACATCTCGGTCACCTCGTCGGTGGTGTCGATGAACGCGAACACCCGAACGCGGGAGAACTGTTGCCGCAGTGCGTGCACGAGCAGCAGAGTGAAGTGGCTGAAGCCGGCGACCGAGCCCGACACATCGCACAGCACCACGAGCTCGGGCCGGGCCGGATGCGGCTTCTTGAGCACCACGTCGATCGGCACACCGCCGGTCGACATCGACTTGCGCAGCGTCTTGCGCAGATCGATCTCGCCGGCGCGGGAGCGTCGTCGCCGGGCCGCGAGCCGGCTCGCCAACGTACGGGCCAGCGGCGCGACCACCCGGCGCATCTGGCGCAGCTGTTCGCCCGAGGCACGCAGGAACTCGACGTTCTCCGACAGTTGAGGCACGCCGTAGGTCTGCACGTGCTCACGCCCGAGCTGCTCGGCGGTGCGCCGCTTCGTCTCCGCCTCGACCATCTTGCGCAGCTGCGCGATACGTTGCGCGGCAAGGGCTTTGGCGATCTGCTCCTGGGTGGGCGTGGGTTCCTCGCCGTAGGGCGCCAGCAGCCCGGCGAGGAGCCTGCCTTCGAGGCTGTCCAGGCTCATCGCCTTGAGCGCCTGATACGACGAGTACGACGGTCCGCGACTGGAGTTGTAGCGGCCGTAGGCCTCGACGATCTGCGCGATCATCGCCGCCAGCCGGTCGTCGAGTTGGCCGGCGTCCTCGTTGTCGGACAGCAGATCCAGAAGCGCCTGCCGCATCGCCTCGACGTCGTCGGGCGGCACCGTCTGGTCGTCGGCCGATTCACCCGCGAGCACGGTCCGCGAGCCCAGCGCGGCCGGGAAGTACAGGTCGAACAGCGCGTCGTAGGTGTCGCGGTGATCGGGACGGCGCAGCACCGCGCACGCGATCCCTTCGCGCAGCGCCAACCGATCGGTCAGCCCGAGCACGGTCATCACGCGTCCCGCATCCACGGTCTCCGACGGACCCACCGCGATACCCGCGCCGCGCAGCGCCTCGACGAACTCGACGAGATGACCTGGAATGCCATGCGGGGCCAGGGGTTGCGGCGGACGCGTGCGACGCGGGGCCATCAGTTGAGCCTCAGCTCCCCGGCGGCCTTGACCTGATCGGATTGGTGTTTGAGGACCACGCCCAGCGTCGCGGCGATCACCTCGTCGTCGATGGTGTCCAGTCCCAGCGCGAGCACGGTGCGCGCCCAGTCGATGGTCTCGGCCACCGACGGCACCTTCTTCAACGCCATCGCGCGCATCACCCCGACGATGCGTACCAATTCCTCGGCCAGCCGCTCGGGCAGCTCCGGCACCCGGGACAGCAGGATGCGCCGCTCCAGATCAGGATCGGGGAAATCGATGTGCAGGAACAGGCAGCGACGCTTGAGAGCCTCGGACAGCTCCCGGGTCGCGTTGGAGGTCAGCACCACCAGCGGCTTGCGCTCGGCGACGATCGTGCCGAGTTCGGGCACGGTGACCGCGAAGTCGCTGAGCACCTCGAGCAGCAGGCCTTCGATCTCGATGTCGGCCTTGTCGGTCTCGTCGATCAGCAGCACGGTCGGCTCGGTGCGTCGGATCGCGGTCAGCAGTGGGCGCGACAGCAGGAACTCTTCGGAGAAGACGTCGGTCTTGGTCTGGTCCCAGTCGCCCTGGCCACCCTGACTGCCGGTCTGGATGCGCAGGATCTGCTTGGCGTGGTTCCACTCGTAGAGGGCGCGTGCCTCGTCGACGCCCTCGTAGCACTGCAGCCGTACCAGCCCGGAACCGGTGGCCTGGGCGATGGCCCGCGCGAGTTCAGTCTTGCCGACGCCTGCGGGTCCCTCGACCAGCAGGGGCTTCTCCAGTCGGTCGGCGAGGAAGACCGCGGTCGCGGTCGCGGTGTCGGGCAGGTATCCGGTCTCGGCCAATCGGCGCGCGACATCGTCGATGTCGGCGAACAGCGGCGCTGGGCGCGCGGGGACACTCACAGTGGTTCTCCTTGCTCAGGCCGGACGGGTCTGACCGTCGCCCCAGACGATCCATTTGGTCGAGGTCAGCTCGGGGAGCCCCATCGGTCCCCGGGCGTGCAGCTTCTGCGTCGAGATGCCGATCTCGGCGCCGAAACCGAATTGCTGCCCGTCGGTGAACGAGGTGGAGGCGTTCACCATCACCGCCGCGGCGTCGACGCGTTCGGTGAAACGTTGCGCCGCAGCCAGATCCGTGGTGACGATGGCTTCGGTGTGGCCGGTGCCGTAGGTGTTGACGTGGTCGATCGCGGCGTCGACACCGTCGACGACGGCCAGGGCGATGTCCATCGACAGGAACTCGGCGCGCAGCTCGTCCTCGGAGGGGTCGGTGTGCACCGTGACCCCGGCGGCCTGCAGCGCGCCCGTCAGCCGGGGCACCGCGACGTCGGCGACCGCCGCGTCGATCAACAGGGTCTCGGCGGCGTTGCACACGCTGGGCCTGCGGGTCTTGGCGTTGAGCACGATCGACTCCGCCATGTCCAGATCGGCCGAGGAATGCACGTAGACGTGGCAATTGCCCACGCCGGTCTCGATCGTGGGGACCTGCGCGTCGCGCACGACGGCGTCGATCAATCCTGCTCCGCCCCGCGGGATCACGACGTCGACGAGGCCGCGCGCCTGGATCAGGTGCGTGACGCTGGCGCGGTCGGCGCTGGGCAGCAGCTGCACCGCGTCGGGGTTCAGGCCCTCGGCCACCAGTGCCGCGCGCAACGCGTCCACCAGGGCGGCGTTGGAGCAGGCGGCCGACGAACTGCCGCGCAGCAGCACGGCATTGCCGGACTTCAGCGTCAGGCCGAACGCGTCGACGGTCACGTTGGGCCGGCCCTCGTAGACGATGCCGACCACACCGAGCGGGACGCGCTGCTGGCGCAGCTGCAAACCGTTGGGCAGCGTGCGTCCGCGCAGCACCTCGCCGACGGGGTCGGGCAGTGCGGCCACCTGACGCAGGCCGCCGGCGATGCCGTCCACCCGCGTCGGGGTCAACGCGAGGCGGTCGAGCATGGCGTCGGGGGTGCCGGCGTCACGGGCGGCGGCCAGGTCGGCGTCGTTGGCGTCGAGGATCGCGCGCATGTTCAGCAGCAGGTGATCGGCGGCAGTGTGCAGTGCCCGGTTCTTGGTCTCGGTGCTCAGCGTCGCGAGGTCGCGCGACGCGGTGCGGGCACGCCGGGCGGCGGCGTGCACCTGGTCCCGCAGATCGTCGGCCGAGACCTGCGAAGCCGCGCTGCGCTCCGGTGCATGCAGACTCATCCGCCCAGCGTAGCGTTGCCGCGGTGGCACGGATCTGCGTGGTGGGCAGTGTCAACGCCGACCTCACCTTCACCGTCGAGGCACTGCCCCGCCCGGGCGAGACCGTGCTGGCATCGGCACTGACGTCGAGCCCTGGCGGCAAGGGGGGAAATCAGGCCGTAGCCGCCGCGCGTGCCGGCGCACAGGTGCGGCTCGTCGCCGCCCTCGGCGATGACGCAGCGGCCGCGCAGCTGCGCGCCCACCTGAGCGACAACGGCGTTGACCTGCGCGGAGTCACCGAGGTTCCGGGGCCGAGCGGGTCCGCGGCGATCCTCGTCGACGCGGGCGCCGAGAACTGCATCGTCGTGGCGCCCGGCGCCAACGCGCACCTGAGCGTGACGTCGGAGGCCGTGCGCGAGGTGATCGCCGACAGCGACGTGGTGTTGATCTCGCTGGAGATCCCGTTCGTCACGGCGATCGCGGCGGCCGGGGTGGGCCGCGCCGGCGGCGCGGTCGTGATGGTCAACGCCTCCCCGACGGTGACAGAGCCGGACCACCGCAGACAACTGGCAGAACACGCGGACGTCGTCGTCGTCAACGAGACCGAGGCGTCCGACTGGCGTGACACCCCGGTGCCGCACCTGGTCGTCACCCGGGGCGCCGACGGCGCGCGCCACGTGACCGGCGGCTCGACCCACGACGTGCCTGCGCCGGCGGTCGAGCCGGTCGACACGACGGGCGCGGGAGACGTGTTCGCGGGCGTGCTGGCGGCAGCCTGGCCGACCGGTGCCGAGGTCGCGCTGCGCCGTGCCTGCGCGGCGGGGGCACTCGCCACGCTGGTCCCCGGTGCCGGCGATTGCGCTCCGACCGCAGAAGCGATCGACGACGTGCTGCAGGACTAATCCCGCGGCACGCAGCGCTCGATCTCGTCGAGCCAGGTGCGCGCCGACATGTCTGACGGCGCCCGCCAATCGCCGCGCGGTGACAGCGACCCGCCGGCCGAGACCTTCGGACCGTTGGGCAGCGCCGAGCGTTTGAACTGGCTGAACGAGTAGTAGCGCTGAGCGAAAACTTCGAGCCAGTGCCGGATCTCGCCGATCGTGAACGACGGACGTTCGTCCTCGGAGATGCCGAACGGCCAGTCCCCACGCTCGGCGTCGCGCCACGCATGCCAGGCCAGAAACGCCACCCGGGACGGCCGGAATCCGTAGCGCAGCACTTGGAAAAGTGAAAAGTCCTGCAGCACATACGGACCCACTTTGCCCTGGCTGCTCTGGATCTCTTCGTCCTCACCCGCGGGCACCAGCTCGGGGCTGATCTCGGTGTCCAGCACATCGGCCAGCACCTCGTTGACCGTCTCGTCGAACTGGTGTGACGAGATCACCCAGCGGATCAGGTGCTGGATCAGTGTCTTGGGCACTCCGCCGTTGACGTTGTAGTGCGACATCTGATCGCCCACGCCGTAGGTGGACCAGCCCAGGGCGAGCTCCGACAGGTCACCGGTGCCCAGCACGATCCCACCGCGAAAGTTGGCCAGCCGGAACAGGTAATCGGTGCGCAAGCCGGCCTGCACATTCTCGAACGTCACATCGTAGACCTTCTCGCCCCGAGAGAACGGGTGGTCCATCTCCTTGAGCATCAACTCGGCCGTGGCCCTGATGTCGATCGTCTCGAACGTGACACCGAGCGCCTCGGCGAGCCGGGTGGCGTTGTTCTTCGTGCGCTCGCCGGTGGCGAAGCCGGGCAGCGTGTAGGCCAGGATGTCGCTGCGCGGGCGTTCTTCTCGGTCCATCGCACGCGCGGCGACGATCAGCGCATGGGTGGAATCCAGTCCGCCCGACAGACCGAGCACCACCTTGGGATACTTCAGCGCACGCAGCCGCTGTTCCAGGCCGGAGACCTGGATGTTGTACGCCTCGTAGCAGTCCTGCTCGAGACGCGCGGGATCGTTGGGCACGAACGGGAATCGCCGGACCTCGCGCCGCAGCCCGATGTCGCCCGCGGGCGGATCCAGCGTGAACTCGATGCGCCGGTAGGAGTCGTCGTCGATCAGGTGGTGGCGCCTGTTGTCATCGAACGTGCCCATTCGGGTGCGTTCGTTGCGCAGCAGCTGCAGGTCGACGTCGGCGACCGACCGCCGCTCTCCCTTGGGAAATCGTTCGGACTGGGCCAGGCACGCGCCGTTCTCCCAGATCATCGTCTGCCCGTCCCACGCCAGATCCGTCGTCGATTCCCCCTCTCCCGCAGCGGCATACACGTAGGCCGCCAGACACCGCGACGACGCCGAGCGCGCCAGCAGCGAGCGGTCCTCGGCCCGGCCGATCGTGATCGGACTGCCCGACAGGTTGGCCAGCACGGTCGCACCGGCCAGGGCGGCCTCCGCACTGGGCGGCACCGGGACGAACATGTCTTCGCAGATCTCCACGTGCAGAACGAAATTCGGGAGATCGTCGGCCGCGAACAGCAGATCGGGTCCGAACGGCACAGTGACTCCCCCGACCCGGATGTCACCGCTCTCGTCGTCGCCCGCCGCGACCTGACGCTTCTCGTAGAACTCGCGGTAGTTCGGCAGATACGACTTGGGCACCACACCGAGGATGACACCCCGGTGGATGACGACGGCGGTGTTGTAGATGCGGTTGCGGTGCCGCAGCGGGGCACCGACGACGAGGACCGGCAACAGAGATGCCGAGCCCGCCACGACCTCACCGATGGCCACCTCGACGGCCTCGAGCAGAGCGTCCTGCATGACGATGTCGTCGATCGAATACCCCGACAGCGTCAGCTCGGTGAACACCGCGAGGCCGACGTTGTCGTCGTGGCACTCGCGCGCGATCCGGAGGACCGATTCCGCGTTCGCGGCAGGGTCGGCCAGCGTCGTGTGATGAGTGCAGGCGGCGATGCGGACGAACCCCTGCCGATACGCCGAGTAAAAGTCCATGGTTCATTGTCTCCCCGCATGTGTCCCTGTCTCGTCGCTGGGTACGCGTGAGCTCATGAGCACCACTGCAATCCTGGTCATCGACATGATGAACACGTACCGACATCCCGACGCCGAGAAGTTGATCCCGCACGTCGAACCCGTCGTCGAACCGCTGAGCGGTCTCGTGGCCGCGGCCCACGAGCGCGACGACGTGGACTTGATCTACGTCAACGACAACTACGGCGACTTCAGCGCCGGATTCAGCGATATCGTCCGCGGGGCACTGGAGGGCGAGCGGCCCGATCTGGTGAAGCCCATCGTCCCGCAGCAGGGCCTTCGGGTGATGACGAAGGTGCGCCACAGCGCGTTCTACGCCACGTCGCTGGCGTATCTGTTGACCCAGCTGAAACCCGAACGCCTGGTGCTGACCGGCCAGGTCACCGAACAGTGCGTCCTCTACACGGCGCTGGACGCCTATGTGCGGCATTTCCCGGTCGTGGTTCCGCGTGACGCCGTCGCCCACATCGACCCTGAGCTCGGCGACGCCGCGCTGCAGATGATGGAGCAGAACATGAGCGCCGAGATCCTCGACGAAGCTGACCAGTGTCTGCGCTGACCCGCTGTGAGCTGGGGCGATCTGTTCCCCACCTATCCTCGAAGACGTGGAATCCCCCGAACTGATCGCCGCCCTCGCCGGCAGGCGTGTCGCCGTGCTGACCGGTGCCGGCATGTCGACCGATTCGGGCATACCCGACTACCGGGGGCCGGATTCCCCGCCGGCCAACCCGATGACGATCCGGCAGTTCACGTCGGACCCGGTGTTCCGGCAACGCTATTGGGCCCGTAACCATGTCGGGTGGCGGCACATGGACGAACGCCGCCCCAACGCGGGGCACCGCGCACTCGCGGCGCTCGAGCGGGCCGGGGTCGTCAGCGGTGTGATCACCCAGAACGTCGACCTGCTGCACACGAAGGCGGGCAGCCGCGCCGTCATCGACCTGCACGGCACCTACGTGCATGTCGTGTGCCTGGATTGCGGCTTCGGGATGTCACGCGCGGCGCTCGACGACATGCTCGAGGCGGCCAATCCCGGTTTCCGCGAACGGGTGGCGAGCCTGGACAGCATCGCCGTCGCGCCGGATGCCGACGCGGTGGTCGGCGACACGTCGCGGTTCCGGATCGTCGACTGCCCCCGGTGTGGCGGCATGCTCAAACCCGACATCGTCTACTTCGGCGAGAGCGTGCCGAAAGCGCGGGTGGACGAGGCGTACGCGATGGTCGATGCTGCCGAGGCGCTGTTGGTCGCCGGGTCGTCGCTGACGGTGTACTCCGGCTACCGGTTCGTCCGCCATGCCGCGGCGCGTGGCATCCCGATCGCGATCGTCAACCGCGGCCGAACCCGCGGCGATGAGCTGGCCACCGTCACGATCGACAACGGGTGCTCGCCGATGCTGGCGCTGCTCGCCGACGAGCTGCCTGCGTTGACGAGCCCGGTGTGACCGCGCTGCTGCCCGGTGTGCCGCCACCCCCGGCGGGCCCGGCCTCGCAGCGCTGGGGACTCGGAATCGGCGATGCGCTGGCCGCGGTGTCCCGGCTCCCCGACCCGCTGCAGGGTGTCCTGCGCCTGCTGAACCATTTCGGCGGACTGGCCGTCAGCGCTGACGACGTCGAGTTCGACGGCGATTCCGTCGACTGGTCCGACGTCGTCGACATCGAAACCCACAGCCTGGTCGGCTATCTGCTGACCGACGCGCTGCAGGCACAGGTCAACCGACTTCCTGTGCCGCGCTTCCCTTTCCGACGCCGTGTGCTCGGTCTGGCATCCGATGCCGTGCTGACCGCAGCCGTGGCGGCCGCCGGTCGCCCGCTGTCGAGCCTGCTCGACGTGCGCGTTCCCACGGAGGTCAACTACCGCGGGCGACTGCGTCATCGAACGTTGTCGGCGGGCGTCCTCGCGACGATACTGCTCGCCCATCCGGCCGTGCGTGCCGCCGTCGTCGACACCGCGTCCGCGCACGGCGTGCCGGTGCGGCGCGCAGACGATGACGCCATCGATGCCGCGGAGCGTCGCGCTCGGTGGATCGAGAACTGGCTGAGGGATCGCTTCTAGACCGCGACCAGATCGTCAGCGTGCACGACCGGGCGCCGCATCTCGGCGGGCAGATCGGAGGTCGACCGGCCCAGCATCGTCAGCAGTTCGGCGGCGTCGTAGGCGACCACTCCCCGGGCCACCATCGTCGCGTCGCTGCTGCGCAGTTCGACGACGTCGCCGCCGGAGAACCGGCCGGACACTGCCGTGATCCCGGCCGGCAGGAGCGAACGGCGCCGCCGTACAACGGCATTCACCGCACCGTCGTCCAGCGTCAGCGCCCCGGCCGACTCGGCGGCGTACCGCACCCAGAACCGGCGCGCCGACATCCGCTCGGCGCGGGGCGCGAAGACGGTGCCCACCGACGCGTCCTCCAACGCGGCGGCGGCGTCAGCGGCGGCGGCCAGCAGCACCGGAACTCCGGCATCGGAGGCCAGTAGCGCCGCCGACAGCTTGGACTCCATGCCGCCGGTACCGAGGTGGCTGCCGCGGCCCGCCGTCACGCCGGCCAGATCGTCGGGCCCGGCGACCTCGGGAATGAAGCGTGCGTCCGCTTTTCGTGGATCGCTGTCGTACAGACCGTCGACATCGGACAGCAGGATCAGCGCGTCGGCCCCGACCAGGTGCGCGACGAGTGCGGAGAGCCGGTCGTTGTCACCGAACCGGATCTCGTTGGTGGCGACGGTGTCGTTCTCGTTGACGATCGCCACGGCGTGCAGCGCACGCAGCCGATCAAGGGTGCGCTGGGCGTTGGTGTGCTGCACCCGCATCGAGATGTCGTGTGCGGTCAGCAGGACCTGGCCCACGGTGCGCTGATAGCGAGCGAACGCGGTGCTCCACGAATTCACCAGCGCCACTTGGCCGACGCTCGCCGCAGCCTGCTTGGTCGCCAGATCGGTGGGTCGTCTCGTGAGGCCCAGCGGCTCGATCCCGGCGGCGATCGCGCCCGAGGACACGATCACCAGATCCGAGCCGGCCTTCATCCGCGCTTCGAACGCGTCGACGAGGTCGTACAGCCGGCCACTGTCGAATTCGCCTGTCGGCGTGGTCAATGCGGTGGTGCCGATCTTGACGACCACCGATCGTGCGGTGCGCACCGCCTCGCGGTGGTGGCTCATTCGGGGTGGCTCTCCCGACGCGCCTTCCTCGCCGCTTTGCGCTCGTCGGCGGACACCCGGTCGCTCTGTTCGAGCCGGACGTCGGTGCCGCGTCCCGACAGGTGCACGTCGACGCCGGCGGGGGTTTGCGGCTCCCAGTCGAAGGTCATGTCGCCGATGGTCACCGCGCAGCCGGGGCGGGCGCCGAGCTTGAGCAGTTCGTCCTCGACGCCCAGGCGCGCCAGTCGGTCACCGAGGTAGCCGACGGCCTCGTCGTTGTCGAAGTTGGTCTGCGCCACCCAGCGTTGCGGGCGGGTGCCGTGCACGACGAAACCGCCCTGCCCGTCCGGTTCGACGGAGAACGACGTCTCGTCGACGGGTATGGGCCGGATCACCGGCCGGCGCGGCACCACCTCGGGCTGCGCCGCGCGGTAGGCCGCGACCATGTCCCACAGCGCGAACGTCAACGGCCGCAGACCTTCTCGGGCCACAGTGGACACCTCGAAGACCGGCCACCCGAATGTCGAGGCGATCTCGTCGGAGACGAAGTCGGCGAGCTCGCGCGCGTCCGGCACGTCGATCTTGTTGAGCACCACCGCGCGTGGCCGCTCGGCGAGGTCCACGAGCGTGGTGTCGCCCTGCAGCGTCGGGGTGTAGGCGGCGATCTCGGCTTCGAGCGCCTGGATGTCGGATACCGGATCGCGACCGGGTTCCAGGGTCGCGCAGTCGACGACGTGCACGAGCACCGCGCAGCGTTCGATGTGGCGCAGGAAGTCCAGGCCCAGTCCGCGGCCTTCCGACGCACCCGGGATCAGGCCGGGCACATCGGCGACGGTGAACGTGTGGTCGCCGGCCGAGACCACCCCGAGGTTGGGGGCGAGTGTGGTGAACGGATAGTCGGCGATCTTGGGTTTGGCCGCCGAGATCGCCGACACCAACGAGGACTTCCCGGCCGACGGGAAACCGACCAGGCCGACGTCGGCGACGGTCTTGAGTTCGAGCGTGAGGTCGCGGACCTCGCCCTTCTCCCCGAGCAGCGCGAAGCCGGGCGCCTTGCGGGCCCGCGAGGCCAGCGCGGCGTTGCCCAACCCGCCGCGGCCACCGGCGGCGGCCTCGAAGCGGGTGCCGGGACCGACGAGGTCGGCGAGCAGGCGGCCCTGTTCGTCGAGGACGACGGTGCCGTCGGGCACCTTGACCTCGAGATCGGCGCCTGCCGCGCCGTCCCTGTTGCTGCCCGCGCCCTGCTTGCCCGACGGGGCCACCACGTGGGGGTGGAAATGGAAATCCAGCAGCGTGTGCACCTGGGGGTCGACGACGAAGACGATGCTGCCGCCGCGTCCACCATTGCCGCCGTCAGGGCCGCCGAGAGGTTTGAATTTCTCCCGGTGGACCGACGCGCAGCCGTTGCCGCCGTTACCCGCCCGGGCGTAAATCACCACGCGGTCGACGAAGCGGGTCATCGATGTCTCCCTCTCTCATAGCCGAAACCGACATTTGGGCGCCGAAGTGCGAGTGCGCGGCGCCCGAACGTCGATCTCGACGATCGAGAAAGACGTCAGGCGTCGGTGCGGGTCACCCGCACGATGTTGACGTACCTGCGGCCACGCTTGGTGCCGAACTCGACAGCACCCGGCGCCGTGGCGAACAGGGTGTCGTCACCGCCACGGCCGACGTTGACGCCGGGGTGGAAGTGCGTGCCGCGCTGACGGACCAGGATCTCGCCGGCCTTGACGACCTGCCCGCCGAAACGCTTGACGCCGAGCCGCTGGGCGGCTGAGTCGCGACCGTTGCGTGAGCTGGAAGCGCCCTTCTTGTGTGCCATGTCTGTCGCTCCCGTCGTTACTTGATGCCGGTGACCTTGAGGACCGTCAGCTGCTGACGGTGCCCCTGGCGCTTGTGATAGCCGGTCTTGTTCTTGAACTTGTGGATGCGGATCTTCGGGCCCTTGGTGTGCTCGAGGACCTCGCCGGTGACCGCGACCTTCTCCAGCGCCTTTGCGTCGGTGGTCACATCGGCTCCGTCGACGACGAGGGCCACGGGCAGCGACACCGTGCCACCGGGCTCGACGTCGAGCTTCTCCACCTTGACGATGTCACCGGCGGCGACCTTGTACTGCTTGCCACCGGTCTTGACGATCGCGTACGTGGCTTTCTGCGCTGCCATCGTTGGTCATCCTCTACTTCGCGTGCGGGCGCGCATCACCTGGGCGGTCTGCGTGCGGGTTGTGGTGCGGGATCTCATCCCTGCCCCGGGCCGGCGTGGGCTGGCCCTGGAGACAACTGGTCAAGGGTACGTGAGCAGCGGGTTGAGGGTCAAACCGCTCACTCGTTACTGGGCGGCCCCGCTGGACGGGCGGCGGCGCGCCGACGCTGCCGGGCAGGCGGGGCGGTGACGGCAGCGGGCTGCTCGTCGTCCTCGTCGGAATCGTCGTCGTCGGAGTCGTCGTCCTCGTCCTCGTCAGAGTCGTCGTCCGAGTCATCCTCGTCAGAGTCATCCTCGTCCGAGTCGTCGTCGAAATCGTCGTCCTCGTCGGAGTCATCCTCGTCGGAGTCGTCATCGTCAGAGTCGTCATCGAGCGGATCGATGTCGTCGTCCTCGTCCTCGTCGTCGGAGTCCTCGTCATCGAAGTCGTCGAGTTCCTCGTCTTCGGCATCGGTGACCGCGGACCGGATGGCATCCGGATCGAGCTCGGCGACCTCGTCGGCGCTGCCGGTGAGCTCGTCGTCGTGCTCATCGTCGGTGTCGTGCTCGTCGTCGTGCTTGCCGTTCGCGGCGGCCATCGCCTTGAACATCGGATGTTCACCGGGTGAATGAGCGGGCACCTTGGCGACCTGCACCTCTTGCTCGCGAGTACCGCGTTTGCCGCGCTTGCTGCGTCGGCTGCCGCCACCGCCGCCGCCGTTGGATTCGGCCTTGCGGCCACCGCCCGATGCGGTGTCGACCGGATCGCCGTGCAAGAGGATGCCGCGTCCGCCGCAGTGCGTGCATGTCGTGGAGAACGCCTCGATCAGGCCGGTCCCGAGTCGCTTGCGGGTCAGCTGCACCAATCCCAGCGACGTGACCTCCGACACCTGGTGGCGGGTCCGGTCCCGCGCCAGCGCCTCGGTCAGCCGACGCAGCACCAGGTCCCGATTGGATTCGAGCACCATGTCGATGAAGTCGATGACGACGATGCCGCCGATGTCCCGCAGCCGTAGCTGCCGCACGATCTCCTCGGCCGCCTCGAGGTTGTTGCGGGTGACGGTCTGCTCGAGGTTGCCGCCCGATCCGGTGAACTTGCCGGTGTTGACGTCCACGACCGTCATCGCCTCGGTGCGATCGATCACCAGGGTGCCGCCGGACGGCAGCCAGACCTTGCGGTCCAATGCCTTGGTCAGTTGTTCGTCGATGCGGTGCACCGCGAACACATCGGGGCCATCGGATGCGGCGGGCTCGTAACGCTCCATTCGGGCCAGCAGTTCCGGCGCCACCCCGGTCACGTAGTCGTTGATCGTGTTCCAGGCGTCGTCTCCGGAGACGATGAGCTTGGAGAAGTCCTCGTTGAACAGGTCGCGGATCACCTTGACCAGCACGTCGGGCTCTTCGTAGAGCGCAACGGCGGCGCCCGCCTTCTTCTCGGTGATCTCGGCGGCCTTGGCCTCGATCTCGGTCCAGCGCTTCTGCAGCCGCTCCACGTCACCGCGGATGTCGTCTTCCTTGACGCCTTCCGACGCGGTCCGAATGATCACACCGGCATCCGACGGCACGACCTCCCGCAGGATCTCCTTGAGCCGCTGCCGCTCGGTGTCGGGCAGCTTGCGGCTGATGCCCGTCGACGACGCGCCCGGTACGTACACCAGGTAGCGGCCGGCGAGGGACACCTGAGTGGTCAGCCGCGCGCCTTTGTGCCCGACCGGATCCTTGCTGACCTGGACCACCACGTAGTCACCCGGCTTGAGCGCCTGCTCGATCTTGCGCTGGGCGCCACCCAGACCGGCAGCTTCCCAGTTCACCTCGCCGGCGTAGAGCACGCCGTTGCGGCCCCGGCCGATGTCGACGAACGCGGCCTCCATCGACGGCAGCACGTTCTGCACGATGCCGAGGTAGATGTTGCCCACCAGCGAAGCCGACGCCGCAGAGGTGACGAAGTGTTCGACGACGACCCCGTCCTCGAGTACCGCGATCTGGGTGTACCGGGCGCCCTCGTGGGGCGGCTCGCTGCGGACCTTGTCGCGCACCACCATCGTGCGTTCAACGGATTCGCGCCGCGCGAGGAACTCGGCTTCGGACAGGATCGGGGGACGGCGGCGGCCGGCGTCGCGACCGTCTCGCCGCCGCTGCCGCTTGGCTTCCAGCCGGGTGGAGCCGCTGATGCCCTGGATCTCGGAGTCTGACGAACCCTTCCCGCCCTTGGCACGCGGTTCCCGTTCGTGCACGACGGTGTTCGGCGGATCGTCGGGCGATGAGCCGTTGTCGTTGTCGTCTCCCCCACCGGACTTGCGGCGGCGACGGCGACGGCGACGGCGGCTTGCACCCTCTGCGCCGTTGTCGTCATCGCTGTCGTCGTCGGAGTCATCGGTGGACTCAGCGGATTCGGTGGTCTCCGCGGACTCGGTCGATGCCTCGTCGTCGTCGCTGGCCGACTCGTCACCGTTCTGTTCGCCGCGGCCGCGTCCTCGGCCGCGGCGGCCCCGGCGCCGGCGCTTGGCGGACGGCCGACCCGGTGCGTCGTCATCGGCGTCGGAATCGGAGTCGGCGTCCGAGGCGGTGTCGCCCTCGTCCTCATCGTCGTCGACGGCACTGGGCGCGGCCGCGCGCACGACCGGTTGCGGCGCCACGAACAGCGGCGAGTAGTCCGCGGGTTCGGCCTCGGCGGCCGGCGGGGTCTCGAGGATCAGCCTCGACTCCGGCTCGTCGTCGGCGAGTGCTGCGGGCTGCTCCTCGACGGCCTCAGGCTCGGGCTGCGTTTCGGGCTCGACGGGCTCGGGCTGCGTCTCGGGCTCAGCCAGGGCTGCCCGCACACGATCGGCCTCGTCGCGGCCGATCGTGGAGTGTGCGCTGCGAGTCCGCCCGTCGAGTTCGGCCAGTGCGTCGATGATGCGCCTACTGGTCGTGCCGAGCACCCGCGCCAGGGAGTGAACCCTCAGCCGTTCGGGCGTCGCCGGAGCGGCTGGGGCCGACTCTGTCGGCTGCCCCTCCTCGGGCGACGCGGTGGCGGGGTCGTGAAGATTGTCATTGTCGGCCACGTATTCTCCTTGAGCCCCCGGGCGCGTCATTTGCTGACGCGGCCACGCGAGGGCTGGTGACTATTGCGTCCGGGCCACGTGCTCCCGAACTGTTGTTGGTCTCGCTTCGAGGAACCCCGAAGGGCCGATCTCGATGCCGGTCTGAATGATGGCTGGACGGTCGGCGCCACATCGCGGTAGCGATGGTCGCAGTCGTCGAAGTCTTCATCCGAGAGACCAACCCGGGGTAGTCAGGCCAGTCGCTCGCGCCCAGTATCCCACATCACTGCGGGTGAACCCGAAACGCGGCGTCAGCGGGTCGGCGAGACCCTCACGTCGCGGGGAACCAGAGCTCGATCTCGCGCGCGGCCGACTCGGGTGAATCGGACCCGTGGACCAGGTTGAACTGCGTCTCCAGGCCGAGGTCTCCGCGGATGGTGCCGGGGACGGCCTTGTCGACGGGGTCGGTACCGCCGGCGAGCTGACGGAACGCGGCGATGGCGCGCGGGCCTTCCAGCACGGCCGCCACGACGGGGCCGGAGGTGATGAACTCCAGCAGCGAGTCGAAGAAGGGTTTGCCGTCGTGCTCGGCGTAATGGGCGCGCGCCAGCGCGTCATCGACGTTCTTGAGCTCGAGCGCAGCGACGGTCAGTCCCTTGGCTTCGATCCTGCTGATGATCTCGCCGACGAGCCGGCGGGCCACGCCGTCGGGCTTGATGAGGACGAGGGTTCGCTCTGTCACGGCGGACAGCCTACCCACACGGTGTGGCCGGCTTACGCACCCTGTTCGGGGTCGCGCTGCTGTCCGGGAAGCAGGCCGCGCTTCTGCCGGCGCAGCACCTCCGCCCGCAGATAGGCGATCAGCAACCACACCACCACGAACAGCAGGCCGATGAAACCGATGCCCGGATAGAGGGCCCAGCCCGCGACCAGGAGGAGTTGCACACCGAGATTCGCCCAGATCGCCCACGGCCGACCCTGCACACCTGCCATCAGCAGCAGCAGCGCCGCGACCCCGACGACGTAGCCGGTGGACGCCCCGCTGAGCCCGCCACCGACAGCGCTGACCACCGGCAGCGCGAGGAGGACGACGATGGCCTCCAGGATCAGCGTGCCGGCCATGACGCCGCGGAAGCTCTTCCACGGATCGGGCGGCGCAGGCGCGCTCATGCGGGGTCCTTCCCGAACAGCGTGCGCGCGACACCCGCGGTGACGACGGAGCCGGTGATCACGATGCCCGCGCCGCTCATGCCGCCGGCACCGTCGCCGTCGCCACCCGAATCCTCGACGATCGCGGTGGCTGTTTCGATCGCGTCGGGCAGCGTGGCCGCGGTGACGACGCGCTCGGGGCCGAAGATCTCCTCGGTCTTGACGGCGAGCGCATCGACCTCCAGCGCGCGTGGGGAACCGTTGGTGGTGACGACGATCTGGTCGAAGGCCGGCTCGAGCGCGGCCAGGACTCCGTCGACGTCCTTGTCGGCCATCACCGACACCACCCCGACCAGGAAGCGGAAGTCGAACTCCTCGGCGAGCGCCGACGCCAGCGCCGCCGCACCCGCCGGATTGTGTGCCGCATCGATGAACACCGTTGGCGCGCTGCGCATCCGCTCCAGCCGGCCGGGCGACGTGGCGGCGGCGAATCCGGCACGCACGGCGTCGACGTCGAGCTGGCGGTCGGCACCCGCGCCGAAGAACGCCTCCACGGCGGCGAGGGCGAGGACCGCGTTGTGGGCCTGGTGTTCACCGTGCAGCGGCAGGAATATCTCCGAGTACCGGCCGCCGAGGCCCTGCAGTTCGAGCATCTGGCCGCCGATCGCGACCTGGCGGTCGAGCACGGCGAATTCGGAGTCCTCGCGCGCCACGGCCGCGTCGGCCCGGACGGCGGCGGCCAGCAGCACCTCCATCGCCTCGGGCACCTGTCGGCCGATCACGGCGACGGTGTCGGTGGGCACCAGATCGTCGGCCTGACGGGTGATGATGCCGGCCTTCTCGCCGGCGATCTCGGCGATCGTGTCACCGAGATAGTCGGTGTGGTCCATGCCGATCGGAGTGATCACCGCGACGGGCGCGTTGACCACGTTGGTCGCGTCCCAGCGTCCGCCGAGGCCCACCTCGACCACCGCGACGTCGATCGGGGCGTCGGCGAACGCGGCGAACGCCATGGCCGTGACCACCTCGAACTTCGAGCAGCGGGGTCCGCCGCCCGCCTCGGACTGCCGATCGACCAGCTCCACGAACGGTTCGATCTCCCGGTAGGTGTCGACGTAGGTGGCCGGGCTGATCGGCCTGCCGTCGATCGAGATCCGCTCGACGGCCGACTGCAGGTGCGGGCTGGTCGTCCGGCCCGTCCGTCGGTGCAGCGCCGTCAGCAGCGCGTCGACCATCCGGGCCACCGACGTCTTGCCGTTCGTGCCGGCGATGTGGATCGACGGGTAGCCCTTCTGCGGGGAGCCGAGCAGCTCGAGCAACGCCGCGATACGGGCCGTGCTGGGCTCGATCTTCGTCTCCGGCCACCGCTGGTCGAGCAGGTGCTCGACCTGCAGCAGGGCGGCGATCTCGTCGGGCGCGGGTTCGGTCGAGCTCACGTCAACGCGGCCAACCGTGCCGAGATGCGCTCGACTTCTTCGGCGGCGAGCTGCCGGCGCGCCTTGATCTTGTCGACGACGTCCGCGGGCGCCTTGGCCAGGAACGCGTCGTTGCCCAGTTTGGCCGAGGTGCCGGCCAGCTCCTTGCGCGCCGCGGCCAGGTCCTTGTCGAGGCGGCGCCGCTCGGCCTCGACGTCGACGGTGCCGGAGGTGTCGACCTCCACCAGCACGGTGCCGCCGGACAGACGCACCTCGACCGACGCCGACGCGGTGAAGTCATCCGCGGGCGGGGTGAGCCAGGCCAGCGCGGTGACGGCGGGCACGTGAGCGGCCAACCCGGCGTCGTCGACACCGGACAGCCGCGCCGGCACTTTCTGCCGGTCGCCCAGTCCCTGGTCACTGCGGAAGCGTCGCACTTCGGTGATCAGCTTCTGCATATCGGAAACTCGTTGCGCTGCAGCGGTATCGAGTGTGATGCCGCTGGCGGTGGGCCACTGCGCGATCACCAGCGACTCGCCGCCGGTGAGGGTCGTCCACAGCACCTCGGTGACGAAGGGCATCACCGGGTGCAGCAGCTTGAGCAGCGTGTCGAGAACCGCGGCCAGCACGGCCGTGGTGTGCGAAACGCCTTCGCCGAGCTGGACTTTGGCCAATTCCACGTACCAGTCGCAGAACTCGTCCCACGCGAAGTGGTAGAGCGCCTCACACGCGCGGCTGAACTCGTAGCCGTCCAACGCCGAATCCACCTCGGCGCGAACCTCTTCCAGCCGGCCCAGAATCCAGCGGTCGGCGTCGGTCAGCGTGTCGGCGGGCGGCAGCGGGGCGGGGCTGGCGCCGTTGAGGAGCGCGAACCGCGTGGCGTTGAACAGCTTGGTGGCGAAGTTGCGCGACGCGCGGGCGTGGTCTTCGCCGATGGCCAGATCACCGCCCGGACTCGCGCCGCGGGCCAACGTGAACCGCAGCGCGTCGGCGCCGAACTTCTCCACCCAGTCCAGCGGATCGATGCCGTTACCGCGGGACTTGCTCATCTTGCGGCCGTGTTCGTCGCGAATCAGGCCGTGCAGGAACACGTTCTGGAACGGGACCTGAGGCCCGCGGGATCCGTCGCCGGTGATGGCGGGGTCGTCGCCGACGAAGGTGCCGAACATCATCATCCTGGCCACCCAGAAGAACAGGATGTCGTACCCGGTCACCAGCACCGAGGTGGGATAGAACTTCGCCAGCTCCGCGGTGGCGTCGGGCCAGCCCATCGTCGAGAACGGCCACAGCGCCGAGCTGAACCAGGTGTCCAGCACATCGTTGTCCTGGACCCAGCCATCCGGCGGCGTCTCGTCGGGACCGACGCACACGGTCTGCCCGTCGGGTCCGTGCCAGATCGGGATTCGGTGGCCCCACCACAGCTGACGCGAGATGCACCAGTCGTGCATGTTGTCCACCCACGCGAACCAGCGCGGCTCCAGGCTGGCGGGATGGATCACGGTGTCACCGGTACGCACTGCGTCACCGGCGGCCTTGGCCAACGACTCGACTTTGACCCACCACTGCAGGCTCAGCCGCGGCTCGATCGGTTCGCCGCTGCGTTCGGAGTGGCCGACGCTGTGCAGGTACGGGCGCTTCTCGGCGACGATGCGGCCCTGCTCGGCCAGCGCCTCGCGCACTGCGACGCGGGCCTCGAAGCGGTCCATGCCGTCGAACTGCGTTCCGGTGTCGGCGATCCGACCCTTCGTGTCGAGCATCGTCGGCATGGGCAGTTGGTGGCGCAGGCCGATCTCGAAGTCGTTCGGATCGTGTGCCGGGGTGACTTTGACTGCGCCGGTGCCGAATTCGGGATCGACGTGATGGTCGGCGACGACGATCACACCGCGGTCGGGCAGGAACGGGTGCGGCAGCGTCGTGCCGACCAGATGGCGGTAGCGGTCGTCGTCGGGGTGCACGGCGATCGCGGTGTCCCCCAGCATCGTCTCCAGGCGGGTGGTGGCCACCACCAGGTGCGGTTCGTCGTCGGACATCGAGCCGTAGCGGAACGAGACCAGCTCGCCCTCGATGTCTTCGTATTTGACCTCGAGATCGGAGATCGCGGTCTCGAGCACCGGCGACCAGTTGACCAGGCGCTCGGCCTGATAGATCAGCCCCGCGTCGAAGAGGCGCTTGAAGATCGTCCGCACGGCTCGGGAGAGCCCCTCGTCCATCGTGAAGCGGTCCCGGCTCCAGTCGACGCCGTCGCCGAGGCGCCGCATCTGCGCGCCGATGGTGCCGCCGGATTCGCGCTTCCAGTCCCAGACCTTCTCGATGAACAGCTCGCGGCCGAAGTCCTCTTTGGTCTTCCCGTCGACGGCGAGCTGCTTCTCCACCACGGTCTGGGTGGCGATGCCGGCGTGGTCCATACCGGGCAGCCACAGCACCTCGTACCCCTGCATGCGCTTCCTGCGGGTCAGCGCATCCATCAGCGTGTGGTCCAGCGCGTGGCCCATGTGCAGGCTGCCGGTCACGTTGGGCGGCGGCAGGACGATCGAGTAGGCGGGTTTGTCGCTGGCCGGATCGGCGGTGAAGTATCCGGCATCCACCCAGCTCTGGTACAGGTCACTCTCGACCGCCGCGGGGTCCCACGACTTGGGCAGGGCGTCGAGCCCGGAGGGTCCGGTGTTGGCGAGCGGCTGGGAGGTCACCGAGCCATTCTAGGAAGACGCCGCGGACTACTTCTTTCCGCCCAGAAGCCCGCCGAGGATGTCACCGAACCCACCGGCCTTGTCGCCGCCCAGCACGGAGCCCAGGATGCTGCCCAGCGGGTTGTCACCGCCGGGCTTCGCGCCACCGCCGAGGATGCTGCCCAGGATGTCGCCGATGCCCCCACCACCGGACTGCCCGGGCACCTGCGCGGCCCCGCCGCCCGAGAGCCGCTTGCCGATGTAGGCGAGCACGATGGGCGTGAGGATCGGCAGCAGCTTCTGGATGAGGTCACTGCTGCCGGCGCCACCCCCGGACAGTGCCGAGGCCACCTGTCCGGTGTCGTTGCCACCGAAGATCTTCGCCACTGCCCGGGAGCCGTCGGCTTCGTCGACCTGGTCGACCCGAACTTCCCCGTCGAGCAGGCCACTGCGGGCGTGCGAGTCGGCGGCCGAGGCGATGCCGTCGGCGGTATCCGGATCCTGGGCGTTGTGCTGTAGGCCACCGACGAGGACGGGCACCAGCGTCTTGACGGCGCTGTCGACCTCGCTCGGATCGACGCCCAACCTGCCGGCGATCTGCTGGACGGGGATCTGGCTGTAGAGGTCGTCGAGCCCGCTCATAGGCGTCAGGGTAGACCCGGCCCGGACAGTTCGACCGGCGTTCGGTCAAGCCAGCTTCGTGACCTCCAGACTCACCCCGGCAGCCGGGAAGCGGGCCAGCAACGCGTCGCCCATCGCGGCGGCCGGGGTCAGCACGCCGCGCAGATCGGAGAGCTTGTCGCGGTCGGTCGCCAGCGCCAGCGCGCTCTCGGAGAGCAGCACCGACGTCGCCTTGTACCCGGGGTCGCCCTGCTGCGACATCCGGGCGACGTAGCGGGCACCCGACGAGGTGGTGGTGTAGGTCTCGACGGTGTAGTGGCCCTTCTCCCGGGTCTGCTCGCTGGGCCCCGAGCCGGGCTTGGGCAGGATGCGTTCCAGCGCGCCGCGCGGCACGCGGTGGAGGAGCCGGGAGCCCAGTTCGACGGCGGCGAGGTTGCCGCCGGTGGCCATCGCCGCGGCCAGCGGCGCGACCGGCGATCTGCCGAGGCTCATCTGCTCGGCGTACTCGAACCGCCTGCCGTAGGCGTACTCCAGCAGGGCGTTGCTGCGGCGCACGATGCGGGAATTCGGCAGCGCCATCGCGAACGCCCCCACCCAGTAGCCGTCGAGTTCGGGGGCGATGTCACGCCCGCGCCGCCAGCGCGCATCGGGTTGACCGCCCAGTTCGGGCTCGGCAACCCGGTCCGGGGAGAGCGTGTAGGGATCATTGAGCAACCGCCGGCCCTCCGGGTCCTCGGCCGCCTCCCGGATCAGCTCGGTCATCGAGGCCAGGGTGCCGCCGGACACCCCGCCGGCGAGGCGCCGCACCACGTAGTTGGTGTCGCCGAGCTCGCCGCTGCCGTCCTTTTCCGCCTGCCTGTGCAGCGCGAAGACCGTGAGATCGGAGGGGATGGAATCGAATCCGCAGGCGTGCACGATGCGGGCGCCGGTGTCGACGGCCTGCTTGTGGTACTCGTCGATGGCCCGCCGGACGAACAGCGGTTCACCGGTGAGGTCGGTGTAATCGGTCCCGGCAGCCGCGCAGGCGGCCACCAGCGGCATGCCGTAGCGCAGGTACGGGCCGACGGTGGTGATGACGACGCGGGTGCGCGCGGCCATTGCGGCCAGTGACGACGGATCGGACGCGTCGGCGGTGATCAGCGGCCACGACTGCGCCGACGCGGGCAGGGTTTCCCGCACCGACAGCAGCCGGTCGGGTGAACGCCCTGCCAGCGCGATGCGGGCGTCCCCGGCGGCCGAGGCAAGGTAGCGGGCGGTCAGCTTGCCGACGAATCCCGTGGCGCCGTAGAGGACGATGTCGAATTCGCGGTCCGGTGCGGTCATGTGGCCCGACGCTACCCGAGGGTCTCGGGCGGGTCGGCGTCCTGCCCGAGCACGTGACGGGCCAGGAATCCGAACACCACCTCATACCAGAGCTTGGCGTGCGACGGGCTCAACACCCAGTGGTTCTCCGAGGGGAAGTAGAGGAATCGGTGCTCGGTCGTACCGTCCTCGGCAGCGGGCAGACCCGACGAGCTGAGCAGGTCGTACCACAGCCGCAACGCTTCCCCGATCGGCACGCGATAGTCCCGATCGCCGTGGATGACCAGCATCGGGGTCGCGATGTCGCCGACGTGGCGATGCGGGGAGTTCGCGGCGGTCATCTCCGGTGTCATCTCACGCGCCCACCAGTAGCCTCCGTCGGTGGTTCCGCCGAATTGGTCGAGCGCCCACAGGCTGGCATGGGTGACGATCGCAGCGAACCTGTCGGTGTGGCCGGCGATCCAGTTGGCCATGTAGCCGCCGAACGAACCGCCCATGGCCGCAGTGCGTGTGGCGTCGACCCGGGGGTGGGCGCAGGCGGCATCGGTGGCCGCCATCACATCGGTGTACGGCGCGAATCCCCAGGCGCCCCAGCCGCGTTGGATGAAGTCCTGGCCGTAGCCGGTCGACAGCGCCGGATCGGGCAGCAGGACGGCGTACCCGCGCGCGGCCATGAGCCACGGGTTCCAGCGCCAGTGCCAGGCGTTCCAGCTCGCCAGTGGCCCGCCGTGGATCCAGAGCACGAGCGGGGCCGGGTCCTCTCCGTCGGGCAGCACCAGCCACGACCGGACCGCGACCCCGTCGTCGGCGTGGGCGATCACCTCGGTGAGGGTGCCCGGCAGTGTGGGCAACGGAACGCACGGCAGGATCGTCACCGTGCCGTCGGCATCGATCCGCACCGGATGCGGCGGCGTGGCATAGGAACTGCGCAGCGCGAACACCGCACCGGTCGTGGCCACACGGATGTCGGTGTAGGTGAAGTCGTCGTCGACGAGAGGTCGCACCGCGGACGTCGATGAGTCCACGGTGAAGATCGGACCACGGCCGCCCTGGTCGGCCGTCACGATCAGCGATTCGCCATCAGGTGCCCACGCCACCGAGGTGGGCCACCGGTCCCACTCGCCGGTGAGTTCGACAGCAGGCGAGCCGAAGCGCAACAGCCACAGCGTGATCCGCGGCGCTCGCGTCGGCGTGGAGAACGTCTCGCGGGTGAACGCGACCGCGGAGCCGTCGGGTGAGATGGCGGGCATCCCGAGATCGGCGTCGGGGTCGTCGACCAGCGTGAGCCGCTCCCCCGTTTCGATATCGATGCGCACCAGCGTCTTTCGCACGGCCGCGCCAGGCGTGGGAACCTGCCACGTCGTCACCAGAAAGGTGCCGTCGGAGCTGACGTCGCACTGCGCATCGCGTAGCGCGTCGCCCGGGTCTGGGGCGAGGTCACCGTCCCCGGTGAACAGGTGGGGCTGGTCGGGTCCGAGGTCGTGATCCCAGTGCCGCACCGGATAACCGGTGTGCAGCACGGCCGAGATCTTGGCCTTCGACCGTGCCTCACGCAGTCGACGGTCGTCGTCCACACTGTGCGCCGAACGCAGGACCGGCGCCACCATGACGGTGACGTCGTCGCGGCGTGCGGGTATCGCCGCATCGACGCCTCCCGGGAACGTCGCGATCCGGGTGGCCTCTCCCCCGCCCGCGGGCAGGCGCCACAGCGCCTTGGGCGGGTCGTCGTCGCCGTCGCCGGCGCGTTTGGCGAGGAACAGCAGAT
The DNA here is from genome assembly GCF_007096635.1 of Mycolicibacterium sp. 018/SC-01/001. GTDB lineage: Bacteria > Actinomycetota > Actinomycetes > Mycobacteriales > Mycobacteriaceae > Mycobacterium. Next base: position 239,749 of record NZ_VKAA01000002.1, read on the forward strand.
CGCCCTCGGCGGTGAACGCGGGCGCCGACTCGCCGGTGCGGCCATGGGTGATCCGCCTCGCGGGCGCCTGTCCGGCGGGGTCCAATTCCCAGATCGCACTGACGAATTCAGTGCGGTCGGTGCCGAGTTCCGACACTGTCGTCGCGACGCGCGAACCGTCGGAAGTGATCGCAAGGCCACTGACCCTCGGCAGCGACAGGTAGGTGTCCAGATCGTCGAACGGAGCGTCAGGCGGGGAATCGGCGGCCATGCCCACTTCGTAACACAGCCGGGGAGCTAGGGTCGGCTCATGCCAGCGCGGTTCATCGTCGTCGGCGCCGGCATCGCCGGACTGGCGACCGCCGTCGCGCTGAGCCGGGACGGCCATGACGTCCGCGTGCTCGATCAGCGGACCGATCTCGGCGCAGGCACGGGAATCAGCATCTGGCCCAACGCGCTGGCCGCGCTCGACGAGATCGGCGTCGGCGATACGGTCCGGGATGCCGGCGGTCACGTCACCGCCGGCGCGATCCGTTGGCGCAGCGGGCGTTGGTTGCGCCGGCCGGCGGGTCAGCGGATGGTCACGGCCCTCGGCGAGCCGCTGGTGGTCGTGCGCCGATCGACCTTGCTGGAGGTGCTGGCCGCGGCCCTTCCGGCCGGCACCGTCACCGGCGGGGTGTCGGTCACGGCGGTGTCGACAGCTGGGTCGGGGGTGCATGTCACGACTGCGGACGGCGATGTCCTGGAGGCCGACGGCGTCATCGGCGCCGACGGGGTCCGTTCGGTCGTGGCACGCACCCTCAACGGAGAACTGCCCAGCCGCTACGTCGGCTACACCGCGTGGCGCGGTGTCGCCGACATCCCGATGAACCCAGAGCTGGCCGGCGAGACCCTCGGCCCGGGCGTGCAGGTCGGGCATGTTCCGCTCGGGCCCGCCCACACCTATTGGTTCGCCACGGAGCGCACGCCGGAGGGGGGTCGCGCGCCCGAGGGCGAGCGCGCTCACCTGGCCCGCCTGCTGTCCGACTGGGCGGCGCCGATCCCGGACTTGGTGGCGGCGACAGCGCCGGAGCATCTCCTGCGCAATGACCTCTACGATCGCGTCCCCGCGCGGAACTGGGCGCGCGGGCCGGTCGCCATCGTGGGCGACGCCGCGCACCCGATGCGGCCCCATCTCGGTCAGGGCGGATGTCAGGGCATCGAAGATGCTGCGGTGCTCGCGAGATGCGTGGCGCAGGCCCCGGATCTACCCCAGGCCTTCTCGTCGTTCTCCACGTTCCGCCGGCGGCGGGTGCGCGGGGTGGTGCGGGAGGCGATGCTCATCGGGCGCATCCTGAATGCGCGACCTGCCGCGCTGGGTGCAGCCGCGAGCTGGGGCACAGCGCTGCTGCCCGAGCGCGCCGTGACGGCACATCTGGCGTGGATCGCGGCGCGATCGGCTTTGGCCATGCCGCCGGGCTAAACAGGCTCAGCGCGCGGCGCGCGGGGTGAGCAGCGCCATGCACATCTTCTGCGGGTTCACGAAGCCGCCCAGCGCGGAGGTCGGGAGGTTGGCGCACCCCTTGGCGGTGGCGGGCATGCTGACGGGCACGGCGGCGGGAGCCGGGGACTTGCCCCACACCTGCGCGGCGCTCATGCCGGCCGCACCGCACTTGGGCCATGCGTTGAGGCCCTGGCTCTGCAGCACGTTCTCCGCGACGCGGATCTGCTCGGCGCGCGACGCGGTCGCCGGGCTGCCGGTGCCGCCATTGGAGGTCCAGGTGGCCTGCTTGAACTGCAGTCCGCCGTAGGCGCCGTTGCCGGTGTTGATGCTCCAGTTGCCACCCGACTCGCACTGCGCGATGGCGTCCCAGTTCACCGAGTCGGCATGCGCGGTGGCGGTGGCGCCGTCGAGTGCCATCGGCACAGCGGCGAAGGCTCCGGAGAGCGCGGCGGCCAGCAGGCCCTTGCTGATCATGCTGCGAACGTTCATCTCTGCGGTCCTTCCCCGACCGTTGTGACCCAAGGCCCGCATGCGACGTCTGGCGTCTCACGCTGCGGCTGTCCGGTCTGTCGGGTGAGCAACATCACCTGTTACCGATGAGAATGAAGTTTTTAGACGTTACTTATCTGGTGTAAGAGACCTGTGAGGAAACTGAGAAAAACGAGGCGGTGTCGACAGAAGTCGACACCGCCTCGCCGAAAAGTGGTAGGGGGTCAGCCGCGGCGACCGCAGACCGGCCACGCGCCGATGCCCTGCGAGCGCAGCACGTTCTCGGCCACGCGGATCTGCTCCTCACGGCTGGCGCCGTGCGGCGAGCCCGTGCCGCCGTTGGCCTTCCAGGTGCTCATGGTGAACTGCAGGCCGCCGTAGTAGCCGTTGCCAGTGTTGATGGCCCAGTTACCGCCCGACTCGCACGCCGCGACGGCATCCCAGTTCACGCTGTCCGCATTCGCGGTTCCGGCCCCGAAACCGATCGCTGCCGCCATGGGTGCCACGGCGAGCGCGCCGGCGATGCTGGCCAGCCCGAACGTTGTGCGGATGTTCTTCAACTTTCGTCCTTTCGCCGAGCGCGCGCCGTGAACAGGCCGCGCGGATGCACGGCCTGTGCTGCCTGTGGCAGGCGGGGGATGTCGAGTCGCACCGTCTCGGTCGGGTGCGACTGGGAGATCTGAGTCGATCTCGCCGGAGATGTCCGGCGCCGGTGGAGGCGGATGCGCCTCGCGTGGCCCACACACGCTGGTTCGTGGTTTTTGAGTTATCGGCTTCGGTCAGAAGCTGTTTGGGACCGTACAAAGGCGGCTATGCAAAGTCATCTCAGGTGTCTAATCAATTTCCGTCAGATCACGAAACGATCACGACGCGGTGATCCTGCGTTCTCGCTGGTCGCAATGGGGATTGACGCGAAGGTCGGAAAGTTTCCGCGCCGCTCTTTCAGTGAGCGACATCACGACGTTTTTGTGACCCCTGCCACCCTGCGAACGTCCTGCGGGCCGGCGGCTCGCCGTACTTCTTGGCCAGACTGCCGCACATCTCGTCACGATGACGCCTCGACATAGCGGGTATTCCTGCGGCACAACCGAAAACGAGTTACCGCGAAGACATTCTAGAGACCCAAGGCTTTTACTCGTGCAGCCATTGTTCGACGCGTCATCAGGCGACAACGATCACTCCGTCGTCGTCCGACCAGTACCGTTCTGCGCAGCGAATTTTGACATGAACAGCATCGACAATCACTGTTGTTCAACGTCTTTCAGATAGCGCTGGTCGAGGCCATCGAACGGGGGTGATGACGGAATAGCGCGAGAATTGTCGTCGTTCTGTCGTTCGAATAGGCAGCCGCCCATAACGCCACAAGGCGTCAGAATTCGGCGATTTCGTCAGTGACTTTGTTGAGAGAATTTGGGGGGAATGAGTGCCGTCAGGTCGGCCTCGGTGTTGACGTTCGTCAGTGCGGCCTGTTCGGTCATCACGATCCGCTGCGTGTCCACCGCATCGACCAGCGCTCGCATGCTGCGCGCGCCGGCGGCGATCAAGTCGTCGACGGTCCCGTGCAATCCCGTCCGGTAGATGCCCGCCAGATAGTGATCTCGGCCGTCCCAGGGCAGCACGACGTCGACGCCGAGCCGCCGGGCGGGCCCGGCAAGGGTGTCGATGATGTCGATCGTCAGCTTCGGCATGTCGACCGCGCACACGAAGGCGTGCTCGAGACCCGCCTCGGCGGCCGCGCGCAGTCCCCGCCCCGTGGCCAGCAGCGGCCCCACCCCGCGGACCTCGTCACGCAACACCCTGGCATTCACATCGGGCACATCGGGCAACGCCTGGCCCGGTGCGGCGATCACGAAGACGGGTGCGCAGCGCGGGCTCACGATCGCCACCATGCGTTGCAGCAGCGTGGTCGGCCCGTCGGGCCCGTCTATGGGCACTGCGGCCTTGTCCCGGCCCATCCGGCGGGAAGCCCCTCCGGCGAGGATGACAGCGGCCAACGGCAGCGGTGACGTCACACCGGTGACGTTAGCTCAGCACCGCGGGCACGTGCCCGAAGACCGGTCAGTCGACCGACCAGGTGTCCTTACCGCGCAGCAGCGCCTGCAGCGCCGCGGTGTCGTGCGGACGCGCCTCGCGTGCGGCCGCAACCTGCTGGCGCGCCGCGTCGTCGTAGGTCGGCTTGCTCACCTTGCGGAAGATGCCCATCACCATGTGGTCCAGGTTCTGCTCGGACAGGCGCGACAGCGCGAACGCATACGCCGGGTCGTCCAGCTCCGCGTCGTGCACGACGATCTGGTCGGTGGCGACGTCGGCAGTCTTGGCGACCTCGAGCCCGAAGCCCGACTTGACCACGCAGTACTCCCCGTCGGCGCCGAAGATGATCGGCTCGCCGTGCGTCAGGTTGATCAGTCGTTCCTCGGCGCCTTCCTTGCGCAGCGCGTCGAACGACCCGTCGTTGAAGATCGGGCAGTCCTGCATGATCTCGACCAGTGCCGCCCCGCGATGCTCGGCAGCGCCGCGCAACACCTCGGACAGACCCTTGCGATCGGAGTCCAGCGCGCGCCCGACGAACGTCGCCTCGGCACCCAGGGCCAGCGACACCGGGTTGAAGGGGTAGTCCAGCGAGCCCATCGGCGTCGACTTGGTGACCTTGCCGACCTCGGACGTCGGCGAGTACTGCCCCTTGGTCAACCCGTAGATGCGGTTGTTGAACAGCAGGATCGTCAGGTTCACGTTGCGGCGCAGTGCATGGATCAGATGGTTGCCGCCGATGGACAGCGCGTCGCCGTCACCGGTGACGACCCAGACCGAGAGGTCCTGCCGGGCCAGTGCCAGACCGGTCGCGATCGTCGGCGCCCGGCCGTGGATGGAGTGGAACCCGTAGGTCTCCAGGTAGTACGGGAACCGGCTCGAGCACCCGATGCCGCTGACGAACGCGATGTTCTCGCGCTTGAGCCCCAGCTCGGGCAGGAAGTTCCGGATCGTGTTGAGGATGACGTAGTCACCGCAGCCGGGGCACCAGCGCACCTCCTGGTCGCTGGTGAAGTCCTTGGCCTTCTGCGGCTCGTCCGTGGTGGGGACGAGGCTCATCTTGTTCAGCGGTGTCAATCCGAGGTCGGTACCCAGCACGTCGGTCATGCGCTCACTCCGGTCGCTTCGGTGTCGATGGTGGCTGCCGCCAGCCGCGCGAATTTCGCTTTCTCGTTCTCTTTTTCAGCCAGCGTGCCGTCGAGCGCGGCATCGATGATGCCTTCGACCTCGTCGGCCAGGAATGCCATGCCCTCGACCTTGGTCACCGACTGCACGTCCACGAGATAGCGGCCCCGCAGGAGCAGCGCCAGCTGGCCGAGGTTCATCTCCGGTACGACAACGCGCGAATAGCGGCCCAGCACCTCACCGAGATTGGCCGGGAGCGGGTTGAGGTGGCGCAGCTGCGCGTGGGCGACCTTGATGCCCTTGCGTCGGGCCCGCCGGCATGCCTCGCCGATGGGGCCGTAGCTGCTCCCCCAGCCCAGCATCAGCAGGTCTGCATCACCGGTCGGATCGTCGACCTCGAGGTCGGCGATGTCGATGCCGGCGACCTTCTCCTGCCGGAGCCGCACCATCAGGTCGTGGTTCTTGGGCTCGTAGGAGATGTTGCCCGAGCCGTTGGCCGATTCTAGGCCGCCTATGCGGTGCGCGAGTCCCGGCGTGCCGGGCACGGCGAACTGCCGGGCCAGGGTCTCGGGGTCGCGCGCGTACGGCTGGAACGGCTGGCCCTCCTCGGCGAACGTGTGCTCGATCGGCGTGAACGTGCTGACGTCCGGGATGCGCCACGGCTCAGAGCCGTTGGCGATCGCGCCGTCGGACAGGATCATCACCGGCGTGTGGTAGTTGATCGCGATACGCACCGCCTCGACGGCGATGTCGAAGCAGTCCGACGGGGACCGCGGGGCGAGGATGGCCACCGGCGATTCGCCGTTGCGGCCGAACATCGCTTGCAGCAGATCGGCCTGCTCGGTCTTGGTGGGCAGGCCGGTCGACGGTCCGCCGCGCTGGACGTCGATGACGATCAGCGGCAGTTCGGTCATCACCGCGAGACCGATGGCCTCCGACTTCAGCGAGATACCCGGCCCGGACGTGCTGGTGACACCGATGGCGCCTCCGTAGGAGGCGCCGATCGCCGCACCGATGCCGGCGATCTCGTCCTCGGCCTGGAAAGTCAGGACGTTGAAGTTCTTGTGCTTGGACAGCTCGTGGAGGATGTCGCTGGCCGGGGTGATCGGATAGGTGCCGAGCACGACCTGCAGGTCGGACAGCTGGCCGGCGGTGACGATGCCGTACGCCAGCGCCGTGTTTCCCGAGATCTGCCGGTACTCACCGCTTTTCAGCTTCGCCGGCGCGACCTCGTAGGTGGTGCCGAACGCCTCGGTGGTCTCGCCGTAGTTCCAGCCGGCCTTGAGCGCGAGCACGTTAGCCTCGGCCACCTCGGGCTTGCGGGCGAACTTCTCCCGGATGAACGCCTCGCTGTGCTCGAGCTCGCGGCCGTACATCCACGACAACAAGCCGAGCGCGAACATGTTCTTCGCGCGCTGACCGTCCTTCTTGCTGGCGCCGATCGACTCGACGGCGCCGAGGGTCAGCGTGGTCATCGCGACGGGCTGCACCACGTAGTCGGAGAGCTCGTCGGTCTCGAGTGGATTCGCGTCGTACCCGACCTTGGCGAGATTGCGCTTGGTGAACTCGTCGGAGTTGGCGATGATCAGGCCGCCGCGGGGCAGGTCGGACACGTTGGCCTTGAGGGCGGCGGGGTTCATCGCGACCAGCACGTCGGGGCGATCGCCTGCGGTGAGGATGTCGTAGTCGGCGATCTGGATCTGGAACGACGAGACCCCGGGCAGCGTGCCCTGGGGGGCGCGGATCTCGGCGGGGTAATTCGGCTGCGTCGCAAGGTCGTTGCCGAACAGTGCGGCCTCGGAGGTGAAGCGGTCCCCGGTGAGCTGCATGCCGTCGCCGGAGTCACCGGCGAAGCGGATGACGACCTTCTCGAGCTTCTGCCGGGGGGCGCTGGATGCGCCCGCAGTCACGGTGCCGTTGTCTGCCACTCACTTGCCTTCCGCGTCTTGATCCGCACTCGGTTGCTCGTCGCCGAGTGGTGATCCGTGGCGAATGTCCGTCGTGTCGCAGCCCGTCCGGTGCGCCGTCGATGGACACCCGTCAAGAATTTGGTGTCACTGGCAGTACCGATTATTGCACTTCTCTTAAGGTCACCCATACCAGGCCCGCAGGTGTCGCGCCGATGGCGATGCGGCGAACACCCAGTTCAGGTCGCGTGGGCGGCGCAGCGAGGTATCGGGAATGTGGTTTTCGTCACGTCCGCGGGCGCTGAAAGTCTCTTAGAAAAGGTTACCGGCCGGTAGCGACCAGCTACCCCGGAGCGGGCAGGTTGTACGGGGTGATGACCTGGATCGGTACCGGCCGGGCGGCCTCGGCCGGCAAAGCCCCGCGCTCGTGCAGGATCAGCCGCAGGGCCAGTCTGGCGTCGGCGCGCAGATCGTTGTGCAGCACGGCGGACAGCTTTCCCTCCCCCAGCAGGCGGCGATTGTCGGCGTCGAGGTCGTGGGCGACGAAGACCCGGCACGGGCGGCCGAGCTTTTCGAACGCCGCCACCGTCGCGACGTTGCCGCCGCCGACGGAGTACACCGCGTGGATCGCGGGGTGGGCGGCCAGCGCGTCGAGCACCAGTCGCTCGTTGCTCGCATCGATGCCGTCGCTGCCGCTGACCTCGACGATCGTGCGACCGGACGCGCGCAACGCCGACCGGAATCCGACCTCGCGTTCCCCTTCGCCGCGGAACACGGTGCGACTGAGCGTGATCAGCACGTCCGAGGGTGCGTCCCCCAGCCACTGCTGGACCAGGTAGGCGGCGGTGACGCCGGCGCCGTGGTTGTCGATGCCGACGTAGCCGCTGCGCGCGCTGGCCGGGATGTCGGTCGTGTACGTCACCACCGGGACCCCGGACTCCACCAGCCGGTCGACGGCCTCGGCGACCGATGGCTCGTCCTGCGCTTTCAAGATCACCCCGTGACTGCCACGGATTCGCGCCAGCGTGTCGACCATCTGGGCGCTCGAGCCCGCCTCCCAGAGATGGAACCGGGCCCGCAGCATGGCCGGCGCGAAGCCGGGAAGTTCGGCTTCGACTGCGGCGCGGAAGGCGTCGGAGAACCGCTGCGGAGTCTGCATGACCACGTCGATGAGGTACCGGCGGCCGTTCAGTCGCAGCTGCGCGCGCTGCTTGTCCAGGTCGGCGATCGCCTGGTTGACCTCGGCGATGGTGGTTTCGCGGACGCCGGGCCTGCGGTTGAGAACGCGATCGACGGTCGCCTCGCTCAGCCCGCTCTGCTGCGCGATCTCCCGGATCTTGTACCGATGCGCCACCGACGTGCCCCTTTTCTCCCCGCGAGCAGACGCGAACTCGAGTGGTTTCGCGGCGTGTCGCGTCGAGTTCGCGTCTGCTCGCCACGGGTGGTGAGGTGTTTTTGATGGGTTTTTGCCGTTGATTGCGGCCTCGATCACAGCAAGACTAGCGGCTATGGCAACCTCTCTGCACCCGGCGGCGTGGCTCGGTGAGGCGGATTGCGATCTCGACGAGTTCCGCACGCAAGTCGAGCAGCAGACCGACCCAGCCGACTATCCGCACGCCGCAGATCTGCGCAGCAATGTCCTCGTCTACTCCGCCGCCGCGCCCGCCGACCGGCGCGCCCTGCAGGCGGAGCTCATCCGGGCCCTGACCGACGGCCCCGGCGTCGTCGTGTTCGCCGGCGCGTTCACCGCGGACGTCGTCGCGCGCACCAATGACGCGTTCTTCGCCATCGTCGAGCAGGAGCGCCAGGGTGGCCGGACCGCCGGCGATCACTTCGGCGCGCCGGGCGCCAACGATCGTGTCTGGAATGCCGCACAGAAGCTGGCGCTGCGCGATCCGCAGGCCTACGCCGAGTACTACGCCAACGACACGCTGGCACTCGTGTGCCAGGCCTGGCTCGGCCCGCGCTACCAGCTGACCTCACAGGTCAACATCGTCAATCCCGGTGGCGCAGCACAGGTTCCACACCGGGACTACCACCTCGGCTTCGTTCCCGCCGAGCATCTGGCGCAGTATCCGGCCCATCTGCACCGCATGTCGCCCGCACTGACCCTGCAGGGCGCCGTCGCGCACTGCGACATGCCGGTCGACAGCGGCCCGACGATGCTGCTGCCGTTCTCACAGCGCTTCGCCGGTGGCTACCTGGCCTTCAACCGGCCCGAGTTCATCGACTATTTCGCGCAACACCGCGTGCAGGTGCCCCTGACGGCGGGTGACGCGGTGTTCTTCAATCCCGCGCTCTATCACGGTGCGGGAGCCAACATGTCGAGCGACATCCGGCGCATCGCCAATCTGCTGCAGGTCAGCTCTCCGTTCGGCCGCGCGATGGAGGCGGTGGATCGTGCGGCGATGACGCGCGCGGTGTACCCGGTGCTGCGCCGGATGCGCGCAACCGGCCGGCCCGAACACGAGTTGCGCAACGTCGTGATCGCCACCGCGGAGGGCTACGCCTTCCCCACGAACCTCGACAGCGATCCGCCCGTCGACAGTCTGGCGCCTCGCAGTCAGGTCGACATCGTGCTCGACGCCCTGGGCGAGGACCTCACCGAAGAACAGCTCGACACCGTGCTGACCGACTACCACGATCGGAGAATGCCATGACCACCCTGGGTCTGATCGGCCTCGGCCGCATCGGCGCGTTCCACGCCGAGACCTTGACCAACCTGCCGCACGTGGAGCGCCTCGTCGTCACCGACGAACGCCCGCACGCCGTCGCCGAAGTGGCCGCCAAATACGGTGCCACGCCTGCGGATTCGGTCGCCGACCTGCTGGCGTCGGGAGTGGACGGCGTCGTCGTCGCCGCGGCGACACCGGCCCACGCCGAACTGGCACTGGCCGCGGTCGAGAAGGGTCTGCCCACGTTCTGTGAGAAGCCGATCGCGTCGACCGCGGCCGAGAGCGCCCGCGTCGCCGAGATCATCGCCCGCTCAGGCGTTGCGGTCCAGGTGGGATATCAGCGGCGCTTCGACTCCGCGTTCACCGCGGTCAAGCAGGCCGTCGACGCTGGTTCGCTCGGACGGCTGCACACGGTGCGCAGCACGACGATGGACCCCGCTCCCCCACCGATGGACTACATCCGCGGCTCGGGCGGCATCTTCCGCGACTGCGCCGTCCACGATTTCGATGCGATCCGCTGGGTGACGGGCCAAGAGGTGACCGAGGTCTACGCCACCGGCAGCGTGCAGGGTGACCCACTGTTCGCCGAGTACGGCGACGTCGACACCGCGGTGATCACCGTGCGTTTCGACGGTGGCGCCCTCGGTGTGATCTCCGCGGCCCGCTACAACGGCCGTGGTTACGACTGTCGGCTCGAGGTGCATGGTTTCGACGACACCATGGTCGCCGGATGGGACGAGGGTGCGCCCGTCGTCAACGGTGATCCGGGCACCTCGTTCCCGACGGGACAGCCGCACCACTTCTTCATGGATCGCTTCACCCAGGCCTTCCGCGCCGAGCTCAGCGCGTTCGTCGACGTCGTCGGCGGCGCGCCGATCCTGGGCGCCACGGTCGCCGACGCGGTCGAGGTCGCCTGGATCGCCGAAGCCGCAACGGAGTCCGTGCACCGCGGCGTCCCGGTCACCATCGACTCAGTGAAAAAGGAGGCACAGCAGTGAAGCTCGCAGGAGCCCCGATCTCGTGGGGAGTGTGTGAGGTACCGGGCTGGGGACATCAGCTCGCGCCGGAACGCGTGCTCACCGAGATGGCCGGCGTCGGATTGACCGCGACCGAGCTCGGACCCGACGGTTTCCTGCCGTCCGATACCGAGGAGCTGATCGCGACACTGGACCGGTTCGGGCTGCAGTGCGTGGGCGGCTTCGTGCCCGTCGTGTTGTTCGACGAGACGCACGATCCGCTCGACGATCTGGCCGGACCGCTCGAGTCGCTGGGTGCCGCGGGCGCGGGCGTGGTGGTGCTGGCTGCCGCCACGGGGGCCGACGGCTACGACAGTCGGCCCCAACTGTCGGAGAAGCAGTGGGAGACCCTGTTGACCAACCTCGACCGCCTCGCCGAGATCGTCGCCGAGCGCGGCCTGACCGCTGTCCTGCACCCGCACGTCGGCACGATGGTCGAGACTCGCGACGAGGTCGACCGGGTGCTCGCCGGCTCGCGCATCCCGCTGTGCCTGGACACCGGACACCTGCTCATCGGCGGTACCGATCCGCTGCAGCTCGCTCAGCAGGTGCCGGGGCGGATCGCGCACACACACCTCAAGGACGTCGACGCGGCGCTCGCTGCGAAGGTCCGATCCGGTGAGCTGACCTACACGGACGCGGTCGCCGCCGGGATGTACGTGCCGCTGGGTCAGGGTGACGTCGACATCGCCGGGATCGTGACGGCATTGCAGGACAACGGTTTCGACGGCTGGTACGTGATGGAACAGGACACCATCCTGGCCGGGGAGCCCGACGGCGACGGGCCGCTCGCCGACGTCCGCGCCAGCGTTGCCTTCGTCACGGGAGTGGCCGCGGGCGTCACGGCGTGACGGTGAGGATCGGTGTTCTCGGCGCATCACGGATCGCCGAGAAGGCGATCGTCGGCCCGGCGCGAGAACTGGGCCACCGCCTGGTCGCGGTCGCCGCCCGAGATCCGCTGCGCGCGCAGGCATTTGCAGACAGCTATGGCGTCGAGCGGGTGGTCCCGACCTACCAGGATGTGATCGACGATCCCGACGTCGACGTCGTCTACAACCCACTGGCGAATGCGCTGCATGCGCCGTGGAATCTGGCCGCGGTCGCGGCAGGCAAGCCGGTGCTGACCGAGAAGCCGTTCGCCCGGGACCGCGCCGAAGCCGCCCGCGTCGCTGCCGCCGCCGAAGCGGCGGGCGTCACCGTCATGGAGGGCTTTCACTACCTGTTCCATCCGGTGACGCGACGCGCGCTCGACCTGGCCCGCGACGGCGGCCTCGGCGACCTCCAGCGGGTCGAGGTCGCGATGGGGATGCCGGAGCCGGCGCCCGAGGACCCGCGCTGGTCGCTGGACATGGCCGGCGGGGCGTTGATGGACCTGGGCTGCTACGCGCTGCACATCCTGCGGCGCTTCGGGACGCCGCACGTGGTGTCGGCGACGGCGGTGGAGCGCACCGCGGGCGTCGACGAGCGTTTCGAGGCCGAGTTCGCCTTCGACTCCGGGGCGACGGGTGCGTTGACGAACTCGATGGTCGACGACCAGTACTCGTTCACCCTGCGGGTGATCGGGTCGACGGCGGATGCGCTCGTCCACAACTTCATCAACCCACTCGACGACGACCGGCTCACCATCACCACGGCAAGCGACGAGACCGTCGAACACCTGGGTACCCGCGCGACCTACACCTACCAGCTGGAGGCCTTCGCGGAGCATGTCGAACACGGCGCCCCGCTGCCGCTGGATCTCGCCGACGCGGTGGCGAACATGGCGCTGATCGACGAGACCTACCGGGCGGCGGGGATGTCGCCGCGCTGATCGACGTCACGCGGGCAGGCGACTCCCGAAAGCCTCTGCTGCACGCCGCACCTCGGCTACTACCGCAGCGCGCGCCGCGTCGTCGAGCACATCGGCTGAGCCCGTGACGCCGAGCACGGCGCACAGTGTCCCGTCCGCGGATCGCACCGGTGCCGTGACCGACGCGATGCCGGTGAGCCGCTCGCCCACCGATACAGCGAATCCGTCCTCCCGCACCCGCTCCAGCGAGGACTCGAACTCTGACCGCGACATCGATCCACCGCCGGCGAGACGAACCTCGACGACTCCCTCGAGTGCCCGTTCACGCTCCGCGGGGTCCAGCTCAGCCAGGAAGATCTTTCCCGCACCACCGAGGTGGAGCGGGAGACGCTCCCCCACCGGCAGCACGTAACTGAGAGGATTCGCGCTTTCCACGCGCGCGATCAGCACCCGGCTGTACTCGACACGGACGTACAGCGATGCGGCATATCCGGTGTTGATCGCGAGTTGCTGAAGCACCGGTTGGGCGAGCGCACTGAGCGGATTGCTCACCAGGTAGGCGTGGGCGACTGCCAGCGACGCCGGTCCGGCGGTGTACCCGTCACCGGCGCGTGCGGCGTATCCCCGCACCACGAGCACGTTGACGATGCGTTGCGCGGTGGCGATGTGCAGACCGCTGGCGCGGGCGACGTCGGCCAGCCGGATCGGATGCTTGGCACGCTGCAGCGCATCGAGGACGTCGAACGACCGGTCGAGTGACCGCATGTTGCTCGCCGGGGCGCTCATCGTGATTGCCTTCGCACGTCGCTCATCGTAGGGCTGCACACGGTCGCAGAAGTCCGGGTCGGCGACGCGGCGCGTCGACTACCGGATCGCCGTGGCGTTGCAGGGCGATCCGACACCTCCGACGAGGTTCAGCGGTTTCACCGTCAGAAGCGAGTCCCATCGGCCGGTGCGACGACTGTCTGTTACGAGGTCGGTGAGATTCCACAGCTCGCCCAGCGGTACGCCGAGTTTGGCGATCAATTCCTGATGCATCATGCCGGAATCTTCGGGCGCCGTGCCGTGATAGGGGCTCGATTCCAGGACCGGAAGGACCTCGACCGCGAAGGTGTCCGTGGCGAACAACGCGATCTGGTTGTCCCACAGCCACTCCGGGAGAGCCCGCTGCTGGGCGAATCCCGTCGCTCGGCGCTGCTCGCGAACCCGTCCACGCGTTTCGGCGTCGGCCTCGAGAAACCAGCGTGCCCAGCCGGTGTGCACGAGGATCAGATCGCCGCGTTGCACCGTGACGCCCTGACGACGGGCGGCGCGGGACAATACGGCTGCATCGATGGCCGGCCCTGCCTCATGGTCGAGCTCGGCGCCCTCCTCTGCGAGCAGCCCGGCGACGTCGAGCAGGAGCCCCCGCCCCACGATCGGGGAGTGCGCCCAGGCTTGGACGCCCAGTCGGGGTGCTCCGGGGACGATTGCGTCATCCTCGACCCCGTCATAGAAGCCGTAACCGGACACCCTCCGGTGGCGCAGTCCGTCGAGATGACTGCTGGCCTGCAGGAAGAATCCGTCGAGATGGTCGTCGCGGGACTGCTCGTGGGCGCAGGTGATGGTGTGCGCTGGAGCGGAGCGGGATCGCGACATCGGCGGGTCGAACGCGGTGAGCGGATAGTCGAGACCGAACACCGCACCGGTGCGAACCGACGCAGCCGCAGCCAGAACCTGTTGTGCACCGGCGAAATTGGCTGTGCCACGGTCGGAGTCGTCGAACACCCACCAGCTCGATCCCGGTGGTGCGCCGTCCCGGCGGGCGAGCAGGTCCACATACCGGGCGTCGGCATGTGGACCTGACTCGCGGTGCGTTCTCGTCATGCGTGTTCGTGCACCGGGGTCGGTGCCGACTCGGCGTCGCCGCTGTCCCTCACCCGAAAGTACGACAGCGCGAAGGCGAGCAGCCCCGCGACGCCGGCCGCCCCGTAGGCCCAGGGTGCGACGTTGTCGGTGATGCTGTCGACGAATGCGCCGTTGCCGAGTGCGAGACCGACGATTTGCAGACCGACGACGGCGGCACCACCGAGGAGAAAGGCCGCGACGCTGATCCGGAAGGCGGCGAGCAGAATGTTGCGAATCATGGTTGTATTCCTTGTCTTTCGAGTGCCGCGGTCAGGCGATGGGGAGCAGGCCGAGTGCGATCAGCACACCGACACCCAGGATCGGAATGCAGTAGTACTTCAGCAGCGGCAGGAAGGTCTTCGACGGATCGACCTGAGCGATGCCTGCGGCCACGTAGATCGGTGCACCCGACGGGGGCGAGGCGCCCTCGGTGGAGGCGAACACCAGGACGGCAGCGGCGGCAACCGGGGCCGGAATGCCGACGCCCACCAGAGCGGCCACCGCGACACCGCCGACGGCGGCCATCGTCGCCGATGCGGTCAACGGGATGGCGATGATCACGATGACCACACCGACGATGATGGCCATCAGCCACGCCGGCGCCTGGACGTGTTCGAGGACCGTCGTCAGCTGCGCGGGCAGACCGAGGTCGGCGAGCACGTTCGACGCGGTGAACGCAGCGACGATCGTCACGCCGATGACCCCGAACTGCGGTGCGCTGTCGCCCAGGATCTTCCACCAGGCCGATGCCTGGCGGGGCAGGTGACGTCGGCCGAGGATCAGGACGAGCCCGATCATCAGAACGGGAATCCATGTGACGAGGCTGATCGCCTTGGACATCACGAGGTCGGTGTACTTGCCCAGCTCGCCGGCCAGCGGTCCACGGGTCAGCGCCAAGGGGATCAGGATCGGAATGAACAGCAGCAACGAATGCCAGCCACTGCGCAGACTGGTCCGGATCGGCAACCGATCCTCGGCCGCGATGGGTTGCAGCCGGTTCTTGCGCACCAGATAGAAATTCAGGACGAGGCGGTAGGCCAGGCACCACAGGCCGGCAAGCGCCAGCGGGAGCACGATCTCATCCGGCTCCATCAGTCCGGTGACGGTGGCCGATCCGACGAGGATGAACATGGTTGCGCTGAACGGGAATGTCACGCCCATTCCGGCGCATCCCGCCACGACGGTGGCGGACAACTCGGGGCTGACGCCGGAGCGCTTCATCCACGGCACGGTCACCGATCCGACAGCCGCCGTGACCGACGCCCCGACGTGGGCGATGGCGCCGAACATGCCGCCCGCGACCGTCGATGTGTAGATCGGTCCGCCGCGCAGGCGCCCCAGGCATGAGTTCAACACGTCGATCAGGCGGTCGAGGACCGGTGTCTTGGCGAGCAGGAAGCTCATGAAGATGAAGGCCAGGCCGGCGAACGTGACCTCTTCGGAGATCGAGTCGACGAATCCGTGCCACACGTAGGTCGGTGCCTTGCTGCCCGCGAACGCAGCGACGGCGACCAATCCGACGATCATCGCCTCGCCGATGTTGCGCTTGAACACCGCGTTCCACACGACGATGGCCACGATGAACGACACGAGAGCCCACACGGCGGTCATGACGCGCTCCTGGCGGCGATGATGGCGGCGCGGCGCTGGGATTCGTCCGCCTCCACGGCACGTCCGGCGGCCAGCGTGGCGAAGGCTTCGGCCGCCGGCACGATCACCACTCCGTCGTCATCGGCGACGACGAGATCCCCGGGGTGGCAGACCACGCCGCCCACCGCGACGGGGACGTCGACGTATCCGGGACCGTTCTTGTAGGGGCCGGCCGGGCTGACCGCGCGCGCCCACACGCCGAATCCGATGTCGGCGAGGGTGTCCACGTCGCGGGCCGCGCCGTCGATGATCATGCCCACGCAGCCGTGGTTACGCGCCCGCTCGGCGATCAACTCACCCATGAGGGCGCGGTCGCAGTCGCCGTGTCCGTTGATCACGATCACCTCCCCCGGGCGCACCTTGCCCAGGGCTTCCTGCAGCGCGAGGTTGTCACCCGCGCGCGTCCACACGGTACGCGCCCGGCCCACGATGTGTGCGCCCTTCCAGAGGGGCCGGATGCCGGAGTCGAGGAGGCCCATCCGATCGCGAGCGTCCCCGATGTTGGCCACCGGGAGACCGTGGTAGCCACGGACCAGCTCGTCGTCATCCTGGCCCTGTGCATCGGCGAGACGCTGATGCACCTGGGCCGTCGCGCGCGCGAGGACGGGCGCCACCCCGGCCTGGTCGAGGAACTCGACCGCTGCGGACGCTTCGACCGCGCGTCGCACGGCGTGCTTGATGGTGCCGTCGTGCAGTCGATCGAGCGACGCATAACCGTCGGTCAGCTCTGCGGCGATCTGATCGCGCACCCATTGCGACGCATTGACCGCCGCACCTGCCTCGGTGGACTCGACGATCAGCGCCCCGAGTCCCTTCATGAAGGAGCTGCGCAAGAGCTTGCGCTGGGATGCGTCACCGGGCTCGCCCGCGATGTCCTCGACCACTGCGCCCAGTTCGCGGAACACCGCAGCCGCCTGCGCGGAGCCGTTTCCGCTGATCACCAGTGCGGTCTTCGATCCGTTCGCGGGGACCGAACCGAGGACGGCGACGTCAGCGAAGGTGACGTCCGCCGCCTCGGCGATCACCGCCGCCACCTCGGATTTCACATGCGCTGACGACGAATTCATGTCCGCGTACACCGAGCCGCCTTTGAGATGCCCGACGACGTCGCGCGCGGCCCCGACGGCGACCCCCGCACTGGTGAGGCTCACCACCAGATCGGCGTCGTCGACCGCCTCAGCCGCCGAAGCGCACCGCGTCACGCCGGTCGGCGTCGCGGCGTCGGCGGGGTCGAACCCCGTCACGAGCCACCCGTGGGCGAGGAATCCCGCCGCGTAGGTCGACCCCGCTTCACCGAGGCCGAGGATTGCCACCTTCATGTCCGCTCCTTATCACTGTGTGATAGTTCATATCATTTGTGATGTTAGCGTGGTCACACCAGCGGAATTTGTCAAGCCTCGATCACGTCGGTTTGAGCGCGGTAATCTGTCCGCGTGGGCCTGCGCGCGGCGCAGACCGATCACGCGTCGCGCTGGGAGAAGTGCGCTCTGTCAGTGAAAGTGATTGGCGCGCAGCAGATGTGGTGCGCTCACGATGTGGTTCGGTGGAGCCGCTGCAGCCTGCGGTCGACGGTCAGTCGCGAGCGGACTGCGCTGCGCCCGCGGCACGCCGCTCATGCCAGCGCAGCCGCAACATCAGCAGTCCGCGGTGCGCGCGCCATCCCGCCGACAGCGGATCACGCCACACCGGACTACCCACCGGTGCCTCGAGTTCCCTGTCCATGCCCATCATTGTGCCGCGACGACGCGGCGTCGGCTCGCCGCAGCGTGCGGCGAAACGGTGTCGATCGTGTGAATGTTCGCCGACGAGCTTTTGCCAACGCTCGAGTCGGCATTGCCGGGTATGACTATTTTCTCCCTATGCCCACGCCGTTCGACCCGCGAGAGTTGCTCAGCCGCGCCGTCAGCGCGGCCCGCATCGGACTCGACGTCTACAGCTGGACAGAGAAGCAGGTCGTCGATGCGCTCCGGCACGGGCTGGACGCCCTCGACGGAACCGACGCCACCCCCACCCCCGACGCGCCCGACGTCGAGGAGCGCCCATCCGCCGACGCACGGGAACCCGCTACCGACTCACTGGGCGGCAAACTCACCCATCTGCTGGAGCGCGCACTCGATCAGAACACCCGCAGCAGCCGGATCGAGTTCTTTCACCGGTTGCTCGACCAACTGGTGGCCGACGAGGCGCGAATCCTCGGTGCGCTGTCGGACGGTTCGCGGTCACCGGTGGTCACCATCTCGGTCTGGGGACAATCGCGGGCAACGTCGCGGCCGGTGCTGGAGAACGCATCCCTGATCGGCCGCACAGCCAATGTTGCTCTGCCGGAGCTGGTTCCGCAGTACGTCAGTCACCTGCGCTCACTCGGCCTCGTCGACATCGGGCCGGAAGATCGCGACCTGGAGACGGACTACGAGTTGCTGATGGCCGAGACTTCCGTCCTGGCCGCCGTCAAGAGCGGTGCCCGCGGACCGATTCCGGCGAAAGTCGAACGGTCGAGCCTGTCGCTGTCCGCTCTGGGCGTCGAGTTCTGGGCCGCGGCAACCGGCGGCGGCCGGTGAGGGGATGACGACCACCCATCTTGCGATCGCCAGCTGGACCGAGATCACCACCGATGTCTCGGCGTACTGGTGGGTCTACCTGTCCATGCCGCTCATCGCGGCGTTCGTGGGCTGGAGCACCAAGCTGGTCGCCGTCGAAATGCTGTATCGGCCGCTCGAATTCACGGGCTGGGGAATCCTCGGCTGGCAGGGCATCGTGCCCCGTCGGGCAGGCAAGGTGGGCTCGACCACCATTCATCTGCTGACCTCGAATCTGCTGAAACCGGAGGAGCTGCTGGACCGGTTCGACATCGACGAGGTGTTGGATCGACTCCAGGTGCCGCTCAACGAGGCGATCGAGCAGATCATCAGAGATCTCGCGGAAGAGGTGCGCCCTGGTCTGTGGGACAGCCTGCCCGAAGCCGGTCGCCGCGCGGTGCGCGATCGCATCGTCGGTCAGATCCCACAGCTGACCCAGAACCTGATGACCGAGATCAAGTCCGATCTCCCCCGGTATCTCGACATCCAGTTCCTGGCCGTGACGACGCTGGTGCGCAACAAGAAGAAGCTGGTCAAGCTCATGCGCAGCGTCAGCACGGACGCGATGGCCTTCGTCCGGCGCAGCGGGATCTATTTCGGTTTCGGTATCGGACTGGTCCAGATGGTGGCCTGGGCCCTGTTCCAGAACCCGTGGATCATGCCGGCGTTCGGGTTCGCCGTGGGCTTCATCAGCGACTACATCGCCCTGAACATGCTGTTCAGACCCATCTACCCGCGAAAGTACCTGGGCTTGTTCACATTCCAGGGTCTGCTGCACGCGCAACGCGAGAAGATCACCCGCGACTACGCCAAGATCCTGGCCGACGACCTGTTCGCTCCGGACATCCTGTTCGACGCACTGATCAAGGGCCCGGGCTCCGACAAGCTGTTCGCTCTCGTCACGCGCGAGATCGAGGGAGCGATCGACAGGCAGGCCGGCGGCGTCGCCGCCCCGATCGTCGCGCTGGCCGTCGGCACGAAGCGCTATCGGGCCATGAAGGACCGGGTGGTGGCCTTGGTGCTCGAACGCCTCCCGTCGACGCTGTCGGAGGCGCAGGGGTATGCGGCCGAGGTCATCGACCTGGAGAACACCATCATCGACAAGATGAGTCGGCTCACCAACGAGGAGTACGAGTCGATCCTGCGGCCGGTGTTCAAGGACGACGAGCCGCTGATGATCGCGGTGGGTGCGATTCTCGGCGGCGTGGTCGGCGAGATCCAGGTTCAGATCATCGAACTCGTCACCCGCTGAGCCGCGAGCGGGTCAGAGACGTTCGGCGAACCGCTCCGCCAGCCCGGCCAGGGTCGACTCGATGCCCTGGGCGTTCTTCTTGTCGTAGCCCAGCAGCTGGATGACGATGGGCAGCTTTGCGGTGGAGTAGTCGAACGTCTCGGTCACCTTGGTGACGCCCGGGCCGACCGGAGCGAGTTGCCAGCGCCAGCGGTGCCCGAGCGGATGCTGCCATTCGACCAGCTGGTCCTCCTCGACGGCAGTGGCGGTGGAGGTGATCGGATAGGGCACGCCGAACTGCTTCATCCCGACCGTGAACGTGTCCCCGGCTTTCAGTCGGTGCGGCCCCTTCACCTCGGAGTCCCGCACAGTGCCCGAGCCGTCGATCTCGTGATGGCGGTGCGGGTCCACCAGCAGCGCGAAGATCTCTGCCGCGGGGGCGCTGACCTGCACGCTGCGGCTCACGGTGTGCGGGCCGGCATCCTCTTTCTTGACGGGTGTCGTCGTAACCATCTCGCGGTCATACCCCGCAGACGCGCCGCCCAATCGGGCCGCGCACGGATCAGCTTCTGGCGCCGCGCAACTCGTGGGACAGCGCCTCGAGCTCGTCACCGCCGGCCATCTGCTGGGTCAGGTGCTCGAGGGTGATGTCGTCGTAGGTGCAATCCAACTTCTGCCGACCGCGGTTGAGCAGCACGAAGTGGTCTCCGACCATGTGCGCGTGGTGCGGGTTGTGGGTGATGAACACGACGCCGAACCCGGCTTCCTTCGCCGCGGTGATGTATTTGAGCACCACTCCGGACTGCTTGACCCCCAGCGCCGCCGTGGGCTCGTCGAGGATCAGCACCCGCGCGCCGAAGAACACGGCGCGGGCGATCGCCACACACTGACGTTGCCCGCCGGACAGGGAGCCGATCGGAACGTCCACATCGGGCAGGTCGATACCCATCTTCGACAGTTCGGTCAGTGTCGTCGCCCGCATCGCGTTGGCGTCCAACGTGAACGGGAACGACTTCTTGCGCAGTTCCTGGCCGAGAAAGAAGTTTCGCCACACCGGCATCAGCGGAACCACCGCGAGGTTCTGGTACACGGTCGCGATGCCCTTGCCCAGCGCCTCGGCCGGCGACGCGAACGTCGTGGGCTCGCCGTCGACGAGCAACTCACCCTCGGTCTGCTGGTGCAGCCCGGCGATGATCTTGATCAGCGTCGACTTGCCCGCCCCGTTGTCACCGAGAATGCCGGTCACCTCGCCGGCATGGACGCGCAGGCTGATGTCCTTGAGCGCGGCGATGTTGCCGTAGGACTTGCCGACATTGCGCAGTTCGACCAGCGGAACCTTGCCACCGGACGGGGTGTCACTGCTGGGCTTCTCCATGGA
Source organism: Mycolicibacterium sp. 018/SC-01/001 (assembly GCF_007096635.1). Taxonomy (GTDB): domain Bacteria; phylum Actinomycetota; class Actinomycetes; order Mycobacteriales; family Mycobacteriaceae; genus Mycobacterium. The sequence goes on from NZ_VKAA01000002.1 coordinate 260,962, forward strand.
GATGGTCATCTCATCACTTCTTTGCGGCGTAGTTGCGGAAGGCGTTGTTGGCGATGACCGCGAACAGCAGCATCGCGCCCAGGAAGAACTTGAACCAGTCCGGATCCCAGCCGGCGTACACGATGCCCTGGTTGGTCATGCCGAAGATGAACGCGCCGATCGCGGCGCCGACGGCCGTTCCGTACCCGCCGGTGAGCAGGCAACCACCGATGACGGCGGCGATGATGTAGAAGAACTCGTTGCCGATGCCCTGACCGGACTGCACGGTGTTGAAGGCGAACAGCAGGTGCATGCCGACGAACCAGGCGCAGAAACCGACGAACATGAACAGGCCGATCTTGACCCTGGTGACCGGAACGCCGACGGCGCGGGCGCTGTCAGCGTCACCGCCGACAGCGAAGATCCAGTTGCCGACCCGTGTCTTGAACAGGACCCACGTCGCGATCGCGGTGAAGATCAGCCACCACACCACGGTGATGCGGATGCTGACCCCGAACAGCGTGAACGACGAGGCGAACACCTTCTGCGCGGAGGCGAAGCCGGCCATGTCGCTGACGCTCTGGGTGGCCACCTGTCCGGCGACGAGCTTCGTCACGGCCAGGTTGATGCCGGCCACCATGAAGAACGTGCTCAAGGTGATCAGGAAGCTGGGGATCTTCGTCCGCATCACCAGCCAACCGTTGAAGAATCCGACCGCCAGCGAAAGCACCAGTGCCAGAGCCGCACCCACCCAGAGGTTGAGGTGCAGGTTGTAGGCCAGCATCGAGGCCGCCAGCGAGCTGAAGGTGACGGCGACACCCGACGACAGGTCGAATTCCCCGCCGATCATCAGCAGGGCCACACCGCACGCCATGATGCCGATCGTGGAGCTGGCGTACAGCACCGTCGCCAAGGACGCCGCCTCGCGGAACGGCCCCGCGACCACGAGGAAGAACACGAAGATGCCGATCGCGCCGATACCGGCACCCATCTCGGGCCGAATCAAAATGCGTTGCAGCCGGTTCCGCTCCTTGACCCGTTCGTCGCGAACCACCTTGTGGTTGCCGACGTCGAGCGCCTCCTGCGTGGTCATCACATCCCTCTCTTCTTCGCGCAAGCACTCATCAGCGTGTGCCTCCCTTGGCGTAGTCGGCCACCGCAGCGATGTTCGACTTGTCGATGAACGCGGGCCCGGTCAGCGTCGGCGCGCCGCCGCCGATGACGTTGCCGTTGGTCAGATACAGCCACAGCGAGTCGACGGCGAGGTAGCCCTGCAGGTAGGGCTGCTGGTCGATGGCCCACTGGACGGTGCCGTCCTGGATGGCGCCCACCAGAGCCGCGTTCGTGTCGAAGGTGCCGATCTTGGCTTTGCTGCCGGCATTTCCGGCCGACTGCACGGCGGTCAACGCGAACGGGGCGCCCAGGGTGACGACGTAGTCGACCGCGGGGTCCTGCTGCAGCTTGGCGGTGATGGTGGACTCGACCGAGGGCATGTCCTTGCCGTTGACGTTCAGTGTCTCCGTGGCGGGGAACTTGTCTTTCACGCCGGCACACCGGGATTCCAGCCCGACGTGCCCTTGCTCCTGGATCACACAGATCGCCTTCTTGGCGCCCTCGCTGGTCAGCCGCTCGCCGACGGCCTGGCCCGCAATGAACTCGTCCTGGCCGAAGAACTCCTTGACGCCCATCGGCTTCCAGGCGTCGGCGCCGGCGTTGAAGGCCACCACCGGAATGTTCTTGGCCTCGGCCGCTTTGACCGCGGCCTGCATCGCATCGGGCTTGGCCAGTGTCACGGCGATCCCGTCGACACCGCTGTCGACGGCGGTCTGCACGAGATTGGCCTGACCGGGCGCCTCCGGGTCGTTGGAGTAGCGCAGCTCGATGTTGTCCTTCTTGGCCGCGGTCTCGGCACCCTTGCGAATCAGATCCCAGAAGGAGTCGCCCGGCACCTCATGGGTGATCATCGCGATGGTCTTGCGAGGGGTGTCGACGGTGCCCCCGCCGCCACCGCCCTCGCCCGAGCCTGCGGGCTTGCCGCCTGTGGACGAGCACGCCACGAGTCCGATCGCCAGAACGCCGGTCCCCGCGATCGTCGCGAGCCGCTTGAAGGTCATCCCATCTCCTTGTCGTCGGTCGCGCGGCGCCTGGTCCCTGTGAGAATGTGCCTGGCGCCACGCCTAGGAGTTGATGTAATACGGCTCACAGCCGAAAGTCAACACTTTGTCCTGACATTAGGACTGCATGTCATAGGGTCGGGCCGACGAAGGGAAGCCGCCATGACGTTCCAACTGTCCGTGTGCGCCGAGATGGTGTTCGGTGACCTGCCGATCGTCGAGCGGGTCAAGCGCATTCACGAGCGCGGCTTCGCCGTGGAGATCTGGAGTTGGCAGGACAAGGACCTCGGCGCGCTCGCCCGCACCGGAGCGACCTTCACGTCGATGACGGGTTATCTTCGCGGCGACCTCGTCGACCCGGCGAGCTGCGACGACGTCGTTCGCACCGCGCAGCAGAGCATCGACGCCGCGGCAACGCTCGGCATCACGCGGTTGAACCTGCACACTGCGGAATTGATCGACGGACACGCAGCGCGTCCCCGCCGACGAGCCTCCGGCGCGATGTGGCTGACGGCCGCTCGCACGCTGGGTCGCCTCGGTGAAGTGGGCGCCGCCGCGGGGGTGACGTTCTGCGTCGAGAACCTCAACACGATCGTCGACCATCCCGGCGTGCCGCTGGCCCGCGCGAAAGACGTTCTCGCACTGGTGGAGGGTGTCGCCCACCCGAACGTGAAGATGATGCTCGACCTGTATCACGCCCAGATCGGCGAGGGAAATCTGATCGACCTGCTGCGTCGTTGCGGCGACGCGATCGGCGAGATCCAGGTGGCCGACGTGCCGGGGCGCTGCGAGCCCGGTACCGGCGAGATCAACTATCCAGCCATCGCCGCGACAATGCGGGACATCGGCTACACCGGGACGATCGGCATGGAAGCGTGGGCGTCAGGAGCCGGCGAGGCGGGCAGCGAGGCCGCACTCGAGGCGTTCCGCACCGCGTTCTCGTGACAGGTCAGCGGTCGACGAGCGTGGTGTCGAAGTAGTAGCGCGACGCGCGATAGCCGTGATTGCCGAATTCAACCGCAGCGCCGGAATCGTCGAAGGCGGTGCGCGCCATCGTCAGCAGGGGCGCATTGACCTTCTCGCCCAGCAGGTGCGCCTCGGCACGGGTGGCACCGCGCGCGCCGATCCGCTGGCGAGCCAGCCGGATGTGCACGCCACGCGCACGCAACGACTGGTAGAGCCCGTTGCGCTCGAGTTCCTCTGCGTCCGGCGCGATCTCGACGGGCAGATAGTTCGTCATCACGGCCAGCGGCTCACCGTTGGCGCACCGCAGCCGGCGGATCGAGACCACCTCGCGGTCATGCGTGAGATTCAACTCGCGAGCGACGTCCTCGTCGGGCGGCCCGACGCGGTAGTCGAGAAGCGTGGTGGTCGGCTCCTGCCCCGCACGGGCCAGATCGTCGAACAGGCTGGTCAGTTCGACGCGGCGATGCACGGGGTTCTGGACCACCTGCGTACCGACACCGCGCTTGCGGACGAGCAGGCCCTTGTCGACGAGCTCCTGGATCGCCCGTCGGGTCGTCGGCCGCGACAGTGCCAGCCGCTTCGCCAGCGCGAGCTCGTTCTCGAACCGATCCCCCGGAGCCAGTTCGCCGTCGCGGATCGCCGCCTCGATGGCCTGCGCGAGCTGGAAGTAGAGGGGCACAGGACTCGACCTGTCGAGCTCCACGGTCAGCGGCACGTCGGCTCCGATCTCGAGTTTGCCGGACCAGCGAAGCCTAACATCGAATGGCAAAAAGATAGAATGTCAGGACAAAGTCTTGACTTTCCTTCGTGACGCAAGGCACAGTCGTAGGCAGCCACCCACACCCTGTTTCGGAGTGACTTGTGATGAATTCTCAGCCTTATGACGTGCTCGCCATCGGGCGCAGCGGCGTCGATGTGTACCCACTGCAGGTCGGTGTCGGCCTCGAGGACGTCGAGACCTTCGGCAAATTCCTCGGCGGCAGCGCGGCCAATGTCGCGGTCGCCGCGGCCCGGCTCGGCAACCACACGGCCCTGATCTCGGGCGCCGGTGACGACCCGTTCGGCCGCTTCGTGCGCAACGAACTCGCGCGCCTCGGTGTCGACAACCGCTTCGTCGCCACCCACGGCGAGTTCCCGACGCCGGTCACGTTCTGCGAGATCTACCCGCCCGACGACTTCCCGCTGTACTTCTACCGCAAGCCGAGCGCACCCGATCTGCAGATCACCGTCGACGACATCGACGCCGAGGCGGTGCGCACCGCCCGCCTGTTCTGGGCTACGGTCACCGGACTCTCTGAAGAGCCAAGCCGCGGAGCGCATTTCGCCGCGTGGGAGGCGCGCGATGAGCGCTCGCGCGAAGAGAGTGAACACAGCCGGCGGCCGCTGACGGTACTGGACCTCGACTACCGGCCGATGTTCTGGGACTCCCCCGCCGCCGCCACCGAGCAGGTCCGCAAGGCCCTGGCGCACGTCACCGTCGCCGTCGGCAACCGCGAGGAGTGCGAGATCGCCGTCGGCGAGTCGAATCCGCACAAGGCGGCCGACGCGCTGCTCGATTTGGGCGTCGAGCTCGCCATCGTCAAGCAGGGGCCGCGCGGGGTGCTCGGCAAGAGCCGCCGTTCGTCGGTCACCGTGCCCCCCAACGAGGTCGACGTCGTCAACGGCCTGGGTGCCGGTGACGCATTCGGCGGCAGCCTGTGCCACGGCCTCCTGCACGGCTGGCCGCTGGAGAAGACGCTGCGCTACGCGAACGCCGCGGGAGCGATCGTCGCCGGCCGACTCGAGTGCTCGACCGCCATGCCGACCGCTACCGAGGTCGCCGAACTCGCCGAACAAACTGCTGTGGAGGCCGTGAATGTCTGACGCACTGTGCCGGGACTACCCGGCCATCACCGATCTGCGGGCCACCGATCCCGGCGCGATCGCCAGGGCGTGGCAGCAGCGAACCCGCAGACCCACGATGCGTGGCAACGGTCGCCTGATGATCGTGGCCGCTGACCATCCCGCGCGTGGCGCGCTGGCTGTGGGTTCGCGGCCCACCGCGATGAACAGCCGCACCGATCTGCTCGACCGCCTGCGAGCGGCCCTGGCGGACCCGGGTGTCGACGGAGTGCTGGCCACCGCCGACATCCTCGACGACCTGCTGCTGCTCGGGGCACTCGAGGACAAGGTCGTGTTCAGCTCGTTCAATCGCGGCGGATTGGCCGGCTCGTCGTTCGAGCTGGACGACCGGATGACCGGCGCCACCGCCGCATCGACCGCAGCGGCGGGGATGAACGGCGGAAAGATGTTGTGCCGCATCGACCTCGACGACCCCGGAACGGTGGCGACGCTGGCTGCCTGCGCGCAGGCGGTCGACGAGCTCGCCGCTCACGGCCTGGTCGCGATGCTCGAGCCGTTCATGTCGTCCCGGGTCAACGGCAAGGTCCGCAACGACCTGTCCCCCGACGCCGTCATCAAGTCGGTGCACATCGCGCAGGGCCTCGGCTCCACATCGGCATACACCTGGATGAAGTTGCCCGTCGTCGAGGAGATGGATCGGGTGATGGACTCGACGACCACGCCCACCCTGCTGCTGGGCGGGGATCCCACCGATCCCGACGAAGCGTTCGCGAGCTGGGAGAAGGCACTTGCTCTGCCGTCGGTGCGCGGCCTGATCGTCGGCCGCACCCTGCTCTACCCGCCCGACGACGACGTCAGCTCCGCCGTCGCGACCGCCGTGGCCATGGTTCGGTGACGGCTCCGATGAACTCCAAGCTCTACATCCCGGCGGGCAGCGCGCAGGCCCCGTTCACCGTGGCGATCACGCCCGAGGACGCGGGCTGGGCCGAATCGTCTTTGCACGTGGTCGATCTCGGCGACGGCGCGGACGTGTCGTTGGAGACCGGTGACACCGAGGTGATGATCCTTCCGCTCGCCGGTGCCGCGACCGTCGACTGCGCCGGTGAGGTGTTCACGCTGTCGCCGCGCGTCTCGGTGTTCGACGGGCCCGCCGACATGGTCTACCTCGGCATCGGACAGTCGTACACGCTGTCGGGGCGGGGCAGGATCGCGATCTGCGGTGCCCGGGCGTCGACGTCGTTCCCGAACCGCAGGGTTGCTGCCGCCGACGTGCCGGTCGAGCTGCGCGGCGCAGGCAACTGCAGCCGGCAGGTCCACAACTTCGGCACCGCAACCGCATTCGAGGCCGACTCGTTGATCGCCTGCGAGGTGATCACCCCCGGCGGCAACTGGTCGAGCTACCCAGCGCACAAGCACGACGAGAACACCGACGTCGAGACCCAGCTCGAGGAGATCTACTACTTCGAGATCGACGACAGCCCGGCCGGCACACCGGGATTCGGCTACCACCGGGTGTACGGCACCCCGGAACGCCCGATCGAGGTGCTCGAAGAGATCCGCACCGGTGACGTGGTGCTGGTACCCCACGGATACCACGGACCGTCGATCGCCGCGCCGGGGCACCACATGTACTACCTGAACGTGATGGCCGGTTCGGGCCCGACCCGCGCCTGGTTGATCTGTGACGACCCCGCGCACACCTGGTTGCGCGCCAGCTGGGAACACCAGGAGATCGATCCCCGCCTGCCGTTCACCCCGAGTCGAGGAGAGTGACCCGTGGTTTCCACCGCCCCGAAGTCGACCGAGAAGCTCGCCGACACCGAACCGACCGTGCGACTCACCGTCGCGCAGGCCGTCGTGCGCTTCCTGGCCAATCAGTACGTCGAACGAGACGGCCAGCGGCACAAGTTCTTCGCCGGATGCCTGGGCATCTTCGGCCACGGCAATGTCGCGGGCATCGGCCAGGCCCTGCTGCAGGACGAGGTCGAAGCCCACGAGGCCGGGCAGGAACCCGGGCTCAAGTACGTGCTGGGCCGCAACGAGCAGGCCATGGTCCACACTGCGGTCGGCTACGCCCGCCAGCAGGATCGCCTGCAGGCGTGGGCCGTCACCGCCAGCATCGGCCCGGGGTCGTCGAACATGCTGACCGGCGCCGCTCTGGCCACCATCAACCGGCTGCCGGTCCTGCTTCTGCCGTCGGACACCTTCGCCACCCGGGTGAGTTCGCCTGTCCTGCAGGAGCTGGAGTTGCCCGGCAGCGGTGATGTGACGGTCAACGACGCATTCAAGCCGCTCTCGCGGTTCTTCGATCGGGTCTGGCGGCCCGAGCAGCTCCCGTCGGCTCTGCTGGGCGCGATGCGGGTCCTCACCGATCCCGCGGAGACCGGCGCCGCGACGGTGTCGTTGCCACAGGACGTTCAGGCCGAGGCTCATGACTGGCCGGAGTCCCTGTTCGCCGAGCGCACCTGGCACGTCGCGCGCCCACTGCCCGAGCGTTCGGTGATCGCCCGCGCCGCCGAGGTCATCCGGTCGGCGCGTAAACCGTTGATCGTCGCCGGCGGCGGTGTGATCTACTCGGGGGCGACCGAGGCACTGGCCGAGTTCGCCGCACAGACCGGTATCCCGGTGTGCGAGAGCCAGGCCGGCAAGGGATCGCTACTGCACGAGCACCCGCAGTCGGTCGGCGCGGTCGGCTCAACCGGCACGACGGCCGCCAACGCGCTGGCCAGCGAGGCCGATGTCGTCATCGGGATCGGCACGCGCTACAGCGATTTCACCTCCGCATCGCGTACTGCCTTCAACAATCCCGACGTGCGGTTCGTCAACATCAATGTCGCGTCGATCGACGCCGTCAAGCAGGGCGGCATCGGGGTGCTCGCCGATGCCCGGGAAGCGCTCGAAGCGCTCTCCGGCGCTCTGGACGACTACACCGTCAGCGACGACTACCGTTCGCGCACAACCGAACTGATGGCCGAGTGGAACGCGACGGTGTCGGAGGTCTACCAGATCACCGACGGCGCCGCGCTGAACCAGAACCAGGTGATCGGCCTCGTCAACACGCTCTCGGATCCGCGGGATGTCGTGGTGTGCGCGGCCGGCTCGATGCCCGGCGACCTGCACAAGCTGTGGCGCATGCGTGACCGCAAGGGCTACCACGTCGAATACGGCTACTCCTGCATGGGATACGAGATCGCCGGCGGCATCGGCGTGCGGATGGCCGCACCCGACCGCGACGTGTTCGTCATGGTCGGAGACGGTTCCTACCTGATGATGGCCACCGAGATCGTCACGGCCGTCCAGGAGGGCGTGAAGGTCATTCCCGTTCTCGTTCAGAACCATGGGTTCGCCTCGATCGGCGGCCTCTCGGAATCGCTGGGATCGCAACGGTTCGGCACCGCGTACCGCTACCGCAGCGACGACGGTCGACTCGACGGCGACATCCTGCCGGTCGATCTCGCGGCGAACGCCGCGAGCCTGGGCGCCGACGTCATCAAGGTGGCGACGGCAGCCGAGTTCACCGATGCGATGAAGGTCGCCAAGGCCGCCGACCGCGTCACGGTGATCTACGTCGAAACCGATCCGCTGATCTACGCACCCGACAGCCACTCCTGGTGGGACGTGCCGGTCTCTGAAGTGTCGACCCTGGACTCCACACAGCAGGCCTACCAACGCTATTCGGACTGGAAGAAAGTCCAGCGCCCGCTGATCACGCCATCCGACCGCCCCTGAACGACGAAAGAGAAGGACACATGAACACGATCACGCATTGGGTAGACAACGCCGCCTTCGAGGGTGCGTCGGGGGCGTCGGCGCCGGTGACGAATCCGGCGACGGGTGAGGTGACGGGTCGGGTCGCGTTGGCCTCGGTCGAGGACGCACGGATGGTGATCGACGCCGCGGCCGCGGCGTTCCCGGCCTGGCGTGACACCTCGCTGGCCAAGCGGACCCAGGTGCTGTTCCGGTTCCGCGAACTCTTGAACGAGCGCAAGGGTGAACTCGCCGAGATCATCACCAGCGAACACGGCAAAGTCGTCTCCGACGCGCTGGGTGAGGTGGCCCGCGGCCAGGAAGTCGTCGAGTTCGCCTGCGGCATCCCCCACCTACTCAAAGGCGGATTCACCGAGAACGCCTCCACCAACATCGACGTGCACTCCATCCGCCAACCCCTCGGACCCGTCGGCATCATCTCCCCGTTCAACTTCCCCGCCATGGTCCCCATGTGGTTCTTCCCCGTCGCCATCGCCGCCGGCAACACCGTCGTGCTCAAACCCTCGGAGAAAGACCCGTCGGCCTCGCTGTGGCTCGCCGCGCTGTGGGCCGAAGCCGGGCTGCCCGCCGGGGTGTTCAACGTTCTGCAGGGCGACAAGACCGCCGTCGACGAACTGCTCACCAACCCCACGATCAAGAGCGTCAGCTTCGTCGGGTCCACCCCGATCGCCCAGTACGTCTACGCCACCGGGACCGCCGCCGGCAAGCGCGTCCAAGCCCTGGGCGGGGCGAAGAACCACGCCGTGATCCTGCCCGACGCCGACCTGGACCTGGCCGCCGACGCGATGGTCAACGCCGGCTTCGGCTCCGCCGGGGAACGCTGCATGGCCATCTCGGCGTGTGTGGCCGTCGGACCGATCGCCGACGACCTGGTCGCCAAGATCGCCGAGCGCGCCGCCACCATCAAAACCGGTGACGGCACCAAGGATTCCGACATGGGCCCGTTGGTGACCAAGGCCCACCGCGACAAGGTCGCCTCCTACATCGATGCCGGCGAAACCGCCGGGGCCAAAGTCGTCCTCGATGGCCGCCAGGTGCAACCCGATGGTGGAGCCGATGGGTTCTGGCTCGGCCCGACCCTGCTCGACAACGTCACCCCCAACATGAGCGTCTACACCGACGAGATCTTCGGCCCCGTCCTGTCGGTGGTCCGGGTCGAGTCCTACGACGAGGCGCTGCAGCTCATCAACAACAATCCGTATGGCAACGGCACCGCGATCTTCACCAATGACGGCGGCGCTGCCCGCCGCTTCCAGAACGAAGTCGAAGTCGGCATGGTCGGCATCAACGTGCCCATCCCCGTCCCGATGGCCTACTACAGCTTCGGCGGCTGGAAAGCCTCCCTCTTCGGCGACAGCCACGCCCACGGCATGGACGGCGTCCAGTTCTTCACCCGCCAAAAAGCCATCACCACCCGCTGGCTCGACCCCTCCCACGGCGGCATCAACCTCGGCTTCCCCACCAACTGAAAACCCCGCCGAAACTGCGGGGAGATCGCCACTTTCGCCCGAAACCGCGATCTCCCCGCAGTCTCGGCGCGCGGTGACCAGGGAATATGACGACGGTGCGCGCTGTCCGGCGCAGCGGGTATTCAGAGCTGGTGAACAAGGCATGGGCGATTCTGGCGATGACGTGTCTGGTGGCGGCATGCGAGAGCAGGCCGCCCGACCAGGCCGCTCCCTCGACGACACCGTCAGCGGCCACCAGCACACCGACCACCACCGGGTTGATCCCGCCGGGGGTGCCCACCGAGGGCGCACGCCCGCCGGTCGCGTCCCTGCCGGCCGCCGCTGAACCGGAATCCGGGCCGGCCCCGTCGGCGAATCTGCCGGGACGGCAGGTGCCCGTCGGCGCCGCCCCCGAGGGCATTGTCGTCGACGCCGTCACCCGCACGGTCGCCGTCGCCACCCGCAGGCCCAACGCCCTGGTGCTCCTCAACGCCGACACCGGGGAGATTACGGGCCGCACGCCGCTGCCCGGGGCGGTGCGTCACCTCCAGCTCGCCAAGCCCGGCGGTCCCGTTCTGGTTCCGGTGGAAAGCGCGAACGCCCTGGTCCGCGTGGATCTGCCCGGCGGCCGGGCAGAGTCGCAGATCGTCACCGGAACCGTGCCGCACGACGCGTCCGAGGCGCCCAATGGGACGGTGTTCGTCGCCAACGAGCTCGGCGGCACGGTGACCGTGCTGCGCGGCGACGACATCGTGAAGGTCTTCACCGACAGCGTGCAGCCGGCCGGCATGGCGCCGGTAGGTGACCGGATGGGCATGCTCGACGTCCGCAAGAACGACCTGACCGTCTACGACGCCGCCGCACTGACGATCATCGGCTCGACGCCCGCCGGCGACGGACCCACCCATCTGGTGGCGGACAAGCACGGCCGCTACATCGCTGCCGACACCCGAGGCAACGCCGTGCGGGTGTTCGACACGTCACCCCGCCAGATCGCCGAGGTGCCGCAACCGGGCGGTCCGTACGGCGTCACCTATGACCCCACTCGTGATCGGCTCTGGGTCGCATCCTCGGGTACCAACGAAGTCGTCGGCTATGACATGACGAATCCGACACCTCGTGAGGTGCAACGCTTTCCGACGGTGCAGAACCCCTACACGGTCGGTGTCGACGCGACGACGGGCCGACTGTTCGTCGCGGGGGTGACAGCCGGGGTCGTGCAGATCATCGACCCCGGCTGAGCAGCCCGCGACCAGCCTCAGAGGATGTAGAGCATCTCCTGGTAGGTGGGCAGCGGCCACAGGTCGTCGGCGACGACGCTCTCCAACGTGTCCGCGGCAGCCCGCACGGCATCCATCGCGGGCAGGAGCACCTTCTGCGCGTGTGTGGCCTCGTCGAGTGCGGACTCGGCGGAATGGTCCGCCAGACCCGCCTTCAGCGATGCCAACGCCGCCGTCAGGTCGGCGATCGGGGCCGAAACACCCTCCAGCAGAGTCGTATCCGCCGCCACGCCCGCCGCCTTCAGCGTCGCGACGTTCTGCGCCAGCTCCGTCTGGTAGCGCACCGCGGCGGGCAGGATCACCGTGGTGCCGAGTTCCAGCGCGAGCTTGGCCTCTACCCCGATCGTCAGCGCGTACTGCTCGAGGCGAACCTCGTAGCGGCTGTGCAACTCTCGGTCGTTGAACACCCCGTAGCGCTCGAAGACCTCGATCGCCTCGGGCTTGATCAGCTCGGGGATCGCATCGAGGGTCGTCTTCAGGTTCGGCAGGCCACGCTCAGCGGCCTCGATCTGCCAGTTCTCCGAGTAGCCGTCACCGTTGAACACGACCGCGCCGTGATCGGTGATGATCTCGGTGAGCAGCTTCTGCACGGCCTGGTCGAAGTCCTCGCCCTCACCGACGGCCTTCTCCAGGACCGTCGCCATGTAGTCCAGCGAATCGGCCATGATCGTGTTGAGGATGATCATCGGCACGTTGATCGTCTGCCCCGAACCGGGGGCACGGAACTCGAACCTGTTGCCGGTGAACGCAAATGGGCTCGTACGGTTGCGGTCGCCCGGATCGGTCGGCAGTTCGGGAAGGGTGTCGACGCCGATGATCATCGAGCCCTTGCCCTTCGACGACGTCGCCGCGCCCTTGGCGATCTGCTCGAACACGTCGGCCAGCTGCGCGCCGAGGAAGATCGAGATGATGGCCGGCGGCGCCTCGTTCGCGCCGAGCCGATGGTCGTTGGTGGCCGAGGCCACCGACACCCGCAGCAGGCCGGCGAATTTGTGCACCGCGCGGATCACGGCCGCGCAGAACACCAGGAACTGAGCGTTCTCGTGCGGGGTGTCCCCGGGCACCAGCAGGCTGCCGAATTGCGCGTTGCCCATCGAGAAGTTGACGTGCTTGCCCGAGCCGTTGACGCCGGCGAACGGCTTCTCGTGGAACAGGCACTCCATGCCGTGCTTCTTGGCGACGTTGCGGAAGATCGTCATCAACAGCTGCTGGTGGTCGGCGGCGATGTTGGCCCGCTCGAACATCGGCGCGATCTCGAACTGTCCCGGCGCGACCTCGTTGTGCCGGGTCTTGGCCGGGATGCCGAGCTTGAACAGCTCACGCTCGGTGTCCATCATGAACGCCAGCACGCGGTCGGGGACCGAGCCGAAGTAGTGGTCGTCGAACTCCTGACCCTTGGGCGGCTTGGCACCGAACAGCGTGCGGCCGGCGTTGATGAGGTCGGGACGGGCCAGGAAGAAGTGCCGGTCGACGAGGAAGTACTCCTGCTCCGGGCCGCAGAACGAGACGATGTGGTCGAAGTTCTTGTGACCGAACAGCTTCAGGATACGTTCGGCCTGTGCGCCCATGGCCTGCTGGCTGCGCAGCAGCGGGGTCTTGTAGTCCAGCGCCTCACCGGTCATCGACACGAACACCGTGGGGATGCACAGCGTGTTGCCGTTGGGGTTCTCCAGGATGTAGGCCGGGCTGGTGACGTCCCAGCCGGTGTAGCCGCGCGCCTCGAAGGTGCTGCGCAGGCCGCCCGAGGGGAAGCTCGAGGCGTCGGGCTCACCCTGGATCAGGGTCTTGCCGGCGAATTCTGCGAGCGTCTGACCGTCGGAGACGGGCTCGAGGAAGCTGTCGTGCTTCTCGGCGGTCAGCCCGGTCATCGGGTAGAAGACGTGCGCGTAGTGGGTGGCACCCTTCGACAGCGCCCAGTCCTTCATCGCCGAGGCGACGGAGTCGGCCACGGCCGGGTCGAGTTTGGCGCCCTTCTCGATGGTGGCGACGACCGACTTGTACACCGACTTGGGAAGGCGCAGCTGCATCTCTGCTTTGGTGAAGACGTTGGAGCCGAACACCTCACCGGGCGCCTCTGTGGGGTCGAAGCTGATCGCCGGAGGGACATACGCCTCGACGTTGTTGATCGCCTGCAGGCGCACCGAGTTACCGCTCAATGGACTTCCTTATCCGCTGCGTCGTCCGCATTCTTTTTCACAGACGATTGACCGGCCAACAGTAGGAACATCCGATGCCGATCCTGTTACGCGAACGTCAACGTCACAAGACGGGAGTTACGGGCGGCCGTCGTGGCCGCCGCCGCCCGGACAGACCACAATGGGACAGGTGACGCGACGAGAGGCAGTCCTGTGGGCCGAGTGACCTCGCGTCGACGCGCCCGGCACGTCACGGCGACGGGCGCGACCGCCCGCCCCGAGACGCTCGTGGTCGAAGAGCCCCTGGAGATCCGCGTCGACGGCCGCTCTGTCACGGTCACGATGCGCACTCCCGGGTCCGACGTCGAGCTGGCGCAGGGTTTCCTGCTCACCGAGGGTGTGGTCGCCGACCGCGACGACATCGCGTCTGTCCGGTACTGCCGCGGCGCAGACGAGGACGGGGTGAACTCCTACAACGTCCTGGACGTGACGTTGGCGCCCGGCGTCGCGCCGCCCGACGTCGACCCGACTCGGAACTTCTACACGACCTCGTCGTGCGGCGTGTGCGGCAAGGCCTCACTGGACGCGGTCCGGTTGGTCAGCAAACACGCCCCCGGCGACGATCCGATGACTGTCGACGCGGCCGTGCTGGCGGACCTGCCTGCCGAACTGCGCCGCAGGCAGAAGGTGTTCGCCACCACGGGCGGGCTGCACGGCGCCGGGCTGTTCGACGCTGCCGGTCAGGCTCTCGTCGTGCGGGAGGACATCGGGCGCCACAATGCCGTCGATAAGGTCATCGGCTGGGCGCTGGAGCAGCATCGGATACCGCTTGGCGGCACGGTGCTGCTGGTGAGTGGGCGGGCGTCTTTCGAGCTCACGCAGAAGGCGGTGATGGCGGGCATCCCGATGCTCGCCGCGGTGTCGGCGCCGTCGTCACTGGCCGTGGATCTGGCCGCGCAGTCGGGCCTCACGCTCGTCGCGTTCCTGCGCGGTGAGTCGATGAACGTCTACACGCGCCCTGACCGCGTCCTCAACTGACCACGATTGTGCAGGCCGAGTGTGCATCGCGATCCGCCCTGACCGGCGAGTCGCGGATGAATCCGCACAGTCGCGTTCAAGTCAGGCGGTCTTGTCGCGGCGCTCTGTGCGAGACGGCTTGCGCGGCACGATCGTCGGCAGGACGTTGTCCTCGACGGTCTCCTTGGTGACGACCACCTTGGCGACGTCGTCGCGGCTGGGGATGTCGTACATCACCGGCAGCAGGACCTCTTCCATGATCGCGCGCAGGCCGCGAGCGCCGGTGCCACGGTGGATGGCCTGGTCGGCGATCGCCTCCAGCGCGTCATCGGCGAACTCGAGCTCCACACCGTCCATCTCGAAGAGGCGCGTGTACTGCTTGACCAACGCGTTCTTCGGCTGGGACAGGATCTGCACCAGCGATTCCTTGTCCAGATTGGTCACCGAGGCGACGACGGGCAGGCGGCCGATGAACTCGGGGATCAGCCCGAACTTGATCAGGTCCTCGGGCATGACCTCGGCGAAGTGGTCCTGGGTGTCGATCTCGGCCTTCGAGTGCACCTCGGCGCCGAAGCCCAGACCCCGCTTGCCGACGCGGTCGGACACGATCTTCTCCAGCCCGGCGAACGCACCCGCGACGATGAACAGCACGTTCGTCGTGTCGATCTGGATGAACTCCTGATGCGGATGCTTGCGGCCGCCCTGCGGCGGGACCGAGGCCTGCGTGCCTTCGAGGATCTTCAGCAACGCCTGCTGCACACCCTCACCGGACACGTCACGGGTGATCGACGGGTTCTCGCTCTTGCGGGCGATCTTGTCGACCTCGTCGATGTAGATGATGCCGGTCTCGGCGCGCTTGACGTCGTAGTCGGCGGCCTGGATCAGCTTGAGCAGGATGTTCTCGACGTCCTCACCGACGTAGCCGGCTTCCGTCAGCGCAGTGGCGTCGGCGATCGCGAACGGCACGTTGAGCATCTTGGCCAGCGTCTGCGCGAGGTAGGTCTTGCCGCAGCCGGTGGGACCCAGCATCAGGATGTTGGACTTGGCGAGCTCGACGGGCTCCGAGCGCGAGTCGCGGCTCTTCTCCCCCGCTTGGATGCGCTTGTAATGGTTGTAGACGGCGACCGCCAGCGTGCGCTTGGCGGTGTCCTGGCCGATGACGTAGCTCTCGAGGAACTCGCGGATCTCGGCGGGCTTGGGCAGCTCGTCGAGCTTGACGTCGTCAGCGTCGGCCAGCTCCTCCTCGATGATCTCGTTGCAGAGGTCGATGCACTCATCGCAGATGTAGACGCCCGGACCTGCGATGAGCTTCTTCACCTGCTTCTGACTCTTGCCGCAGAACGAGCACTTCAGCAGGTCACCGCCGTCTCCAATGCGTGCCATGGTGCTGGGGTCCTACTTCCTGTTGCTGTTGCACATCGATCGATTCGGTGGGTCGCACCGCAACGGTTCCGACGCTACCCGCATCGTCTGGCCCTGTGCGACCGATGAGGCCGAATAGCGCCGCTGATATTCACGTGTGGTTGCGACAACATATCGCCTGATCGCGCACCGATGGCCGTGGAACGCACCACCGTGTCTCTGGCGTGTCGCCGCTGTTACTCGACCGAGAGTACCCACCCGCACGGAGCTGCGGGTGCGACGTCGAAATCCCGGTCAGCACTTACGTCGAAACACAGGGCGACACGGCCGACTCGGCCCCTCTGACCTTTGCTCGCCGTAGCCTGCGGACATGACCTCCCTGAACGCCGCCGTCGCGTTGGCCCGAGAAGACAACGGCCTGGCCGTGGTGTCCACTCTGCGCGCCGATCTGACCATCCAGGCATCGCTCGTCAACGCCGGGGCGCTCGCCCACCCCGCGACCGGCGCCCAGATGCTCGGCTACGTCACCTACGGAAAGGTGAAGCTGGCCAACCTGCGCGCGCGGCCGCAGACGGCGGTGACGTTCCGCCGGGGGTGGCAGTGGGCGACTGTCGAGGGCCGCGCCGAACTGGCCGGCCCCGACGATCCACAACCGTGGCTGGACTCCGAGGACATGCTCGCGCAGCTGCTCCGTGACATCTTCACCGCCGCCGGCGGCACGCATGACGACTGGGCCGCCTACGACGTGACGATGCGGGAGCAGCGGCGCACCGCCGTGCTGGTGACCCCGACGCGGATCTACAGCAACGGCTGAGCGTCAGGCGTTCTGCGCCGACAGCTTGCGGTACTGCAGCACGGTGTCGATGATGCCGTAATCCTTGGCCGCCTCCGCGGTGAGGATCTTGTCGCGGTCGGTGTCCTTGCGGATCACGTCGGCGGGCTTGCCGGTGTGCCGCGACAGCGTCTCTTCCATCAGCGTGCGCATGCGCTCGATCTCCGCGGCCTGGATCTCCAGGTCGGAGAACTGACCCTGGATCACGCCGCCGAGTGCGGGCTGGTGGATCAGCACGCGGGCGTTCGGCAGTGCCAGGCGCTTACCGGGCGTGCCCGCAGCCAGCAGCACGGCCGCCGCAGAGGCGGCCTGCCCGAGGCACACCGTCTGGATGTCGGCACGCACGTACTGCATGGTGTCGTAGATCGCCATCAACGAGGTGAACGAGCCACCCGGGGAGTTGATGTACATCGTGATGTCGCGGTCGGGATCGAGGGACTCGAGCACCAGCAGCTGGGCCATGATGTCGTTCGCCGATGCGTCGTCGACCTGCACGCCGAGGAAGATGATGCGTTCCTCGAACAGCTTGTTGTACGGGTTGGACTCCTTGACGCCGAAGCTGGAGTGCTCGATGAACGACGGCAGGATGTAGCGGGCCTGCGGTGCCACGCGCTGGTCCAGTGCCGGGTGGATAGGCGAGTTGTCGGTCATTTGTCGATTCCTGCTCCTGGTCCGTCGCCGTTGAGGGTGACGCTGGTGATGATGTGATCGACGAAGCCGTATTCGAGTGCTTCCTGCGCCGTGAACCACCGGTCACGGTCCGAATCGGCCTCGATGCGCTCGATGCTCTGCCCGGTGAACTCCGCGTTCAGGCGGAACATCTCCTTCTTGATGCTGGCGAACTGCTCAGCCTGGATCGCGATGTCCGCGGCGCCGCCGGTGATGCCGCCGAGCGGCTGGTGCATCAGGATGCGGGCGTGCGGCAGGGCGTAGCGCTTGCCCTTGGTGCCGGCGGCGAGCAGGAACTCACCCATCGACGCGGCCATGCCCATCGCGTAGGTCGCCACGTCGCAGGGAGCGAGCACCATGGTGTCGTAGATCGCCATGCCGGCGCTGATCGAGCCGCCGGGCGAGTTGATGTAGAGGTGGATGTCCTTGGTGGGATCCTCGGCGGAGAGCAACAGGATCTGGGCGCACAGCCGATTGGCGATGTCATCGTCGACCTGAGAGCCCAGGAAGATGATGCGCTCGGCCAGCAGCCGCTCATACACCGAGTCGACAAGGTTGAGGCCCGACGAGGCGCCACGCATGTCAGTCACGACTGGATACCTGCTTTCTTCTGTGTACTTCCGACGCGGTGACCGGTCTTATGGACGACACTAACCAACCCGCGCCGCTGGGGAGTCCCCAGACGCCGCGCGTTCGCTCAGAGCATCACTTGGTGTCGTCAGAGCCTGACTCGTCAGCAGCCTCAGCCGTCTCGTCAGCAGCGGACTCGTCCGCGGTGTCGGCGGCCTCGACGTCAGCCACCTCGTCGCCGGCCTCCGCCTCGTCGTCCTTGAGGGCCGCATCGCCGGAGGGCCCGAAGAACTCGCTGGTGTCGATCACGGTGCCGTCGGTGTCGGTGACGGTCGCCCCGTGCACGACGGCGGCGACGGTCAGTCCGCGACGCACATCGGCGAACATGGCGGGCAGCTGGTTGTTCTGCTGCAGCATCTGGATCAGCTGCTGCGGCTCGATGCCGTACTGACGCGACATCAGCACCAGCCGCTCGGTGATGTCGTTCTGCCCCACCTGGATGTCGAGCTTGTCGGCGATCGCGTCCATCAGCAGCTGGGTCTTGATGGCCTTCTCCGCGTTGGTGCGGTTCTCGGTGTCGAACTCCTCGCGACTGCTGCCCTGCTCGGCCAGCGACTCGGCGAACTTGTCCTCGTCGTGGTCGAGACCGTGGATGGCGTTGTGCAGCGTGTCGTCGACCTGGGCCTGCACGACGGCCTCGGGCAGCGGCACCTCGACCTGGGTGAGCAGTTCCTCGATGGTCTTGTCGCGGATGGCCTCGGCCTGCTGCACGCGCTTGACGCGGGCGACCTTCTCGCGGAGGTCTTCCTTGAGCTCGTCGATCGTGTCGAATTCGCTTGCCAGCTGAGCGAATTCATCGTCCAGCTCGGGCAGCTCGCGGGTCTTCACCGATTTGACGGTGACGGTGACCTCGGCCTCCTTGCCGGCATGCTCGCCCGCGACCAGGGTCGTGGTGAAGGTCTTCGACTCGCCTTCTTTCAGCCCCACGATGGCCTCGTCGAGGCCGTCGATCAGCTGGCCGGAGCCGACCTCGTGCGAGAGCCCTTCGGTCGCAGCCTCCGGCACGTCCTCGCCGTCGACGGTGGCCGACAGATCGATGGAGACGAAGTCACCGTTCTCGGCCGCACGCTCGACACCGGTCAGCGTGCCGAAACGCTTCTGCAGCGAGTCGAGCTCGGCCTCGACGTCGGAGTCCTCGACGCTGATCGGGTCGACGGTGACGGTGAGGGTGCTCAGGTCGGGCAGGTCGATCTCGGGACGGATGTCGACCTCGGCGGTGAACACCAGCTCCTCGTTGTCCTCGAGCTTGGTCACCTCGATCTCGGGCTGGCCGATAGGCTGCAGCGACTCGGAGGTGATGGCCTCGCTGTAGCGGGTGGGCAGCGCGTCGTTGACGACCTGCTCGAGCACCGCGCCGCGGCCGACGCGCGCCTCGAGGAGCTTGCGGGGCGCCTTGCCCGGGCGGAAGCCGGGCAGCCGGACCTGCTTGGCGAGCTGCTTGAAGGCGTTGTCGATCTCTGGCTCGAGCTCGGTGAAGGGCACCTCCACGTTGATCCGCACCCGGGTCGGGCTCAGCTTCTCGACGGTGCTCTTCACTTCGGTACTCCTCTATTGCTTTCGTGGTGATGGGTCGAACTGGTCGGGGTGACAGGATTTGAACCTGCGGCCTTCCGCTCCCAAAGCGGATGCGCTACCAAGCTGCGCTACACCCCGGTCGTCGCTGCCGCCTCACGCTCACGCGCAGCGTCAGACCACCGGCGATCCTACGTCCTGACCTCTGCGAAGCCACATCCAGATGGCGATTGGATTCCCGGGGGGCGGGGCCGGTATCCTCTGGCGGTACTGCAGCAGCGCTGCAGTGACACGCGGGCGTAGCTCAATGGTAGAGCCTCAGTCTTCCAAACTGATTACGCGGGTTCGATTCCCGTCGCCCGCTCCACCTGCTGACAACGCTCCTCAAAATCCGAAGTACACCGCGGCCATGTCGTCGTCGCCGCGCCCGTCGGCACTCGCGCCGTCGAACACCGCCCGCACCCCGTCTATCAGCGCCGTCGACACCCCGGAGTCGGCGAGCGCTGCCCGGATCAGCCCCGTGTCCTTGCGCACACCGTCGACGCTGAACTGCGGCGCGTACGAGTCCTCGATGATGGCCGTGCCCTTCATCTGCAGGTAGGCCGAGTTCGCGGCCGACCCGTCGAGCGCCTCCAGAACGAGCCGCTGGTCGACGCCGAGCCCCTTCGCCAGCGCCATCGACTGTGCGGTCGCCGCGGCGATCGACGCGATCCACGCGTTGCACGCCAGCTTGAGCCGCGACCCCGCGCCCGGCTCCTCGCCGACCCAGATCGTCTTGGAGCCCACCGCGTCGAACGCCGGCTGCACCCGGTCCCGCAGGCCCGGGTCGCCGGAGGCCAGCATCACGAGCTTGCCCTGTTCCGCGGGCGCCTTCGTGCCCAAGACCGGACAGTCGAGGAACGCGACACCGTGGGCGGCGGCCAGCGACGCCGTCTGTGCGGCCCCCTCCACCCCGACGGTTGCGCACTGCACGAACACGGCGCCGTCCCTCAGGTGCGGCAGCACGGTCTCCATCACCGACACCGTCGACTCCGTGTCGAACAGCATCGCGATCACCACGTCGGCGTCGGCGACCGCAGCCACCGGGTCCAATGCCACGACCGCCCCGTCGTCGGCCAATGGCTCCGATCGCGCCGGCGTCCGGTTCCACACCGTGACGTCGAAGTCGTCCCGCAGCAGCGACTGCGCCATGCCCGCGCCCATCGCGCCCGTTCCCAACACTGTGATCCGCATGGCCGCCATTGTGCGTCACACGATCTGCAGACCGCGCCGCCCTGCGCCGATCACCGGTGCCGGGTCCGCGCCGAGGACGCCGACCAGCAGATCCTGGTAGATGTCGCGGAAGTCCGTCGTGTACTTCAGATCGCCGTCGTCGAGGTCGGTCAGGCTCGGCTCGTCCCCGTAGAAGCCACCCCGGACCGGGGCGCCCGCGACGAACACCGGTCCCGCGG
The DNA here is from genome assembly GCF_007096635.1 of Mycolicibacterium sp. 018/SC-01/001. Taxonomy (GTDB): domain Bacteria; phylum Actinomycetota; class Actinomycetes; order Mycobacteriales; family Mycobacteriaceae; genus Mycobacterium. The sequence goes on from NZ_VKAA01000002.1 coordinate 281,967, forward strand.
TGCCGTGGTCGGTGCCCTGCGAGGCGTTGGCCCGCACCCGACGCCCGAACTCGGAGTACGCCATCACGACGACGTTGCGGCCGTGCTGGTCACCGGCCATCGTTCGCAGGAACGGCGTGAGCGCCTGGTCGAGGGTCTGCAGCAGCCGCTGCTGGGTGCTTCTCTCGTCGGCATGGGTGTCGAATCCGCCGAGGGCGACCATGTACAACCGGGTCGGGACTCCCGCTGTGATCGCTGCGGCGACGGTGTCGAGTTGCGCGGCCAGCGACGCGCCGTCCTTCGACCGGCCGGCAGCGAGATGCGCGAACGTCCGGTCCGCGGTTCCGGTAGCACGGTAGGACGCCGCGACCGCGGCCATGACGTCGGTGTCCCGGGGATCCGGGGCGCCCAGCGCCGCGATGACGGACCCGAAGTCGTCGGCGTGTGACCGCGTCGTGGTCAGCGCCGCCGCGGTGACCCGCTGCCCCACCGCCATCGGAGGCAGGACCGCGCCGACGTTGACGGCCCGTAGCGGATCGTCGCCCGTGCTGTCGAGCCAGCGTCCCACCCAGCCGGTGCTCACCGGTTCGTCGGGCGAGGCCGTCTGCCAGATGTCCATCGACCGGAAGTGGCTGTGGTCGGGCTTGGGATAGCTGACCCCGCGCACGATCGCGAGATGGCCGGCCTGCCACAGACCGTGTAGGCCTGTCATTGCGGGGTTGAGCCCGAGCGTGTCGTCGAGGTGCAGTACGTCCGTGGGCGCGTAGGCCAGGTCGGGCCGAGCATCGTGATATGCGTTGTCTGCGTACGGGATCAGCGTGTTGATGCCGTCGTTGCCCCCGTAGAGGGTGACGATGACGGCGATGCCGCTGCCCTGCGCGAGCGGCTCGTGCCGCGCGGCCCTCAGCAGATCGGGCCATTCGACGGCGGCGGCTCCGGACAGCAGCCCGAGCGCGCTCACCCCGGCGCTGGCGAGCAGGAACTTCCTGCGGTTGATCTCGGGCACGTAGGGGTCCTTCTAGGAGGTCAGGTATTCGGGGGTGTTGACCGCCGCGGCGACGAGCCGGTGCGGGTTCGCGGTCAACGGCGCCAGCGCCGTGGCGGTTCTGTCGGTCCAGTCGCCGATGCCGATGAGATAGCCCGCGGCGTCGAGGCGGTCGCGCGGTGCCGCCTGCTCGACGGTGGACAGGTCGGCACCGGCGGCGAGTGCGGCCGCCGTCGAGAACCGCTGCGATGCGCTGGCCGTCGACAACCAGACCTGACCGTGCGGCCACCCCCCGACGTCGGGTGGGTAGAACGGCCGTTGGCCGAGCGTGCGCAGCGCTGATTGCGCTGTGGCAGCGTTCTTTCCGGCAGTCAGGGGCACTCCGAGTGATCGTGCGACGCCGACCAGCCACTCGACCGGAGTGTTCACCATCCGCGGCCGTGCGGTCACGAAATCCTGATCGGTCAGGATCGCCCGGGTCAGCGCGCGCAGATCCCGGCCCGGCCCGTAGGCGCCGACCAGGCGCGTGGATTGATCCGGCGTCGGATCGTCACCGTAAAGCTGACCCCACAGGCGACCCGTGACGTAGGACGCCGAATATGGTTGCGCGAGAACGATATCGCAGAACTGTGCGGCGTCGAGATCGCCGGTGACTCCGAGAAAGGTCTTCACACCGTCGTCGTGGCGCTTGGCGACCATTGACGGTGGCCCGTTCCGGTTCACCACCCAGCCTGTCAGAGCACGTGCGCCCGAGCGCACGTCGCCTTCGGAATAGCCGTTTCCGTGACCGAGCGCGAACAGCTCCATGAACTCCCGCGCGAGGTTCTCGTTGGGCGACCGGGCGGTGTTGGTCTGCGCGTCGAGCCACTGGAGCATTGCCGAATCGGTCAGCATCGCCGAGGACAGCGTGTGGAAATCGGCCAGACACAGCGCACGCAGGGTCCGGTTCTGCGCGGCCATCCACGGCGCGTTGCGCACCTTGAGCGCTGATGTCGCAAAGTGGTTGTGCCACAGCAGGGTCAGTTTCTCTCCGACAGGCTCCTGCACCGCGGCCATCCGGGCCAGCCACCACTGCGCGAGACGGTCCAGTTGTCCGATCAGGGCATGCTGGTACTGCTTGCGGGCATCTACCGATGCCGATTTGCCGGGCGGTTCGATCACATCGAACGTGGGCATCGGCGTGGCCACCGCGCCGGGGTCGGATTCCGGATCCACCGCCAGTGCGCGATCGACATAGGCTGCCCAGTCCTGACCCAGCGCGGCGTCGACCGCCTCGCCGGTGGTTCCGAAGCCCATCCTGCGCAGCAGCCGTGCGGTCACCACCCACCGCGCCGATTGACTGGGCACGCTCAGGCCCCGCAGCCGTGGGACTCGGTCATAGTGGCCACTGTCACCGCCGAACCTGAGGATCGGCTGAGGTGCCGGTCAGAACACGCTCGGTATCGTGCGGCCGATCGGTGCGTCCGCTAGCGCGACAGCGTCTCCACCGGGCTGTAACTGCCCTTGCCTGCTCCGAGGGTGCGCTCCACTTCCTTCCGTCGCCAGTCCCGGTGCCGGCGGTCGACCATTCGCGCCACGGGTGGGGCCTTCTGGCAAGCGATGTCCCGAACGACGTTGGGAACGAACCGCACCAGCGGCGCGAAGCGCCACAACCCGACCTCAGGGAACCCGGACTTGACGTAGGAACCGGGTGTGTAGAAGTGGGCATGGCCGAGTTGGAACCGGTAATCGAGCTCGGCGCGCACCCGCTGCCAGCCACGCACGTCAGCGGCGGGCTTGTAGGAATCCATGAACGAGTGGCACAGCTTGCGACTGTCGTCGTTGTCCTCGGTCCGCTGCGCCAACGCGGTCAACCTCATGGCCCGGTAACCGTCCTCGATCGTCTCCGGATACCACGGCGTCTCCACTCCCATCACGTAGCCGATGTAGCGCCACATGTGCAGCATCGCGACGATGTCGTCATCGGTGGTCCGGTAGCCGAGGGTGCGCAGTTGGACGCCCGAGATGATCGAACCCGCCATGAGTGTGGTGAACATGTTGAATTGGCTGATCGGGACACCCAGTCGCGGACGGTCCCACTCCCTGTGGCTGCCGATGCGTGCGCGAATCATGCAGTGCAGCAGGCGGACATGCAGCGACGTCACATAGCCGGGGTTGCCCCTGCGCATACCGTCGGGCTCGCTGACGTCGGTCCAGTGCTTGCAGGTTTCCCAGAAACGGTTCAGGGCGGAGTTGCCGGTGTAGGCGCCGGTCAGGATCAGCGGCTTGGTCACCGACGGCGTGCGGTACCCCGCGAAGGTCGCCATGCCGAAGTACGGGTAGAGCTCCTTGCCGTAGCGGCGGAACACGGTGGCGCCGCGGTCGAAGAGATCCCAATCGAGCCAATCGGGTTCGGTGTTGATCTGGGTGAAGAGCTCGACTAGGGCGGGCGACGGGTCCGGCACGGCCTCGACCCCGTGCTGGACGGCGGTGTTGAATTCCTCGCGGGCCTGCCGGACGGAACCGCGGGCCCGGGCATCGGCGTACCACGCATCGCCGAGCCGGTCGCCCTGGTCGAGCGAGCGGCCCATGCTGGCCGCGACCTCGGCCGGCAACCGCACGTCGGCGTGTGCCTGCTGTTCCAGTCGCTTGGTCAGCGCGATGCCACCGGGCCGCTGCTCGTCCTGGAAGTAGACGAAGGCACTGGGGAATTCACCGATCGCCGGCGTGCCGCCAGGTTCCTGCTCCACGTCGAACTCCCTTGTCGTCGATTGGCACTTCGAAGCCCGAGGACCGCTGTGCGATCAGAATGCCACGTTCCTTGCTTGCGCGCAAGCAACGCCGGAATGAGGGTCAACGCGCAGTAGCCTGATATCCCTCGAGCGGAGAAAGGACATCCCGGTGGTCGATCAGGTGGAGGCCGAACAGACGTCCGGCGGACCACGCCCCGTGGAGCACAAGGACGTCGCGCGTCGGCAGGAGATCCTTCGCGCCGCCACGAAGCTCTTCGCCGAGCAGGGCTACCGCGAGACGAACCTGAACCAGATCGCAGTCGAGCTCGGCTTTCGGCGCCAGGCCGTCTACCACTACTTCCCCGCCAAAGACGAGATCCTCTACGAGCTGATCGCCCAGGCCGGCGAGGCGATGACCTCGACGTCGCAACCGATCTTCGATGCCGATCTCCCGCCTGATGTCGCTCTGGCGGAGATCGTGCGCAACCACGTGCGCATCGTCCTCGCGCAACCGGACACATTTCGCGTTCAGTTCGGCGAGCTGAACAAGCTGACCGGCCCGCGGGCCGACGCCCTGCGCAAGGGCATGCGCGGTTACGTCCATCGGGTCGCCGAGGTCATCGAGGCCGGCAGGCGGGCCGGCCTTTTCGCCGCCGAGAAGCCGATGATGCAGGCCCTGCTTCTCGTCGGCATGTGCAACGGGACCACCCAGTGGTACGACGGGGCCGGAACAACCGCGTCCGTCGACGAGATCGCCGACAACGCCGCGCGCATCGCCCTCTCGGGCCTGTCGATCGGACCGGCCGCCACGCGCTGATGGACACGCCGCCTCGGCGCCGCGGGCACTGCCATCGGCTGCTTGCTTGCGCGCAAGTAGCAAGCGTATGGTGGGCTGAGTTGACCGGGCGTGCCGCGACTGCCGATGCGGAGTCACCACCCTGGTCCTACGCCTCCTGACCGTGTGACACCACCACCGCGATGACCAAAGGTCCACTGTGACAGCATCTATCGGCAACCTCTCCGCACAATCGTCGGTACGGCGCTGGTCGGACGGCGAGGTGACCGTCACCTACGTGGTGGACGGTGCCATGTGGCTGTCCGCCGGCCTGTTCTTGTCTGCGATACCGCCGTCGTACTGGGACGAGCACCCTGAGGAGATCGGCGCCGACGGTCTCGTCGCCATGTCCGCAGGGGGACTTCTGGTCGAGTCCGGCGACACCACGCTGCTCATCGACGCGGGACTGGGCGACGTCCGAACCGACAGCGCCATCGGGCGAAACGACTGCGGCGCTTTCCTGGACACGCTGGCGTCGATCGACGTCGACCGCGAGGACATCGACGTCTTCGCCCTCACCCACCTCCACGTCGATCACGCCGGATGGGCTTTCGTCGACGATGAGCACGGCCGCAGGGTTCCCACCTTCCCCCGCGCGCAGTACGTCGTCGCGGAGCAGGAATTGCGGCCGTTCCACCGAGGTGAGCGCCCCCCCCGGGGGCATGTGATCAGGAGTCGATCGTCGAACCGCTGGAACACCTTTCGACTCTGCGCCAGGTGGCGGACGGTGACGAGATCGCAGCGGGGGTCACCGCCCTCGTCACTCCCGGACACAGTGCCGGCCACACGTCCTACGTGATCACGTCACCGTCGGGCCGGCGACTGATCGCATTCGGCGACGCCTTTCACACTCCCGCGCAGCTCAGCCATCCCGAATGGGGATCTGCGCCGGATGCTCTCCCTGACCTGGTGCTCACGGCACGCGCTCGACTCCTCGACGAACTCTGCCGGCCCGCAACCCACGGCTTCGCCATCCATTTCGGAGATCAGCCGTTCGGTCGGGTCATCCGCGACGACAGCGGTACGGCGCGCTGGGCACCCATCGCCACCGACATCCTCGCTGCACCACCCCGGTGAGCGACGACCCACCCGAGAGGACGACGCCGACATGTCCACCACTTTGAGGAGCCGCACCGGCGCCGACCTGATCGATGTGCACGCGCACTATGCAGTGCCCATACCCGGGGACGAGCTGCCCGGCATTCTCGCGGCATACCGCAAGAGCCACTTCCTGTCTCCGCCGGCCAGCAGCTGGAGTCCGGAACTGGCGGTGGACTTCATGAACCGATTCGGCATCCGCGCCCAGATGCTGTCCAATCCCAACCAGCTCAGTGTCGCAGCGGCCCAACGATTCAACGATGTCGGCGCCGAGATCGTCGCAGCGCAACCCGACCGCTTCGGGCTCCTGGCGAATCTGCCGCTCGTCGAGCCGCGACTCACGCTCAATGAGATCGACCGCGCCGCAGACGATCTGCACGCGGACGGCTTCGTGTTGATCACCAACTACGACGGCAGGTATCTCGGCGATCCCGCCTTCGACGACGTCATGGCTGCGCTGGACGAGCGGGCGGCAACGGTGTTCGTCCACCCGGTCGAACCCGCCGGCTTCGGCCATCTCTCCTGCGGCCGACCGGGGCCGGTCATCGAATTCCCGATGGACACCGCCCGCACGATCGTCGACGCGATGTACGCGCGTGTCTTTCTGCGGTACCCGCAGATCAACTTCGTCATCGCCCATGCCGGTGGCGTACTGCCGGCGTTGGCTGCGCGGATCGCCACGATCGGGATGCTGCCGTGGGTCCCCAACCCGAGCGGCGTCACCGTCGACGACATCCGGCGTCAATTGGCCAGCCTCTACTACGACACCGCGCTGTCGGCGTACCCCCACTCGCTGCTGCCGCTCCTCGAAACGACCACCGCATCGCACATCGTCTACGGTTCCGACTATCCGCCCGCAGGCGAGAGCGTCATCGAAACCAACATGCAGCAGCTGAAGTCGACGACGATCCTCGACGACGATGAGCTGGGCGCCATGGCGTCGACTGCGACCGCGTTGTTCCCACGGCTCGGGCGCAGCGCCAGCTGACACCGTCGCATCCTCGACATCCGGCAGTCGGCGTTCCTATGACTTCCGTATGAGGGAGGGCCGGCCAGTCATCTGTCGCCCTACGGTGAAGCTCGGCAACGACTTTCATCGGCAACAGGAGTGTGCGTCGTGAATGACCCATCGACCGGCGACAAATCCACTGTCCCCAAAAAAGTTTCGCGACGCCGCGTGCTGCAGATCGGCGGCCTGGGCACCGCGACGACCATTGTCGGTGGCGGCGCACTGCTCGCCCTGGGCGACCGGGCACCGGCGGCGACGCGACATCCTGTCGGGACCGCGGCCGGCGATCGCCCCCTCCCCCTCCAGCCGACACAGACGGGCGATCTGATCACACGACGCGTTCCCGGGGCCGACATCCTGCTGCCCGCGATCGGACTCGGCACCTTCCAGACCTTCGACGCGATCCCCGCGGATGCGAGGGCGATTCGCGCAGACGTGCTGCGCAGGTTCTGGGCACACGGCGGGCGGGTGGTCGACACCTCACCGCTGTACGGGCTCGCCGAGGACATCGTCGGACAGACCGCGGCGACGGACCGAATTCAGGAGCAGCTCTTCGTCACGAACAAGATCTGGTCCACCGGCGGGCATCTCGGCGACACCTCGCACGCTGAGACCAGCCTGACCAATTCGATGCACCGACTGTCCCGGACGTCGCCTATCGACGTCATGCAATGCCACGCGCTGGTCAACGTCGACATGATCGTGCCACTGCTGCATGCGTGGAAGGCGGAGGGCCGCATCCGGCGGCTCGGCGTCACCCACCACGATCCGGCGTACTTCGGGCCGATGGCCACGTGGATCCGTCACGGTGACATCGACGTCGTGCAGACCCGATACTCGATCGCCGAACGCGCCGCCGAGCAGACCATTCTGCCGCTGGCCGCCGATCACGGCGTCGCAGTGACGGTCAACATGCCGCTGGAGAAGGGCCGGCTCCACCAGTTCGTCGGCGACCGCCGGCTTCCGGACTTCGCCGCAGACTTGGGGATTCGGACGTGGTCGCAGTACTTCCTGAAGTGGGTGATCTCCCATCCCGCGGTGACTGTCGCCCTGCCTGCTACGTCGAACCCGGACCACCTGATCGACAACATGGCTGCGTGCCGGGGACCACTGCCGGATGTGGAGATGCGCGCCAGGATGCTGACCCACCTGCAGTCCATGCCCGGGTTCGACCGCGTGACGACGCAGCCGTGGTATCCGGGCAAGAACTATCCCGGAGTAATGAACCGCGACATGGCAGCGATCGGCGCGCGCACCCGTTGGCGGCCCACCCAATTCGTGTGATGTTCAACGGGCGGCAGCGGTGGTGACCCCGATCGTGTTCGACCGCACCACTCGCTGAACCCTCGCCACCGCACCCACACGAGTGAGCGCTCGTGCGTCACGGTGCGACCGCGGCCGCAATCACCCGCTCGGCCGCAGCGTCGACCCGCGCGCGGTCACCGGTGACCAGGCCGTCCTGGCACAGGCCGCGCAGCCCGGACACCACCAGCGTCGCTCGCACCCGGGCGTCCGATCCGAATCCCAGACCCTCGAGGGCGCCCGCGATCGGGTCGAGCATCACCGCGACGGCGTCGTCCGCGTAGGGCTGGTAGGTGTCCGGATCGGTGATGGCCAAGCTCAGGACCTGCAGCAGGAGGGAGACGCTGCGGCGTTGCCGCCCCCGCGTGATCGCCTCCCAGAGCGTGTGCGCCGCCGCGACGAAGCCGTCCGCGGTAGCCACTCCGTCGAAGATCTCGCCGGCGTCGGGGCGGCTGGCGGCCATGGCCTGCGCGAGCAGCTCCCCGCGGTCGCCGAAGTAGTAGAGCAGCATCCGCTTGCTGGTGCCCAGCGCCTCGGCCATCGGCGCCAGCGACATGTCGGCGACACCCCGCTCTTCGAGGTATCTCACGACCGCCCGGAGCAGTTCGGCCCGACGCTGGGGGTCGGCAGAGCGCGGCATCACTTGAACGTACCGATCGGTACGTCTATCGTCAATGATGTGCCGATCGGTACATGAACGATGACGAGGAGATGGCGATGGTGGACGAGGACGCATTGCGGGTTGCGATCGTGGGCGCAGGTATCGGCGGGCTGACCGCGGCGCTGGCGTTGCGCGCGCACGGAATCGACGCCCGGGTCTTTGAGCAGGCGTCGGAACTGCGCGCCCTCGGCGCCGGGGTGTCCATTGCCCCCAACGGTGCCCGCGTCTTCGCCGGCCTCGGCGTCGGCGAGCGACTACGCGAGGTCGCCGGACGGTACTCGCACTACGTGTTCCGCACCGCGAACGGCCAACCGGTCGGCGGCGAACCGTCCCGTCTCTCGTTCGGCGATCCGGCCCGGACCATGTTCCTGCACCGCGGTGAGTTCCAGGCCGTCCTCTCCGGCGCGCTCCCCGACTCGGCGATCAGGCTGGGCCGCAAGGTCGTCGAGGCGCACGACGGCGACGACGGGGTCACCGTCCGATTTGCCGACGGCAGTGCGGTCACCGCCGATCTGCTGATCGCCGCCGACGGTATCCATTCCCGCTTGCAAGGCCTTGTCGACGAACCCGCCCAGCCCGTGAGCGAAGGCATCATGGCCTACCGCGGCCTCATTCCCGCCGAGCGGCTCGCCGGCATCGCACCCGTCGCCGCGATGGACGCGTGCGCGATGTGGATGGGACCGGGCCGCAGCTTCCTCGTGTATCCGGTGTCCGCGGGGCGCCTTCTCAACGTCGTCGCGTTCGTCCCGACCGACCTCGACGTCACCGAATCGTGGACCGCGCCCGGCGACGTCCGCGAACTCGCCTCCGCGTACTCGGGGTGGGATCGGCCGGTGCTCGACATCATCGACTGCCTGGACGAGACGTTCCGCTGGGGCATCTACGACCGCGAGCCGGTGTCGAACTGGTCCGGGCGGCACGTCACGCTGCTCGGGGACTGCGCACACGCCGTCGTGCCGCACCTGGGTCAGGGTGCCAACCAGGCCGTCGAAGACGCCATCACGTTGGCGACCCTCCTGCAGCGGTGTCCGCGCGAGGACCTCCCGTCCCGGCTCCGGCTCTACCAGGATCTGCGTTTGGCAAGGACACGCCAGGTGCGTGATGGCGCGCGGGAAGCGGGCCGCATCTACCGGTCGACCGACCTCGATCCGCACGAGCAGGCCGGCCGTATCGAGGCCATCTTCGACCGGATCGGCGTGAACAGCTATGACGCGCAGAGCGTCGCCCGCACGGCTCTGACAGCTGCCTGACCAGCGGCGGCAACGCGTGATTTCCCGTGTGCGCCTTACACATTCCGGATTCAGGCTGCCGCGCTGCCCGGGGTCGCGTAACATCTCCGACGACTAATGGGGGGGCCAGATGTCGCGATACGTTCCTGCGTACACGGGCGCGGCAAACCGTGCGCTGCGCATTCTCACCCTCGGTCCTGACCACATCGTCACAGTTCAACACGGGCAAAAACGATTACCCGTGAGCAATTTGGGCAAATACTGTGCCGAAGCGTTTGCTGTCGCATCGCCCCCGCCGGAAGGACATGCTCCATGAAGAAGATCGTTGCCACACTCCCGATGGTTGCGGCCGCGGCAGTGCTCTCGTCGACACCTGCTCTCGCCGACGTCGCCTACATGACCGGGCTGTTCGGCGCCAACGTGGATTACGCCAGCATCAAGGCGCCTGCCGGGCAGGGCTGCGACCCCGGCGCGGGCTGCGATCTGATTCCGTACGCCAACTTCAGCGTCAACGCGGCGAGTTTGAGGCGCGGCGTGCAGGCGATCGAGGACTACGTGGCCGCACATCCCGGCGAGAACACGATCTGGACCTACTCCGACTCGACCGATGCCGCCATCGAGTATCTGAACACCCATCCCGAGGACACCACTACGCAGTTCTACCTCCTCGGCGCGCCCAGTACGCCCGGAAACTTCAATGCCGTCAGCATCTTCAGTCGCCATCCGACGCTGGCCGACGGCGTCGGCAGCAACGCGACCTTCGTCCTGCGTCAGTACGACATCGTCGCCGACGTTCCTGCAGGAACCAAGAACTTCGCCCGGTACAACATCAGCCAGCGGGTCCACCGCGACGGATACAACGGCCTCGATCTCTCGAATCCTGCGGTCACCTACACCGACCCGCGAACCGGCTCCACCACCCAGTACTTCCTCACCTATCCGCTGCCCCTGATCTACACAGGTAACAAGACGCCCGAGCAGATCGCCGCCATCGATCAGGCGAAGCGACCGGGCATCGAGAGCCAGTACTACGTGCCGGGCAAGGTGCAGCGGCCGGTCGTGCTGCCTCCCCCGACCTATCCGACCACTCCCGCGCCGAACGCCACCGTGGACACGACAGCGAGCACCACAGAATCACCGCGGGGTCTGCGGAAGGTCTTCGCGGAGCTGGCGGAGCGCCGGCAGTCGGCGCAGTCCGAGAAGGCAGCAGCCGACACGACGTCCGACACTGGCACCAGCGCGACCACGGACAAGCCGACGGCGAAGAAGAAGCCTTTCGCGGCCCTCCGCGAGAAAGCCGCCGACCGGCGGGCGGAGCGCCGGGCCGAGCGGGCTGAGCGCGCCGCGTCCTGACACGGCGCCTCGCGAGCGCATGAACGTCCTCGAACCGGGTAGCTGGCGCGCAGACCACGCCTGCGATCCGGGGAGAGACCATGACCGACGCACCCACAGCGCTTCTCGACGCAGCGATGCCCGGGCTGCCGTCCGGCTCACGTCTCCGGACGATGAGATGGCGCGCGGGTGAAGCGATCTTCATCGAGGGTGACCTCGAGACCTGCCTGTATGTGATCCGCGCAGGCAGGGTGCGCGTGGGACTGAACAGAGACACCGACCGCGAATGTCTGTTCCAGGTACTCGGGCCGGGCGAGCTGTGCGGCGAGGAGTCGGTTTTCGATCCTGGACCACGTTCCACCTGCGCCGTCGCGATCACCGACGTCACCGCCACCAGGCTCGAACGTCACGAGCTGACCGCCATGATGGCCGCACACCCGGAGATGGCGCAGCGCTTCCTGCGCATTCTCGCCCGCCGGATCCGGAGCACGTCGAGCACCATCACCGACACCGTCTACGCCAGCGTGGCCGCCCGGGTGGCCAAACACCTACTCGGCCTCGCGCAGCGCTTCGGTGTGCAGGAGCACGGCACGCTACGGGTGCCCATGGACCTGACGCAGGAACAGTTCGCCCACCTGGTCGGCAGCTCGCGGGAGTCGGTGAACAAAACGCTGTGCCACTTCGCCTCACGCGGCTGGATCGTCGTCGCGAAGGGCAGCATCGTGATCAGAGAATCCGAGCCGCTGGCCGCCCGCATGCACGGCGCCCGCCGCGTCCAACTGGCAGGGCAGTGACGGCGATGGAACTCCATGTCACCTTCATCGGCAACGCCACCACGCTCATCCAGTGCGGCGACATCACCGTGCTCACGGACCCGAACTTTCTCCATCAGGGCCAGCGCGCCTATCTGGGATACGGATTGTGGTCCACGCGCCGCCGCCCACCTGCACTGCGCGTCGACGAGCTCCCTCCCCTCCACGCCGTCGTGCTCTCCCACATGCACGGTGACCACTGGGACCGCGTCACCGAGCGCGGTCTCGACCGCCAGCTCCCGATCGTGACGACTCACGCTGCGGCACACCGGTTGCACAGCAAAGGTTTTCACGCCGCGCACGGACTGCACACCTGGCGAACTTCACTCGTCGAACAGGGTCGGCAGCGGTTGACGGTGACGGCGCTGCCCGGCCGGCACGCGCCCATGCCTCTGCGGCGGCTGCTTCCCCCGGTCATGGGCTCGATGCTGGAGTTCGACGACGGGACCGCACAGTGCCGGCTCTACATTTCGGGCGACACCCTGCTCATCGACGAACTCGCAGAGATCCCTCGTCATTTCGATGCGATCGACGCCGGGATCCTCCATCTCGGCGGTACCCGGCTGCCGGCGGGCGGCAAGCTGCCGTTCGGTGTCACGGTCACGATGGACGGAGCCGACGGCGCGGAGGCGGCGCGACGGCTGGATCTTCCGCGGGTGATTCCCGTGCACTTCGATGACTACGGTGTGTTCGCCTCTCCGCTGGCCGATTTCACGGCGGCCATGCACGAGCGCGGCCTCGGCGACCGCCTGATCCACGTCGAACGTGGTCAGACGGTCACCCTGTGACGGTCAGCGTCGTCCGGCACCGGCGACGGGGCGGCCGAGGACCAGCCCGAGAGCCAGCATCCCCAGCGCGAGGATGAGGTGCAGCCAGTTGTCGGCCGTGTTCAACGGCACGAAATTCATGGTGCTGTCGCGGTCGATGATCAACCCGTACAACCACAGCACCGCATAGATCACCCCGCCGACGATCAGATAGAGCCGCGAGGCAACGACGCTGCGCGCGAACGCGATTCCGGCGACCCCGAACAGCAGGTGAACGATGTTGTGCAGGATCGACACGGCGAACAGTCCCAGCAGCAGAGCCCCGGAATGGTGGCCGAGGAAACTCAGCTCGTTGTAGTGGGTGGTCACACCGGGGACGAAGCCGGCGATGCCGACGACCAGGAACACCACCCCGACGATAAGCGCGGCCCACTGCACCTGAGATCGGGGCGCCGAGATTCGCGTGGTGGCTGAGGTCCGCCTGGGAGATGTCATCCTGGGTCACGTCCTTCCTCGTAGTGGGGCGCCTGGCAGCGCCACCGTTCGACGGCCCTGCTACCCGACGGTGCGGGCCTGAAACGACACCGGACTCACGCAGACCTGTCGGTACGCTGTGAACCATGGAAGGCGTTCTCCTGCTCCTCATCGTCTTGGTCGTCGTGGCGATCGGCATCGCCGTGTACGCATCGTCGAAGGCATCCGGCCAGCGCAGCGCGGCCTCGCTCGCCGACGCCAAGGCCGACGCCCGTCGCCTGATCGAGCGGCTGGGTGGTCAGGTCTACGCGCTCACCGGCACCGACGACGCATCCACCCAGGCCCTGGCCGACGCCTCGGAGCGCTACACGGCGGCGTCGTCCCAGATCGATCAGGCCACCACGGTGAAGCAGGCGGCGCTGGCCAAGGAAAGCGCCATCGAGGGGCTGTACTACGTGCGCGCGGCGCGCACCGCGATGGGCATGGACCCCGGGCCCGACCTGGAAATGCTGTCGGGCCAGCGGTCGGCCGGTGCCGTCACCGAGGACCGGAAGGTCGAGTTCGACGGCCGTCAGATCGAGGCGTCGCCGACACCGTCGCAGCGCACCCCCAACTACTACCCCGGCGGGCGTGTCGCGGGCCGTCCGGTGCCCGCGGGCTGGTACTCGGAGCCGTGGTGGAAGCCGGCGCTGGTGGCGGGCGCGTGGGGCGTCGGCTCGGCGCTGCTGTTCAGCTCGCTGTTCGCCGGCATGTCCGGCGTCGGCTATGACGCCAACGCGTTCGAGAACGGCTACGGCGACGGGTTCGCCGACGGTATGGAACAGGGTCAGCTCGACGGTGGGGGCTCAGACGGTGCGGGCTTCGACGGCGCCGACACCGGCGGCGGCTGGGACGGCGGCGGCTGGGATGGCGGCGGAAGCGACTGGGGCGGCGGCGATTTCGGCGGCGGCGACTTCGGTGGCGGCGGGTTCGACTTCTAGAATCGGCTCTCCAGCCGCGCGGACACGCCGGCCTCCTGCAGATCCAGGCGTTCGAGCATGGTCCGCACCGCCTCGTCGTCGATGCGCCCGTCGTCACGCTCGGCGATCAGTGCCTGCCGCTGCGCGGACAGCACATCGCGATACAGCTGGGCGAACACCTCCGCGCGCAACGTCCGGGCATCGGGGTCGGGCATCTCGTCGGCGTCGTGAGCATGCCGGGCGATGACCCCGCGGATCTCGGCGAGCACCTGCGGATTGAGTCCGGCGGGTGGATGGGCTCGGAACTCGGCGAGGACTGACTCTGCCGCGACGTGCACCACCTGCTCGGCTTTCTCGGTCTCGGCCACGGAGTAGGCCCGCTCCTCATCGGCGGACAGATCGAGGCGCCGGATCAGCGGGGGCAGCGTCGCGCCCTGCAGGAGAAGGGTTCCCACGCTGACCACGAAGGCGATCGCCTGGATCGTGGCGCGTTCGGGGAACGGGTCCCCCGCAGCGGTCGTCACCGGGATCGCGGCGGCCGCAGCCAGGGTGACCACACCGCGCATACCGGTCCACGACACGACGACGTTCTCCTGCCAGCTCAGCGCCCGGTTGTCGATGCGCGAGCGCCACCTCTTCGGGCCGGCGGCGCGCCTGCGGGTGCCCAGCGCGCCGCGCCCTCCATGGTCGGGAACCGGTACGCTGAGCCGCTTTTCGACCTGCCGGGACAGCACACCCCTGCTGAAGATCGCGAACACCGACAGCGGCCGGATGGCCAGCACGATCAGCAGCACGATCACCGACGCGACGGCGACCTCGACCAGCGATTCGTGGGCTTCGCGCAGATCTTCCAGCACGAAGCGCAGGTGCAGGCCGATGTAGGCGAACACGAACGCCTCGAGCAGCACGTCCACCGAGTTCCACACGTACCGCTCCTGCAGACGGGTCTGGTAGCCGGCGTCGACGGTGCCGCTGCCGACGACGAATCCCGCGACCACGACCGCGAGCACGCCCGAGGCGTGCAGTTCTTCGGCGATCAGGAAAGCGGCGAACGGCACCATCAACCCCTGCACCGTCTCCAACGCGGGATTGGCCAACCGGCGGCGGATCCACAGCGTGACGTAACCGAGTACGGCGCCGACCAGTGGTCCCACCACCGCGCTGTAGCCGAACAGCAACAGGGGATTGTCGATGAACGTGCGGCTTCCGGCAACCTGAGCGACCGCCACGGAGAACAGTGCCAGGGCGGCGGCGTCGTTGATCAGGCTCTCACCCGTCAGGATCGACATGACCCGTTTGGGCAGGCCGAGTTTGCGCCCGACCGCCACGGCGGTCACCGCATCCGGTGGGGCCACGATCGCGCCCAGTATCAGTGCGGTGCCGAAGGTCAACGGCACGACCACCAACCAGGACGACACGATCGCCACGGTGAACGCGGTGACGACGACCAGACCGACGCCGAGACCGAGGATCGGCTTGATGTTGCGCAGGAACGTCGGGAAGGAGAAGTGCAGGGCCGCTGAGTACAGCAGCGGCGGCAACACCACCGACAACAGGATGTGCGAATCGAGTTCGGGCGCTGTGAAACCGGGCAGGAACGACACGGCGATGCCGACGACGACGATGATGAGCGCGGGTTCGAGCCCGCGTCGGTCTGCCACCGCGGTGACGACGATGGCTCCGACGACGACCAGGATCAGTTCCACCCGGTGATTGTCCTCGGTCCGGCGCCCCACCGCCCGCCGGAGTCAGGTCTGGCAGGTGGGGCACCAGAACAGGTTGCGGCCCTCGAGCACCTCGGTGCGGATCTTCGTGCCGCAGATCCGGCACGGGTCGCCGGCCCGGCGATACACGTAGGTGCGGGGGCGGCGCGGCACGTACGACGGGAGGCCGTGGTCGTCTTCGGGCCGGATCGTGATGATGCGACCTTTGCGCACACCGACGGTCATCAGGTCGACGAGATCGGTCCAGGCGTCGTCGAATTCGTGTTCGTCGACCTTCGTTCCCGGGCGGTGCGGATCGATACGGTGCCGGTAGAGCAGTTCGTTGCGGTACACGTTGCCGACGCCGGCGAGCACCGATTGGTCCATCAGCAGCGCACCGATCACTCTGCGGGACTTGTGGATTCGAGTCCAGGCCGTGCTCGGGTCGGCGTCCTTGCGCAACGGGTCGGGTCCCAGCCGGGCGAGGATCTCGGAGACCTCGGCTTCGGTGACCACTTCGCACGCCGTGGGGCCGCGAAGATCGGTGCCGCGTTCGGTGCCCACGATGCGCATCCGCACCTGCCCCACCGGGTCGGGCACGCCGTCGGTGACCTCGAAGACACTGAACTTGCCGTACAGGCCCAGATGCACATGCACGATGCGCCCGCCGGTGTAGTGGTGGAACAGGTGCTTGCCGTAGGCGCTGGCCTTGGTGAATTGCTTGCCGTTGACCGCGTCGGCACCGTCGATGAAGCGGCCCTGCGGGCTGCTGACCGCGACGTGCTGACCCTTGAACATCCGCTGATGCTGCCGAGCGAGCCGATGAATGGTGTGACCTTCGGGCATCCCCTAAGTCTGCGTCACCGCCCCCGCCTGCAGTGCGGCCGGCCAGCCGCCGTAATGACTGACGTCGGCACCGTCGACCGATCCGTCACATCTTCATCTGACCGTCAGGCTCCGGGGACCGGCGGCGCGACGTGCGTCTTCTCGTATTCGGCGAGGATGTCGATCCGACGCTGGTGGCGCGGCGCCTCCGACCACCGGGCAGCCAGGAACGCGTCGATGATCGCGAGGGCCTCCTCGGTGGTGTGCATGCGGCCGCCGATACCCATCACCTGGGCGTTGTTGTGCTCGCGGGCCAGCTGCGCCGTCTCGGTGCTCCACGCGAGCGCGCACCGGACGCCGGGAACCTTGTTCGCGGCGATCTGCTCGCCGTTGCCGGAGCCACCGATGACGATGCCGAGGCTGCCGGGGTCGGCGACGGTCTTCTCGGCCGCGGCGATGCAGAAGGCCGGGTAGTCGTCCTCGGCGTCGTAGGTGAAGGCACCGCAGTCGACGTATTCGTGTCCGTTGGCGCTCAGATGCTCGATGACCGCCTGCTTGAGCTCGTATCCGGCATGGTCTGCTCCGAGGTAGACGCGCATGGCCGATACCCTACTTCCTCCCGCCTCCACCCCGCCCAAACGTCGGGTTGGGCGTGAAAACCCCAGGATTTCGCGCCCAAAAGTCGGTTTGGGCGGGGTTCGGGGTGGGGGTGTGGAGCTCAGCCTCAGCCGACGGTGATCGCGTCGAGGCGTTCCTTGATGAAGTCCGACGTCGTCACCGGTGCCAGCCCCGCCACCCGGCCGACGGGAGGCGCGAGCGGCGTCACGACGGCGTCGTGGTTGGCCTCGTAGAAGTAGATGAGCGACACGAGATCCTCTTCGGGAGCGTGCGCCTGCGGCGGCAGCACCCGGTGCCGGCCCGACGGCCACCGTCGACCGCTCCAGTACTCGAGCAGATCACCGATGTTGACGGTCAGCGCCGCCGGGTCGTACGGCGCATCCTCCCAGCCGGCTTCCTCGCTGTACACCTGCAGGCCACCCGCGCCGGGCTCGCGATCGAGGATCGTCACCGTGCCGAAATCCGTGTGCGGACCGATGCGGAACTGCCCCGGTTCGGGATCGCCGACGACGCTGACGGGCGGGTAGTGGTTGATGTTCATGGTCCACGTCGGCGTGCTCGCAAGCTCGGCAAAAGGATTGGCCGGCAACCGAAGTGCGTGCGCGAACAGTGCCAGCAGCTCGTCGGCGACGCGGCGCATCTGCGCGGTGTAGTCTTCGACCAGCCGTTGCATGGAAGGCACCTCGGACGGCCACACGTTGGGCGCGAACCAGATTCGGTCGATCTCCGGGTCACCTGAAGCCGTCTCCGCGCCCAGGCTGAAGCTCTCCTTCAGATCGGGCGGCGTCTCGGTTCCCTCGGCGTACCCGTTGGCCTCTGCGCCCGGCCCGATCCAGCCGTGGCCACCGACGGGCACGGTGTAGCGGTCCTTGACCTCGGCGGGCAACGCGAAGAACTCCCGCGCGGCGGCCCGCACGTCGGCGGCCAGCCCGGTGTCGACGCCGTGACCGGTCACCAGGATGAAGCCGGCTCGTTGCAGACCTTCGTCCACCTCGGCGGCGACCGCCTCGGCTTCCGCACCGCCTTCTCGCCATCGCGAAAGGTCGACGCTGGCAATGACACTCACTCTCCGATGTCCTCCGCCCACAGTTCCGGATGCGCCGAGATGAAGTCCGTCATCATCGACACGCATCTCTTGTCGTCGAGCACGGTGACGCTCACGCCGTGCTCGGCCAGCCAGTCGTGCCCGCCGGTGAAGGTCGTGCTCTCGCCGATCACCACCGCGCCGATGTTGAACTGGCGTACCAGTCCGCTGCAGTACCAGCACGGCGACAGCGTGGTCACCATGGTGGTCGAGGCGTAGCCGCGCTGGCGGCCCGCGTTGCGGAACGCGTCGGTCTCGGCGTGGATCGACGGGTCGTCACGCTGCACCCGCTGGTTGTGGCCGCTACCCAACAGGGTTCCGTCCGCGGCGAACAGCGCGGCACCGATCGGTATGCCGCCTTCTGCCAACCCTTTTCGCGCCTCCGCAATGGCGACCTCGAGCATGTCCTGCGGTGATGTCACTGCTTGCTGATCGCTGGTCGGCACAGCACCCAGTATGCCGCCCCGGCGAGCACGAAACCGACGAAGAACGTGATGTCACCCAGCTGCGGTATGGCCGCGGCCACCAGCCCGACGAACTTCTCCTGATTGGCGAACAGCACCACCGACACCACGAGGCCGATCAGGAACGCCGCGAGCCCGCCCCAGTTCGCATAGGACCGGTCGTACAGCAGGTGCGCGACGGGCCGCCCGCGGCGCAGGTACTGGTCGGCGAAGACCACGCCGAGCCACGGTCCCACCCAGTACGCGATGATCAGCAGGAACGCCTCGTAGCTGTGCGCCGCGTCGGGCAGCGCCCACCACGCGACGAGGAATCCGGCGACGCCGAAGAACACCGTCACCAGCGCCCGCGCCACATGGGCGGGCAACGTGATGCCGGTCGAGACGAACGCCATCGCGCCGGAGTAGACGTTGATCGCGTTGGCCGCGATCGCGCCGACGGCGATGGCCAGCAGCGTCGCCTTGGCCAGCGGTGACGCCAGCTCGGAGGTGAACGATCCGGTCGGGTCGGCCAGCGGCGAGGCCTCCCCCGTCGTCACCGACGCCGCGCCCACGATCTCCAGCACCGCGCAGGCGGTGAAAAGCCCTGCCGCGGCGAAGAACCCGGTGCGCGGTCCGGACACCGTCGCCGGCAGATAGCGGGTGAAGTCCGCGGCGTACGGTGTCCACCCCGCCGCGTAACCGAACGACGTGCCGACCGTGAGCAGGAAGCCACCCAGTCCGCCCACCCCGCCGGCGGCCGGCGCGGTGTTCCCGATGTCGGCGTGGACGAAGATCGCCACGGACGCCGCGAGGAACACCACCGCCAGCACCGGGAACGAGTACCGCTCGAACGCCTGCACCAGGTTGTGTCCGAAGAACGCCAACGCCGTCTGCGCGGCCACGATGATCACCAGACCCAGTAGCGGCCCGATTCCGAACAGCGTCGACAGCGCGAACGCCCCGCTGACACTGTTGGTCGCGAACCAGCCCACACCCGCGGTCACCGACATCAACACCGACGGCACCGCATTGCCCTTGAAGCCGAACGCCAACCGGCCCAGCACCATCTGCGGCACACCGTGCAGCGGACCGCGCGCGGACAGGAAGTAGTGGGCCACCGCGCCCAGCCCGGTGCCGATCACGATGCCGGCGACGGCCTGCCAGAACGTCATGCCGAACGCGAGGACGGCGAGCATGCCGACGAAGATCGTCGCGAACTCCAGGTTCGGCGACGTCCACGTCCAGAACAGCTGGCTCGGCGTGCCGTGCCGGTCCGCCTCGGCGATGTACTCGGTGCCGCCCGGTTCGACGGCAACCACGCGGTCCCGGTAGGAGCCGTCGGTGGTGGGTTCGGTGACTCTCACCGATCTACGGTGGGGGCGCCGCCGTCACCCCGCAACCGGAGGCAACCTGCTGGTAACAAACAGCACTCAGTCGAAGGTGGGCGACTCCGTGCGCGACCGCTTGAGCTCCCAGAAGTGCGGGTAGGACGCGAACGTCACCGAGGCGTCCCACAGCGTGCCGGCCTCTTCACCGCGCGGGATCTTCGACAGCACCGGCCCGAAGAACGCCACCCCGTTGACATGGATGGTCGGCGTGCCGACGTCGTCACCGACAGCGTCCATGCCCTCGTGGTGGCTCTTGCGCAACGCCTCGTCGTAGGCGTCGGAATCGGCGGCCTTCGCCAGGTCGGCGGGCAACCCCACCTCGTCGAGCGACTCGGCGATCACGGCCGCGAAGTCCTTGTTGTCCTGGTTGTGGATTCGCATGCCCATGGCCGTGTACAGCGGCGCGAGGACGTCGGCGCCGTGCGCCTGCTCGGCGGCGATCGCCACACGCACCGGGCCCCAGGCCTTCTTCATCATCTCCTGGTACTGCTCGGGCAGATCCCGGCCTTCGTTGAGCACCGCGAGGCTCATGACGTGGAAATTGACGTCGATGTCGCGGACCTTCTCCACTTCGAGAATCCAGCGCGAGGTGATCCAGCACCACGGGCACAGCGGGTCGAACCAGAAATCGGCGCGGGACTTCTCGGCCATGGGGTCTCTCCTTCGAGTCGGTACACAGATTCGGCACACAGAGTCGGTACATACGGGGTCCAACCGACTCAACCGATCGGGCCCGTCCTGTCTTCCCGGGTTGAGACTAGTGTTGACGAGCGTGGCCCTTCCTAATCTGACGCGCGACCAAGCTGCCGAACGCGCCGCCCTGATCACCGTCGACAGCTATCGCATCGCCCTCGACCTGACCGACGGCGAGGGCTCCCCCAGCGAGAAGACGTTCCGCTCGGTGACGACCGTCGAGTTCGACGCCACCGCCGGCGCCGACACCTACCTCGACCTGGCCGCGGACTCGATCCGCAGCGCGACGCTCAACGGCACCGACATCGACGTCTCGGGGTACGACGAGTCGACCGGTGTCCCGCTCACCGGGTTGGCCGAGCACAACGTCGTCGTCGTCGACGCGGACTGCCGCTACTCCAACACCGGTGAGGGGCTGCACCGCTTCGTCGACCCCGTCGACGACGAGGTCTACTTGTACTCGCAGTTCGAGACCGCCGACGCCAAGCGGATGTTCGCCTGCTTCGATCAGCCCGATCTGAAGGCCGCCTTCGACATCACCGTCACCGCACCCGGGCACTGGGAGGTGATCTCCAACGGCGCGACCGTGGATGTCACGTGGGACGGCAAGGCCAAGCAGCACACCTTCAAGGCCACCCCGCGCATGAGCACCTATCTGGTGGCGCTGATCGCCGGGCCCTACGCCCGCTGGGACGACGTGTACAGCGACGATCACGGCGACATCCCGCTGGGCATCTTCTGCCGCAAGTCGCTCGAGGAGTACATGGACGCGGAGCGCCTGTTTACCGAGACCAAGCAGGGATTCGGCTTCTACCACAACAACTTCGGCACGCCGTACGCCTTCGGCAAGTACGACCAGCTGTTCGTCCCGGAGTTCAATGCCGGCGCGATGGAGAACGCGGGCGCGGTGACGTTCCTCGAGGACTACGTGTTCCGGTCCAAGGTGACCCGCTACTCCTACGAGCGGCGGGCCGAGACCGTGCTGCACGAGATGGCGCACATGTGGTTCGGCGACCTGGTCACGATGCAGTGGTGGGACGACCTGTGGCTCAACGAATCCTTCGCCACCTTCGCCTCGGTGCTGTGCCAGGCCGAGGCCACCGAGTACGACCAGGCGTGGACCACGTTCGCGAACGTCGAGAAGTCATGGGCGTACCGGCAGGACCAGCTGCCGTCCACCCACCCGGTGGCCGCCGACATCCCCGACCTGCACGCCGTCGAGGTGAACTTCGACGGGATCACCTACGCCAAGGGCGCCAGCGTGCTCAAGCAGCTGGTGGCCTACGTGGGACTCGAGGCGTTCCTCGCGGGCCTGCGGGACTACTTCCGCGACCACGCCTACGGCAATGCGACGTTCGGCGATCTGCTGGGCGCGCTGGAGAAGTCGTCGGGCCGCGACCTGTCCGGCTGGGGTCAGCAGTGGCTCAAGACGACTGGGCTGAACACGCTGCGGCCCGATTTCGACGTCGACGCCGACGGCGCCTTCACCCGCTTCGCGATCGAGCAGGGCGGCGCGAAGCCGGGCGCCGGCGAGACACGGGTGCACCGGCTCGCCGTCGGGATCTACGACGACGACGGGTCGGGCAAGTTGGTGCGGGTGCACCGCGAGGAACTCGACGTCGAGGGGCCCTCGACCGAGGTGCCGGGTCTGACCGGGGTGAAGCGCGGCAAGATGATCCTGGTCAACGACGACGACTTCACGTACTGCTCGCTGCGGCTGGACCCCGACTCCTTGCAGACGGTGCTGAGCCGGATCGCCGACATCGCCGAGCCGCTGCCCCGCACGTTGGCGTGGTCGGCTGCGTGGGAGATGACCCGCGACGCGGAGCTGCGCGCGCGCGACTTCGTCGCGCTGGTGATGAGCGGCCTGCACGCCGAATCGGAAGTCGGTGTGGCGCAACGCCTTCTACTGCAGGCGCAGACCGCGCTCGGCTCGTACGCGGACCCGCAGTGGGCGGCGGAGAACGGCTGGCCCGCATTCGGTGACACGCTGTTGGACCTGGCCCGCGAGTCGGCGCCCGGCTCCGATCACCAGCTGGCGTTCGTCAACGCACTGTGCACATCGGTGCTCTCCCCCAACCACATCGCCGTGCTGGAGACGCTTCTCGACAACGAACCGGCGGCGGTGAACCTCGACGGCCTGGTGGTCGACACCGATCTGCGGTGGCGGGTGGTGACGGCGCTGGCCCGCGCCGGCGTGCTCGACGCCGACGGCACCGAAACGCCGATGATCGACGCCGAAGCCGCCAACGATCCGACGGCGGCGGGCCGGCGCCAGGCCGCTGCCGCCGCGGCCGCACGCCCCCAGGCGGCGGTCAAGGAATCGGCGTGGCAGCAGGTGGTCGAGGACGACACCCTGGCCAACATCACCGCGCGGGCGATCATCGGCGGCTTCGCACAGCCCGGACAGGGCGAGGTGCTGGCGCCGTTCCGCGACCGCTACTTCGAGGCGATCTCGGGGGTGTGGCAGCGCCGGTCCAGTGAGGTCGCCCAGACCGTGGTGGTCGGGCTGTATCCGTCGTGGGAGATCAGTGCCGAGGCGCTCGAGGCAGCCGATCAGTTCCTGGCCGATCCCGAGGTGCCGCCGGCGCTGCGCCGGCTGGTGCTGGAGGGCCGGGCCGGGGTCGAGCGGTCGCTGCGCGCCCGGGAGTTCGACACCCGCTAAGACCCCACGGCGCGGCCCAGTCCCGCGAGAGCGCTGGGGGCACCGCCCGCTTGCGGGGAGTCTGAACGCGACACGCCGCCCGCGGATGGCAGTCTGCGCGCGCTCGCGGCGCCCGAGCGCGCCTAAGCTCACGCGGTGGCGGTCAACAGTCGCAGGGCGAGGGCGGCGCGCAGGCGCAAACGGCGCGTCGCTGCCGTCGTCAACGACCTCACCGACGCCCAGTGGACGGCGATCAAGGCGGCGTGGAACGGCTGCGCGTACTGCGGCACGACCACCGGCGCGATGCAGCGCGACTGCGTGATGGCGATCTCCCGGGGCGGCCGCTACACCGTCGACAACGTGGTGCCTGCGTGCGGTCCGTGCAACGCGAGCAAGTGCAACGACGAGGTCACCGGCTGGCTGCGCCGCAAGCGCCTCGACGAGCGGCTGTTCCTCGAGCGCTACGTCCGGATTCGCGCCGAACTTCTGGCCGCGGGAGCGAACTCAGGGCTGTGATTCCCGCACGGACGCAGCCGGGAATGATATTCCGCGAGGGTCAGCGCGGCGAGACGCCCGCCGACAGCACGCGGATGCCGCTGATCAAGCCGTCGATCAGGTTGCCTTCGCGGAACGACGCGGCGGCCGCGGACACGCCCAGCGGTGCGGCCTCCTCGATCCCGCGCCCCTTGACCTTCGAGCCGTAGACGACCTCGATGGCGCGCTGGTTGGGCGACACGGCGAGCAGCACCGCGTTGTCGGGGGTCGGCACCCGTCCCAGGATCGCCCTCGCCGAGGCGGCGGTGTCCTCGCCGAGATCGCCGACGTAGACCGCGAAGCGGGCCTTCGCCGCGCGGGAGCCGAACTTCAGCGCGTTGTCGAGCACCACGAGGTCCCGCGTCGGGAACGGGTAGTGCACCGACAGCTCGCCGGGCTCGGTGACCCCGGAGATCCGGCCACTCGATGTGACGACGGAACCGTAGGGCAGTTCGGCCAGGTCGAGCGCTCCCGCCCGAGTGATCTCACCAGTTGCCACTTGCGCCGCCTCCGATCGTGACGTGTGAATCGTGGCCACTGTGTCCACCGTGGCCGTGGTCGGCCGGTTCGTCCGCCGCCCACAGAATGGGGTCGTGCGTCCAGGTCTCCGCGAGGTTGTACGTCGCGGGGTGCGGACTCTTCGTGCGCCAGATAAACAACGCCAGGATGCCGGCGAGTGCGAGCGGGATCAGCAAGAAGCTCGCGTGCAACAGAGCAGTGTTGTTCACGGGCAAACCGTAACGTACGTCCCGGTCAGGCCGCGCCCTCACCCAGGTATCTGACCCATGCCGGGTCGAGTTCCTTCACACTCGAGAGCAGGCGCCAGTGCTGCCCCTTCGGCGGCACGGGTGCGGCCCGCAGCGTCCAGCCCAGCTCGCTGAGCAGCCGGTCGGCTTTGCGGTGATTGCACGGCGAACACGCCGCCACACAGTTCTCCCACGAATGCCCGCCGCCGCGACTGCGCGGGATGACGTGGTCGACGGTGTCGGCCTTGGCGCCGCAGTACGCGCACCGGAACCGGTCGCGGTGCATCAGCGCCGCCCGGGTCATCGGGACCCGCGCCCGGTACGGCACCCGCACATAGGTCCGCAGACGGATCACCGACGGCACGACGATCGTGCGGCTCGCCGAATGGATCACCGGGCCGAGTGGGTCGTCGTGCACGACGTCGGCCTTGCCGCACATCAGCATGACCACCGCCCGGCGCATCGGCAGCGCCGTCAACGGCTCGAACGTGGAGTTCAGCAGCAGTACCCGTCGACGTCCCCAGATCGACGGCTCCGGCGGGATCGCTGCGAGCGCATCGGCACCGGCGGCGAGGCTGTGCAGCGCGCGCGCAGGAGCAGTCCCGGTCGAGCCTGTCGCGGTCCGGTGGTGCCGGTGGCCGCGTCCATGTCCGCGCTGCGCCATACGTCCTCCGCTCGACAGTCCACCACGGATCACGGCAGATCGCACGACAATTCTGGCCGTGTTCGCTGGTCAGTCCGGTGAACATCTCGTGACCGCCCGCCGATTGCAGGTAGCGCGTTACTCATGCCGGGCGGCCCGGCTGCCCTCAGACTGGGCCCATGACCGACGGGGGAACCGCATTGACGCACACCGAGGAACCGCAGGGCCACCTGCGCTACCAGCCCGGCTTCGCCGAGTTCCCGCCGGGCGAAGAGGCACTCATCTCGGCCATGGTGGCCGACCTGCACCGCAACAACCAGTTCCAGTACCTCAAGAGCCGGTGGTTCGCGAAGTACCGCAGACACGGCCGGCCGCACGCCATCCGGGACGCGCACGCCAAGAGCTGCGCGGTGCTCGCGGGACGACTCACCGTGCACGCCGACCTCGACCCGATGCTGCGGCACGGCATGTTCGCCGAGCCGGGCGCGACGTTCGACGTGATTGCCCGGATCTCGCAGACCTCCGGTGCGATCCGCTCCGATCAGGTGCGCGGTGTGCGCGGCCTCGGGCTGAAGGTCCTCGGGGTGAGCGGACCCAGTGGAGAGCGCGCCGACGCCCGGTTCTCCGACTCGAACCAGGACTTCGTCTTCGTCACCGAGCCCGCGTTCCTGTTTCGCGATGCGGCCGATTACGCGAAGGCCGGCATGCGGACCGCCAGAGCCCTGACCGCGCTGCCCGATGCGGGGATGCTGGCGATCAACCGCACGCTGCGCGTGCTGCGGCGCGTCGTGGCGCGCACCGGCCGCGACCTGCCCGCCAAGTTGCGGGTGTTCGCCGAACCCAACCACCACCCCCTGCGGCAGGCCTTCTACACGGCCGCTCCGTTGCGCTTCGGCGAGTTCGTGGCAAAGCTGCGCGTCGCACCGACGCCGGCCACCGTTGCCGCGGCTGTTCCGGCGACCATCGACGACGGGCACTACGACGCTGCCTCCCGTGCGGTCGCCTCCCACTTCGCGAGCAAACCAGCCGAGTACGAGGTGGCGGTTCAGTTGTGCACCGACGAGGCGCGCATGCCGCTCGAAGATGCCACGGTGGAGTGGCCAGAGGCCGTCTCGCCGTATCGTCCGGTCGCGACCATCCACTTCCCCGAGCAAACGGGATACGACGAGACCCTGCGCGATTTCGCCGACGATGCGCTGGCGTTCAATTCCTGGCGGGGCATCGCCGAGCACCGTCCACTCGGGTCGATCAACCGCCTCAAACTACGCGTCTACGAGGCCTCGAGCGAATACCGGCACGCCAAGAACGGCGTCGCACACCTGGAGCCGCAGGACCTTTCGGCGTTCCCCCGGGCGGTTGCCGGCCAGTGGCCCTCTGGCTAACGGAAAGCCATTAGCGAGAACTGGCGGTCTGCGGCCACTACACTCCCGGAACATGCCGCATGGTTGGCAGCTGCTCGAACGTCCGAGGGAGTTCGACGCGGTGCGCTCCGCCCTGACGGGCGCAGGGTCCTACGGTGCTGTCCTCGTCGGCGACGCCGGTGTCGGGAAGACCACGCTCGCGCGGTTGGTGACCGAATCGGTGCGGACACAAGTGCATTGGGTGGCCTCGACGAAATCGTCGCGCAGCATTCCGCTCGGCGTCTTCGCCCATCTGGTCGGCGCCAGCCCCTCCCGTGACGCAACTGCGCTCCTGGCCTGCGCGCGCGAAACGCTTGTCGCGCAAGGCAACAGCATCGTCGGCGTGGACGATGCCCACCTGCTCGACGAATTGTCGGCGACTCTGCTGCACCAACTCGCCGTCGACCAGTCCGGCCGGATCCTGGCCACCGTGCGCAGCGGCGAGCCGGTACCCGACGCGGTGACCTCGCTGTGGAAGGACGGCTATCTGCGCCGCATCGAGCTGCAGCCGTTCACCAAGGCCCAGAGCGTCGCGCTGGTGGAAACCGTGATCGGCGGGCGGTTGGAAGGGTTGTCGGCCGACCTGATGTGGCAGTCCTCAGGTGGCAATCCCCTGTTCCTGCGCCACCTGGTCGAGGGTTCCATCGACGCCGGCACACTCCGCCGAGTCGATGACGTGTGGCAGCTGCGCGGCCCCACGTCCGTGCCGTCCGGTCTGGTGGCGTTGTTGCAGACGCGGCTGGACAGCGTCGGCGACGCGGTGATGACCGCGTTGAAGCTGCTGGCGCTGTGCGAGCCGCTGGACGTCGACGCGCTGACCGAGCTGGTCGGCGAGGCCGCGGTCGACGAGGCCGAGATGCGCGATCTGATCCGCTTCACCGAGGACGGCGTCACCCTCAACGCCCGGTTCAGCCACCCACTCGTCGGCGACGTGGTCCGCAGCAGGATCGGCCGGGCCGCCGAGCGGCGTCTCAAGGGGAAGGTGGTGCAGATCCTGCAACGCCGGGAGCTCACCACCGCGGCCAGCCGCATCCGGATGGCGAACCTGTCGATCGACAGCGATCAGACCGTCGACGTCGACCTGCTCACCGCCGCGGCCAAAGACGCAATCTTCCTGTCCAACCTGCCGCTTGGAGAACGCTTGGCGCGCAGCGCATTCGAACGCACCGGCAGTCTCGCCTCCGGGGCGCTGCTGTCCCGTGCGCTGCTGTGGCAGGGCATGCCCGCCGACGCTGATGCGATCCTCGCCCAATTCGCCCCGAACGACCTCGACGAGGTGCAGTTGGTGCAGTGGGGCGTGCCGCGGGCGTCGACGCTGTTCTGGTCGATGGGTGAGGTGACCAAGGCGCACGAGGTGCTCGCCCTGGTGCGCGAGCGCGTGCAGATCCCCATCCTGGCGCTGATCCTGCGTGCCACCGAGGCCGCAATGGCGGTGCACGAGAACAGGATCTCCGACGGCATCGATGAAGCGCTGGCAGTGCTGGCGGACCCGCATGCACCCGAGCAGGCCGTCGAGTTCGCCGCCTTCGCCGCCGGCCTGGCGATGCCCGTCGCGGGCCGCGGCGACGAGTTCGAGCCGATCGCCGCGCGGTGCCGTGCCGAGCAGAAGGCCACCGACGGCATGATCCGCGTGATGGTCCGCTACTGCGACGTGCTGGCGCTCACCCACATGGGTGACTTCGATGCCGCCGCCGAGCGCGCCACGCGCTACGCGGATTTCTCCTCCGTCGGTCAATTCCTCGCGTGGGCGATCGCCAAGATCATGGCCGGCGTGGTCGCGACCGCCCGCGGCGATTTCCCGGAGGTGGTGTCGTCCATCGAGCAGGCGCTGGCCGCGCTGTCCGCCGAGAGCCCCCTGCCCTGGCAACTGCCCGGCCGGTTGCTCCTGGCCCGCGCCTACGCCGCGCTCGGACGCATCGGCGAGGCCGAGCGTGTGCTCACCGATGCCGCCGTGCACTCCGGGCCCTCGATGGCCCTGCACGAGCCGCAGCGGCTGATCTCGCGATCCTGGTACGCCGCGGCCAAGGGCATGGAGCGCAACGCCGTGGAGCTGGCCAGGGCAGCCGCGGACAACGCGCGGCGGTCGGGCCAGTTCGCGCTGGAAGCCGAGGCGCTGCACCACGCCACCCGCTTCGGTGATCGCACGACCGCCGAGCGGCTCGCCGAACTGACCGAGGTCGTGCACGGCGCCCTGGTGCCGCTGTTCGCGCGCCATGCCGCCGCCGTCGCCGCCGGCGATGCCGCGGGCCTGGACGCCGTCAGCGCCGACTTCGAGCGGGCGGGCCTGATGCTCTCGGCCGCCGACGCGGCCGCCCAGGCTGCGCCGTTGCACGACGCGGCCGGCGACCGCCGGCGCACCACCGAGTCGGGCGCGACGGCACTGCGCCTGGCCGAGGCGTGCGGCGGCGCGTCCACGCCGGCCATCAAGGCCGCAGCCCGCCCCCTGCCCCTGACGCCGCGCGAGCGGGAGATCGCCGAGCTCGTGTCGGCGGGTCTGTCCAACCGCGAGGTGGCCGAGGCGCTGACGCTGTCGGTGCGCACCGTCGAAGGCCACGTCTACCGCGCCTGCTTCAAGCTCGACGTCGCCGACCGCGACGAACTGGCGCGGCTGATCCGGAAGAAGTCCTGACCGCTGGGCGCACTCGCGCATGGCCCACAATGGGCGGTGATGGATCAACAATCGTTCTACGACGCGGTCGGTGGTCACGAGACGTTCCGCCGGATGGTGTCACGGTTCTACGAGCAGGTGCGCGAGGACGAGATCCTGCGCCCGCTCTACCCCGACGACGAACTCGAGGCGGCCGAGGAGCGGCTGCTGCTGTTCCTCGAGCAGTACTGGGGTGGCCCGCGGACCTACTCCGACCGGCGCGGCCACCCGCGCCTGCGGATGCGGCACGCGCCGTTCCGGATCGGCTATCTCGAGCGCGACGCCTGGTTGCGGTGCATGCACACCGCAGTCGCCGAGATCGACTCGCAGACACTCGACGACCAGCATCGTGGCGAGCTGCTGGCCTACCTGGAGATGGCCGCTCAGTCGATGGTGAACTCCCCGTTCTGACCCCTTTTTCCCGGCGACCAGACGCGAACTCGAGTGACTCGCCCGAGATTTACTCGAGTTCGCGTCTGTCCCCTACTTCGTGGGGCCCCACGCCGGGGAAACGTCAGTGCAGGACGACGGCCGGGTTGCCGCGGCGGCGGTACACGGTGCCGAAACGGGCGTCGATGCGCAACCACGTCGCCGTCGTGCGCACCCGCACCACCTCGTCGTTGCCCGCGGGGTCGGGGACGAAACCCATCGCCGTCAGCGCGAACACGCACCGCATCGGGATGCCGACGCGGTGATCGCCCGCGGCGACCTCGACGACGTGCTGGTCGAGCAGCGACGTCGGCGGGCCGTGCCCACCGGTGTGCTCGCGGGCCAACGCGGTGCCCCGCTGCGCCAGCGCGAACACCTCGCGGGCGGGCACGTCGTCGAGGTGCACGAATCCCGTCTCGGGTGGCAGGCCGCCCCGCCACGCCGAATCCATCGCGAAACCCGGGTCGACGTAGCCGTCGGGTGTCGTCGCGGCGAGCCCGGTCAGTAGCGCGTCGGCGGCGACGGACAGGTCGGCCGGCCGCACCCGACCGGCGACCGTCCGGCTGGCCAGCACGTCGAATCCGGTCGACACCCAGGCCGCGACCAGCCCTCCTGGGCGTTCACGCAGCCGGATCACCGCGGCCTCGTCCACGCCGCGGGCCCGCTCGGCGAACGCGGCGAGGTCGTTGCGGTGCGCGGGGTCGAGCCACAGACCGCGTTCGCTCATCGGGCCCAACGCTGCAGGTACTCCCGCTGCGCGGCCGAGAGCCGTTGCAGCCGTTGCTCGTCGATGTGCACGGCCGCCAGCTGCGTCTCGGCGATGACGGCAGGTTTGGAGTCCGTCGCGGCGCCCACCGATCGCACCTCGTAGGCGACGGTGAAGTCGACCGAACGCACTCGCGTGGTCCACATCGTCACCTGCAGCGGCGAGTCGATCAGCCGCAGCTGCGCCTTGTAGGCGATCTTCACGTCGGCGATGAGCAGCCCGATCGTGGTGATGTCCGCCTCGAACGGCTCCCGCAGGAACGGGATTCGCGCCTCCTCGAGGATCGTCACCATCGTCGCGTGGTTGATGTGCTGGTACATGTCGATATCCGACCAGCGCACGTGCACCGGCGCCGTGAAGCCCTGCTGTGTCACCTCTCGCGTCACCCCGACGTTCCCGTTCCACTCGTCCTGGTCATGCTGCGGATCTGACGGGCCGCGACCGAGAGCGTCGCCAGATCGTGCTCACCGCTGTCGTAGAGCTCGGCGAGGGTTCGACGCGCGCGGGTGACCCGGTTGTTGTTGGTCATCTCCCACTCGGCGATCTTCTCCTGACCGTTCTCCTCGGGTTCGCCGACAGCCAGGACGTCGAAGCTCAGCGCGCGCAGCGAACCGTAGATGTCGTCACGAATCGCCAACCGCGCCAACGAATGCCAGCGGTCGTCGCGCGACAGGCGGGACACCGCGGTGAGCAGTCCGTCGGTGCCCAGATGATCCATCAGCGCGAAATAGGTGTCGGCCACCTCGGCGGGGTCGCGGTCGATGATGTCGGCGATGTCGATGACGTCGAGCAGGCTGAACTGATAGAGCCCGGTCGCCACGGCGAAGGCCAGGTCCTCGGACACGCCCTGCGCGCTGAACTCCCCCGCCTCCTTCGTCACGATCGCGCGGTCGTCACCGCGCAGCCACTCCGACATCTGCGGCGTCAGCGCGGCGACCTTGTCGGCGAACCGATTGATCTCGGCGCCGACCGCCAACGGCTGCGGACGGTAGTTGAGCAGCCAGCGGGCGGCGCGGTCGATCAACCGGCGCAGGTCCAGCGTCATCCGGTCGGTCACCGCCACCGATGCGCCGGCCACCCCGGCGGCGCGAATGTCCCGCCACACCCGGCCGACCCCGAAGATCGCGTCGACGGCCACGAAGCTGCGCACCGCGTCCACCGACGACACCCCGACATCCTCTGCGACGCGGTAGGCGAACGAGATGCCCGCCGTGTCCACCACATCGTTGACCAGCATGGTCGCGACGATCTCGCGGCGCAGCTGATGCGAGCGGATCTCCGAGGCGAAGCGTTCCCGCAGCGTCGTCGGGAAATACGACGGCAGCCGCGAGGCGATCACCTCCTGATCGGGCAGGTCACCGGCGAGCAGGTCGTCTTTGAGCGCCAGCTTGACGTGCGCCATCAGCGTCGCCAATTCCGGTGAGGTGAGCCCGATTCCGGCTTCAGTACGGCGCCGGATCTCTTTCTCTGACGGCAGCGCCTCCAGCTCGCGGTTGAGGCCACGTTCGTCGACGAAGTCCTTGATCATGCGTGCGTGCACCGAGAGCATGCTGGCGGCGTTCGCGCGACTGGTGCCCATCAGGTCGTTCTGACTCTCGTTGTCCGCGAGGACGAGTCGCCCGACCTCGTCGGTCATCGACAGCAACAGATCGGTGCGGTCGCCGGCGCTCACCTTGCCCGCCGTGACCAGCGAGTCGATGAGGATCTTGATGTTGACCTCGTGGTCGGAGCAGTCGACGCCCGCCGAGTTGTCGAGCGCGTCGGTGTTGATCCGCCCGCCGACGAGGTCGAACTCGATGCGGCCCAGCGACGTCACACCGAGGTTGCCTCCTTCGCCGATCACCTTGGCGCGCACCTGATTTCCGTTGACGCGCACTGCGTCGTTGGCCCGGTCGCCCACGTCCGATTCGATCTCGGCCTTCACGTAGGTGCCGATGCCGCCGTTGAACAGCAGGTCGGCGGGCGCCTTGAGGATCGCGCGCATCAGGGCCGGCGGGGTCAGTTCGGTCACGCCGTCGTCGATACCCAGCGCCGCACGGGCTTCGGCGCTGATCGGGATCGACTTCTGCTCCCGGCTGTAGACGCCGCCGCCGTGGCTGATCAGCGACGTGTCGTAGTCCTCCCACGACGAGCGCGGCAAGTCGAACAGCCGCTTGCGTTCCTGCCACGACCGGGCGGCGTCGGGCGACGGGTCGATGAAGATGTGCCGGTGGTCGAACGCGGCGAGCAGCCGGATGTGTTCGGAGAGGAGCATTCCGTTGCCGAACACATCCCCGCTCATGTCGCCCACGCCGACGACGGTGAAATCCTCGCTCTGGGTGTCGATCCCCATCTCGCGGAAGTGCCGCTTCACCGACTCCCAGGCGCCCTTGGCGGTGATACCCATTGCCTTGTGGTCGTAGCCGACCGAGCCGCCGGAGGCGAACGCGTCCCCGAGCCAGAATCCGTACGAATGCGCGACGTCGTTGGCGATGTCGGAGAACGTCGCGGTGCCCTTGTCGGCGGCGACGACGAGATAGGCGTCGTCACCGTCGCGGCGCACCACACCCTCGGGCGTGACGACAGCTCCCGAGGATTTGTCGACGTTGTCGGTGACATCGAGCAACCCGGCGATGAACAGGCGGTAGCAGGCGACGCCCTCCTCGCGGGTGGCGTCGCGGTCGACGGCGGCGTCGCCGGTGGGCGCGGGTGGCCGCTTCACCACGAATCCACCCTTCGCGCCGACGGGCACGATCACGGCGTTCTTCACCGCCTGCGCCTTGACCAGGCCGAGGATCTCGGTGCGGAAGTCCTCCCGCCGATCCGACCAGCGCAATCCGCCACGCGCGACGAACCCGAATCGCAGGTGCACACCCTCGACCCGGGGTGAATAGACGAAGATCTCGAATTTCGGCCGCGGTAACGGTAATTCGTCGATCAGTTCGGGATTCATCTTCAGCGACAACACGTTACGTTCCCGCGCGGAGCCCGGGCGGGTCACGAAGTAGTTCGTACGCAGGGTGGCCTGGATCATCGATGCGAAGGCCCGCAACACCCGGTCGGTGTCGAGGCTGACCAGGGCGTCGATGTCGGCGGCGACCGCGGCGGCTGCCGCCTGGGCGTCGCTGCGGCCCTCGGTGCCCTCGGCCGGCACGAACAACGCTTCGAACAGCTCGACCAGCGACCGTGCCGTCCCCGCGTTGGAGTTCAGCACGTCCTCGATGTGCGACTGGCTGTACGAGAAGCCGGCCTGCTTCAGGTATTTCGCGTACGCGCGCAGCACTGTCACCTGCTGCCACGTCAAACCGGCTCGCAGCACCAGCTCGTTGAACCGGTCGATCTCGCAACTGCCGTGCCAGATCGCGGTGACGGCGTCGGCGAACCGCTCGGCTGTCGCGTGGCGCTCGGGGCCGGGAGCCGCCATCGGAATGCCGCGGTGCGGCGAGACCTTGAATTGATAGATCCACACCGGCAGTCCGTCGGGGCGGGTCACCGTGAACGGCCGCTCCTCGAGCACCGTGACACCCATCGACTGCAGCATCGGCAACAACCGGCTCAGCGACGCCGACTGGCCGCCGAGGTACCAGATCAGATTCGAGATGCCGTCGACGGCGGTGTTCTCGGTGTCGTCGAGGACGAGCTTGACCGAGTTGTCCTCGAGCTGCTCGATGATCTCGATGTCGGTCAGCGCGTGCAGCGGTGCGACTGCCTGCTTGTAGACCTCCGGGAACGCGGCGGCGTAGTGCTCGGCGATGCCCTGGTCCACCGACGCCGTGCGCACCGCACCGAGCAGACGATCAGCCCACGTGCGTGCGGCCTCGGTGAGCAGATCCTGGATGCGGGATTCGTTCTCGTCGGAGACGTCGACGTCCGCCTCCCGCGACCCTTCGGGCAGTCGGACGGTGAAATGCACCAGCGCCCAGGGTGATTCGCTGACGCGCGCGGAGTAGTCGATGCTGACGCCGCCCAGTTCACGGACCAGGATGTCCTGCATCTCCAGGCGCACCGCGGTGGTGTAGCGGTCACGGGGCAGGTACACCAGGCAGGACACGAAGTGCGCCAGTGGGTCGGACCGCATGAACAGAAGCGTGCGCCGGCGTGAGCCGAGGTCGACGACGGCCATCGCCATGTCGAGCAGCGCGCGCGCCGACAGTGCGAACAACTCTGAACGCGGGATGGTCTGGATGATGTCGAGCAGCAGCTGACCCGGGTGGCTCGGATCGCGGTGGGCCATCGCGAGCGCGTCGTTGACACGACGCGAGATCAGCGGGATCTCCAGGACATTGGCGTTCATCGCCGCGACGGTGAACAGCCCCACGAAGCGGTGCTCGACGGCGGATTCGTCGCCTGATTCGCCGGCCGCCCCGGACTGCTCACGCACGACGACGATCTGCGGGTAAGCGCCGTAGCGCAGGAAGCTGGGGATCGTGGCCTGCGCCAACGCCAGCAGCTCGTCTTTGTCGGTCAGCTGCGGCAGCACGTCCTGGCGCAACCGCAGCACGCCGAGGCGGCTGGCCGCATCGACGGTGGCCTGCCCGTCGCGCACCGGGCAACGCTGGTAACCCAGCAGCACGAAGTGGCCGTCGGCCAGCCAGCGCAGCAGCGCGGCGACGTCCTTGCGGTCGGCGCTGGGGAACCGTCGACCGGTGTCGCTGTCGAGTTCGGCGGCCAGCCCGCGCAGCGTCGCGCCCATGCTCTGGGAATCCAGCGCCACCTGCCGGGCATCGGCGAGCACCCGGGGCAGAAGCCGCTCCGCCTCGGCCAGCGCTCGCCGGTCGACGGCGCTGGAGAGCTGGACGTGCACCCAGGTCTCGTCGACGCCATCACCGAACGTCGCCTCCGAGGACGGCACGATGTCGAGCAGTTCGCCGCCGGCACCGCGACGCACCCGGAAGACGGGATTCATGATCGCCTTGTAGGCGACACCCACGCGGTGCAGCAGTACGGTCACCGAGTCCATCAGCATCGCCGCGTTGTCGGTGATGACCTGCAGCGCCGGACCGAATCCACCGGGCTCGTCGGCTCCGTGGACGGCGACCAGCGTCGCGCCGGCGGAGCGCTGCCGGCCCAGCCGGAACTGCGCTGCCACCATGGCCGCCATCCCGTCCGACGGCCGCCGCAGCGGGCCGGTCGCGGCTCCTTCTGCGCCGGGCGCGCCGCCGTGGGGTCCCCGATAGGTCTGCAGATACGCCGGGATCAAACGATCGATCACCTCAGGGCTCAGACCCTGATCGGTTGCCCCGATCGCACCGGGATTCAACGACATCCGTCGCTCCTCAACTCACACAGCGCACCGGCCGCCGTTGGCTGCGACCGGCCGCAGGAGCGGCCGGCCACGTGGTCCGCACGACGAGACTATCCTCGCGTGAGCTTCCGATGGGTGACCCGGTGCGGACGGGCTGCATCCGCGCCCAGACGCTCGACCTTGTTCTCCTCGTAGCCACCGAAGTTGCCTTCGAACCAGAACCACTTGGCCTCGTTGTCGGTGTCACCTTCCCAGGCGAGGATGTGCGTGCACGTGCGGTCCAGGAACCAGCGGTCGTGGGAGATCACCACGGCGCAGCCCGGGAACTGCTGCAGCGCGTTCTCCAGGGAGCTCAGCGTTTCGACGTCGAGGTCGTTGGTGGGCTCGTCGAGCAGGATCAGGTTGCCGCCCTCTTTGAGGGTCAGCGCCAGGTTCAGCCGGTTGCGCTCACCGCCGGAGAGCACGCCCGCCGGCTTCTGCTGATCGGGCCCCTTGAAGCCGAACGCCGAGACGTAGGCCCGCGACGGGATCTCGTTCTGACCGACCTCGATGTAGTCGAGGCCGTCGGACACCACCTCCCAGACGGTCTTCTTCGGGTCGATGCCGGACCGGCTCTGGTCGACGTAGCTCAGCTTGACGGTCTCGCCGACCTTGACGGTGCCGCTGTCGGGCTGCTCGAGCCCGACGATCGTCTTGAACAACGTGGTCTTGCCGACGCCGTTGGGCCCGATCACCCCGACGATGCCGTTGCGCGGCAGGGTGAACGACAGGTCCTTGATCAGCTGCCTGCCCTCGAAACCCTTGTCGAGGTGCGAGACCTCGACCACCACGTTGCCCAGCCGCGGGCCCGTGGGGATCTGGATCTCCTCGAAGTCGAGCTTGCGGGTCTTCTCCGCCTCGGCGACCATCTCCTCGTACCGGCCCAGCCGCGCCTTGCTCTTGGCCTGCCGGGCCTTGGCGCCCGAGCGCACCCACTCCAGTTCGTCTTTGAGCCGCTTCTGCAGCTTGGCGTCTTTGCGGCCCTGCACGGCGATGCGCTCGGCCTTCTTCTCCAGGTACGTCGAGTAGTTGCCCTCGTACGGGTAGGCGCGGCCGCGGTCGAGTTCGAGAATCCACTCGGCGACGTTGTCGAGGAAGTACCGGTCGTGGGTGACGGCCAGGATGGCGCCCTTGTACTCGGCGAGGTGCTGTTCGAGCCACAGCACGCTCTCGGCGTCGAGGTGGTTGGTGGGCTCGTCGAGCAGCAGCAGGTCGGGCTTCGAGAGCAGCAGCTTGCACAGCGCGACGCGACGCTTCTCACCGCCCGAGAGGTGGGTGACCGGCTCGTCGGCCGGCGGGCAGCGCAGTGCGTCCATCGCCTGCTCGAGCTGGCTGTCGATGTCCCACGCGTCGGCGGCGTCGAGCTCCTCCTGCAGCGCGCCCATCTCTTCCATCAGCTCGTCGCTGTAGTCGGTCGCCATCAGCTCGGCGACCTCGTTGTAGCGGTTGAGTTTGGCCTTGATCGCCACGCCCTCTTCGACGTTCTCGCGCACGGTCTTGGTCTCGTCGAGCTCCGGCTCCTGCATGAGGATGCCGACGGTGGCGCCCGGCGCCAGGAACGCGTCGCCGTTGTTGGGCTGGTCCAAACCGGCCATGATCCGCAAGACGCTCGACTTACCGGCCCCGTTGGGGCCGACGACGCCGATCTTCGCGCCCGGAAGGAAGTTCAGCGTGACGTCGTCGAGGATGACCTTGTCGCCGTGCGCCTTGCGGACCTTCCGCATCGTGTAGATGAATTCGGCCATGCCTGTGATATCGCCTTTCTCAGGTCTTCGCGATCTGCGGAGTCCGGGCCCATCCTAGGCGCGGCCGTGATGCCGGGTGAGGGCGGCGGCGCTCGGCGCTACGCGCTGAGCGCCAGTCCGTCGCTGCCCTCGGCGCTCGACTCGGTCGACGACCCGGTGCTGATCTCGATGTCGTTGTCGGAAGTGCTCTCAGGGCCGGCCTCAGCGGCTTGCTCGGAATGCCGGCGCTTGTCGATGCGGGCGATGCATCGGGCCAGATCCGGCCCCACTGACGTGGCCCTGATCTCCAGAGAGGACCGGCGGTTTCCGTCGCGGTCCTCGTATTCACTGGTGTACACGTTGCCAACAACGATCACGGCATCTCCCTTCCCCAGACCGGCGCCGACGCCGGTGACCAGGCGCCCCCAGCAGTTGACCGTCGCGTAGAGCGAGTTGCCCGGTTCCCAGCTGCCGTCGGCGGTGCGCCGGCGCGAGTTGCTCGCGACCCGGAACTTGAACAGCTCCTGGTCGCCGACCCACCGGCGCTCGGGATTGGTGACGATCGTGCCGACGACGGTGATGGGTGTCTCGAACATGGCGGTTCTCTTTTCTCTTCTCGAGGCTGCGGCCCGGGCACGGCGCCCGTGCCGTCGATGACACGTCCATTGACCGCCGGGGCACCGACACCGCGTGCGCTCACGCATCCGACAGGCGGCTGTGCTGTGGATGAACAGCGCTCTGGGGATGACGGCCCTTAAGTTGGGCGGGTGACCGCTGATCGGAGCGCTGTGCCGGGGATGCCGGGGATTCGTGTCGTCCCCCCCGACCAGGTGCAGCAGATGCCGCCGGACACCGTGGGGATCATGCCGACGGCGGCAGCCGTGTCCGACCCGATCGTGGTGCTGGCGCCTGATCTCGAGGCTGCCGACCGGGCCATGACTTCGCTTGCGGCGCAATCGCCGGGCCGCCGTTGGCCGGCCGATGTCCGCTTCGCTGCGCCCCCGGACCCGGTGATCGGTGCCGTCGCGGCCCTGCCCCCCGAGGTGGTGCGATCGCTGCCGACGGTCGTCCCGCTGCCGAACCTGCCGACGGCGTGGCCAGAGCAGGTCGACGTGGTCGTGACGATCGAGCCACCGCCGGGCGATCTCTGCGGCGTCGCGGTTTCAGTGGCCGACTCCCGTGTCTGGGTGCTCGCGCGCGCATTCGAGGACGCCGTCGCCCTCGACGTCGCCGCCGCACTGCTGGGGCAGGAGATCTCCGGTAGCTGGCCACTGGACGCCGCCGAGCCGGTCGAACTGGTGGTCTTCGGGGCGCATCTACGCGGCGGACCGCTGGTCCACCAGCTGACCGCGCTCGGCGCGCGCTGGGCCGGGGAGATCACCACCGCGCCGCACTACCGCATGACCGTGGTGGCGTCCTCACCCGCCAAACCGGCGGTCAGCCGGGTGGCCGCCGGGACTCCCGGAGTGGCGCTCTACGGGCAGCGCTGGCTCCTGTCGGCGGCAGCACTGGGCCGCTTCCTGGTGGCACTGCCGCCGCCGATGCAGCTGGGCAAGGTGGAATTCGCCGACGGGTCCTGGCGCACCGCGTTCGGCTGCGACGCCTCCGCAACCGTCGGTGCCGACATCAGCTCCTTCGG
The DNA here is from genome assembly GCF_007096635.1 of Mycolicibacterium sp. 018/SC-01/001. Classification (GTDB taxonomy): domain Bacteria; phylum Actinomycetota; class Actinomycetes; order Mycobacteriales; family Mycobacteriaceae; genus Mycobacterium. The sequence continues at coordinate 321,309 of NZ_VKAA01000002.1, forward strand.
CAGCTGGCCCGCTGCGGTCGCCGCCGGAGCCGTGTAGCTCTCGGGTCAGCTGTCGGCGCGATCCCGGCGCGCCAACTCCGCCAGCATCGCGTTGTAGGCGACCAGATCCGCATCCTCGTCCCGGTCGGCGGCGCGGTCGAGCCGGCGCGCGGTCCGGTCGTCACTGCGACGCCACTGCACGAACAGCGCGATCAACACCACGACCAGCGGCACCTCGCCCGCGGCCCACGCGATCGCCCCGCCGAGACGCTGGTCGGCGAGCAGATCGGTGTGCCACGGCAGGGCCAGGGAGCGGTAGAAATCGCCACCGATCGCGGTGTCGGTACCCATCAGGACGACGCCGAAGAACGCGTGCAGCGGCAGCGACGCGAACACCATCGCGAGCTTGGCGATCGGTGGCAGCGGACGCGGGGTCGGGTCGACGCCGATCACGACCCAGTAGAAGAGGTAGCCGCTGATCAGGAAATGCACGTTCATCGCCAGATGCGCGGCGTGGCTGCCGACAACGGCATTGAAGATGCCGCCGAAGTACAGCCCGTAGAACCCGACGATGAACAGCGCAGTCGCCACGAACGGGTTCGTCAGCAGCCGGGATGCCCGCGAGTGCAGGGCCGCGAGCAGCCATTCCCGCAGCCCGGGCGGCGCACCGCGTCCGGCGGTCGGCAGCGCGCGCAGGGCCAGCGTCACCGGCGCGCCGAGCACCAGCAGGATCGGCACCAGCATCGACAGCAGCATGTGCGCGATCATGTGCATGCTGAACATCGCCGGCATGTAGCGGCCGATGCCCGACGACGTCGTCACGAGCAGCAGCAGGCAGCCGAGCAGCCAGGCCACCACGCGGCCGGCCGGCCAGGCGTCGCCGCGCCGCCGCAGGCGGCGCACGCCCATCAGGTAGATCGCGGCGAACACGAGCGCCGCCGTGCCGAAGACCAGATCGAATCGCCAGTCGAACAGCACGCGGGCCACCGTCGGGGGGCCGGCCAGGTCGTAGCCGATCTCGACCGCCGGGATGGACAGGTTCGTCTGCAGCGGTGGCGGCGGAGGGGTGCGGCCGAGCGCGACGGCCACCCCGAAGGTCAACGCGAAGACCACCGCTTCGATCAGCGCCAGGCGGATCAGCGCACCACGCGCGGGCGGGTCCGCGGCCAGCGCGGTGATTCCTCGGCGGCGCTGCTGCCAGCCGAGCACCCCCAAGATCACGAGCGCGGCCAGCTTGGCGAGCACCAACCAGCCATACCGGGTCTGGACCAGATCCTCGATCCGGACCCGCACCAGGGCATTGATGATTCCGCTGAGCGCCATGGCCACGAAGCACCACAGGGCCAGCGCCGAAAAGCGCCGTGCCGCCAGATGGTCGTAGCGGCCCGTACTGCCGCGCAGCGCGTGCACCAGCAGCGCCAGCAGCCCGCCGGCCCAGACCGTCCCAGCCATGAGGTGCACGAGGAGACTGTTGGTCGCGATGTCGTGCGCCCCTCCCGACGAGGAGTGGCCCGTCAGCGCCAGCGGTAACAGCGTCACCAGGGAGCCGGCGAGCAACACCGGCGTCCACGACCAGCGCAGCACCGGGATGCTCACGATGGTCACGATGGCCGCGAACAACGCGGTCCACCGCCACGCACCTGCGATGTCGATCAGGTCGGCGACCGACCAGATGTCGCCCGGACTCAGCCTCGTCATCACCGGCTGACCGCTGATGTCGGACACGGTCAGCGGCACCATCACCACCGCGCACACCGTCCAGAACCCCGCCGCCACGGTGCCGATGCGCAGCGCACGGTACCCGTCGACGTCGAGTACCCCGCTGGGCTGCGGAGGAACCAGGAACGCGGCGAACAGGAACGATCCGGTCGCGATGACGGCGGCGATCTCCCCGGCGGCCTTGACGAAGGGCAGTCCGTAGGTGGTGACGGGACCCGGGTCGGGCAGGCCGGTCGCGGTCAGCGCCTCAGCCAGTGACAGCGCCGAAAGCGCTGCCGCGGTCAGGCCCGCGAGCAGCGCGACTCCGTAGAGCAGCGGCCACACCGAGGCGCGGACCGCCCGCGCAGGCGCGGCGGAGTCGGTGACAGTCATGCGTCCAGCGTATGACCCGCCCGCGGATGAGCGCTCAGACCGCCCGCTCGCGCAGCTCCCGGCGGGAGCGTTCCCGGGCGAAGAACTGTTTCCGGGCGAAGCGGTCCACGGTCTTCATGTCGGTCAGGATGCCGCGCAGCTCGTCGCGGAAGGCCGTGCGCCGGTCCGTCAGGTCGGCCGCGGGCTCCAGCAGGTGCTGGTCGGCGGCGACCTGGCGCGCGGTGGTGAACAACAACGCCGACACCGATTCGTTGCTCTGGACGCGGCCCTGCGCCAGATACTGCTGTCCGAGGCCGAGCGCCTTGTCCGTGAGGTCCTTCTCCGGAATGTCCGCAGGTGCGTCGAGCAGCGCGTCGGCGACTATCCGATAGGCCTCGAAGAACGGCCGCAGCAGCGGGCCGGCGATCGTCGGCCGCTTGACCTGCAGCACCGCCTCGATGCGTTCCCCCCCGGCGGCGACGGCATCCTCCCAGTCCTCGTACCACGACATCTCCTCGGCGACGTGCGCGCGAAACGATGCCGAGTCGGCGAAGTAGAACTCGAACTTCAGTAGGTCACGCAGGCGCATCACCTGGGTCCAGAACGCCTCGAGCCGATCCCCGTCGCTGCGCGACGCGTACGCCAGAGCCAGCTCGACCAGCGACGTCTCGAGGAATGCGTCGATCAGCGAATTGCGGTAGAACGCCGCTTCGAGCTCGTCCTGTGGCGCGATGTACCAGACCGTCTCGCGGCCGCGGTCCACGCGGGTCACCGGGTGCCCGCCCGACAGCGCGTCCAGCGCGGCGCGCACCCCGTCGGGAGTCCGTAACCGCAACGCGCTGTTGGTCATCGGCGTCTGTTTGCGCTCGAGGTAGTCCAGCGAGTCCTGCAGCGTGTGGTGCAGCTGGTCGAGGGTCAGGGCGATGCCGCGGGTCGAGAGCAGCAGCGCCGACACCAGCGCGGTGGCATTGACCGGAGTGACCTGCACGATGCGCCAGGCGACTTCGAACGCCATCTTCTGCAGCGCAAGCCGTTTGGCCGACTCGTCGGTGGTCAGCGGTCCGTGCGGCTCGCCGAGGTATTCTCGCATCGAGACCGCGCGAGGGAACCGGACGTAGATCTTTCCGTAGTTGCGTTCCCCTTGCGCGCGAATGTAATTGACCAACCAAGACAGCCCCTCGGGAGTCTTCTCCCCGCCCCGGGCATAGGACGCGTACTCAGCGGTCTCGTGCAGCTGGTCGAAACTGATCGACACCGGTTGCAGCAGGATGTCGTCACTGCGGCCGTCGAGATAGGCATCGGCCACGTAGGCGAGCAGACCGAGCTTGGGCGGCAACATCTTTCCGGTGCGTGAGCGGGTGCCCTCGATCGCCCACGCCAGGTTGAAACGCTTCTCCACGATGTAGCCGACGAACTGGCGCAGCACGTACTTGTACAGCGGGTCGTCGAGTTTGCGGCGCAGGAAGATCACGCCGGAGCGGCGCATCAGCGGGCCCATCGCACCGAAGGACAGGTTGATGCCGGCGAATGTGTGCACCGGCGGAAGGCGGTTCTCCTGCATCGCGACGGGCACGATCGCACCGTCGAGGTAGGAGCGGTGCGAGAACAGCAGCACGGCCGGATGTGCCTCCAGCCCATGGCGCATCGCCTCGACCTCTGTGCGGTCGTAGTCGATGTTCGGGTCGAAGCCGCGGCTGAAGATGGCTCTGCCCAGTGTCGGGATCAGGTCGACGGAGAATCGGCTCCAGCCGGTTCCCAACTCGTCGAGCATCTCGCCGGCCTTTTCGACCGTGGCGCCGGGGATCTTCTCCAGCCCCTCGCGGAACTTGGCCGACGACAGCACCTCCGGTTTGATCAGCCGCGGCGACTTGTATTCCGGTCCGAGCAACCGCAACTCCACCCGCTCGATCGCCAGGATCGCCCGTCGCAACACGAAACGTGCGAACTCCCTCGGGTTCTCGGCGGTGGTGTTGTCGCTCCAGTACTGATGCAGTTCGGACACTTTGGCGGGCTCGCCGGCGACCACACGGGCGCGCGACGGGTCTCGCTTGAGGATGCTGCGCTGCAACACCTTCGGCGGGCAGTACGTGTCGCGGCCCGACAGGAGTGCCACCACTTTCGAGCGCGTCGGGAGCCCGCCCGGCACCCAGAACACCCGCACCGGGACGACGGATCGGTCGTCGTCGGCCTCGAGCATCTCGACCAGCCGGGCGAGAACACCCGGCGGCGGGTCGTCGTCGGCGGGGAGCTTGAGAACCTCGATCTTGCTCTCGGGGTGCGCAGTTCGCTGCTGCTGCAGCCAATCGGCGAGCAGTTCCTCCTCGGCCGGGGAGGACACCGACGCGAGCACGAGGGTGTCGTCGACCGCGGTGAAGGCCGTGATGTCGTCGGCGCGGACCTTCACGGCCGGCCTTTGACGGCAGTCGGGGCGTCGGCCGCCTTCTTGGCGGGTTGCTTCTTGGCCGCGGCTTTCTTCGCCGCCTTCTTCGCCGGAGCTTTCTTCGCCGCGGCGTTCTTCGCCGCGGCCTTCTTGGCCGGTGCTTTCTTGGCCGGCTTGCTCTGGCACCGGTACAGATCGGGCTCAGGCACCGCGTCGCTGGGCCAGTCCTTCAACGTGTCGAGATAGAGCTGGCGCACCTCGGCTATGCGCTCCTCGAGGTTGTCGTGGGTCCAGCCGTCGACCGAAATCGGCGGGTAGACAACGACATCCACCGTTCCGGGATTGAAGGTGCTGGAGTCGCGAGACGCGATCACCTCCGCGTTGCGGATCACGATCGGCACGATCGGGATGCCTACCGACATCGCAATCCGGAAGGGACCCTTCTTGAACTCCCCCACTTCGAAGGTGTCCAGCCGAGTGCCTTCGGGCGCGATCAGGATGGAGACCCCCTTGCGGGCGAGGTCTTCGACCTTCTTGAGACCTTCGACCGCCTTCTGGGGATCGTCGCGGTCGATGAACGCGGCGTCCATGATCCGGCCCATGGTTCCGACGATCGGATCGTTCTCGAGTTCTTTCTTGCCCACCGAGGTGAAGTTGTCGCTGACCAGCCGGCCGGCGATCATCGGATCGGCCTGGTTGCGGTGGTTGAAGATGAACACCGCGGGCCGCTCTGCGGTCAGATTCTCCTCACCGAGCACGTTGAGGTTGATGCCGACAGCGGTCATCAGCGTCCGGCTGAACACCGAGGTGAAGAAGTTGACTCCGTTGCGCCGGTTGCGGGTCAGCAGGCCGACGCCCAAGGCGCCCCACGCCACCGGCACCATCGACGCGATACCGGCAACGGTCCGCAGTTGCGCGACGGGGTTGGCGCCGCTGCGGCTGCTGAACCGCAGGATGGGCCAGCCCCGCTTGGCGGCGACCGCCGCCATCTTCCCTTCCGGATTGGTGGGCCGGGGGTTGCCGACGAGGTACATCAGCGCGACGTCCTCGTCACCGTCGGCGTAGAAGTAGCTCTTCGACAGATCGACACCGTTGGCGGCCGCGAACTCCTGCACCGCGCGGGCCTTGCCCGGACCCCAGATGATGGGCCGTTCGACCTCGCCGGTGATCAACCCGTTCTCGTCGGTCTCGAACTTGTTGCTGAGGATGTTCTCGATGCCGAGGAAGCGGGCGACGGGCTCGACCTGCACGGTGAGCGCGGACGAGCTGAGCACCACCGTGTGCCCGCGCGCCATGTGGGCCCGCACCAGCTGACGCATCTCGGGGTAGATGCGGCCGACGATCTTCTGGGAGAACAGCCGCTCGGCCAGTTCGTCGATGTCCTCCACGGAATTGCCGCGCAGCATCCGGGCGCCCTTGCCGATCAGATCCTCGAACTCCGACCGGCCCAGTTGGTGGTTGAGGCCGGCTTGGACCATGCCGATGAACTCACCGATCGACATCTGACGGCGGCGCAGCCGGTCCTGCGTCATCACCACCCCGGTGAACCCGGCGACCAGAGTGCCGTCGAGATCGAAGAAGGCCCCGACCTCAGGCCCCTCCGGGCTCGCTTCGATCTCGGCGACCGAACCCGGCAGGCGCAACTGGGGGTTGTTCGGGCTCACTGGGCGGCACTTCCCTTCGTCGAGGCGGTACGGGACACGGGCACGGCAGACTCGGCGGTGAACGTTGCCGGGTGGGCGCGCCCCTGCCCGCCGAGTGCGAGCACTTCGTCGAAGCCTGCCAGCAGACATCGCGCCAGCAAGGCCGGGTCGGTGACCGCGGCGCGGTCGTAGCGGACCGTGACCGTGCAATAGCCCGAGCGCGAGATCAGCACCACCATCATCGCCACGCCGGGCAGCGGCCCCAATCCGTACTGCCGCAACACCCGCGCCCCGGCAATGAACGTGTCGCCCGCGTAGACCGGCACATTGCTCGCCTGAACATCGGAGTTCACGATGGACCCCGCCATCGACTCCAGCACCGTGTCGGGCAGCAGAGACACGATGGGGGCGATCGCGCCGACCATGTCGAGCGCGCGCTCGTCGCGCTTGCGCGTCATCTGGGTCCTGATGTTGCGGATGCGGACCGCCGGATCGGAGAGTCCGATCGGCGCGGCGAGGTTGACGCCGGCGAACCGGTTGCCGCCGGCCGGGTCGGCTTCCGACCGCAGGTTCACCGGTACCGCCATCGGGAGCGTGTCGACCGGCACTCCCTTGGCCTGGTGGTAGAGCCGCAGTGCGCCGCAGAGGCCCGCGAGATAGGCGTCGTTGATGGAGCCGCCAGCGGCCTTGGCGGCGCGGTGGAGGTCGCCGAATTCGATGTCGATGGCCTCGCTGCGGCTCGACAGCGAGCGCCGCCGCAGCAGCGGCGACGGGGCGGCGACCGGTCCGATCACGCGGGCGCCCGACATCGCGTAGTCGATGACGCTCCCCAGTCGGGACACGGGGTCGCGTACCACGTGACCGACCGCTTGCGCCGCACCGAACAGCACGTCACGCACCCCTCCGGCGAGGGTGCCGGGTAGGCGGTTGAACCCCTGGCGCATCAGGTCGTTGGGCGAGAGGTCGGCCGGGATCGGCAGTGGCGGCACGGGTTGCCGCGGCGGGTGCCGTTCGAGGTCGTACAGGTTGGCGAACATCTCGACCCCGCCCACACCGTCGGTGACCGCGTGGCTCAGGTGCACCATCAGCGCGGCTCGACCGCCGTGCACCCCCTCGATCAGCGTCGCCGTCCACAGCGGCCGGGAGATGTCCAGCGGTGACTGCGCGGCCACCTCGGCGAGGTCCATCACCTGACGAACGCTGCCGGGCTCCGGCACGCGAACGCGGCGCAGGTGGAAGTCGAGGTTGAAGTCAGGGTCGACGACCCAGCGCGGCGCCGCCGTCGGCAGCGTCGGGATCACGACCTTCTGCCGCAGCCGGAGCACCTTGCGGGACGCGGTGTCGAAGCGGGTGCGGAAGACGTTCCAGTCGGGAGTGGTGTCGAGCAGCTCGACGGTCAGGATGCCGGAGCGGGTCCGCGGGTTCGCCTCGCCGCGGTGCAGGATCTGGTCGAGGGGGCTGAGTTCCTCGGGCAGTCCTGCCGCGTCCACGCCCGGCGGGTTGCTCATGGGCACCACGCTAGTCGGCTGACCTGTGACGCGGAGCGGCTTTAGGGCCTGCGCGCGATACACTCCTCGGGCGTTGCCTCCGTAGCTCAGTTGGATAGAGCAAGGGCCTTCTAATCCCTAGGTCGCAGGTTCGATTCCTGCCGGGGGCGCTCTCGCCCGTTGCTACGCGGGCAGCAGATTCGGTCCCATGTTCACGCCGGCCGACGTCGTCGGCAACGTCACCTCCACGCTGTCGATGTGCACGAACCCGAACTGGGTGAGATTCAGGAACGGCGTTGCGGTGGTGAAGATCTGCAGCTCCAGATCGCTGTCGGGCGTCATCGTGTACGCGATGTCCTCGAGGTCGATCTCGGCCACCTGGTCGCGGCCGTTGAGCGTGACCGGCACCGGCGAGACGATGTTGCCGACGACCAGCCCGGTGCTCTTGTCGACGACCTGAGCGTAGATGTGGCGACTGCTGCCCAACCCGCTGTAGTTGATGACCACGTGGGGCGCACCGACGACGTTCGCTTCGCCCCCGGGATTGCTGATCGGGATCGTGACCGCGTTGGTCGCGACGGAACCGGCGCCCAGCCCGTAGGGCAGTGGGATCTCCGGCTGTGGGCCGGATCCACCGATGAACGGGATGATCGGCAGGGTCTTGCCGGTGTCCCACACTGTCGGCGGCACCTTGCTGTCGGCGTCGTAGAAGTCGTCCGCCGTCGGCCGCGTCTCCGACGCCCAGCGGTCGCTGTTCTGGTCGGTCCACTCGAATGCGTACGGATCCGCCGGGATGGGAAGGTCCTTGACGTAGCGCTGCATCCACTCCGCGGTCTCGGTGAGGAACCACACCTCGTCGGCGTCGCCGTTGCCCTGCCCCGGTAGGCAGGTGCCATGACCGCCGCAGTACCAGATCAGCTTCACGTTCGGGTTGTTCGCCATGTAGCCCATGTTGAGGATCGACTGCTGCAGCGGGAACAGGACGTCGACGGTGCCCTGGATGATCAGGGTGGGGATGTCGATGTTGCGTACCGTCTGTCCCGGGCCGCTGTTCTGCAGCAACTGGATCTGGCTCGGTGTGAGGATGCCCAGCGAGGCGCCTGTCAGGATGCCGCCATAGATCTGGGGGTTGATCCGCGCGCCGGTCTCGACGAGCCCGAGCAGCAGCAATCCGGCGTAGGACGTCCGGAATGCGCTGTGCGGGTACAGCGAATCGGGAAGCGTGTTCCAGGCCCAGCCGGGCGCGATCGCGTCGACCCGGTCATCGCTTGCGGCGGTGACGAATTGGATGCCACCGCCGTAGGAGACACCGACCATGCCCATGGTGGGATCGCCGGCTTTGTCGAGTTGGACACCGCTCTGCGTCGACACCCAGCTGATCAGCTCGGAGACGTCCTGGCCCTCGTACTGCGGGCTGTCGAGCTGCAGTCGGCCACCTGAAGCGAATTCGCCGCGGGGATCCCAGGTGACGACGTTGTAGCCGAGGGAGCGGAACGTCGAAACGAACGGATCGGCCGGATCGGTTGCGCCCGGCTGCGCCAAGCCCGGCCCGTTGAAGATGGTCTCGTAACCCGGCTTCCCGAGGTCCGGTGAGCCCGCGAGCGCGGGGAAGAAATTGGTGCTGATCTTCGTGCCGTCCCACGATGTCACGAACGTGGTGAATGCGATCGGCTGCCCGGCACGCAAGCCGGTGATGTCGACCGAGATGTCCTGCAGCTCAGCGGTGCCGAGCAGGCCGGACAGCACGCCCGCCTGCTGCAGTCGCTGGACGACCGGCGTGATGAGACTGGACCCGACGATGGGCAGGCCGGTGATCACCGTCGTGAACTTCGTGTTCTGCGCGACGAGCACCGAGAACGTCTCGGTGCCGGTCGGACCGTTGGTGGCGTTCTCATCGGCGTAGGGCAGGAACCGGAACGCCCCCGTCGTGGCGTCCAGCGTGAGCTTTCCGCCGTTGCTCGGACGGTCGATCACGGTGTAGGTGGAGCCGTCCGCGGTGGTGCAGGCGGTGCCGACGACGCAGCCACTGATGACGCCCTGTGTCACGCGGATCGAGTAGGGATCGATGTCGAGCGCGGACTGGCGGCGCGCACCGGCGAGCAGCAGCAGATCCGACAGCGACCCGCCCACCGGCGTGGACCCGCTCCCCGACGATGCGGGACTGAGCGTCCGGTCCAGAGCTGACAACAGGCCCGTCACGACTGTGCGAGCCGGTGCTTCGTCGACAGCCCGGACCGGCGGTGTCCACAGCGTGGTCTGCACCCGGGGCTCGTCGGCCTGCTGGCGACCAGCCACCGCGCGCGGAGTCTGCAGCCACGACAGGACACGGGGCTGCTCAGCCGCCGCAGGGGTGGGCTCCGCAGCCGGCGCCTCCTCGGAAGTGGCCGAATCCTGCTGTTGCGTGGATGTTTCGGTGCGCGCCTTCCGACGATCACCACCGCGGCGAGGAGTCGCGTCGGACTCGTCAGCGGCCTCCGCCCTGGCGTCGGCGCGCTTCTGACGCTCCTCGGCCACGCGGTCGGTGATGCCTTTGACCGTGTCCGCCAACGAGGTGCGTTCGGTGCTCCGATGCTTGCCCAACGGCTGCTTGCCGGTGTTCGACTGTGAGGTCTGGGCCGACTGGGACGGCGGCGAGGTCGACGCGTCGGTGTCGTCGGCGTAGGCCACTCCCTGCCCGGTGATGATCGCGGTCCCGACACCGAGGGCGATCGCCAGACCTCCGACACGACCGACATAGCTAGCAGCACGCATGATCCGAACCTCCGACGTCGCCACCCGAAACGGGGCAGACACTACGCCGGGCAGTTCATGATCGCGGCCGAATCGAGCCATCGGCTTGTGACGCTGTCAAGTGACCGAAGCTGACAGTTGCCGCCTCTGGCAACATGATTGGGCGCAGCCGTTGCGTAGAACGGTGAGCCCACTTCGGCCGTCTGAGGTACATGACCGACTACTGGAACCACAACACCGCCTACCACCCGTGGGTGCTGGCGCTCGTTCGTGGCGGCGACGTTCTCGACGTCGGGTGCGGCGACGGCTTACTCGCTCAGCGGATGGCTCCGCTGGCCCGTTCGGTCCGCGGTATCGATCCCGACCCGGAGTCGGTGCGGCGAGCGCGGGCCAGGCTGACGGGAATCGACAACGTCTCCATCGATCAGGTCGCATTCTCGGACTTGCGGGCCGACACAGGGTTCGACCTGATCACCTTCGTCGGGAGCCTGCACCACCTGGATGTGCCGCGTGCACTGGCCGCAGCGAGGGACATGCTGCGTCCCGGCGGTCACCTGGCGGTGGTGGGGCTGAGCGCGAACACGACCGCGGTCGACTGGCTGTGGTCGGCGCTCTGCCTGCCGGCTGTGCGCCTGGGTTCGCTGTGGCATCGAGAGACACGCGACATCGGCGTGGCCGTCGCTCGTCCGCGCGAAAACCTGGCGGAGATCCGCCGTATCGCCGACGATTTGCTTCCCTGCGCGCACATCCGGCGCGGGCTCTACTACCGGTACCTCTTGCGGTGGCAGCGACCTCAGAACTCCTGACTGTCGTTGTCGGCGGTGAACCCGCCTCAGCCATACTTGTCGGTCCTTCGAACTAGTGTTCGATTCATGGATGTGGTGGCGGGTGCTATGGCGGGGCTGCGGGCTCAGCTGGCGATCCTGTCTCAGGTCTGTGACACGCTCTCGCATCGTGAGCTGGTTGCTCTGATGGCTGAGGTAACGACGGTGATCCGGTCCGTCCCGGCGCTGGAGCATCAGATCCTGGCCCGGCTCGTGGCCGAGACCGAGCCGCGCCGGCTCGGGGAAGCGTCATGGAAGAAGGTGCTCACCACCGCGCTACGCGTCTCTGACCGCGACGCCAAGCGCCGCTTGGCTGACGCGGCCGCGTTGGGCCCGCGACAGGGCTCTGACCGGGGAACCGCTGCCACCGGTCTGGGAGGCGACCGCGGCGGCGCAGGCGGCCGGGGTGTTGGATGCCGAGCATGTCGCGGTGATCGCGAAGTTCCACAGCGGGTTGCCGGTGTGGGTGGATGTGGACACCCGCGCCGCCGCCGATCGGCAGTTGGCGTCGTTGGGGGCGGGGTTGACCCCGACCGAGCTGGCCAAGGCTGCGGCCCGGTTGGCGGCGATGATCGATGCCGACGGGCCGGCGCCGACCGATGCCGATCGGGCCCGTAAGCGTGGCATCACCCTCGGTGAGCAGCAGGCCGACGGGATGAGTCGGCTGACCGGGTGGGTCACCCCCGAATTCCGAGCCCACTACGAAGCGATCCAGGCCAAGCTCGCCGCCCCCGGGATGTGCAACCCCGACGACCACACCCCCTGCATCGACGGCGAACCCGATGAAGAGCAGCGGCGCACCGACACCCGCAGCGCCGCGCAGCGTCATCATGATGCGTGGCTGGCCGTCGGGCGGATCGCCCTGTGCTCGGGAGAGCTCGGCTCGCACAACGGGTTACCGGTGACGGTGATCGTGTCCACGACCCTGCAGGAGCTCGAAACAGGTGCTGGGGTGGCGGTGACCGGCGGCGGCTCGCTGCTGCCGATGGGCGATCTGATCCGGCTGGCCTCCCACGCCCACCATTACCTCGCGGTGTTCGACTCCCACACCAGTCAGCCGCTCTACCTCGGCCGCACGAAACGCTTGGCCTCGGCGGCGCAGCGGATCATGCTGCACTCCTCCGCCCGTGGCTGCACGAGACCCGGCTGCACGGTGCCGGGCTATTGGACCCAGGTCCATCACGTCACCGACTGGAAGAGCGGCGGGGCCACCGACGTCACCGGCCTCACCCTGGCCTGCGGGCCGGACAATCGCATGGTCGAACAGACCGGGTGGACGACGCACACCAACGACCGGGGCCAGACCGAATGGCTGCCCCCACCCGAGTTGGATACCGGCCAGCGCCGAATCAACGGCTACCACCACCCCGAGCGCTACCTCCTGCCCGAAGACGACCACGGACCGTAGGCTGACCGGCGATGAGCACTGGAGACGTCGACCGCCGGCTGAGCCCGCGGCCCGACGAGGGGTACGTGTACTCGACCGCGTGGCGCGTTGCGACCGGCGATGTCGGCGACGACCTGAACCTGCGCCTGGACGGCGTGGCCCGCTACATCCAGGAGGTCGGCGCCGAGAACCTCGTCGATGCGGCTGAGGCCGAGGAGCATCCACACTGGCTGGTGCAGAGGACGGTGATCGACGTCATCGAGCCGATCGGCTTCCCCAACGACGTGACGTTCCACCGTTGGTGCTCGGCGCTGTCACTGCGCTGGTGCACGATGCGCGTAGATCTGATCGGCAGCGACGGTGGGCGTATCGAGACCGAGGGCTTCTGGATCGCCATGAATGCCAAAACCCTGACGCCGCAGCGGGCCACCGACACCCTTCTCGAGAAGTTCGGGACCACCACCACCGAGCATCGGCTCAAATGGCGGCCGTGGCTCCAGAACCCGGACACCATCGAGGACAGCACGCCGTTTGCGTTGCGCCGCACCGACATCGACCTGTTCGAACACGTCACCAACACCGCCTACTGGCATGCGATCCACGAAGTGATGGCGCTGGCACCCGAGGTGTGCACGCCGCCCTATCGCGCGGTGGTCGAGTACCGCAAACCCATCAAGTACGGCGAGGACGTCGTGCTCGGATGGATGCGCGACGGGGACGACGTCCACATCGCGCTGTCCGTCGGCGACGAGGTTCGGGCGGCGGGGCTGCTGCGAAGCCTCTGACGGAGTCTCGGTGAATGGGACTGCGCCTTGTCCCACATCGACGTGCCGTTCACGGTGAACCCGACCTTGAACCCAACGGCGGGAGGAACCCTTCATGACACAGGCGTCTGCACCGGACGCGTCCCACGGGCAGCGCGGCGCGGTGCGTCGCGCGCTCGGCGTGGCCTTGGCCGTCACCGGCCTGCTGATCGGCGCGGCCGTACCGGCCAGCGCCGCCGAACTGATGCGGGTGACCTTCATCCGACACGGCGAGTCGGCGGGGAACGCCTCAGGCAACATCGACACCTCGACACCCGGACCGGTACTGACCGCCAAGGGTCAGCAGCAAGCCGAGGCGGTCGCAGCACTGCTCGAGGACAACAACTACGACGGCATCTACGCCTCCACCATGGTCCGCACACAGCTCACCGCGGCCCCCATGTCGCAAGACCTGCGCCTCCCGATCCAGGTGCTACCCGGCCTGCAGGAGATCGAGGCGGGTGTGTTCGAGGGAACCCCCGAGAGCCAGGCATCCAGCGGATACGGCCTCTACCCGCTGGCCTGGGCCGTGCAGGGTAATCGCGACCTCAGGATCCCCGGTTCGATCGACGGCAACGAGTTCGACGCCCGCGTCGACCAGGCGCTCGCGACGATCTACGATAACGGCGATCGCAATGCCGCCGTCTTCTCCCATGGCGGCGCCATCATGTTCTGGACCATGATGAACGCTCAAAACCTCACGGCCGCACAGAAAATCGATCTCCTGAGAACCGCACCGCTGGGTAACGCCCAGTACGTGATCGTCGAGGGCAACGCCGACGACGGCTGGACACTGGTCAACTGGAACGGCAGGCTGTTCGCGCCCGAACCGACCTTCGTCGCCGAGGTGCAGCGCCAGAGGCGGACACTGAATCGCCAACTCGCGGCCAGCGCCAAGGAGTTCGTCGACTCGTTCAGCTCGCGTGACCCCGCCACCATCGCGTCGGCCCTCAACGACAGCGTCACCGACGCGGCGTTCTCGATCTCCAAGTACCGCCGCGCCGTCCGGGCCGAGATCATCTCCCGAGTCGGCACGAGGAAGGAACCGACCCAGGTCTCGCTCGACGATACCGCCGAGCTCACGCGGGCAGAGGCTGCCGAAGCGGTCAAGACGTCCGACGACACCGCCAAGCGGGCACCGAAACGACACCGCATCAATAGGGTCGAGGCCGCCGACGAGCGCGACGGGACACCGCGCGACACCACGAAGCGGCCGACCAAGCGCCGCGCCATCTCGGCTGACTCGTCGGGCAGCTCGGGTGCACGTGCGGACGGTCAGGATGCCGCCGCCTGACACTGCGTGAGCAGGCGCGAGCGATCAGGCCCTCCGTCGACAGCGGAGGGCCTGATCGACTTCGCTATTCGACCACAGCCGCCCGTACCCTGCCGCTACCGTGACACAGGTGGTGGTGCGACAACGTGTCGGAGGGTCCGGTGCACCCCCGTCGATGGTGGCTCGAATTTCGTTGATCCTCAGGGTGTTCGATCGAACCGGAACGTTGCTGCGCCTCGATGACGTCGCCGTCCGGACCGGGCTCCCCCGCTCGTCCACGCACCGCATCCTGACCCAGCTTCACGCGAGCGGTCTGGTGGAGCACAGAGCCGACGGGTACTGCCGTACCGCCGCGTGGCTGCCGGCCCCCGACGATCACCAGGCGCTGCGCCGAGTGGCCGCACCGGTTCTGGAGCGCCTGCACAGTGACACCATGTTGGTCGTGCACCTGGGCGTTCTCGTGGGCGCCGAGGTGACCTGCCTGGACAAGACATCCGGTCAGATCGCGGTGCCACTCACCGTGGGCGGGCGCACCCCTGCGCATGCCAGCGCACTGGGCAAGGCCGCTTTGGCCATGATGCCCGCTGAGGACATCGACACTCTTCTCGATCCCATGCTGCGCAAGATCACGCCGGCCACCATCGGCGAACTTCCCGCCCTGCATCAGGAGCTGGCCCGAATCCGAGCCCGGCACGGGCTCGCCTACGACGATCAGGAACTCGCCGTGGGAGTGGCCAGCGTCGCCGCGGCGATCCGCACCCCCTCCGGCGAGATCGCCGGCCTCTCCCTGACCGGTCCCGCCCCCGCCGAGAGACTGAAGCGAGTGGCGCCGTTCCTGACCCGGGCCGCTCGCGGGATCGCCGACCGACTGGGCAGCACCGGCGCCCCCGCTCGTGGACACGCAGATCTCGTCGCCGTCACCGATGACATGCTGTCCCGGGTGTTGCGCACGCTGTCCTCGGACGACTGGGTGTGAGCGCCGATCACCAGATCAGGTCATCGATGCCGAGCCCAAGCGTGAATCGACCGGCGACGGACAACACCTGGTCGACGTTGCTCGACACGTGCTTGCTGGCCGTGTGCACGTCGCGCCACAGACGTTCGATCACCACCTCCCCGTCGACCCCGTGCTCAGCGTCCTGCGCGCCGGCATCCACGACAGCTCGCACCGCGCCGACCGCCCGTTCACACGCCATCACCTGGTCGCGCCGGGTCCGCAACACCAGATCGGTATCAGGGTGTCCGCCGCCGGCAACGCACCGCACGAGATCGCCGACGTTGCGGTGGATCTGCAGCAGTGACAGCTCGACATCCGTGGCCGCCATGGCGACGGGATGCGACGCCGCACGTTGTGCTGTCTCTCCCGCGCTGTGGAGGGCACGCTGGGCCGCACCCAGTAGCGGCATGGTTCCGGCCAGCGTGAAAACGGTCGGCTGCGGTAGTTGATCCAACGCTGTGGGAAACACCTCACGATCGAGGTGCAGCCAGCTGAATACACGATGATCCGGCACGAAGGCGCCGGCCACCACCACGTCGTCCGCGCCGATCCCCCGCAATCCCAGACCGTTCCACGTCGGCTCGACGGCGTAGTCGGCGCTCGGCACCAACACGGCCATGAAGTCCTGCGCGGCGCCGTCGGCGCCGATCCGCAGCGCCGCGGCGCTCAACCACGAGGAGTGCCGGGCCCCGGTGCACCTCGACCAGCGGCCCGTGAGCCAGAAACCGCCGTCACGACGATGCAGCCGCCCCGTCGGCGCGTAGGACGAGCACAGCAGGGCACGGCGATCGGCTCCCCAGATCTCGACGAGCACGCGCGGATCGCGCATCGACAGGCCCCAGCTGTTCACGCCCAGCCATCCGGCGAGCCACCCGGTCGACGTGCACGCCATCGAAAGTTCCCGCGTCGCCGTGAGATACACCTCGAGGTCGGCGTCGAGTCCACCGGCGGGCCGCGGCTGCAGCAGTCCGAAGTAACCGGCGTCGTGCAGCGCTTCGATCACGTCGGCGGACACCACACCGTGACGGTCGACGTCGGCGGCGGAGTTCTCGACGGCGGGCAGCAGAGATCGCACCGCATCGAGCACTGACCGAGCAGACGGACTCGACATCATCGGCGGGTTCTCCGTGCCACGATCATGCTTACCACTCGGCGTCGGCAGGAAAGGTTGGTATGACCGGTACGGACATGCCGGTTCGCGAGTTCGTCTCCCACATCCGCGAACTCGCCATCGTGGACAGCTCCCGAGCATGGCTCGAAGCGACGTTCGACGACGGCGCCGCCTCGGTCGATGCCCACCCCGGATCCGGCGCCACACTGGTAGCCCGGGCCCATGGAGGCAGCGGCGCACTCGTCGACGGACGCCTCACAGGACGGTGGACTGCGGTCGTCGGAGGGCGCTTCGCCGACTGGTTGCTCCTCCCCGCCCGAAGCAGCACGCTGCACCACGTCCTCGTCGCCCGCGACAGAGTGGATGTCGACGGCAGGACAGTGCGCGGCGGCCTACGCACCGCGGGACTGGCCGACGTGGCGGCTGACGTGACCGTGGCTGCGGCCGACGTGCTCCCGCTGGATCGCAGCACACCCATCCGAGCTGCCGGCGTGGCGACTGCCGCGGTGGTGGGGTCCGCCCAGGGTCTGTGGCGCCGGCACGTCGAGCAACTCCGGAGTCACCTCGCGGCCTACCACGGCGGCACGACGGCGGATTCCGATGCGGCTCAGGTGGCGCGGGCAGCGTCGGATCTCGATGCCGCCGAGCTGCAGCTCGCTCACATCGGTTCCGCACCAGAGGATCTCGAGCGCAGTGTGTGGGTGTGCCGGCAGGCCGTCGCGCGTGCGCGTTCGGCCGCCGATCGGCTCCTCGAACACAGCAGGCACGCCCTCGACGCCGACGACCCGGTGACGCGGCGGTGGTGCGACGTGGACACCGGCGCCCGGCTGGCTCATCGCATGTTCGACCACATGAGTGCCTCGCTACGCTGAGCGAATGTCCGATCTGGTACTCGCCGAGGTCACCGACCGCGTGGCGATCATCACCGTCAACGATCCCGACCGCCGCAACGCCGTCACCGCAGAGATGTCGGCGCAGCTGCGTGCTGCGGTCGATGCCGCGGAAGCCGACCCCGACGTGCACGCGGTGATCGTGACCGGCGCGGGGAAAGCGTTCTGCGCCGGCGCCGATCTGAGTGCGCTGGGCGCCGCGACCGAAGAGGGACTGCGGGTGATCTACGACGGCTTCCTCGCCGTCGCCGAGTGCACGCTCCCGACGATCGCCGCGGTGAACGGACCCGCGGTGGGCGCAGGCCTCAATCTCGCCCTGGCCGCCGACGTCCGCATCGCCGGACCCGCGGCGTTGTTCGATCCGCGGTTCCAGAAGCTCGGCATCCATCCCGGGGGCGGCGCGACGTGGATGCTGCAGCGGGCCATCGGTCCCCAAGCCGCCCGCGCCGCACTGCTTTTCGGCATGCGGTTCGACGCGCAGGCGGCGGTGCGGCACGGTCTCGCACTCGAGGTGGCCGACGATCCTGTTGCCGCGGCCCGAGCCCTCGCGGCCGGACCCGCGTCGGCGCCGCGCGACGTGGTGTTGTCGACCAAGGCGTCGATGCGTGCGACAGTCAACCCCGGCACGGTCGACCTCGACCAGCACCGAGCCGCTGTCGACGTCGAGATCGGTCCTCAGGCACGGTCGATCGAATCTCCCGAGTTCGCGCGACGATTGGCTGCCGCGCAACGCCGGTGAACTACAGGCCGGTGAACTACAGATCGAGAAGCGCGCGCGCCGGCGACTCGATCAGCGAGCGCAGCTCGGCCAGGAAGGCGCCCGCCTGTGCCCCGTCGGCGACCCGGTGATCGAAGGCGCAGGTGAGCCTCATCGTCGGCCGCGCCACCACCTGCCCGTCGACCACGACCGCGCGCTCCTTGAGCGACCCCACACCCAGGATCGCCGCCTCCGGATGGTTGATCACCGGCGTGCCGTCGTCGAGCCCGAGCGAGCCGAAGTTCGACACCGTGAACGTCGACCCCTGCAGTTCGGCCGGTGTGGCTGTGCCATCGCGCGCTGCGGTCACCAAGCGTGCGACATCCTCGGCGAGCGTGCGGGTGGTGGCGCGGTGTGCATCGGTGACCACTGGGACCAGCAACCCGCGCGGCGCCGCGACCGCGACGCCGAGATGGATCGCGGGATGGTGGTGGATGCGGGGACCGTCGACCGTGTCGAGCCACGTCGCGTTGAGTTCGGGATGGTTGCGCAGCGCCGCGACGGTGAATCGCAGCACCAGCACGAAGGGAGTCACCGCCGCCGCCCCGGCACGCACGCACTCATCGCGCAGTGCGAGCAGCGCGGATGCGTCGACGTCGACCGAGGCGTTGGCGTCTGGAAACTCTCTGCGTGACAGCGCCATTCGCCGTGCCATCGCCAAACGCACACCTGTCACCGGCGCATCCTGCCCGGACGCCGCGGCCACGACGTCGCCCCGGGTCACGATGCCGTCCGGCCCCGAGGGCCCGACGGCACCCAGATCGACACCGAGCTCGGCGGCCAGCTTGCGCACCGGGGGTTTGGTCCGCACCCGTCGCCGGCGGCTGCGGTCCATCGTCTCGTCGGTGCCGTAACCGACGAGCACCGGCTGCCGTGGCGGGCCCGACTCCCCCGCCGTCTCGATACGCACCAGCAGCGCACCGACCGGCAGCGTCTCCCCTGCGACACCACCCCGTTCGGCGATCCGCCCGGCGAACGGGCTCGGGATCTCGACCTCGGCCTTGTTGGTCTCGACCGTGCACAGGGTCTGATTGAGCGCCACCTCGTCGCCCACATCGACCGCCCAGCTGGTGATCGTCGCATCCTCCAGGCCCTCACCGAGATCGGGCACCAGGAACTCCCGCGTCGTCGTCATGGCCGGCTCATCGCCGCGTCGACGCAGTCCAGCAGTCGATCGACCCCGGGCAGCCAGAGGCGTTCCAGCCGGGCCGGTGGATACGGGGTGTCGAATCCGGTGGCGCGCAACACCGGCGCCTCCAGCTCGTAGAAGCACTCCTCGGAGATGCGGGCGGCCAGCTCGGCTCCGAAACCGAGCGTGCGGGCACCCTCGTGCATCACCACCGCCCGACCGGTCCGCCGCACCGACGCCGTCACCGTCTCCATGTCCAGCGGGTTCAGCGTTCGAAGATCGACGACTTCGATACGTGCATCGGATGTTTCGGCGGCTGTCAGGGCGGTCGCGACGAGCGGGCCGTAGGTGATGACCGTGACGTCCTCACCGGGTCGGCGGATCACGGCACGTCCCAGGGGTTCCGCCGGGTTGCGGGTGTCGACGGGTTCTTTGGCCCAGTAGCGGCGTTTGGGTTCGAGGAAGATCACCGGATCGCGCTCGGCGATCGCATACCGCAGTAGCCAGTAGGCATCCGACGGCGTGGCCGGCACGACGACCTTCAACCCGGCCGTGTGCAGCCAGTAGGTCTCGGTGGACTCCGAATGGTGTTCCACCGCACCGATTCCGCCGAACGACGGAATGCGGATGGTCACCGGCATGTCGACCGCACCGTGCGTGCGCATCCGGTACTTGGCCAGATGACTGACGATCTGGTCGAACGCGGGAGCGGCGAAACCGTCGAACTGGATCTCCGGCACCGGCACGAACCCGCGGATCGCCATCCCGATCGCGATGCCGACGATCGCGGATTCGGCGAGTGGGGTGTCGAAACATCGGCTGTCGCCGAACCTTCGGGCCAATCCGTCGGTGACGCGGAAGACGCCGCCGAGCGTGGCCACGTCCTCCCCGAAAACCAGCACCCGGTCGTCGGCGGCCATCGCATCCGACAGGGCCCGGTTGATGGCCTGCGCCATCGACAGCGCCTCGACGTCGGGCAAATCGTCGTCGAACCCGAAGGGCCGCTCGATCAACTGCGTCATCTCACGCCTCCTCGACGGTGTCGGTGCCCGATTCGACGGCCAGTTCGGCGACCAACGCGTCGCGCTGGCGCACCAGGTCCGGCGTGATGCGGTGGTACACGGCGTCGAAGACCTCGCCGATGTCCGGATCGGGCTCACCGAGGACGGCCTCGCGCAGTTCTGCGCGCAGCCGCTGCGCGCGGTGCATGACCCGCTCCTCCAGCCGCTGCGTCCACACGTCCTCCCCCTCGAGGTACGTGCGATACCTGGCGATCGGATCCCGGGCCAGCCAGCGCTCGACCTCATCGCGGTCGCGGTAACGGGTGGGATCGTCAGAGGTGGTGTGTGGACCCATCCGGTAGGTGACCGCTTCGATCAACGTCGGCCCGCAGCCGGCGCGGGCACGGGCCGCCGCCTCGCTCATGACCGCGTAGCACGCGAGGACGTCGTTACCGTCGACCTGCACGCCGGTCATGCCGTAGCCGTCGGCACGCTGGGCGATCGACGGCCCGGCCACCTGGCGGTGCACCGGCACGGAGATCGCCCACTGGTTGTTCTGGACGAAGAACACACACGGCGCCCGGTACACCGACGCGAGGTTGAGCGCTTCGTGCACGTCGCCCTCGCTGGTGGCGCCATCGCCGAGGAACGCGACGGTCACGCTGTCCTCACCCAGCCGCTGGGCGGCCATCGCGGCGCCGACGGCGTGCAGACCCTGCGTGCCGATCGGGATCGAGACGGGCGCACAGCATCTCTCGGTGAAGCCGAGCCCGCCGTGCCACCGGCCGCGCCACAGCGCGCCGACCTGCGGGGGCGCGATCCCGCGCACCAGGAACGCCCCGAGCTCGCGATATTGCGGGAACAGCCAGTCGGTCTTGCGCAGGCACGCCGTCGCACCGACCTGTGCCGCCTCCTGTCCGCGACAGGACGCGTAGAGCGCGAGCTCACCTTGGCGTTGCAGGTTGACGAACTCGGTGTCGAGCTCGCGGGTGACGACCATGGACTCGTAGAGCCAGGCCAGGGTTTCGGGAGGCAGCTGTCTTCGGTATCGCGTGTCCGCTGTCGGCGCGCCATCGGGCGCGACGAGCACAATCGGTTCGACACCGGCCATACCGCCTCCTAGGGCCACTGGCGGCGGGTCGCGCCGTCAGTCGACTGAGGTGCTCAGCACGGAGGCGGTCGGTGCCGACCTCGGGTGGGAGGTCTGTCCGTCAGCTGCCGGGGTGAGGCGCCAACGAGACGATGCGCTCCGCCCGCCGCAGTACTGGGGCATCCACCATGATGCCACCGAATGCGAAGACACCCCGTTGCGTACGCGCCGTGTCGAGCACGCGGCGCGCCCAGTCGACCTGCTCCTCGGTCGGGGTGTACGCCGAGCGGATGACTGCGACCTGCGTCGGGTGGATGGCGACCTTGGCGTCGAAACCGACCGCGACGGCGTCGTCGCTCTCGGCCCGCAACCCGGCGACATCTCGGATGTCGAGGTACACCGAGTCCAGCGCGAGCCGGCCATGGGCCTTGGCGGCGAGCAGGGTCTGCGAACGGACGTGGCGGGCGACGTCGCGGTAGGTGCCGTCCGGCCACCGATTGGCGGTGCCGCCGGTCAGAGCGAACAGATCTTCGGCACCCCACATCACGGCGTAGGTGTTGGCGACCCCCGCGAGCTCGGCGACCCTCAGCGCGCCCGACGGCGTCTCGACCAGCACGACGACCTGGCGCGGCGCGAGCGAGGCCACCTGATCGGTGGTCTCGGTCTTGGCGAGCATGACCGCGCCGTAGCCGGTCTGGGCCAGCGCCTCGAGGTCGTCCGCATGGTCGGGGGTGCCGACCGGGTTCACGCGCACGACGGTGCGGGCGGGATCGAGCGGCGTCGCGATCAGCGCGGCCCGCGCAGCGTCCCGGTCTTTGGCCGCCACCCCGTCCTCGAGGTCGAGGATCACGACATCGGCTGCGGCAGCGGCCTTCTCGAAACGTTCCGGACGGTCGGCCGGACAGAAGAGCCAGCCCGGGCCGGGCGCGTCGAGCGTCATGCCTGCCCCTCGGGACGCTTGCGCACCATGGTCTTTCGGGACGCCGTGGCGACGACGTCGCCGTGCTGGTTGCGTCCGGTGTGTGCGAACGTCACGATCCCCTCTCCGGGACGGCTCTTGGACTCCCGCAGGTCGGTCACCTCGGTCTCGGCGTAGAGCGTATCCCCGTGGAACAGCGGTTTGGGGAAGGCGATCTCCCCGAAGCCGAGGTTGCCGACGATCGTGCCCTGGGTCAATTGGGCCACCGACAGACCCACCAGCGTGGAGAGCGTGAACATCGAATTGACCAGCCGCGCATGGAAGGGCGGCAGCGCGTCGGAGAACGCCGCGTCGAGGTGCAACGCCTGGGTGTTCATCGTCAGCGTGGTGAACAGGACGTTGTCGGCTTCGGTGATCGTACGGCCCGGCCGGTGCTGGTACAGCACACCGGTGTCGAACTCCTCGAACCACAAACCCCGTTGCACCACGACGCGCTTCACAGTCCGAGTTCCCGTCCGATCAGCATCAGCTGGACTTCCGTTGTACCCTCGCCGATCTCGAGGATCTTGCTGTCCCGGTAATGCCGCGCGACGGGATACTCGTTCATGAAACCGTAGCCGCCGAAGATCTGGGTGGCGTCGCGCGCGTTGTCCATCGCCGCTTCACTGGCCACCAGCTTGGCGACCGCGGCCGCCTTCTTGAACGGCTTGCCCGAGAGCATCAGTGCAGCCGCGTCGTAATACGCCGCGCGGGCGGTGTGTGCGCGGGCCTCCATCCGGGCGATCTTGAACGCGATGGCCTGATTGGTGCCGATGGCTCGGCCGAACGCCTGCCGTTCCTTGGCGTACTTGACGCATTCGTCGACGCAGCCCTGGGCCGCGCCGACCGACAGCGCGGCGATCGCGATACGGCCCTCGTCGAGGATGCGCAGGAAGTTCGCATAGCCGCGGCCCCGTTCACCGAGCAGGTTCTCCTGCGGGACACGCACATCGTCGAAGCTGAGCGGGTGAGTGTCCGAGGCGTTCCAGCCCACCTTGTTGTAGGCCGGCTCGGCCGTGAAGCCGGGTGTGGGCACCGGCACGAGGATCGAGCTGATCTCCTTCTTGCCGCCGTTGTCTCCCGTGACGGCGGTGACGGTCACGAGCTTGGTGATGTCGGTGCCCGAGTTGGTGATGAACTGCTTGCTGCCGTTGATCACCCAGTGCCCGTCGTCGAGGCGGGCGGTGGTCTTCGTCGCGCCGGCGTCACTGCCGCCGCCGGCTTCGGTCAACCCGAACGCGCCCAACGCTTTTCCCGATGCCAGCAGCGGCAGCCACTCCTGCTTCTGCTCCTCGGTGCCGAACCGGTGGACCGGCATGGCGCCCAGTGACACCCCGGCTTCGAGGGTGATCGCCACGCTCTGGTCGACCTTGCCGAGCTCCTCCAGCGCGAGGCAGAGCGCGAAGTAGTCGCCGCCCATGCCGCCGTACTCCTCGGGGAACGGCAGACCGAACAGGCCCATGTCGGCCATGCCGGCGACCACCTCGTAGGGAAACGAGTGCTCCTCGTCGTGCTTGGCGGCCACGGGAGCCACGACGCTCTGCGCGAAGTCGCGGACCGTCTTGGCCAGTTGCGCGTAGTCCTCCGGCAGGGTGCCGGCGGAAAGGAAGTCGGTCATTGCGGTTGCTCCTCGGTCGCGGTGATCCGGGCCAGCGTCTGGCCCACCTTCACTTGCTCGCCCGCGCCGACGAGGACGGCGGCCACCCCGTCGACCGGTGCGGTGAGTGCGTGCTCCATCTTCATCGCCTCGACGGTGACGACGACGGTGCCGGCGGTCACCACGGCGCCGTCGGCGACGCCGACCGCGACGACCGTGCCCGGCATGGGGCTGCTGAGTTCGGCGTCGCCGCTGTGCGCCTCGTCCGCACGCACCGGCTCCTCGCGCACCTCCTCGACGACGCTGACGCGACCCCCGGCGGCCAGCCAGATCGGCCCGCCCGCATCGGCGACGAGATATTCGACACGCACGCCGTCGATCGTGACGGTGAGTCGCCCGTCCGCGAGATCGGCACGCAGAGATCGTGTTTCACCGTTCTCGACCGTCACGGTCGCGTTCTGCGGATCGCCGGTCAGCCACACGTGGTCGGTCCGGTCTCCCGCGCGCAGCCGGATCGGGATCGTCGCCGGGCCGGCGATCCGCCAGCCCGACGGCACGTCCCACGGGGTGGCCGGTCGCACCGGCCATCTGCTCAGCCACCGGTACGCCGCGGCGGCGATCAGATCGTCGTCCCGGGCGGGGGCCGGGGCGAAGTCCGGCAGCCGACGATCGAGCAATCCGGTGTCGAGCCGGCCGGCCGTCACGTCGGCGTCGGCGAGCAGGAAGCGCAGGAAGTCGATGTTGGTGGCCACGCCCAGAACCGCGGTGTCGGCGAGCGCGGCATCGAGAGTGCTCAGCGCGCTCGCGCGGTCATCGGCGTGGGTGATGATCTTGGCGAGCATCGGGTCGTAGTCACTGCCGACGACCGTGCGCGCGGCCAGCCCCGAATCGACGCGGACACCGGGGCCCCTCGGTTCGCGCAGAGCGAGCACTGTCCCGCCGGTCGGCAGGAACCCGCGGGCCGGGTCTTCGGCGTAGACCCGCGCCTCGACGGCGTGTCCGCGCATCACGATGTCGTCCTGCGCGACGGGCAGCTTCTCGCCGGCCGCGATCCGCACCTGCAGTTCGACGAGATCGAGTCCCGTCACCATCTCGGTGACCGGATGCTCCACCTGCAGGCGGGTGTTCATCTCCATGAAGAAGAACTCGTCGGGGCGGTCGGCCGAGACGATGAACTCGACCGTCCCCGCGCCCGTGTAGTCCACGCTGCGCGCCGTCTCGCACGCGGCCGCACCGATGCGCGCCCGCGTCGCGGCATCCAGCAGCGGTGAGGGCGCCTCCTCGATGACCTTCTGGTGCCGACGCTGCAGGCTGCACTCTCGTTCACCCAGATGGACCACGCCACCGTGGATGTCGGCGAGTACCTGCACTTCGATGTGGCGTGGGTTGAGCACGAAACGTTCGAGGAACAGGGTGTCGTCGCCGAACGCCGAGGCGGCCTCGCGGCGCGCACTGGTCAGCGCCTCCGGCAGGTCGGCGGCGGCGTGCACGACGCGCATCCCCTTGCCGCCCCCGCCGGCAGATGGCTTCACCAGCACCGGGAAGCCGATCTCGGGCGCGGCCGCGATCAGGTCGGCGTCGGTCAGGCCGGGGCGCGAGATGCCGGGCACCACGGGCACTCCCGCCGCCGAGACCGTCGCTTTCGCGGAGATCTTGTCACCCATCGTCGCGATAGCCGCGACCGGCGGCCCGATGAACGTGATGCCGGTGGCATCCAGCGCCTCGGCGAATGCGGCGTTCTCCGAGAGGAATCCGTAACCGGGGTGGACCGCCTGGGCGCCGGTGCGCTCGGCGGCCGACAGCAGCGCGTCGATCGACAGGTAGCTCTGCCGGGCCGGTGCCGGACCCAGGCGGACCGCGACGTCTGCCTCGGCGACGTGCCGGGCGCCGGCATCGGCGTCGCTGAACACGGCGACCGAACGGATGCCCATCGCCCGCAGCGTTCGGATGACACGGACCGCGATCTCGCCGCGGTTGGCCACCAGGACCGTCGTGAAACTCTGTGTCATGGGGAGGTCACATCCTGAAGACGCCGTAGGAGACCGGATTCAGCGGTGCCTGGGCCGCCACCGAGAGCGCCAGTCCGACGATTGTTCTGGTGTCCGCAGGGTCGATGACGCCGTCATCCCACAGCCGTGCCGTCGAGTAGTAGGGGTTACCCTGCGCCTCGTACTGGGCGCGGATCGGCGCTTTGAGCGCCTCTTCCTCGTCCGGGGTCATGTCGCCGCGGACCGTCGCGAGCACCGCGGCGGCCTGCTCGCCCCCCATCACCGAGATCCGGGCGTTCGGCCACATCCACAGGAAGCGCGGCGAATACGCGCGCCCGCACATCGAGTAGTTGCCGGCGCCGTAGGACCCACCGATGACCACGGTGAGCTTGGGCACGCGAGCACAGGCCACCGCGGTGACCATCTTCGCTCCGTGTTTGGCGATGCCGCCGGCCTCGTAGTCCCGGCCGACCATGAAGCCGGAGATGTTCTGCAGGAACAGCAGCGGGACGACGCGCTGATCGCACAGCTCGATGAAATGCGCTCCCTTGACCGCCGATTCGCCGAACAACACCCCGTTGTTGGCCACGATACCGACCGGATGGCCGTGAATGCGGGCGAAGCCGGTGACCAGGGTGGTGCCGTAGTCCGCCTTGAATTCGTCGAACTCGCCGCCGTCGACGATTCGGGTGATGACCTCGTGCACGTCGTAGGGCACCCGCGGGTCGACAGGGACGACGTCGTAGAGCTCGGTCTGATCTGCGATCGGATCGACGACGGGCACTGTCCGCCAGGGGCTTTCGGCCTTCGGACCCAGCGTGGCGACGATACGACGGACGATACGCAGGGCATCGCGGTCGTCGTGGGCGAGGTGATCTGCGACGCCGGACACCTTCGCGTGCAGGTCGCCGCCACCGAGTTCCTCTGCGGTCACGACCTCGCCGGTGGCCGCTTTCACCAGCGGCGGGCCGCCCAGGAAGATCGTGCCCTGGTTACGCACGATCACCGATTCGTCGCTCATCGCCGGGACGTAGGCACCACCCGCGGTGCACGAGCCCATGACGGCGGAGATCTGGGGAATCCTGGTGGCGCTCATGGTCGCCTGGTTGTAGAAGATGCGCCCGAAGTGGTCGCGATCGGGGAAGACCTCGTCCTGGCGGGGCAGGAACGCACCACCGGAGTCGACCAGGTAGACGCACGGCAGCCGGTTCTGCAGCGCGATCTCCTGCGCCCGCAGGTGCTTCTTGACCGTCATCGGATAGTAGGTGCCGCCTTTGACCGTCGCATCGTTGGCGACGATCATGCATTCGCGTCCCGAGACCCGGCCGATCCCGGCGATCATCCCGGCACCGGGGCACTCGTCGTCGTACATCCCGTCGGCGGCCAGCGCCGCGATCTCGAGAAACGGGCTGCCGGGGTCCAGCAGCCCGTCGACCCGGTCACGCGGCAGCAACTTCCCGCGCTCGACGTGGCGATCGCGTGCTCGCTGCGGACCGCCGAGGGCCGCCCGCGACAGCTTGGTGCGCAACTGCTCGACCAGCACGGCATGGTCCTCACGATGAGATGTCCGCGTCGGCATCGTCGCACTCCGCCTCGAGTTGAGTTAATGGTGACTAACCGGTGGTATGTTAATCACAATTAACTGGCGCTGTCCATCACCGGCCGAGGAGGAGGCGACATGACCGCCACCGACACCGCGTCCCGGCGCAGCCGCGCCAAGTCCGACCGACGCAGTCAGCTCATCGCCGCAGCGGAGCGCCTGATCGCCGAACACGGATATCTCGCGGTGCGATTGGAGGACATCGGTGCCGCGGTCGGAATCAGCGGGCCGGCCATCTATCGGCACTTCCCCAACAAGGAGGCGCTGCTGTGCGAACTTCTCGTCGGCATCAGCACGCGACTCCTGACGGGCGGGGCCGACGTGGCCACCACCGCGCCTGACGCCGACGCGGCACTGGAGCGACTGATCGACTTCCACCTCGACTTCGCCTTCGGCGAGCCCGACCTGATCCGCATCCAGGACCGCGATCTGAACAACCTGCCCGCAGTCGCGAAGCGTCAGGTGCGCCGCGCGCAGCGCCAGTACGTGGAGGTCTGGGTGGGCGCACTGCAGCGCCGGCGGCCCGGGCTCTCCGAGGCGTCAGCGCGGGTGATGGCACATGCGACCTTCGGCCTGCTGAACTCGACGGCCCACAGCATCAAGCCCGGCAGCACGAAGGCGGCCGAAGCCGCCTCGCGCACCGTCCTGCGGGCGATGACGATCGCGGGGCTGACCTCGGCCGACCACGAAACCGATTGAGCGTCAATACCATGCACGGCGGCCGCCCACGGGGCGACCGATCGAGCCCAGCAGCCAGAACACCGCGCCGATGACCAGCAGCACGACGCCGATGTAGAGAATGGTCGAGATGTGCAAGAACCAGCCAAGAAGCAGCAGGATCACACCGAGGACGATCATGACTCCTCCAATCTCCGACGGGTCAGTGGTTACTGACTCGGTTGGGGCACATTGCAATCCGTGACCTTCGGATTGACCCCCGCATAGTTGAGCGGCCCGGCGACGACCGTCAGCGCGATGCTGCCTGCGGTGGCGCAGTTGGCCTCACCGCCGGAGAAGTAGTCGCGTTGGTAAGCGGCGAACACCCCGATCAACAACCAGACGAGCACGATGACGCCGAGAATTCCGCGCATGTCCTGCCTCCTCCGTCATGGCACCACACCGTGGCGCGCAGTCGGGTTTACCCGGCGGACAATTACGGTAAACGTCGCGGCGCGCGGCGCTCAGCCGGCGAACGCCGCCGTCAGCCAGCTCGTCATGGCTTTCAGGAGTACAGCACGATTTTCGCGCTTGTCGATCTCGTGACCGTCGTCGTCGAACAGCAGCAGTTCGGCCTGCTTGCCCTGCGCCACCAGCGCCTCGTACATTTGCTGCGATTCGCTGGGCGGCACATTGGTGTCGTTGAGTCCGTGCACCAGGAGCAGCGGAGCCGTGATGGCCTCGGCGCGTGGCAGCGGCGACAGCTGCTCGAGCAGATCCTGATCGCTGACCGGGTGACCGTATTTCGGGTAGGCGGCCGCGGCGATCCACTGCTCGGTGGTGCGGTACCAGTTGTTGAGATCGCTCATGCCGCAGATGCTGATGCCGGCAGCGAACTGATCGGGATGGAACGCGAGCGCCGCCTGGGTGAGGTAGCCGCCGTAGGACCAGCCGCAGCACGCGACACACCCGCGGGGCGCGTAGGAGTGGTCGACCAGGAACTGCACCGCGTCGGCGACATCGTCGATCGCGGCGAACCGTCGCTCCCGATCGTCGGCGTGCATGAACGTCCGGCCGAAACCGCCTGAGCCACGCACATTCGGTAGGAACACACAGATTCCCGCGTCGAGTAGTCCCGGGAAGAACTCGTTGTACCCGGGCCGCCCCTGCCCCTCGGGGCCACCGTGGAGGAACAGCATCGCGCCGATGGTCTCGACGCCGGGCGGCGGGCGGAACAGCCAGCCGGTGAATTCCAGACCGTCACGCGCGACCACCGTTTCCAGCGTCGGGTCCGCCGACACCGGGCCGCTACTGGGTTCGCGGTCCACGGGCTCCCACTCCCGGCTGCGCGGATCGACGAGCTCGACGGTGGGCGGCATCGACGGTCCTTCGACCGTCAGCGCCAGCATCGATCCCCCGGCGCTGATCGACAGCTCGCTGGCCACCATGCCGGGCAGCGGAATCGGTTCGTAGAGCGTGTAATCGGCGTACTCGAGGATCTGCAACTCGCTGGCGCCGTGGCGGTTCCACAACATCGCCACCGTGGAGAGATCGTCACTGACGGTGAACTCGTCGAGTTCGCAGCCCGGCCGCTCGGCCACCACGTGATAGGCGACGCCGTCGGCGGTGACCGTCACCTCGAGCAACCGCGCGTGCTCAGCGCCGTTCTCGCTGCGGATCAGCGCGCGCACATAGCCTTCGGTGCTGTTGACGTCGTAATCGCGGGCCGGGTGGTACAGCTTGGTGTGCTCGCCCTCGGGTCCGTACCGCAGCCGGCGGGGGCTGTGATCGTCGAGGATGATGCCGGTGTCCGTCGTCGAGCCGGGGTCGAACGGCAGCAGACCGGTTTCGGTGAGGCCCCGCAACATGATCAGGTCGCGGTAGCCGCGCGGCCCCACCCGCACCAGAGACGCGCCACACCACGCGTCGACCAGCCGACCCGCCGAGCGCCGGTCGAGCACGATCGTCGAGCCGTCGGCCGGATCGATCAGGCAGGAGCTGCCCACACCGTCCTCACCGGTGAGGATGGCCGCAACCCGGGTGCCGTCCCAGCTGATCAGTTCGGCAGTACCCTCCACACCCGACGGCCAATGGTCGATACGTCGGGCCGCGCGGTCGTCGGGATCGGTTGTGACGACCCAGATCTGACTGCGGGTACCGCCCTCCGGCGCGACCTGGCAGGCCAGCCAGTGACCGTCGGCCGAGTGCATGACCCTGGTCACCGGCCCGTCGGCGGGCAGTTCCACATCGCGTGACGAGCTGGCCCGCCAGCCGCGCAGGAACCGCTGCACGGCACGCGGATACCCCCCGTCGTCAACCAGGTGGGCGAACGCGGTGGCGTCGGGGGACATCGACGCCCCGTAGACCCTGCGAACCTGCTGTGCCACGGTGCTCGATTCTCACACGATTCGCCGCGGACGCCGCCTCGGGCCACCACGTCGCCGCCACAGGTACCCTGCAGCCATGAGGTGGGTATGACGGATTCCCCCGACAGACGGCGCGATGACCCGACGCAGGCCTTCGGCGGCGGCTACCCCACCTATCCCGGCTACTCCGATCCCGCCTACGCCGGTCAGACCCCGTACGGACCGGCGTATCGGCCCACCGAACAGCTACCTCCGTATTCGCCCTACGGCTACGACCCGTACGCCACCGGCCAGTACCCGTCCGGTCCCTCCTACGGCAGCGAACCGCCGCCACCGCCGCAGAACCCCAAGCCGCCGCGGTGGCTGTGGGTGGTGGCCGGCCTGGCTGTCCTGACGATCATCGGACTCGTCATCGCGCTGGTGATCGTCAACAGCTCCCAGCAGCAGACGGTCACCGCTCCCGCGCCGGTCGGCCCCGAGCCGACCATCACGTCGACGCGGCCCACGCCGACGACCACATCCCGCC
>NZ_VKAA01000030.1 GCF_007096635.1 Mycolicibacterium sp. 018/SC-01/001
ACAACCAAACCGCCGACCACTGCTCACTCAGCAACTCCTCACACCACCGGATGTTGCAGTGACCGTATGAATCCGCCTCGTGAATTTTTTTGTTGGCTATCACTCACACGCCGTATAGGGGTCGATATCGCCGATGTCGGGATCGTCGACGATCACGCTGAGGTGAGGGTGGCTTTCCGTCCGAAGCCAGCGCAGCAGCCCCAGTAATTCCTGCTTGTCGATAGCTACGCATCCCCAGGTTGG
Source organism: Mycolicibacterium sp. 018/SC-01/001 (assembly GCF_007096635.1). Lineage (GTDB taxonomy): Bacteria > Actinomycetota > Actinomycetes > Mycobacteriales > Mycobacteriaceae > Mycobacterium. The sequence continues at coordinate 244 of NZ_VKAA01000030.1, forward strand.
GGTTTGATCATCGCAGTGCAGGAAGATGGCGCAACCGCACCCGGGGATGTTGTCCGGGTTATGGTCAACGAACACAGCCAAGTCGTAGGCCGAATTTTCGGGATCGTCGTCGTTATCAGGGGTCGGTCCGATTGCCTCTAATTCAAAATCTGGCGGGAAATCGCTTCTAGGCCCGCTGACATACGTGTTGTAGGTGCTGTCAACATGTTTTCCCTTTGCAACTTCGGTCAGCCAGTACTTCCAGTCGGTGTCCCACCAATCCTCTTCGTCGGCTACAAAATAATCACCGAAAGAGATCTGGGGATTAGTGACATGTCCGAATGTTTGACCGAGCGGGAAGCAACCCACTGGGGTCTGGCACGAGTCATCGACGGCGCGGCCGATGCCGGAGCTGCCGAGTTTCGCGTCAAGATCTTCCTTGACGGCATGCCACTGCGTCGATCCCTTTGCGCGCGTGTACGCGGACAGTGTCCCGGCATTCGACTTGAAATTATCAGCTCTCACGACAATCACCTGCAGGCATTCAAGCGGCACATCTCCCACATCAGTCACATCCGTCACGCGCTCAAATTTACCGACATTCAATGAATGCCGTCTGACCATATGGCCACGGCGTGTCTGATTGATTCAGCGGATCCGCGCCTCCCGACACCACCCGTCCATGGGCAGGGCTATACAAACTGCCTGCCGTGACCGTGGTGCAGCCGGGCGGCCTGCGCAACCCTCACGCGCGTGCGCACTGGGTCACGTTAGCCGGATACAACTTGAAGCGTTTCGGCCCTCTAAGCTGGTTGTGCTGGTTCACAATTCGTTCGGCACGTTCAGCACCATTTCGATTTCAGCTTGACCGTGCTCGAGAAACGAATTGATCGGCCAATTTCGACCAAGCTATAGCCCGGACGGAATCCCTCGCCGCTCCCGTTAAAGCATGTTGGTGACGAAAGGGGCGGCGCAAAAGACGCACGAGTTGCCTGTCGGGAGGCAATCAGAACTATAAAGTCCGGGGAACTCCCTGAGCGAAACCTATTCTTGCGCACTATATTGTGCGCTCCTGGCGCGCCACAAGAGCATCGGCCAGTAAGCTTCGGCAGATCGCCCGCAGAGTCGTAGCGGGGTCCCTCCGAGGAGGCCAGGCGGGTTTCGGTGAGCGCGGCCAAGCAGTGGTGGGCACTGCCCGATCAGTACGACTGGCTGTCGGGCTATCTCCATGCCCGCCGCTTCGCCCGTCCCGTCCAGATCGGGATGGCTCTGGTCTCCGCCGCGGCCGTCCTGTTCCCGCTCAACGCCCTCTACGACCCGGGCCAGGTCCACGGCCGGATCTTCCTCGCCGTCAGCCTCGTCGTCGCCGCCCTGCATCTCGGCTGGCTGGTGCTGTGGCTGACGCGCTGGCCCACCCGTAATCAGTCCGTCGCCTACGGCCTGTGCTTCTCAGCCAGTGTCGCCGCATCGACGTGGATCGCCGGCGTCCCGAGCATCGGCCTCGTCGGATGCACCGCGCTGGCGCTGCCCGGCATCTACTTCGCGTTCTTCCATTCCAGCAAGTTCGTCGCGGTCAACCTCGCCATCGCGCTGGCCGTGGCCGGGTACCACTCCGTCGAACTTATCCGCGACGGACAGGCGATCCTTGCCGCGTCGATGATCGTCCTCGTCCTGCAGCTCAACGCGGGCGTGCCACTGGTCTTCCAGATCGCGGTCCACGCACTTGGCATCGACCTCATCCAGTCCGATCGCGATCCACTGACCGGTCTGCTCAACCGCCGCTCGTTCGAACGGGAAGTCGTCAGAGCCGTCCTCGACGATCAGGGCACCGGCACCCACCTCGTCCTCGTGATGATCGACCTCGACCGCTTCAAAGCCCTCAATGATGCGAAGGGGCACAGCGCCGGAGATGACGCGCTCATCTCGATCGGCCGCGCGCTCACCGCCGACCTGCCCGCATCGACGGCCATCGGGCGGGTCGGTGGTGAAGAATTCCTCGTCGCCGACATCGTCACCGCCGCCCAGATTCCCGACCTCGCCGAACGCGCCCGCCACGCCGTCACGACGGGAATGCACGCGTTGACGGCCAGCGTCGGCACCGCCGCCACCGACGTGGCGGGCATCGACAGCACCAACATCGTCGACACCCTGCAGCGGCTCACAGCGCAGGCCGACGTCGCGATGTACCAGGCCAAACGCGCCGGGGGGAACCGCGTCCACCATCACGTCACCGACAGCCGATCCACGCGCTGACGCGACAGTGACCGATCAGTCACGCGACCGCCGGACAGCGGCGATCCGGACAGTCACACTGGTCAGATGTCGTTCTCGGAGCCGCGGGGGCTGCGGCACCGCAAGAAGATCGCCACCCGGCGAGCCATCCGGCGTGCGGCGATCCACCTGTTCGAGCAGCAGGGCTTCGCCGACACCACTGTCGAGCAGATCGCCGCGGAATCCGACGTCTCGGCCCGCACGTTCTACCGCTACTTCCCCACCAAAGAGGCCGTGCTGATCTGCGACCAGGCCGAACCGGTCATGGCCGCGTTCCGCAACGCTCCCGCGCACTTGTCCCCGGTGGCGGCGTACCGGCACGCCGTCGACGAGTACTTCGCCGGCCTGAGCGACGACGACCGGCACGACACCATCGTGGCCCAGCACATGCTGTACTCGCTGCCCGAGGCGCGCGGCGTGCTCTACGCCGAATACACCGAGCTGATGGCTCTGATGACCGACGCGCTGCAGCACCGCCCGGGACGGGCACTGGAGTTGGCGGAGCGCCGCGTCATCGCCGGCGCGATCATCGGCGTGCTGATGGCCGTCTCCGACGGAGAACCGCTCCCCGAGGACTCGCTCGCCAACGCCCTGGACATCCTCGAGTCCACCCTCGCGCCGCCGGCCAACTGAGGGTTACTGGCGGGTAAGGGACCGGCTCGCCGAGACTCAGATTGCGGCGCTTAAACTCCCTCGGGATACATTCTTTAAGACGCTCTTAGAAATGACATGCCATCAGGAGGCGCAGTGGCCACTCACGCCAGCTCAAAGATCTCCAAGGTGCTCGTTGCCAACCGCGGAGAGATCGCCGTCCGGGTGATCCGAGCATGCAAGGACGCCGGACTCGAGAGCGTGGCGGTGTACGCCGAGCCCGACGCCGACGCCCCGCACGTCCGGTTGGCCGACGAAGCGTTCGCGCTCGGCGGGCAGACCTCGGCGGAGTCGTACCTCGTCATCGACAAGCTGCTCGACGCCGCCGCGAAGTCCGGCGCGAACGCCGTCCACCCCGGCTACGGCTTCCTCTCCGAGAACGCCGAGTTCGCCCAGGCCGTCCTCGACGCGGGCCTGATCTGGATCGGGCCCAGCCCGCAGTCGATCCGCGACCTCGGCGACAAGGTCACGGCGCGCCACATCGCCGCCCGCGCGCAGGCGCCGCTGGTGCCCGGCACCCCGGACCCGGTCAAGGACGCCGACGAGATCCTGGCCTTCGCCAACGAGCACGGTCTCCCGATCGCGATCAAGGCGGCCTTCGGTGGCGGCGGGCGCGGCATGAAGGTGGCCCGCACCCTCGAAGAGATCCCCGAGCTGTTCGACTCGGCCACGCGTGAAGCCGTCGCTGCCTTCGGTCGCGGCGAATGCTTCGTCGAGCGCTACCTCGACAAGCCCCGCCACGTCGAAGCCCAGGTGATCGCCGACCAGCACGGCAACGTCGTCGTCGCCGGCACCCGCGACTGCTCGCTGCAGCGCCGCTTCCAGAAGCTCGTCGAGGAGGCGCCCGCGCCGTTCCTGACCGACGCGCAGCGCAAGGAGATCCACGAGTCGGCCAAGCGCATCTGCAAGGAGGCCGGCTACTACGGCGCGGGCACCGTCGAGTACCTGGTCGGCCAGGACGGCCTGATCAGCTTCCTCGAGGTCAACACCCGTCTGCAGGTGGAACACCCCGTCACCGAGGAGACCTCGGGCCTGGATCTGGTGCGTCAGCAGTTCAAGATCGCCAACGGCGAACCGCTCGACATCACCGAGGACCCGACCCCGCGCGGCCACTCGTTCGAATTCCGGATCAACGGCGAGGACGCCGGCCGCGGCTTCCTGCCCGCTCCCGGACCCGTCACCCGCTACGACATCCCGACCGGCCCTGGTGTGCGGCTGGACTCGGGCGTCGAGGCGGGCTCGGTGATCGGCGGCCAGTTCGACTCGATGCTGTCGAAGCTGATCGTCACGGGCGCCACCCGCGAGGAGGCGCTCGAGCGCTCCCGTCGCGCGCTGGCCGAGTTCCACGTCGAGGGCCTCGCGACCGTCATCCCGTTCCACCGCGCCGTGGTCTCCGACCCCGCGTTCATCGGTGACGGCACCAAGTTCGACGTGCACACCCGGTGGATCGAGACCGAGTGGAACAACACCGTCGAGCCGTTCACCGGTGGCGACCCGATCTCCGAAGAGGACACGCTGCCCCGGCAGACTGTCGTCGTCGAGGTCGGCGGCCGTCGCCTCGAGGTGTCGCTGCCCGGCGACCTTGCGCTCGGCAACGGCGGCGGATCGCCGTCCGGCGCCATCCGCAAGAAGCCGAAGCCGCGCAAGCGTGGCGGTGGCGGCGGAGCGGCCGCGTCGGGCGACTCGGTGACCGCACCGATGCAGGGCACCGTCGTCAAGGTCGCGGTCGAAGAAGGCCAGAGCGTCAGCGCCGGCGACCTGATCGCCGTGCTGGAAGCCATGAAGATGGAAAACCCGGTGACCGCCCACAAGGACGGCGTGGTGACCGGCCTGGCCGTCGAGCCGGGCGCCGCGATCACGCAGGGCACCGTCCTCTGCGAGCTCAAGGGCGAGTGAGGTCCGTTCGGCGAGCGCGCGCGTTTGCACACCCTTGCGCGGCGTGTCGTGTGCATGAGCGCGCGCTCGCCGGTTGATCAGTGAGCGCATGGAGCCCGTCGAGATCAACGCCGGCGCGTGGTACCTGCGCGCGCTGCGAGCCGACGACCGCGTCGACGACCGGCCCGCGCTCGCCGATCTGGGCGAGCACGGGTCCGGGTACGTCGACCAGGCCGCGGCAGGCTGGTCCGCCGAGACGCTGTTCACCTGGGCGGTGTGCGAGCCGACGACGGGCGAGCTGCTCGCCGAGGTGACCCTCGACCCCGCCACCCGCGCCGTCGCCACCCGCGCACGCCCCGGCCACGAGCAGGCCGCTCAGACCGGCGCCGAGGCGGTGACGCGGTTCGCCGAGGCGATGCTCAGCTGAGCGGCTGAGGTCGCATCGTGTAGCCGATGTCCTGCATGATCGCGTATTCGACCGGGCTGAGGTAGCGCACGTCGTGCCAGCCCGGGCCGGGGCTCTTGTCGTTCATCAGCTTGTAGTCGGCACCGGAGAACACGAAGCGATTCAGGTGAGACACCGATGACTCGTCCCACGTCGACAGCGGGATCGGCTTGCCGTACACGGCAATCGCGTGCGGACCGCCGAAATAGACGCCGCCATTGAGTCCCTCGATGTAGTCATAGGCGTCCGCAATCAGGCGGCCGTCGGGCCCGACGAGCGACGTCCCGTCTGCAGTGGTCAAAAAGCTGTCGTACACCGACAACCACCCGAGATTGTCGTCACGCTTTCCCGTCAACGTGTAGAAGCCGAATGAGTGCAGCAACTCGTGCCGCGCGGTGTTCTGGAAGTCGTACTCATTGTCGGCGATGACGTCGCCGGTCGCCCAGGGCAGGGCGAAGTTCCAGTCGAAAATGCCCTGGGTCGCGCCCTTCATGTCATCGACGCCGGTGATGACTGCTTTCTGGATGACCGACTGCTGGTAGCCGGGCGGATCGGTGAACGCAGTCAGGGTTTCAGCGGTGAAGATGGCGTCGGGATCGTTGATCGCGTTCAGCTCGTAGGAGAGGACGACCGGCGTCCGCACGACGAAGAATCCCGCGATGTAGTCGGCTGCCTGTTGGAATGCCGCCTTGCGGTCCGGGGTCCATTCGTCGCCGATCCAGGTGAAGGCGAACGTGATGGCCCGGTGGTTGATGATCGATTCCGCGCGGGTGGCGGCCGGCCGGAACCAGTTGAGCAGGTTGACGTGCAAGCCGAGGTCCCGGACGGCGACGACGAAGGTGTCGACGCCGGTGAACCCCTCACCCGGCGTGTACGTGTAGGACCCGTCCTTGTCGACCGTCACCGAACCCGTCGTCGGGCCTTTGACCAGCCGATACCGCAGCCGATCCCCGTCGGGATCCTCCGCGCCGACGGTGCCGCTGATCGGACCGTCCATGACACCGGTGACCTGCACCGGGTTGACCGTGGGCGCCTGATTGAAGAAGGTCCGGCGCGTCGTGGACAGCGCCTCCTCCAGGCGCTCCTTCCGCGCGTCGCTGACCGGCCTGTCGTCGATCCACTTCAGCGCGGACGCGGTCATCTCGTTGATCGCCTCGGCAGCGCGCTCCTGCCGCGCCTGCCGTGGGGTCAGCGCGGGTTCGTCGGCGTCGTCGGCGTTGCGTGTTTTGACCACCCGCTGCCGCCGCGCCTCGGCCTTCTCAGCTCGTTCGGCCCGCGCCTTCTCGACCCGCTCGGCTCGTGCTGCTCGCGCGGCCTTCCCCGGCGCCGCCGTCTCACCAGCCGGCGCCGACACCGACGTTTCGGTGTCCGCCGACGCGACCCCGACCTGCGGACCGGTCAGCGACAGACCCCATAGCGCCGCCCCCATGCCCGCCGATGCGGCACCGAGCGTCAGCCACCGCCGCACCGCGAACTGCTTACTTCTGGTGCTCATCACGATGCCTTCGTGGAGCGTCGACGCCACAACAGCAGCACGAAGCCCATCGCTGCCAGGGAATGGGTCGGCGGGACGACGGTGTACCCGAGATCGCGCAGAATCCCGATCTCGATCGGGCTCAACTCGCGGACCCCGAGATCGCCTTTGGCCTTGATCTTGTGGTTCATCAGCTGGAAGTTGTCGCCGGTGAACGTGTTGGTGTCGAGGTGATAGAACGAACTGCCCGAACTCCAGGTGCTCGGCGAGTACAGGGGCACCGGTTTGCCGTACGCCTCGACGGCCTCGGAGCCACCGAAGTTCACACCGCCGTCGGCGCCGAGCAGGTAGCCATCCGAGGACTCGCGCCATGTGAAGTCCGCCGAGATCAACGTCGTTCCGTCGGCATTGACCAACAGCTGATCCCAGGTCGACCAATTGCGGCGATCGCCGTTGCTCCCTGGGGCGTCCACCGCACCGTTGAACCCGAACGAATGCATCAGCTCGTGCATGACGATGCTGGTGAAGTCGTAGTCGTCACCGGTGACGACGTCGCCGATCGCCGTCGGGAAGCCGAAGTTCCACTCGATGTAGCCGTCGGCCTTGCTGCCGTTCGCGTCGACGCCGTTGATGAGCTTGTTCTGCACCACGGTCGGCCAGAAGCCCGGATCGTCGCTGGTCAGGCCGCTCGAGGCGGCCGCGAGCCAGGTCGCTTCCGGGTCCTCGGCGCCGTCGACCCGGTAGACCAGCGTCACCGGCGCGTACACCCGCAGGTACTCGGTGATGTTGTCGGCCACGCGCTCGAGGGCCGCCTGCCGATCGGGGGTCCAGTGTTCCGCACCGACCTTGTAGTGGAATTCGAAGGTGACGGCGCCGTGGTTGATCAGCACCTGAGCCCTGGTCACCCCGCCGCCCAGCACGCTGAAAAGGTTGACGTTCGGTCCGACGTCGCGGACGTTCACGACAAAGGAGTCGACACCGTTGAACCTCTTGCCTGGTGTGTAGGCGTACGTGCCGTCGGAGTTCAGCGTCACCGTGCCCGTCCTGGGACGTTTCGCCACCCGGTACCTGATGACGTCGCCGTCGGGGTCGGAGGCACCGACCGTGCCGGTGATGGGACCGTCGACGACGCCGCTGACCTGCACGGGAGCCACGGTCGGTGCCTGGTTGAAGAACGTGTGACGCACGGTCGCCAACCGCTGCTCCAGCTTGTCCTTTCGCTCTTCGCTCACGGGGCGGGAATCGATCCTGGCCTGGGCGTCGGACGTCCACTGATCGACCTTGTCCGCGACCCGATCGGCCCGCTCCTGCTGAGCCTCGGCCCTACGGGCTGCGCGCTCGCCGCGGGTGCGCTGCGCAGTAGCCCTACGTTCGGCGATCCGCTCCTGTCGAGCCGCCTTCGCCGTCGAACCGGCCGCCTCGCCGGCCGACGACGACACCGACGTCTCGCTGGACTCGTCGGCCGCCGCTGATCCGATCTGCGGACCCAGTAGCGCGAAACCCAGAAGCCCGGCGCCCACACCCGCCGACGCCAAACCCAGCCGAACGCTGGCACTGACAGCACTCACCGACAAACCCCCCTCATTCTGATGTGTGAGGGACTGTACAGCAAACTATTTGCTTTCGCACAGGCTTTTCACAAGGTGACGAATGATGTTGCGGCGAAACACAAACGCCTGCTGGGTCCGTTTCGAAGTCCGGTGCATGGCAAATCACACATGTCCACCGGTCGCGGAATTCTTGACAGACTCGTCAATAGTCAATCAGAGCGTACAGCAAATCCGTTTACCATCGGCACTTCTCGCGAGCAGACGCGACCTCGAGTGAAATAGGGCGCGAAACACTCGAGGTCGCGTCTGCTCGCGGGTGGCCGTGACGTCAGTGGCTCTGCTGGATCGACCAGCTTGGGGTCGAGTAGCTCTGCTGCGGCCAGTAGTAGTAGCCGTAGCCGACCCGCGGCCAACCCACCCAGGGCTGCGCAACGGTGTCGGGCGTCGCGACCATGCTGCCGTCGTCGTTGACGGTCATCGCGGCGCTGGCCGTGCCGGCCAGTCCGAGGGCGGCGCCGCCGATGATGCCGGCCGAGAGCAAGGGCAGGGCGAGGGCGCGGGCGATCCGGTTCATGTGAGTCTCCTTGTTCGAGGTGATGACTCAACTCTCGCCGGCCGGACGGCTCCCGTCTGTCCTGTGATCAGGCGTTATACCGGCGGAACCCGATGTCCCCCGATCGGTGGACATCATCGACGGTCGATGTCGACTCCCGAGCACAGATCGCTGCAGTCGACGGTGACGACGTCGTCGCGGGAGCGCAGGAACGGTGCCGCACCCTCGTCGCCGTCCAATGTGTCGAGCAGCGCCGGCCAGTGCTTCCGCGCGATCACGACCGGGTGCCCCGGCCTGCCGGCGTAGCCCGCGCGAGCCAGCCCGGTGCGCCGCGAGGCGGTGAGCACGCGCCGCACGACAGCGGCAGTGACGTCGGGCGTGTCGACGGGCAGGAAGACCGCGTGGTCGACCCGTCCGCGATCAGCGTCGCCGAGCGAGAGTAGTCCGGCACGCACCGATGCGCTGAGTCCGTCGGCCCAGTCGTGCGCGACGACGGCACGCGCGGGTGCGGGAATGCCGACGCCGTCGACAGCGGCACCGAGCACCACGGCAACGTCGCGGCAGCCGCCGTCGGCCAGAGCCGCCACCGCTGATGCCAACCACTGGCCAGTGTCAGCAAGCACCTTCGGCATGCCGAAGCGCGTTCCTGCGCCCGCCGCCAGCACGACGCCGGCATCTGAAAACTGTTTCACCCCAGACACTTTCGGAACAGACCTGCAACCGATCGGCAAAATTGACATTTACGTCGTGAGCAATTGTGACCATCCCATTAAAGCCATTGTCCAAGATCGCACATTGCGCGTAAGGTCGACTTCACGGGTTGACCAACCAGCCCTATTTGAGGAAACGTCATCGTCACGCGGGTCTGTAATACCCGTGCAGGCTTCATGTTCTCGGCCCCCTTGGCGCGACCACAGAGCGAATTTCATTTCGACTGATGGAGCCGACAGTGGCCGAAAAACCCGACAGACCGCCGGAGACCACGGCCGACACCGAGGTGTGTCATTCCGCGGAGTTCCAAATCCGGCGACCCCAGCCGTCGACGGCAGTCGTCTCCGCCCACGGCGAACTCGACGCCGCGAACGGCAACGCGTTCGTCAACTACGCGCTACGAGACAAAAAACAGACTCAGTGGTTGGTCATCGATCTCAGCGGGCTGAGCTTCTTCGCCACGGCCGGATTCTCGGCGTTGCACACCCTCAACGTGCAGTGCGCCGGCGAGAACATCCGGTGGGCGCTGGTCCCCAGCCTCGCCGTCGACCGCCTCCTGCGGTTGTGCGACCCCGATTCCACGCTGCCGATCTGCGTCGACATCGCCACTGCGCTGACGACGGTGCACAGCGACCCCCCGCGGCTACTGAAGCTGATCTCGCAGCCGCGTTAACGACTTCGCCAGCAGGCGGGACACGTGCATCTGTGAGATGCCGACCCGTTCGGCGATCTGCGTCTGCGTCATCGACTCGAAGAACCGCAGCACCAGCACCGTGCGCTCACGCTCCGGGAGTGCGTCGAGCAGCGGACGCAGCGCCTCGCGATTCTCGATCTGATCGAGGCTCATGTCGAAGTCACCCAGGGTGTCGGCGATCGCGGGGGCGTCCTCGTTGTTGCCGCTGCCGCCGCTGTCGATCGACAGGGTGTTGTAGGAACTGCCGGCGACGAGGCCCTCGATCACCTCGTCGCGATCCATCTCGAGTTCGGCCGCCAGCTCGGTGGCCGTCGGGGCGCGACCCAGACGCTGCGAGAGGTCCGCGGTCGCGGCCCCCAGCCGCAGATGCAGTTCCTTGAGGCGCCGGGGCACTTTGACCGACCAGCTGTTGTCGCGGAAATGGCGGCGGACCTCGCCCATGATCGTCGGCACCGCGAAGGACACGAAGTCCGATCCGGCGTTGACGTCGAACCGAATCACCGCGTTGACGAGCCCGACGCGCGCGACCTGGACCAGGTCGTCGCGCGGCTCACCACGGCCGTCGAAGCGACGGGCGATGTGATCGGCCAGGGGTAGGCAGCGCTCCACGATGGCGTCGCGCTGACGCTGGAATGCCGGGGTGCCCTCCTCGAGACCTTCCAGCTTCCGGAACATGGCGACCACGTCCGCATATTCAGAGCTCGATCGTGAGGACGAGCCCTGCGAGGACGACCGCGTCACTGCAACGAACTCGCTCGCCTTGTCGTCATCGAGATGCCGAACACCTGGCCTTCCGGCGACTGACCATCGGAGAACGTGGTCACCTCGTCGGTCAGGGAGCTGAGGACATGCCAGCTGAAGCTGCCGGGGGCAAGGATGTCGGGGCTGTCACAGGTGGTGGAGGCATGCACGACCAGGGCTTCTGGCTGCGGGTCGACGATCAGGAGCAGCGTCGACTCCGGGACCGCGGACCGAATGAGCCGGGTGCACGCCTCGTCGACGGCCAGCCGAAGATCGGCGACGGCGTCGAAATCGAGATCCTCGAACGTGCCGATGGCGGCGACCAGGGTGCGCAGCACCGCCAGGTTCTCCAGCGTTGCTGCAACGCGGAGCTCCACAGACTGAGCGCTGTGCCGCTTCCCGTTGACGTGGCTCGCGCCCTGCGCCATCTGACCTCCCGAAAACTTCCCCGAGAGACTACCCCAGGGCGCGTCTGCGCTACCCATGGGTGCTCCGGCTCGTGTCGATGGGCGCGGACATGGCCTCGGTGCGCCCTCGACGAACTGTTGCTGACATGGTGTCGAAGCCATACCCCGGCCCCTAATTCTGCAAACTCAGGGCCGAAAAGCGTTGCGTGAGGGCGCAATTCTGCGGTCAGGTAAATGAGACGCGCGTCACCCGTTTAGCTGCCGAGGCCCGGGGAAGCCCAGGCCGACCGACCGCCGAGTCGGAGCCAGATGTCGACAACCAGCCGAAAGGTGATCATGACTGAGAAGAACAGCGGTCCCGAAGAGGGCATCAAGGGCGTCGTCGAGGACGTCAAAGGCAAGGCCAAGGAAGCCATCGGTACCGTCGCCGGCCGCGACGACATGGTGCGTGAAGGCGAGGCCCAGCAGGACAAGGCCGAGGCTCAGCGCGACGCGGCGAAGAAGGAAGCCGAGGCCGAGTCGGCGCGCGCCGGTGCCAAGGCCGCCGAAAAGCGCCAGGAAGCCAACCAGTAGGAGCGCATTTCCAGCGCAGCCGCGACGTGTCGATGGGCCCGATCGGAATCTCCGGTCGGGCCCATCGCTTCATCAACGGTCATGCCCGACGTCAGGTCAATGCGTCGATCAACTCCCCCACGGTGTGCGCCGCTTCCACGGGGTGCCGCATCCGCCCTTCGCGATTCACCGTGTAGCTGTTCCGCCGGCCGACCTTCACCTTGTTGACGTACCCGTCGGCGATGAGGTCGGCGAGGATCGTCTGCACCGAGCGCTCCGTGATTCCGATCAGCACACTCAATTCCCGCGCGGTCAGCGATCGGCCGTGAGCCAGGCTCAGGAGCACGTGCCCGTGGTTGGTGAGGAACGTCCACGTCCGTGACGAAGTTGCAACCTGCGGGGCTTCCGCCGGCTGCGGAGTCGCCTTGCCAGGGCTTTTGCGTGACGCCATCGACCTGAGCATAGGTGATTCACATGGTCGGGTCCGGCATTTGATCCACGTCACATTTTACGAAGCTTGACACGTGAGATTTGATGCACGTAATTTGCTTCGTATGTTTGAGACGACCGCGACCCACGCCGCGACGATGCTGATCGTCGTCCCGGCGCTCATGGCACTGGCGACCGCGATCGTCGGACGGCGTGCTCCCCTCGCCACCGCCCGTCTCGGAACCGCCACTGCCACGGCCGGACTGCTGATCGCCGCCCTCAACGCACCCGCGGCACACGACCACCTCGCCGCCGCCCTGCTCCTCCTGATCTTCGGAGTGTCCGCCGTCGCACAGGGTTTCGCCGTGCACTACCTGGCCGGCGATGACCGTGCTCCCTGGTTCACCTGTGGCGCACTGCTTCTCACGTCTTCCGCCGCTGCGATGGCCACCGCGACCACGATGGTCGGACTCGCCACCGGCTGGACCGCGGTCGGCCTGACCCTGTGCTTCCTGCTGGCCACGTATCGGGAACTGCCCGCCGCCCGCGACGGCGTCCGACGCACCCTGGTGGCCTTCGCGATCGGTGACGGCGCGCTGTGGATCGCCGTCGCGCTGCACGAATTCGCCGGTGACGCAACACGACCCTTGATCGCGGTGCTCATCGTCGTCGCAGCGCTCTCGCGGTCGGCCCAGATCCCCTTCCACCGCTGGCTGCCCGCCACGCTCGCCGCCCCCACACCGGTGTCTGCACTGCTGCACGCCGGGGTGGTCAACGGCGGGGGCGTGCTCCTGGTCAAACTGGGCGCGCTCAGCACCACCGTGGCGTCGGGCATCGTCATCGCCACCGGTATCGCGTCGATGGCCTACGGCGCGGTGCTGATGCTCGTCCGGCCCGATATCAAAGGCGCCCTGGCATATTCGACGATGGCCCAGATGGGCTTCATGATGGTGACCTGCGGACTGGGCCTGTGGGCCGCGGCGGTGATCCACCTGATCGGCCACGGCTTCTACAAGGCGACGCTGTTCCTGTCCTCCGGATCGGCGATCGCGCGACACCGCCGTCACCACGTGCTCGCTCCACCCCGGGAGCTGTCCTGGCCGCGACGTTGGATCGTGGCAGCCACCGCGATACTGCTGCCGCCGCTCACGCTCGCCGCCGGTGTCGCGCTCATGCCGAGCTGGCAGCACGGCCACGCCTCCGAACTCGCCCTCCTCGTCTTCGCCTGGGTGACCGGATCGACCGCGCTCCTGGGTTGGCTGCGCCGCCAGCCCACGACGGGTGGTTTCGTCAGCGCGGTCCTGCTGCTGACCCCCGCCGCGATCGCCTACGTCGCGGTGGTCGGCGCGGTCAGCCGATACCTGCACCCCGCCCTGCCGGCACCGACGACGTCACCGGCGACGGTGTGGGCGGTGATCGCCGCCGCACTGATCGTCCTGGCAGTCATCGCCAGCGTGCGCCGCTCGCCCCGGCTCTACACCCACGCGCTGTCCGCCGGAACCCTTCACCCGACAGGAGCCCTTCGATGACCACCGCCGTCGCCTCCCGGCGCGCCCAGCTCCGCACCGACATCCGCCTGGCCGCCCGCGCCCTGCCCACCCACTATCCGCTCGGCACCTTCATCGCGGTCAATCCGTTGGCGGGCCTCCAGACCATGCCGTTCGAGCAGGCCGTGCGTCGCGCGAGTGACGTGTACGGCATGAGCGGCACGCTGACGGAGGACCTGTTCCGAGCGTTCTACCGCCAGGGCCGCATCACCGACGCCGACCTCGACGCCGTCCTGATGCGGCGCCACCCCAACCTGGCCGACGAGCCGGAACTGGAGCTGGCCGGGCGCACGATGACCGCGATCGAGCTGCTTCGGGCCGATCTGCTGCACGGCGAATCCGCTCCGGAACCGGTGCGCCGCTTCACCACCCACGCCGAGCGCGTCTCGGCACGGATCGCCGCCGACATCGACGCCCGCGCCGCCACCTGGTGCGCCGCGTTCCTCGGCGGCGGGAACTGGCCGATGCCGGGCCGCGACAAGGGTTTCTACCTCGCGTGGCGCGAGCTGGTCCGCACGGAACGCTCGCTGAGCCGTGCGGTGCGCCGGCGGCTGCGCGCCCTCCCCGACCGCGCCGAGGACGCCGTCCTGGCCGGGCTCGACGCGCTCGGTGTCGGCGAGGACGACCGGATCACCTACCTCCAGGCGCATCTGACCCGCCTGCCGGGGTGGGCCGCCCACATCCAATGGGGTGCCGACCGCGCGGCCGGCATCGACCTGCTCCAGTACCTGGCGATGCGGTTGAGCTACGAGGCTGCATTCCTACCGGATCCCGCCTCCGTCCCCGCCGCCGAGCCGCGCCGGCCCGCGATCCCGACCGCACGCGAGCGCGTGACCACGCTGCTGGCCGCGACCACCGGTGTCACCGTCGCGGAGAGCGAACTGACCGCGGCAGCGCGGATCCTGGCCGCGATGCCGGTGGCGGCCCGGGCGATGGTGTGGCAGCAGGCTTTCGAGGGCCACTACCAGGACGGGCTGCTCACGGCACTGGCCGGCACACCGTCCCTCCCGCGCCGCACGGCGCACACGCAGCTGGTCACGTGCATCGACACCCGCTCGGAAGGGTTGCGGCGTCACCTCGAAAGCCGCGGCGGATACGCGACTTTCGGCTTCGCCGGCTTCTTCGCCGTCGCGATCCGTTTCACGGGACTGCTGGGCGGCGACGCGGCCGATCTGTGCCCGGTCCTGGTCTCCCCGAACCACGACGTCGACGAGCGTGCCGCGGCCGACCCGGCGCGACTGATCCGCGGCGCCACGGGACTGGCGGCTGCCGAAACCGCGTTCCACACGGCCAAGCAGTCGCTGACAGGTCCCTTCACGCTCGCCGAGGCGGCGGGGTGGCTCGCCGCGCCGCTGGCGGCAGCGAAGACCGCGGCGCCGGCTGCCGTCGGCACGCTCCGGCACCGCCTCCGCGACCTCGTCGCCCCTCCGGCACCGACCGTGCTGGCGATCAAGGACATGCCACTGGCCGAACGAGTGCTGTTCGCGCAGACGGTCCTTCAGTCCATCGGTCTGGTACGCGACTTCGGCCGGCTGCTCGTGCTCTGCGGCCACCACAGCACGACGGAGAACAACCCGTACCAGGCGTCGCTGGACTGCGGCGCCTGCGGCGGGCAGGGCGGCGGACCCAACGCCCGGACCGCAGCGTTGATCCTCAACGATCCCGCCGTGCGCGACGAGCTGCGCGGCACCGGTATCGACATGCCCGCCGACACCCTGGTCGTCGCCGCGGTGCACGACACCGCCACCGACCGCGTCACGGTGCTCGATCCCCACCTGATCCCGGGCAGCCATCGTGCCGACATCGCCCGGCTGGAGGCCGATCTCGGCGCCGCGGGCGATGCGCTGGCCGCCGAACGCTGCGCCGATCTCCCCGGGGCGCCGCGCCGACGCTCGACGGGCAAGGCGACACGCCACGTCGCCGCGCGCTCGCTGGACTGGGCGCAGGTGTACCCCGAATGGGGCTTGGCGGGTAACGCCGCGTTCATCATCTCCCCGCGCGATGTGAGCGCCGGAATCGACTTGCAGCGCAGGGTTTTCCTGCACTCCTACGACGCGGACGTCGACGCGGACGGCACCGCGCTGGAGACGATCATGACCGCGCCACTGGTGGTCGCGCAGTGGATCAACTGCCAGTACTACTTCTCGACGGTGGCGCCGGATGCGTTCGGCGCCGGGAGCAAGACGATCCACAACGTCGTCGGCGACGCCGGAGTGATCTCCGGGCACGTCGGCGATCTGCGCCTCGGTCTGCCGCGCCAGTCGGTCCGGTTCGGCGACAAGCTGATTCACGAGCCGCAACGGCTGCTGGCGGTGATCCAGGCCCCGCTGGACCGCATCGACACGATCATCGACCGCAATCCGTCCCTGCGGCAGCTGTTCGACAACGACTGGGTCAGCATCGCCGCACGCGAAAGCATCCACGACAGCTGGCACCGGCGCACCCGAAGTGGTTGGCGCAGTTGGCGTGACATCCGTGACACCACCACCGAAGACAAGGAGATGATGCTGTGACACCCTCCACCCTCACCCGGATGACGAAAGTCGAAGTCGTCGTCTCCGGTCAGGACGCCGCAGCGGTGCGCGACCTGATCGCCGGTGTCGGCGCGACCGGCTTCACCAGCCTGTCCGGAGTCTCCGGGCTCGGCCACCACGGATACCACCAGGGCCGGCTGCTGTTCAACCAGAAGGCCACGCTCGAATTGATCATCACCGTCGTCCCCGACGACAAGGTCGAGGCCCTGCTCGCCGGACTGCGCCGGCTCCTCGACTCCTCACCCGGCGTGCTGTTCGTGACCGAGACCTACGTCAGCCGCCCCGAGTACTTCAGCTGAGAACCACGAAAGGAAACGAGTGACATGGCACAAGAGAACCGCGACGCGACGACCACCTGGCAGAAGCTGAAGGCCGGCGTGCCGATGACCGAGGGCGGCCCGGTGGCGGCGGTGTTCCGCTGCGCAGACGCCGGCATCAGCAGTGAGAAGGTCTTCGGACAGGAGCCGGGCGCCCTTCTCGACGTCAGCACCTGGGGTCACACCGTCGACACCAGCGTGCTGGCCAGCCTCGAGTACGCGGTGGAGGCGCTCGACGTCCCGCTGATCGTGGTCCTCGGCCACGACGACTGCCCCGCGATGAACGCCGCGCTGCGGGCGTGGCAGCAGGCATCGTTGCCCGACGGTGCGATGCGCGCCGCCGTCGAGCATGCGCTGCTGTCGGTCGTGCGTCGCGGCGCGGCAGCCGATTCCGTGGAATCGGTGGCGTCGGCCCACATCGTCGAAACCGGACTCGGCCTGACCCAGCGCTCCCCCGCACTGGCCCGCAAGGTCGACAACGGTGAGTGCGGCATCGTCTGCGCCACCGTGAACCCCGGCAGCGGGAAGATCCAGGTGCACGCGGCGCTCGGCGTCGAGGAGACGAACGGCGTTCTGGTGGAGATGGTCTGAGCGGATCCGTCCCGAACGCGGATGGTCAGGGCAGGGCCGGGATGGCGGTCAGCACCGTCAGCGCGATCAAGGTCGCCCCGGCGCCCTGCCACGCCCACCACGACGGCGCCTCGCGGTGCACACGGGCTCCTCTGAGCAATGAGACTGCTGCGCCGACGAAGAAGATGACAGGGGCACCGACGGCGGCGCCGGCGCGTTGCGGGGCGCCGCAGGCCAGCGCGTCGACGGTCGATCCGGTGCAGGTGCTCATCCACAGCGATGCCGTGACGAGAAACAGCAGACCCGCCGCGACGAAACCGAGTCCGATGCGCACCGCGTCACGGATGCTCGGGTCGCCGATTCGATCAGTGAATCCGACGCCCGACCGGTGCTCGTGGCCCGACAGGTCCGTCATGCAACCGTGACTTCCCTGTGATCTGCGCCGGTAAACGCTCTGTCGGGCCCGAGTCATACGATCCGGTGGTGACGCGGAATCGATGGCGCTGGGCCGCCGCGCTCGGCGTCGCCGCGGGCCTCGGCGCACTGGCGTGGGGTGTGCCGCCGTGGTGGAGCCTGGCGATCGCGGCCGCCGCGCCGCTGCTACCGGGCTTTCTCGTGGCTGCCGTCGCGGGCGCCACCACGCCCGGCGCCCGAGAGGTCGATGCGCGAGACGAGATGTCGGGCACGGAGTTCGAGGATCACGTGGCCCGGATCGCCCGCTCGGTCGGCGTGCCGGTGATCATGACGCCGTTGTCGGGCGACTGGGGCGTCGACCTGATCGTCGGGCACCGGCCCGACCGACTGGCGGTGCAGTGCAAACGGCAGTCACGCCCGGTGGGCACGAGTGCGGTGCAGGAGGTGGTGGCCGGCGCACCGATGCAGGACTGCACCCGCACCATGGTGGTCACCAATCACCACTTCACCCCTGCTGCACGCAAACTCGCCGAACTGCACGGCTGCGAGCTGGTCGGTGCGGACGAGTTGCCCCGGCTCCGGTCGACGATCCGCCGACTCACCCGGCCGATCGAACCGACATCGACCTGAGCACCGCGCACACCGCGTCGATCGCGCCGTCGATCTCCTCGCGCGACACGGTCAGCGCCGGCCGGAACCGGACGCTGTCGGTGCCGCATCCGAGCATGATCACCCCGGCCTCCCAGAGCCGGGCGACCAACATGTCGCGCTGGGCCGGACCCGGCATGCTGAACGCGCACATGAGCCCGCGGCCGCGCACGTCGCGCACCAGGGACGGGAACTCGGCGGCCACCTCACGGAGCCGCTCGAGAAGGTAGCGACCGGCATCGGCGGCGCGGTCGAAGAGCTCGTCGTCCTCGATGACCTCGAGGATGCGACGCGACCGGACCATGTCCGCGAGGTTGCCCCCCCACGTGGAATTGATCCGCGAGCTCACCGCGAACACGTTGTCGGCCACCTCGTCGACCCGGCCGCCGGCCATGATTCCGCACACCTGCGTCTTCTTGCCGAATGCCACCACATCCGGCTGTACTCCCAATTGCTGGTACGCCCAGGCCGTTCCGGTGATCCCGCAGCCGGTCTGCACTTCGTCGAAGATGAACAGCGCGTCGAACTCCTCGCACAGCTCGCGCATCGCGGCGAAGAACTGCGGCCGGATGTGGCGGTCGCCGCCCTCCCCCTGGATCGGCTCGGCGATGAAACACGCGATGTCGTGCGGTGCCGCCTCGAACGCGGCGCGAGCCTGCCGCAGCGATTCCGCTTCCAGCGCCTCGACATCGGCTCCGGCGCGCAGATAGGGCGCGTCGATGCGCGGCCAGTCGAACTTGGGGAAGCGGGCGACCTTGTTCGGATCGGTGTTCGTCAGCGACATCGTGTAGCCGCTGCGGCCGTGGAACGCGCCGCGCAGATGCAGCACCTTGGTGCCCGATTCCGGGTCTCGGCCGTGCGCCTCGTTGTGCCGGCTCTTCCAATCGAAGGCCACCTTGAGCGCGTTCTCGACGGCCAGCGCACCGCCGTCGACGAAGAACAGGTGCGGCAGCGCCGGGTCGCCGAGCACGCGGGCGAACGTCTCCACGAACCGCGCCATCGGGACGCTGTAGACATCGGAGTTGCTCGGCTTGTTCAGCGCGGCCGCGGTCAGCTCCGCGCGGAACTGCTCGTCGTGCGCCAACGCCGGATGGTTCATGCCCAGCGCCGACGACGCGAAGAACGTGAACATGTCGAGGTAGCCGCGCCCCGTCCGGGCGTCGATCAGATACGACCCGTGCGAGCGCTCGACATCGAGCACCAGGTCGAGCCCGTCGGCCAGGATGCTGCGGGCGAGCACCGGGCGGACGTCATCGGGGGTGATGCGGGATGCGACAGCAGGAGCCGCCAGAACGTCGGTCATTGGCCGACTATAGCGCAAAAATTCCGTAAAAAGTGCCTCGATATACGAAAGTTTCCCGTCAACTCGGACTAGATGTGGCTCTTTTCCGGATCGAGCGCGTCCTCGGCGGCTCGCCGCCGCAGATCGATGGTCCGGCCGAGTTGGCGTGCCAACCCGGGATGCTGCTGCACCACCGGCGCGACGATGTGACGCGGAATCGACAGCACGGTCGTCTCGACAACCGCCACCGCGCCCGTCAGGACGCGCTGCCGTGTCAAGGCTGTGGCCCCGATGAAGTCACCGGCCTCGACCAGTCCGATGGGGACGGACGCGCCGTCCCGCGCCGTCGCCGTCAGCTGCAACTCGCCGTCGAGGACGAATGCGATGGCCTCCGGGATCGACCCGGCGGCCTGCACGATCTCCCCCTCGGCGTATGACAGGAGCCGACCGGCCTCGACCATCGCGGCCGCGGTCTGGTCGTCGAGCCCGAGCCGCGTACCGATCCGCATCGCCTGCGCACTCATGTGCGGGGCCACGTCGTCCTGCGGTTCCACGTCGTCGAGTCGGACGCCGGCCCGTCGCGCCGCGTACCACACCCTGTGCAGGAGAATGTTTTTCGCCGCGGACTCCTCGGCGGGACCGATCACCGGAACGGACACCCGATACTCCCCGGCACCGAGAACGCTCACCCGCGCCGGGAGGTCGGCGGCCTTGAACGGCAGCGCCTCGGCCACCGCGCGCAGCATCTCGACGACCGTGGCCGGGCGGTCGGCCGGGCTGAAGGCCAACGTCGCCGTCGCCTGGAACGCGGCGCCCGTGACCCGGCTCAGGTTCGTGAACGAACCGGTGGCCAGCGACGCGTTCGGCACGATCTTGATGCCGTTGCCGGTGTCGATGTGCACCGACCGCCAGTTCACCTCCAGGACACGGCCGCGCGCCTCCGAGGTGTCGAGCCAGTCGCCGATGCGGAACGGCTGCTCGAAGAGCAGGAACAGGCCCGCAATGACGGGGCCGACGGCCGACTGCACGGCCAGACCGATGACGATCGAGGTGACACCGACCGCGGCGAACAGGCCCCCGACGTCGGTGCCCCACACCCAGGAGAAGAGCAGCCCCAGCCCGATCACGATGACGACGAGTCGCCCGAGGTCGATGAAGATGGTCGGCAGCCGTTCCCGCCAGCTCCCCGGCCGCGCTTCGCCGAAGAGCGCCGCGTTGGCACCCGAGAGCGCGAAGAGGATCACGAGGAAGCCGAACACCGTCGCCGCGATGCGCGGCCAGGTGGCCTCGACGTCGGAGTCGTTGAGTTGGTCGGTCAGGATGTACAGCGCCAGCGCCGGCAGAACCGCATTGCGCAGCAACAGGACCGGACGGGCGTAGCTGCTGCCGCGGCGCGACAGCCACTGATACACCTCGGTGAGGATCAGCAGGGCGACCGGCAGCGCCACGACGACCGCCAGCGTCGGCCAGAACCAGGGCTGCGACGTCAGCGCGGTCACGCCGACCTCGCCGGAATGCGCAGCGACCAGACGGGTTCGTCTCCGTCGGGCCCGGCCACCGTGCCCTCTTCGGTGAATGTGTACAGCGCCGTCAGATTCGCGTGCACCCGGTCGCTGACGAAGATCCCGGGTCGATCCGTCGCGGCGTGCACCCGATGAGCCAGATCCACCGCCTCGCCCCACAGGTCGTAGATCCTCGTGCGCTGGCCGATCACGCCGCTGGAGACCTGCCCGCTGTCGATGCCGATGCGCAGGGCCAGCTCCGCATCGTGCTGATCGTTGAACACTTTGACCACCTCGACGAGATCGACGGCGAACGCGGCCGTGCGGCTGGCGTGGTCGACGCGGGGCACCACGAGCCCACAGGTGGCCAGGAATCCGTTGTGCAGGTTGCGCACCCGTTCGATGCCGTGCCGCTCGGCAGCGGCGTCGAACGCCTCGATGAGGTCGTTGAGGCTGCGAACGGACTCCTCCGCCGAGAGCGCACGCGCGAAATCCTGGAAGTGCAACAGCTCGGCGTAGATCACCGAGACGTCACGGTGGTCACCGCCGATGGTCTGCTCACCCTGCCGGAATCGCTGCGCGACCGTCTCGGGCATCAGCGTGGCCAGCAAATCGTCGATCTCACGGCGCTGTTCCTCGATGAGCTCCTGCTTGGTGCGCAGACTCTCCGACATGTCGTTGAATTCTGCTGCCAGATCACCGAATTCGTCCTTTGTGGTGACCGGGACGCTGATCCCGACCTCGCCGCTGCGGACCCTGCGCACCGCGTCGGCGATGCGTGCGACCGGACGGGTCAGCATGCGGCTCAGCAGAAGCGCGAGGATGCAGACGACGAGCACGATCGTCGCCGTGGACAGAGCGATGTTGCGGGCGAACGTGTTGACCGGCGCCAGCGCCTCGTCCTCGTCGATCTTGGCGACCAGCACCCAGTCCAGGCCCGGGATGTCGAGCGGCATGTACGACACCAGCGACGGCGGACCGATGTAGTCGTTGTCGGTCACGACGCCGGACTCGCCCTCGAGGGCGCGATCGACGGCGACGGTGTTGACGGGTTGCAGCAGCGTGCTGCCCTGAACGGCCACCTCACGTTCGGCCACGTCGGTGGGTGTGCCGTTGTCGACGACCTCGCCGACGAAGGCCTGCGGATCGGTCAACAGGCGGCGCGACACCGACCGCATCAACTTGTCGGGGCCGGCGAGGTAGGTCTCGCCTGTCGCGCCCAGGCCGTCGGCTTCCCAGCCGCGGTTGCCGGTCATCACGTCGTTGATGCCGTCGATGGACATCTGCAGCGCGAGCACGCCCTGGATCGCGCCGCCGTCACCGATCGGCGAGAGCACCCACAGCGTCGGCTTGTCATAGGCCGGCGGGTAGCGCTCGAAGTCCGTGATGAACGTCTGGTCCACCGAGGTCGCCTGCAGCGCCTTGCGGTAACCGTCGGCCACCAGGGACGCCTTGTAGGGCCCGGTGAACAGGTTGGTGCCGAGATCGGCGCCCTTGTACGCGGTGTAGACGACGTTGCCCGAGGTGTCGATCAACAGCGAGTCCTCGAACGCGAACCGCGTCGTGAGGTCGGCGAAGAAGCGCTGATAGCGATCGTTGGTCTCAGACCAGGCATTGGGCGGCCCCGCCGCACGGAGCGTGAGGGCCTTGTCGAAGTCGCCGCCCGCCGGCACCGTGTAGGCGTTCTGCAGCGCCACGGCGGCATTGCCGGTGGGCACGAACAACGTCGGGTCTGTCGGCTGGCCGGAGCGCTTGGCCAGTTCGGGCGCGAACACGGTGTCGTAGTAGCGGCGCACGGCGTCGCGCTCCTGCGGCGACGGCGGCGTCGCGTCGAGCTCGCGGTAAGCAGCCGCGAAATCCCGGGTGGCGTTGACCGTCGTCGAACCGTGCGTGACGATCGACGCGGCGTCGGTGACGGTGCGGAAGTACTGGGTGATCTCACGCGCCCGCGATTCCCGCAACTGGGTCATGTTCGCGAACTCGGCATTTCGCAGGGAGTCGGTGCCGGAGACGTACCCGATAGACCCCGTCACCAACACCGACAGCACGCTGACGAGCAACAGGGCAATCAGCACCTTGGATTGGACACCGAGCGCCACTCGCCCCGCACGTCTCCTGAGCAGGCTCATTCGGCCGACCCTCCCGTTCCATCAGGTGGCTACTGTGGCACGAGGCAAACACCGGAACCCGGATCGTTATCGAACCGAGCCGGACGGGGGCGAGAGTTCGATCTCCCGAGATTCCGAAGAATCGACAATTCTGATCTTGAATTTTTCGACCAAACCGGTCCAATTCAGGAACTACTCCGGCACGGAGCGCCGATCGCTGTAAAATTTATGTAGGATAATCGTGCTGCGGGTCTTGACGTCGGCCGCGGTCCTGATGCGTTGCAGCAAGCCTTCCAGCGCCCGAGCCGACTTCACATGGACCAGCAGCACGTAGTTGTCGTCACCGGCCACCGAATAGCACGCCTCGATCTCCGAGATGTGTTCCAGTCGGGCGGGGGCGTCATCGGGTTGCGATGGGTCGAGAGGGGTGATGGCGACGAACGCCGACAACATGTCGCCGACCGCCTCGGGATTGATCCGGGCGGTGTACCCGGTGACCACGCCCCGCGATTCGAGCCGACGCACCCGCGACTGCACCGCCGACACCGACAGGCCCGCCGTCGCGGCCAGATGCGCCAGGGTGGCGCGCCCGTCAGCGACGAGTTCGCGCACCAGCACGCGATCGATCTCGTCGAGCGGCTGGCATTCGTCGGGACCGGTCATGGCCGCACTGTATCGGAGGACCCGTGTCTGACGTCCAAACCTGGCAATTGCGGGCGCAATTCGCCGCTGGGCTGTCCGCCATGTACGGCGCCGAGGTGCCCGCCTACCACACCCTGGTGGAGGTCAGCTCCGAGGTGAACAGGACCGTCGCCGCCGCCGACGACGGCGCGGCGCGGCTGGGTTCACTCGATCGCGTCACCGCCGAACGGCACGGCGCGATCCGGGTGGGCAACGCGGCCGAGCTGACGCAGGTCGCTGATCTCTTCACCGCCTTCGGCATGTTTCCCGTCGGCTACTACGACCTGCGCGAGGCCGCCTCCCCCGTGCCGGTGGTCTCGACCGCGTTCCGACCGATCGAGCCGGATGAGCTGGCCCGCAACCCCTTCCGCGTGTTCACCTCGATGCTGGCGGTCGCCGACCGGCGGTTCTTCTGCGCGGATCTCGCACAGCGGGTCACCCGCTTCCTCGAGGCCAGACAGCTCTTCGATCCCGAGTTGATCGCGACCGCCCGCCGGATCTCCGCCCACGGGGCGTGCCCGTCCGGCGACGCCGAGGAGTTCGTCGCCGCCGCGGTCTCGGCGTTCGCGCTGTCCCGCGAGCCGATCGACCGCGCCTGGTACGAGGAGCTGTCGGCGGTCTCCGCCGTAGCCGCCGACATCGCCGGGGTGCGCTCGACGCACATCAACCATCTCACGCCCCGGGTGCTCGACATCGACGCTCTGCAGCAGCAGATGACCGCGCGCGGCATCACGATGATCGATCACATCCAGGGCCCGCCCCGCGCCGACGGCCCGCAGGTGCTTCTCCGCCAGACCTCGTTCCGGGCGCTGGCCGAACCGCGCCGGTTCCGCGAATCAGACGGCACCGTCGCCGACGGCACCCTGCGCGTGCGCTTCGGCGAGGTCGAACAGCGCGGCGTCGCGCTGACTCCGCTGGGCCGAGAGCGCTACGACGCGGCCATGGCCTCATCGGAGCCCGCCGCGGATTGGAGCCGGCACTTCCCCGGCACCGATGTCGAACTCGCCGCATCCGGACTGGCCTACTACCACGGCGGCGATCCGGCCCGCCCCGTCGTCTACGAGGACTTCCTGCCCGCCTCGGCAGCCGGCATCTTCCGCTCCAACCTCGACGGCGATTCGGCTGTCGCTCGAGAGAGCGCCGACGACACCGACTACAGCCTCGACTGGATGGCCGCCTCGATCGGCCACCACATCCACGACCCCTACCACCTCTACGAGAAAGTCGCCTCCTCATGACCTCCACCGTGACGTCCACGCTCCCCACCACCGACGACCTGCGCGCCCGCGCACGGGAAGCGTTGGCCGCGGTCGGCGCCCGGGTCGAACTCGGCGCGCCGAACGCCGGCGGCGTGACCGCCAGCTCGCCGGTCAACGGCGACGTACTGTTCACGGTCGCCGAATCCTCGGCCGCCGACGTCGATGCGGCGGTCGCCGCGGCCGCCGACGCCTTCCGCACGTGGCGGACCACGCCCGCCCCGGTACGCGGCGCGCTGGTGGCCCGGCTCGGCCAGCTGCTGGTCGAGCACAAGGCCGATCTCGCCGCGCTGGTCACCATCGAGGCCGGCAAGATCACCTCCGAGGCTCTGGGCGAAGTGCAGGAGATGATCGACATCTGCGAATTCGCCGTCGGTCTGTCCCGCCAGCTCTACGGCAAGACCATCGCGTCCGAACGGCCCGGGCACCGCCTCATGGAGACCTGGCATCCCCTCGGCGTCGTCGGCGTGATCACCGCGTTCAACTTCCCGGTCGCGGTGTGGGCGTGGAACACCGCGGTGGCGCTCGTCTGCGGTGACACGGTGGTGTGGAAGCCGTCCGAGCTGACCCCGCTGACCGCGATCGCCTGCCACGCGCTGCTGGCCCGCGCCTGCGCCGATGTCGGCGCACCCGCCGGTGTCTCACAGCTGGTGCAGGGTGGCCGCGAGGTGGGCGAGCAGCTGGTCGACGACTCGCGCGTTGCCCTGCTCTCGGCGACCGGCTCGGTGCGGATGGGCCGGGAGATCGGACCACGGGTGGCGCAGCGTTTCGGCAAGGTGCTGCTCGAGCTCGGCGGCAACAACGCCGCCGTCGTCACCCCGTCGGCCGACCTGGACCTCGCGGTGCGCGGCATCGTGTTCTCGGCTGCCGGGACTGCCGGTCAGCGCTGCACGACGCTGCGCCGGCTGATCGTGCACTCGTCGATCGCCGACGAGTTGGTGGCCCGGATCGCCTCGGCCTACCAGCAGCTGCCGGTGGGTGACCCCGCCGCCGAGGGCACGCTGGTCGGTCCGCTCATCCACGAGCGCTCCTACCGCGACATGGTCGGCGCGCTACAGCAGGCCGCCGCCGAGGGTGGCCACGTCATCGGCGGGGATCGCGTGGACGTCGGGGACGAAGGCGCGTTCTACGTCCGGCCCGCAGTGGTCCGGATGCCCGCGCAGAGCGAGGTCGTGCACCAGGAGACCTTCGCGCCGATTCTCTACGTGCTGACCTACGAGACGCTCGACGAAGCCATCTCCCTGAACAATGCCGTGCCGCAGGGTCTTTCGTCGGCGATCTTCACTCTCGACGTGCGCGAGGCCGAGCGGTTCCTGGCCGCTGACGGATCGGACTGCGGCATCGCCAATGTCAACATCGGCACCTCCGGGGCGGAGATCGGCGGCGCGTTCGGCGGCGAGAAGGAGACCGGCGGCGGCCGGGAATCGGGCTCGGACGCGTGGAAGGCGTACATGCGGCGGGCCACCAACACGGTGAACTACTCCTCCGAACTCCCGCTGGCCCAGGGCGTCCACTTCGGCTAGTGCCCTTTGCGGCGAGCGAGCGCGTTTGTACGCCGACACGCCGCATCGGGCGTACATTCTGCGCGCGCTCGCGGTCGAGAATCGTGGACATGGAACTGGACGGCAAGGTCGCAATCGTCACCGGCGGGGCGTCGGGAATCGGCGCGGCACTCGCGACCGGGCTCGCCGCCCGCGGCGTGCGGGTGGTGATCGGAGACCTCGACGAGGCGGGTGCCCATGACAGCGCCGAGCGCATCCGCTCGAACGGCGCACAGGCCATCGGACTGCGAGCCGATGCCGCCGACGTCGTCGACATCGAGGGCATGATCACCCTCGCGAGTCGCGAATTCGACCCTGTCGACATCTATGTCGCCAACGCCGGCGTCATCGGCACACCGGGCCTCGGTACCGAGAAGGACTGGGACACCATCCTCGACGTCAACCTCCGCGCACACATCCGCGCAGCGAGACTTCTTGTCCCGCACTGGCAGTCGAGAGGTTCGGGCTACTTCGTGTCGGTCGCCTCGGCTGCGGGGCTGCTGACCCAGCTCGGTGCGGCCGGCTACGCGGTGAGCAAGCACGCCGTCGTCGGCTTCGCCGAGTGGCTGGCCATCAGCTACGGCGACGACGGCATCGGCGTCAGCTGCGTGTGCCCCCTCGGAGTGGAAACGCCACTGCTGCAAGCCGTCCGAAGCACCGACGATCCCGATGCCCGCTTGGGCGCATCGTCGATCGAACAGTCCGCCGCGGTCCTGAGCGCCGACGACGTCGCGACGGCGACGATCGAGGCGATGATCGCCGACCGCTTCCTGGTGCTGCCGCACCCGGAACTGCTGGAGATGTACCGGCACAAGGGCGGCGACTACGACCGGTGGGTGTCCGGGATGCGCCGGTATCAGCGCGCGTTGCGCGCGCACGGCCAGACGTAAGAATCACGTCATCGGAGGCAGCCCGCGATGACCGGGATGGCGCGCATGCTCGGACGAATCGTGCACAGCAAAGCCGCTGACACGTGTCAGACCTGCTAGAGCACCACTCTCCCGGTGGCCGCTAACCGATCCGCGGGACGGCCTCTCTGTCACCGGTGGGACGGCAACCTCCCGCAGCAGCCATGGGCCCCTCGCCCCCTCGAGAGACCCTCGCATATCTCCCGGTCAGGTCGTTTCATCGCCCGCGACGCGACCCTCGCCGCGTGTAATCTCCGAAATCTGGACACCCGTTTGGGCTCCACGAGGAAAGGATGCGTGTGGACGTTCGAGCGCAACTGTCACAACTCGACGAGACGGCGCGGGACGCCCTCGCGCGCCGGATCAAGAGCCGGCTCGCCGCGGGAGACGACGACACGAGCGACCATCACGTCGCGATCATCGGAGGCGGTGTCGCAGCGCTCACGCTCGCACTCGAACTGCGGTCCACCCGCCCCGGCACCCGCATCCTCGTCGTCGAACCTCATCCGCACCCCGTCGCCGAGGTCACCCACACCGTCGGAGAGTCGACCGTCGAGATCTCCGCGCACTATCTACGCGACCGACTCGGCCTGGCCGACCACCTGCAGAACCACCAGATCCGCAAGATGGGTCTGCGGATGTTCTTCAGTCAGGACGACAACACCGACATCAGCCGGCGCGTCGAAGTCGGGAGCAGCGCGTTCGTCCCGCAGACCACCTATCAGATCGACCGCGGCAGGTTGGAGAACGAGCTGTACCGCCGGTGCGTGGCCGACGGCGTCGACGTCGCAACCGGACGGGTGCGCTCGGTGGCGCTGGGCGGCGACGCCACACCGCATCGAGTCACCATTCAGCGCGACGACGACGTCATCGAGCGGACCGCGCGCTGGGTCGTCGACGCATCCGGACGAAACCGGCTGCTGCCGCGCGAACTCGACCTCAAGCGCCCCAACGGACACGACTGCAACGCTGCCTGGTTGCGCATCGCCACCGAGATCGACGTCGCACAGTGGAGCGACGATCCCGACTGGCATGCCCGCCTCACCGAAGGCCGGCGCGAATTCTCGACGAATCACCTGATGGGCGAGGGCTACTGGGTGTGGCTGATCCGGTTGGCCTCCGGCGCCACCAGTGTCGGCATCGTCGCCGATCCCGCCTTCCACCCCTTCGACGGGTTCAACACCCTCGACAAGGCCCTGGAGTGGTTGCGTGAGCACGAACCGCAGTGCGCTGCAGTTCTCGACGACAACGCCGACCGGATCAGAGATTTCCGGGTGATGAAGCAGTACAGCCACACCGTCGAGAAGGTCTACGACGGGCAGGCCCGCTGGTGCCTCACCGGCGACGCCGGTGTCTTCCTCGACCCGCTCTACTCCTCCGGACTGGACCTCGTCGCCATCGGCAACGGACTCGTCACCGACATGATCACCAGGGAGCTCGACGGAGCCGACGTCGTCGCCCGCGCCGCGATCGGCGACTCCCTCTTCCGCTCGCTGACCGACATGTGGTGCAACATCTATCGCGACCAGTACATCCTGATGGGGTCGCCCACCGTCATGTCGGTCAAGGTCATCTGGGACATCGCGTTCTACTGGGGCTTCATCGGATTCCTCTACAGCAACGATCGTTTCACCCAGGTGGCCGACGACCCGGAACTCGTGCCGTACCTGCAGGGCCTGATCGACCTGAGCAATCGCATGCAGGTGTTCTTCCGCGAATGGGCCGCCGTCGAGCACGACCCCGCGCCCGCTCGCTTCGTCGATCTGTATGTGCCGCTGAACTTCATGGCGACGCTGCACCACGCCATGATGGGCACCGCCGATGCCGTCCGCGACCAGTTCGACGCCAACGCGCTGCTGCTGCGCCAGGTCGCGGGACAGATCATCGACACCGTGGTGGCCGACAAGGCGTCCCGCTTCGCCGACGACGACGTGATGGCCCAGGCACAGGCATGGCAGCGCGACGGGCTGCTGCGCGAACTGCGCACCATCTTCCGCGAACGTCAGGACGTCGACCCAATCTCCACCGGCTGGGTGCTCTCCACCGCGGCAGCCCGATGACCCGAGCCGAACAGGACACCCGCGAGCCACTGGCCATCGTCGGTATCGGATGCCGGTTACCCGGCGGCGTCGACTCCCCCGCCACGTTCTGGAGGCTCCTGCTCGACGGCGTCGACGCGACCCGGGAAGTACCCGAATCACGTTGGCATGCAGCGAGATTCCATGATCCGGCGCCGGGCAAAGCCGGCAAGATGGTGACCCGGCGCGGCGGTTACCTCGACGAGATCGATCAGTTCGATGCGGCGTTCTTCGGCATCTCACCGCGCGAGGCCAATCTCCTCGACCCGCAACAGCGGCTGCTGCTGCATGCCACCTGGGAAGCTCTGGAGGACGGCGGAATCCCCGCCGACTCCCTGGCGGGCACCGACGTCGGGGTGTTCATCGGCGGCTTCACGCTGGACTATCAACTGCTGCAGAATCAGGGCCGCACCAGCCGATTCCGCTTCAAGCCGCATTCCGCGACCGGGATGATGATGACGATGCTCGCCAATCGCATCTCCTACGCCTTCGACTTCCGCGGTCCGAGCATGGCTGTCGACACCGCCTGCTCGAGTTCTCTTGTCGCCGTTCACCTTGCTGCGCAGAGCATCTGGAACGGTGACTCACAGCTGGCCCTGGCCGGCGGTGTGAACATCATCGTGGGACCCAACACCGCGATCGCCGAATCCAAGAGCGGTTTCCTCAGCAGCGACGGACGATGCAAGGCCTTCGACGCATCGGCCGACGGTTATGCGCGCGGCGAAGGCGGCGCCGTCGTCGTCCTCAAACCGCTGCAGCAGGCGGTGCGCGACGGTGACAGGATCTATGCCCAGATTCTCGGCACCGCCGTCACCCAGGACGGCCACACCGACGGCATCACGGTGCCCAGCGAGGACGCCCAGCGCAGCGCGATCACCACGGCGCTGCGCCGCGCCGGTGTCGCACCGACCGACATCGGCTACGTGGAAGCGCACGGCACCGGAACGCCG
Source organism: Mycolicibacterium sp. 018/SC-01/001 (assembly GCF_007096635.1). Lineage (GTDB taxonomy): Bacteria > Actinomycetota > Actinomycetes > Mycobacteriales > Mycobacteriaceae > Mycobacterium. The sequence continues at coordinate 30,912 of NZ_VKAA01000030.1, forward strand.
GTCGGCGATCCGGTCGAAACCCGCGCTCTGGCAGGTGCACTCGCGGCGGACCGCACGCCCGACAACCCGCTGTTGATCGGATCGGTGAAGACGAACATCGGCCACCTCGAGGCCGGTGCCGGAGTCGCGGGGCTCATCAAGGCCGCACTGACTCTGCAGCACGGCCGGATTCCCGCCAGCCTGCACCTGAGCACCCCGAGCAGTCCGCTCGCGGAACTCAACCTCGACATACCCCGTTCGACAACGCCTTTCCCGGCCGGGCGGCGTCGCATCGCCGGCGTCAACTCGTTCGGATTCGGCGGTACCAACGCCCACGTTGTGCTGGCCGAACCCCCCTCCGCCGCACCACCGCATGCAGAGCGCACGGCCGGGGAGCAGCTGACCCTGCTGCCCGTGTCGGCGCGCTCCCCGGAGGCACTGGCCGAGACTGCCCGTCAACTGGCCGACCACCTGGAGACCCACCCCGATCTCAGCCTGGCCGATCTGGGCTACACGCTGAGCCGGCGCCGCAGCCACCTGAGCCATCGCCGCGCCCTCGCGGTGGCGACCACCGAGGAGGCGCGCGAGCAGCTGCGCGAATTGGCCGGTACCGCTGCCGATTCCGTCACCGGCCGCACCGGATCCGACGCCCCGAAGCTGGCTTTCGTCTGCACCGGTATGGGACCGCAGTGGTGGCAGATGTGCCGCGGACTACTCGACACCCACCCGGTGTTCGCCGCCAGCATCGAGCGCACAGACCGCGAACTCGCCCGCTACACCGGCTGGTCATTGCTCGAGGAACTGCGCCGCGACGAGGAACATTCGCGGATGAGCGAGACGGAGATCGCCCAACCGGCGAACTTCGCCGTCCAGATCGCGCTGGCCGACGAACTCGCCCACGTCGGCATCGTGCCGGACGCGGTGATCGGGCACAGCGCAGGCGAAGTGGCCGCACATCACCTGGCCGGGTTGCTCACCTTCGAGCAGGCCGTCGCGGTGATCTACCACCGCAGCCGGTTACAGCAGCGCACCACCGGGATGGGCCGCATGCTCGCGGTGGGCCGCAGCGCTGACGCATTGCTGCAGACGCTCGACGACGCCACCGTGGCTGAGTTCGGACGACGGGTGTCGATCGCCGCGATCAACAGCCCGTTCGCCGTGACGGTGGCCGGCGATGAGGACGTGCTCGCCGACATCGTGCGACAGCTCGACGCGGCGGAGGTGTTCAACCGCTACCTCGCCGTCAAAGTCCCCTATCACACGCATTACATGGATCTCGTGCGCGACGATCTGACGACCGCGCTGGAGGGCTTGTCCTCGGCCCCGGCGCACCTCCCGCTCTACTCGACCGTCACGGGCGAACGGCTCACCGAGTACACCGCCGGCGCCGCCTACTGGTGGCAGAACACCCGAGCCACCGTGCTTTTCGAGGCCGCCGCGCGCCGGATGCTCGACGACGGCTACACCCATTTCGTCGAGCTGGGGCCGCACCCCGTCCTGGCGTCGTCGATCCTCGAGATCGCCGGGTCGCAGGGCGTCGTGGTGGTCGCGACCCAGCGCCGCGGTGAGGACGACGCCCGCAGCCTCCTGAACGGTGTCGCTGCACTCTACGGCCACGGCCACGACATCGACTGGCACGCAGTGCATCCCGGCGGAGCCGCCCGCATCGTCACGCTGCCCACCTATCCGTGGCAATCCAAGCGCTTCTGGCACGAGACACAGGAAGCCGCCGAAGACCTGCATTACACACCCGTGCATCCGCTGCTGGGCCAGCCCGTGGCCGGTGCGCACCCCACCTGGGAAGCCGAGTTCAGCGTCATCTCCATCCCGTTCCTGGCCGATCACCAGGTTCAGGGCACCGTCGTCGTGCCCGGCGCGGTATACCTCGAGATGGGGCTGGCCGCTGCCACCGTCACCTATGGAGCTGCCTGCAGCGTGGACAATCTGTTGCTGCACCGGGCACTGCTGCTCGACGACACCTGCGATCCCCTGGTGCGGACCACGCTCAACGAGGACACGGGCGCGATCGAGTTCACCGCGTTCACCGGGATCGGCGGCGGCGAGTTCGGCTGGTTGGTGACCGCGACGGCAGAGTTGAACACCCTGCCTGTTGCCCCCACACATGACCACGGAGCAGAAGAGCACTCCGCCGAAGCGCTGGACGCCGACGAATTCTACGCGCGGACAACGTCCCTCGGATTCTCCTACGGCGAGGCGTTCCAGCCGGTACGCGATGTCACCGGCGGTGAGGGTTGGGCGCGGGCGCAGTTGCGCGTTCCCGCCGCCGTCGCCCGCGACATCGACGCGTTCTCGTTCCATCCGGCACTCCTCGACGGTGCGCTGCAGGGCCTGTTCGGCACGTCCACGGTGGGCGAGGATGCCACGCAGGCGACATATCTGCCCACCCGCATCCGGCACTGCGCTGTCTACGGGCGCCCGGAACCCGACATGACGGTGCATGTGCGCGTCGTCGCCGCCGGTCGCGAGGAGATCGAGAGCGACATCACGGTCGTCGATCGCCTCGGCCAGACGCTCGTCGTCCTGCAGGGGTTCACCGTGCAGTCGCTCACTGCGTCGTCGGCGATGTCGACCGAACGCATCGACCGCGGCCTCTACAGCGTCCAGTGGGACGACCGCCCCGCGGCGCCGGTGCCCACCGTCACCACGCCGGGAACCTGGCTGATCCTCAGCGACACCGTCGGTTTCGGCTCGGCGCTCGCCCAGCACCTGTCCGGACACGGACACCGCGTGGTCGAGGTGTCTCACCAGTCGGTCGCGGCCATCACCGAGACGAGCACAGGATTCGCCGTCGATCCCCATCGCGGAGAACACATGCGGGAACTGGTCGATCGGCTACACCAACGCGAGGGCGGCCTGACGGCGCTCGTGGACCTCTGGCCCATCGACATCTACAGCGGTTCCGATGACAGGCTGGGTGTGCACGCGCTGTTGCACACGATCAAGGCCCTCGCCGGACGCGACGGTGTGCCGCCCCGGGTGCACATCGTCACCGCGAATGCCCAACCGGCCCTGGGCACCGAGGATCTGGCGGTCGATCAGGCCACCGTGTGGGGATTGGGCCGTGTCGTCGGCCACCAGGAGTTCCCGGAGATGTGGGGCAGCCTCGTCGACATCGACGACGCCGACGATCCCGTCGAGGTCGCAGGGCGCCTCTATGCCCATCTGGTCGACGACGAGGCGGAAGACCAGATCGCGCTGCGCGGCGACCGCACCCTCGCACCCCGCCTGCTGCCGTGTCCCGGGCTGACCAAGCCCTTCCCCACGAAGCTCAATGCCACCGCGACCTACGTCGTCACCGGCGGCACCGGGGCGCTCGGTCGCAGTGTCGCTCTCTATCTCGCCGAACGCGGGGCACGCCACATCACGTTGCTCAGCCGCCGCGAACTCCCGCCGCGCGCCAGCTGGCCCCACCTCGACGCCACCGACGCTCAGTACGCCGCGGTCGAGACCGTCCGCCGCATCGAACGACTCGGCGCCCACGTGCGCTGCGCCGCTGTCGACATCACCGACGCCGAGCATGTGGAACGGTGGCGCGACGAGCACGACCGCGCCGGCGCTCCGCCGATCCGGGGCATCGTGCACGCCGCCGGATCCGTCGACGACCGACTGCTGGTCAGCATGACCGAGGAGGACTTCGCAACCGTCATGGCTCCGAAGATCGCCGGTACGCGGTTGCTGCACAACGCATTCGAGAAGAAGGACCTGGACTTCTTCGTGATGTTCGGCTCCGCCGGCTCGGTGATCGCCTCCCCGGGGCAGGCCAACTACGCGGCCGCCAACGCGTTCCTCGACGCGTTCGCCCACTACCGGCAGGCACGGGGTCTGCCCGCCCTGACCATCGGTTGGGGGCCGTGGTCGGTCGGCATGGTCGAAGAGCTCAAGCTCGAGAAGATCTACGCCAACCGCGGTATCGAGTTGATCACCCCCCGCGCCGGGGTTCGCATCCTGGATCGGCTGCTGTCCCAGAAGGTGGCCCACGTCGTCGCGATCACCGCGGACTGGAACCGCGCCCGCCAGGGATTCGGCACGCATCTGCCCGCGATCTATCGCGACCTCGACACCGGCGGCGACGGACCGGGTGGAGCAGGAGCGGAGTCGCTGCTCGACACCCTCTCCGCGCTGCCCGACACGGAGCGCCTCCCCGTCGTCACCGAACATGTCCGCGGCATCGTCGCCGCCGTGTTCGATTGCGCAGCAGAGGATGTCGAGCCCGATGTCATGCTCGACGACCTCGGGCTGGACTCGATGATGGCGATGGAGTTCCGCGTCCGGATCAACTCGATGTTCTCGATCGACCTGCCGGTGCTGGAGATCCTGCGTGGCGTCACGGTGAATTCCCTGGCCGCACGGATTCTCGCCGAACTGCGGCAGATCCACGCCGACAGTGTCGCAGCCGAAGCTGCAGCCGAAGCGCCTTCGGTCCCGACCGCCGACGATCTGGACCACCTGATCGACGGCCTGTCCGACGCCGAACTGCAGGCGCTGCTCGCCGACATCGAGGGAAGTGCGGACGCGCAGTGACCGCAGTGGAACTCGCGCCTGCCGTGCACATCCGAGGGCTGCGGAAGTCCTACGGTCGATTGCACGCCGTCAGCGACCTCGACCTCGACGTCGCCTACGGGGAGGTGGTCGCGATCCTCGGCCCCAACGGGGCCGGAAAGTCGACGACGATCGAAATCCTCGAGGGCCATCGCCGGCGGGACGCCGGGCATGTCCGGGTCTTGGGTGAAGATCCCGGGACCGCCGACCGGGACTGGCGGGCGCGCATCGGCATCGTCCTGCAGGACGCCAGTGATTTCGGCACGCTCACGGTCGGTGAGACCGTGCGGATGTTCGGGCAGTGCTACGGCAGGGCCCGCACTCCCGGCGACGTGCTCGACCTCGTCGGGTTGTCCCGCAAGGTCGGCGCGCGGGTGCGGACGCTCTCCGGTGGGCAGCGCCGTCGTCTCGACGTCGCCCTGGGCATCATCGCCAGTCCGGAGCTGCTGTTCATGGATGAGCCGACCACCGGCTTCGACCCCGAGGCGCGGCGCCAATTCTGGGATCTGATCCGCCTTCTCGCCGCGGACGGCACCACGATCGTGCTCACCACCCACTATCTCGAAGAGGCTGCCGCGCTGGCCGACCGCGTCGCCGTCATCGCCGCAGGGCGCCTGGTCGCCGTGGACAAGCCCCACCGGCTCACCGCAGCGCACGCAACCGCGACCGTGCGGTGGGTCGAGCGCGGTGAGGAACGCATCGTGCACACGGAGCGTCCCACCGAGTTCATCCGGGCGCAGGCCGCCGGCGGTGGCGAACTCACCGGGTTGACCGTCACCCGGCCCAGTCTGGAAGACGCGTACCTGCGGCTGATCGGGCAGGCGTCATGACGACATCGTCGCAGTCGTCGCGGGCCCGGCACGGCGCCCGCTCCACCGTCGCGCTCCCCTCACCGCTGCGCATCGGATTCTCGCGGGTGATACCGGAACTGAAGATGTTCTACCGCCGCCCCGAACAGCTGGTGTTGACGTTCTCGATGCCCGCGGTGATCTGTCTGCTGCTCGGCTCGATCTTCTCGGAGAAGATCGCCGGCACCGGCACCACGACCAGCGCGGTGATCGCCGCCAGCATGCTGGCCTACGGAATCCTGTCGACGTCGTTCATCAACCTCGGGATCAGCGTCGCCGCCGACCGGGAAACCGGTGCGCTGCGACGGCTGCGCGGCACACCGGCGACGGCGACGTCGTACTTCGTCGGCAAGATCGCCCTCGTCGCGATCGCCAGCATCGCCGAGGCCGTGATCCTGCTGATCGTCGGACTGCTGATGTTCGGATTGCGGCTCCCCACGGGGATCGGCGAATGGTTCACCCTCGGTTGGGTGTTCGCGCTCGGGATCACCAGCTGTTCGCTGCTGGGCATTCTGATCAGCAACCTCGCCAACAACGCCGTCTCGGCCGCGGTGCTGACCAACGGTCCCGCGGTCAGTCTGCAATTCATCTCGGGCACGTATGTCCCGGTGATGGTGCTCCCCACGTGGATGCTCGTGATCGGGTCGCTCTTTCCGGTCAAGTGGATGGCTCAGGGCTTCCGGTCGGTGCTGTTGCCTCCGGACATGGAAGCGTTCGAACCGGCCGGCAGCTGGGAACACGACCGAATCTTCTGGGTGCTGACAGCGTGGACCATTGTCGGACTGCTGGCCTGCCTCAAGGTGTTCCGGTGGACGGAGAAGCGCTGACATGCCACCGCTGCTGACGATCACCTACCAGTTCTTCCTGCAGATCGTGGTCATCCTGGTGACCTACCGGCTGCTCTGGCCGGTGTTCCGGCGCCTGGGCCAGGTGCAGGTGGTCGCGATCATGGTCGCCGGATTCCTGCTCGGCCCTTCGGTGTTGGGGGCGATCTGGCCGCAGGCCCAACACTGGCTCTTCCCCACCAAGCTCACCATCGGGACCGAAACAGGCACGGAAACGATCACCCACCCCAACCTGGTCGCCATCTACGTGGTCGGCCAGCTCGGGCTCGTGCTCTACATGTTCCTGGTGGGGTCCTCGTTCAAACTCGACATCCTCGGCGCGCACAGCCGGCAGGCAGGTGCCACATCGGCAGCCGGTATCGGCGTTCCCCTCGTCCTCGGCGGCGTTCTCGGTTGGTGGATGGTCGATTCCGGCGGCTACTTCACCGACAAGGTCGCGCACTGGCAGGGCGGGCTTTTCGTCGCGGCGGCCGTGGCCATCACGGCGTTCCCGATGCTGGCGTGGATCGTGTACGACTCGGGGCTGCTGAACACACGCCTGGGCACGATGTCGCTGTCGTGCGCCGCGGTCGACGACGCGTGCTCGTGGGTGCTGCTGGCGACGGTGGTCGCGACCGCGAAAGGCAGCGTGCTGGGCGCGGTGATCGCCGTCGGCGGCGGCCTGTTCTATCTACTGCTGATGATCTATGTCGGGCGACCCCTGCTGGCGCGCCTCGAGACCTGGACGCCCCGCAGCGACGCCGAACACACCGGCGGGTTACCGATCGCTAAGCTCTCGATCGTCCTGCTGGTGGTGCTGACGGCGAGCTGGTTCACCGACCTGGTCGGGATCTATTCGGTGTTCGGCGCATTCGTGGCCGGGTTGATGATGCCGCGCGGCGACTTCCTCGACAGGATTCGCGACCGCTTCGAGCCGCTGACCGCTTACCTGTTGCTGCCCGGGTTCTTCATCTACTCCGGACTGAACACCCAGCTGAGCCTGATCCTGGACAGCTCCACGCTGCTGATGGCAGGCATCGTGCTGGTCGTGTCGTTCGCCGCGAAGTTCGGGGCCATCGGGCTGGCCGCGCGCTGGCAGGGAATGAGTTGGTACGAGGCCGGATCGATGGGTGCACTGGCCAACGCCCGCGGTCTGATGGAACTCATCCTGCTCAACATCGGCCTGGAGGCCGGGCTCATCACCGGCAAGCTCTACACGATCCTGGCGGTGATGACGATCATCACGACCTTCGTCGCGACGCCGCTGCAGCGCCTGTTCACGCGGCGGCTGGAACGCACCGGGAACCGGTTCGGCCCGAGTGGGTTGCAACCGATCGAAGTAGCCTCGACCCGCGCCTAGCCGCAGCGGTTGCGGAAGTCGACCGCCGGCTGTCGTATCCCCTGCAGCTCTGCCTGCACCTGCGGGTTGGCCGACGCGTAATCCGCCAACGCCGACTGCCGCTGATCCTTGGGCACATCCTTGAGCGAGGTGAAGAAATCGTTGACTTGCGGATGAGTGAACAGATACGCCGACGTCGACGCGGTCACTCCCGCCATGATGCCGGCGAGATCTGCTGCGGTGCAGTTGGGTTGGGCTTGCGCCGGCGATGCCGCGCAGGCCAGGACGGCGCCGGCACCGAGCGCGCCCGCGATCATCCTCCGCGCCATGCTGAATGAAATGGCCACTGTGTTCTCCTCGGTTCGTCGGGATTCGGTCATCGTCGTCCGCCTCGTCCGCCGCCACCGGGCCGGCCACCCCCGCCTCCAGGCCGGTTGCCCGGGCGTCCCGGCGCGCCGATGCCGATACCGGGGTCCCAGTCCATGTTGATGTCCCAGGTGACGCCGTCGTTGCAATACCAGTCGTACTCACAGGGATAGGGGATGTACGGGCCTGACGATCCGCTGGGTCCGTTACCTGTGTTCGCGCCACGAACGTCGCCTTGGGAGCAGATGGTCGTGCCGCCCGCGCTGGTGCAGTCGGCCGCCGCGGGCGGTGCGGCTTCGACGAGGGCGACGACGAAGACGCCGGCCGCGACCACACCCAGTGCGCGCATCATCGGAGGCCACCGCTGGGCCGGTTCCCCGGCGTGCCCGGGCGTCCGCGGTCAGGCCGTGGAAGGTCATTGTCCGGCCGGGGTGGAGATGGAGGCGAGACGTCCAAGCCGAGATCCCACTCTGATCCGTCGTAGCAGTACCAGTCGAACTCGCACGGGTAGGGCACGACCGGCCCGTTGTTCGATCCGCCGTTCTGGTCGCAGACCGTGATCCCGCTGCTCTTGACACATCCGGCAGCCGCCGAGGGGGCGGTGACCGTGGGTGTGACAGCGAATGACGCCAGCGCGAGTGCCGAAACCCCGATGATCTTCACGCTCGTCATCGCTGCACCCGCTCTCCGGCACCGGTAGAAAGAGGTGGAACCCCTGCCCGAGACGCTAGGCCTCGGCGAGCCGTCTCAGCAGGTACGAAGGGTGTGAAGCAGATTGTCGGAGGTCCTTGGCACCATGGACCACGTGCCCTTGACAAGCAACTCACTCGAGCGTTTCAGCCCGCTGACGCGTGAGTGGTTCGCCGGCACCTTCGTCGAGCCCACCCCCGCCCAGGCGCAGGCCTGGAACGCCATTGCCAACGGTGACAACACGCTGGTCATCGCCCCGACCGGATCGGGCAAGACCCTCGCGGCGTTCCTCTGGGCCATCGACGGCCTGGCGCGGTCCCCGGCAAGCGAGCCCACCACCCGGGTGCTGTACGTGTCACCCCTCAAAGCGCTCGCGGTCGACGTCGAACGCAACCTGCGCACCCCACTGACCGGCATCTCACGGATCGCCGAACGCGCCGGCCAGGAGCCGCCCAAGATCAGCGTCGGTGTTCGCTCCGGCGACACCACGCCCGCGAAGCGCCGCGAGCTGATCACCAAGCCGCCGGACATCCTGATCACCACGCCGGAGTCACTGTTTCTGATGCTGACCTCCGCCGCGCGGGAAACGCTCGCCGGGGTGCAGACCGTCATCGTCGACGAGGTGCACGCCGTCGCAGGGACCAAACGCGGCGCGCATCTGGCGGTGTCGCTCGAGCGGCTGGACGCGATGCTCGAGCGGCCTGCGCAGCGGATCGGCCTGTCGGCGACGGTGCGCCCACCCGAAGAGGTCGCGCGATTCCTCTCCGGCGCCGCGCCCACGACGATCGTGGCACCGCCCGCGGCGAAGACCTTCGACCTGACCGTGCAGGTCCCGGTTCCCGACATGGCGAACCTCGAGAACAACTCGATCTGGCCCGACGTCGAGGAGCGCATCGTCGATCTGATCGAGGCGCACAACAGCTCGATCGTGTTCACCAACTCGCGCCGGTTGGCCGAGCGTCTCACCGCGCGGCTCAACGAGATTCATGCAGAACGGCTCGGCATCGAGCTGGGCGGCCCCAATCCGGGCGTCGCCGGCGGCGCCCCGGCGCACCTGATGGGCAGCGGGCAGACCTTCGGCGCCGAGCCGCTCCTCGCGCGCGCGCACCACGGCTCGGTCAGTAAGGAGGCCCGCGCCGACGTCGAGGACGCGCTCAAGAGCGGCCGGCTGAAGGCCGTGGTCGCGACGTCGAGCCTGGAGCTGGGTATCGACATGGGCGCCGTGGACCTGGTGATCCAGGTCGAGACGCCGCCGTCGGTCGCCAGCGGCCTGCAACGCATCGGGCGTGCGGGCCACCAGGTCGGCGAGATCAGCCAGGGTGTGCTGTTCCCCAAGCACCGCACCGACCTGATCGGCTGCGCGGTCAGCGTGCAGCGCATGCTGGGCGGCCAGATCGAGACGATGCGCGTGCCCGCCAACCCACTCGACGTGCTGGCCCAGCACACCGTGGCGGCCTGCGCACTGGACCCGATCAACGTCGAGGCCTGGTTCGACACGGTGCGGCGCAGCGCGCCGTTCGCCACCCTGCCGCGCAGCGCGTTCGAAGCCACGCTCGATCTGCTCTCCGGCAAGTACCCGTCGACCGAGTTCGCCGAGCTCCGCCCGCGCATCGTCTACGACCGGGACGCGGGCACGCTGACCGCACGGCCCGGCGCGCAACGGCTCGCGGTCACCTCCGGCGGCGCCATCCCCGACCGCGGCCTGTTCACGGTGTTCCTGGCTTCCAGCGCCGACTCCGAGAAGCCCTCGCGCGTCGGGGAACTCGACGAGGAGATGGTCTACGAGTCCCGGCCCGGTGACGTCATCTCCCTCGGCGCGACGAGCTGGCGGATCACCGAGATCACCCATGACCGCGTGCTGGTGATCCCCGCACCGGGAGAACCGGCGCGCCTACCGTTCTGGCGCGGCGACGGGGTGGGGCGCCCCGCCGAACTCGGTGAGGCGATCGGCGCCTTCAACGGTGAGCTGGCCCGGCTCGACCGCCCGACATTCGAGAACCGCTGTGCAGACGTCGGTTTCGACGCCTATGCCACCGACAATCTGTGGACGTTGATCGACGAGCAGCGCAACGCCACCACCGCAGTCCCGTCGAACACCACCCTGGTGGTGGAACGGTTCCGCGATGAGCTCGGCGACTGGCGGATCATCCTGCACTCCCCCTACGGCCTTCGCGTGCACGGCCCACTCGCGCTCGCGGTGGGCAAACGGCTCTACGAGCGCTTCGGCATCGACGAGAAACCCACCGCCTCCGACGACGGCATCATCGTCCGGCTGCCCGACACCGACGACACCGCCCCGGGTGCCGACATTTTCGTCTTCGACCCCGACGAGATCGAGCCGTTGGTCACCACCGAGGTCAGCTCGTCGGCACTGTTCGCCTCCCGGTTCCGCGAATGCGCGGCGCGGGCGCTGCTGCTTCCCCGCCGCCACCCCGGCAAGCGCTCCCCGCTGTGGCATCAGCGCCAGCGTGCCGCCCAACTGCTCGACGTCGCGCGCAACTATCCCGACTTCCCGATCGTCCTCGAAGCCGTTCGCGAGTGCCTGCAGGACGTCTACGACGTGCCGATGCTGACCGACCTGATGGCCCGCATCGCGCAGCGGCGGGTGCGCCTGCTGGAGGTCGAGACACCGACCCCGTCACCGTTCGCGGCCTCGCTGCTCTTCGGCTACGTCGGCGCCTTCATGTACGAAGGCGACAGCCCGCTGGCCGAACGCCGGGCCGCCGCACTCGCCCTCGATCCGACGCTGCTGGCCGAGCTGCTGGGCCGCGTCGAGCTGCGCGAGTTGCTCGACGCCGATGTCGTCGCCAGCACCACCCGCCAGCTGCAACACCTCACCGACGAGCGGCTGGCACGCGACGCCGAGGGCGTGGCCGACCTGCTGCGGATGCTCGGGCCGCTGACGGTCGAGGAGATCGTGGCGCGCTGCACCGTCGACGACGTCGGCGGGTGGCTGGAAGGACTGCTGAGCGCCAAGCGGCTGGTCACGGTGTCCTATGCCGGACAGACGTGGTGGGCATCGGTGGAGGACATCGGCCGACTGCGCGACGGCGTCGGGGTGGCGGTGCCGGTGGGTGTGCCGGTCGCGTTCCTGGAACCCGTGATGGACCCGCTGGGCGAACTGCTGTCGCGATTCGCCCGCACCCGGGGGCCGTTCACGACGGCCGAAGCGGCGACGCGCTTCGGCCTCGGCGTGCGGGTGGCCGCCGACGTGCTGGGGCGGCTGGCCGCCGACGGGAAGCTGGTGCGCGGCGAGTTCACCGACGTGCCGGGCGACACCGGTGATCAGTGGTGCGACGCCGAGGTGCTGCGCATCCTGCGCCGCCGCTCGCTGGCCGCACTGCGCGCGCAGATCGAACCGGTCAGCACCGCGGCGTTCGGACGGTTCCTCCCGGCCTGGCAGCAGCTCGGTAGCGACCGTGTCTCCGGCGTCGACGGTCTCGCGTCGGTGATCGATCAGCTCGCCGGGGTCTCGATGCCGGCGTCGGCGGTCGAGCCGCTGATCTTCGGTCAGCGCGTGCGCGACTACCAGCCCGGGATGCTCGACGAACTCCTGGCTTCCGGCGAGGTGCTGTGGTCCGGTGCAGGCGCGTTGTCGTCGGCCGATGGCTGGGTGGCCTTCCATCCCGCCGACACCGCTCCGCTGTCCCTCGCCCCGCCTGGCGACCTCGACTTCATCGACACCCACCACGCCGTCCTCGGCGCACTCAGCGGCGGCGGTGCGTACTTCTTCCGCCAGCTCGCCGTCGACGGCGTGACCACCGAGGCCCTCAAAGAAGCTCTCTGGCAACTGATCTGGGCGGGCTATGTCGGCGGCGACACGTTCGCGCCCGTGCGGGCACTCCTCGCCGGCACCCGAGGCCCCGGTGCCCGCCGCTCCTCGGCCCCGTCGCACCGGCATCGCCGCGCCCCGCGACTGAGCCGGTACAGCATCAGCTCCGCCGGGCTCGGCGCGCATCGCGACACCGATCCGACGGTCGCGGGCCGGTGGGCCGCGCTGCCCACCGCCGAGGTCGACACCACACTGCGGGCGTCGTATCAGGCCGATCAGCTACTGGCGCGCCACGGTGTACTGACCAAAGGTGCGGTCGCCGCGGAGAACATCGCCGGTGGGTTCGCGTCGATGTACAAGGTGCTCAGCACGATGGAGGAAGCCGGCCGCTGCCAGCGGGGCTACTTCGTCGAGTCGCTCGGCGGGGCCCAGTTCGCGACCGCGAGCACCGTCGATCGGCTGCGTAGCCACGCCGACAGCATCGACGACAAGCAGCAGAACCTGCGCGCGGTCGCGCTCGCGGCGACCGATCCCGCCAACCCCTTCGGCGCGGCGCTGCCGTGGCCCAGTCAGGGCGAGGGTGCGCACCGGCCCGGCCGCAAAGCGGGCGCGCTCGTCGTGCTCGTCGACGGCGAGCTGGCGTGGTTCGTCGAACGCGGGGGCAGGTCTCTGCTCAGCTTCACCGAGGACGCCGGCGTGCACAACGCCGCGGCCGCCGCGCTCGCCGAACTGGTGACCCGGCAGCGCGTCCCGGCACTGCTCGTCGAACGCATCGACGGGGTTCCCGTGCTGGAGAGCCGGGAGTCGATCGTCGTCGAGTCGCTGATACAGGCGGGGTTCTCCCGGACACCCCGCGGGTTGCGGCTGCGCTGATGCCCGAAGGTGACACCGTGTTCCGCACCGCCGACAAATTGCGGAAAGCGTTGCAGGGCAAGACGTTGACGCGCTGCGACGTGCGGGTGCCCCGCTATGCGGCGGTGGATCTGAGCGGACAGGTCGTCGACGAGGTACTCAGCCGCGGCAAACACCTCTTCATCCGGGTCGGGCAGGCGAGCATCCACTCGCATCTGAAGATGGACGGCGCGTGGATCATCGGCCGGGTCAAGGCGCCCGCCTACAAGATCCGGATCGTTCTCGGGACTGCTGATTCGGTGGCCTCAGGTATCGACCTCGGCGTACTCGAGGTGCTCGACCGCGATCGCGACATGGACGCCGTCGCGCACCTGGGGCCCGACCTGCTCGGCGACGACTGGTCCGCGGAGTCGGTGAAGGCGGCGGCGGCCAACCTGATGGCCGACCCGGCTCGATCAGTGGCCGAGGCGATGCTCGACCAGCGGGTGATGGCCGGGGTCGGCAATGTGTTCGCAAACGAACTGTCGTTCGTGTTCGGGTTGCGTCCCACCACGCCCGTCGGCGAACTCAACGACCCGGTGCGGGTGGTCACCCGCGCCCAGCAGATGTTGTGGCAGAACAGGTTGCGCATCAATCGCACCACCACCGGCAACACGCGTCCCGGTCAGGATGTCTGGGTGTACGGCCGGGCGGGGCTGCCGTGCCGACGCTGCGGCACACGCGTCGAGACCGACAAGGACGGCGACCGGGTGACCTACTGGTGCCCCACCTGTCAGCGCTGAGTCCCGCCGAAACTGTAATCCGCGTGCCTATCTGGGGATAACTTGCGCACCAGACGCAATCTCAGCGAATGGTGTCGGAGACCAGTTCCATCATTCCGTCATGAGCACCGTCATCATCGGCTGCGAGGCCATAGCCAGCGGCATCGTCACCAGCCATCAACTCCGCACCCGTTATCGACCCATCTTCCCGAATGTGCACGCACCAAACGGAATCGAGCCCACACTGCGCGATCGCACCGAAGGTGCGTGGCTGTGGACCCGCCGCCGCGGCATCGTCACCGGATTGGCGGCCTCCGCCCTCCACGGGGCGGCGTGGGTCGATGACTCGGCCGACATCGAGGTCATTTTCGACTGCACACGACCGCCGCGCGGAATCGTGGCACGCAACGAGCGAATCGACGACGATGAGTGGCGGCGACTGGGAGACCTGGCCATCGCGACGCCGGCACGAACGGCGTTCGATCTCGGACGCTTCCAACGCGGAGGTGCGCTGGGCAGACTCGACGCGTTGATGCGCGCGTGTCCGTTCTCCGTCGACGACGTGATGCTGCTGACCGAGCGCTATCGAGGCGGCCGCGGGGTGGCCCGACTGAAGGCCGTCCTGCCTTTGGTCGACGGTGGGGCGGAGTCACCACGCGAATCATGGTGGCGTCAGCTCGTCATCGAGGCCGGATTCCCTCTGCCGGATACACAGATCGGCGTCACCGACGAGCACGGTCGTCACGTGCGTCGACTCGACTTCGGCTGGCGCCGTTATGGCGTCGCTCTCGAATACGACGGTGCGCACCATCAGAGCGACCGTGCGCAATACCTCAAAGACAGGGCCGCAATGCCTGTGCTCCGTCGCTTGGGTTGGCACGTCATCGGAATCGTGAGGGAGGACAACCCCGTCGTGGTCCTCGGGATTCTTCGCGATGTCATGGCCGAGCGCGGATGGCGCGGCAAAGTCCAGATCCCCCGCTCCGCATACCAGTACGCCGAAACTGCATCCGCTGCGCTCAGAAGTGCCTGAGACGCGCGCGGAATACAGTTTCGGCGTACTGACGGTCAGTTCCAGGGCATCGCGAGCTTGACGATCTTGCGGACCACCGTCGCGAACTGCCGCGGCAGCGGGCCGGTGTTGTAGGGCACGCCGTAGCGCTCGCAGATGTCACGCACCTTGGGTGCGATCTCCGCGTGCCGGAACGCCGGGATGTCCGGGAACAGGTGGTGCTCGATCTGGAAGCTCAGGTTGCCGCTGAGGATGTGGAACAGCTTGCCGCCGGTCAGGTTCGCCGAACCCAGCACCTGACGGAAGTACCACTGCCCACGCGTCTCGGCCTTCGTCTCCTCGATCGAGAACTCCTGCACGTCCTCAGGGAAGTGGCCGCAGAAGATGATCATGTAGGCCCACACGTTGCGCATCAGGTTGGCCGTCATGTTGCCGGCGAACACCCATGGTGCGAACGGTCCGGCCAGCAGCGGGAACGCCACGTAGTCCT
Source organism: Mycolicibacterium sp. 018/SC-01/001 (assembly GCF_007096635.1). Taxonomy (GTDB): domain Bacteria; phylum Actinomycetota; class Actinomycetes; order Mycobacteriales; family Mycobacteriaceae; genus Mycobacterium. The sequence goes on from NZ_VKAA01000030.1 coordinate 46,405, forward strand.
TCAGCGTCTGCTGCTTGGTCTTGCGCCAGATGCCCTCGAGGATCTCGCGCTTGTCGCGCAACGTGATCTCACGCGATGCGATCTTCTCGCTCTCCAGCTCGTGCAGCGCGACGCCGTACTGGAACAGCACCATCAGCAGGAACGCCCAGACCGGGTTGCCGAGGAAGTACGGCTTCCACTTCTGGTCGGCGCTCATCCGTAGGATGCCGTAGCCCACGTCGCGGTCCATGCCGACGATGTTGGTGTACGTGTGGTGCATGTAGTTGTGCGAGTGGCGCCACTGGTCGGCCGGGCAGGCGGTATCCCACTCGAAGTTGCGCGACGAGATCGCCGGGTCGCCCATCCAGTCGTACTGGCCGTGCATGACGTTGTGGCCGATCTCCATGTTGTCGATGATCTTCGACAGACCCAGCATCGCGGTGCCGGCCAGCCAGAACGGGGGGAAGATCCCGCCGAAAAGCAATGCGCGTCCACCGATTTCGAGACCGCGCTGCGCCTTGATCATGCGGCGGATGTAGGTCGCGTCGCGCTCGCCGAGGTCAGCGATGACGCTTTCCTTCAGCGCGTCGAGCTCGCGGCCGAAGGCCTCGGCCTGCTCGGGCGTCATGGTGATGGTGCGGCCGCCGACGGTCTTCGACAGCGTCTTGGGCTTCGGCGTTTCGGGAGCTTGTGTGGTGTCCAGGATGTCGGTCATCTCGATTCCTTTCGCGGAGAGTGACGTACTCGGTCGGGTCTACAAAGCGATGTCGACGTCGCCCACCGGAGCGGTGACGCAGATCTGCACGTCTTCCTCATCCGGGGACGACACCGCGCCGGTGACGACGTTGCGCACCACGCCGCTGTTCTTGCGTCGCGTGCAGGAGAAACAGATGCCCATCCGGCACCCGCTCTCGGGGGTCAGGCCCGCGTCCTCGGCCTGGTTCAGCAGCGGCCGGCCGTCGTCGGCCAGCTCGATCCCGCTGTCGCTGAAAGTGACCTGCCCGCCGGAGGCTTCCCCGTCGAACACCGGCGGGACGAAGCTCTCGTAGGCGGCGTCGGGGAACATGTCGCGGACCGCGTCGACCAGAGCCGGTGGACCGCAGACGAACACCGCGTCCGGGTTGGCGAACGGCAGATGGTCGGCGCCGAACCGCCCGGTGAGGTCGGAGCCCCCCGTGTCGCGGGTGAAGCCGTGACGGACCGTCACGTTCGGCATCGTCGCGGCGATCTCGGCGAGCTCATCGCGGTAGCAGGCCTCGTGGGCCGATCGCGCGTAGTGGATGAACGCGACCTCCCCTCGATGGCCGCGTGCGCGCAGCGTGCGCAGCATCGACATCACGGGCGTGATACCGCTACCGCCGGAGACGAACACCATCCGGTCGGGCAGAGTCTGGGGCAGCGTGAACTCGCCGGCCACGGAGTCGAGGTGAACGACCATGCCGGGGCGGGCGTGTTCGTAGAGGTAGTTCGAGACCAGTCCGCCGTCGTGGCGACCGACCGTCAGCTCGATGTGGCGGTCGTTCTCGGCGCCTGCCGGCGAGTACGGCCGCGTGCGACGCCGGCCGTCGATCTCGACCGACAGGTTGATGTGCTGCCCGGCCCGGAAGCCGGAGAACGCGCTGTTGGGCGCCAGCGTCAGCGTCACGCTGCGAGGCGTGCTGCGGCGCACCGCGACGACCCGTGCTCGAGCGTCACCGCGCGTCCAGGTCGGGTCGACCAGCTCGGTGTAGCGGTCGACGCCGTGCGGTCCGGTCAGGAGGTCCAGCAGCCTCGACCGCCGCGCCCGGGTGGTCAAAGTTTGAGTGAACATGTGTATACCGTGCGCGCTTCTGCACCCCCGCGTCAAGGGATCGATGCAGCGTGTGGTAGGTTTCACAGACAGTGAACAGTCGTACGCCCAGGTCACACTCGGACCGATCCGGGAGGTCGAGCAGGTCACGCGAATCGTCTCGGAGCAGGGATGACGACAAATCCCTGTCCCGCGAGGAGCGCAAGGAAGCGACCCGCCGGGCGATCGTCGACGCCGCGCTCCACCTGCTCGCCGAGCGCAGTTTCAGCGCCCTGAGCTTGCGGGAGGTGACCCGCGAGGCCGGAATCGTGCCCGCGGCGTTCTACCGCCACTTCGAGTCGATGGAAGCCCTGGGCCTGGTGCTGATCGACGAATCCTTCCGCACACTGCGGGACATGCTGCGCACCGGGCGCGCCGGCAAGCTCGATCCGAACCGGGTCATCGAATCCTCGGTCGACATCCTCATCGAGGGCGTGCAGGCCCGCCGCGAGCACTGGCTGTTCATCGGCAGGGAGCGCTCCAGTGGAGTCACCGTGCTGCGCTACGCGATCCGTACCGAGATCCGCCTGATCACCTCCGAGCTGGCCATCGACCTGGCCCGCTTCCCTGGCCTGAACACCTGGAGCGGCGAGGACCTGAACATCCTGGCCAGCGTCTTCGTGAACTCGATGATCTCGATCGCCGAAGCACTCGAGGACACCACCGATCCGGTGGCGGTCGCCGAGATCCGCAGGATCGCGATCAAACAGCTGCGGATGATCACCATCGGGGTGGCGGAATGGCGCAGCAGTTAGCGTGACGCCATGGCGTCCGTTCTGGAAGTGACCCGACCACAGCCCGAGATCACCGTGCTGACCCTGAATCGGCCCGACTCGCTCAACGCGCTGTCCTACGAGCTCGTCGAAGCACTGCACACGGCGGTGGACGACGTGGCAGCCGACAACACCTGTCGGGTCGCCGTGCTGACCGGCGCCGGCCGCGGCTTCTGTTCAGGACTGGATCTGCGCACCCACGAACCCGAAAAGACCGGCGGCGGCCTCGAATTCCCGCGCTCAGGCATGCGGTGGCAGGAACGCATCGCCGACCTCACCACGAAGATCCACCGGTTGCGGCAACCCGTGATCGCCGCCGTCAACGGCGTCGCCTATGGCGGTGGACTGGGTATCGCGGCGTCGTGCGACATCCGCGTCGCCTCCCCCGCCGCCCGGTTCTGCACGCAGTTCATCAAGTTGGGCCTCGGCGGTTGCGACATCGGCGTGAGCTACACGCTGCCCCGCATCGTCGGGGCGGGAGCTGCGTTCGATCTCATCCTCACCGCCCGCGCCATCGACGCCGATGAAGCGCTACGGCTGGGCCTGGTGTCCCGGCTGGCCGACGACGCCGTCGGCGAGGCTCTGACGATCGCCGAAACCCTCTGCGGATACGGCAAATTCGGAGTGGAGTCGACCAAGCAGGTGCTGTGGGCGAACCTCGACGCCGGCAGCCTGGAGGCGGCGCTGCACCTGGAGAACCGCAGCCAGATCCTCGCCAGCACCAGCGGCGAGATGCGGGAGGCGGCGGCAAAGGTGCTGCGCAAGGATTAGCGCGGGGTCCCACCGCCGTCGACCATGATGACCTGGCCCGTCAGGTAGCTGCCCGCATCGGAGGTCAACAGCAAAGCGGCGCCGACCATCTCGTCCGCACTGGCCAATCGGCGCATCAGGGTGCCGCCGACCATGCCGTCGATCGCCTCCTGGGAGTTCTTGCGCATCATGTCGGTGTCGACGGGTCCGGGCGCCAGCGCGTTGACCCGGATCCCGTCGTGCGCCAACTCTGCGGCCATCGATCGGGTGAAGGACATCAGTGCCGCCTTCATCGACGCGTAGATCGCCAGCATCGGCGCGAAGATGAACGCCCCGACCGACACCATGTTCAGCACCGCCGCATGCTCGCTGGCTTTCAGGTGCGGCAGCGCAGCCTGCACGAGGAACACCGGCCCGCGCAGATTGACCTCGAACGACTTGGTCAGGCCGTCGACGGTCATCTGCCCGAGCGGTTGCGCCAGCGCGTTGGCGGCGTTGTTGACCACCACGTCGACACCGCCGAACTCGGCGACGGTGCGCTCCACCAGCGCCCCCAGATCGTCGACCTCACCGAGATGGGTGGGCACACCGATGGCGTGCCCACCGAGCTCACGCAACTGCGCGGCGGCATGCTCGCACGCGGCGGGCTTGCGGCTGGCGACCACCACCCGCGCACCGGCGAGCACGTAGCCCTGCGCGAGCGCGAGCCCGATGCCGCGAGTGCCGCCGGTCACGATCACCGTCCGGTCGGACATGTCGAAGAGCCCGTCGAACGTCGGCCGATCCACTACACGCACCCGCTGACGGTGATCCGCCGACCGACATCGGCGCACACGCTGACATTCGGTGTCCAGGCGACCGGCGGCGGCGGATCACCGTCAGCGGGTGCGTGTAGTGG
>NZ_VKAA01000031.1 GCF_007096635.1 Mycolicibacterium sp. 018/SC-01/001
GGCGCCGGAGGCGGGGGCGGCGGCGGAGCAGTCGGCGAAATGCCATGCGGCGCATCGGCGATCGTGTGCCACAGCGCGGTGTACCAGGGATCCGAACTCGCCACCGGGCCGGCGCCCTGCGGCGCCTGCGCGGCCTGCGTCGCCCCGGCCGGCAACTGGACCTGATACGGAATCTCCCCCGGCAACACGAATCCCAGCCGTTCCCGCGCCTGCGCGGCGATGAACACCGGGTCGGCGAGCTTGGCCTTCTGCGCCTCCAGATCGGCGATCTGGTCGCGCAACTGGGATTCGGAGGCCTCCAGCTGCTTCATCTCGGTCCGCTGGCTGAAATATGTGCGCACCGGCCCCGCGATGGTCAGCGTCAGCACACACACCACCGCGGCGAGAATCGCTGCACGCCGTGCCGTGGACCCGAACCGCTGATCGGCCGACGCCTGCACCGACGCGGCGATGGACGCGCGGATCGACGTGGCGGGCGTGTCCTGCTCGTTGTCGACGGGCGCGACATCCTCGGCGGCCTTCGGCTCCGCGGCGCTGCGCTCACGACGGCCCGACGTGGCGCCGGGCTTGGCCCGCCCGGGCTTACCCGGCCCGGCGGGCCGCGATGTGCGCCGCCGGGAGTCAGGCCGCTTCGCTTCGGGCACAGGCTATTTCGCTCCGCCTTCGAATCGCGGGAAGGCCAGGTCGCCGGCGTAGCGCGCCGCGTCACCCAGTTCCTCTTCGATACGCAGCAGCTGGTTGTACTTCGCCACGCGCTCGCTGCGCGCCGGCGCGCCGGTCTTGATCTGCCCGCTGCCGACGGCCACCGCGAGATCGGCGATCGTCGTGTCCTCGGTCTCCCCGCTGCGGTGGCTCATCATCGTCTTGTAGCCGGCGTTGTGGGCCAGCGACACCGCATCGAGCGTCTCGGTCAGCGTGCCGATCTGGTTGACCTTCACCAGGAGTGCGTTGGCCGCACCGCGCTCGATACCGTCCTCGAGCCGCTCGGGGTTGGTGACGAACAGATCGTCACCGACGAGCTGGACCCGGTCACCGATGGCGGTGGTCAGTGCGACCCAGCCGTCCCAGTCGTCCTCCGAGAGCGGGTCCTCGATGGACACCAGCGGGTAGGCGCCGATCAGCTGCTCGTAGAAGGCCGCCATCTGGTCGGCGGTGCGGGTCTCCTTCTCGAACGCGTAACCGGTGCCCTCGGTGTAGAACTCGGTGGCCGCCACATCGAGCGCGAGCGCCACGTCGCCGCCCACGGTCAGGCCCGCGGCCTCGATGGCCGACGCGATCAGATCCAGCGCCGCCTTGGTGCCGGGCAGGTCGGGTGCGAACCCGCCCTCGTCACCCAGGCCGGTGGCCAGGCCCTGCTTCTTGAGCACCGACTTCAGCGCGTGGTAGACCTCCGCGCCCCAGCGCAGCGCCTCCTTGAACGACGGCGCGCCGATCGGCGCGATCATGAACTCCTGGACGTCGACGCCGGTGTCGGCGTGCGCACCGCCGTTGATGATGTTCATCATCGGCACCGGCAGGATGTGCGCGTTCGGCCCGCCCACGTAGCGGAACAGCGGCAGCGCGGCGCTGTCGGCGGCCGCCTTGGCCACTGCCAGCGAGACGCCGAGGATCGCGTTGGCGCCCAGCCGGGACTTGTCCGGGGTGCCGTCCAGATCGACCAACGCCTGGTCGACGAGGCGCTGCTCGTCGGCGCCCAGCCCGATGACCGCCGGGGCGATCTCGTCGAGGACCGCCTCGACCGCCTTCTGCACACCCTTGCCGAGGTAGCGCGATCCGCCGTCACGCAGCTCGACGGCCTCGTGCTCACCGGTGGAGGCACCCGAGGGGACGGCGGCGCGGGCGACGGTGCCGTCCATCAGACCCACCTCGACCTCGACCGTCGGGTTACCCCGGGAATCGAGGATCTCGCGGGCTGCGACCTGCTCGATGATGGGCACTACTGCCTCCTTGCTAGATCCGGGGTTATACCGGGGCGTGATGATCAGCACTGAGCCTAGAGGGTCTTAGAGCGGGTGTCCTTCGGCGTACGCGGTGGCCCAGTCCCGCACGGTGCGCGCGTACTGATCCGAATGGTTGTAGGCGTGCAGCGCGTCCATCCAGCCGCGCGGGGTGGCCAGGTCCTTGCCGCTCCAGCACAGGTAACCGGCCGCTGAGAGAGCGGCGTCGTCGATGTTGTCGGCGCTGATCTTGCCGTCGTTGTTGGCGTCCACGCCGTAGAGCCGCCACGTCTCGGGGATGAACTGCATCGGCCCCATCGCCCGGGCGAAGGGTGCCTCGTCGGGGTCCTCTGTGGCCGGATCGCGGCTGACCGAGTCGTGGTCGAGGATCTCCAGGTTGCCGCCGGACCCGTCGAGCAGCACCCCGCGGATAGGCGGGGTGACGTCGCCGTTCGGGCTGATCACCGCGCCGCGGTAGGTGCCGTGGTGGCTCTCGACCTGGCCGATACCCGCCAGCGTCGTCCACTTCAGGTGGCAGTCGGGGTTCTCGACATCGGCCACGCGCGCGGCATAGGCATAAGCCTCCAGCGCGGTCACCGGGATGCCGAGCGCGGGAGCGCGGGCCGCCGCCCACCCGTGCAGCGCATCGGCGGGCCGACCCTTGGCGTGCGTGTCGATCTGCGGCACCGGGTCCCCCGGCGGGGGCGGCACCCCGTCGGGAATCGGGCTGCCGAGCTGCCACGAACAACTGGCGGCCAGGAGCAGCGCTGTCGCGCCGATCACAGCCACCGTTCGCAGCCAACGCACCCGCGTCACCGGACTCCTCGCAGCCATCTGGGGACGCCGTCCTCGCCGCCCCTCGGTCCTAGTCATGCTGCCACGCAGCCGAGGACATGAGACCCATGCCGGGCCGCGCTCGGGCGGTGTACATTCACTAAGCGCATCACCAAGCAAGGTGAGCCGAACCTTGCTTTGGGTAGCCAATGCTGAACGGCACCGTAGCGAGGACGACGCGATGAGCATGAGCACCGATCTGCCGGTCACCGTGCACTCCGCCACGCTCGCGGCCTCGCCCAACATCAGCTCCCAACTGTTCGGCAGCGGCCTGATCGGGCTGCGCGAAGGCCTCGAAGCCGCGATCGTGGTGTCGATCCTCGTGGCGTTCCTGGTCAAATCCGACCGTCGCGACGCCCTCAGGTGGGTCTGGATGGGAGTCGGCGCCGCGATCGCGATGACGCTGGGCGTCTTCCTCGTCATCCAGTTCGGCGAGAACACCATCACCGGGCTGGCCGCCGAAGCCATCGCCGGCGTGGCCTCGCTGGTCGCGGTCGTCATCGTCACGACGATGGTGCTGTGGATGCGCCGCGCGGCCGCAGGCATGTCCGGTGAGCTGCGCAGCGAGATGGCCCAGGCGCTGGAGACCGGCCCCCTCGCCGTGGCACTGCTGGCCTTCTTCGCCGTCGGCCGCGAGGGCGTCGAGACCGCGCTGTTCATGGTCGGATACGCCGAGGCGTCGACGAACTGGCCGCTGGTCGGGCTGATCGTCGGCGTGCTGATCGCCGGCGCCATCGCCTACGGCATGTACCGCGGCGCGCTGAGTATCAATCTCCAGAAGTTCTTCACCTACACCGGTGTGTTCCTCATCGTCGTCGCCGCCGGCATCCTGTCCTACGGCATCGGCGCGCTGCAGACCGTCGGCTGGTTGCCCGGCCTGGCCGCCAAGGCATTCGACATCACCGCGTGGTTCAACTGGTCGTCCTGGTACGGCGAGGTGGTCCAGGGCGTCTTCAACGTGACCCCGACGCCGACAGTGCTGCAGCTGTGCGGCTGGCTCGCCTACCTCGTCCTCGTCCTCACCCTGTTCTTGCGCCCCTCCTCCGCGCCGGCGCGGCCGGCCCCGTCGGCTCCTCTTCCCGATCCCGAAAGGTCCACCACGTGAAGGTCTCCCCGTCTGTCGCCGTCCTCAGCACGGCCGTCGCCGCTCTCGCACTGAGCGGTTGCCAGGCCAAAGAGGAGCCGGCGAACGCCGCCGAGGGCACCGACGCGCCCGCGCAGGTCACGGTCAACGCCTCTGACAACTCGTGCGAGCTGTCCGGCACCGAGGGCAAGACCGGCGCCAACACCTTCGTCGTCACCAACAACGGCAACAAGGTCACCGAGTTCTACGTCTACGGCGAGGGCGAGCGGGTGATGGGCGAGGTCGAGAACATCTCCCCCGGCCTGCAGCGCAAGCTGATCGTGCAGCTGTCGCAGCCGGGCACCTATCAGACGGCGTGCAAGCCGGGCATGATCGGCGACGGCATTCGGGCCGACTACAAGGTCTCCGGCGAGGCCGTCGAGGTCGACACCGAGGGCAAGTTCAAAGAGGCCGCCGACAGCTACAAGCGCTACATCAACAGCCAGACCGACGCGCTGATCCCCGCCGTCGAGTCGTTCGTCGCCGCGATCAAGGCCGGCAACATCGAGGCCGCCAAGGCGCAGTACCCGACCGCACGCACCTACTACGAGCGCATCGAACCCGTCGCCGAATCCTTCCCCGACGACCTCGACCCCCGCATCGACCTCCGCGAAGCCGATCTCGAGCCCGGTCAGAAGTGGACCGGCTTCCACCGGCTGGAGAAGGACCTGTGGGTCAGCGGCCTGCAGCCCGACACCAACGCGATCGCCGATCAGCTCGTCGCCGACGTCAAGGAACTCGACGCCGGCGTCAAGGCGCCCGACTACACGATCGACTCCACCCAGATCGCCGGCGGCGCACAGGGTCTGCTCGACGAGATCGCCACCAGCAAGATCAGCGGCGAAGAAGACATCTTCAGCCACACCGACCTGTGGGACTTCAACGCCAACCTGCAGGGCTCGCAGACCGCCGTCGCGTCGGTGCGGCCGATCCTCGACGAGCGCAACGCCGATCTGGGCAAGCGCGTGGACCAGCGATTCGCCGAGGCCGAGGCCCTGCTGCAGAAGTACCGGCAGGGCGACGGCTTCGTCAGCTACGACACGGTGACCGAGCCGCAGCGCCAGGAGCTCTCGCGCGCGATCGACGCGCTGAGCAAAGAGGTGAGCCAGGTGCAAGGTGTCATCGCACCCCAATGATGCGCAGCCCCCGCGTCAGGGGCTGAGCAGACGCAAGCTCTTCGGCGCGGCCGGGGTCGGCGCCGCTGTGGTCGGCGCGGCCAGTGCGGGCGCGCTGGCCGGCCACGCGTCGGCGGCCCAGCCCGCCGCCCACCTCGACACCGCGGTCCCGTTCCGCGGTGACCACCAGGCGGGCATCGTCACCGAGGCGCAGGACCGAATGCACTTCGCGACGTTCGACGTCACGACGAACAGCCGCGACGACGTGATCAAGATGCTCGCCGACTGGACCGAGATGGCCGAGCGGATGACGCAGGGCGAGGAGGCGTTCACCAACGGCGCCACCGGCCAGAATCCGTACGCGCCGCCGTCCGACACCGGTGAAGCGCTCGGCCTGCCGCCGTCACAGCTGACGCTGACGATCGGGTTCGGGCCGTCGTTTTTCGTCAAAGACGGGGTCGACCGCTTCCGCATCGCCGACAAGAAGCCGGCCCAGCTGGTCGACCTGCCGAAGTTCCCGAACGAGAAGATCGACCCCGCCCGCAGCGGCGGCGACATCGTCGTGCAGGCCTGCGCCAACGACCCGCAAGTCGCCGTGCACGCGATCCGCAACCTCGCCCGCATCGGCTTCGGCACCGTCGCGGTGCGCTACTCGCAGCTCGGCTTCGGCCGCACCTCGTCGACCACCCGCGACCAGACCACCCCGCGAAACCTGTTCGGCTTCAAGGACGGAACGCGCAACATGCGCTCCGACGAGAACGACAAGCTGAACCAGTCCGTCTGGGTGGGCGACGGCGACGGCCCCGCCTGGCTGACCGGCGGCACCTACCTGGTGGCCCGGCGCATCCGGATGCGCATCGAGCAGTGGGACCGCACCACACTGCTCGAGCAGGAGCGCGTCATCGGCAGGCAGAAGGGCAGCGGCGCGCCCATGGGTCGCAACGACGAGTTCGACGAGCTGGACTTCTCGCTGACCGACAAGAAGAACAAGCCGCTGATCGACGAGCGGGCGCATGTGCGGCTGGCGTCGAAGGAGAACCTCGGCGGGATCGAGATCCTGCGCCGCGGATACAACTTCACCGACGGCTCCGACGGCTTCGGCCACCTCGACGCCGGACTGTTCTTCATCGCGTTCGTGCGCGATCCGATCAAGCAGTTCATCCCGATGCAGAATGCGATCTCGCGCAACGACGCGATGAACGAGTACGTGACGCCGACGAGCTCGGCTGTGTTCGCGTGCCCGCCCGGCATCCGTGAGGGTGACACGTCGTCGTTCTGGGGCTCGACGCTCTTCGACTGACTCGCCTTTTCCTGTTTCGCCCAAACCAACGAACGGGCGAACTTTCGCGAGTGCACGCCGCCATTGCGTCGGGTTCGAGGCCCGCGCGGGCACGCACCCCGCCGTAGGGATGGGCGCCGCGGGCGTCATCGAACTCGACGAAATGGCGAGATCTACTCGACTTCGCGCGCCCGTTCGTTGGTTTGGGCGGTTGAAAAGTGGGCGTGCCACTCGTCGGGAGTGAGCACCCCGCGCGGGGTGTCGTCGAGCTCCTCGGCCACATCGCCGCCCCGCCGTGCCGCAGCGGCCGCGCGCTCGGCGACCCGGACATCGGCCATGAAATCGAGTATTGCTGTGCGCAAGGCATTTTCGGCATCGACATCAGCAGAGACGGTGATCCGGGTCAGCGCGTCGGGAATCAGTTCGGCCGGGAAACCGGCGGCCTCGGCGCGTGCGAGCACCTTCTGCGCCAGCGCCAACGCCGGCTGCGCCGTCGGGATGTCGTCCATGATCGACTCGCGCGCAGACTTCTCCAGCGCTTTGCGCGCTTCCCACTGCGCCAGCTGGTCCTCCAGCGAGATCGACTCGCCGGCCAGCACCGCGGGCACGCGGTTTCCGAGCTTGCGCACCAGCGCGTCGGCGACGTCGTCGATGCCGAACGCATCCCGCGGCGCGTCCTCGGCGATACGGGCGTGAAAGAGCACCTGCAGCAACACATCTCCGAGCTCGTCACGCAGCTCCGTCAGGTCACCGCCGTGCACCGCGTCGAACAGCTCATAGGTCTCTTCGAGCAGATAGCGACGCAGCGAATCATGCGTCTGCTCGCTCTCCCACGGCCCGGCGGTGCGCAGCTTGTCCATCATCGCCACCGCATCGACCAGATGCTCCCCGGGCTTCGGGTCGGGTGCGGCGATCACCCGCTCCCCCGCGGCGATCCGCGCCACCACCGACGGATGCTCACGATCAGACGACAGCAGCGTCGGCGCCGGATCGCCGCTGTAGGACGGCCGGGCCGACGGCAACGACCACGGCACCTTGACCGGCAGTTCCTCGGTGTACTGGATGTCGCCGGCCAACAGGTCGATCGCCTCGACGGGCACCAGCGACGGGCGGCGGGGGTCGACCAGCACGACCGTCATCGGCCACCGCCGAACTTGGAGATGTCCACCGCCGCCTGACCGTCCCCCGCGATCGCGACCAGCAGGCCCGCCACGAACCCGACCAGTTCGAGATCACGGATCCGGGGCGCCCCGACACCGCTGCCGGCTCGCGGAATCGGCACCTGCACAACCGATGTGGTGGCCCGGTAGTTGGCGCCGGCGTAAAGCCGCTTGAGCCGCAACTGCGCAGAATCCGGCAGCGTCAGCGGCGCGATGCGCACGGTCGACGCCGACGGCGCCCCGACCTCGGTCACCCCGAACGACCGCGCCAGCAGCCGCAACCGGGCCACCGCGACCAGCAACAGAGCCGGCTCCGGCAGCGGGCCGTAGCGGTCGGTGAGCTCCTCGATCACCGAGTCGACCGCCGCATCGTCGGCGGCGGCGGCCAGCCGACGATAGGCCTCCAGGCGCAGCCGATCACTGCCGATGTAATCCGGCGGCAGATGCGCGTCGACCGGCAGATCGATCCGGACTTCCTTCGGTTCTTCCGGCGCGAGAACGGTTTTCCCGTCGGCCGCCGCGCGGTACGCCTCGACCGCCTCGCCGACGAGCCGCACGTACAGATCGAATCCCACGCCCGCGACATGGCCGGACTGCTCGGCACCCAGCACATTGCCCGCACCGCGGATCTCGAGATCCTTCATCGCGACCGCCATGCCGGCCCCCAGGTCGTTGTTCTGCGCAATCGTCGCGAGCCGGTCGTAGGCGGTCTCGGTCAGCGGAACCTCGGGCGGATACAGGAAATACGCGTACCCGCGCTCCCGGGAACGCCCGACGCGGCCGCGCAACTGGTGCAGCTGCGACAGGCCGAACGTGTCGGCCCGCTCGACGATCAGCGTGTTCGCGTTCGAGATGTCCAGGCCCGTCTCGACGATCGTCGTGCACACCAGGATGTCGAACTCGCGGTTCCAGAACCCCTCGACCGTCTTCTCGAGTTGCTCCTCGGGCATCTGTCCGTGCGCCACCACGACCCGCGCCTCGGGCACCATCTGCCGCACCCGCGCGGCAGCCTGGTCTATCGACCGCACGCGGTTGTGGATGTAGAACGCCTGCCCGTCTCGCAGCATCTCGCGGCGCAGCGCCGCGGCGACCTGCTTGTCGTCGTGCGGGCCGACGTAGGTCAGCACCGGGTAGCGCTCCTCGGGTGGGGTGAGGATCGTCGACATCTCGCGGATGCCCGCCAGGCTCATCTCCAGCGTGCGCGGGATCGGCGTCGCGCTCATCGTCAGCACGTCGACGTGGGTGCGCATCGACTTGATGTGCTCCTTGTGCTCGACACCGAAGCGCTGCTCCTCGTCGACGACGACCAGACCGAGATCCTTCCACGTCACCCCCGTCTGCAGCAGGCGGTGGGTGCCGATCACGATGTCGACCGAGCCGTCCTTCATGCCCTCCATCACGGCCTTCGATTCCGCTCCAGAGGTGAAGCGGGACAAGCCTTTCACCGTGACGGGAAAGCCGGCCATGCGCGCACTGAACGTCTGCAGGTGCTGATCGGCCAGCAGGGTCGTCGGCACCAGCACCGCGACCTGCTTGCCGTCCTGGACCGCCTTGAACGCGGCGCGCACGGCGATCTCGGTCTTGCCGTAGCCGACGTCGCCACAGATCACCCGGTCCATCGGGACGGGCTTTTCCATGTCGGACTTCACCTCGGTGATCGCGGTGAGCTGATCCATGGTCTCGGTGAAGCCGAACGCGTCTTCCATCTCGACCTGCCACGGCGTGTCCGGCGCGAACGCGTGACCCGGCGAGGCCTGCCGCTTGGCGTACAGCGTGACCAGTTCGGCGGCGATCTCCCGAACCGCCCGGCGCGCTTTGGTTTTCGTGTTCGCCCAGTCACTGCCGCCGAGCTTCGACAGGGTGGGCGCCTCGCCACCCACGTAGCGGGACAACTGATCCAGCGAATCCATCGGGACGTAGAGTCGATCCGATCCGCCACCGCGCTTCGCGGACGCGTACTCCAGCACCAGGTACTCGCGTCGGGCACCGCCGACCACCCGCTCGGTCATCTCGACGAAGCGGCCGATGCCGTGCTGGTCGTGGACCACGAGATCACCGGCGGTCAGCGCCAACGGGTCGACGACGTTGCGCCGCTTGGCCGCCAGCTTCTTGCCCTCGGCCGCCGTCACGCGATTGCCCGTCAGATCGGCTTCGGTGATGACCACGAGGTTGGCTCCGGGGATCACCACTCCGTCGCGCAACGGGCCCTTCACCACCCCGACGACACCCTCGCGGGGTACCGCGCCGGGCTCGAGAATCGTTGCGGGCGTATCGGCTTCGCCGAGCTGCTCGACCACCCGCATGCACGTGCCGGTGCCCGGGGTGACGACGACACCGTAGCCGCCGGTGACGACGTGGGCGCGCAGCATCGCGAAGATCTCGGCGAGATTGTGTTGCTGGCCCCGCGCCGACGGCGCCGGCCGGATGTCGAGGCGCACCGGCTCCTCGGCGCCGCTGTCGAGCTGGCTCAACCTCCACCACGGGTGTCCACCCGCCCGGGCCGCGTCCCGGCTCTCGTCGAACGGCACGAAGCCGGACGCACCGAGCGCCTCCAGGTCGATCGGGGCGTCACCGCCCACCGCCGCGGTCGACCACGACGCCTCCAGGAACTCGCGGCCGGTCTTGATCAGGTCCGCGGCGCGGCTGCGCACCTTCTCCGGATCGCAGATCAGCAGCGGCGTCCCCGCGGGCAGCAGGGAAGGCAATGTCACCAGACCGACCGGCTTGAGCAGCGGCAGCAACGCCTCCATGCCGTCGACGGGGATGCCGTCGGCGAGCTTGGCCAGCATGTCGGGGACGCTGCCCGGCACCCCGTTCTCCATGACCGGGTGCTGCGCGGACAGCGCCGCCGCCCGTTCACGTACCTCGGGGGTCAGCAGGACCTCGCGGCACGGCACGGCGATCACCGTGGAGACGTCGATCTCGGGGATGGAGCGCTGATCGGCGACGGCGAACATGCGCATCTCCGAGACCTCGTCGCCCCAGAACTCGACGCGCACGGGGTGCTCGGCGGTCGGCGGGAACAGGTCGAGGATGCCACCGCGCACGGCGAACTCCCCGCGCTTGGCGACCATGTCCACGCGGGTGTAGGCCAGATCGACCAGCCGCGCGACGGTCCCGTCGAAGTCGGACTCCGCACCGACGGTCAGCGTGACCGGCTCGACGGCGGCCAGATCCGGTGCCATCGGTTGCAGCAGCGAGCGCGCCGTCGTCACCAGGACCCGCAGGGGCGGGCCGAGCCGCTCGTCGTCGGGATGGGTGAGCCGGCGCAGCACCATCATCCGGGCGCCGACGGTGTCGACCCCGGGTGAGAGCCGCTCGTGCGGCAGCGTCTCCCAGGACGGGAACATCGCGACCGCGTCGCCGAAGACGCCCGTGAGTTCGGCGGTCAGGTCGTCGGCTTCCCGGCCGGTCGCGGTGACGGCCAGCACGGGGCCGGCCTGCGCGAGCGCGGCGGTGGCGAACAGCCGCGCGCTGGCCGGGCCGACGAGATCGAGATCGGCAGGCCGGTCGGCGGCGCGGCGGACGACGTCCTGCAGAGAGGGGTCGCGCAGTGCCAGGTCGACGAGGCCCGCGATCGGGGTGTGGACATGAAGGGTCCCCGATGAGGTCATGATGACCTCCATCGTAGGCCCCGACGGCGTGATGACCGAACCGGCCGAACCCGAAAAGCCGGGCTACTCCCCGCGCAGCTGCGGGTCCGCCTCGAGATGGGTGAGCCCGTTCCACATCAGGTTCACCAGATGCGCGGCCACCACTTCTTTCTTCGGCTCGCGGGTGTCGAGCCACCACTGCGCCGACATCGACACCGAGCCGACGAGCGCCTGCGCGTACAGCGGCGCGAGCTCGGGATCGAGACCGCGGCGGGAGAAATCGCCGGCCAGGATCGACGACACCTGGTTGACCGCGTCGTTGAGCAGCGTCGAGTAGGTACCCGCGGTGATGCTCGCCGGTGAGTCGCGGATCAGGATGCGGAACCCGTCGGTGTGCTCCTCGACGTAGGTCAGCAGCGCCAGCGCCACCCGCTCGAGGCGCACGCGGGAGCGGTTGTTGGTCAGCGACGACGTGATGCCGTCGAGCAGCGCCGACATCTCGCGGTCGACCACGACGGCGTAGAGGCCCTCCTTGCCGCCGAAGTGTTCGTAGACCACGGGTTTGGAGACATTCGCCCGCAGCGCGATCTCCTCGATCGAGGTGCCGTCGAAACCACGCTCGGCGAACAGCGACTTCGCGATCTCGATCAGCTGCTGGCGGCGCTCGCTGCCGGTCATCCTGGCGCGCGGGGCGCGGACGTCAGCGCGGACGTCCTTGTCGGGAGCTGGCACGCCGTTCAGGGTAAACCGCGCCATCCCCGCGTACCGTCAAGCTCCGTGATCACGCTGGATCGGCTGATCAACGTTCTCGGCGGGTACGGCGTCCGCTGGCACGCCGGTGCGGCGGACCGCTCGACCGAACTGCGCAGCGTCGTGCTGCCCGAGACCGTCGACGGCCGCACGGTGCCCGGCGACGTACTGCTCGCCGTCGGTGCGACGTCGGCCGGCGAGGCGTCGGCGTGGGCCAGGGCTGCCGGGGCCGTCGCCGTGCTGACCCGCGGTCATGACACCGGAGACGCCGACGGGACCGCAGACATCGCCGTACTCGTGGTCGACGCGGCGGTGCCGTGGAGCGACGTCGCCGCGATCGTCTACGGCCTCGTCCTGGAGGGCCGCGAGACGGAGTCCGGCCGCGGGCCGACCGACCTGTTCGCGGTGGCCGACAGCCTGGCCGCCGCGGTGGGTGGCGCGGTGGTGATCGAGGACCGCCGCTCGCAGGTACTGGCCTTCTCCCGGGACCAGCGCGACGCCGATCCGCCGCGGGTCGCGACCATCCTGACCCGGCAGGCGTCGGCCGACGTCCGCGAGATCTTCGCCGAACACGGCGTGTTCGCCCACGTGTCGAGCTCGGATGAGCCGATGTTCGTGCCCGCTGATCCGAGTACCGGCCGAACCGGGCGCATGGTGGTGGCCGTGCGATCCGGCAAGGATCTGCTCGGCTCGGTGTGGGTGGCCTGCCCCCAACCGTTGACGGGAGCGCGGCGCCGCGGACTCACCGACGGGGCGCACACCGTGGCCCTGCATCTGCTGCGCTCGCGCGCCAGCGCTGATCTGGAACGCCAGGTCGAGTCCGAGCTGGTGCTCCGGCTGCTCGAGGGAACACCCGACGCGGCGACGCTGGCCAGCCGGCTCGGGCTCCCGCCCGCGCAGGTGCGCGTGATCGCGTTGCGCGCCCATGACGGCGGCCGCCGGCACGCGGCGCTGCTGCAGGCCTTCGAGCAGGCGACCGCCGGTTTCGGCTGGTCCCGCCCGTCGCGCAGCGCACTCGCCGCCACGACCGTCTACACCGTGCTGGCCGCCGATGAGGCGGCGGTCGCGCGGACATGGCTGGACGCGTTGGCCACGGCGCTGCCGCCGCAGCTGAAAGTGCAGGCCGGGATCAGCGCACCAGCGGCTGTCGGCGACCTGGCCGCGGCACGCACCGAGGCCGACGAGTGCCTCGCACTGCAGGAGAGCACCGGCGCCGCCGTCGCACCCGCCTACGACGAATCCTGGAACGACGTCGTACTGCAACGTCTGCGGTCGGCCGCGAGGGCCGGCCGCAATCCGCACCGCGGCGCCGTCGCCGAGCTGCGCGCCCATGACGCAGCGCATGGCACCACGTACGAGGCGACGTTGCGGGCCTGGTTGCAAGAGCGCGGTGATCCCGCCCGTACCGCGGCGCGCCTGGGCGTGCACGAGAACACCGTCCGCTACCGCATGCGGCGGATGGCCGAGCTGACCGATCTGCATCTCGACGACGCCGAGAAGCGGTTCGCGATGATGATCGAACTCGCCGTGCACGACTGACCGGCCTGTCGCAGACCGACAATTCGAAGCCGTTCAGTTGTCGCGCTGGCACAACACCTCGCGGCCGTTCCCCACCGACCATGGAGTCGGTCATCGAACGAGGAGGGTGTCATGTGGGCCAGGTCAGGGATGGACGGCGGCCCCCGATCTGTCGTGGTCGTGGGAGCGGGCACCGTCGGCCTGTCGACGGCATGGTTCTTGCAGGAGCGGGGCGTCGACGTGACGGTCGTCGATCGCAGCGGGGTGGCAGCGGGCGCGTCGTGGGGTAACGCCGGCTGGGTCTCGCCGGCCCTGACCACACCGCTGAACTCACCGTCCGTGCTGAGCGAAGGGTTGCACGCACTGGCCGATCCGGCGGCTCCGCTGCACATCCCGCTGCGGGCGGACATGGCGCTGGCACGCTTCCTGATGCGGTTCGCCGCACACTGCCGTCCGGGCCCGTTCCAACGGGCCGCGCAGGCCGGCGCGGTGCTCAACGACGAGGCGATCGAGACATTCGACGTGCTGGTGGCCAATGGCGTCGACGCGCCGGTGACCGATACGTCGATCTCCGTGGCGTTCCGGGACGCCGAGCGCGCGGCCGCATTCGGCCGCGCGCTGCGCACCTGGCTGGGTGACAAGCCGACGGCCGTCGAGGTGCTGACCGGGCCCGCTTTGCGCGAGCGGGTGCCGCTGGCGTCACCCACCGTCGCGACCGTCGTCGACATCGCCGGTCAGCGCTACGTCGACCCCGGCCGGTTCACCACCGCGCTGGGCCGGGCAGTCACCGGGAGGGGCGCGACGTTGCGCACTGGAACCGTCGTCGGCGTCTCGCCCGACGGCGGCGGAGTGCAGGTGCGCCTGCGCGATGCCGAACCACTGCATGCCGACGCCGCGGTCGTCGCCGCCGGCGCGTGGCTGCCGGCGCTGACGGGTCGTCGGGTGCGGGTGGCGTTGCAGGCGGGGCGCGGCTACTCGTTCACGGTGCCGGTGGAGCGGCCTCTGCCGGGGCCCATCTACCTACCCGAGGCGCGGGTGGCGTGCACGCCGTACCGCGGCGGGCTGCGCGTCGCCGGGACGATGGAGTTCCGCCGCCCGGACGAGCCGCTGTCGATGCCGCGGGTGGACGCGATCGTCGCTGCCGCGGCACCACTGCTCGACGGCGTCCGCTGGCACGAGCGCACCGACGTGTGGGTCGGCCCGCGTCCGGTCACCGACGACGGCATTCCGCTGATCGGCCAGCTCGACCGCGGGGTGTTCGTGGCGGGCGGGCACGGCATGTGGGGGCTGGCACACGGGCCGGCGACCGGACGTCTGCTCGCCGAACACATCGTCACCGGAAAGCAGCCCGAAGTCGCGCGGGCCTTCGATCCGCTGCGTGGACGCTGACTCACCCCAGGTCGTCAGGGGCGGTGCCGTGACCCGCCCCTGACGACGAGCCCCCTCGAAAGGACCCTTCATGACCACCGTCTGGATGACCCCGCACGCCCGTTCCGCGCTGGAAGCCGAGCTGGCCGAGCTGTTGACCGTGCCGCGCTCGGGCACCGACCGCACCGGCGACGTCGTCGACGCCTGGCTCGCACGCAAGCAGCGCATCCGCGACATCCACGAACTGCTCAGCCGATCCGTGCACACCGCGGCCCCGCCCGACGACGGCGTCGCCGAGCCCGGCATGGTGCTCACCGTCCGATTCGACGACTCGGACGAGACGGAGACCTTCCTGCTGGGCACCCTCGGCACGACCGACGACGAACTCGACGTCTGCAGCGTCGCGTCGCCGCTGGGCAGCGCGCTGCTCGGCGCCACAGCCGGCAGCCGCCGGACATATCGACTGCCGGCGGGCCGCACCGCGTCGGTCACCCTGCTGGCGGCCGTTCCGTTCGGTCTGCACCAGCACGCCATGGGCTAAAGTCGCACGCGTATCTCGTCACCGGTCCGTCGTGGTGTAATCGGCAGCACCTCTGATTTTGGTTCAGATAGTTCAGGTTCGAGTCCTGGCGACGGAGCGTCACGAGAGCTCGCCGCCGCGAGTGTGCGAACTGATTCGCCGCACCCCGCGTGTCCCGGATGAACCTGCACACTCGACAGGCAGGAGCCGCGATGACGCGCGACACAGCCGTCCTCACCCTCGCCGCGGGGGCCGGCACCCGGATGAAGTCCGACACCCCGAAGGTGCTGCACACCCTCGGTGGGCGCAGCATGCTGGCCCATGCATTGCACGCGGTGCACGGAGTCGACCCGGTGCATCTGGTCGTCATCGTCGGCAAGGACCGCGAACGCGTCGCCCCGGCCGCGCTGCAGATCGGTGAGACGCTCGGCCGTCGGGTCGAGATCGCGGTGCAGGAGGAGCAGCGCGGCACCGGCCACGCGGCCGGCTGCGGGCTCGCGGCGCTGCCCGACGACTTCACCGGGGTCGTGGTCGTCACCTCCGGCGACGTGCCGCTGCTGGACACCCGGACACTCGAACAGCTGATCGCCGCCCACACCGCCGCCGGCGCCGCGGCCACCGTGCTGACGACGACCCTGGCCGACGCCACCGGCTACGGCCGCATCCTGCGCACGCAGGACGGCGAGGTGATCGGCATCGTCGAGCAGGCCGACGCCACCCCGGCGCAGCAGGCCATTCACGAGGTCAATGCCGGGGTCTACGCATTCGACGCCGAGGAGCTCCGTTCGGCGCTGAGCCGGTTGCGCTCCGACAACGCCCAACACGAGCTGTACCTCACCGACGTGTTCGCGATCGTGCGCAGCGACGGCCTGCCCGTCCTCGGCCAGCACATCGACGACGCAGCCCTGGTGGCCGGCGTCAACGACCGCGTGCAGCTGGCCGCCCTCGGCGCCGAACTGAACCGCCGCGTGGTCGCCGCGCACCAGCGCAACGGCGTGACCGTCATCGATCCGGCCACGACGTGGATCGACGTCGACGTCACCATCGGACGCGACGCCGTGGTGCGCCCCGGCACCCAGCTGCTGGGTGCGACGGCCGTCGGCGGGCGCTGCGAGATCGGGCCCGACACCACACTGACGGACGTCACCGTCGGTGACGGTGCGTCGGTGGTCCGCACCCACGGCTCGGAGTCGGTCATCGGCGCCGACGCCACCGTCGGACCGTTCACCTATCTGCGCCCCGGCACCGTGCTGGGCGACGACGGCAAGCTGGGCGCGTTCGTCGAAGCGAAGAACGCCACGATCGGCACCGGCACCAAGGTTCCGCACCTGACCTACGTCGGCGACGCCGACATCGGCGAGCACAGCAACATCGGAGCGTCCAGCGTGTTCGTCAACTACAACGGCGAGACCAAGAGCCGCACGACGATCGGCTCCCACGTCCGCACCGGATCGGACACGATGTTCGTCGCCCCCGTCTCCATCGGCGACGGCGCCTATACCGGCGCGGGCACCGTGGTGCGCGACGACGTGCCCCCCGGCGCACTCGCGGTCTCGGCCGGACCGCAGCGCACGATCGAGGGCTGGGTGGAGCGCAAGCGGCCCGGCAGTGCCGCCGCACATGCTGCGGCGGCGGCCCGCGCGGCCGCAGAAGCCGGAGAAACTACCGGCGAGTAGCGTTTCGTCGCCGTTTATTGGCATTCTGGTAACCCGCCGACGTCCGAGCATCCCCGCTACGTACGATGGCCCGAGAATCGACTGCGAGAAGCCGAGGGCAGCCCGTGAGCCACGACTGGACCGACAACCGCAAGAACCTGATGCTCTTCTCGGGTCGCGCGCACCCCGAACTCGCCGAGCAGGTCGCCAAGGAACTCGACGTTCCGGTGACCGCGCAGACCGCCCGCGACTTCGCCAACGGCGAGATCTTCGTCCGCTTCGACGAATCGGTGCGCGGCAGCGACGCCTTCGTCCTGCAGAGCCATCCCGCGCCGCTGAACACATGGCTGATGGAACAGCTGATCATGATCGATGCGCTCAAGCGCGGCAGCGCCAAGCGGATCACCGCGATCCTGCCGTTCTATCCCTATGCGCGCCAGGACAAGAAGCACCGCGGCCGGGAACCCATCTCCGCGCGCCTGGTCGCGGATCTGTACAAGACGGCCGGCGCCGACCGGATCGTGACGGTCGACCTGCACACCGATCAGATCCAGGGCTTCTTCGACGGCCCGGTCGACCACATGCGGGCGCAGAAGCTGCTGTGTGGATACATCTCGGAGAACTACGCCGACCATGACATGGTGGTCGTCTCGCCGGACTCGGGTCGTGTGCGCGTCGCCGAGAAATGGGCCGACAGCCTCGGCGGTGTCCCGCTGGCCTTCATCCACAAGACCCGGGATCCGCTGGTGCCCAACCAGGTCAAGTCGAACCGCGTCGTCGGTGACGTCCGCGGCAAGACGTGCATCCTCACCGACGACATGATCGACACCGGCGGCACGATCGCCGGCGCGGTCAGGCTGCTCAAGGAGGACGGCGCGGGCGACGTCATCATCGCCGCCACGCACGGCGTGCTATCCGATCCGGCGCGTGAACGGCTGGCCGACAGCGGTGCCCGCGAGGTGATCGTGACCAATACGCTGCCGATCGGCGAGGACAAGATGTTCCCGCAGCTGACCGTGCTCTCCATCGCCCCCCTGGTGGCCAACACGATCCGTGCGGTCTTCGAAAATGGCTCGGTGACAGGGCTTTTCGACGGATCGGCATGACCGCCCGCATCCTGCACAATCCGCGGTGCACCACGTCGCGCAAGACTCTGGACCTGTTGCGCGAGGCCGGCATCGAACCCGAGGTGGTGCTCTACCTGAAGAACCCACCGTCGCGCAGCGAACTCGCCGCCATGATCGCCGACGCCGGTCTCGACGTCCGCGCGGCGGTGCGCACACGCGAGAAGCTCTACACCGAACTCGGCCTCGCATCGGCGTCCGACGACGAACTGCTCGACGCGATGGTCGAGCACCCGATCCTGATCGAACGGCCGTTCGTCGTGACCGGTGAGGGCACCCGGCTGGCCCGGCCGCTGGAGCGCGTTCGCGAGATCCTGTGACGGTACGACGGATGGTGGCGGCGGCCGCCACGGTGCTCGCTCTCGCCGGATGCACGCCAGAAGCCCCTGACTACCAAGCCATCTGGTCGACGACGAGCGCACCCAGCCCGTCCCCCCAGGCGTCGGCGAATCCATCGGCGGCACCGGTGCCCATCGCCGCCTACCTCGAACAGAACGGGGTGTCCGGTCAACCCGTCGCACCCGACAAGCTGACCGACCTGACCGTGACGATGCCGATGCAGCCCGGTTGGCACCCCTACCAGAACACCAATCTCGCACCGGGGACCCGGATGATCGCCAAGGGCGACACCTACCCCACCGCGATGCTGATGGTGTTCCAGCTGACGGGTGACTTCAACATCGCCGACGCCCTCTCCCACGCCAACGTCGACGCGCAGATGAGCCAGAACTTCCGCCAGCTGGGCGCCTCGACGGCGGACTTCGACGGCTTCCCGTCGTCGATGATCGAGGGCAGCTACGACCTCAACGGCGCCCGCATGCACAGCTACAACCGCATCGTCATCGCCACCGGGGCCGCACCGAAGAAGCAGCGCTACCTGATCCAGTTCACCGTGACGGGGTTCGCCGACAAAGCGGCCGCGGAGTCGGGCGACATCGAAGCCGTCATCCGTGGCTTCACCGTCAAGGTGCCCCCGCCGCCCGCTCGCTGAGGGTCTCTTTACAGTGATCGCATGAGCGACTGGACCGCAGCCGACCTGCCCTCTTTTGCCGGCCGCACGGTGATCGTGACGGGCGCCAACAGTGGTCTGGGTCTGGTCACCGCCCGTGAACTCGCCCGCGTGGGCGCGCGGACCATCCTCGCCGTACGCAACGTCGACAAGGGCCGGGAGGCGGCGGCCACGATGTCGGGCGACGTCGAGGTGCGCCGACTCGACCTCCAAGACCTGTCGTCGATCAGGACGTTCGCCGACGGCGTCTCCGGGGCCGACGTGCTGGTCAACAACGCCGGGATCATGGCCGTCCCCTACGCGCTGACCGTCGACGGCTTCGAGAGCCAGATCGGCACCAACCACCTGGGCCACTTCGCCCTGACGAACCTGCTGCTGCCGCGGCTGACCGACCGCGTGGTCACCGTGTCGTCGTTCATGCACGTGTTCGGCTACATCAGCCTGTCCGACCTGAACTGGAAGTCCCGGCCCTACCTCGCGTGGCCCGCCTACGGTGCATCGAAGCTGGCGAATCTGCTGTTCACCAGCGAGCTGCAGCGCAGGCTCACCGCCGCCGGCTCTCCGATCAGAGCGCTGGCCGCACACCCGGGCTACTCGGCGACCAACCTGCAGGGCCACACCGGAAGTCGGTTCGGCAGCCGCATCTGGGACGCCGGCAACGACTTCTTCGCCACCGACGCCGACTTCGGTGCGCGGCAGACGCTCTACGCGGTCGCCGAGGACGTGCCGGGCGACACGTTCGTCGGACCGCGATTCTCGATGCGCGGCCCGACCGGCCGCCACTGGCGCACCCCCCTGGCCCGCAATCGCGCGAAAGCCGCCGGCCTGTGGACGCTGTCCGAGCAGCTCACCGGGGTGGAATTTCCGCTCTAGACCGGTGCTGGGCTAGTCTGGTCGACGCATCACGGCGAGGGTGGTCCGACGGACCACCGTTATCGACGGGACCGAGCACCAGTTCGTGTCGCCCTGGCCGTGTCCACACCCGGCACAGGAGCACCGAACATGGCGAAGAACGCCCCCAACAATCTGACCGCGCAGGTCCGCAGCACCACCGGCAAGGGTGCCTCGCGCCGCGCCCGCCGCGAAGGCCGCGTGCCCGTCGTCCTCTACGGCCACGGCACCGACCCGCAGCACCTCGAGCTCGACAGCCACGACTTCGCCGCCGTGCTGCGCAACGCCGGCACCAACGCCGTGCTGACGCTCGACATCGCCGGCACGGAGCAGCTGGCGCTGACCAAGTCGCTGGAGATCCACCCGATCCGCCGCAACATCCAGCACGCCGACCTGCTGGTCGTGCGCCGCGGCGAGAAGGTGACCGTCGAGGTCAACGTCGTCGTCGAGGGCGAAGCGGCACCCGGCACGCTGGTCACCCAGGAAGCCAACGCCATCGAGATCGAGGCCGACGTCCAGTCGATCCCCGAACAGCTCACCGTCTCCGTCGAGGACGCTCAGGAGGGCACCCAGGTGCTCGCCAGCGAGGTCGATCTGCCCTCGGGTGTCACTCTCGTGTCCGATCCCGAGCTGCTGGTCGTCAACGTCATCACCGCGCCGACCGAGGAAGAGCTCGAGGCAGAAGGGGGCGGCGAGTCGCTCGAGGAGCAGGCCGACGAGGCTGAGGCCGAGGGCGGCGAGGACGCGTCCGACGACGCGTCCGCCGACGGCGACTCCGAGTAGTCATCGACATGGCCGAACCCCTGCTGGTGGTCGGCCTGGGCAACCCGGGGCCGCAGTACGCGCTGACCCGGCACAACCTCGGTTTTCTCGTCCTCGACGTGCTCGCCGACCGCATCGGCGAGACGTTCAAGGTCCACAAGAAGTCCGGGGCCGACGTGGCCACCGGGCGGCTGGCAGGCCGCCCGGTGGTGCTGGCCAAGCCGCGGGTGTACATGAACGAGTCCGGGCGCCAGGTCGGCCCGCTGGCCAAGTTCTACTCGGTGCCGCCGCGCGATGTGATCATCGTGCACGACGAACTGGACATCGAGTTCGGCCGGATCCGGCTCAAGTACGGCGGCGGCGTAGCCGGCCACAACGGCCTGCGATCCGTGGGTGCGGCGTTGGGCACCAACGACTTCCACCGCGTGCGGGTCGGCATCGGCAAGCCGCCGGGCCGCCAGTCGGGGGCCTCGTTCGTGCTGGAGCCGTTCAACGTGCGCGAACGTCCGGAGGTCGCGGTGATCTGCGAGCAGGCTGCCGACGCGGTCGAGTTGCTCAGCGCTCAGGGTCTGGAACCGGCGCAGAACATCGTGCACGCCTGGGCGTGAGAGTTCAGCCGCCGGGGATGGCGCGCACGCCTTTGATGCCGCTGCCCACGTGCTTGACCGGTTTGTGCGGAAAGCGTTTGACGGCATGGTCTTCGGCCGCCGAACCCGGCAGCACGTAGAGCGTCTCCTGCTTGTCCTGTAGCGGTTTGAGCACCAGCTCCATGAACGCCTTGCGATCGTCGAGGTAGGGCTCGATGACCTCCTCACCGGCCGGGCAGACCGCCAGGCAGTAGGCCGCCTTGTAGTTCGCCTTGAACGAGAGGCTCTGCCACATCGAGGCATTCTCCGAATCCGTGACGCGAGAACGGAACTCGTCACCGTCAGCACTGTCGGCCACGGTCTGCACCCAGTCGGTGAACCCGCCCATGAACTCGCGGTAGTTGTGCACCGAACACGCGACGAAGTCGAACTGACCGTCCTTCTTGATCGCCCCGACGGGGCAGGCCGCCACGCACAGCTTGCATTCCAGACATGGCGAATAGTCGAGCGGCACATCGTATTCGGTGATGCCAGAAGCCACCAGGATGGTGCCGAGCAGGATGAAGTTGCCGAAGCGGGGGTGGATCACGTTGCGGTGGATGCCCATCACACCCATGCCCGCGGCGACCGCAACGGGCTTGTGCGCCACCACCCAGATGCGGCCCGGGTAGCGATCCATCTCCATCGGGAACGTCGCCGACGGGTTGACCACCCGGTGGCCGGCGTCCTGCAGCACCCGGGTGATGCGGTGGGCGGCCTCGTTCATGATCTCGCCGCTGCGGTGGAACTCCTGATTGGCCACACTGCGCGCGGTCGAACGCACGTTGTCGCGATTCATCTTGACCACCAGCGACAGATAGCTCACGGCGCCCGGCAATGCCGCCTCGACGTGCTCGACCTCGGACGCCAGAGCCGGGTTGTCGACCCGGGCGAAACCCACGTCGTCGACACCGGCCTCCCGGCAGATCGTGCGCAACCACTCGGCGTCGATGACGCCGGGCGGTTGCGACGGGCGTTCACGCACCGCACGCACGGTCGGGTGGGCGGCGAGCCGAGGAGGCAACTTCTGCACCATGCTGAGTATGGTACATAATACTTAGATCGGTGCCGAGGATTCCCGCACGATCAGTTCGGGCTGCAGCACAACGTGATCGGCGCGATGCTCCCGGCCGTTCTCCGCCGCGCCCAGCAGCAGATCGATTGCCATCGCACCGATCTGCTGACGCGGCTGGCGCACCGAGGTCAGCGGGACGACCGTTGACCTGGCGAAGTCGATGTCGTCATAACCCACCAGCGCGATGTCCTCGGGCACCCGGACCCGACCGGTCAGAGCCAGGGCCTGCAGGACGCCGATGGCGAGCAGATCGTTGGCACAGAACACCGCATCGGGGCGCCGCCGCGCCGGACGGTCACGCAACGCCTCCCCCGCCGCCCGGCCTTCCAGCACCGTCAGGGCCGGCGCGTCGATGACTTCGAGCGATGCCCCCGGGACCGCGGCGATCGCCTGCTCGGCGCCCGCCAGTCGATCACGCACCTGACGCAGTTCGGTCGGCCCGGCGACGACCGCGATGCGTCGGCGCCCTCCGTCGCACAGATGGTGTACGGCCGCCTCGGCGCCCGCGACATCGTCGACTGCGACGGAGTCGAAGGGCGTGCCCGTGCCGTCGCGGTCGACCAGCACCACCGGAGTTCCGCGGTCCCGCATCGTCGTCAACCGGCTCAGGTCGTCACCGATCGGCGACACCAGCAGCCCGTACACGCGTTGTTCGTCGAATGCGTCGATGTACGCGCGTTCCCGGTCCAGATCGTCATCGGACGTACCGAGCAGGACGATCAGATTCTCTTGGGCCGCGCGGTCTTCGGCAGCGCGCGCGATATCGGTGAAGAAGGGGTTTCCCACATCGAGCACCAGCAGCGCCACACACCGCGACCGGCGTGCCTTGAGCTGCCGCGCGGCGTCGTTGCGGACGAAGCCGAGCTCGGCGATCGCGGCATGGACGCGCGCCACGGTCGCAGGAGCCACCTTGTGCGGCGCATTGAGGACGTTGGAGACCGTGCCGACCGAAACCGATGCCCGCGCAGCCACGTCGCGCATGCCCGCTGCCATGTGCGCCCCCGGTGTCGTCGGCTATGTCCTCACATGGTCTACCAGGTGCGCGCGGGGAGCGAGCCTCACCAGCTGCGTGACGTGCCCGGGGGTGAGCTCCTCGAGGCAGGTGACACCCAGCAGTCGCATCGTCCGCGCCACCTGTTCGGAGAGGATCTCGATGGCCCGGTCGACACCGGCCTCACCGCCGGCCATCAGTCCGTAGAGGTAGGCACGACCGATCAGCGTGAAGCGGGCACCGAGCGCGACGGCAGCGACGATGTCGGCGCCGGACATGATGCCCGTGTCCAGGATGATCTCGGTGTCCGCACCCACCTCCGCGGCGACCTCCGGCAACAGGTGGAACGGCACAGGCGCTCGATCGAGCTGGCGACCGCCGTGATTGGACAGCACGAGGCCGTCCACACCGAGGTCGGTGACACGGCGTGCGTCGGCAAGTGTCTGAATGCCCTTGACCACCACCTTGCCCGGCCACTGCGCCGTGATCCAGGCGAGATCGTCGAATGTGACCGTCGGGTCGAACATGGTGTCGAGCAGTTCGGCGACCGTGCCCGACCAGCGATCCAGCGAGGCGAACGCCAGCGGTTCGGTGGTGAGGAAATCGATCCACCACTGCGGGCGCGGGAGCGCGTCGAGCACGGTGCCCAGCGTCAGCGCCGGGGGAATCGTCATGCCGTTTCGCTTGTCGCGCAACCTCGCACCGGCCACCGGGACGTCGACCGTGACCAGAAGGGTGTCGAAACCGGCTGCGGCCGCCCGGTCCACCAACGCCATCGAGCGATCCCGGTCTTTCCACATGTACAGCTGAAACCAGTTGCGGCCCAGCGGGTTCACGGCGGCAACATCTTCGATCGAGCAGGTCCCCATGGTGGACAACGAGAACGGGATACCGGCTCTGCCCGCGGCACGAGCACCCGCGATCTCCCCCTCTGTCTGCATCATCCGGGTGAACCCGGTGGGAGCGATACCGAACGGTTGCGCGACGGGACCACCGAGCACATCCCAGCCGGTGCGTACCGTCGACACGTCGCGCAGCACCGATGGCTGGAACTCGATGTCCTGGAACGCCTGGCGCGCCCGGGCGATCGACAGCTCTGCTTCCGCTGAACCATCGGTGTAGTCGAATGCCGCCGTGGGTGTTCGACGTTTGGCGATACGGCGCAGGTCCTCGATCGTCAGCGCCTTGGCCAGCCGCCGCCTCTTGGCGTTGAACTCGGGCTTCTGGAACTGCATCAGCGGAGCGAGGTCGCGGATCTTGGGCATGTGCCGCTTCATGGTCACGCCTTTCCCGCAGGCGAACGCTGCGGCTGATAGCTGGTGGTCAGGTCGGCCGCAGCCACGGTAGCGCGCAACGCGTCGAGGTCGCCGCTGAGCATTCCGTGGCTGCGTGCCTGGATGAGCAGATTGCCGGTCGCGGTGGCCTCGACCGGTCCGGCGATCACCGGCACTCCGACGAGGTCGGCGACGCGTTGACAGAGCAGGGTGTTCAGTGCGCCGCCGCCGACGATGTGCACGGTGTCGGCCGGAGTTCCCGACAGGTGAGACGCGGCCCCGACCCTGTCGGCGAATGTCGCGGCGAGGCTTTCGATGACGGCGCGCGCCGTCTGCGCCGGTGTGGTGGGCGCCGGCAGTCCGCGCTCGGTGTACCAGCGCGCGATGCGCGCGGGCATGTCTCCAGCGGCGGCGAAGGTGGCGTCGTCGGTGTCGAAGACGGCCGGTGGCGGCGGGCAGTCGGCCGCCTCGGCGAGCAGCCGTTCCAGACCGATGTCGATGCCGTCGAGCTGCCACTGCTTGATCGACTCCGTCAGCAACCACAGGCCCATCGTGTTGCGAAGAAAGCGGATACGTCCGTCGGCGCCGACCTCGTTGGTGAAGTTGGCGGCACGTGCCGCCTCTGTGAGCACCGGTGCGGCGAGCTCGACACCGACGAGCGCCCACGTGCCGCAGGAGATGTAGACCGCGCACTCGGGGGCCATCGGCACGGCGACCACCGCCGACGCGGTGTCGTGCGAGGCGACGGTGCTCACGTGTGGGCCGCCGCGATCCCAGCCCAACCGGTGTCCGATCTCCGGAAGCACGGGTCCGAGGTCGGTGCCCGGGTCCACCACGGCGGGAAACAGGTGCTCGGGGAACCCGAGTGCCGCGGTCAGTTCGTGGTCCCAGCGCCCGTCGGTGCGCAACAACCCGGTGGTCGAGGCGTTGGTCCGCTCGGTCGCCGTCGTGCCCGTCAGCCAGTAACCGATCAGATCAGGAATGAGCAACGCGGTGTCGGCGACGTCGAGCAGCCGGTCGGCGGCCAGCTGGTAGACGGTGTTGAACGGCAGGAACTGCAATCCGTTGCGGGCGTGCATCTCTGCCCGACTGACGGTCGCGTGCACGGCCTCCACACCATCGTCGCATCGGCTGTCCCGGTAGTGAAAGGGCTGACCGAGCAGGGAGCCTGCGCGGAGCAAGCCGTAGTCGACAGCCCAGGAATCCACGGCGACGCCCACCAGATCGGTGGCGTGACGACGCGCCTGAGCGAGCCCTGCGCAGATGTCCCCGAACAGCCCGGCGACATCCCAGTGCATGGCGGTGCGCGTGCCGTCCCACAGGTACACCGGGTCGTTGCGGAACCGGGCGATCTGCCGGATGTCCAGGGCGTCCTCACGGACGTCGGCGAGCATGACGCGGCCGCTGGTGGCCCCGAGATCGACCGCTGCCAATTGTCCTGCGCCGGTGCGGCTCATCGCAGGAAGGCTGCGGCGACGCCGGCGTCGACGGGTACGTGCAGACCGGTGGTGTGCGAGAAATCCGACGTGCACAGCGCGAACGCGGCGTTGGCGACATGCTCTGGCAACACTTCTCGCTTGAGCAGTGTGCGCTGGGCGTAGAACGCGCCGAGGTCCTCTTCGGCGACGCCGTACACCTCGGCTCGTTTGGCGCCCCACCCGCCGGCGAAGATCCCGGAGCCGCGTACGACACCGTCGGGGTTGATGCCGTTGACCTTGACCCCGTGCTCGCCCAGTTCGGCGGCCAGCAGTCGAACCTGGTGTGCCTGATCGGCTTTGGTCGCCGAATAGGCGATGTTGTTCGGACCGGCGAACACCGAGTTCTTCGACGAGATGTAGATGATGTCCCCGCCGAGGCCCTGGTCGATCAGAGCACGCGCGGCCGCCTTGGACACCAGGAACGATCCGCGCGCCATCACGTCGTGCTGCAGGTCCCAGTCGGCGGCGGTGGTCTCCAGCAGCGGCTTGGACAACGACAGGCCGGCATTGTTGACGACGATGTCGATGCCGCCGAAGGCCAGGACGGTGGCGTCGATCGCCGCCTGCACGGCGCTCTCGTCGGTGACGTCGGCCGCGATGCCGACCGCCACGTCCGTGGTGCCGATCTCCTCCGCGGCGGCGGTGGCCTTGGCGGCGTCGAGGTCGGCGATCACCACGCATGCCCCCTCCGCTGCGAGTCGGGTGGCGATGGCCTTACCGATTCCCGACGCCGCGCCCGTCACCAGCGCTATGCGGGTGGCCAGCGGTTTGGGCTTGGGCATCCTGGCCAGCTTGGCCTCTTCGAGTGCCCAGTACTCGATGCGGAACTTCTCGGACTCGTCGATCGGGCTGTAGGTGGAGATCGCCTCCGCCCCGCGCATGACGTTGATCGCGTTGAGGTAGAACTCGCCCGCGACGCGAGCGGTCTGCTTGTCCTTGCCGTAGCTGAACATGCCGACGCCGGGCACCAGCACGATCGCCGGGTCGGCGCCGCGGATGGCGGGCGAGTCAGGGCCGGCGTGCCGGTCGTAGTAGGCCTGGTAGTCCGACCGGTAGGACTGGTGTAGTTCGCGCAGCCGCGCGGTGCACTCTTCGATCGATGCACCGGCAGGCAGGTCCAGCACCATCGGTTTGACCTTGGTGCGCAGGAAATGGTCAGGACAGCTGGTACCGAGGTCGGCCAGTCGGGAATGTTCCTTGCTGCCAAGGAATTCCAGGACGCGCGGATCGTCGGTGAAATGGCCGACCTGGACCCGGTCGGTGGACACCAGACCGCGGATCACGGGGGCCAGCCGGGCCGCCTTCAGCCGCCGCTGCTCGACGGGCAGAGCCTCGTACCCCGGCAGCTGCGGGCCGAACGGCTCCTTCCGGCCGTGCTCGTCGATGTAGCGTTGGGCCGCCTCGATGATCTCCAGGGAATGCCGCTCGGCGTCGTCGGAGGTGTCGCCCCATGCGGTGATGCCGTGTCCGCCCAGGATCGTGCCGATGGCGTTCGGGTGCTGCCTCTTCACCTCGGCGATGTCCAGGCCGAGCTGAAATCCCGGGCGTCGCCAGGGAATCCACACCACGCGGTCGCCGAAGATCTGCTTGGTCAGCGCCTCGCCGTCGGCCGCGGTGGCCAGTGCGATCCCGGAGTCGGGATGGAGGTGGTCGACGTGCGCGGCGTCGACGAGCCCGTGCATCGCGGTGTCGATCGACGGTGCGGCGCCTCCCCGGCCGTGCAGGCAGTAGTCGAAGGCGCCGACCATCTCGTCTTCGCGCTCGACTCCGGGATAGACGTCGACGAGCGCGCGCATCCGGTCCAGCCGCAGAACCGCCAGCCCCTGCTCGGTGAGAGTGCCCAGATCGCCACCGGATCCCTTGACCCACAACAGGTCGACCGGTTTGCCGGTGACCGGGTCGATCTCGGTGCCCTTGGCCGAGGTGTTGCCTCCCGCATAGTTGGTGTTCTTGGGATCGGCGCCGAGACGGTTGGAGCGGGCGATCAGGTCGGCGACGGTGTCGTTGGTCATGTCAGTCCTTTCAGGCGCCCCAGGAAGACTGGGTTCCGCCGATACGTTCGGCATTGATCGTGTCCTGGTACCCCGATGCGGCGAAGGCGCCCATCGGATCGGCGGGCAGGCCGCGGTCGACCCTCCACTGCGCCAGCGCAGGGCGCACATCTGTGTAGAAGGCGTCCATGAAAATCTGGTTGGCACCGAGAACGTCGCCGGCCTCCTGAGCGGCGGTCAGCGCGGCCCGGTCGACCAGCAGGGCGCGCGCGGTCATCTCCGCGACGTTGAGGACGGAGCGGATCTGACCGGGGATCTTCTCTTCGACGTTGTGACACTGATCGAGCATCAGCGCCACCTCGGAGCCGGTGTCCAGCGCGCCGCCGCGGATCACCTCGAACATGATACGGAAGAGCTGGAACGGATCGGCCGCCCCCACGATGAGGTCGTCGTCGGCGTAGAAACGCGAGTTGAAGTCGAACGAGCCCAGCTTCCCCAGGCGCAGCAGTTGGGCGACGATGAACTCGATGTTCGTCCCGGGGGCGTGGTGCCCGGTGTCGAGGCAGACCTTCGCCCGGTCACCCAGTGCGCTCACATGTGCATACGAGGTGCCCCAGTCCGGGACATCGGTCATGTACATGGCCGGTTCGAAGAACTTGTATTCCAACACCATTCGCTGGTCGGCGCCGATGTGCTGGTAGATCGTCGACAGCGATTCGGCCAGCCGGTCCTGACGGCCCCGGATGTCGCCCTGGCCCGGGTAGTTGGTGCCGTCGGCCAGCCAGATCTTGAGATCCTTCGACCCCGTCTGGTGCATCACCTCGATGCAGTCGAGATGGTGGTCGATCGCCTTCTGTCGCACCGTCTTGTCGGTGTGGGTGAGGCTGCCGAACTTATAGACGTCGTCCTGGAAGGTGTTGGAATTGATGGTTCCCAGTCGCACGCCCTGATCCTCGGCGTAGCGAGCCAGGCCGGCGTAGTCGTCGACCGCATCCCACGGAATATGAAGGGCGACAGTCGGTGCCAGACCGGTGAACCGGTGGACCGTGGCGGCATCGGCGATTTTCTCCCGGATGTCGCGGGGCACCCCCGGCGTGCTGAACACCTTGAAGCGGGTGCCGGAGTTGCCGAACGCCCAGGAGGGCAGTTCGATCGCGAGATTGTCCAGCATGGGGTCGATCATCTAGAGCACCACCTTGTCTGCGCTGGGTTCGACCGGTGCGCCGTAGCGTTCCGTCTCGATCTGCTTCAACGTCTTCCCGCGGGTGTGCGGCGCACCGATCACCCCGATGACGAGGGCGACGGTCAGCAGGCCGACCAGCAGCAGTCCGACGCCGGTCAGACCGGTGACAGCCAGCAGCGTCGGGAAGAAGTAGGACAGCAGTCCGGTGACGGTGCGCACCACGAAGAACATGACACCCTGTGCGCTCGCGCGGTACGGGGTGGCGAACAGTTCGCTCGCCCACAGGCTGTAGAACGCCTGAGCACCGATGCCGCTGGAAATTCCCCACAGCACCGCGAAGACGAGCATCGTCGTCATCCCGCTGTCGGTGAACGCGACCAGCACGATCCAGCCCGCAATACCCAGCAGCGCGCCGATGCCGTAGAGAAGTCGCTGAGACATGCGATCGGCGAGGCGCATGAACCCGAAGTACGTCGCGGCGACGGTGCATCCCCACACGAGTACCTGAAGCAGATTCTGCTGTACGGCGCTGTGCAGGCCCGCGGTGTCGTACACGCGCGGCATGAAGATGCCGGCCTGCCCGGCCACGGTGTTCCAGAACAGATAGATGCCACCGAGGAACAGCAGAGCGGTGATGTTCTTCCGCCGAGAGAAGAGACCCCGCAGTCCTCGGACGCCGATCGCCGTCGACGTCGCGCTCTGGGCCTGCTTGCCCTCGTCCTTCCAGATCTGCGACTCCTCGAGCCCCTGCCGGATCCACCACACCACAGCGGCGACGACGAACAGGTGGGCGAAGATCAGCCGCGAACCGAGGAGACCGAGCGGCGCCAGGGCAGCCGCCAGCG
Organism: Mycolicibacterium sp. 018/SC-01/001; assembly: GCF_007096635.1. Taxonomy (GTDB): domain Bacteria; phylum Actinomycetota; class Actinomycetes; order Mycobacteriales; family Mycobacteriaceae; genus Mycobacterium. The sequence goes on from NZ_VKAA01000031.1 coordinate 30,102, forward strand.
CGAAGCCGACGAGCGGGCCGGTCGACCAGGCCAACTGCGCAGTACCGACATGTTTGGCGCGCTCGACCGACGGCGCCTGCTCGGCGATGTAGGTCCACGATGCCGGCACGCCGGCGCCGACCGCGATGCCGGTGATGATGAAGCCCACCAGCAGCATGGTGAAGTTCATCGCGCAGGCGGCAAGCAGCACCCCGACCATGTAGACGAGCAGGTCGTAGGTGTAGATCGCCTTCCGGCCGAACCGGTCGCAGAGCGGTCCCCCCAGGGCCGCGCCGACGGCGGCGCCGAAAGCGTTGGCCGACAACGCCGCCAGCAGACCGACACCCAGGTTGCTGAGACCGAAGGCTTCCTGCCAGAACGTGAGGCTGGTGGCGATGGCGATGATCGATCCAGCCTCGATGTAGTTGGACATCGCGACCGAGATCGTCGCCTTCCATCCGGTTGTGGAGCGCGCTCCGACTTTCATGACACGGTTCCTTCGGTTGAGGTGAGGTGGAAGTACTCGGTGAGTCGGTGCATCGCCCGGTCGGGATGGTCCGCGGCCTCGAAGTAGTCGGCCATGGTCGATTGCCACCGTTCGTTGACAGCGTTGGCCGCCATCGCCGACATCGTGGCGTCGACGTCGTCGCACTCGAAGTACCCGACGACGAGCCCGTCCTCGCGGCGCAGGAACAGCGAGTAGTTCCGGTAACCGGCGTCTCGCAACGCGTCGAGCATCTCCGGCCACACGGTGGTGTGGGCGTCGAGGTAGTCGGCGATCCGATCGGGTTTGAGGTGGAGCAGGAAGCACACGCGCTCCGGTTCGCGGGTGTGCGCGGTCGCGGACATCGGACTCCGATCGGGCTTTGAAACGTTTCAATTAGTGAGTGCGCTCACAGTAACCCCGATCACGTCGCCCGGTCAAGAGTCGCCGACGAGCGAGAAAACGCGCTCGAGCGGATCGATCGCCGGTCAGTCCGACGTGCGGCGCCGGTATGCGGCGAGCGCGAACGGCGCGAACACCGCGGTCAGGGCCAGCGACCAGAGGATCGTCGACAGCACCGGATGATGCAGCGGCAACTGCGCATCCGGTGCGGCGGGGCCGCCGTTGCCCCACAACTCACGCATCGCCTGCGCCAGCGACGACACCGGATTCCATTCAGCGATGACGCGCAACCAGTGCGGCATCGGTTCGGTCGGCACGAAGGTGTTGGCCAGGAACGTCACCGGGAACAGCACCGTGAACATCACGCCGTTGACCGCCTCGACGGTGCGCATCAGCGATCCGACCAGGATGCCGAACCAGATCATCCCGAAACCGAACACCAGGATCAGCGCGAAGGCGAGCACCGCCTCGGCGATGCTGCCACGGATGCGCCACCCGATCGCCAGCCCTGTCAGCGCCATCACGAGCACGCCCAGCGACGAATGCATCAAGCTGGCCACGCTGCGCCCGATCAGCACCGACGACCGCGATATCGGAAGCGAGCGAAACCGGTCGATGATGCCCTTCTCGACGTCGGCGGTGATGCCCGATGCCACGACGAACGCCGAGAACACGATGGTCTGCGCCTGGATGCCCGGCAGCAGGAATTCGCGGTAGGACGCTCCCCCGGTGTTGGTGATCGACGCGCCGAACACGAACGCGAACAACAGGACGAACATGATCGGCTGCGCCGTGACGTCGCTGAGCATCTCGGGCATGCGCTTGGTGTGGATCATGTTGCGCTTCACCATGATCCACGACTGCTGCGCGATGTTCGTCGGGCGGGTCCGCACCACTTGGGCGCCGGCCTCGCGACGATGGGTGTCCAGCGCGGTCATGCGTCGACCTCCTCGGTGTCATCGGTGCGGTGGCCGGTCAGGCTGAGGAAGACGTCGTCGAGGCTGGGCCGCGACAACCCGATGTCATCGACGCCGATCCCGCTGTCGCGCAGCCACCCGGCGACCGCGATCATGTCGTCGAGGCCGTCCGCCGAGGCCGTCATCCGCCGGGCACCGGCGTCGACGTGGACCTCGGCACCCGTGCGCTGCAACAGTTCCTGCGCCGCCGGCAGATCGGCGGCGTCGGCGACGGTGATGACCAGGCTGGCGCGGCCGGCCTGCTGCTTGAGCTGCAGCGGCGATCCCGCGGCGATGATCCGGCCGCGGTCGATCACGACGATGTCGTCGGCGAGCTGATCGGCCTCCTCGAGATACTGCGTGGTCAGCAGCAGCGTGGTGCCGCCGGCGACCAGGTCGCGCAGCACGTCCCACAGTTCGCTGCGGCTGCGGGGATCCAGTCCCGTGGTCGGCTCGTCGAGGAAGAGCACGGGTGGCGAGGCGAGCAGGCTGACCGCCAGGTCGAGACGCCTGCGCATGCCGCCCGAGTACGACTTGACCACCTTGTCAGCGGCGTCGCTGAGCGAAAACTGGTGCAGCAGCTGATCACCGAGCTTGTCGAGGGCTTTGCGGCGGATGCCGTAGAGGCCGCCGATCATGCGGATGTTCTCCCGCCCGGTGAGCAACTCGTCGACCGTGGCGACCTGGCCGGTCAGTCCCATGTGGCGGCGGACCTGATCGGGCTCGGTGCGGACGTCGAACCCCGCGACGCGGGCGGTGCCGCTGGTGGGTTCGGTCAGCGTCGTCATCATGCGCACCGTGGTGGTCTTGCCCGCGCCGTTGGGACCGAGCAGGCCGAGCACGGTACCCGGCGGGACGGCGAAGCTGACACCGTCCACGGCGGTGTTCTCGCCGAAGCGCTTCACCAGCTCGACGGCTTCGATGGCCCATTCCATCCCCCGACGGTATCCGCGGGGCCCGACATCCGGCCAATGCTTTCGGCCAGGCGCGGTCGTCTAGGTGACCAGGGAGACCGAGGTCGAGCGACGCAGCTTGCCCGACGACGTCTTCGGGATGCTGCCGGGGCCCAGCACCACGACGTTGCGCGGGCGCATCTCGACCTCCGCGACGACCTCGTGCGCGACCTGGTGCTCGATACGGCGCACCTCCGCCGGGTCCTGCCAGGCGTTGGACTCCACGGCGACGGCGAACGTCTCGCGGGAGTGGCCCGCGTCCAGGCGCACGGCCACCGCACAACCCGGCCGCACCCCCTCGACGCGTCCGGCGGCACGCTCGATGTCGGTCGGGTAGATGTTGCGCCCGGCCATGATGATGACGTCCTTGACGCGACCGCACACCACGACGTGACCGTCCTCGGTCAGGTAGCCGAGGTCGCCGGTGTCGTACCAGCCGTGCTCGTCCTGAGCGGGGATGAAGCCGCCCATCGTCATGTACCCGGGCGTCACGCACTCACCACGCAGCTCGATCACGCCGACCCCGCGGGGCGGCATCACGTTGCCGTGGTCATCGATGACGCGGGCTTCCAGATCGGTCAGCAGCGGGCCGAGATCGGCCAGACGCTTGGTGTTGCCCTTGGTCGCGGGCACGGCGCGGCGCAGCGCGGCCAGCAGGTCCGCGTCGACCTCGTCGACGACCAGACCCGCGTTGCAGGGCGAGAAGGACACGGCGAGGCAAGTCTCGGCCATCCCGTAGGCCGGCAGGATGGCCGACGCCTTCAGCCCGAACGGCTTGCCGGCATCGATGAGGTCCTCGACGTCACCGGGTTCGACGGGCTCCGCGCCCGAAAGCGCGAACCGCAGCGTCGACAGGTCGAAATCGCCTTCCTTGGCCTGGCGGCGCAGGCGCTTGGCCAACAGCGCGTAGGCGAAGTTCGGGGCCGCGGTCATCGTGCCCTTGTACTTGTCGATCAGCTTGGCCCACAGCAGCGTGTCGCGCAGGAAGTCCATCGGGGTGACCTTGACCAGCTCCGCGCCGAAATACATCGGGATGGTCAGGAAGCCGACCATGCCCATGTCGTGGAAGCAGGGCAGCCAGCTCACCATGACGTCCTTCTCGACGTCGTACTGCGCACCGATGAACATCGCCTCGGCGTTCGAGTGGATGTTGCGGTGGGTGATCTGCACGGCCTTGGGGGAACCGGTCGAACCCGACGTCAGCTGCATGAGCGCCAACTCGTCCTCGCCGACCTCGATCGGGTCGATCGGGTCGGCGGCGAGCAGGTCGGTGACGGTGAGGACGGTGATGCCCTTTTCTTCAAGCACCGGGATCGCCACGAGGAACGGCTCGGACACGATGACGGCCTTGGCCTCGATCATGCTGATCACGTTCATCGTGTCTTCCGCCCACATCACCAGGTCGGTGCGGGGCGTGGGCTGGTGCAGCATCGTCAGGCTGGCACCGCGCATCCACAGGCCCTGGGCGGTCGGGGCGATCTCCACCGGGAGTCCGGCCAGCACGCCCACCGCGTCGCCGCGGCCCACTCCGGCGGCGGCGAGACCACCGGCGATGCGCCGGGCCCGCTCGTGCACCTCACCCCAGGTGTGCCGGACCGGCTCGTGCGGTTCGCCGGTCACCATGCCCCGGGTGCTCGTGCGGGCGTTGCGGTACATCTTCTCGGTGAATCTGCTCACGACGACCTCCTCGCCGACATCTGCTGATGTGCACATGCCCGTTTGCCATGTTCCGCCTGTTGAGCGGCCTTTTCGTGGAGGCGCGCATACATTAAGGCAGCGGTTGTGTCTCGAATCGGTGATGGTCCGTTCCGACGATGCACCCGGCGGCCGGAGCGCAGACAACGTCCTCCGTCACTCACGACGGGGGAACCTGACGCGCCCACTGCTCGACCGCTAGCTCTCACCGTCGCTCATCTTAGAAGACTCTTAAGTAACTGCCAAACGGGTGTCGAGTTTGAGGTGTTCGTCACAGAGCCGTCAGGCCGACGGCGTCGAGCTGGGCACCACCCGCGCACCGTGCACCGGCCCGCTCGCGACGCGCACCGTCCGGCACACTCCCGCCCCGGCCAGCTCCGTGCCCACGTCGACGGCCGACCCGGCCGATCGGCACAGGAACGCGCAGGTCGGCCCCGAGCCGGACACCACCCCTGCCAAGGCTCCGGCCTCGACACCGGCCCTCAGCGTGCGTCGCAACGCCGGGTCCAACGTCAGCGCGGCCGGCTGCAGATCGTTACCCAGCAGCGGCGCCAGTGCGGCCGGATCGCCCGTGGCGAGCGCGGCCAGCACCGGCTCGGCGGATTCCAGCCGTGCCGGCAGGCTGCGGTCCTGCGCATCGCGGAGCCGATCGATCTCGCCGAACACCGTAGCCGTGGACAGGCCACCGTCAGAGAATGCAAGCACCCAGTGAAACGTGTTGCGCGTCAACACCGTTGCCAACTCCTCACCGCGGCCGGTGCCGAGCGCGGTGCCGCCGTGCAGGGCGAAGGGCACATCCGAGCCCAGCTGGGCCGCCAGGGCGTGCAGATCGCGGCGCGGCACGCCCAACTCCCACAGCTCGTTCATGGCGACCAGAACGGCGGCAGCGTCGGCGCTGCCACCGGCCATGCCGCCGGCCACGGGGATCGTCTTGTCGATCGCGATCGCGACATCGGGTGCGCGGCCGACGTGCTCGGCCATCAATACCGCCGCCCGCCACGCGAGATTGCGGTCGTCGGTCGGCAGCGAGTCCGCACCCTCGCCGGTGACCTCGAGGCTCAGCAGATCGGAGGTCGTGACGGTGACCTCGTCGAGCAGCGAGACGGCGTGGAACACCGTGGACAACTCGTGGTACCCGTCGGGCCGGCGGTCGCCGACCTCCAGATACAAGTTGACCTTGCCGGGCACCCGCACCGTGACGGAACCGGTGGGCACCCACTCGGGGGCGGTATTGCCGTCGCGCGCGGACACCGCACGACACTAGCGCTGCGACAAGGGGCCGGTGAACCCTACTCTGGGAACGTGCTTTCGCCGGGCGAGCGCTTCGGGGGCTACACCATCGAAGCCGTGGTCGGGCGCGGCGGCACGTCGACCGTCTACCGGGCGCGCGAATCCTGCTCCCCCGGACGCACCGTCGCATTGAAGGTGCTCAACGGCCGCCCCTCACAACCCGAGGCCATCGCCGGCTTCGACCGCGAGTTCGCCATCGGCCACAGGCTGACCCACCCCCACATCGTGTCGGTGTTCGACCACGGGCCGGGATGGTTGACGATGGAGTTCGTCCCGGGCGGGCCGGTCACGCGCCTGCCGACTCTGCCCGAGCGCCTCACTGCGCTCGCGCAGATCGCGGGCGCGCTGGACTATCTCCACGGGCAGAGTGTCGTGCACTGCGACGTCAAACCCGCGAACATGCTGCTGCGCGACGACTTCCCGCGCCGCGGCGCGGCGCTGGCCGATTTCGGTTCGGCCCACGTGCTGGGCCAGGCCGTGCCGCCCCGGACCGCCCACGTCACCGCATCGCTGCCGTACTCCGCTCCCGAATTGCTGCTCGGAGCGCCCGTCGGGGCGGCCACCGACGAGTACGCGCTGGTGTGCAGCGCGGTGGAACTGGTCACCGGTTCGCCGCCGTTCGTCGCACCGACCTCGATGGCCCTCACCTCAGCGCACCTGAGCAGCCCGCCGCCGCGCGTCGCCCGCCGCAGCGACTGGCTCCCCAACGCCTTCGACTCGATCGTCGCCAAGGCGCTGGCCAAACGGCCGGAGCAGCGGTATGCCACCTGCGTGGAGCCGATCGCGCTGATTACCCGTCTACTTCGGCTCTGAAACGCGAAAACCACTATCGCCCTTCGTAACCCAGGATTAACACCAAGGAAAGCTGGCGTGACACACCGGGGTTAGCGTTCCCGTTCATGACTGCCGTGCAGTACGACAACTCGGCCCTCGCACACGAAGAAGAGGGCTACCACAAGGGTCTCAAACCCCGCCAGCTGCAGATGATCGCCATCGGCGGCGCGATCGGAACCGGCCTCTTCATGGGCGCCGGTGGCCGGCTGAACTCCGCCGGCCCCGGCCTGTTCATCGTCTACGCGGTGTGCGGCGTGTTCGTCTTCTTCATCCTGCGCGCGCTCGGCGAGCTGGTGCTGCACCGCCCGTCGTCAGGATCATTCGTCTCCTACGCACGCGAATTCCTCGGCGAGAAGGCCGCTTTCGTCGCCGGCTGGATGTACTTCTTCAACTGGGCCTGTACTTCGATCGTCGACGTCACCGCGATCGCTCTCTACATGCACTACTGGGGCGCATTCAAGGCGATCCCGCAGTGGACGATCGCCCTCATCGCACTGGTGATCGTGCTCACGGTGAACATGATCTCGGTCAAGGTGTTCGGCGAGATGGAGTTCTGGGCCGCGCTCATCAAGGTCATCGCGCTGGTCACCTTCCTCGTCGTCGGCATCGTCTTCCTCGCGGGTCGCTTCGACATCGAGGGTCAATCCACCGGCCTGTCCGTCATCTCGGACAACGGCGGAATCCTGCCGACCGGCGCGCTGGCGCTGGTCCTCGTCACGTCCGGCGTCATCTTCGCCTATGCCGCAGTGGAATTGGTGGGGACGGCCGCAGGTGAGACGGAGAACCCCGCCAAGGTGATGCCCAAGGCCATCAACTCGGTGGTGTTCCGCATCGCGATCTTCTACGTCGGCTCACTGGTCCTGCTGGCACTCATGCTGCCCTACACCACCTACAAGCAGGGTGAGAGCCCGTTCGTGACGTTCTTCTCCAAGATCGGCGTGCCCGCGGCCGGGGACATCATGAACTTCGTCGTGCTGACCGCGGCGATGTCGAGCCTCAACGCCGGCCTCTACTCCACGGGCCGCATTCTGCGCTCGATGTCGCTCAACGGCAGCGCACCGCAGTTCACCGCTCGCATGACCAAGAGGGGCGTGCCGTTCGCCGGCATCGCGCTGACCGCGGTGTTCACCGTCGTCGGGGTGTTCCTGAATCTCGTCGTGCCCGCCGAGGCGTTCAACATCGCGCTCGATCTCTCGGCGCTCGGCATCATCGCGTCGTGGGCCACGATCGTGATCTGCCAGATCCAGCTGTACCGGTGGTCGAAGAAGGGCATCCTCGAGCGGCCGTCGTTCCGGCTGTGGGGCACGCCCTACACGAGCTACGCCACCCTGGCGTTCCTGTTCGCCGTCACCGCACTCATGTGCTACGAGAACTACTGGAACCTGGTGGCTCTGGTCGTGCTGGTGCCCGCACTGGTCATCGGCTGGTTCCTGGTGCGGACCCGAGTCATGGAGATCGCGCGCGAGCGTATCGGCGTCACGGGCAACTACCCGATCGCCGCGCAGACACCGTTGATGAACGAATACCTCGACCGGGACAACAAGGACGCGAAGGCCGAGGGATCAGACGCTACGGAGAAGTGACCTGGGGGTCGAGCTGCTCCGAGGTCAGCTCCTCGGCGACAGCCCGAGCTTCCGTCGGCGCCTCGCTGGTCACGGTGTGCCAGTCCTCGTTGCGCTGCAGCAGCCGCACGAACTCGTCGATCTTGAGCGTCTCGCCCCGGCGGGACGGCACGATGCTGGCGGCGAGCAGCCGGTTGGCCGACTCGTTGCCCGAGCCCGCCCACTCGGCGAAAGCGTTGCGCGAGGTCTTGCGGCGCTGCGCGAATGCGATGTCGATCAGCTCGAAGACCTGCTCACGGAACTTCTCGTCCATGGGCCACTTGGGGCTCTCGTAGCGGTCGATGCGCACCAGGCCGGAGTACACGCGCGGGATGGGCCAGAACACCGTGGGTGACACCATCCCGTACCGGCGCACATTGCCGAAGAACCGGACCTTCGCGCTGGGCACGCCGTAGTCCTTCCCGCCGGGCTCGGCGGCCAGCCGCTCGGCGACCTCCGCCTGCACCATCACCATCACGGTGCGGATGGACGGGAACTCGGCGAGCAGGTGCAACAGTGCAGGTACAGCAACGTTGTAGGGCAGATTGGCGACCAACGCGGTCGGCTCGTCCTCCATGTCCTCGCGGCGGAACGTCAGGATGTCGCGGTTGAGGACCTGGAGCCGGTTGATCTCGCTGTGGGAGTGAGCGGCGACGGTCGTGGGCAGCTGAGTAGCCAGTACGGGGTCGATCTCGACGGCCGTCACGCGGGAGCCGCGGTCCAGCAGGGCGAGGGTCAACGACCCCAGTCCGGGGCCCACCTCGAGTACGTGGTCGTTGCGATTCACCCCCGACGCGGAGACGATGCGCCGCACGGTGTTGGCGTCGTGGACGAAATTCTGGCCGAAAGATTTGCGCGGGCGGAAGTCGATGGACTTTGCCAAGTGACGAATCTCAGTTCGCCCGAGCAGCCGAATTGTCATGACGCACCGATCCTTCCACTACATACCGGCCACGCTCCCCAACCCTGGCGAGCCCTGGTTACTTCAGCAATTGCGATCTGTTCTTCTCTCGTTGCCAGATCTGCTCGCTGAGCATACCTCAGACCCCCGTTACGCTCCCAGGTGTTTTGGTCAAATTGGACACCACCGAAAAATCCGTTGCCCGTGTTGATCGCCCAATTACCTCCCGCTTCGCAGCGAGCGAGGGCATCCCACTGGCCCGGATTCGACACCGGCGGCACCTCGGTACCGGGCTTCGCACCGATGCGCAAAACCCCGTCGCGGGCCGGAACGATGATGACATTGGCTACTGGCATTCTGCCTGTTTCGACGCCGTTCACCTGCGCGACGGCGAATGTGACGTCCTGAGTGCCGGGCATCCCGGGATCCTCCACGACCTGCCGACTCATGTTCATCGTGACGTCAGGGATCTGGCGGTTGGCCGGGGCGAGCGGGAGCCGCTCGGTCACCTTCTCGACGCGGATCCGGGTGACGGTGATCCGCATGCCATCGACGATGGCAGCCGAGGGTGCTGGGTTAACCGTGTCGCTTTGCTGGAGTGGTGCACCGGCGGCATCGAGCAGGGCCGCGACATTCGGTGCGGCCAGTCGCACGGTCCGCACGGCGCCGCCGTCGTCGAGCTGAACTGTTTTGGGGCTCACCACCGGTAGCGCCATTCCGCCCAGCGGGACACGGCTGCCGCGCGACGCCGCCAGCGGCGCCTTGTCGGTCATCTGCAGCTGCGCGAGCGCGTCCTGCACCGTCGACGCCGTTGTCCACACCTGCTCGGTCCCGCCACCGTCGGTGGAGATCTCCAGCGGACGACTGCGCCGCAAAACGATCGTGTCGGACTGGTGGACGGGCGCATCGGCGGCCGGGAACAGGTCGTCACGGTCGCCGACGTCGAACCCGTTTTCCTTCACGACGTCGATGACGCGGCTTTTCATCGTCGGGACTGTCATCGACGCACCGTCGACCGTGAGCGTCACGGTCTTGTGCATCGCCACCGCCGCACTACCCGCGAAGACGAGCGCCAGCAAAGTGGCGAGAGCGAGTGCACGCAGGATGGGCGAGCGCGTTTGATGAAGTCTGGTGATGGCATTCACGATGTCGTCGACCCCAACTTCTTCGACGCGCGCAGATTCCGAACGCGCGTGCTTTATCACAAGACGGTAACGAACAGGCCTACGAGCGGCAACTCTGCAGGCCGTAGACACGCTCCGCCGTCATGGAACTTTCATCGGCTATTTCTTCCGGAGACCGGCCGACGAGGTCAGCCAGCGCACGAACAGTGTAGGGGAGGCAGTAGGGCTCGTTCGGCGCGCCGCGGAAGGGGTGCGGGGTGAGGAAGGGCGCGTCGGTCTCGACGAGCAACTGCTCTGCAGGGATCAGCGGTGCGGCTTCCCGCAGCGCACGGGCGTTTTTGAAGCTGACCGTGCCTGACAGACTCAGCAGCCAGCCCGCGTCGACACACGTCCGCGCCATCTCCGCATCAGAGGAAAAACAGTGGAAGATCACACTCTCGGGGGCGCCCTCGGCCCGCAACACGTCCAGCACATCGGCATCGGCGTCGCGGTTGTGGATCATCAACGGCTTGCCGACACGTTTGGCTAGGTCGATGTGCCAGGCGAACGCCTCGCGCTGGACCGCAGGCTCGGCGCACCCGTCGAGACGGCCGGGCCAGTACAGGTCGAGCCCGGTCTCCCCGATCGCGACGACCCGGGGATGCCGGGCCAGCGTCTCGATCGCGGCACGAGCGTCCTCCGTGAGCGCATCGGCACGGGTGGGGTGCAGCGCCACCGCGGCATGGACCCGCGGGTCCCACTGCGCAGCGTCGACCGCCCAGCGCGCCGATTCCAGGTCGTCGGCGATCGTGACCACCGCGCGCACTCCGGCCTCACCCGCCCGGTCCAGGATGACCCGCACGTCCTCGGCGGTCTGCGCTCCACACGCGTCGAGATGGGTGTGCGCGTCGACCAGCGGGGTCAGCGGCTCGGGCAGCGGCGGCGGCTCGCGCCGCTGTCGGGAGGAGGAGCTCACCCGCCACACCTTAGGGTGAAGCTCAAATGAGCGAGCCCTACTACATCACGACGGCGATCGCGTACCCCAACGGCGACCCGCACGTCGGACACGCATACGAGTACATCTCCACCGATGCCATCGCCCGCTTCAAGCGGCTCGACGGTTTCGACGTCCGCTTCCTCACCGGCACCGACGTGCACGGGCTGAAGATGGCCGAGACCGCCGCGAAGCTCGGCGTCCCCACCGCCGAGCTGGCCCGCGCCAACTCCGATGTGTTCGAGAACTTGCAACGCAAGCTCAACGTCTCCTTCGACCGCTTCATCCGCACCAGCGACGCCGACCACTACGAGGCGTCGAAGGCGATCTGGGCGCGGATGGTCGACGCCGGGGACGTCTACCTGGACAACTACTCCGGCTGGTACTCCGTGCGCGACGAGCGCTTCTTCGCCGAGAACGAGACGGTCGTCGGCGACGACGGCGTGCGCACCTCCATCGAGACCGGCACGCCAGTCACCTGGACCGAGGAGCAGACGTACTTCTTCCGGCTGTCCTCGTACACGGATCGGCTGCTGGCGCTGTACGCCGAGCACCCGGAGTTCATCGAGCCCGACGTGCGGCGCAACGAGATCGTCAGCTTCGTCTCCGGCGGGCTGCGCGACCTGTCGATCTCGCGCACGACGTTCGACTGGGGCGTTCCGGTGCCCGACCATCCCGACCACGTCATGTACGTCTGGGTCGACGCGCTGACCAACTACCTGACCGGCGCCGGGTTCCCGGATACGGAATCCGCCACCTTCACTCGGTATTGGCCGGCTGATCTGCACATGATCGGCAAGGACATCATCCGGTTCCACACGGTCTACTGGCCGGCGTTCCTGATGTCCGCGGGGCTCCCGCTGCCGAAGAAGGTCTTCGCACACGGCTTCCTGTTCAACCGCGGCGAGAAGATGAGCAAGTCGGTCGGCAACGTCGTCGACCCCAATGACCTCGTCGACACCTTCGGCGTCGACCAGGTGCGCTTCTTCCTGCTCCGCGAGGTGCCCTTCGGCCAGGACGGCAGCTACAGCGAGGACGGCATCATCGCCCGGATCAACGCCGATCTGGCCAACGAATTCGGCAACCTGGCTCAGCGCTCGCTGTCGATGGTCGCCAAGAACCTCGACGGCGTGGTGCCCGAACCCGGTGAGTTCACCCCTGACGACCTCGACCTGCTGGCCGCCGCGGACGGACTGCTCGACCGCGTGCGCGGGCACTACGAGGCGACGGCCATGCACCTGGCGCTGGAGGCGATCTGGTCGGTGCTCGGCGCGGCCAACCGCTACTTCTCGGCGCAGGAGCCGTGGGTGTTGCGCAAGACGGACCCGCAGCGGTTCGCGACCGTGCTCTACACCACGCTCGAGGTGGTCCGGATCGCGACGCTGCTCAGCCAGCCCGTGATGCCGGAGTCGACGGCGCGTCTGCTCGACCTTCTCGGTCAGCCCGCCGCGAGCCGCGACTTCACCGCCGTCGGTACGCGGCTCACCCCCGGCGTCACACTGCCGGCGCCCACCGGGGTCTTCCCGCGCTACCAGCCCGACGACAAAGCCTGAACCACATGAGAGATGGTGTGATACGCATCACGTCGTGTCACACCGAGGCGGTCCGCGGTGTCTCAAGGTCACCAGTCCTCGAACCAAGGAGACACCATGACCGAAACCCAGCCGACCGAAACCCAGCCCCGCGTGGTTGTGATCGGCGGCGGTTACGCCGGCGTGATGGCCGCCAATCGCCTGATGTCACGTGACGATCTGGCGGTGACTCTGGTGAACCCGCGTCCGCACTTCGTGGAACGGATCCGGCTGCACCAGATCGTCGCCGGTAACCACGACGCGGCCGTGCCGTACGACCGCATCCTCAACGCCGGCGTGCACGTTCTCGTCGACAGCGTCGCGCGCATCGACGTCGCCGACCGCAGCCTCGCGCTGGCCTCCGGCGCGACGCTCGACTACGACTACCTCGTCTACGCCGCAGGCAGCACCGGCGCAGCGCCGGCGGCGGTGCCGGGGGCGGCCGAATTCGCGCACCCGATCAGCGAGTGGGAGCAGGCCGTCACGCTGCGCGACCGGCTCGCCGACGTCGCGATGTCCGCGCCGGTCGTCGTCGTCGGGGCGGGCCTGACCGGAATCGAGGCGGCGGCCGAACTCGCCGAGGCCGGCCGGCCGGTCACGCTGGTGAGCGCGCAGGTGGGGCCGTCACTGAGCCGGCCCGGCCGCCGCTCGGTGATCAGGCGCCTGACCACGTTGGGGGTGACGATGGTCGAGGGAGCGACGGTGGCCGCCGTCGGCCCCGATCACGTCCTCCTCTCCGACGGCCGGCGCCTCGCCAGCGCCGCGACGGTGTGGAGCGCCGGGTTCGGCGTGCCCCCGCTGGCCGCGCAGAGCGGGCTGACCACCGACGGCATGGGACGGCTGGTCACCGACGAGACCTACACGAGCGTCGACGACGACCACATCGTCGCGGCCGGCGACGCCGCCGCACCGTCGCGTCAGCCGTACCGGATGAGCTGCCAGGCGAGCCTCCCGATGGGCGTGCTGGCCGCCGACACAGTGCTGGCGCGGCTGGCGGGCGAGCACCCCTCGCAACGATCGGTGCCGATGACCGCACAGTGCATCAGCCTCGGGCGTCGCGCGGGAACGCTGCAGCTGCAGCGCAGGGACGACACGCCTGTGCCGGTGTTCGTCGGAGGGCGTGCCGGCGCATTCATCAAGGAGCAGGTGTGCCGGTGGACGGTCAAGTGGATGGCCGGTGAAGCCGCCACGCCCGGGTCCTACCGGTCGTTGAGGGGACCCGAACGGACCGCTCCCGCGCCCGAGACGGTGGCGAGCCGGTGAGCGAACACGCCGAGCGGTTCACCGCGCTGCGGCCACTGCTGTTCACCATCGCCTACGAAATCCTGGGCAGTGCAACGGAATCCGACGACGTCCTGCAGGAGAGTTATCTGCGCTGGGCGAAGGTGGACCTGTCCACGGTCGCCGACACGAAGGCCTACCTCGCCCAGCTCGTGACCCGGCAGGCGCTCAACGCGCTGCGCGCGCAGTCCCGGCGCAAGGAAACCTATGTCGGTCCGTGGCTGCCCGAGCCACTGCTCATCGACGCCGATCCGTCGGCCGACGTGGTCCTCGCGGAGTCGGTGTCGATAGCGATGCTCGTGGTGCTCGAGACGCTGAGTCCCGACGAGCGCGCGGTCTTCGTGCTGCGCGACGTGTTCGGATTCGACCACGACGAGATCGCCGCGACGATCGGCAAGTCCACGGCCGCGGTGCGGCAGATGGCACACCGCGCACGACACCACGTGCAGTCGCGACGCAAACGCTTCGAGCCGGTCGACCCGCACTACTCGGCGGAACTGACGACCCGGTTCTTCACCGCTGCGGCGACCGGGGACCTCGAGGGGTTGATGGCCATGCTCACACCGGACGTCGTGTGGACCGCCGACAGCGACGGCAAGGCGAGCGCGGCGCGCCGCCCGGTGGCCGGCGCCGAACGCGTCGCACGGCTGGTGATGGGGCTGGTGCGGCTGGGCGGGCCCGAGGGTCGCGTCGAGCCGGCGGTGTACAACAGCACGCCTGCGCTCGTGCTCTACACCGGCGAACGGCTGGAAGGCGTGGTGCTCGTCGAGGTGAGCGACGGCAGGATCGCGAACTTCTACGCGATGCGCAATCCCGAGAAGCTCGCCACGGTGACAGTTCCGCGGCGCATCGGCCGATAATGAGCCGGTGCGTATCGACCGACTCGGCAGCCTCGGTGCGGCCCCGTCGGTCCTGAGCACCCTGGCCGTCGCCACGGCCGAACGCGGGCTGGCGCCACCGGCCGCCCTGATCGGCGACTGGTTCGGGTCTCGCGCAGTCATCGCGCCGAGCGTTGCGGTGTCCGCCGCGCCGGCCGCCGAGGCTTTCGACGTCTCCGTCGGAAGCCGCGACGACGGACCCGTCGGCGGCGGCTGGTTCGGCTACCTGTCCTACCCCGACCCCGGTGCCGACGGGTGCGCTCCGCGGGTGCCCGAGGCCGCCGGCGGCTGGTCGGATGCCGTGTTGCGCTGCGCCGCCGACGGCACGTGGTGGCACGAAAGCCTCAGCGGCGCCGGAATTTCCGCATGGGTCGCCGAGGCGCTGGAGCAATCGGCTGCGCCACGGCCCGCCGCGGTCACGTGGGGTGACGCCGACCGGGACACGCATCAACGGGGCGTGCACGAGTGCGTGGACGCGATCGCCGCAGGCGAGGTCTACCAGGCGTGCGTCTGCACGCAGTTCCCCGGCACGCTGCACGGCGAGGCCGTGGATTTCTTCGTCGACGCCGTGGCGCGCACCGCTCCTGCCCGGGCCGCGTACCTCGCCGGCAGCTGGGGCGCGGTCGCGTCGCTGTCCCCGGAGCTGTTCCTCCGGCGCTGCGGCGAGACCGTCACCTCGAGCCCGATCAAGGGCACCGTGCCCCGCTACGCCGACCCAGCCACCCTGCGCGCATCGGTCAAAGACGTCGCCGAGAACATCATGATCGTCGACCTGGTGCGCAACGATCTGGGCCGGGTCGCCCGCACCGGGACGGTCGCCGTACCCGAGCTCCTCGCCGTCCGGCCGGCGCCGGGGGTGTGGCATCTGGTGTCGACGGTGTCGGCGCAGGTCCCCGTCGACGTGCCGAACACCGCGCTGCTCGCGGCGACATTCCCGCCGGCCTCCGTCACCGGGACACCCAAGACCCGGGCCAGGGAGCTGCTACGGCAGTGGGAGCCTCATCGGCGCGGAGTCTATTGCGGCACAGTGGGTTTGGCGTCGCCACTGGCAGGTTGCGAGCTGAACGTCGCGATCCGCACGGTCGAGTTCACCGCGAGCGGAGACGCGGTGCTGGGCGTCGGAGGCGGCATCACCGCGGACTCGGACCCGCTGCGCGAATGGGAGGAGTGCCTGCACAAGGCGGCGCCGATCGTCGGCGATCACGTCCGCGAACGCAGCACCGCGTCGTAGAGCTCGCGGCGCGACGGCGCGCCCGGATGCGCCGCCACCACCTGCGCACAGGCGTCCTTGACCCGCAGTCCGTCGTCGACCAGCCGGTTCACCTCAGCCACCAGCGCCTCGGGGTCGGCCGTCGGGGTGGCTCCGGCGAGCACGACGGTGATCTCCCCCAGCACCGGATCGGCGGCCCAGACCGCGAGCTCGCCGAGCGTCCCGCGCACGATCTCCTCGTGGGTCTTGGTCAGCTCGCGGCACACCACTGCCCGCCGGTCCTTCCCCAGCACCTCGACCGCATCGGCCAGACACTCCCCGAGCCGGCGCGGGGATTCGAAGAACACGCAGGTGCGCAGCTCGGTCGCGAGCCCCTGCAACCACGTCGCGCGCGCGGCCTTCTTACGCGGGGCGAAACCCTCGAAGCAGAACCGTTCCGACGGCAGCCCCGCCACAGCCAGCGCGGTCGTCACCGCCGACGGTCCGGGCAGGCAGTGCACCGGCAGGCCGGCGTCCACGCAGGCAGTCACCATGCGGTACCCGGGATCGCTGATCAGCGGCATCCCCGCGTCGCTGACCAGCAACACCGTGGCGCCGCCGCGGATGTCGTCGAGCAGCGCGGGCACCCGAGACGCCTCGTTCTGGTCGTACAGGCTGACGATCCGGCCCGCGGGACGCACCTCCAGCGCGGTCGCGAGCGTGCGGACCCGCCTCGTGTCCTCCGCGGCGATCACATCAGCGCTGGCCAGCGCGCGGATCAACCGGTTCGACGCGTCGTACGGCTGGCCCAGCGGGGTCGCGCCGATGAGCAGTCGTCCGGCGGTCATGCCCCACAGCCTACGATCGCAGGCGTGACCGCCCCGCCCGACGAGCTCGTTGTCGCGCGCCGCGCGGTCCCGGTCGTCTCCCCGGCGCCGCTGGTCCCGGTCGCCGACTTCGGGCCACTGGACCGGTTCCGCGGCTGGGCCATGACGCTCGTGATCACCGCGCTGGCCGCGGTGACCCGCTTCCTCAACCTGGGCTCCCCCACCGACGCGGGCACGCCGATCTTCGACGAGAAGCACTACGCACCGCAGGCCTGGCAGATGCTGCACAACCACGGCGTGGAGGACAACCCCGGCTACGGCCTGGTGGTGCATCCGCCCGTCGGCAAGCAGCTGATCGCGCTGGGCGAGGCGATCTTCGGCTACAACGGGGTCGGCTGGCGTTTCACCGGCGCGCTGTGCGGTGTCGTCATGGTGCTGCTGGTGGTGCGCATCGCGCGGCGGATCAGCCGGTCCACGCTCGTCGGCGGCATCGCCGGGCTGCTGCTGATCGCCGACGGCGTGTCCTTCGTGACCGCCCGCACCGCACTGCTGGACATCTTCCTGGTGTTCTTCGTCGTCGCCGCGTTCGGCTGCCTGATCGTCGACCGGGATCAGGTCCGCGAGCGTATGCACGTCGCGCTGATGGCCGGCCGGGTCGGCGAGACGCGCTGGGGCCCGCGACTGGGTGTGCGGTGGTGGCGGTTCGGCGCAGGTGTGCTGCTCGGGCTGGCCTGTGCGACCAAATGGTCGGGCCTGTACTTCGTGCTGTTCTTCGGGGTGATGAGCGTCGGGTTCGATGTGGCGGCGCGCAAGCAGTACCGGGTGCAGCGCCCGTGGCTCGGCACGCTGCGTCGCGACGTGGGACCGTCGCTGTACGCGCTGGTGGCCATCCCGTTCGGTGTCTACCTGGCGTCGTATGCGATGTGGTTCGCCTCCGAGACGGGCGTGAACCGCTACGAAGTAGGGCGCTCGATCGGACCCGACAGCGTGATCCCGCTACCGGACGCGATCCGCTCGCTGTGGCATTACACCTACGCGGCCTTCCGTTTCCATTCCGGGCTGACCAATGCCGACGGCAATCACCACCCGTGGGAGTCCAAGCCGTGGACGTGGCCGATGTCGCTGCGCCCGGTGCTGTACGCGATCGACAACCAGGACGTGCCGGGCTGCGGCGCGCAGTCATGCGTGAAGGCCGTCATGCTGGTCGGCACGCCGGCGATGTGGTTCCTCGCCGTGCCCGTTCTGGTGTGGGCGCTGTGGCGGGCGTTCGTGAAACGCGACTGGCGCTACGGGGTGCTGCTGGTCGGCTACGGCGCGGGCTTCCTGCCGTGGTTCGCCGACATCGACCGGCAGATGTACTTCTTCTACGCCGCGACCATGGCGCCGTTCCTGGTGATGATGATCGCGATGATCGCGGGCGACATCCTGCATGCGCCACGGCAGACCGCCGAACGGCGAACGCTCGGGCTGCTCGTGGTGAGCTGCTATGTGGCGCTGGTGATCACGAACTTCGCGTGGCTCTACCCGGTGCTGACCGGCCTGCCGATCTCACAGAGCACATGGAACATGCAGATCTGGCTGCCGTCCTGGCGCTAGCCGCAATTCCCGCGGAATATCATTCCCGGTCGTTGCCGGGCCCCTCAAAGTCAAGTGGTCATGACAACGGTTAGGCCGCTTGGCTAATGAGGGCGGCCATGCGCTGTGCCGGGGTATCGA